>NZ_WWCS01000017.1 GCF_009857535.1 Duganella margarita
CGGCGCAGCGTCAGCTGCGGCGCCGGCGCCTGGGCGATGCGGATGCGCGCGCGCCGTTGCGCCAGCAGACCGGGCAGCACCTTGCCGCCGGCCAGGCGCAGCAGCGCCAGGCCGTCGCGGTAATAGCGCCGCCACAGGGCCGGCTCTTCCTTGATGCGCCACAGCCATTCCAGGCCGAGCGCGCCCCAGCGCGGCGGCGCCCGCTTGATATTACCGGCCACAAAGTTGATCACCGCGCCCAGGTGGCTGACCACCGGCACCTGCAGCGCCGCCAGATTGTGTTCGATCCAGGCCTGGCCGCGCTGCGCGCCCAGCGCCACCAGCAGGAAGTCGGCGCCGCTGTCATTGATGGCGGCCAGTTGCGCAGGCGAACTCATCTGCGCGATGCTGCCAAACCCGGGCGAACTGCTGCCGACGCAGACCATGGCGCCTTGCTCCGCGTTGATCACCTCGGCAGCGCGCGCGGCGACCCCGTCCGGGCCGCCGAACAGGTAAACCCGCAGCGGCGCGCGGCGCTGGGCCCGCAAGCCCTCGAACACAGTCGAGCCGGCCACCCGCTCGGTGAGCGGGATGCCCAGCGCGCGCGCCATCCAGATGATCGGCATGCCATCGGCCAGCGACAGGTCGGAGCGCAGCACCGACAGCCGGAACGGCGTGTCGCTCCGCGCGGCAATCAGGAAATTCAGGTTGGGCGTGGAGAAAAAGCAGCGCCGCCGCGCGGCTGCCGCATCCAGCGCCAGTTGTTCGGCCTCGGCCGTAGTGACGGCGTCAAACGGCAGTCCCAGCAGGCAATACACGGGGCGCTGGAAATCGGGCGCGTAGGACGGCGGCCGGCCGGCCGCCACGGCCAAAGAAGCATTACTCGCTGTCACGTTTCGACCTCACCCATTCAACTTGACGTTGCACCACAAAACGGCAATACAGCGGCACTTTGCGCACCACATACCATAGCGCCAGCAGCAGCTCGCGTCCGGCCAGCACCTGGCGGCCATGGGCCCACCACGCCAGCAGCACGGCCGCGCCAAACGCCAGCCCCAGCAACGTAGCCCAGGCCAGCGGCAGCACTGCGCCGCTCAACACGGTCGCCACCAGGCCAAGGCCGAACAGCGCAACGACCGCCATCGCCAGCAGTGCCAGCGGCGGCACGCTCAGGTCCAGCGCCAGCGCCAGCAACTGCGGCCGGCCCTTGAACAGGCCCTGCAACACCATCGACGGCACCGCCGAGACGATCATGCTCAGGTGGCCGTGCTCCCAGCGCGTGCGCTGCGCGGCAGTGCCGGCGTCGTTGCTCGGGAATGTACTGTAGACCTCGGCCGCCGGGCAGAAGCGTGGCGCCTTGCCGGCGCGCGCCAGGTCGAGGCCGAGCTTCATGTCTTCGACGATGTGGCCGTTCGCCAGTGCGGCCGTGCTCAGGGTCGGCCAGTCGAACGCCATGCCGGTGCCCATCAGCTGGCACGGCAGGCCGAGCCGGGCGAAGCCCAGCGGACGCACCAGGTTCTTGACCACCCAGGCAAATTCGGCAATTTTCTTCAGGCCGCTGGCGCCCGGCGCGCGCATCAAATACAGTGCTTGCATCGGCACCCCGTGCTGCAGTGCGTCACGCGCCAGCCGGTCCAGCGCGCCGGGACCGACGATGCAGTCGGCATCGACAATCACCACCACTTCGGGCGGGTCTTCAGCCAGGCAACGCACGCCAAAGTCCAGCGCATAGCCCTTGCCGCGCTCGGTGTCGCTGAAGCGCTCGCGCACCTCGGCGCCGCCGCGTGCAGCCACCGCCGCCGTGTCGTCGCTGCAATTATCGGCCACCACCAGGATGCGGTCGCCCGCCACCAGTTGTGGACGAAGGCTGTCGAGGGTGGCGTTGATGCCGCCGGATTCATTATGGGCCGGCACCAGCACGGCCAGCCGCGGCCGGCGGCCGCTGGCGGCCGGCGCCGGCTTCAGGCGCGCAAACGCCAGCAGCGCCTGCAGCAGCAGCACCGTCACCGGCACCGCCGCCAGGATCAACAGCCCATACAACAGGTACATCAGCAAGGACAGCAACTGGCTCATGCCGCCCCCGCCGCTGCGTCGCGCCGGGCGGCGATGATACGGGCCGGGGCGCCGACTGCGGTAGCGCCGTCCGGCACGTCGCACAGCACCACCGACATGGCACCGATGCGGCAGCCGTTGCCAACGCGGACACCGCCGAGAATTTGCGCATAGGCGCCGATATCGGCGTCATCGCCAATCACCGGCACAGGGCCGTTTTCCTCGCGGGTGCCGATGGTGACGCCATGGCGCAGGGTGCAATTGGCACCGATGACGGCGTCCGCGTGGATGATAACGTTACCAAAGTGCCAGATGCGCAGCCCGGGACCAACGCGCGCGCTTTTCGGCAGCGTGATGCCGGAGGCGGTTTCAATCACGCGGTACAACGACCAGTACAGCGCTGTCGCCAGCCGGCGGCCCAGGCCGGGCGCCATGCCGTCAATGCGGCGGCCGCGGCGGTACAGCCAGATCGCCCAAATCGATTGCTCCTTCAGGAACGGCCGCCGCATGGCATAGCGCCGCAAATCGGCCGCCCAGTCCTCATCCTTGCTCATGGCTTCCTTCTCTCACATTGCACACGGCGCCCTGCGGAGCAAGCACGTTGCACAGATAATAATGACTTGCATTTTAAACGAATCAATCGTGTAATGCTGTGTTTTTTGCCAATTTTGCTGCGACGCGACAAAAGGCCGCGCCCGCCTGCGCCGTTGCTTCGGAAGCAATGACAGCTGTGCTAATATTAACAGACATCTATTCACCACCCTGCTACCTTACGCCCCGCACACCCATGACTGTTACCGCCCACGCCGCCACCCCGCCGCCGCGCACCGCGCCCCTGCCCGGCCCCGCCACGCCGACGCCGCATGCGCTGGCCTACCGGCCCGACATCGACGGCTTGAGGGCGGTCGCGGTCACCGCCGTGCTGCTGTTCCATTGCTGGCCGCAGTGGTTTGTCAGCGGTTTTGTCGGGGTCGACATATTCTTTGTCATTTCCGGCTATCTGATCTCCACCATCCTGCTCAAGCAGCTGGAGGCGGGCCGCTTCAGCATCCTCGATTTTTATTCGCGCCGCGTGCGCCGCATCTTCCCCGCGTTGCTGGTAGTGCTGCTGGCGACGCTGGCTTTCGGCTGGATGGTGCTGCTGCACGGCGAGTTCACCGTGCTCGGCAAGCATGTGGCGGCCGGCGGCGGCTTCGTCTCCAACCTGGTGCTGTGGGTAGAATCGGGCTATTTCGACAGTTCCGGCAACACCAAACCGCTGCTGCACCTGTGGTCGCTCGGGGTCGAGGAACAGTTTTACATCGCCTGGCCGCTGATCCTGTGGCTGGTATTTACCAAACGCTATAATTTCCTGCTGGTGACCGGCGCCATCTTCTGCGCGTCGATGGCGGTCAACCTCGGCAGCATCGCCAGCAATCCCACCGCCGCCTTCTATTCGCCGCTATCGCGCTTCTGGGAACTGATGAGCGGTGGCGTGGCCGCCTACCTGCATCTGCATCGCCGCCCATGGAGCCTGCAGCAGCAGCGCTGGGCCGCCGCGCTCGGGACGCTGCTGATGGTCGGCGCGTTCGCGCTGATCAAGCCGCAGGCCCTGTTCCCCGGTTGGTGGGCGCTGCTGCCGGTGGCTGCGACGTTCTTGCTGATCATGGCCGGCCCGGCCACGCTGATTAACCGCCACCTGCTGGGCAACCGGCTGGCCACCGGCATCGGCAAGATCAGCTATCCACTGTATCTATGGCATTGGCCGTTGCTGTCTTACGCTTTCATCCTGTACGGCGAAAAACCGTCCTACCTGGTGAAAATTGGCTTGATGACCGGCGCGCTGCTGCTGGCCTACCTGACTTACCGGCTGCTGGAAACCCCGCTGCGTCACTACCGCAACACGCCGCGCGTGGTCGGCGCCCTGGTGACGGGGGTAGCGCTGACGGCGCTGATCGGCTTCGGCATCAACGCCGGCCTGCTGCGCGAGCGGATCGATGTGCATGGCAGCGACGTCTATCTGAACGCGCTCAACGATTTCGACTTCCCCGGCGCCAGCTTCAAGCCGATCCGGCACCAAGGCATTCTCTTTCAGCAGCTGACCGGCAAAGCGCCCGGCCTGACGGTGTTCATCGGCGACTCGCTGGTGCAGCAATATGGCCCGCATATGGAGCAATTGATGGCGCGCCAGCCGGATCAGGTCAATTCCGTGATCTTTGCCACCGGCGGCGGTTGCCAGCCGGTATTGCACACCATTCGCCTGCCACGCTTCCAGTTCCCGCTGTGCCCCCAAACCATCGCGGCCGCGTATGACCTGGCCAGCCAGCCGCAGGTGCATACGGTGATGATCGGCGCGGCCTGGTACGCGTATTTCAACACATACAATAATCTCACCGAGTACGATACTGGCAGCCAGATCCTGCCGTTCCCGTCCGCTGCCGCGCAAGACCTGGCCTACGCCTCGCTGCAGCAGTCGGTGGCGTCGCTGCGCAAAGCGGGCAAGCGCGTGGTCATCGTCCTGCAACCGCCGAGCGGCCAGGCTTACGACCCGCGCAATATGTACCAGGGATCGCGCCTGGACAGTATCTATCCACTGAAAAACATCCCCAACGTTGACCTGGTCAGCTTCAACCACGCCAATGCAGCGGCGCGCGCGCGGCTGATCGCGATCGCCGCCGCCACCGGCGCCGAGCTGATCGATCCGACCACCTCCCTGTGTGAAGGCAACACCTGCCATGTGCTGGACGCCAGCGGCGCCCCGGTCTATACCGACACCACGCACATGCGGCCAAGCTACAGCCGGCGCGTTGCCAACTATCTGGACGATCTGGTCATGCCGCCACGAGCCGGGGCGGCCAAGGCGCCATAAGCTCCAGCTACAACAGGCTCCGCAACAACCCAAGGGTTGCTGCGGAGCCTGTTTTATCTCTGCGGCTCAGGGGGTCGACGCCAGCGCCATCTTGCGGCCCACCTGACGGTTCAGCCAGGCTGTCAACGGCCGCTCGCCGGCCACATACAGCAAGCCTCCGAGAGCGAATACCGCCACCACGGTGAACGTGAAAATGATCGCCATCGAGTGCATGCCGGCTTTTTGGGCCAGCATGATAAACACCGGCATCGACAGACCGTGCGACAGATAGATGGTGTAGGAGGCATCGCCAAACAGCTTGAAATGTCCGCTCAGGCGGCTGATGGCGCGATAGCGTTCCAGCCATGCCATGCCCATGACCAGCGCGGCCGCAGGCAGTCCGACGGCGAACAGGCGGTCCACTGGCACAGCAGGGAAAACGAACAGAGCGGCTACAGCGAACACTACCAACGCGGGCGCGAGATACGCGGGCAGCGGCGGCCGCCACGTCCACAGCCGCGCGATCAAGCCGCCGCACAAGAACTCGAACAGCAGCGTGCGACCAAAGAAGCCGATCACCACCTGATCGGCAAACACCACCCCCAGCGCAAACACCAGCGACATCAGTACCAGGCAGAAGCGCAATGGCGGCTTGCGCACCCAGATCGCCAGCGCGAACGACAGGTAAAACAGCATTTCATAGCTGAGCGTCCAGCCGGACTCCAGGAGCGGTAACACCTGGCCGGCCGGATTGACCGCGGGAATGAAGAAAATTGACTTCAGAAAATAATCCGGTGCGATGGTCGAATGGAAGGCCCTTGAGCCGACCAACACCACCACCATCGCCTTGACCGCAGTGTAGACCCAATAGAGCGGCACGATGCGGATAATGCGCCGCAGGAGAAAATGCCAACTGGCGTCGGCGCCACCGGCGGCGGCGGCCCTCATGGTGGACAGGGTGATCACAAACCCGCTGATGACGAAGAAGATATCGACCCCGGCGCCACCGACCTGATGCCAGTAGCCGAACTCGCCAGCGAAGCCCAACCGTCGCCAGACTTCCACCACGGTATGCGAGGTGACAACCAACAAGACTGCGACAAAGCGCAAAAATTGAATAGTATTTAATTGCATGGCCACCCCCATCGGTGGCGCTGGTAGTGGTCTCCCGTCTCGCGACTGGCGGCGCCTGAATCGGGTGGGCTGATGCAGTCGAATGGCTGCCGATGAAAACCAATGCCATTCCTAGACGGCAATATAACGTCTATTTTAGCCAATTATTCCTCCTGGATACCAATGATTCATTAAAGTATTTTAATTTTAGTTAAAATTATTATACCATTGTGAAAACATTTGATTTCCAAGCGTGTGCCTGAAGTGCGCGGCTGCGGCCGCCGGGAGGCCGCGCCACATGGAGCCGCCCTCAGCGTATAAAAATTATATTGTTATCAGTCCAGAAATTATATAAATTCCACGAATTGATTTATATTAATTTCAGCTAATAAAATGAGAAGTTTATTCAAATGAAATTTGAATAAACTAAACGACAACCCGGAAGCCGCCTATGCTTGTCTCGCTCGTCTTTTTACTTGCCGCCTCTAGCAAACATGCGGATTCCGGCTTTTTGTTTAGTATTAACTCAATTAATATATGCAAGAAAGAATTAAACTGTTGTACGCTCACCATAAAATATCGGACAGCCATTGATTTATTTCGCTACGGCAAGAAAGCTGTGTATAATCTTTTCATGTCACCGATTTCCACGCCCACTTCCTTGGTAGGAGTTTCACATGTCCACTAATAACACCACGGCCGCCTCGCGCCGCCTGCGCAAAGTTCTCACGTGCTCCGTCCTCAGCATTGCCGTGTTGAACGCAGTAGCACAAACCACCACCCAGCCCGCTGCGCCTGCGTTTGGCACGTTCAACCGCCTGTTCGCCGCAGACTCGTTATGGAATTCGCGGCCGATCAATCCTGTGCTCGGCACGTTTGTGATTCCAAAGTCGAGCTACTACCCTGTCGTAGCGGCCGGCGCAACGTCGTCCGGCCTGTTCCAAGCCAAAACCACCGACGGTCCAGTTACGGTCAGCGGCATCACCGGCACCGCCGGCGTTGCCGACCCGGACAGCCAGAACTCGCGCACCGTCACCGTGCCACGGTGGCCAGCCAACGTCGTGCCGACCGCCAATGACGACCAGGAAGCCGACATCTACGATCCGGTCACCAATGTGATCCACTCGTTCTGGGGTTTGCGGCTGGTGAGCGGCAAGTGGTACGCCAAGCTGTACGCCTGGTCCGACGCCAAGGGCCCCGGTTTCGGTGATCCCGCCCACTTCTACCAGGGCTCGCGCGCTGCTGGAGTGATTCCACTGGCCGGCATGATCCGCGCTAGTGAAGTCAATGATGGCCAGGCGTATTACAGCCACGCATTGGCCATGTCGATGACCTACAATGGCCTGTCGGGCAAGACGCCGTATATTTACCCGGCGACGTCGGCGGACATCAATGCAGCCAGCACCAATACAGGCGGAATTCCGCAAGGTGCACTGCTGATGCTGCCGGCCAGCTATGACACCACGAAAATCGCCAATCCGGCGCTGCGCAAGGTTGCCGAGACGCTGAAACGCTACGGCGCCTACGTGGTTGACCGCAATGATGGAACGCCGTTTGCGATCCACGTTGAGGGCGGCGTCAAGTACGACCTGCACAACGGCGGTTGGGACAATGCCGTGGCAACCGAGCTCGATCGCATCCGCGCCAACCTGCGCCAGGTCGTTTCGGCCACCAGCTGGGTGGACGGCAATGGCCAGCCGATGACGCCCAAGGCGGCGGTCGCAGTCAACCAGCTGTCGATGCGCGGCCCATGGACCCGCTACAGCGGCACCGTGGACGGCGTGTATGACACCATTACCCAGTCACTGAACTTCCCTGCTGCAGCGACCCAGACCGTCATGGTCAACGGTAACTCCAGCGGCATCAATAAAGTGGTATGGGGCAAGGTCACGCCAGGCACGGCGCAGAAGTTCACGGTCACGGCGACCGGTGGCGCCAAGCTGAAGATGCAGGTATACAGCGGCGGCGCCGTGGTGTCGGACACCGGTGCTCTGGGCGACAAGGCCTCGGCGCGCGTCACCTGGCCAGCCACCGGCGCCTGGTTTGTGCTGACCGCCTATAGCGGCGTGAACCAGGCCTCGACCCTGCGCGCGACGCTGACGCCAGCGCAGTAACCGCAGCAGAAACACAAACGGCGCATGCCCCGCCAAGGGTGATGCGCCGTTTGTCATTCCAGTGGCGCACGCCACCGGTCAGCGCGCCGCCATGCGCTCCATCAACACCGCCAGACTAGCCGAGGCCGCCTTGAAGCTGAACTTCTGCATCGACGAGTGTTTGGCTTGCGCCGACAGTTGCTGGCGCAAGGTCTGGTCGTTCCACAGTTTTTTCAACGCTGCCACCAGCGACGCCGTATCCTTCGGCGCCACCAGCAGGCCGTCCTGACCATGCTCGATGTAATCGGTGGTGCCGGCGCAGGCGGTGGCCACCAGCGGCACCCCCAGCATCATCGATTCAATCAGCGTCACCTGGCCGGATGGAGCGTCGGTGTCGGCGATCGGAATCACATTGATGCGCGAATAGGCTGCCAGCCGGTGACACTCATCAAGCGACAGGCCGGACTGCACGCTGACGCAAGGCGGCGGCGTCAGGTGTTCCACCGCGTGCGCGCCGGACACGATGATGGTCTTGTAGCCCAGTTCGCCCACAGCCTCCATTAGCAGGCGGTAATCGCGGTTGGCCGTGCCCAGCGCCACAATATAGGGCTCGCCGTCGCGCTCGCGCCATGGCTCGTTGACCGGGTCGGCCACACTCAGCGGCACGAACACAAAGCGCGATGCCGGCAGATTCAGCCAGCGGCTGTAGATGTCGATTTCCGCCTGCGAATGCACCACAAAAATATCCACCGCCGGCAGGCAGTAGCGCGCCACCTTGCCTTTCAGGCCGCCATATGGTTGCGCCAGATTGAAGCACCAGGCAATCAGCGGCAGCTGTTTGCGCCCGCTCAGCTTTTTCATCAGCGCCACCATCAGGGCCAGTTGCGGGAACGTGGTGATGATGCCGGTCTTGCGGCCGCGCCGATAGGTGGCCAGGAAACCAGCCAGCGCGTGGCGGAAATAATCGAGCCAATCGCGCGCGGAGGCGCTGCGGCGCGAACGGTCATGGTCGTAGCGGGCCGGCACCGCCGCTACTTCGTGTTGGGCCGGATCGATGTATTCAAAAATCCACTTCGGGTCGACGTCGCGTACAAACGGGGCCAGCACGGTCCAGTGCATGGGGCGTGGTTGTGCCATGGTCAGGCCTTTCGTGGCGTGAGCGTGACTGTCTTGCTGAGCGCCAGCGAACTGCCCGCCCCCACTGCAAACCACCAGTACCAGTCATACACCAGGATGTCGAACATATTGTCGCTGAACGCGCAAATCAGGAAGTTCACCAGCACCACGATCAGCGAGAACGCCGCCAGCTTGTCGACCTTGATCAACGGTAGCAGCCCTTTGAATACACGCCAGTTCAGCCACAGATAAGCGAACAGGCCGACCAGCCCGATCTCAAAGATGAGCTGCACGTAAATGCTGTGGGCCTCCCAATGAATACCACCGGCCAACGGGAAGAAGGTCGGCGAGAAGTGCTGGAATGTTTGCAGGCCGTTACCGGTGACAAAGGTGTGCGGCGACATCCAGCCAAACGCGCTTTGCCAAAGGGCTACGCGCCACGAGGCCGAATTCATCTCGGTCACATTCCCGGTCGGATTGTCGTGGGTCAGCTCCAGCAAGCGGTCGCCGACGCCAGGCACCAGCAGGGCCAAAGCCCCGCCCACCGCGATGTACACCAGATAACGGCGGTCAAACAGCAAGCCATACATGCCAAAGCCGATCGCGGTAGCGATCCAGGCGCTGCGGGTATGGGTCATGGCCAGCATGATCAGCAGGAAGAACAGATAGCCGATCAGGAACACCCGCTGCCACCCACGATAACTGGCGGGCATGGTCTGCAACAGATAAAACGCCACCGTAATGATCACCGTCAGGTAGAACGCCAGCACATTGGGATGGCCGAAGGTGCTGGCCAGGCGGAAACCGGCGCGATAGTGCAAGGCCACATCGACGAAGGTGTACAGCGCCGGCACCGCCGACGACCACACCACCACCTTCATGACCGAGCGGAACTCGGCCTGGGTTTGGCCAAAATAAAAGCCGCTGATGAACATCGCAAAGAACGACAGCAGCGCCAGGCACTGGCGGACCGCCTCGCCGCGCTCATACGATGGGATCACGCCCGCGCACAGCAGCAGCAGGAACGGCGTCCAGGCCCAGAATGCGCGCGCCGGCACCACGCGCGGGCGCTCGAACACCAGCATGATCGCGATCAGGATCACGCAAGCGTTGAGCAGCCCGCCCACGCCCAGCGGGATGCCGCCCAGCGAAATCCGGGTCAGCGACAACACCGGGTCGAGCGCCGCGCGGAACAGGATAATCCCCAGCAAGGTCAGCTTGTGGTCGTAGATTAGCAACAGCGCGAACACCATCGCCGCCGGCAACGCGAACATTTTCGAAGGGCTGTCGCCCATGGTGGCGACGAACAGCGGCGTGAACATGCCCAGCACGACGGCCGCCAGCAGCAAGCCGCCGATCACCAGATAGCTGGTGCCCAGCGGTTGGCGCAGGAATCCCGGCAGACGGGGTAAAGCGGGGAATTTCGGCAAAGCGGGCATGACGTGAACCTCTGAAGTAATCGAACGGAGTAGCGCCTGGCGCGGTCTCAGGCCGGCAGGCCGGCGACGCTCATGCGCGGACGGCCCGGGAAGCGCCGCAGCAACCAGGAGCGGATGGCGGTCCACTCGCCGGCTTCCGGCGTGTTATCGGCGCGGAAGCGGTGGAAGCGCCACAGCAGGCTGGCTTCGCGGCGCGTGGCGATGGCCTTGCGGTAACGCAGTTCGCGCCGCAATTCCTCCGAGTCGCCCAAGCCGCGCGTGACGGCGTCGGCCATGCGTTCATACTCGGCGTCGAAATTGCCGCGACCGTCCACGTCGAGCAAAATGCCGCCATGGTTGCAGAACGGCGCCGGGTCGAACCATGGCAGCTGGTGCATGATGCAGAAGGAGCGCGCCAGCGAGCGCGAAATGTCCAGCGACACCGCCATCTGGTCGTCGAAGCGGGTGGCGCTGACATTGTTGCCGTGCCAGCGATAGCGAATCAGCTTGTGCGGAATGTTGGCGCACTTGCCCAGGATGGCCAACTGGCCGAACAGGAAATAATCCTCGGCCAGCGCCGGCACTTCCAGCCGCTGGTCTTCGGGCAACACGCGCAACAGGTCGATGCCATAGCGGATGCCCATCTGCTTGACCGCAGCGAAGCGTAGCATGGCGGTCGGGTGGGCGATCGGATTGCGGAACAGGCTGGCGGCGGTCACGCGCGCCGAGCCCACCGGCATCAGCATTTCGCCCAGCAGCTTGCCGCTGGCGTCGATGACGTCGGCCTGGCCGCCGATGGCGACGCAGTCCGGATACTGCGCAAACCCGGCCAGCGCCAGCGCCATGCGATCCGGGTAGCAGATGTCATCGGCGTCATGGCGCATGACGAATTCGCAATCGGCAATCTCCAGGCCGCAGTTCAGCAGGCCAGCCAGGCCGACCGCCTGCGGGAAACTGTGCACCTCGACGCGGGGATCGCGGCGCCGGTAGTCCTCCGCCATCTCACGGCTGCCGTCGGTGGAGCCGTGGTCCAGCACCAGCAGGCGCCAGTCGGTATGGGTCTGGGCGATGATGCTGTCGATCGATTCCGCCAAGAAATCCTTGCCGTTCTTCACCGGCAGCAGAATGTCAATTTGTGCCACGCTATGTCCTTTCGCAGAAATTCAGGCGCTGCGCTGAGCGGCTGCCAAGGTGACCAGTTCGCTGCGCGCGGTCCAGACCGACGCGTAGCGGCTGTTCTTGCCGTAGCTGTTGTCGAGAACCAGGGTCGGCATATCCATCAGCACCGCCAGGATATGACCATGCAGACGATCGGTAACGATCAGGTTGTGCCGGGCAAACAGCGCGATGGCCTCGTCCACCAGCTTTTGCGCGTAGGCGATCCACAACGGCGCGACGATGACGTTGGCCGGCTTGCCCAGGCCGCGCCGCGAGAAGACGCCGATGGCGTGACGGTAGCGATTGATCACGCGTTCGCGCTCGCCGACGAATTGCGGCCAGTCGGTATGGGTGCTGACGCGAACGTCCGGCAGTGTGCCGTGGTCCACTTTTTCGTCATCAACGCGGGTGATCAGCATGGCGTCGCCGTTTTTGTCGTAGCTGCGGCCGAGCGGATACAGCTGGTGCGCCATGTCAGGCAGCAGATAGACCTTATCGGTAAAAGCCCGCGCTTGCTCGAACGACACCTTGTCGCGCACGCACAAGTGCAGGTCGGGATGGCGGCGGAAGATAGCGGCAGACTCGGCAGCTTTTTCCGGCGACGAAAAATGAATCGACTGCGGCAGGATGACAATCCGGTTGCCCGGCCGTGCGGCCGCGACCCGCTCGCGCAACTGCTGGAAGAACGGGTACAGGTCGCCAAAATTGCCGCCCCCATGGAACACCACCACGTCGTCCTTGCCCAGCCAGTCCGGGTTAAAGGAGAAAAACGGCGAGATAAGACGCGGTGTCAGATTGTGCTTCTTGAAAAAAGCCAGCGTACCCAGCATGATCAGCAAATCGCCGATATTGCCGTGCATAGGAATATCGACATAATGGAACGGCGCCTTACCGATCAAGTCCAGCAGCACCGCGTGCTTTGTCATCAGCTCGGCATTTAACCTGGCGGAGTCGAGTTTTTCAGCTTCCATAATAGTCCTAATAAGGCGTCAGTTTAAAGAACCACGCGCGCGTGGCAGAAGACCATACAGCATCTGCAGATCGGCCCGGGTAGGCAGCAACGCCGGCATTTTTTCCTTGAGGGTGATCGGATACATACACAGCGTCACCACCAGCCGCAGCACGGCGCCCAGCAGCATCAGTAGGGCCAGGAACACGTACACATTGCCGGCCGGCAGGAACGGCATGGCGATAAACACCGGCACCACCGAAATTAGCTGCCGCACAAGCACCAGGCCCGGACGGCCGCCGGCCGTGAAGCGCTGCGCCAGCGTCCAGCTGGCGCCGCCGCAGACACATTCAAACAGCAGGATGGCGAACGGCAGCGCCATCGGGGCAAACTTCTCGCCATACACCAGAACAATCAGCCAGTGCGACAGGGTTGCGCCCAACGCCGCCAGCAGCAACAACGGCCCGAAGGTGAGGCGGAACGCCGTGCGCACCTTGTCGTCCAGCTGTTGCAGATCGCGCCCGGCAAAGCGCGCATACAGCGCCACCGCCACCGCTTCTTGCACCGCGCCGATCAGGCGCGAGGTGGTGAACGCCATCGCGTAATAACCGTACTCGGCAATCTGGCCGCGCTTCAGCAAAATGATCTTGTCGAAATTCAGCAAAAGCAGACTAAGCAAAACGGTGCCATGTTGTTGCAGGCCGTAGCGCAGCACCCGGATCAGCGACACCGGTTCCTTGGGCTGGGCCACGTTCCACACGCGGTTCTGCATCGACCAGTAGGCGCCGACCAGGGTCAGCGCCACCACCACGGCCAACTGACAGTAAAGCATTTGCATGAACTGCACCGTATGGTAAAACAGTAGCAGGGGCAGCAACAGCAACAGATTGCCGCCCACCAGACTGAAACGCATGAGATTAAAAAACCGCAGGTCGGATTTAATCTGCGCCAGCAGGAAGAAATAGTTTTGCGTCCCCATGAACGCGGCCAGCGCTATAACCCATGGCAACGCCGCGACAAACTGCGGATCGCTGCGCAGCTGCGAGCCGATCCAGCCCATAGCGGCGGCCACCAGCGCCACCATCAGCACGGAAGCGCTCAGGAGGCCGCCATAGGAAAAACGCCGCGCGGCGCCGACATGGTAGACATAGCTGGTCGCCAACCCCAGCTGCGCAACGCCGGCCGCCAAGGTGCCGACCATCAGCGCCGCCGACAGCAGGCCGCGACCTTCCGGTCCCAGCATCCGCGCAGTCAGCACCGACGAAATAAAACTGATCGCGGTGATGCCAACCGTCGTCATCAGCGTTTTGCCGAATGCGCCAGCCAGCCCGCCCCGGGAGGAACTCATAAGACAGCCATTGGTAAAGTAATCTTCATATCCGCCAGTTCATTGGGCCACCAACGGAGGCGCGCCCGGTTTTACCGCAGCCACCAGCGCACTGAGGAAGCTCTCCTGCTGCTGATACGCCGCTGGCGCCGCAGCCTTATCGGACACAATCACCGAGGCGCGCACCAGCATGCCGTCGGTGACCACGCCACGCAAGCCATCGCGGAAAATTTTCATCCGCTGGCGCATGCCACTGTTCGGATAAGCATCGCCGACACGGGTCCAATAGGTGACCGCTTCGGTGCGGCCATTGCCCTCGGCCAGCATGTGCTTGCCGGGTACGGCAGCGCCGTGACCAACCGCCAACATCGCAGGCGCGAGCGCGACCACCTTGTAGCCCTGCGCTGGGTAGCAGATTTCCGGCAGGTGCAGTTTGACGTCCTGGCGCTGTTCGCGGGCATACGCTAACGCCAGCATCATCTGCGTGCCTTGCGGATTGATGTAAGTGCGGGTCACCACTTCGTCATAGATCTGGTCGGTCAGCGCCCCGCCCTCGTCGTTGGTCGCCAACGTGGCCTGCGCCACCGAATCCGGCACCAGTTTCCACTCGCCGATCTGAGCCGGCACCGCTTGCGTCAGTTGCAGCGCGGTCGTCACCGACGTCAGGTGCGGCGTCAGCGCATGGGCGGCGGCGATGCTGACCAGCATGCCGGCCAGCACGGCCGCCGCTGGCGCCAGCGGCACGTTGAGCAGTCGCTGCCAGGTGCCGGCCGGCACCGAGGGCAGGCTCAAGGCGCTCTGCTCCGGATCGCGGCCGGCGCCGCGCCGCGCCACCAACCAGCTCAGTGCGCTATCGACGCCGATGATCAGCAGCAAGGCCGAGAGGAACAGCACCAGTCCGGAGAAACTGTGCAGGAAGCCCTGCCCGGCGGCGTCGCCCAAGTGATAGGTGATCAGCGACAGGAAGACGATGCGGATGGTATTGGCGGTAAACGAAATCGGCACGATCAGCGACGCCAGCACGACGTTGCGCACCAGCGACGGGTGGCGCACCAGATTCATGTACAGCAGGCCCAGCGCTTCGAGCGTGAACAGCGAGTTCAGGCCGGCGCAGGCGTCGGCCACCAGCAACTGGTACTGGCCGATGGTGAGGATGACGCCGCTGCGGGCGATCGGATAGCCGGCCCAGTACAGCAAATGTTCGGTGGCGGCCGAGACGGCGATTTTCATCGGCAAGGTCAGCACATCGACCACCGACGCCGGCATCGGGATCATGAACAGCATGAAGAAGAACGCGAACCACAGGCGGCGCCAAGTGCGCACGCCGAAGCCCGCAATCACCAGCCCGCTGAGCACCCAGATCAGCGAACCGACTTCCAGCACCAGCACGTTCTGCGAGCGGCCCAGCACGTAACTCAACAGGCCGACCACCAGCACCAGCGAGCCGGCCAGCGGCTGCGGGGCGCGTTGCAACAGATCCTGCGCCATCAACTGGCTCAGGCGGAAATACAGGAACACCATGGCCACCACCATCACGATGGGCCCATGGGCATTGCGGTCCGAACTCCAGGCGCCGTGGAACAAATCGATAAAGCTGGGGATATAGACGGCCAGCAAGCCGGCGATGACCAGCAGCGCCGGCAGCGGCGCCACCCGCGGCACGCTCACAGAGGAGTTCAGCATATGCATTCCGGATCAGTATTTGTTCAGCACGGTACCGACCAGGTGCACCCGGGCCTCGGTCAGTTCGCCGACCAGATCGCGCACATGGCCGACATGGGTGACGTTCTGGCGCGTGACCACCAGCGCCGCGCCGGCGCGGCCGGCCACCATCTGCGCATCCGAGCATTCGACGCTGGCCGGGGTGTCGATCAGGATCACGTCGTACTGCGGCGCCAGTTCGCGCAGCACCTGCCCCAGTGCCGGACGGCCCAGCAGCTCGGACGGGTTAGGCGGCGGCGAACCGGCCGGCAGCACCGACAGGTCGACCAGGCCGGGCACGCGCTGCACGGCGTCGGCGGCAGGCCGGCCCGACAGCCAATTCGACAGGCCGGTGCGGTTTTCCAGCCCAAACACAGCATGCTGGCGCGGATTGCGCAGGTCGGCGTCGATCAGCAGCGTGCGCTGGCCTTGCTGCGAAAACACCACCGCCAGGTTGGCGGCCAGGAAGCTGCGGCCATCGCCGCGCTCGGCGCCGGTCACGGCCAGCACGCGGCGCTCGGCGTCGGTGTCGAACCAGCGCCACATCAGCTGGTTGCGCAGCGCGCGCAGCGACTCGACGCGGCTGGTAAACGGTTCGTAGGCCGCCACCACTTCGGCGCTGATCGCGCTTTCGCCGGGCAGCAGGTAAGGATAGTCGTACTGGCGCGACAGCGCGAGCTCGATGTCGGCCTCGGTCAGCACCCCCAGCGCCAGCGCGGCGTCGCCGAAGCGCAGATTCTTTTCGACCTGGTAGCGCAGCACGCGTTCGGCGTCGGCCACCGACAGGCGGCCCTGCTTGATCAGGATAGCGCCGATCGAACGATCGGGGACGGCCGGCGCGGGCTTGTCGCGCGCGTCCGTCACCGGGTAAGGTGCAACTGGAGAATTGGCATTCATGTGTGGTGCTCCGTCTATGTCAATGGGGCGAGAGGCGCAGGGCGGCTCAGGTCTGGGCAGTCAGCAAGGGTTTCTTGGCGCGCCGCGTCGGCTTGCCCGCCGGTTCGATCACGCCCAGCAGCGGCAGGCCGAAGGTTTCCGCCAGGTGCGCGGCAGACCGCACCCGCTGGTCCAGCAGCTCCATCACCAGAACCGCGCCGGCGCCAAGGATCAGGCCGACGATGATCGACAGCGCCACATTCAGGAACAGCCGTGGCGACGATGGCGCGCCGGCTGGCGTGGCCAGCGACAGCACCGCGATGTCGGCCTGGTTGGACTTGCTTTCGAGCGAAGTCTGGTTGTAACGCTGGGTCGCCAGCTCGTAGGCGCGGCGGGCGTTTTCAACCTCGTTGGCCAGCACCGTGAACTCGTCGCGTGCGGTGTTGAGCGCCATCACTTTTTGCTTTTGCGCCGCCAGCGCGCTGCGCAACTCGTTTTCACGCTGCACGGCGATCTGGCCGCCGGTGCTCACGCTGGACGAGGCAATGGCGATTTGTTCGTTCAGGTTGCTGCGCAACTTGTCGACCTCGGACTTGGCCGAGATGTATTGCGGGTGGTTCGGCGCCAGCCGCTGGCTGGTGTCGGCCAGCTTGGCTTCGGCCACCGCCAGGCTGGCCTTGAGGTTCTGGATCAGCGCGTTATTCTGCACATCCGGCGAGGTGCCGGCGTTGCCCGCCGCCTGACGCGAACGCGACTGCGCATCCATCGCCTGGCTCTGCGCCGCCACCAATTGGCTCGACAGCTCGTTCAAGCGGTTGGTCTCGACGTCGACGCGGTTGTCGGCGTTGAAGATGTCGTGGTCCTTCTGGTATTTCGACATGCGGCTTTGCGCCGTCTCATATTGGTCGCGCAGCAGCTTGATCTGGGTGTTGATGAAGCCCGACGCCTGTTGCGCAGGATCGGTTTTCAGCTGTACGCTGAACTGGATGTAGGCATTGGCGAACTCATTGGCGACAGCCGCCACGAACGCCGGGTCGGCGCCCTTGAAGCTGATGGTCAGCACGCTGCTCTCGCGCGCCGGTTCGATGTCGAGCTTGTTGAGCAGCAGATCGGCCAGCCAGTTGCGCAGATCGGTGCCCTTGCCGTCGGTGGCATCGCGGTACTGCTGCTGGACCGCCGGCAGTTCGGCCAGGTGCAGGTTGTCGACCACCTTCAGCGCCACGCTCTTGCTGTGGATGATGTCGCTCTGGGTGGCGATATAGCCCGGCAGCATTTGCGCCGGCAGCGAGACGCCGGTGACGGAGTCGACGCCCTTGTTATTCAGGACGATCGAGGTGCTGGCCTTGTAGGTCTTGGGCAGCAGCAGGCTGACCACCACGGTAACGGCGACCGTCACGGCCAGCGTCAGCAGGACGATCTTGTAGCGCGCGCGCAGGGCGAGAAACAGTTGAGTGAGATTCATGATGGACTTTCAAAAGAGATCTGCGGCTGGCTGTGCTCCACAACCAGCCAGGCTAACAGCGTGGCGCGGTACCGCTTAGAATAAACTCTCCTTTACGTACAGCACATCGTCGGGCCGTACCAGGTCGTCGAACTTGGCCTCGAGAATCTGCAACGTGCCGCCGGCATCGCGGCGCTTGATGCGCAGGCCGCGCTCGGTGCCGCGCGGGGTCAGGCCACCGCCGGCGGCCAGCGCCTGCAACACCGTCATCGAACGCTCGATGCGGAACATGCCGGGGCGCTGCACTTCGCCGTAGATATAGAAGTGCGGCGCGCGCTCGACATACACCACATCGCCACCGCTCAGTTCGATGTCGGTCTTCAGGCTGCCATCCCGCACCATGCCGACGATGTCGATGGCGTCCTTGCTGACGCCGGACGGGGTGTGGCGCACCAGCGTGACGAAGTCGCCGCCATCCGGGCTGATGCCGCCGGCCAGGGCCAGCACGTCGAGCAGACTGCGGGCGCCGTCAATCGGGAAACGGCCCGGGCGGTTGACCTGGCCCAGCACCGACACCTGCTGGCTCTGCATCAGCGTGACGATCATGTTGACTTGCGGGTCCTTGACGAAGCCGCCCTTGACCAGCAGGCTGGCGATCTTCTTTTCCGCCGCCGCGGTCGGCAGGCCGGCCACTTCCACCTGGCCGATCAGCGGATAGGTGATGAAACCGTTCGCGCCGACGCGGGTCTCGACGGTCAGGTCGGGATTGTTGTAGACCGAGACCTTGACCACATCGCCGGTGCCCAGCACCAGTTCGGCCGCCTGGGTGGCACCGAAGGTGCACGCCAGCAGCGCTGCCATCATCCAGAATAAATATCGTTTCATAGTATGTGCTTTAGCTTAGTCTATCAATTGGGAAAGAATGCTTACTTCAGGCCGGCAACGCCGCGGGCCGCCGCATCCGCCGAGGACGACGGCGCCGCTGCCGCCGGCGCGGCTGCCGCCGGCGTCGCTGCCGGCGCGACGGCCTTGTTCAGATAATCGATCTTGGCGGCGCTGCGCAGGCGGGTCAGTTCCGCCTGGGCCGCTTCCTTGTTGTGGTTGGCCACCAGGAATTGCGTGACCTGCGGCGTGGCCGTCGCCAGGTCAACCGGCGCGTCGCGCATGTCGGTGATGACGGTCAGCGTGCTGACCTGGTTTTCACGCAGCAGGAACAACTGCCCTTTCGGCAAGGCCAGCAGCTTGGCGCTGAGCGCCGGCGGCAGGTCGGTGCTGCTGCGCGTCAGCTGGGTGCGGTTGTACTTGACCTGGTGGCCATCCATCCACGTGGCCACCTCGTCGAGCGACTTGGCGGTGTCGATCACCTGCTTGAGGGCGTCATCGACGCTGGCGGTCGGGATCTGCAACTGGCGCATTTCCAACAGCTTGCGCTGGCTGAAGAACTCCGGATGCTGGTCGAAGTACTGCTTGACCTGGGCATCGGTCGGCTTGAGCGGCGCGCCCAGGCGCGCCTGCATGTAGGCCTGGGCGAGAATCAGCGCTTTGGCGCGTTCGACCGCCTGCACCACCTTGGGATCGCGGTCCAGCTTGTCCTTGAGGGCCTGGTTGATCAGCAGCTGACGATCGACCAGCGAGGCGACCACCTGCTGTTGCGCGGCCTGCTGTTGCGCGGGCGGCACCGCGGCGCGCTGCATTTCATCGGCGACCTGCAAGGCGGTGATTTCCTCGCCGTCCACGCTCACCAGCGCCTGGCCCGACTTGCTCTCTTTCTTGCCGCCACAGGCAGTCAGGCCGGCGGCCAACAGCAACACGGCGGCGCCGGTGGCCCAACGGCGGACGGTGCGCCCTGGCGCGGCAGCCGGCACGCCGGCGATTACGGTGTGATCCAAAATATCCCCTCAGTAAAAACATGAGCACAACAGCCGGGCCTGACCCTGACGCTGTTACATTATAAAGATGCGCGCTGCTTAGTGCGCGTCTCGTTTCAATACTACCAACACTGTGCGCAAAATAATCACAAAATCCAGAAACAGCGACCAGTTGCGCAGGTAGTCGAGGTCGTACTGGATGCGCGCCTCCATCTTGTCCAGCGTTTCGGTTTCACCGCGCAGGCCGTTGACCTGGGCCCAGCCGGTGATGCCCGGCTTGACCTTGTGACGCAGCATGTAACCCTTGATCAGCTTCCGGTACTGCTCGTTGTGTGCCACCGCGTGGGGACGCGGACCGACGATGCTCATGCGCCCTTGCAACACGTTGATGAACTGCGGCAACTCATCGAGCGAACTGCGGCGCAGGAAGGCGCCGACCCGGGTCACCCGCTGGTCGCCCTTCTTGGCCTGCACCACCTTGCCGCCATCCTCCATCACCGTCATCGAGCGGAACTTGTAGACGATGATTTCCTCGCCGTTCAGGCCATAGCGCCGCTGGCGGAAAATGATCGGGCCGGGCGAGGTGGCCTTGATCAGCAGCGCGATCACCAGCATGAGCGGGGTCAGCATGATTTGAATCAGCAGCGCCAGCACGATATCGCTGATGCGCTTGACCAGGCTATTGCTACCGGTAAAGGGCGATTCGCGGATGCCGATCACCGGCATGCCGCCCACCGTGTCGAAGCGTGCCTGCATCAGGTCGAACACGTAGATGTCCGGCAAGAAATACACGGAGGCGGTGGTATCGGCCAGGTCGTCCAGCAGCTTGCGGATGCGCGGCTGCGCCGAGATCGGCTGGCTGATGATGATCATATTGGTCTTGTGCTCGCGCACATAGGCCGCCAGGTCGCTCATCCGGCCCAGCATCGGCTGGCTCATGCCGTTCGGGCGGCGGTCGTCGCCGCGGTCGTCAAAATAGCCGGCCACGCGCAGCGCCAGGCTGCGGTTGCGCGTGATGCTGTTGGCGAAGCGCACGCTGACATCATTGGCGCCGACGATCACCGCCGAGGCGTTGTCGCCGCCATGGTCGGCCACCGCGCCGAGACGGTGGGCCAGCAGCTGCACCGTTAGCAGGGTCAGCGGGGTCAGTACGAACCACAGCAACACCACTGCGTGGTCGTAGCGTTCCTCCATCCCGCTGACCTGGCCGATGCCGACCAGCAGCAAGGCGGTCACGGCCCAGCCGACCAGCATGTCGCGCACGAACGCCGCCATGCGGCCGCCGCGCCATTTGTTATACGGGTCCAGGTGCTGGAACACCGCCGACGAAATGAAGAATGCCAGTATCATCAGGATCAGCGAGTAGCCGGTGTACTTGCCGCCGCCCAGCGCGGTGCACACCAACAGCATGCCCATGACGATCAGCGGATCGATCACGCGCTGCAGGACCGATACGAGGTGATTGTCGTTAACCGTCATGGCGCGCTCAGAATTTCACGTTGGCGCTGAAGCCAACAGTATTGGAACGATAGGTGGTGGTCTGTACCGCGACACTGCCGTCACGGGTATAGCGCCCCACGTTCAAGCCCAGCGTGACCTGCCGCAGCACGGCATAATTGACGCCCAACGTGGCGCTGCGGGTACGATCGCTCAGGCCCGCCAGGTTGACGACACCGGACTGCGGGTTGAAGGCGCGGCGCTCGTTTTGCAGGTTCGCTTCCAGTTCGATCTTGGCGGTCGGCGTCCAGATGACGTTCAGGCTCTGGCCGGTTGCCATGGCGCCATGCACAAACAGGCCCTCGGCCGGGGCGAATTCGCGCCACAGGCTGGCGCCAAATTGCACATGCGACAGCGGCGCCCAGTTGGCCACCAGGCGGCCATGACCGCCGCTGGAATCGCGCGCGTCACCCACAATGTAATTGCGGCGCACCCAGCCACCAATAAACGTCAGCTGGGAAATGCTGCTGTAGACCCAGGACACACTCAGATTGGCTTCGTTGCTGACATAGTTGTTATCGAACAGCGTATTGCCGACGACAAAGGTAACCGGATAATCGCCCTTTAAGTGGCGCAACAGCAAACCAACGCTGCTGCCGTTCTTGAGCAGATAGTCGACGCCGGCGTCGGCGGTGGTTTCGGTCCGGTTGTTATACTGCTGAGAGGCGAGGTCGAACTTGAACACTTCGCGTTTGTAGCCGGTATGCACTTGCCATTCCGGATGGAACTTCCAGTTGATATTCCCGTAGGCGCTCTTATCGGTGCGTAAATTCAGCTCGGACGAGTGAAAATCGCTGAACGCCGCCAGCGCTTCGGAATAAGTGGCCCCGACGTGGCCGGTGACGTGACTGCCGACCAGCCAGGCCAGATCGAGCTTGCCATCCTTGCCTGTATAGTCAAGTTCGTTGAAGCGGCTGTAGTCGACCCGCGTGACGCGGGCGGTGCCGGTCAGCAATTGGCGGCCGATCGGACGTTCCAGCGCGATTCCGGCTTGCGCGGTCTTGTAGGTGTCGGCAAAGTCGACACCGGGATACTGGTCTGCGTCTTGGCGCAACAGGTTACTGTCATGCTGCACCGAGACGCCGACGAACGGCTGAATGGTATCGCTGATTTGCGCTGCTGCCGGCACGGCGTACAGCGACCCGAGCAGCACTGCCAGCAAAGTTTTTGCGGAGCCAGGCAGCTGTTTCATACTGCCGACACCGTTTTTTGCGGCACCTTAGTTGCGCTCGCACTAACCTGCAAGATACTTACCATTTATTTTTCTTCGCCTTGAGGGTGAATCAATCAACAACAACTAGTTCTAACAAGCAGGATGGTATCACCGCGATAATAAAACATCCACACGATATGTCATTGTTACAAAAAAATGGTAATTGGTCGCAATTTGTGTCGGATCGCCCCTTTGCTGGCGCCGCAACGCGGGCCGCCGCCAACCCTTGAAATTATAATAGCGACAACCTTAACTGTCTATACCGCACCGCAGCATTTTTGCCACACTATCAACCCGCGCTGCGCGCCTCGATGGCCGCCCAGCGCTCAAGCGCCTGCAGCAATTCGGCCTCGATTTCCTCGATGCGCGCCTGCACCCGGCGCGCTTCGGCGGCGTTCTTTTTGTAGAAATCCGGATCCGACAACTGCAACGTCAGCGCCGTCTGCTCGTTCTCCAGCGTGGCGATTTGCTGCGGCAATTCGTCCAGCTCGCGCTGCTCCTTGTAGCTGAGTTTCTTCTGTTTGGCCGGCGCCGCGACGTCGGCACTGGCCGATGGCGCGGCAGTGGTGGCGGCCTTGGCAGGCTTGGCCGATGCTTCGCTGACCGTGTCGCGCACGCGCTCCCAGTCGCTGTAGCCGCCGACGAATTCCCGCCAGCGCCCCTCGCCTTCGGCCACGATCACCTGCGTCACCACATTGTCGAGGAAAGTACGGTCGTGGCTGACCAGGAACACGGTCCCCGTGTAGGTTTCCAGCAATTCTTCCAGCAATTCCAGCGTGTCGATATCAAGGTCATTGGTTGGTTCATCCAGCACCAGGCAGTTCGACGGCTTGGCGAACAGGCGCGCCAGCAGCAGACGATTGCGCTCGCCGCCGGACAGCGTCTTGACCGGCGAGCGCGCGCGTTCCGGCGCAAACAGGAAATCACTCAGGTAGCTCATGACGTGCTTGCGCTGGCCGTTGACCTCAACCCAGTCGCTGCCGGGAGCGATGGTTTCCATCAGGTTGGCGTCCTCGTTGAGCTGGGTGCGCATCTGATCAAAGTACGCGACCTGCAACTTGGTGCCCAGCTTGGCGACGCCCTCGTCCGGCGCCAGTTCCCCCAGAATCATTTTCAGCAGCGTGGTCTTGCCGGCGCCGTTGGCGCCGATCAGGCCGACCTTGTCGCCACGCAGGATGGTGCCGGTAAAGTCGCGCACGATGACGCGGTCGCCGAAGCGCTTGCTGACGTTTTCGAGCTCGGCGACGATCTTGCCGGAGCGCTCGCCGGTCGACACTTCCAGTTTGACCTGCCCCTGCTGGTCGCGGCGCGCGGCGCGTTGCAGCCGCAGCGCCTCCAGGCGGCGCACCCGGCCTTCGTCACGCACGCGACGCGCCTTGACGCCCTTGCGGATCCAGATTTCCTCCTGCGCCAGCACCTTGTCGAACTTGGCGTTTTCGACTTCCTCGTTTTCCAGCTGCTCAGCCTTGCGCACCTGATAGGTGGTGAAGTTGCCGGGATACGACAGCAGACGGCCGCGATCGAGCTCGATGATGCGGGTGGCGACGTTGTCGAGGAAGGAGCGATCGTGGGTAATGAACAGCACGCTACCCTTGAAATCGCGCAGCAAGCCTTCCAGCCACTGGATCGACGTGAAGTCGAGGTGATTGGTGGGTTCATCGAGCAGCAGCACGTCCGGCGCAGCGACCAGCGCGCGCGCCAACGCAACGCGCTTCTGCATCCCGCCCGACAGCGTCTTCATCAGCATGTCGCCGGTCAGGTTCAAGCGGTCCAGCACGGTCTCCACCTTGTTACCCAGACTCCAAGCGTCGGCGGCGTCAAGCTTGACCTGAATATCGTGCATGCGCTCCATGACCGCATCGTCATTCCCCTGGCCAAACTGGCCGGTCAGTTCATCGTACTCCTTCAACAGCGCCGGCAGCTCGCCCAGGCCGGAGGCCACCGCGTCAAACACCGACATCTCCGGTTCGAACACCGGCTCCTGCTCGACATAGGTGATCTTGAGATTTTGCTGCATGACCAGCAGGCCGTCATCGAGCTTGAATTTGCCGGCAATGATTTTCAGCAGCGACGACTTGCCGGTGCCGTTACGCCCGATCAAACCGACGCGCTCGCCGGTTTCCAGTGAAAATTCCGCATGATCGAGCAACGGGACGTGTCCGAACGCAAGTTGCGCCGAAGAAAGGGAGATGACAGCCATAGTAGATAGAAGATGTTCGCCTCCCCGTCCGCAAGCGGGGCGATGGGAAACGATAAGATGAATAGAGCGAGCATTGTACCGTTCGCAACACGGCCGATGGCGATTTAAAGACAATCAGGCCGTTGCCAACGGCAGCGCGGTGCTGGTATCACCAACTGGAATCGAACCAGTATCCTTCCCTTAGGAGGGGAACGCACTATCCATTGTGCTATGGTGACGGCCCCGAATATTATACCGTTCGGCCACCAAACAGGGAAGTTAAGGCGACATTGGCGAGCCGCGCAGGTCGGCAGCGACCGCCCGACACCGCGAATGCTGCATTACAGCATATAATGATAATATAAAGTTATCATTGTGCTTAGCAGTGCAAGTCAATTGTCCGCATGGCAACGAGCGAGTCCTGCGGTGAGAACAGCAGTTTTTAGCAATCAACTCGTCCGCCCACACATAACCACCTAAAATCCGATGACGCCATCTCAAACATCTCCCGCTCAGGCTGCCCAGCCAAACAGAAAATCAGGCTTCCAAACCGACATCAATGGACTGCGGGGTGTGGCCGTGATGCTGGTGGTGCTGTATCACTTCAATCTCGGCCTGTTCAAAGGCGGCTTCATCGGCGTAGACATTTTCTTCGTCATTTCCGGTTATCTGATGACCAAGATACTCTGGGCGGCGCTGGCCAATGACAGCTTCAGTTACATCGGCTTCATTTACCGCCGCGCGATCCGCATCTGGCCGGCATTGTTCGCGATGGTATTCATGCTGCTTCTGCTGGGCGCGTTTTTGCTGCCGCCGGCCGATTTGAGCAGTCTTGCGGTGCAGTCGGCCCATGCGCTGGTCTTCAATTCGAACAATTTCTACGCCGCGCAGCAGGGCTATTTTTCATCGGCGATCGACAATCGCTGGCTGCTACACACCTGGTCACTGGCGGTGGAATGGCAGTTCTACATGATCTACCCGGTGATCATGTTGCTGGCCTGGCAGGTGTTCGGTGGGCGTCCAAAGCGCAACCTGTACTTATCCGCCTTGCTGCTGGGTATTTCGGTAGCGTCGTTTGCCTACTGCATGCGCATCGACAATGAAGTTAGTTTCTTTTCAGTCATCGCGCGCTGCTGGCAGATGCTGGCCGGCGGCCTGGTTTTTATGCTGACCAAACAGCTTCCGCTCGCCCCGCAACTCGGCCGCGCCTGCAGTTACCTCGGCTTATTGGTGGTCGCCTTCACCGTGTTCCTGCTGAAATACCTGGCACTGGAAAGCCGATGGCCCGACGCGCACGCGTTGCTGCCGGTGCTGGGGGCGTGCCTGATCCTGTATTCGCGCTACGAACATAGCTTGGTCTTGAGTAACCGCTTGATGCAAAAACTCGGCGATGCTTCCTACTCCATCTACCTTTGGCACTGGCCGGTTGTCATTGCACTGACCATCACCGGCATGCTGTACGAACAACCGAAGCTGGCTAAAATTGCTGGCATGGCGCTCTCGCTGGCACTGGGATATGCCTCCTACACCCTGGTGGAGCAGCTGCGCGCCATCAAGGCCGCAACATTGCGCGCCGGCCTGGTCAGCCTGGTGACGACCGGCGCGATGTTGGTCGGTGCATCCTTTCTGATCGTTCATAGCGACGGCCTGATGTTCCGCGTGCAAGACCAGGAAAACGTGCTGCGGCTGCAAGCGGCGGACACCAGCATCACACTCGACCCAGCCTGCTCGAACACCGATTCGATTAATGCCGATCTTTTTTGCTATATCAACAAAAACGCCCAGGGCGACAAAATCCTGGTCATCGGCGACTCCCACGCGGGCCACTTGTATTCGTGGTTTCAATCGCATAGCCGGGTAAACACCACCTTTTTCGTCAAGCCAGGCTGTCCCATGATCATCGGATTCGAGCGCCCGGGGAAATATCACAACTGCCACGGCTATGCAGAAAAAGCCTATCAACTTGCGGCATCAGGCGTCTACAAAACCGTGATTATTTCGCAGAACTGGACCGGCTACACCCGTCAGTCGAGCGAACTGTGCCGCTATGCGGGCAATCGCTGCACGCCGCTCCCGGCCGTTCAGAATGCGCTGCTTCCTGAGCAACAAATGAAACAAACGCTGGAGGCTATCCTGGCCCGTGGCGTAACGGTGGCGCTGGTGGACTCGACGCCGTCGTTCACGTTCAACGTCCCGCGCAAGCTATGGCGCGATCAGTACTGGTTTGGAAAGCCCGCCTACGAATTCCCGGTAGGCGATTTCTTTGAAAAGAACAAAGATTACGACCAGCTCTTCTCGGACCTGACACGTTATCCGCAGTTCCACCTGCTGTCTTTCCGTCCGCAAATTTGCCAAGAAAAACGTTGCAGGATTTACGATGCGGACTCTAAGATGGCAATCTTTAAAGATTACGATCACTTCAACCCGGAATGGATGCGGAAGAATGGTCAGATATTCCTCCCCTTTACGACGCCCCGGTAGGCTGCCCGCCGCCGGCAGGCAGCGCGGTGCGGCGCTGCTGCTGCTGGTGCTGGTGCTGGGAGTGGGCGCCGCTGCCGCCCTGATCGGCGCCTTCCCGCGCCCGTCGGAACAGGCCCGCACCACGCATTCCGGCGTGCTGGTGGCGCGTGCGCGCGAGGCGCTGATCGGCTACCTGCTGGCGCATGGCCGCTTGCCCAGACCGGCCATCGCCGCCGACGACGGCCGCGAATCCCCTACTCCATGCGCCGACACCGCCGCCTGCACCGGCATCCTGCCGTGGGTGACACTGGGTGTGGACGGGGCGGATGACTGGGGCAAGCTGCTGCGCTACAGCGTCACGCCCGGCTATACCAACGCGCCGGTCACGCCGTATCTGGTGCTGGCGGATAAAAAAGTGTGGAGCCGCGATCACGACAACAACCTCCATTACCGCGTCGGTCAGCCGGTGTGCGACCCGATTGCGCGCTGTGCGGTGGCGGTGATCTTTTCGAGCGGCAAGCGCAACCTGGGCATCAGCGCACAAGGCATAGCGCAGGCGAACGCGGCACGGGACAATGTCGATGAGCTGCAAAACGAGCTGGCCACCGACAGCTTCGTCAGCCGCGCCCGGGAAACCAATCCCAATGCGCCCGGCGGTGAATTCGACGACCTGGTCACCTGGCTACCGGTGACCAAGGCGATCGAAGTACTCAAACTTATCTCCAAACGATAGCGGCCTACAACACGGTCGACACGGAGTTGGCCACGGCAGCCGGCTGCGGCCGATGCGGCCGCAGTGGCACCATTTTGCTCAGGCGTAAGCCGACACGTTCGAACACCAGGAAGAAGGCCCAGGCAAACAGACAGCACGCCACCACCGCCACCACCAGCCACAACAGCTCGGTGGCTACCGTGCGCCCGGTCAGCTTGTAGCCGATCCGGAACACCACGCCGGTGACGAAATTGTGGGTCAGATACAGGCTGTATGAGATCAAACCAAGCCATTGCAATAGACGCCCGCCCGACCAGCTCAGCAACCTGGCGTACTGGCATCCGGCCAACAAGAACAAGGCACTGGCGACGCCCAACGATTCGCTGACGGTCGGATGAAAGACGAGGCCGACGGCGCCCAGCAGCACGATGCTGACCACGCACCACGTGCGCTGCGCCTGCACGCGCGCCGGGTCCAGCGCATAACGAATCAGCACGCCCATGACGAACAAATGCCAGTGGTCCAGGAACAGGCCGCGCACATGGAACGGCTGCCACGGCGTGGTCCACAGCATGGCCACCGCCACCGCGCCCAGCAGCACGCATTTGCGCGCGCTGGCGACCCCGATGCGCTTGCCCCAGCGGGCCGCGATCCACATCAGCAGCACAAAACTGAGGTAGAACTGCATTTCCAGGCACAGCGTCCAATATACGCCGTTGACCATCGGCTGCCCTGCCATGTCGATCAGGTAGGTCACATGCAGCAGCAGGTTTTCCAACGACGGCGGCGAGAAGACCTTGCCCGGTACCACTTGCGCCGAAATGTAGGCGCCGGCAATGCCCAGCGCAATCGAGGCCCAGTATGGCGGATCGAGGCGCAGCGAACGCCTGAGCATGAAACGGCCGGCATAACCGCCGTTGACGTCATCGGCATACATGCTGTGCGCGATCACGAAGCCGCTGATGACGAAAAAAACGGAGACGCCGCTCGAGCCCTGTTCAAAGACCGTCAACAAGAAGGCCGGCATCACCTGCTGCAGCGCAGCGATATGCCCGCCTTCTTTGGCATGATAGAGCACGACCGCCAGACATGCGAGGGCGCGCAATGCATCAATCACGGCAAAGCGCGGCAGATTCCGGCTAACGGTCATGGGAACGGCTCCAGGCTAATGTAAAAACAATATCGATCTGGACATTATAGCAAAGACAGGATGCTGAATACGCTGCAGCGCGGCAGAATTTGTGGAATCTCGCTTTAAAAAATCTTACAAATCTGCATTAATTCGGCTAGAATCACGCCATAAAAAATTACGTTTCACGGTTCGAACATGCAGTGTAAGTCGCCTACAGCTCCTGTCCACAACGAGGAACTGATATGAAGACTGTTGCACTTACCCCTGGACGCATAATATCCGGGTTCTACTTTACGCTGGCCGCGCTTGCGCTGACCAGCAACGGCGTCGCACAGGCGCAGACCAATTACGCCGCGACCACTGGTTTCGGTAACTACTATCAACCGTTTGCAGCTGATTCACCATGGAATTCGCGACCAACTAATCCCACGCTCGGCACTTATCAGATCAAGAAACCGGTTTATAACCCGACCTGGATACCCGTAGTCGGCGGCGGTGCGCTGTCGGTAGGCGTGTTCATGGGCAAGGCCAGCGATCCGGCGGTAACTGTATATGGCAAGACGGGCCAGACCGGCGTCGCCGATCCCGACACTGGCACTTACCGCAATATTACCCTTCCGCACTGGCCGGCCGGCGTCGTCCCAGCCACCGGTGGGGACGGTCACGCCGATATTGTCGATGTTACCACTGGGATCCTGCACTCGTTTTACCAGTTGCGCGTCACCAACGGCCGCTGGACCGCCGCCATGTATTCCTGGACCCGTGTCGACGGCCGCGGCTTTGGCGATGCGGATCATTGGAGCCAGGGCGCGCGCGCGTCGGGCGTAGCGCCTGCCGCCGGTCTGATTCGCAAGCACGAGATCGACGATGGCGCGGCCTATTACAAGCATGCGCTGGCCATGTCATTGCCGAGCCAGACCATGTCCAACGGCATCAGCAGTCCTAGCTATGTCTATCCGGCCACCGCCGCCGACAGCAACGCGGCGACGCACACCGGCCTGATCCCGTTGGGCGCGCGGATGATGCTGCCGGCGTCGTTCGATATCTCGAAACTGAGCACGCCGGCCTTGCGCAAGGTTGCCAACACATTGAAGCTCTACGGCGCCTACGTGGTCGACACAAACTACGACACGGCATTCGCGATCAATGTGGAAAACGGCGCCAACTTCAACCTGATGCCTACCGGCTGGGACGGCAACGTGGCGGCGGGGCTGGAGCTGATCCGTGCTGCCCTGCGACAGGTGACAGCAGCGCAAAGCTGGGTTGACGGCAACGGCAAGACAGTGGCCGCGCCTGCTCCGGGCAGCATTTTGTCCATGCGCGGCACCTGGGGCATTACCGGCGGCTATACGGCCGGACCGGGCAGCTTCCAGACCTGGCAGCAGGCCATCGTCTTCCCCTCCACGGCGAACCGCATCAGCCAGACCACCTACACCAATGTCAGCAAGGTCACCTGGTCCAAGCCAATCGGGGGCGAGTTGATGCGCTTCAAATCGGTCGCCACCGGCGGCGCCCGCATCCGGCTGCAGGTCAAGACCGGCAACGCAGTGGCCTTTGACAGCGGCTATCTGCAAAACGACACCGCCGCCACGTTTGCCTGGCCCTACGCCTCGGCCGGCGCGGTGAGTCTGGTGCTGATTGCCGAGAGCGGCGTCAATACGGCCTCCAGCGTCCGCGGAGTGCTCACTACGAACTAGACGGCCCGTGCCACATCGGGCGCGACGGCGGTGACTTCAATCTCCACCCGCGCCCGGTCCTCAACCAGCGCGGCCACCTGCACCGCCGTCATGGCGGGATAGTGGGCACCGATGATCTCGCGATAGACGGCGCCGACTTCCTTGTAGGCCGCCACGTATTCATTTTTATCGACCACGTACCACGTCATGCGCACGATATGCTCGGGTCCGGCGCCGGCCTCCTTCAGCACGGCGACGATATTGAGCAAGGCCTGCCGCACCTGGCCGGCGAAATCGTCGGTGTGGAACACGCCTTCGGCATCCCAGCCGATCATGCCGCTGACGCACACCAGACGGCCGCTGGCGGCCACGCCGTTCGCATAGCCGCGCGGTCGCGCCCAGCCTGGCGGTTGCAGTATCTCCATCATGCCTCCTTCAGCAGTTCGCGCGCGATGATCAGTTGTTGCACTTCGGTCGCGCCTTCATAGATGCGCAGCGCGCGGATTTCGCGGTACAGGGTTTCCACCGTCTGGCCGCTGACCACACCGAGGCCGCCGAACATTTGCAACGCGGCGTCGATCACCTGCTGCGCGGTTTCGGTGGCGTGCAGCTTGGCCATGGCGGCTTCCTTGGTCACTTTCCGGCCCTGGTCGCGCTGCCAGGCGGCGCGGTAGGTCAGCAAGGCCGAGGTGTCGATACCGGTCGCCATCTCGGCCAGCCTGGCTTGCGTCAGCTGGAAGTCGGCCAGCACCTGGCCGAACATCTGCCGCTGCGTGGCGCGTTGCAGCGCCTCGTCCAGCGCGCGCCGCGCAAAGCCCAATGCCGCCGCCGCCACCGAGGTGCGGAACACATCCAGCGTGGCCATCGCCACCTTGAAGCCCTGCCCTGCCTCGCCCAGCCGTTTGCCGGCGGGGACGCGGCAATCGCTGAACTGCAAGCGCGCCAGCGGATGCGGGGCGATGACGTTGATGCGCTCCGCAATCGTCAGGCCCGGCGTATCGGCGTCGACGATGAAGGCACTGATGCCGCGCGCGCCGGGCTGCTCGCCGGTGCGCGCAAACACCACGTAAAAATCGGCGATGCCGCCGTTGGAGATCCAGGTCTTCTCACCGTTGAGCACATAGTGATCGCCGTCCAGCATCGCCGCGCACTGCATGGCGGCGACGTCGGAACCAGCCTGCGGTTCGGACAACGCAAACGCCGCTATCGCCTCGCCTCGCGCCACGCGCGGCAAGTAGTCAGCGCGGTTGGCGTCGCTGCCAAACAGGCTGATGGCGCCGGAACCCAGGCCCTGCATGGCGAACGCAAAATCCGCCAGGCCGCTATGGCGCGCCAGCGTTTCGCGGATCAGGCAAATGGCGCGCGTGTCGATGCTGTCGCTGGCGCCGCCGTGCGCCGTGCCGCCGATGGCGTGACGCAGCCAGCCGCCCTCGCCCAGCTGGCGCACCAGGTGGCGACATGCTTCATCAACATCCTCCGCATGCGCGCCGGCGATGTGCTGCGCGGCCCACGCGTCCAGCGCCTGCTCCAGCGCCGCGTGGCGCGGTTCGAGGAAGGGCCACGCCAGGTAGTTCTTGTCGCTCATCAGTCGCCCTCGAATTGCGGTTTTTGCCTGGCCACGAAAGCGTGGTAGGCGCGGTGGAAATCGTTGGTGGCCATGCAGATGGCCTGCGCCTGCGCTTCCGCCTCAATCGCTTCGTCCACGCCCATATTCCATTCCTGATGCAGCATTTTCTTGGTCATGCCGTGCGCGAAGGTGGGACCGTCGGCCAGGCCTTGCGCGAAGTCGCGCGCCGCATCCAGCAAGGCTTCCGGCTCCTGCACGCTGTTGAAGAAGCCCCAGCGTTCGGCTTCCAGGCCGGACATCGAACGGCCGGTGTACAGCAGCTCCGCCGCCCGCCCCTGCCCGATCACGCGCGGCAGCAGCGAACAGGCGCCCATGTCAGCGCCGGCCAAACCCACGCGCGTGAACAGGAAGGCGGTCTTGCTGCGCGCCGTGCCGAGACGGACATCCGACGCCAGCGCGAGCATGGCGCCGGCGCCGGCGCAGATGCCGTCCACCGCCGCGATGATCGGCTGCGGGCAGTGGCGCATGGCTTTCACCAGATCGCCGGTCATGCGCGTGAAGGCCAGCATGCCTGGCATATCCAGCTTGGTCAGCGGGCCGATGATGTCGTGCACGTCGCCGCCGGAGCAGAAGTTATCGCCGGCGCCGGTGAGCACCACGGCCTTCACATCATCCGCATAGGCCAGCGCGCGAAACAGGTCGCGCAGCTCGGCATAGGATTCAAACGTCAGCGGATTTTTGCGCTCGGGACGGTTCAGCGTCAGCGTCGCCACGCCGCCGCTGACTTCAAACTGGAAGTGGCTGGCCTGGTAGCCGGCCAGCGCGGTGCGGTTGCCGGCCAGCTGTTGCGGTTCGCCTGGAAGGTATTTCATGGTTCGGTCCTCAGCTTCTGCTTCATGTCCGACAACAGGTCGATCAGCGTGGTCTTGTCGGCGCCGGAGACATCCTGCAGCAGTTCGGCGATCCAGCCCTCGTGCACCGCCGCCATGGTGGCGAAGGCCTTGCGGCCGGCCGGCGTGAGCTTGACGCTGTAGGCGCGGCCGTCCTTGGGATCGGGCACGCGCACCACCAGCTTTTCCTGTTCCAGCTGGTCGGTGATGCCGGTGATATTGCCGCCAGTGACCATCATGCGCTTGGACAGCTCGCCCATGCGCAGGCCTTGCGGGTAGCGCTCCAGCTGCGCCATCAGGTCGAAGCGCGGCAGCGTGATGCCGAAGGTCGAGCGCAGGCGGCTGCGGATTTCGTTTTCGATCTTGACGGTGCACGACAACATGCGCAGCCACAGTTTGAGCGACTGGTGATGGTCGCTCGTCAATCGGCTGGCGAGGTCCAGCTGTTCTTCATCTTCCATGGTTTCTTTCCAATTGTTGTTTGCCCGCCAGGTACTGCTTCGGCCATGCGATTGCTTTGTAGCCGATGCTCGCCGCTTCCGCCAGCGTCCACGCCGGGTTGGCGAGGTGCGGACGGCCCACCGCGCACAAGTCGGCGCGGCCGGCGGCGATGATGCTGTTGGCGTGATCGGCTTCGTAAATCGATCCGACGGCGATGGCGCCGATACCGGCTTCGTTGCGGATGCGGTCCGCAAACGGCGTCTGGAACATGCGGCCATATACCGGCTTTTCCTGTTTGCTCACCTGGCCGGAGGAGCAGTCGATCATGTCCGCGCCGGCTGCCTTGAACAGGCGCGCGATCTGCACGGCGTCGTCGGGCGTGATGCCGCCTTCTACCCAGTCGTGGGCGGAGATGCGCACGCTCATCGGCTTGTGCTGCGGCCAGGCAGCGCGCATCGCGGCGAACACGCGCAGCGGATAGCGGCAGCGGTTTTCCAGACTGCCGCCGTAGTCGTCGCTGCGCTGGTTGGTCAGCGGCGAGATGAACGAGGACAGCAGGTAGCCGTGCGCGCAGTGCAGTTCCAGCCAGTCGAAGCCTGCTTCGTCGGCGGCCAGTGTGGCGCGGACGAAGTCGGCCTGGATGCGGTCCATGTCTTCCGTTGTCATTTCGCGGGCGGTTTGCGATATGCCTTGCAGGTATTGCTGCGGCGAGGCGGATACCAGCGGCCAGTTGTCCTTGTCCAGCGGCTGGTCGATGCCGTCCCACATGGCGCGCGTGGAGCCTTTGGCGCCAGCGTGGCCGATTTGTACGGCAATCGCGGCGTTGGTGTGGTGGTGGACGAAATCGACGATGCGCTTCCAGGCCTGCGTGTGTTCGGGCGTGTAAAGGCCGGGGCAGTATGGCGTGATGCGGGCGTCGGCGGAGACGCAGGTCATTTCGGCAAACACCAGCGCGGCCCCGCCCAGCGCCCGCGCGCCGAGATGTGCGAGGTGGTAGTCGCCGACCACGCCGTCTACCGCGCTGTATTGCGCCATCGGTGAGACCAGGATGCGGTTTTTCAGTGTGAGGTCGCGGACTTTGTAGGGCGTGAACATCGGCGGCGTATCGACGACTGCGGGCTGCCCAACCTGCGCGGCGGCGCGTTGCGCGAACCAGCGTTCGTAGTCGGCTACGTACGCGGCGTCGCGCAGGCGCAGGTTTTCGTGTGACAGGCGCTGGCTGCGCGTCAGCATCGAGTACGCAAACTGCGGCGCTTCCATCGCTGTGTAGCGGTCCACGTTCTCGAACCATTCCATCGAATTGCGGGCGGCGTTTTGCAGCTTGAGCACTTCAACCGCGCGCAATTTCTCATATGCCGCCAGCGCGGACGCCATGTCCGGCTGCGATCCAAAACAGCGCGCCAGCTCGATCGCGTCCTCCAGCGCCAGCTTGGTGCCGGAGCCGATCGAATAATGTGCCGTGTGCGCCGCATCGCCCATCAACACTACCGGCACCGCGCCATTCCAGTGGACCCAGCGCCCGCAGACGATACGCGGGAACGTGATCCACATCGCCGATCCGCGTAAATGCGCCGCATTGGTCATCAGCTTGTGGCCGTCCAGCTGGTCGGCAAACAATCGCTCACAGAAAGCGATGGACTCCTCCTGGCTCATCTCCGCCAGGCCGGATGCCCGCCACACCGTCTCCGGCGTTTCAATGATGAAGGTCGAGGTGTCAGCGTCGTACTGGTAGATATGCGCCTGAAACCAGCCGTGCTCCGTCTGTTTGAAAGCAAACGTGAAGGCATCGAACTTCTTGCGCGTTCCCATCCACACAAAGCGGCAATGACGCTGCTCGATCTGCGGCTGGAAGCTCTCCACATGACGCGTGCGAATCCGGCTGTTCAGACCATCCGAAGCGATGATCAGGTCCGCATCGTATTGCTGCTCATCCGTCGCCTCGGTTTCAAACACCAGCGACACGCCCAACTCTTCGCAGCGGTGCTGAAGGATATTCAGCAAATGCTTACGGCCGATACCGCAGAAGCCATGCCCGCCCGACGTCACCTTCTCGCCCTTGAAGAAGACATCGATATCATCCCAATGGTTGAACGACGCTTCAATCGCCTGCGCACTCGGCGCGTCCGCTTCGGCCAGATTACCCAGCGTCTGGTCGGAAAACACCACGCCCCAGCCGAACGTGTCGTAGGGGCGGTTGCGCTCCACCACGGTAATCTGGTGAGAGGGATTCTGCTTCTTCATCAGCAGCGCGAAATACAGGCCTGCCGGGCCGCCGCCTATGCACAATATGTTCATGAGATTCCACGCAGTTTGAAGCGTTGCAGCTTGCCGGTTTCGGTGCGCGGCAAGGAATTGAGGAACTGGATCGAACGCGGATATTTGTATGGCGCGATCTGCTCCTTGACGAATTCCTGCAACTGGACAGCCAAGGCCGGCGATTCCACATGCCCGGCGCGCAGCACCACGTGCGCTTCCACGATCTGCCCGCGCTCCTGGTCGGCCTTGCCGATCACGCAGCACTCCGCCACCGCAGGATGACGCAACAGTATCTCCTCCACTTCCGGCCCGGCGATGTTGTAGCCAGCCGAAATGATCATGTCGTCGGTGCGCGAGCGGTAATAGAAATAACCGTCGGCGTCCATTTCGTAAGCGTCGCCGGTCAGGTTCCAGCCGTCCAGCACATAGTCGCGCTGCCGTTCGTCGGCCAGATAGCGGCAGCCGGTCGGACCTTTCACCGCCAGCCGGCCGATCACGCCCGGCCCCACCGGATTGCCGTGCAAGTCCAGGATGCAGGCCTGATAGCCCGGCACCGGCTTGCCGGTGGCGCCCGGCCGTATCAGGTCGCCCGAAGCGGAGATAAAGATGTGCAGCAGTTCCGTTGCACCAATGCCGTCGATCATATTCAAGCCCGTTGCCTGGCGCCAGCTTTCGCGCGTGGCCAGCGGCAGCGCCTCGCCGGCCGACACGCTTTTCTGCAAGCTGGCCAGATCGAATTGCGGCGCCAGTGTCGCCATCTGCCGGTAAAAAGTGGGAGCAGTAAAACACACGGTCGCGCGGTACGTCTCTATGGCTTTCAGCAAAGTCTCCGGCGTCAGCTTCTCCAGCAGCACCGCCGTGGCGCCAACCCGCAGCGGGAAAAGCAGCAGGCCGCCAAGCCCGAAGGTAAAGGCCAGCGGCGGCGTGCCGATGAAGATGTCGCTGCGCTGCGAGTGCAGCACCGAGCGCGGGAAGCAGTCGCAGATCACCATCACGTCGCGATGGAAGTGCATCGTGCCTTTAGGGATGCCGGTGGTGCCGGAGGTGAAACTGATCAGGCAGACATCGTCGGCCGCCGTGTCGACCGCATCGAACTGCGCCGCCTGCGTTGCCATCAATGCCTCCAGCCCCGCTGTGCCGGCGCCGCCGAACCACAGCGTTTTCGCGCGCGCTTCGGCCGGCACATCGGCCGCTTCCAGTTCCGCGCGCAAGCTGTCGGCGCACAGCACGGCGTTGACCTGCGCCTTGTTGGCGATGGCGCCCAGTTCGCGCGCGCGCAACAACGGCATGGTCGGCACGGCGATCAGGCCCGCTTTCAGCACCGCCAGAAGACAGGCCGCCATCATGGGACAATTCGCGCCGCGCAGCAGCACGCGATTGCCCGCCTCCAGCTGTATCGGGCCGCGCAGCACACGGGCGATGCGATCGACCTGCTGCTGCAACTGGGCGTAACTCCACGCCTCCTGCGCGCCGTGAAGGGCGATGCGCTCCGGATGCGCGCGTGCGCCTGCATCCAGCAGCATCGCCACGCAATTGAGGCGTGGCGGATACTGCAACTCGGGGAGGTCGAAACGTAATTCCGGCCACAGTTCGCGCGGCGGCAAATGGTCGCGGGCGAAATGGTCAGTGTAGGCGCTGGCTGCGGGAGGTTGATTCATGATCGCCTTGAAGTTGGAAGTCGACAGGTATCCACTGCAACGCAGATACTTTAAACTTAAACTATCTCAACATCAAGTGTTAAATTATCAGCCGGCTTCCTGCCGCACCAGGCCGGCCTGATGAATCACGGCGCGCACCACATCCGACAACACCGCCTGCACCTGTTCGTTGGAGAGGCGCTCCGCCGTGAAGCTCTTCAAGGCCGCCGCCGCGCCATGCAGGCCAAGTGTAACGCAGCCGGCGTGCAGCCGCTCGAGGCGCACCCTGGCGTCCTGCTGATCCCCCTTGGCCAGCACCGCTTCGAGATCCGTGGCGGCGGCCGTCAGCTGGTTCTGGAAACCGGTTAGATACACAATCAGGCGCTCGCCGTTGATACCCAGCCGGCGCAAGGTGTCGGCCGGCGTTTCGGCCAGGTGTTCATAGCCGCTGGCCGCCTGGTCGAGGAAGTCCACCAGATGTACGCGTACCTGCTCCGCCTGGAACGGCTTGACGATGTAGCCGGCAGCGCCGGCGCGCGTGGCTTCCAGCACGGTTTCCTTGTCGTTGGCCGACGTGACCAGCACGAACGGCATGCTGTTCAACTCAGCATGTCCCTTCACCCGCTGTAGCAACTCGATACCAGACAGGCGGGGCATGCGCAAATCGCAGAAGCAGATGGCCGGCCGCAGGCCGTCTTCCAGCTGCTGCCATGCATCGGCGCCATCCTCCGCTTCAACGATATCGAAACTGCCGCAGCTATCGATCAGGTGCATCAGCACCATGCGTGAGACGACATCATCGTCAACTACCAGAACTTTCATGTGGCCCCTCGGGTCGTTTGCTCATGTCGTTTGATGATATTACATCAATAATCGTCAATAAGCTTTAAGATACACTTTAGGGCGTGCCCGCCGCCCGCGCTTGCACCAGCAGCCGGCGCAGGTGCGGCATGGCCGACTCGACCTGCTGCCAATTGCCATGGTCCGCCTCCAGCTCCAGATCGCCGCACAGCGCCTGCAGTTCCTGCTCCTCCAGATAGCCGGCGCTGCCCTTCATGCCGTGCAGCAGACGGCTGGCGGTTTCACTGTCGCGCTGCGTCAGCGCCCGCTCCAGGTCCGCCAGCCGCAGCGGCGCGTCCTGGTTGAAGACGCTGCGCAGCCGCGCTTTCAGATCGCTGGCGCCGCCGCTGTGCTGCGCCACGCGCGAGGTCTCCAGCGCGGCCGGCGCCACGCCGAACATCGCATCGAGCTCCGGCGTGCCGGCGGCCGGATGCTGGGGACGGCGCGGCTGCATGCGCGGCAGCTGGAAGCCGCGCTGTAACTGGCGTTCAATCGCGCGGCTTAACTGGAAGTGCAGCTTGTCCTCGTCGATCGGCTTGGTGAGGAAGTCGTCCATGCCGGAGGCCAGGTAGCGGCTGCGGTCTTCCTCGCTGGCGTTGGCGGTCAGCGCGATGATCATCAGTTCCTGGTCGCGCACCGGCGCGGTATCCGGGCCGCCGGAGCGGATCAGGCGCGTGGCGCTGGCGCCGTCCATCTCCGGCATGCGGCCGTCCATCAGGATCAAATCGTAGCGCGTCAGCGAACAGGCCTTGACGGCCAGCGCGCCGTTGGCGGCGATGTCCACCTTGTGGCCCAGGTCTTCCAGCATCATGCGGATGATGATCTGGTTGGTCGGGAAGTCTTCCGCGCACAGCACTTTCAGTTGGTGGCTGTGCGGCTCGCGCGGCACATGCGGCACCACCGGCGGCGCCACGCCATTGGGCAGCGGCAGTTCGAACATGAAGGTGCTGCCCTGCCCCGGCGTGCTGACGGCGTTGATGCTGCCGCCCATCAGTTCCACCAGCTGGCGGCAGATCGCCAGTCCCAGGCCGGTGCCGCCGTAGCGGCGCGTGGTGGAGGCGTCGGCCTGCTCGAACTGCTGGAACAGGCGCGGAATCGCGTCGGCCTCGATGCCGATGCCGGTGTCGGAGACGCTGAAGCGGATGCGGTTATCCGCGCCATCATCCGGCACCCGCTCCACGTGCATGACCACCATGCCCTGCTGCGTGAACTTGAAGGCGTTGCCGACCAGGTTGACCAGCACCTGCCGCAGGCGGGTCGGGTCGCCCACCACGAACTGCGGCAGGTCGTCGCCGAACGTCAGGCGGAAGCCGACGCTGTGCGCGGCCGCCTGTTCCTCGAACAGGCTGACCACATTTTCCACCGCCGATGACAGCGAAAAATCGATGTTCTCGATGGTCAGCTTGCCCGCTTCGATCTTGGAGAAGTCCAGCAGGTCGTTGATGATCGACAGCAGCGACTGCGCATTGGCCTGGCCGCGCAGGATCTGCTCGCGCGTGCCGGCGGCCAGGCTGGCGTCGCGCAGGGCGAAGCCCAGCATGCCGATCACGCCGGCCAGCGGGGTGCGCATTTCGTGGCTCATATTGGCCAGGAATTCCGACTTCTGACGGGTGGCGTCTTCCGCCTTCTGCTTGGCGTAGCGCAGGCGTTCCTCGTTGTCCTGCAAGGCGCGGTTGGCCAGCGCCAGCTCCTCGGTGTGCAGCCGCACCTGGCGTTCCTGCGCCATCAACTGGTCGCGCGTGTGGCGCAGCGTCTGCAGCGTCTCTTCCAGCTGCTGGTAGGCGCGCGCGTTTTCCAGGCCGGCGGCGGCGTGCGACGCCAGCGTTTGCAGCATGTCCATGTGGACGCGGTGATAGCTGTTGCGCTCCGTGCTTTGCACGCTGAGCAGCCCCACCACCTTGTCGCCGACGATCAGCGGCGCATACATCATCGAATGCGCCGGCGCGGCCGGCGCGCCGTCTTCGCGCACGCATGGCGCCAACGTCGCCAGGCCCGATTCGTCCATGTAGTCGCGGTACTCGTTCTGGAAATCGTTGATCAGGATCGGCTTGCGCTGGGTGATGCACCACACCGCCAGCTGGTTGGGCTGATCCAGCCGGCGCTGGTACGGATAGGTGCGCACGCCGCCTTCGATGGCGAACGGGAAATCGATCACGCCGTCGGCCTCGCGCACGAAGCCGATGCCGAAGATCGGCGCATGCATCAGGTGATTGACGTGACGGTACAGCGTCTGCATGGTGGTTTCCATGTCGAGCGAGGCGCTCATTTCGCGTCCCAGTTCGCTCAGCACCGAGATATTGCGGTGAGCCTGCTCCACTTCTTCCTTCTGAAGCTCGGTATCGATGCGGCGCTGCTCAGCCTCGGCGCGCTGCGCTTCCGCCTCTACCCGACGGCGTTCCAGTTCGTGCTTCTGCTGTTGCAGCTGCTGGTTCTTGTGTTCCACTTCCGCCGTGCGCGACCCCACCAGGTGTTCCAGCCGCAGTTGCTGATGGCGCAGGCTGCGCACCCGCGCATGGTAGGCGGCATACGCCGCGCCGAGCCCCAGCCACACCAGCAGCGTGCGGAACCACCAGGTCTTCCAGAACGGCGGGCGGATGGTGATCTCCAGCGTGGCCGCGTTGTCGTTCCAGATGCCGTCCTTGTTGGCGGCCTTGACGCGGAACAGGTACTTGCCCGGGTCAAGATTGGTGTAGGTGGCGAAGCGCTTGGTGGAGTCGGTGACCACCCAGTCTTCATCAAAGCCTTGCAACTGGTAGGCGAAGCGGTTGCGCTGCGGCGCCGCGTAGTGCAGCGCCGCGAACTCCAGCGAGAACACCGAATCGGATTCCGGCAGCGTGACGGCGCTGGTGTGTTCAATCGCGGTCTTGAGCACGTCCGGGTGGTCGCCCTGCCCCGGCTTGACCGACTTGTTAAAGATCTGGAAGTCGGTGATCGCCACCGTCGGCGCCACGCTGTTTTCGCGCACCTCGGTCGGCGAGAACGCGGTGATGCCGTTAAAGCCGCCGAAGTACAGCGTGCCGTCCGGCGTGCGCAGGGCTGCGCCGTCGAAATACGCGCCTTCAATGGTGCCGTCGGCGCCGCTGTAGTTGCGCACCAGGCCCGTTTCGACGTTGAGGCGCGACAGGCCGCTGTTGGTGCTCATCCACAGGTTGCCCGCTTCATCCGGCAGGATCGAGGCGATGGCGTCATCGGCGATGCCGTCCTGACGCAGGTAGCGGCGGAACCGGATGCCGCCGTCGGCCGCCACCTCCATCCGGTTCAACCCCGCCGCGGTGCCGACCCAGATGGTGCCGCGCGGATCTTCGTACAGGAAGTGCACCTCGTCGTGACTGAGGCTATACGGGTCGGCGGCGTCGCGGCGGAAGTGGCGGAAGGCGCCGGTCTTGCGGTCCAGCAGATCGAGGCCGTTGAAGGTGCCCACCCACAGCTGGCCCTTGCGGTCCTCCAGGATCGGCCGCACCACGTTGTCCGACAGGCTGCTGCTGTCGGATGGATCGTGGCGATAGGTGCGCACCTCCAGCGTTTGCGGGTCAAGCCGGTGCAGGCCGCCGCGCGAGGCGATCCACAGCATCCCGCCGCGGTCCTGGACGATGTTGCGGATGGTGTCGCTGGAGGGATCGCCGCGCACGAAGGAGACCGCGCGGATCGCGCCGGTTGCCAGGTTCAGGTAATTGACGCCGGCCGGGCCGCCCAGCCACAGGATGCCGTTCTTCTCGCGCCACAGCGCGGTGACCTGGTCGTCGCTGATGCTGTTGGCGCGCCTGGGATCGTGGCGCCACACCTTGCTCTCGCCGCTGACCGGATCATACAGATTCAGGCCGCCGCTGCTGCCCAGCCATAGCTTGCCGTGGCCATCGGACAGGATGGCGCGCACCTTGTTGTCCGAAAGGGAGTTGGCCTGGTCCGCCTGGCGCACGATGCGCGCGAAACCGCCGCTGCCCATGTCGACCCGGCTGACGCCATCATTCCACGTGCCGACCCACAAGGTGCCCACGCGGTCGCGGAACAGCGCGGAAATCTGGTTGTCCGCTACGCTGTGCGGATCGCCGACCTGGTGGCGGTACGGCACCATGCGCTCCTCCGCCGGCAGCCAGCGGAACAGGCCATCGGCCAGTGAGCCTATCCAGAGATTGGCCTCGGCATCCTGGTACAGCGAGGTGATGCTGACGCCCGCGTTCAGTCCCTCGCGCGCGCCGAGGCGACGGCGTTGCGGCTCGGCGGCCAGCAACCGCCATTGTTCCAGCCCGCCCTGCGTGCCGACCCACAGCGTCTGCGCGCTGTCCACCTGGAGCGCCGTCACCGAGTTGAATTTGCTGTCGCTGCTGGCGTCGACATCGTAATGCCGGAAGCGCGTGGCGCCGGGCGCCAGCATATCCAGGCCGGAGGCGGTGCCCACCCACAGGCGGCCGGCGGCATCGCGCGCCAGCGCCGCCACATGGTCGTTGGACAGGCTGCCGGCATCGGCCGGATCGTGGTGCCAGCTGGTGAAGCGCCTGGTCATCGGGTCGAAGTGATGCAGGCCGTCGGCGCTGGCCACCCACAGGCCACCCGCCCCATCGTCGGTAATCGCGCGCACGTGGCGGTTGCCGTTGCCGCGCTGCGGCGACTCGCGCGGCAGGAAGTGGGTAAAGATGCGGGTAGCGGAGTCGTAGCGATCCAGCCCGCCGTCGGTGCCAATCCACAGTTGGCCGGTGGGGTCGAGGTGCAACACCCGCACCCAGTTGTCGACCAGGCTGCGCGGATCGGAGACGGCGCTCTTGTAGGTGATGGTGCGGTAGCCGTCGAAGCGCGTCAGGCCGGCCTGGGTGCCGAGCCATATGAAGCCCTGCCGGTCCTGGGCGATGGCCAGCACGGTTTCCTGCGCCAGGCCGTGTTCCACGCTGAGCTGCTCGAAGCGCAAGGTGCGCGGCGGCGCGCTGGCCCATGCGGTGGCTTCCCACAGCATCAGGGCCGGCAGCAGCAGGCAGCAGCAAAGACGTTTAAAACTCGACATGCAATCAGGATTCGAAGAAGGCCAGCACGTCGCTCTTGCGCGCAAAGGTGTCGCGCTGGCCGAGGCGTATCAACTCACAGGTGTAGGTGGACTCGAACAGTAGATAGGACGCCAGCGCCGCGCCGCGCGCTTCGGTCGCGCCGATGCCGGACAACATGGTGCGGATCGGCGCCGGCAGGCTGCCGATGTGGCGCGTGGCGATATCGTCTAGCCGTTCGGACGGCGCGATCACCAGCAGCTTGACCGGTTTGAGCGGGGTCTTTTCCAGCAGCTCGGGCGGCAGCATGGACAGGGTTTTGTTGATGCGCTCCAGGCGCTCGATATCGACCGCCAGGCCGTCGAGGAAGATCGACGACATGGCGTGGCCGGCGATCTGCGCCAGGCTCGGATAGCGGGCGGCGTTCTTTTCGGCAGCGCTGCGCGCCGGTTCGCTCAGGCGGCCGGCGCCCACCACCAGCACCTTGCTGGCGCCGAGGTGGATGGCCGGCGAGATCGGCGCCAGCTGGCGCATCGACCCGTCGCCGCAGTATTCGCGGTGGCCGCCCATGTACAGCGGCGTGGCCGGAAAGATGAACGGGATCGCCGACGACGCCAGCAAGTGCTCGACGCCGATCTGGTCCTGCAGGGCCACGCGCTGCATGCGGATCCACGGCGCGATGTCGGCGGCGGTCTGGTAAAAGGTCAGGTGGTTGCCGGCGGTGTAGGACGAGGCGGTGACGGCCAGCGCATGCAGCAGGCCTTCGGACAGCACGCTGTCGAGGCGCGGCAGGTCGAGCATGCGGTGCAGCAGGCCGACCAGCGGCGTGTTGTCGAGCAGGGACGCCGGCGGCGCGGCGCGCCATTTGCGCAGCAGCCAGCCGAACGACAACAGCGACAGCCAGCGCGCGCCGGAACGGATCACGCCCAGCGAATCGGCGCGGTAGACCTGTTCCACTTCGATGTGCTGCCAGACGTCGAGCAGCTTTTGCACGCCTTCGCCGAAGTTGTCGGCGCGGCAAGCCAGGGCGGTGGCGTTGATGGCGCCGGCCGAGGTGCCGCAGATGATATCAAAAGGATTACGGGCCGGAGGCCAGCCCTCTTCCCATAAAATTTCTGAAATCGCTTGCAGCACGCCGACCTGGTAGGCGGCCCGTGCGCCGCCGCCGGAAAGGATCAAGCCTGTTTTCTTTTGTAGTCCCATCTTGCAAGGTTATCAGGGTCTACGCGGTTTTCATAGCCGCACAGTAAACAGCGGCTCACGGTACGTGGCAAAGGTTTGCCAGCCCGGCAGCGGGCGGCGCGACTTGATCAGCGCACGGACGCCGCTGCGTCGCGCGGCGGCGCCGTCGCGTTCCGGGCGGTCGCCGATCATCACGGTGGCGTCAGGGGTGGCGCCGGCCAGCGCCATCGCCTGCTGCAAGCCGCGCGGGTGGGGTTTGAGGAAGCCGACGTCGCCGGCGCAGACGATGATGTCGGCCGCCAGCCCGGCGGCTTGCAATTTCGCCTGCGCCGGGTAGTCCGACAGGACGGCGATGCGCTTGCCGCGCGCGCGCAGGCGCTGGAACAACTCCGGCAGGCCGTCGTAGCGGCAGGCTGGGATATGCCGCAGGGGGCGCCGCTCCAGCCATTCGGCGGCCAGCGCCGCCACGGTGGCCGGCGGCAGTCCGCAACGGTCGGCCGTTTGCGTCAGCAGCACCTGCTCGAAGTCCTGGACTTCGTCGTCGGCCAGTTGTTCGCGCAGGCGGCGATAGGCGGACAGCATGCGCGCTGTACTCAGGCTGCGGTTGCACAGCGCGTGCAGCAGCAGCTCGCAGGCCATGTTCAGGCGCAGGCGCCGCTGGTTATACAACGTGCCGTCAACGTCGAATACCGCCAGCCGGACCGTGTTCCAGTCCATGTTACGGCAGGCCGATGAAGCGTTGCCCGGCTAGCCATTCGAAAGCCGGAATGTCGATAAAGGTGGCGACGCCGAAGCTGATGGCGACAGCGGCGACGATCAGGATCAGGCCACGTTCGCGGAACAGCTTCTCCGGCGCCTGGGCCGAGGATCCGGCCTGCATGGCCAGCGCCAGGTATTGCGCGAACAGTGCGGTGATGAAGGGCATCAGCAGCAGGTATTCGATGCGGTACTTAATCAGGAACACGGCCAGGAAGAAGTTGGACAGCAGTCCGTAGGTGAAGCACGAGACGTTGAGCGAGGTTTCGCTGTAGCCGGCGAAGCTGGCGCGGTAGCGCACCAGCAGCGCGCGGCCGTGGGTGGCGGTGATTTCACGGTATTCGGAATAGCGCTTGGCCGCCATCAGGAAGGCGCCGCCGAACCAGTAGGCCAGGATCACCGACGACGGCGGCAGCGAGGTCGGATCAATGACGATCCAGCCGATCAGCAGGCGCAGCGGGTTATTGACGGATTCGGACAGCACGTCCAGGTAGGCCTTGTCCTTGGTGCGCAGCGGCTGGACGTTGTACACCAAGCCCTGCAGCGCAAACAACGCCGCCACCAGCGTCAGGGTGGCGCTGGAACGCGCGGCGCACAGCAGGCCGGCGCCGAGGAACACCAGCCATTCCAGGAAGACCCATTTTCCTTTGAGTTCGCGCTGCACCGAGGGGCGCCGGGACTTGGTCGGATGGTGGCGGTCGAAGGCGCTGTCCAGCCATTCGTTGATGCAGTAATTGGCGGAGGCGATGGCGATGGCGGTCGTCAAGCCGAGAAACAGGTCCAGCCCGAGCTGGATGGTGTGCACGCCGCGCAGCAGGTAGGCCAGCATGACGCCGGGCAGAATGAAGATATGTTTTGTGCTGTGATCGAAGCGGGCAATGGCGAGGTAGTCGCGGAAGCGGCCAGGTTGCCGCGTCAGGCTGGGCGACAGGGTATCGGCTTGCATGGCGTGTCCCCTTTCATTGGCGTTGCATGAGCTGGCCGAGGTAGGCCAGGTTGATGGTTTGCGCGACGTCGCCGTCGCGCGGCCTGCGCAGGTAGACGTCAACAGCGTGTGGGTACTGCTGGCCGTAGCGGGTGATGTCGTAACTGGCGTGGCGTTGCCAGTGTTCGGAATCGGCCTGGAGCAGTTGTTCGATCTGCTGGTGGTAGGGGCGTGCCTGATTGGCTTCGATGGCGTGGTCGATCACAACGGCGTTGACGGGGATGGCGTCCAGCATGGCGCGCATGGCGTCGCCGGTGGCGAAGCGCGGCTGGCTGCCGCGGCCTAGCCAGTCTTCACTGACCAGCAGTTTGCTGCCGCGCAGGGCCAGGGAGTGCGGACGGCGGTCGCGCAGTGCGATGGCGGCGACCATGCTGCCTTCGCCGCGGGCGTCGGAGATGAGCAGCAGCGTGGGTGTGGGCTGGCTGGCCAGGTCAGCGGCGATTTGGTCGTAGCCGCTGTTGCGCATGGTGTCGGGTACATGGAACATGGTCAGCAAGATGATGATGGCGGCGGCGCTCCAGGCGGTGGCAGGTGCGCCGCGCGCCGCCAGCCAGTGCAGGCCGGCGGCGGCAAACAGCACCAGCGCCGGCAGCAGTTGCAGCATGTAGCGCTGCTCGATGCCGGCGGGGACCACGCACTGGATCAGCAGCACGCCAATCGCCATGGCAGCCAGCGCCGGCCACTCCGCCGGACGCCGCGCGGCCGAAGTGGCCGATGCCGGCGGCGGGACTGCGGCTGGCGACGGGCGGCGCAGCATGGTGTGCCATACGCCCAGCGCGGCCAGTACCGTCATCGCCAGACCGATGGCGCGCAGGGCGGCCAGCGGGAAGTAGGCTGCGGCCTGCTGGAAGAACGCGGCGGGCGCCGTGGCGTCGATGCCGACCATGGCGTTGGGCGACATGCCGCGCGTGGCCGCGTACCACGGCACGCACAGCGCGCCGACCATCAGCGCCGCCAGCCAAAGCCGCCAGTTGATCAGCAAGCGCCACTCCCCTGTCAGCCCAATCACAATCGGCGGCACAGCGGCCAGCGCCCAGGCGCTGCCGCGCGTAAGAATCGCCGCCGAGGCCAGGCCGCCGAACAGCAGCGCATCAACCGACGTGCGGCTGCGCGCGAACCGCGCAAACGCCAGCGTGCTGGCCAGGATCAGCAGCGTCACCAGATGCTCCGTCATGACGACGGCACTGGACTGCTGCACCAGCGGCAGCGCCAGATACACTGCGCCGGCAAACACGCCCGCCACCGGCGACAGCAAACGCCGCGCCGCAGCCGCCATCAGCGCTGCCGTGGCGGCGGCAAACACCGCCACCAACACCAGCGCCGACGTACGCGACACGCCAAACAGCAAATACCACAGCGCCAGCAGCCCATGCAACAGCGGCGGCCAGTTGCCGATAGCGACCTTGGGATAGTGGAGATAGAACTGCTGCGCAAACGCCATTGGCTGGCCGGCGCCGGGATGGACCAGAAAATCATGCACCATCACCGACGAGACGAAATGCGCCGCCTCGTCGGGATGGCCGCCAAAGCCGCTGGCATAGGCGCCGCCAAGCCACTGCAACAGCAGCGCTTCCGCCAGAAACAGCAGTGGGAGGAACTTCATCTTGGCACCGTCGATGCAGGATTGCGGACGGTTCCAAGTCTACTTAATTAAAACTTAATCTTATTTATAGAATAATGATTGTTTGCGCCAGATCAGTCGCCCAGCACCACACCTTCGCGACGCGGATCGGCGCCGCCGAACCATTCCTGCTTGCCGTTGACGGTGCGGCGCTGAATGCCCTGCAAGCCGGAGTTCTGGTCATATTCGCGGATATCGTGACCACGCGCCTTCAGCTCCGCCACCACCGCGCGGCTGACGCGCCCTGCTTCCAGTTCGGTCGGACCGTTACGGCTGCCGATGTTCGGCAGACTGATCGCCTGCTGCACATCCAGCCCCCAGTCCAGCGTACCGACCAGCACCTTGGCCACGTAGTTGATGATGGCCGAGCCGCCCGGCGAACCGGTGGCCAGCACCAGCTTCTGCGTGCCCTTCTCGAACACCAGCGTCGGCGACATCGCGCTGCGCGGGCGTTTGCCCGCCTGCACGCGGTTGGCGATCGGGCCGTCCGCATCCTGCGAATCGAAGGAGAAGTCGGTCAGCTGGTTATTCAGGATGAAGCCATCGACCATCTGGCGCGAACCGAAAGCATCTTCCACCGACGTCGTCATCGACAGCGCGCCGCCAAACTGGTCCACCGCCACAAAGTGCGAGGTGGATGGCGTCTGGATCGCGTTATCCGTGCCCCATGCCACCTGCATGGTGGCCGGCGTACCGTATGGCGCAGTGCCCATCGACTGCTGGCCGATCAGCGATGCGCGCTGTTTCAGGTAGCCCTTGTCCAGCATGGCGCTGACGCCTTTGCCGGGCAGCGGAATGAAGTCGGTATCGGCCACGTAGCGGTTACGGTCCGCAAACGCCAGCCGTCCCGCTTCCGTGAACAGGTGGATGCCTTCCGCCGTCAGTTGACCATTGACCGGCTTGTAAGGGCTGATGTCCTTGTACGACAAAATGCCCAGCATCTGCGCGATGGCGATGCCGCCCGACGATGGCGGCGGCGCGCCGCACACGGTCCACTGCTTGTAGTCGCTGCAAATCGGCGCGCGTTCCCTGGCCTGGTAGCCGGCGATATCGGCGGCCGTCAGCTTGCCCGGGTTGGTCGGATGCGCGGCCACCTTGGCGGCGATGTCGTTGGCGATGCGGCCTTGGTAGAAGGCGTCCGCGCCGCCGTCGGCGATTTCGCGCAGCGTGCGCGCCAGCTCGGGATTTTTCAGAATGTAGCCGACCGCGCGCGGTTTGCCGTCGGCGTCGAAGAAGTAAGCGCGCGCCACCGGATCGCGCGCCAGGAATCGGTCGTGCGAGATCAGCGCGTTCAAACGCGGGCTGACCGCAAAGCCGTTCTCCGCCAGTTGAATGGCCGGCTGGAACAGGGTTTTCCACGGCAGCTTGCCGTGCTGCTTGTGCGCCAGTTCCAGCATGCGCAGCACGCCCGGCGCGCCGACCGAGCGGCCGCCGACGATGCCCGCTTCACGCGACAGCGGCTTGCCGTCCTTGTCCTGGAACAGATGTTCGTCCGCAGCGGCGGGCGCGGTTTCGCGGCCGTCGTAGGATTGCACGCGCTTGCCGTCCGAGTAGACCATGAAGGAACCGCCGCCGATGCCGGACGATTGCGGCTCCACCAGCGTCAATACCAGTTGCACGGCGATGGCGGCGTCGATCGCCGCGCCGCCCTGCTTCAGCACCTGATAACCAGCTTGCGTGGCCAGCGGATTGGCCGCAGCCACCATGAATTTTTGCGAGGACTTGCCGACTTTGTCGGCGTAGCCGGTGGCGATTTCCGGCGCCGCATCAGGCTTGGGCGTGGCCCGCTGGGCTTGGGCTGGCGCCTGCACGGCGCCGAATAATGCCACACTTACTGCGACGCTCAGCGCCAGGATCTTCATCTGCTTCATGGACTCTCCAAAATGAAAGCGCGCGGCCTGCGCCGCGCGCACTATCACGTTGCATCGTACACGAAATCGTTTAGATCGTTTTATTTGTGTACTACTTTGGCTGCATGCGGATCGCGCCGTCGAGGCGGATGGTTTCACCGTTCAGCATGGGATTCTCGATGATGGCCTTGGCCAGCAGCGCATACTCATCCGGCTTGCCCAGACGCGGCGGGAACGGCACCATGGCGCCCAGCGCGTCCTGCACTTCCTGCGGCATGCCCATCAACATCGGCGTTTCAAAAATGCCCGGCGCGATGGTCATCACGCGGATGCCGTTGCGTGACAGGTCGCGCGCCATCGGCAAGGTCAGGCCGGCGACGGCGGCTTTGGACGAGGCATAGGCGGCCTGGCCGATCTGGCCGTCAAACGCGGCCACCGAGGCGGTGTTGATGATGACGCCCCGTTCGCCGGTGGCTTGCGGCGCGTTCTTGCTCATGGCGTCGGCCGCCAGCCGCGCCATATTGAAGGTGCCGATCAGGTTGATGGAAATAACGCGCTGGAACAGTTCCAGCGGATGCGGACCTTCCTTGCCAACCGTCTTGGCGGCCGGCGCAACGCCGGCGCAGTTGACGATGCCGCGCAGCGTGCCTTGCGCCAAGGCCGCCGCGACCACGGCCTGGCCGTCGGCCTCCGACGTGACGTCGCACTTGACGAACACGCCGCCCAATTCGGCCGCCAGCGCCTGACCGGTTTCCGCCTGCACGTCGGCCAGCACTACCTTGCCGCCCTGCTGCACCAGCATGCGTGCGGTGGCTGCACCCAGCCCCGAAGCGCCGCCGGTGATGATGAATACGCTGTCCTGAATCTGCATTGCTGTCTCCTGTTTTTATTTGACGTTAACGTTAACGTAAATATTGTAACGCACCGCTGGCGCGCCGGAGCATGCAGGATTATTTTTTAGCTGGCAGCAGCGGATCGAGCAGTTGGCCGCTCAGGGTGGACGCCTGCGGCGTGTCCGTGCCGTACTCGGCCGGCCAATGGCGCGGCAGGTAGTGGCTGCCAAACAGGCGATCGAGGAACGGCAGCGTGGACGCATAGTTGCGGTTGATATGGTCGTGGCGGCTGTGGTGCCAGTGGTGGAAAGCCGGCGTCACCACCAGCCACTCCAGCGGACCGAGCCGCCAGCGCAGGTTGGAATGGATGAAGAAGCCCCACACCATGCCGACAATCAGCAACAGCGCCGGCGCGCCGCTGCCCGTCACGCTCGGACCAGCCAGGCCAAGCAGGTACAGCGGAATCAGGCCGAACAGCCGCGTCACCACCATATCCACTGGATGAGTGCGGGTGTTGGCGAGGAAGTTCATGTGCTCGGTACTGTGGTGCAGCGCGTGGAAGCGCCACAGCCACGGCAGTTCATGGCTGAGCCGGTGTCCCCAGTAGAAGCCGGTTTCGCCGACGACAAACACCAGCGCCAGCCACGCCCACAACGGCAGCGCTTGCAGCGCCGAGGTCAGCGCGTCCGGCACCAGATGCCGGGCAGCCACCGCCAGCAACGCCGTCGGCAAGCTCAGCACGACGATCGGCACCAGGCTGCTGATGACGTAATAGACGATATTGTGGAAGAATTCGCGGCGCGGACGCGGCGCGTGCTGCGCGCCGAACCAGCGCTCCAGCGGAACGAAAACTGCCGTCAGCACCACCAGCCAAAGGCTCAGGCGCAGGACGGCAGCAGCGAATTCGTGCAGGGAAAGGTGCATGGCGCAGAGCCGGCTCACCCATCCGGGTGCGCCGACGACGGCATGATCAGGCGCGCTTGGCGGCGCGACGGCGCGCCATGAAGCCCAGCAGGCCCATACCGCCCAGCATCATGCCCCAGGTGGTTGGCTCAGGCACGGCCGCGAGCGACACGTTGTCCAGCAGCAGGAACGGTGGCGCGCCTGGCGCGGTGCCTTCCGCCAGGAACGACAGTACCTGGCTGGCGCCTTGCGCGGTGAAGGTCATGGTGGCGGTTTGCCAGCCGCTGAAACCGCCAGAGGCGATGCTCAGCGCAGCGGAATCTTTCGACTGGGTGCCGACTGGAATGCTGGAGGTTTGAATCTGTTGCACGGTGACGGCGTCGCCGAACAGCACTTTCCAATAATTGTTGGCGTTGGCGCCATCAAAGCCGACTTGTTGCGCCAGTGCGTAGTTGAAGCTCAGCGTGTACTTGTCGCCGCTGGTCAGGCCGGTGACGGTCTGCGACAGTACGCCTGGGTGATACACCGCGTCCGAGGCGAAGAAGTTGTTGCCGCCGCTGGTGAGCGGGGTGTAGCTGCTCTTCAGCCATTTGACCGATTGATCGGTGGTGACCTGGCTGTCGTTCAGAACGAAGTTGTAGCCGCCGTTGTTGCCGTTGTAGCTGGTCCAGCCGGTCAGCATGGTTTCGCCGGCAACGCCTGCGGTGTAGCCGACCTGGTTGTTGTTGCCGTTGGTGGTCTGGTTGAAATCACCGTTGGTGATCAGGTTGGTCGATGCATTGGCGGCGCCCGCGCTCAGGGCGGCGATGGCGGACAGGGACAGCAGGATAGACTTGATGCGCATGGACGCAAGCTCCAGTAAATGACGGGTAGTGTTGGGTAACTGCCGGCGATTTCTGGGCCGACGGTCATTCGACCGGAACGTGGCGGGCCGAATGAGTGGAAGCGCTTTCATTGAAGCGCATCAATTTCAATTGCATTGCAGCCATTCTAGCAGAATGCAAGCTGAAAAGATCAAAATATCTCAAAAACAATTTAAATTGCTTTTAAGCACGCCTCCTTAGCATTGGATAGCGCCGCCCGCACGGGTGCAAACCTTGCCCGAAGGAGCCATCACGCCCTTGCCGACGTTGTTATAGCGCACGCCATTGGCGCCAAAGCAGCCAGCGGCGTCGCAACTGGTGGTGGGCACGGCAGCGCGGGAAGGGGCGCTCAAGCTCGGCAGCGAGGGCGATGGCGGGACGGCCGGAATTGCCATCGGCTGCGCGCGCTGGGCTTGCGGCATGCGCTCGATGGTTTGCGGAACGGGACGGCGCGGCATCGGTTTCTGGGCCGGCGCGGTACGGCACGGCTCCACGGCCAGCTTGGTGCCGTCGGCGTTCAGCGTGCAGACCGGCAGCTTGGCGTACTCGTCCGTGGCGGGGTCAGCCCACGCGACTTCGCACACCAGCATGCCAAGCAGGAATGCGGCGGTCAATACCGCTGGTTTGATCAGGCTCATGGTCTTCCCTCCTGCCTCCATTATTAGCAGACGCACGATTGGAAGGAAGCCACAGAAACAATTCGTAACCTTACTGCGGCGCGGGCGCGGGCACAGGCGGTGCCGGCATCTGGTTCGGCGCCGGCACAATCACCGGCATCGGCGCCGGCACGGACACCGCCAGCCAGCCGGACGCCGGCAACAACGGCACCAGCAGCAAGGCCACGATGTTGATGATCTTGATCAGCGGATTGACCGCCGGCCCGGCCGTGTCCTTGTACGGGTCGCCCACAGTGTCGCCGGTGACGGCCGCCTTGTGCGCGTCCGAACCCTTGCCGCCGTGGTGACCGTCTTCGATGTATTTCTTGGCGTTGTCCCAGGCGCCGCCGCCGGTGGTCATCGAAATCGCCACGAACAGGCCGGTGACGATAGTCCCCATCAACATACCACCCAACGCGGCCGAGCCCAGCAGCATGCCGACCAGGATCGGCACCACCACCGGCAGCAGCGACGGCACGATCATTTCCTTGATCGCGGAGGCGGTCAGCATATCGACCGCCTTGTCGTACTCCGGCTTGGCCGTGCCCTCCATGATGCCCTTGATATCGCGGAACTGCCGCCGCACTTCCACCACCACCGCGCCGGCCGCCCGCCCCACCGCCTCCATCGCCATGGCGCCGAACAGGTACGGAATCAGGCCGCCAATGATCAGGCCGACGATCACCATCGGATTCGACAGATCAAACGTGATCGCGCGGCCGGCCGACTCCAGGGCATGGGTGTAGTCGGCAAACAGCACCAGCGCCGCCAGCCCGGCCGAGCCGATCGCATAACCCTTGGTGACAGCCTTGGTGGTATTGCCCACCGCATCCAGCGGATCGGTAATCGCGCGCACCGATTCCGGCATGCCCGCCATTTCGGCGATGCCGCCGGCGTTATCGGTGATCGGGCCGTAGGCATCCAGCGCCACCACAATGCCGGCCATCGACAGCATGGCCGTGGCGGCAATCGCCACCCCGTACAGCTGCCCCAGCTGGTAAGACACCAGAATCGCCGCGCACACCGCCAGCACCGGCCACGCGGTCGACTTCATCGACACGCCCAGACCGGCGATAATGTTGGTGCCGTGGCCGGTGGTCGAGGCTTCAGCGATGTGCTTGACCGGATGGAAGTCGGTGCCGGTGTAATACTCGGTGATGTAGACCATCAACCCGGTCAGCACGATGCCGACCACGGTGCAGCCGATCATCCGGATGCGCATGCTCTCGTCCGGCCACAGCTGCCAGGTCACCACCACAAAGCCGATCAGCGACAGCCCGGCGGCCCACCACAGACCGGTGTACAGCGCCGACATGATCTTCTTGCCGGGCTTGGCCTTGACCATCGAGCAGCCGATGATGGAGGCGATAATCGACACCGCCCCCAGCAGCAGCGGATACACCACCGCCGTGGTGCCGGCCGGACCCATCAGCAACGCGCCGAGCAGCATGGTGGCGATCAAGGTCACCACATAGGTTTCGAACAGATCGGCCGCCATGCCGGCGCAATCGCCGACGTTGTCGCCGACGTTATCGGCAATCACCGCCGGATTGCGCGGATCGTCCTCGGGAATGCCAGCCTCCACCTTGCCGACCAGATCGGCGCCGACGTCGGCGCCCTTGGTGAAGATGCCGCCGCCCAGCCGCGCAAAGATCGAGATCAGCGAGGCGCCAAACGCCAGCCCGATCAGCGGCTCGATAATCTTGTGCAGATCGTAGCCGGGCGCCAGCCCCGCCACCAGGAACAGATAGAACAGCACCACGCCCAGCAGGCCCAGTCCCACCACCAGCATGCCGGTGATGGCGCCCCCCTTGAAGGCGACGTTGAGCGCCTCGTTCATGCCCCTGGTGGCGGCCTGCGCGGTGCGCACATTGGCGCGCACCGAGACGTTCATGCCGATGAAGCCGCAGGCGCCGGACAGCACCGCGCCGATCAGGAAACCGATCGCGGTATTGACGTCTCGAAAAACTCCCAGGAGGATCAGCAGCACCACGCCGACGATGGCGATGGTGCGGTATTGGCGCGCCAGATAGGCGGCGGCGCCCTGCTGGATAGCCAGCGCGATTTCCTGCATGCGCGGATTGCCCGCATCCTGTCGCAAGATCCAGCTGCGCGACCAGAGCCCATACACCACGGCGAGAATGCCGCAGGCCACTGCAAACCATAAGCTGGTTGCCATATTGTCCCCTTTATTTTTGTTGGAGTAAGCCTACAAACCACACTTCACGTGCGAACTGCAAAACTTCAAAAATTCAGGATGGCACTGGCGAAAAAAAAGCGGACCATCGGTCCGCTCTACTTTACCGCTTATTTCGACAGCGCGGCAAACGCTGCATCGCGAATTTCCTCAACGGGGCCGACGCCCTCGATGCGGCGATATTTCGGTGCGCCAGCCTGGCCCGACTGGGCCCAGTCATTGTAGTAACCCAGCAGCACTTCGGTCTGGTTGTGATACACGTCCAGGCGCTTCTTGACCACTTCCGCCTTGTCGTCGTCACGCTGCACCAGGTCTTCGCCGGTGACATCGTCCTTGCCTTCGACTTTAGGCGGGTTGAATTTGACGTGGTAGACGCGGCCCGAGCCTGGATGGCAGCGGCGGCCGTCGATACGCTCGATGATAGATTCGTCCGGCACGGCGATTTCCAGCACGTAGTCCACAGCCACGCCACTGTCTTTCATGGCGTCAGCCTGGGCGACGGTGCGCGGGAAGCCGTCGAACAGGTAGCCGTGGGCGCAGTCGGGCTGCGCCAGACGGTCCTTGACCAGACCGATGATGATGTCATCCGATACCAGACCACCCGTATCCATCACCTTTTTGGCCGCCAGGCCCAGCTCCGTGCCGGCCTTGATGGCCGCGCGCAGCATGTCGCCGGTGGAGATTTGCGGGATGTTATATTTTTCTTTGATGAAGTTAGCCTGAGTGCCTTTGCCGGCACCTGGTGCTCCTAAAAGAATAAGACGCATGAAAAATTCCTAAAAAACAGATATTGGTATGGTTAGTAAGTATCGGATCGTACGAAACTTACCACAAAACTTAGTTTGAACGCCAATTTCGAGCCGATATACCGTATGAATATCGCACAGTTACGGTTGTTATATCAGGGGTAGCTGACTGGCGACTGACGTCCTTTTGATATAAATCAATAGTACTGACGCACGCGCTCGAGGTCTTCCGGGGTATCGACACCCGGCGCCGGCGCCGCATCGGTCACGTGGACGGCGATCGGATAACCGTGCCACAGCACGCGCAACTGCTCCAGCGCTTCAATCGATTCCAGCGGCGACACTTGCAGCGCCGGATAGGCTTGCAGGAAGTCGTTGCGGTAGGCGTACAGCCCGATGTGACGCAGCGGCACGTAGCCGGCCGGCAGCGTCTCCTTGGACTGCGCAAAGGCGTCGCGGTTCCACGGTATGGTCGCGCGCGAGAAATACAAAGCCCGGCCGGCCTTGTCCAGCACCACCTTCACCACGTTGGGGTTGAAGGCGTCGGCAACGTCGTGCAGCGGATGGGCGCAGGTCGACATCGGCACCTGGGCGCCAATGCGGGCGGCGGCGGCTTGCAGCAACGCCGGGTCGATCAGCGGCTCGTCGCCTTGCAAATTGACGATGACGGCGTCGGCCGGCAGGTTGAGCGCGCGCGCCACTTCGGCAATGCGGTCGGTGCCGGACGGATGGTCGGCGCGCGTCATGCACACTTCCACGCCGTGCTGCTCACAGGCGGCCTGGATGGCGGGATGGTCGGTGGCGACGATGATGCGCGCGGCGCCGGATTGCTGGGCGCGTTCGGCGACGCGCACCACCATCGGCTTGCCGCCGAGGTCGGCCAGCGGCTTGTTCGGCAGCCGGGTCGAGGCCAGGCGGGCCGGAATGATGACGATGAAAGACACGTTATCCGGCCTTGTCCTGCAAGGTGCGCGCCTCGTCGGCCCACATGATGGGGATGCCGTCACGGATCGGATAAGCCAGGCGGTCGCCTTTGCAAATCATTTCCTGGGCTTTTTTATCGTACTCCAGAGGGCCTTTGCAGACCGGGCATACCAGGATATCAAGCAATCGAGCGTCCACGACATTTCTCCACAATTTGGTCGGCCAGCACGCGGTCGATGCGCGCTGTTACCGGGACGACCCACAAGCGGGGATCGTCTCTGAGTTCTTCAATTTGCGCACATTTTACTGCATCCTTCTCCGTCATCAAGATCAGGTCGGCATTGAGTGCGGCAAATGGGCGGTCCTGGAAGTCGTGATGGTCGGGCAGTGGCAGTTCAATGACGTGCAGGCCGGCAGCCTTCAGCATGCCGAAAAAGCGCGCCGGGTTGCCGATGCCGGCCGCTGCGGCGATGCGGAGCTTGGGGTGCGCGGCGAGGTCTGTCAGCAGCTTGCGCTGAGTTCGGTCTCGGAGTTGCTCGGCATATTCCCCCACCAGCGTCATCTGAATCGCCGCCGTCGGCAGATATGGGGTCTGACCCCGTACGGGGTCAGACCCCGCCGTGCCAGGGTTAACCGCGCGCACCAACTCATCCGTCAGCTGCGGCGTGTTGATCACGGTAAAATCGCGTGGGCGCGACACCGGTTCACGCAGCGGCCCGGCCGGCAGCAGCCAGCCATTGCCCGCCCCACGCCCGTCAAACAGGATGATTTCCACATCGCGTTGCAGCTTGTAGTGCTGCAAACCGTCGTCGGTCAGCAGGATATCCACATCGGGATGCGCGGCCAGCAGCGCCAGCCCGGTGGCGGCACGGTCACGTCCCACCATCACCGGTGCACCGGTGCGCTGCTTGATCAGCAAAGGTTCATCGCCCACCTGCGCCGGCGTCGAGGCTGCGCCTACTTCGCGCGCGCCCTCTTCCGCACTGCCAAAGCCGCGCGAAATCACGCCCGGCCGCATGCCCGCCGCCTGCAACGCCTGCACCAGCCAGATGGTCAATGGCGTCTTGCCCGTGCCGCCGATGTAGATATTTCCGACCACCACCACGGGCACCGGCAATCGCGACGACTTCAGCACGCCGGCCCTGAACAACGCCACGCGCACGCCGCTCAACGCCCGGAACACCAGCGACAGCGGCCACAACGCACAAGCCAGCGGCCCGCGCCGCAGCCAGTTACGGGTCAGGGTGGATTCAAGGGACGAAGGATGGGAATCAGACAAGCGATTTCGCCCGCACGTCGTTCCCGCGCAAACGGGAACCCATGCTGAGCGTCCAGGTTGAGCGTTCTATGGATTCCCGCCTGCGCGGGAATGACGGTTATTTTGCGCCACCGGTTTGCGCCGCAAAAGTCAGTTTTTCGTAGCCGGCAATGCGCGCCGCTTCCATCACGTTGATGACCATCTGGTGCATGGCGAACTGGTCGGCATTGACGATCACCACCGGCGACTTGCCGGCGTCGCCGCCCTTGCCCGCCGCCTCGCGCATCGCCTGCGCAAAGCCGTTCACGTCGCGGAACGAGACCGGCTCGCCGTTGATGGTGTAGTTGCCCTTGGCGTCCACCGTCACGTTCAGCTCGAACGGCTTGTCGGTCGCTTTCTGCGCGTCGGCAGTCGGCAGCGTGATCTGCAATTCGGTGAATTTGCTGTAGGTGGTGCTCACCATCAGGAAAATCAGGATCACCAGCAGCACGTCGATAAACGGGATCAGGTTGATCTCCGGATCCTCGCGGCGCTGGCCTTTGCGGAAATTCATGGCGCGTCCTTATTTGCTGCGTTACTTGCGCTTGCTGTGAACGATGTCGACAAACTTCACCGCCTGCTGTTCCATGTCGATGATGAAGCTATCCACCAGCGCGCGGAAGTGGCGGTAGAACACCAGCGTCGGCATCGCGATCGCCAGGCCGAAGCCGGTGTTGTACAAGGCCACCGAGATACCGTGCGCCAGCGCCGCCGGATTGGAACCGGCCGTGTTCTGCGAACCGAAGATCTCGATCATGCCGACCACCGTGCCGAACAGGCCCATCAGCGGCGCCAGCGTGGCGATGGTGCCCAGCGTGGTCAGGAAACGTTCCAGCGTGTGCGCCACGCCGCTGCCCGCCTCTTCGATGGACTCCTTCATCACCTCGCGCGGGGCCTCGACATTGCGCAGCGCGGCCGACAGCACGATGCCCAGCGGCGAACTTTTTTCCAGCTTGTCGATGACGTCGGGGGTAATTTGCTTGTTGCGGTAGACCTGCACCACTTCGTCCAGCAGCTTCTTCGGCAAGAGCTTGCCGCGGCGCAGGTACAGCAAGCGTTCGATGATCAGGGCGGTTGCGACGATGGAAGCGATCAACAACAACCAGATAGGCCAACCTGCAGCTTGGAATATGGCGAGCAAAACGAACTCCTGTGTAGAAAATCGGTACTTGAATGGCGCAATGTATCGTGTTGGGCGAAACTCAGCAAGTGTCTGGCGGAGTTCTCAACATTTTCTGTGGACAATGATGTGTGCAAGATCATCCCTAACTTCCTAAGTGCCTGATCCACAAAGGAATAGTTGCTACGCTTAAAAATCACGCAGGCGCGCACAGTTAATCACAGTTATGCCCACATTCTGTGGACAACGTTGTGAGCAAAGAGCACGACCCATGACTAAGTATATGATTTATAACGATATTTCCACCATGCGCAAAAATAACGCATGCTTTTGATGGGCGAACCGGCCTGTGCACTTCCCCACATTAACTGTGGAAAAGATTGTGTGCAAGCGCTCCCATAACCTGAAATAGCGTTGATTTAAAAGGAAATTTTTGCCTTGAGTAAAAATGTGGCAGATGGGTGTTTCAGGCATGTTTACGGGGCGAAAACGGTGTTATCCACCGCTCTGCAGGGCAAAGCGACCAATCACTTTCAACTATCGGGTTCAACTGTGCACTTCTGCACATTTTGTGTGGATAAGATTGTTAGCAAGGCGCAAGTTAAAAACTCAAGTGATTGATTCGTAATCATTTTTTTGCCATGCGCAAAAATCAAGCACGGCATTTGACAGAGGTCAGACGGGTCCGCAGCGCTTGTCACCTCGCCGTTCGGGATATTCACTTCCGTAGGGAAATCCGGGACAACGACAGAGTTTTGCACAAATTCTGTGGATAAAAGTGTGTGAAACAGCGCATAGCCCATCTTAAGTCATTGATTCGTCACAATATAATTTCCTTGCGTAAATTTTAAGCATGATAAAATCAACAAGAAGAAAAAGACTATCGCTCACTAAAGTTTCACACATCTTTTGTGGATAACTTTGTGCGTAACCCCCATGGGTACAGGCAAAGTGCTTGATCTGTAAGGGTTTTTCCTCCGTGCACGCAAATACGGCAGAAATGTTTCCCCTTTAAAATCAGGCATTTATCTATAATACCTACCGCTTTAGATGCTCTGTGACCGCTGTGTGACCAAACTCACATAGTGTGGATAGTTTCCTTTTTTGAAATCTATGAACCTCGACGACAGTAACGATTCCGCCCCGACCGGCGCTCCGGTCATCACCGTCAGCGCGCTCAACCAGGCGGTGGCGCGCCTGCTGGAACGCTCGTTTCCGCTGACGTGGATTTCCGGTGAGGTGTCCAACTTCACCAAGGCGGCATCCGGCCACTGGTACTTCACGCTCAAGGACGACGGCGCCCAGGTGCGGGCGGTGATGTTCCGTGGCCGCGCGCAGTACGCCAACTTCATCCCGCGCGAAGGCGACAAGGTCGAGGTGCGCGCGCTGGTCACGCTGTACGGCGCGCGCGGCGACTACCAGATCAATGTGGAAGGCATCCGCCGCGCCGGCGTGGGTTCGTTGTTCGAGGCCTTCCAGCGCTTGAAGGAAAAGCTGGAAGCGGCCGGCCTGTTTCAGGCTGACCGCAAGCGGGCGTTGCCGATGTTTCCGCGCACGGTGGGCATCGTCACCAGTCCGCAGGCCGCGGCGCTGCGCGATGTGCTGACGGCGCTGAAGCGGCGCGCGCCGCACGTGCAGGTGGTGCTGTATCCAACGCCGGTGCAAGGGCAGCTGGCGGCCGAGAAGATCGCGGCGGCCATCGATACGGCCTCGCTGCGCGGCGAATGTGACGTGCTGATTGTGTGCCGGGGCGGCGGCAGTATCGAGGACTTATGGTCGTTCAATGACGAGGAAGTGGCGTACGCGGTGGCCAATTGCCGCATGCCGGTGATTTCCGGCGTCGGCCACGAGACCGATTTTACGATCTGCGATTTTGCCGCCGACTTGCGCGCCGCCACGCCGACGGCGGCGGCGGAACTGGCAGTGACGCCGCGCGCCGACTGGATCGGCTCGCTGAAGGCGGATGTGATTGATATTCGCCGCGCCATGCGCCGCGCGGTCAACGATGCGGAGCAGACGCTGGATGGCTATACGCGCCGCCTGCTGAATCCTGGCGCGCAGATCGAGCAGCAGCGCCACAAGCTGCGCGCACTGGCCACGGCTATGACGCACGCCAACCGCGCGCCGCTCTCGCAGGCGCGGCACCAGCTCGATCGTTTGAGCGGCCGCCTCGGCGCGCGCAGGCCGGAGGTGACGGCGGCGCGCTCGGTGCTGGCAAGCTTGCAGCATCGGGCCGCCCTCAGCATCCAGACGCGGGTTGGCCAGCAGCGCGATGCGCTGGCGGCGTTGGCCTCGCAGCTGGAACTGTTGAATCCGCAGCGCACGCTGGAGCGCGGCTACGCCATCGTCACCGACGAGCACGGCGTCGTCATGCGCGCGCCGTCGCAACTGAAGCCGCGCAGCACGTTGAACGTGCGCCTGGCCGAGGGCAGCGCACAGATCGGTATCGACTCCGTCAGCTAGGCGGCGGACAGCATCGCCGACATGCCGATCAGCACGGGGTATTGTTCGGTGATGACGTAGGTAGGAATATGCGCCAGGTAATCGGAGAAGCGGCCCTTCTGCTCGAAGCGCGCGCGAAAACCTGAGCGTTCGAAGAACTCGCTCATCTTCAACACCGTGCGGCCGCCGATGTAGATGCCGCCCTTGGCGCCCAGCGTCAGCGCGACGTTGCCCGCCACGGTGCCCAGCATCTCGCAGAACGCCAGCAAGGTCTCCTCGCACACCGGATCGAGCCGGTGCACGCCGCGCTCCATGATCTCCGCCGTGCCCAGATTCTGCGGCTCAACCCGCGCCCGTTCGCACAGCGCCCGGTACACCAGCGCCAGCCCGATGCCGGACACCAGCCGCTCGCTCGACACATGCTCGTGATAGCGCCGTGCATAGCGCAGGATATCGATCTCGCGCTCGTTCATCGGCGCGAAGGTGGCGTGGCCGCCCTCGCTGTCGATGGCGATCCAGCGGTCGCCGGCCGGCACCAGGCCGGACACGCCCAGCCCCGCATCCGCCCCCACCAGGCCGATGGTGGCGCCGCTGCGGATGATGCCGCCGCCAACCTGGTGCTTATGCTCGGGCGCCAGGTATGGCAAGGCGCTGGCCAGCGCGGTGAAGTCGTTCACCACCACCAGCGATTTCAGGCTGAATTGCGAGCACACCGCTTCAATCGAGAATGACCAGTGGTGGTTGGTCATGGTGACCCAGTCGCCGTCGATCGGGTTGGCGATGGCGATGCCGGCGAAACGCGCCTGGTAGCCGCCGGCCGCCACAGTGGCTGGCTGCGACAGATAGGCCACCATGGCCGCACCCAGCGTCGGATAGGTTGCGCACTCGGCGATCCAGATTGCTTCGATCTGATTGGGCGCCGTTTCCAATCCAAAGCTGGCGCTGCTGCCGCCAATGTCGGCCAGGATGCGCGGGCCGTGCGCGAGGTGCGAAAATGATTCGCGTTTCATGTCTCTTCCCGTTCTGTCTCTTGTTGTTCTTGCTCCGGCGGCTTGATTATATGTCACGTGTTGTTATGAAAACGATTTCAAACCGCTTTTTCATTAAATACCGCCCCCTGCAGAAAGTCAATCTGTCAGGAGTATTCAAATTGCCTGACAGGTGCAGAATTTATGGTAACCTTCTGCGAAAAGGTTTTCATAACTACATCGACAGGTCATACTTTGGCAGACACTTCCCACTCCTCCGGCCCATCAACCTTGATGGATGTTGCACGCCAGGCGGGAGTGTCCCCCAGTACGGTTTCCCGGATTCTGAACGGCACCGCCAAGGTTTCGGACGACAAGCGCCAGGCAGTATTGGCCGCCATCGCGCAGATGAATTTCGCCCCCAACCAGATGGCGCAGGGCCTGAAAAAAGGCTGTTCGATGACCATCGGCATTGTGGTGCAGGATATCTCCTCGCCGTTCTTTGATGAAACACTGCGCGGCGTCGACGACGGCCTGAAAGGCACTGGCTACGCCTCGGTGATCGTCAGCGGCCACTGGAATGCGGAAGAAGAAACCGACCGCATCCGCCTGCTGCTGGCGCGCAAGGTGGATGGCATCATCCTGCTGTCCGGCCGCATCGGCGACGAGGCGGTGCTGGCGTTTTCCGGCCAGCGGCCGATCGTTTCCACCGGCCGCGCCCTGCATACCCGCAGCGCGCTCGGCTTCAAGATGGACAATGAATACGGCGCCTATCTGGCGGTGCACCACCTGATCGAACTGGGCCACCGCGAGATTGCCTTCATTTCCGGCCCCGCCAACAATATCGACGCCAACGAGCGCCTGGCTGGCTATCAGCGCGCCTTGCAGGAGGCCGGCATCGCAGTCGATCCGAACCTGATCGTCGAAGGCAATTATCACGAGGCCAGCGGCATGCTGGCCATGAACCGCCTGTTCGATACGCATCAGCAATTTACCGCCGTGTTTGCCGCCAATGACCTGAGCGCCTATGGTGCGCGGCTGGCCCTGTACCGCAAGGGCATCCGCGTGCCGGACGATATCTCGCTGGTCGGCTTCGATGATTTGCCCGGCTCGTCGTACACCACGCCGCCGCTGACCACGATCCGCCAGCCGCTGTACGACATCGGCCGCATCGCCACCCAGGCCTTGCTGCGCATCATCAATGGCGAGGAAGCGCGCGGCGAAGTGCCGCCGCTGGAGCTGATCGTGCGCGAAACCACGCGCCGCCGCTAAGTAAAGTATCCACACGAATCCCGGGTGATTTCAGCAGGGACGGCGTAACCGCTTTACAATAATGATCGTTTCGCCAAAAATACCCGGTTTTCAAAAACCAACTCACACCAAAGGAAGAACAATGGAACATACTCTGCCACCTCTGCCATATGCCATCGACGCCCTGGCGCCGGCCATCTCGCAAGAAACGCTGGAATACCACTACGGTAAGCATCATCAAACGTATGTCACCAACCTGAACAACCTGATCAAAGGTACCGAGTTCGAAAACCTGTCGCTGGAAGAAATCGTCAAGAAATCGTCGGGCGGCATCTTCAACAATTCGGCCCAGGTATGGAACCACACCTTCTTCTGGAACAGCCTGACTCCAACCGGCAAAGGCGCACCAGACGGCGCGCTGGCGGACGCCATCAACGCCAAGTGGGGTTCGTTCGACAAGTTCAAGGAAGAGTTCACCAAGTCGGCCGTTGGCAACTTCGGTTCGAGCTGGACCTGGCTGGTGAAAAAAGCCGACGGTTCGCTGGACATCGTCAACACCTCGAACGCCGCTACTCCGCTGACCACCGACGCCAAAGCGCTGATCACCGTCGACCTGTGGGAACACGCTTACTACATCGACTACCGCAACGCGCGTCCAAAATTCCTGGAAACCTTCTTCAAGCTGGCCAACTGGGACTTCGCTGCCGCCAACTTCGCCTGAGCGATGCCGGCAGCGTAATGAAAAGCCCGCTTTGATGCGGGCTTTTTTTTGGGGGAGAACATGATGAACACGCTCGCTTACCGGAAATGCCTGGCCGCCACACTCGCCCTGCTGGCCACAACCGCCACCGCCATGGCGCAGACCGACTCCGGTTTCGCCGGCGGTGCTGCGCGCGGCGCGTATATCTCGCCGCTGCTGCCGGGCAGCCATCAGGTCAGCCTCAACGGCATCGCCACCCATTACCAGGTGAGCGGCGAAGGGCCGCTGCTGGTGATGCTGTCGCCATCCTGGGAAACCGGTTCAGCCGAGCTGTCGAAAAGCTTCACACTGGTGGCCTACGACATGCCGGCCAGCGGCGACCAGCCGACGGCCGATCACCTCGAAGCACTGCGCCGTTACCTGAAGCGCGAAAAGCTCGACCTGCTCGGCTACGCGCAAGGTAGTGAGCTAGCCATCGCCTACGCCTCCCGTTATCCAGACCGCGTGCGAAAACTGGTGCTGGTCGATAGCCAGCCACTCATCAAACCCCGCACGCTGGTGATCTCCGCTAACAGCAGCCACTTCGTCAAGGATGTCTCCATCTTCCTGCTGGACAGTGGTTTTTGACGTTGGTTTGCGCTGCGACAAAGCTTCGACATCGTGCTAGCATATCTTCGCAAGACGGAGGACGTCATGAAAAAGCTACCCGAATACGAAGTTGACCCTAATCTCGGCAAACCACCAAAGGGGGCCGTTTTCGAGCGCCGCCCAATCCATGCGCACGAAATTGATTGGGAACTCCATCGCAAGCTGTTAGAGACCCGTTCATTCAAGGCCGCAACGCACGAGGACTTTGACCGCATCCGCGCTGAGCTCAGAAATGAGCAGGGTAAAGTTTGACGTTGAGAGCGACGGACGATTTTTAGCCTCACTCAGAGATCTCGGCACGGAGCCTGGGGACCGAATTCTTGCCATGCTGGATGGCATGGATGATTGCATCTCGTGGACCGCGATGCTCAGGGATTACGGCTGGCATGAAATTATCCTCGTCCCTACTGACGGCTTCCCGGGCGGCAATCGTCTATTTAGTTTCATCCTCTATTTTTCCCCCGATGAAGTCTATGAAATCGTCGCTCACAATTATGCGCCGCCTGAAGTGGTGTGCGTCCTGGCGCGCGTAACCAGGCTGGTGTGAAGTTGTCGCGGCGCGACTATAATCGTTGGACTCAACCTAACCCGGAGACCTTCGATGACCTATCTCGCCGCGCCGCACCGTTACGATGACATGCTGTACCGCACCTGCGGCCGCAGCGGGCTGAAATTGCCGGCGATGTCGCTCGGGTTGTGGCACAACTTTGGCGACACCAATACCCTCGCCTCCCAGCGCGAAATGCTGCGCACGGCGTTTGACCTGGGCATCACCCACTTCGACCTGGCCAACAACTACGGCCCGCCGTACGGCTCCGCCGAAGCCAATTTCGGCCACCACTTCAAGCAGGATTTCAAACCTTACCGCGATGAGCTGATCATCTCCACCAAGGCCGGCTGGGATATGTGGCCCGGTCCTTACGGCCAGGGCGGCGGTTCGCGCAAGTACGTGCTGGCCAGCCTCGATCAATCGCTGCAACGCATGGGCCTCGATTACGTCGACATCTTCTACTCGCACCGCTTCGATCCGGACACGCCGCTGGAAGAAACCATGGGCGCGCTGGCGCATGCGGTCCAGCAGGGCAAGGCGCTGTATGTGGGCGTGTCGTCCTACTCCGCCGAGAAGACCGCCGAAGCCGCGCGCCTGCTGAAGGAGTGGAAAGTGCCATGCCTGATCCATCAGCCTTCCTACAATATGCTGAACCGCTGGATCGAGACCGAAGGCCTGCTCGACACGCTCGGCCAGGAAGGCATCGGCTGCATCACGTTTACCGCGCTGGCGCAGGGCATCCTCAGCGACAAGTACCTGAACGGCGTGCCGGCCGATGCGCGCGTCAACCGTCCGGGCGGCGGTTCGCTGCTGCCGTCGCATCTGAGCGAAGCCAATCTGGAACGCGTGCGCGGCCTGAACGAAATCGCCAAGCGGCGCGGCCAGACCCTGGCGCAGATGGCGCTGGCCTGGGTGCTGCGCGACGAACGCATCACCTCGACGCTGATCGGCGCCAGCAACGCCACGCAAATCCGCGAAAACGTGGCCGCGCTGCAGAACCTGTCCTTCAGCGCGGAAGAACTGGCGCAGATCGACGCGCAGGCCCAGGAAGGCGCCATCAATCTGTGGGCCGGTTCGTCGTCGCACAGATAAATGGACCGTTTCAATGCCATGCGCATTTTCACCCGCATCGTCGAACTGGAAAGTTTCAGCAAGGCGGCGGAGGATTTGCAGATTCCCGCCGCCACCGCCACCTACACCATCAAGCAGCTGGAGGCGCGGCTGGGCGTGCGGCTGTTGCAGCGAACCACGCGCCACGTCAGCACCACGCTGGATGGCCAGGCCTACTACCAGCGCTGCGTGCGCATCCTGGCCGACGTGGAGGAGACCGAGGTGGGGTTCGGCAACAGCGGCGTCGCGCCGCGCGGCAGGCTGCGCGTGGATTTACAGGGAACGCTGGCGCAGCATTACGTGCTGCCCCGGCTGAAAGAATTCTTCGCGCGCTATCCGGAGATGGAACTGGAAATCGGCATGGGCGACCGCCTGGTCGATCTGGTGCGCGACGGCGTCGACTGCGTGCTGCGGGTGGGCGAGTTGCGCGACTCCAGCATGGTGGGCCGGCGCGTCGCCAGCCTGCAGCAGGTCACTTGCGGCAGCGCCGCCTATTTTGAACAATACGGCACGCCGCTGACGCTGGACGACCTGCTGACGCAAGGCCACCGTGCGGTGAACTTCTTTTCGTCCAGCACCGGCAAGATGTTTCCGTTCGATTTCATCGTCGACGGCGAACAGCGCAGCATCACCCTGCCCGGCCACGTCTCGGTTGCCAGCGCCGAGGCGTATGCGGCCTGCTGCACGCATGACCTGGGCCTGGTGCAGGCGCCACGCTACCACCTCGACCAGCAACTGCGCAGCGGCGCCTTGCGCGAAGTGCTGGCGCAATGGCGTCCGCGGCCGATGCCGGTGTCGGTGCTGTATCCGCAACAACGCCAGCTATCGCCGCGCGTGCGGGTGTTTGTCGACTGGTTGAGCGACGTGATGACCGCCGCCAGCTAGTTTTTTAGTTACTGCGCGACCAGTCGCGGCGCTCTTCGCGCGGCGGCTGTGGCGGCACGTCGCGCTCAAGATCCTCATCTTCCGGCACGGCCTCGTGGAATTCGCCGTCCACCAGGGGCATGGTCTCAACCCGGTCGAAGCCAATGTCGCTGCCCTCTTCGCCCATGCCGACGCCGCCGCGTTCGCCGGTGCCTTCGGCATCGGTGTCGCTATCGAGTTCGCTATCCGGTTCGCCGGTCACATCGCTGCCGCTGTCGGAGTTGTCGCTCGGACCCAAAGCGCGCGTGCCGTGGCCGCGGCCCAATACACGGTCGGTGCCTGCGGGGATGTTGTCCGGGTCCAAAGTGCTGTCAGCCATGATCGCCTCCTTGCCATAAAAATCACATTACACCACAGTTCGTGCCCCAGTTCGGTGCGCCGCACCGCATAAGGCTGCGCATAAACGCTATCGTGCTCATAGGAATTTTTTACTTTACAAATGTAATGTTCATCTCTATAGTTATATTCATCCAAACCGGAGAACATCATGAGCACAACCACCAAACACCTGCTGAGCGCTGTCGCCACCGTCGCCTTTGCGATCGCCGCAACGGCGACCACTGTCACCAACGCCTTCGCCGAAGCACCCGCTGCACCAGCAGCACCCGCTGCGCCGGTCACCAAAACCGTCAAGGTGGAAGCTCCTGCGGGCAAAACCCGCGCCGAAGTGCAGGCCGAGTACCTGGAAGCGCGCAAAAACGGCACGCTGCTGGAAACCGAAGCCGACTTCGACGTCGCCCAGACCCGCAAACAGGTTGTAAAACACTAAGCATCCGCCCGTGAAGCAGCTCTCGTCCCGCCTTGCTGTTCCCATGCTCGCCTGCGCGCTGGCTGTCCTGGCCGGCTGCGCCGACATGGGTAACATCAAGCCGCAAGCCACCCAACTCAAGCCCGCCGAACTGAATCCGGGCCGGGCCATCGCCGCCGCCAGCGAAAACATCGCCTGGCCCGACGAGCGCTGGTGGGAAGCGCTGCACGACGAGCAGCTGAATCAACTGGTGAATGCCGCCCTGAGCGACAACCCCAATCTGCGCGCCACGCTGGCCCGCGTGCGTCAGGCCGAAGCACTGGCCGGCGTCGCCAAAGCGGCAACGCTGCCGCGCGTGGACGCCTCGGCTTCGGCCGACCGCGAGTTGTACTCGGCGCACAGCACGATCCCCGCGCCACTGGCCGGGAACTACGCGTGGAAGAACACGGCCACGCTATCCGGTTCCTACGATCTGGATCTGTGGGGTCGCAATCGCGATGCGCTGGCCGCAGCGCTGGACGAGGTCCACATGGCTGCCGCCGAATCGCAAATGGCGCGCCTGACGCTGGAGACCTCGATCGTGCGCAGCTACATCCAGCTGTCGCTGGAGTACGCGTTGCAGGACAGCGTGGCCGACAACCTGGCGCAGCGCCAGCGCATCCTGGAGATCACGCGCCGCCGCAAGGCGGCCGGTCTGGCCAGCGATATCGATGTAACGAGCATAGAGACCACGCTGCCGGCTGGCCGGCGCGAGCATGAGCAATACGGTGAAGCCATTGCCCTGCTGCGCAACCAGCTGGCGGCCCTGATCGGCAAAGGACCGGGCGACGGTGACACGATCGCCCGGCCGACGCTGGCCCTCAAGCAAGGCCATGGCGCCGCCGTGCCATCGACACTGCCGGCGGAGCTGGTCGGCCGCCGTCCCGACATCGTGGCGCAACGCTGGCGCGTGGAAGCGGCCGGCGCCCGCATCGACGGCGCCAAAAAGGATTTTTACCCGAACATCAACCTGGCGGCGTTTGTCGGCATGCAGTCGCTGGGTTTTGGCCACTTCCTCGACGCCGGCTCGCGCATGCGCGGCATTACGCCGGCCATCAGCCTGCCGGTGTTTGAGGGCGGCCGCCTGCGCAGCCAGCTGGGCAACCAGACCGCCGTGTACGACGGCGCGGTCGAGCAGTACAACGCCACCGTGATCCAGGCCATGTCGGACGTCGCCAACGCGGTGGTGAAAATTGAATCGGTCAAGGAGCAGGATAAACTGGCGCAACGCGCGCTGGAATCGGCGCGCCGTCAGCAGCACCTGTCCGAGCAGGCCTACCGCGCCGGCCTGACCGATACGCTGAACGTGATCAACGCCCAGCTGACATTGTTGAACGAGCAGCAGCAGATGGCGCAGGTAGCCAGCAAACAGCTGGATAATTACGCTTTATTGATGTCGGCGCTCGGCGGAGGCATTAAACTGGATTTTTGATTGACACTTTAAATAGTACAATCAGGTCCTTTCCAGAAAAATATCATAGGAGTGGCAATGAGTAGTTTTGAAGCGACTAAAAAGCGCCTTAAAAATATCCATGGCCGAATACCGGAGTTCCCTGAGGAGTTGATGCGGCTGTTGCGCATGACTTACCACATCCAGAAACGGATGAAAGATTTAAGTAACGCCGCACTGCGCAAATATGAGCTGGTAGACGCCAGCTACATGGTGCTGGCGGTGCTATACGGTTCGGACAATGAGACCTCGACCGCGTCCACGCTGGGTGAGGCTTGTATGGAAAAGCCGGCCAACCTGACGCGCGTCTGCAACGACCTGGAAGCCCAGGGCCTGATCACGCGCGGCAACCGGCCCGGCGACCGCCGTTGCGTGATGATCTCGCTGACGGATGAAGGCCGCGCGCTGGCCGAGAAAGTGCTGCCGGAAGTCTGGAGCACCACCACCCGCGCCTATGACGGCTATAGCGCGGAAGAAGTCAAACAGTTGGAAAGCCTGCTGAAGCGGCAGCTCGATAATTTAGAATCACTCACCTAGTCAGCCAGTCCACATGAACGCCTCTCCCGCCGCCTCGCCCTCTCCGGACCACAGCGCGGCGCGCAGAGCGTTCAACTGGCTCAAAGCCGAGACCAGCGCCTGGGCCGGCACCGACGGCCAGCGCTGGATATTCGTCGCCAAGGCCATGCTGGCCTCCTTCTCGGCGCTGTGGCTGGCGTTCCGCCTCGGGCTCGACGCCCCTTACACCGCCCTCGCCACCACCATCGTACTGGCCCTGCCCAGCAGCGGCATGGTGCTGGAAAAAGCCCTGCACCGTTTTCTCGGTACGCTGGTCGGCTGTTCGGCCGCGCTGGCGCTGGTGGCGCTGTTCCCGCAATCGCCGCCGGTGCTGTTCCTCGGCCTGGCGCTGTGGGTGGCGCTGTGCACCGGCGGCGCCGCCATGCACCGCAACCAGCAGTCGTACAGCTTTGTATTGGCCGGCTACACCGCCGTGATGATCGCCGTACCGTCGGTCGATGCGCCGTCCGGCGTGTTCACGCTGGCCGTCACCCGCGTGACCGAGGTTAGTCTCGGCATCATCTGCTCGGCGGTGGTGCACGACGTGTTCTTCCCGCGCCGTCACTCCGGCGCCGTGATGCGCACCGTGCAGGCGCGCTACGCCGGCTTCATCGGCTTTTGCCGCCAGGTGCTGGAGCACCGCATCACGCCGGCCGACGCGGAGCTGAGCCACCTGAAGTTCGCGGCCGATATCGCCGCGCTGGAATCGGGCCGCGCCGCCGCCTTCTTTGAAGCCGGCCATTCGCGCGCGCAAACGCGCCAGCTGCACGCCTTCAACGCCGCCTTCATGACGGCGCTGACTACCTTCTACACCTTGCATCGTCTGAGCGACCGCCTGCGCGGCGCCGGCGAAGGTCCGGTGCTGGCGCTGGTGGAACCGATGTACGCCCATCTGGCGCAAGCCATGAGCGAGGAGCTGACGCCGGCCCGGCTGGCGCAGATGCGCAGCAAGCTGGCCGACGACAGCGCCGCCGCGCGCACGCAACTGGCCGCCGGCGCCGAACTGGAACGCGCGCAGCAGATCGACTTCGACACGGCGGTGGAACTGCTGCAGCGCTTCGCCGGCAACCTGGCCGATTTCGCCGCGCTGTACCACGGCCTGGCGCAACAGAAGCGCCAGCAGGTCAGCGATCCTGGCGCCTATTCGCCCAAGACGCCACCCGCCATCATCGTCGCCAGCGGTTTCCGCGCCGGCGCCACGCTGCTGGTGACGGTCGCCATGTGGTACTGGCTGGCGTGGCCGGCCACTGTCAACGCCATTTTGATGGCGACCATTTTCTGCGCGCTGGCGTCGTCGTCGCCGCGTCCCACCGCGCTGGTGCAGCAGGTGGCGATCGGCTTCATCATCGCCATGCCGCTGGCCTTCATTACCGAATTCTTCATGGTCTCCAGGGCCGACAGCTACTGGCCAATGGTGCTGGCCGCGCTGCCGCTGTTTTCACTGGCGGCCTGGCTCACCAGCAGTCCGCGCTGGTCCGGCGTGGGCATCGGCATGGGCATGTTCTCCGCCACGCTGGTGGTGCCGGCCAACCTGATGCACTACGACGTCGAATCCTTCATCAGCAACGAACTGGCGCTGACCATGGGCGTGGTGGTCGCCTTCCTGATGTTCAAGGTAGTGCTGCCGGAGCACACGATGGGCCATCGCGGCCATGTGGCGGCGGCGCTGTGGCGCGAGGCGCAGAACGCCTGCCGCGCGCGCCTGCACCGCCTCAAGCGCCGTTTCGACAACCGGGTGCGCGACTTGCTGAGCCAATTGAACGCCACCGCCGGCCCGGTGCCGGATGCGGCTACCCGCGCCGTGGTGCGCCAGGGCCTGACCTTGCTGGAGCTGGGCCACGCCGCCATCGAGCTGCGCCAGCTGATCGCCGCCTCGCATGCCGGCAACGCGCGCGACAGCCTGGAAACGGTGCTGCGCCAGTTGGCCGCCTATCTCGACGCGCCATCTGCCGCTACCGGCCAGGCCACGCTGGACGCCGTGCTGCAAGCCGGGACGGCGGTGCGCGCCGCGCTGCCGGACGCCCATCCCGAGCGCCGCGCGCGCCTGCATATGGCCCTCACCGACCTGCATTCCATTTATACGTCCTTGCTGGACCAGCTTTCAGGAGAACCGCATGTTCCAACACCTGCCGCGTGAAGTCGATTTTTTCGGCGTGCTGCTGCCCGGCGTGCTGCCGGTATTCCTCCTCAGCGCCGTGCTGCAACTGGTGCTGGACGCGGCGCTGAGCCACGTCGGCGCCTACCGCAACAGCTGGCACCCGGCGCTGGTGCGGCTGTGCATGTTCGTCTGCATCTTCAGCATCTTGCTGGTCACGCTGTACCAATAACACCTTCATTTTTCCGTGAGAGCCTTCTGTGAGCGCATCTAAAATTTTCCGTTTTTGTCTGACCATGCTGTTGCTGGGCGCCGCGCTGTTCGCCGGCCGCACCGCCTGGGATCACTATATGGAATCGGCCTGGACCCGCGACGGCCGCGTCAAGGCCGACGTCATCACCATCAGCGCCGATGTCTCCGGCATCGTCACCGAGGTGCTGGTGCACGACAACCAGCTGGTGCAGAAAGGCGATGTGCTGTTCGTGATCGACAAGGCGCGCTATGAAAACGCGCTGCTGCAATCGAAGGCGCTGCTGGCGTCGCAGCAGGTGGAAAAAGGCCGCCGCACCAGCGAAGCCAAACGCCGCGCGGACCTCGACAGCTCGATCGTCTCGGCCGAAAGCAAGGAGACCGCGCAGGCCGCAGTCGGCACTGCGTCGGCGCAATACCAGGCCGCCGTCTCCGCGCGCGACCTGGCGCAGCTGAATGTGGAACGCACCGTGGTGCGGGCGCCGGTCACCGGCTACGTCACCAACCTGAATGTGTATGCGGGCGACTTCGCCGCCGTCGGCGCCGCCAAGCTGGCGCTGATCAACGCATCGTCGTTCTACGTGGTAGGCTACTTTGAAGAGACCAAACTGCCGCTGCTGAAAGTGAACGACAAAGTGGAAATCCATATGATGAGCGGCCAGGCAGTACTGCAAGGCCATATCGAAAGCATCGCGCGCGGCATCACCGACCGCGATGCGAACCTGGGCCGCGAACTGCTGGCCGACGTCAACCCCACCTTCAACTGGGTGCGGCTGGCGCAGCGCGTGCCGGTGCGCATCCACATCGACGCCAAGCCGCAAGACCTCGACCTGGTGGCCGGCACCACTTGCACGGTGGTCATCCATGGATAGCCAGGTAATACGCCTGTTCCTCGACGCCGCGCAGCTGGGCAGTTTTTCCGCTGCGGGCCGCAAGCAGGGCATGTCGCCGGCGGCAGCCAGCGCCAGCATCCAGCGGCTGGAGGCGTCATTGCAGGTCAAGCTGTTCGAGCGCACCACCCGCCAGCTGCGGCTGACCGAGGAAGGCAGGCTGTATCGCCACTTCAGCGAACAGGCGATGGCGTTGATGGCGGAAGCGGAATCGAGCCTGCACGCCGGCACAGATAGTGTGCGCGGCATGGTGAAGATTTCGGCGCCGTCGGACCTGGGCCGCAATGTGCTGATGCCGATGCTGGACGCGTTCCGCGCGCAGTATCCGGAAGTGCAGTACGCGCTGACGCTGAGCGACAACACTTCGAACATGGTGCAGGATGATATCGACTTGGCGCTGCGCTACGGCCAGCTGGCGGACAGTGACATGGTGGCGCGCGTGCTGGCGCCAAGCCGGCGCGTGGTATGCGCGGCGCCGTCGCTGATCGCGCAGACCGGCGGCCCGGTATTGCCGGAAGACCTTGCCGACCTGCCGACACTGGTGCTGGTGACGGCGCTCGGCCCGATGCAGGACTGGCGCTATTGCAGCAACGACGACGCCGACGAACGCCTGTCGGTGCGCGTGCGCCGCACGCAGCAGAGCAACGACGGTGAGATAATCCGCAAGTGGGCGATTGCGGGCCAGGGCTACGCCTACAAATCGATCCTGGATATCTCGGACGACCTGCGCTGCGGACGGCTGGCGACGGTGCTGGACGAATACTTCACCGACAGCGCGCCGCTGAATATTCTCTACCACCGCAACCGCTATCAACCGCCGCGCATCGCCCTGCTTATTGCGTTTTTGATGCAGCGCTTTGCGGACCTGGCATAACGCCCATCTGCTGCAACAGCGTCAGGTTGTCTTCCAGATGCCAGTTCTCGGCGATGCGGCCATCCACCACGTGATACAGGTCGAAGGCCTGGAAGTCGATCGCCTGGCCCTTGCCCTGCACCTCGCCGAACTTGCCGGTGAAATGGCCGGTGAAGTGCAGCCGCACCGATACCAGTTCGCCGTTTGGCACGATGTGGGTGGCTTCCGCTTTCAGATCCGGCACGGCGGCGCGGAAGCCTTTGGAGGCCTGCAGCGGACCGTTGACGCCCTGCTCCCGGCCAGCCGGCAGCGTGCGGTCGATGAAGTCGGGGGACAGCGCTTGCCGCGCCAGCGCCGGGTCGCCGGTATTCCAGAACGCGGCGTAGATACGGGCGGCGTCGGTCACCGGGTCGGCATAGGCCGCGCCAGCTGCCAGCAGGCTTGCAAGAATCAGAGCTTTCATGGTGCTTCCTTTCATAGAGGGGATGCACCATTCTGCCCGCGTCCCGGCAGGCGGGGAATGTGGCCAGCGCTTGAAGCACTTTCAAGCTGGGATTGAATATCTCTAGCGCGCGCCGCCGGCGTCGACGATGGCGCCGCTGACGTAAGAGGACTGCTCGCTGAGCAGCCACAGGATGGTTTCGGCGATTTCCTCCGGCTGGCCGCCGCGTCCCAGCGGCACGCTGGCCGCCAGCTTGTCGACGCGGTCCGCATCGCCGCCGCTGGCGTGGATCTCGGTGTAGATAATCCCCGGCCGCACGCAGTTGACGCGGATGCCTTCCGGGCCGACTTCTTTGGACAAGCCGAGCGTCAGCACATCCACCGCGCCTTTGGACGCCGCATAGTCGACATACACGTTGCCGCCGCCATGGCGCGACGCGCCCGACGAGACGTTGACGATGCCGCCGCCCTGCCCGCCGCGCACGGTGGACATGCGGCGCACCGCCTCGCGGCTACACAGGAAGTAGCTCAGGACATTGGTATTCAACACGCGCTGCAAGCGTTCGGCCGACATATCGGCCAGCTTGCCCTGCTGTTCCAGCACGCCGACGTTGTTGACCAGCGCCGTCAAGGGTCCCAGTTGCGCGTCGATGGCGGAGAACAGGCGCAGCACATCAGCCTCGATGCCGACGTCCGCCTGCACCGCGATGGCCTCGCCGCCTTCAGCTTCAATCTGTGCGCGCAGGCGTTCGGCGGCGGCAGCGTTGCTGACGTAGTTGATGCACACCGCATAGCCGCGCCGGCTGGCCAGCAGCGCGGTCGCGGCGCCGATGCCACGGCTGCTGCCGGTCACTAGGAGCACTTGCTTCATTTACTTCTCAGGGCTGAGGTGGGACATCGCGTACGTCAGATGCTGCCACCAGTGATCGCGCGATTGCACGCTGCGCAGGCACTTTTTATCCAGCTCGGTCTTGAAGATCGGGTCGCGGCACTGCTTGGTGATCAGCGCATTGCGCTGGTTCTCGGCGTTCACCAGGGCCACGCCCAGCCACAGGATCACGCCCAGGAACACAATCACCAGGCTCCACGCCACGTGGTTGATGTAGGACCATTCAAACAAGGTCTCCAGCGCTGGCGAAGATTCCTTGTAAATCTTCATGACCTGCTGTTCGGCCTCTTCACGATCGTTGCGTGGAAATTTCATTGCCCTACCCGTCCTTCCTTGATTACTTTTTGCCGGCGCGTTCCTGCAGCGACTTCGCCACCAGGCTATCCATCACCGCAAACATCGCCGTATGTGCAGCCGCCGCCGAAGTCAGACCATGGCCTGCCACGGCTGGCGAGGTGGTGTAACGGCCGTCGATGACCACCGCCGGCACGCTATCGAGTTTATACTGGTTTGCCACTTGCTGGCCGCGTTTCAATTTGGTCTGCACGCCGAAGGAGTTGAAGGTCTCCAGATACTTGGTCTTGTCCACGCCGTTCTTGACCAGGAAGTCCAGCAGCGCCTGATCGGTGTTGAGGCGGTTGTGATCGACGTGGATGGCGCGCAGGATTTTTTCATGCAGGCCGTTGCCCAGCAGGTTCATCGACTCCAGCGTGTAGAACGCCTTGGCCTGCGGATCGTCGCCCATGTGCATGCGGCGGAACACGATCTTGTCGCTGTTCTTCTTGACCCACGCGGCCAGGTCCGGGTCCAGCGCGTTGCAGTGCGGGCAGTGGTACATGAAGAACTCCAGCACTTCAACTTTCTTGCCGGTGTCCGGCGCCGGGCCGTTGACCGAGTTGTAATCCAGGCCATCCTTGAAGTCGGCGGCGGATGCGCCGGCGGCAGCGGCCATAAAGGCAACGGTGGCAATCAGTGGACGCAGCAAATTGAGCAGACGCATAACTATCCTTCAAGTGTGAAATAAGTGGCAAACGCGGGGAGATTACCACTTTTCCGCGGCTTCGGCCGGGGTATTAAGCCAGCCTTAAGGCCAGCTTGGAACCGGGTTTAAAACTCATAGCGGGCCGACAGTTTCAGCTGGCGGCCATCAGCTGGATAAATGCTGCCCTTGCAATCGAACGCCTGCGAGAAGTAGTGCTTGTCCGCCAGGTTCTGGCCCGACACCGCCCACTCCCACTGGCCGAACTTGCGCGCATAGCGGGCGTCCAGCGTGGTGAACGACGGCATCTGGCCCGAGCAGCTGTTGTCGAAGTCCGAACCGTAGCGTTGCTTGTCCACCCACTGTGCGCCGACATCGGCGGTCTGGCCGCTGCCCGGGATCCAGCTCAGACGCGCGGTCAGCACGTTCTTCGGTACCAGCACCATTTCGCGGCCGTTGTTGACGCCTTCGCGGAACTTGGCCTGCACATGCTGATAGTGGGCGTTGACGGTCCAGGCAGCGGCGATGCGTTGCTCCGCATCCAGCTCGAAGCCCTGGCGACGGGTCGGGTCCAGATTGGTGTTGGCGCCGAAGCCGAAAACCGATTTCACGGTTGGATCGTAGAAGATTTCGTTGGTCAGGTTGTTGCGGAACACGCGTGCGGTGACCTTCTGCATGGCGTTGGCGTAGCTAGCGCCGACTTCCGCATCGTGCGACTGTTGCGCCGCCAGCGCCTTGTTGGCCACCGGCGTCTGAGCATTTTCGTCGGCATTGGCCACGCGGTAACTCTGTCCCAATTTGCCGAACACCGTCAGGCTGGTTACCGGCATGTAGCTCGCTTGCAGCTCCCACGCGTTCAGGCCCTGCACCACGTTGTAGCCGGCGAAGGCCAGCGGGTCGGTAAAGTCCTTGTCGAAGATTTCGCGGCGCACGCCTGCCGAGATGCGGCCTTCATGCACTGGATCAAAGCGCAGTTCATCGCGAAGGTAGATCGCCTTGGATTTCTGGTCTGCGTCAGCGGCCGAGTAACCCGCCTCGGTAGTGCGTTCCCATTTGATGAAGTCGACGCCGGCCACCAGCTCATTGACCATGCCGTTGACTGCGCCAAGCTTGCGCACGCGCGGCGAGAATTGCAGCTGCCTGCTGTCGTAGGTGGCGGTCGATGGGAAGCCGCCGAACACATAAGTCGACTGCACGGTCTTCTTGCGGTACGACAGGTCGGCGGCGACATCGTGGCCGAACAGGCGGTACTGGCCGGACACGGTCAGGCGGTCGCTGTCGAGCGAGCCGTTGTCGTTTGGGGTGTTGGTCTGGCGCGGATTGGCTTTAAATTGCGCTTCGGTCAGCGAACCGGCAAAGCGCATGTCCTGGCGCGCGCCTTCGTAGCGGAAACCGATGCGGTCGAATTCATTGGCGTACCACTGGGCGCCGCCGCTGAAGTTGGTCTGCTTGAAGTCATTGTTGTCGCGGTAGTTGTCAGTGCGCTGGTGGTCCAGCGTGGCGTCGGCGGCGAAGCCGTTCCAGGCCTGGGCGGCGGAAATGCGCGCCTCGCCCGCGTGGAACTGGCCGCCCTGGAGGAACACGCTGCCACGGCTGCTGTATTGGCCCGAACGCTTGGTGACGATGTTGATCACGCCGGCGGTGGCGCCGTCGCCGTACAACACGCTGGCGCCGCCGCGCAGGATTTCGATGCGCTCCACGGTGTCGATCGGGATGGTCGACAGGATGGCGTTGCTCAGTTCGTTTTCCGACAGGCGCACGCCGTCCACCACGATCACCATGTTCTGGCTGCTGTTGGTGCCGAAGCCGCGCAGATCGAGGCCGTAGTCCGGGCTGCCGTCCAGGCTCTGGCGACCATACACGCCGCCGATCTTGCGGATCGCCGCGTTGACGTCGCTGGAGCCGGCGCGGCGGATCTCGTCGGCGCTGATGATGGTGGCGCCGATCGGCGCCAGCGACGGCTCGGCGTCAAAGCGGGCGCCGGTGACCACCACCGAGGTCAGGCCGGCACCGGCGCCGGCATCGTCAGCCTGGGCGGCGAAGGGTACGGCGAAGCACAGGGAAACAGCGGCAGCCAGCAGGCGCGGGCGAAATACGGAGGCGTTCATGATTTGTCATTTTCAAAAGAGACGTCCGCCTGCGTCCCCGCAGGCTGGAGGTGTACGGAAGCCGCGCTGCGACCTCCCCCTGATCTGGCCGATATCCGGGCTGGCACGGCGATGTCGCCGGCGTTACCGTTGCGGGGGCAGCACACCTTGGCCGGCGCACGAAGGGCGACAGCGGCTTTGTGTTTCCCGTTTAACCTCACCTGCTTGCGCACGGCGGGCACCAGAAGCCGGCATTATACGCCTGACAAGGCGCGCCATCGATCATTCAGGATTTCGATACGATCCATCTATATTTACCCCATTGATACCGGAGGCTGGCGTACTTATAGTGAAGGATGAAAGGAACTCCTATGACACTCCCTACTTATTTCCTGTCTCACGGCGGCGGCCCATGGCCGTTCATGATGGACCAGGTTGGCCATCTGTACGCCAAGCTGGATGCGTCGCTGCGCGATATTCCGCGCCAGATCGGCGTCACGCCGAAAGCGCTGCTGGTGATTACCGCGCACTGGGAGGGCCGCGATTTCATGCTGTCGTCCTCGCCGAAGCCGCCGATGATTTACGACTACGGCGGTTTTCCGCCGCATACCTACGAGGTGCAGTATGCCGCGCCGGGATCGCCGCAGCTGGCGGCGCAGGTGAAGGACTTGCTGGAAGCCGGCGGCCACACGGCGGTGCTGGATGACCAGCGCGGTTTTGACCATGGCACCTTCAGCGCGCTGTATCCGATTTATCCGAACGCGGATGTGCCGGTGGTGCAGCTGTCGCTGCGCTATGGCCTCGATCCGAAGGAGCATCTGGAGATCGGCCGTTTGCTGGCGCCGTTGCGCGACCAGGGTGTGCTGATTATCGGCAGCGGGCTGAGTTTCCACAATCTGCGCGCGTTCAATGCGGCCGGCGCGTCGGCCTCGCATGCGTTTGACGCGTGGCTGCAGCAGACCATGGCCTTGCCGCCACAGGAGCGCGCGGCGCAGTTGATGCAGTGGGAACAAGCGCCGGCTGCGCGCATGGCGCATCCGCGTGAAGAGCATCTGCTGCCGCTGATGGTGGTGCTGGGCGCGGCCGAGCAGGAAGCCGCCGCCATGCCGTATCACGAAGATGCGTTTATGGGCGGACTGGCCGTCAGCAGTTTCCGCTTCGGCTAGCGGTCCAGGCTCCGCCGGCGTGGCATGGGTTCCCGCGTTTGCGGGAACGACGGGGTCAGGTGCCGCGCTTGCCGTTGGCGGCGGCCTTGGCTTTTTCGGCGGCGATGGCGGCTTTTTCAGCTGCCTTCGCTGCCATTTCGGCTTCGTGCTGCTCCAGCCGCACGCGGCGCGTCTCCGGCGTTTCCAGCGAGATGCGGCCCAGGATGCCGCTGCGGTAGTCGCCCAGGAAGGTGTGCGACGCCTTTTCGTAATCCAGGTCGCCGCCCTTCTGCCGGAAGCCGCGCTTCAGGCCGACGCCTTCCACCACGCCGATCGCATCAAACGTTTCGATGTCTTTAAAGCCGTAGCGCGCCACCAGCAGTTCCGGATAGTGCACCAGCAGCTCGCCGGCCAGGAACTCCGCCACTTCTTCTTCAATCAGCGCGTTCGAGCCGATCGCGTGGCTGGCTGCCAGCATCAAACCATCGCTCGGCAGCGCGATTTTCGGCCACAGCATGCCGGGCGTGTCGACCAGCACCGTGTTCTTGTCCAGATAGAGCTTCTGCTGCTGCTTGGTGACGGCCGGCTCGTCGCCTACTTTGGCCACGCGTTTCTTCAGCAGCGCGTTCATCAGCGTCGATTTGCCGACGTTGGGAATCCCCATGATCATGATGCGCAGCGGCTTGGTCGGCACGCCGCGGTGCGGCGCCAGCTGCTTGGCCAGGTCCGGAATGCGCGCCACGTCGGCCGGCTTCTTGGTGGTCATCGCATACGCGGTCACGCCTTCCTGGGCGTTGTAGTACGCCACCCAGGCCGCCGTGGCGGCCGGATCGGCCAGGTCGATCTTGTTGAGGATCTTCAGGCACGGCCGCTGGCGGAACTTGCGCAGCTCCTCCACCATGGGGTTGGTGCTGGCTTCGGGCAGGCGCGCGTCGACCACTTCGATCACCAGATCGGTGTTTTCCATCTGTTCCGCCGCCTTCTTCCTGGCGGCGTTCATATGCCCTGGGTACCATTGTATCGACATGCTCTGACCTTCAAAAACGTTCTGACAACCCGCTATTTTACCTGCTAACCAGCCCGGTATTCGTTTATCATGGGGCGCCTTACTTTCAAAATTATACAAACAACAACTCCGGAGTGCTGAAGATGAGCATAGCTGCACCGTCCAACCCGAAGGAAATCACCCTGCGCGGGATTATTCTGGGCATTCTGATTACGCTGGTATTTACCGCCGCCCAGGTCTACCTGGGCCTGAAGGTCGGCCTGACCTTCGCCACCTCGATCCCGGCCGCCGTGATCTCGATGGCCCTGCTGAGCGCTTTCAAGGATGCCACCATCCAGGAAAACAACATCGTGCAGACCATCGCCTCGGCTGCCGGCACGCTGGCGTCGGTGATTTTCGTGCTGCCTGGCCTGTTGATGATCGGCTGGTGGGCCCACGTGCCGTTCTGGCCGACCTTTGGCGCCTGCGCCATCGGCGGCGTGCTGGGCGTGATGTACACGGTGCCGCTGCGCCGCGCGCTGGTGTCGCAATCGAACCTGCCGTATCCGGAAGGCGTGGCCGCCGCCGAAGTGCTGAAAGTCGGCATGGCTTCGCGGGCCGGCGCCGCTGAAGGCAAGGCCGGCCTGCGCGCCGTGATCTGGGGCGCGCTGACGTCGGCGCTGTTTGCCGCCGGCGCCGCCGCCAAGCTGATGGCCGCCGAAGTGTCGATCTACTTCCGCACCGGCGCCGGTGCAACCGCTGGCGCCACCGGCATCGGCGCATCGAGCTCGCTGGCGCTGATCGGCGCCGGCCACCTGATGGGCATCACCGTCGGTGTCGCCATGGGTGTCGGCACCATCATTGCCTGGGGCGTGCTGGTGCCGCTGATGACCAGCCTGACGCCGGCCGCCGCTGGCGTGGACGCCGCCGGCCATGCGCTGGGCGTGTGGTCCAAGGAAGTGCGCATGATCGGCGCCGGCGTGATCGGCATCGCCGCCATCATCACGCTGGCCGGCCTGGCCAAGCCGATCCTGGGCGGCCTGAAGTCGGCCATGGAGACCGCGCGCAAAGCCAAGCTGGAAGGCGCGGTCATGGATCGCACCGAAATGGATATGCCGATCTACATCGTCGGCCTGGTGACGCTGATCGCATTGGTGCCGGCCGGCTGGCTGCTGGCCAGCTTCCTGCAGGGCGGCCCGCTGATGTCGCTGGCCGTGCCGCTGGTGGCGGTGGGCGTGGGCTACATCCTGATCGCCGGTATCTTCGCCGCCGCCGTCTGCGGCTACATGGCGGGCCTGATCGGTTCGTCGAATTCGCCGGTGTCCGGCATCGCCATCCTGACCATTCTCGGCGCCGCGCTGAGCGTGGGCTTCGTCGGCCGCAGCGTGATGGGGCCGGAAGTGGCGCAGGCGCTGATCGCCTTCGCGCTGTTCGTCACCACCGTGGTGCTGGCCGTGGCCGTGATCGGCAACGACAACCTGCAGGATCTGAAGACCGGCCAGCTGGTCAACGCCACGCCATGGAAGCAACAGGTCGGCCTGCTGATCGGCGTGGCCGCCGGTTCGTGCGTGGTGCCGCCGGTGCTGGAGCTGCTGAACCACGCCAACGGTTTCGTCGGCGCGCCGAATCTGGACGCGATTTCCAACGAACCGCTGGCCGCGCCACAGGCGCTGCTGATTTCCACGCTGGCCAAAGGCGTCATCGGCGGCAACCTGGACTGGAAGCTGCTCGGCTATGGCGTGCTGATCGGCCTGGCGCTGGTGCTGATTAACTTCCTGCTGAAAAAATCCAGCAACGACAAATACAGCCTGCCGCCGCTGGGCGTGGGCCTGGCGATCTACCTGCCGAGCGCCGTCATCACCCCGGTGGTGATCGGCGCCGTCGCCGGCTGGGTGTTCGACCGCGCGGTCGAGAAACGCGCCGGCGGCGAATCGGCCAAGCGCATCGGCGTGCTGGTGATGTCCGGCTTCATCGTCGGCGAAAGCTTGTTCAACGTCGCGCTGGCCGGCCTGATCGTGCTGTCCGGCAAAGGCGAGCCGCTGGCCATCGCCAACAGCATGAGCGAAGGCACCACCATGACCATCGCGCTGGTGGTCGGCACCGCCATCGTCTGGAGCCTGTACCGCTGGTCGGCCAAGAACGGCCGGGCAGTGCATCAGCAATAAACCGGCTTGCCGGCGTGGGGAACTAATTGCTAATAGACAAATAATTAGTTGCCATTTATGATTGCGTAATTACCAATTGTAAAAGGCTTGCCGTGATCCCACGCCGTGTAACGTCCCTCCTGCTGCTGGCCGGCGCCCTGCTGGCCAGTCCGGTCTTCGCGGCGCCCAGCGCTGCGAGCTTCTTTCAGACGCCGGCAGCCAATCACGTCGAGCTGTCGCCCAAGGGCGGCTATGTGACCATGGTGACCACGCTGCCCGGCGGCGCCAGCGTGCTGACTGTGCACGACACCGCCGACACGGCCAAGTACAAGCACATCATCCGCACCTCCAACGAGGAGGTGATCATCGCGGTCCACTGGATCAACGAGAACCGTGTCGGCTTCACCATCAAGAACCGCCGCATCGAATTCAACAGCAACCTCGACGAAATGGCGGCCGACCGCGACGGCGGCAACCTGACGCATCTGATCACCGGCAACTTGCAGCACCAGCAAGAGGCGACCGGCAGCTTTATCGCCAGCAAGCTGCTGACCTCCGACTACGCCTTCTTCGACGTCCTGCACGACGGTTCGGACGACATCCTGCTGAAGAAGTACTTCTGGAATAACATCGATCCCGCGCCCGACCACGCGCGCCTGTACCGTCTGAACACCCGCACGCGCCAGTTGCGCGGCCTGGAAGGCACGCAGCCGACCTCGGCGCTGGAGTGGCTGGCCGACAACCACGGCGTGCCACGCGTGGCGGTGTCGCAGCGCAAGGGCCGCTGCATCACCGCCTACCGCCCCAACCTCGGCGGCGAGTGGCGTGAACTGGACAACGACGACTGCATCGTCGGCAAAGGCTTTTCGCCCGCCTTCTTCGACGGTGACGACACCCTGTACGTGCAAGCCAACCACAAGGGCTATGGCGCGCTGTTCCGCTACGACCTGAAAACGATGAAGACCGACGCCGAGCCGATCGTCTCGGTGCCCGGCTTCGACTACCGCGGCGAGCCGGTGATCGACTACGCCAGCCGCCGCCTGGTCGGCCTGCACCTGTACACCGACGCCGGCACTACCTACTGGATGAATCCGGCACTAAAGGCCGAGCAGGCCAAGATCGACGCCATGCTGACCACCACCACTAACAGCGTCTTCTGCGCCGAGGAGTGCCTGACGGCGCCGGTGCTGCTGGTGGTGGCATCGTCCGACCGCCAACCGAAGCAATACATCATCTATCACCGCGACAGCGGCAAGATGGACGGCCTCGGCTACGCCCATCCCGACATCAAGGCCGCCGAGATGGGCCTGCGCGATTTCCACCGCTTTACGGCGAGTGACGGCCGCAGCATCCCGGCCTATGTGACGCTGCCGCCCGGCAAAGCCAGCGGCCCGCGGCCGACGGTGGTGCTGGTGCACGGCGGCCCGGCGGCGCGCGGCGCGTATTGGGATTGGGAGCGCGAGGCGCAGTTCCTGGCCACGCGCGGCTACGTGGTGATCCAGCCGGAATTCCGCGGCGGCACCGGCTTCGGCGCCGACCACTTCAACGCCGGCCTGAAGCAATGGGGCATGGCCATGCAAACCGATCTGGTGGACGCGGCGCAGTGGGCCGTCAAACAGGGCTGGGCTGATCCGAAGCGCATCGGCATCATGGGCGCCAGCTACGGCAGCTATGCCACGCTGATGGGGCTGATCCAGAATCCGGAAGTATTCCGCTGCGGCGTGGAATGGGCCGGCGTCACCGACATTGACCTGCTGTTCAGCACCAGCTATTCCGACGCTTCGCAGGAGAACCTGAAGTACGGCATGCGCACGCTGATCGGCGATCCCGACAACGCCACCGACGCCGCCCGCTTCCGCCAGTATTCGCCGCTGCTGCGCGCCGCCGAGCTGAAACAGCCGCTGCTGATGGCGCACGGCCTGGAAGACAGGCGCGTGCCGATCGTGCACGCCACCCGCTTCTACGACGCCGTCAAGCGCAGCAATCCGAACGTCGAGCTGATCACCTATCCCAACGAAGGCCACGGCTGGAGCAAAGAAGAGACCAGCATCGCCTTCTGGCAGCGGGTTGAAACCTTCCTCGACAAGAACCTCAAACAGGCGCCCTGACGGCGCCGGCGCTGGCTTAGATCTCGGCCAGCGCCTTCAAATGGGCGACCACGCTGCGGCCTAGCGCCGACAGATTGTAGCCACCTTCCAGGCAACTGACGATGCGGCCCTTGGCGTATAGCCGGGCCACGTCCATCATCTGCTCCGTGATCCACGCGTAATCCGCCTCCACCAGCCCCATGCCGCCGATGTCGTCCTCGCGGTGGGCGTCGAAGCCGGCCGAGATGAAGATCATCTCCGGCTGGAAGGCGTGCAGCGCCGGCAGCCATTGTTCCGTCACAATCTGGCGCACCACGTCGCCCTTGGTGTAGGCCGGCACCGGCACGTTGACCTGGTGGTCGGTGATCGGCTGCGGATCGCAGTACGGATACAGCGGATGCTGGAAGAAGCTGACCATCAGCGCGCGCGGCTCGTTCTTGAAGGCTTCTTCGGTGCCGTTGCCGTGGTGGACGTCGAAATCGACGATGGCCACACGCTGCAAGCCGCGCACGTCCAGCGCGTGCTTGGCGGCGATGGCGACGTTGTTGAACAGGCAGAAGCCCATCGGTTCGACCGGCCGCGCGTGGTGGCCGGGCGGACGCACCGAGCAAAACGCGTTGTCGATTTCACCGTCGATGACGGCATTGGTGGCCGCCACCGCCGCCCCGGCCGCGCGCTGGGCGGCGCGCCAGCTCCAGGCGTTGAGCGAGGTGTCGCCGTCGATCGGGTAGGTGTCGCCTTCGGCCGGCACGTTGTCGCGCACGATGGCGATGGCGTTGGCGCTGTGATTGCGCGCCAGGTCGGCCGGATCGACCAGCGGGGCTTCGCGGTGGTCCAGCAGGTCGCTGATGTGCGAGCCAATCAGCTGGTCGGCGATGGCTTGCAGGCGCGCCGGCGATTCGGGATGCCAGTCGCCCATGTCGTGGCGCTGGCAGTCGGGATGGGTGTAAATGGCTGTGCTCATGTGACTTTGGTGTCTCGTTTTTTTTGCTGCGACAAGCGGTTTCTCGCATAGAATCGCTTCTAGGCGCTAATCTACCATACATATCATGACCACAAAATTGCATGCGGTCGCCCGCCAGGTGGGCAGCATCATCGTCGGCAAGGATTTGCAGATCCGCCAGGCCCTGGCCTGCCTGCTGGCCGGCGGCCATTTGCTGGTGGAGGACGTGCCGGGCGTCGGCAAGACCACGCTGGCGCACGCGCTGGCCATTTCGCTCGGCCTGCGCTTCAACCGCATCCAGTTCACCAGCGATCTGCTGCCGGCCGATGTCAATGGCATTTCGATTTTCGAGCGTGAGCGCAATGGCTTTGTATTTCATCCGGGGCCGATCTTCACGCAGGTGCTGCTGGCCGACGAAATCAACCGCGCCACACCCAAGACCCAATCGGGCCTGCTGGAGGCGATGGAGGAGCGCCAAGTCAGCGCCGACGGCGTCACGCGCCCGCTGCCGGAACCGTTCTTCGTCATCGCCACCCAGAATCCGGCCCACCAGGTGGGCACCTTCCCGCTGCCGGAATCGCAGCTTGACCGCTTTTTAATGTGCCTGTCGCTGGGCTATCCGGATGCCGCCGCCGAGCGCGCGCTGCTGATGGGCGAAGACCGGCGCGCGCTGCTGAAAACCCTGCCGGCGGCGATGACGGCGGATGAACTGATGCAGGCGCAGCAAGCGCTGCGCCAGATTCACGCGTCGGCGGCGCTGATCGATTACGTGCAGGCGCTGGCGGCGGCCTCGCGCCAGAACGGCATGTTTGCGGAGGGACTGAGTCCGCGCGCGGCGATCGCGCTGTTGCAGGCGGCGCGCGCGTGGGCGGCGCTGGAGGGCCGCGACCATGTGCTGCCGGAGGATGTGCAGGCGGTGCTGGTGCCGGTGTGCGCGCACCGCCTGCGGCCGTTGAAATCGGCGCACGGCGTGGCCCTGGCCAGCCGCGATCTGGTGCTGCAACTGCAAGCGTCGGTGCCGGTGTAAATGGCCGGCGTGCTGCACGCGCTGTACCAAAAAGGCCGCGACCAGTGGCTGTTCCAGCTGCGCGACAGTGAACCGGGCACGGTGACGCTGACCATGCGCCGCGTGTTCATCGTGCCGACCCGCGCCGGGATGATGTTTGCTGTGCTGCTGCTGGTGATGCTGGTCGGCGCATTGAATTACAACCTGGGCCTGGGCTTTGCGCTGACCTTCTTCGCCGGCGCCTGCGCGGTGGCCGATATGGTGCTCACCGCGCGCAACCTGGCGCTGCTGCAATTGGCGCCGGGCCGCGCGCCGCCGGTGTTTGCCGGCGAGGAGGCGCAGTTCGAACTGTATCTGCGCAACCGCAGCCGGCGCGATCGCTATGCGGTGTGGCTGGGCTTTCAGGTGGACGGCGAGCCGCGCCAGGCGCTCGACGTGCCGGCGGGTGGCGATAGCGCGGTGAGTTTGTCCACGCCGGCGCCGGAGCGCGGCTGGCTGGCCGCGCCGCGCGTGCGGCTGGTGACGCGTTTTCCGCTTGGGCTGTTCAAGGCATGGAGCTACTGGCAGCCGGATGCGCGGATGCTGGTGTATCCGGCGCCGGAGTGGCCGGCGGTGGCGCTGCCGTCGTCGGGCGCCGCCAGCGAGGATGGACATGGCACCGTGGGGCTGGATAATTTTGCCGGCATCCGGCCGTATCAGGCCGGCGACCCGATGCGGCATCTGGCGTGGCGGCAGATTGCGCGCCACGATCCGGCGCTGGGCGGGCAGCTGGTGACCAAGCATTTCGAGGGCGGCGCGGTGGCCGAGCTGGCGCTGGATTTTGCCGCGCTGCCGTTGCAGATGGATCTGGAGCAGAAGCTGTCGCGCATGACCAGCTGGGTGCTGGAGGCCGAGCAGCGCGCGCTGCCGTACCGCTTCCGCCTCGCCCAGCACGACTACGGCCCGGCGCTCGGCGAAGCCCACCGCGCTGCCTGTCTGCGCGCGCTGGCGCTGTTCGGCCAGGACGACCAGCGATGAGCAGCGCGCGGCCGCCCGGCCTCCCATCCGCCGCTGGCGCACCGCCTGCCGCCGCCACGCAGCCCGCCGGGCCGGCCCATGGCGCACCGAGCGGGCCCCGCGCGCAGCTGGCGCTGCGGCTGACGCGCGACAAGTCGGACACGCTGCTGTTGCTGGCCGCCGCGCTGATGGTGCTGGCGCCGCACTTTGCCCATCTGCCGCTGTGGATCAGCGCCCTGGCCTGCGCCACGCTGCTGTGGCGCGCGGCCATCACCTGGCTGGGCAAGCGCATGCCGCCGACCTGGCTGCTGGTGCCGATCGCCGTGGCGGCCATGGCCGGTGTCTACCGCAGCTATCACACGCTGCTGGGCCGCGAGGTCGGCGTCGCCATGCTGGTGCTGCTGCTGGCCTTCAAGCTGCTGGAGATGCACGCCCGGCGCGACCTGTTCGTGGTGACCTTCCTCAGCTTCTTTGTCCTGCTGACCAATTTCCTCTACACGCAGTCGATGCCGACCGCGCTGTGGACGGTGCTGACGCTATTGGTGCTGCTGACCGCGCAGCAGTCGTTCCAGTACACCGGCCGGGTACCGCCGCTGGCGCGCCGCCTGCGCACCACGCTCAAGGTCGGCGCCCTGGCCGCGCCGCTGGCGCTGCTGCTGTTTGTCGCCTTCCCGCGCATTCAGGGGCCGCTGTGGGGACTGCCGGGCGACACCAGCAGCGCCCGCTCCGGCCTGAGCGACAGCATGGCGCCGGGCACGCTGTCGTCGCTGGCGCAGTCGGACGAGATCGCGTTCCGCGTGCGCTTTGCCGGAGCGGCGCCGGCGCAGCAGCAGCTGTACTGGCGCAGCATTGTGCTGGGCGATTACGACGGCCGCACCTGGACCCGCGTGCCGCGCAAACGCGGCCTGCAACGGCTGGAAGTGGCGATCCACGCGCGCGGCGCGCCGGTGCGCTACGAGACCACCATGGAGCCCAGCAACACGCGCTGGCTGGCGCTCCTGGAACTGGCCGCGCCGGACCTCGGCGTGCCCGGCTTCCGCCTGCGCGACAGCGACGAGATGGAGCAGTTCACCACCGAACCCATCGCCCGCCGCGTGCGCTACGAGGCGTCGGCCTATCTCGACTACACCTTGCAGGCCGGAGAAAGCCCGCAGCGCATGACGCACTGGCTGGAGCTGCCGGCCGGCTTCAACCCGCGTACGCTGGCGCTGGCGCGGCAGCTGCGCGCCGCCGCCGACGACGACGCGCCGGTGCAGCAACTCAGCAACGCCGTGCTGACGCGCTTCCGCACGCAAGACTACCGCTACACGCTGGAACCGCCGCGCACCGGCGCCAACGCGGTCGATGACTTCCTGTTCGCGACCCGCGCCGGCTTCTGCGAACACTACGCCGGCGCCTACGTGGTGCTGATGCGCGCCATGGGCGTGCCGGCGCGGGTGGTCACCGGCTACCAGGGCGGCGAACGCAATCCGGTCGACGGCTACCTGACCGTGCGCCAGTCCGACGCCCACGCCTGGGCCGAGATCTGGAGCCAGCAAGCCGGCTGGCAGCGTGTCGACCCCACCGCCGCCGTCGCTCCCGAACGGGTCGAGCGCAACCTGGCGCGCGCCCTGCCGCGTCCCGCCCCGTTCGGCCTGGCGCCGTTGCTGGACCTGCAAAACAATCCCGATTCGTGGCTGGCGCAACTCAGATTCGCCTATGCCGCACTGAATAATTCATGGAATCAATGGGTACTGGATTACAATCCCGAGAGGCGGCGAAGTTTCCTTGAGGAACTAAGCAGCCTGTTCGGCCACTGGCGCACGGCACTCGGTGCGGTGCTGGTGGCGGTCTTGCTGGCCGTGCTGCGCTGGCAGCGCGCGCGCCGCCCGGCCGATGCGCTGGAGGCGCTGTACGCGGCCTTCTGCCGGCAGCAGCTGCGCCACGGCTACGGCCGGGCGCCGTCCGAGGGCCCGCGCAGCTATGCGGCGCGGCTGCGGAGCATGCCCGCCAGCACGGATAAACACGCTGCCATGGAGCAGTTTTTGCACCTGTACGGTATGCTGAAGTATGGCGCCGGCGGGACCGAATCACGTTCGGCGTCGCTGGCGACGCTGACAACCTTGCTACCTTTATGCCGATGAAGACTTTGATCACTGCCCTGCTGCTGAGCGCAGCCACCGTCACCGCCAGCCACGCCGCGCCGGTCGACCAGTACGGCTACAAGCTGCCGCCCAGCATGCAGTCCAAGAAGAAAGCCAAGAAAGCGCCCGTCAAGAAAGCTGCGCCGGCGGTCGACTACACCGGCGAATTCGTCAACTTCGGCGACTGGAAAGAGGTGCGCGCCTTCCTCGACGATATCGCCACCCGCGACGGCTTCGACCGAGCCGAGCTGACCACGCTGATCAATCAAGTCCGTTATGTGGACGCCGCCGTGCAGCTGGTCAAGCCGGCGCCGCCCGGCAAGCCGAAGAACTGGCAAGCCTACAGCAAGCTGATGATCGATCCGGTGCGCACCGACGCCGGCATCAAATTCTGGAATGACAACGCCGAGGCGCTCAACCGCGCCGAATCGCTGTACGGCGTGCCGGCCGAGATCATCGTCGGCATTATCGGCATTGAAACCGTGTACGGCCGCAACACCGGCCGCTTCCGCGTGCTGGACGCCATCACCACGCTGGCGTTCTCGTATCCGGAAGCGCCGCAGCGCCGCGAGCGCATGGAATTCTTCCGCGGCGAGCTGGAAGCCACGCTGCTGTTCGCGCGCCAGAGCGGTACCGATCCGCTGTCGCTGAAAGGCTCGTTCGCCGGCGCGCTCGGCATGCCGCAGTTCATGCCCAGCAGCCTGATGAAATACGCGGTGGACTTTGACGGCGACGGCAAGATCGACCTGCTGAACTCCCCGACCGACGCGATCGGCAGCGTGGCGGCCTTCCTGGCCGCGCACGGCTGGCAGCGCGAACTGGGCGGGCCGCCGGTGTATGCCGCCACCGTCTCGCCCAACCACGCCTGGGACAGCCTGCTGAACCAGGGGCTGGTGGCCAAGTACCGCAACGGCGAACTGAGCGCGGCCGGCGTCACCAGCGCCACGCCGGCGCCGGATCAATTGTATGGTCTGGTGGACTTGCAGAATGGCGCCGAGCCGACCGAATACTGGCTGGCCAACGCCAACTTCTTTGCCATCACACAGTACAACCGCAGTTACTTCTACGCGATGTCGGTGGTGGAGCTGGGACGGACGGTACGGCTGGCGCGCGGCGGCGCCGCCATTACCCCGGCGACGTCAACCGGCGCTTCAGGAATGTAAGCAAGCGTAAATCGACTTGTACCGTGCAGTCATGCACGGTATTGTTTTGTTGACACTTGGCAATACTTTGGTCAGACTTGCGGCATTGACACCGCTGCAGTGAGCTGCTTTACAACGCAATTGTTATACAATTAACTTTAATCGATAAACAAAGCGTGCACGACTGAGCTTATCACACAACTCGGTGTATAATTCTCACACAATGTTGCAGACCGACAACAATACCTTGCGGGAAGAGCTTTTTTGTATTGCTGCTGAGTATTAGATTGCGGAGTGTTGTACAATTGTGTATATATTATGAAACTTGTTATCCTGAAATCCGTGTCCGTGTGTGAATTCTCCCTTGGTAAGGATGGACATTGACGCAGCAAAGCTCCGAGTGTTGTACTTTGCAGGACAACTTTACAGAAGGAAAAGACGACATGACAAACCAAGTCGGCATTGACATGAACAACGATGCGGATGGCGATGATCTGCTGCAATACAATCCCAACCGCCTGCTCGATACGTTGATCGAGAACCTGCGCCTGAAAAACGACGCAGCGCTGTCGCGCGCGCTGGAAGTCGCACCGCCTGTGATCAGCAAGATCCGTCACCACCGCCTGCCGGTCGGCGCCTCGCTGCTGATTCGCATGCACGAAGTAAGCGATTTGAGCATTCGCGACCTGCGTTACTTGATGGGCGACCGCCGCAACAAGTTCCGCATCAGCGACAAGCAATTCAAGCCTAAAGAAGGCGAAACCCCAGGCGGCGGCAACAACGGCTAATCCGGCCCGCGTTACCCCGTCCTGTCAGCACGCCCTCCTCCCTTTTCGAAGGGACGAGGGCGTTGTTGCTTGTGCGCCGGCGTTGTAGACGGGCGCTTAGGCAGGGAACACGCCAGTCGACAAGTACCGGTCGCCGCGGTCGCAGACGATGAACACGATGGTGGCGTTTTCCACCGTCTGCGAGATGCGCAGCGCAATCTCGCAGGCGCCGGCCGCCGAAATCCCGCAGAAGATGCCTTCCTCAGCCGCCATGCGGCGCGCCATGCGCTCGGCCGCCGCCTGCGACACCGCTTCCACCCGGTCCACGCGCGAGCGGTCATAAATTTTCGGCAGGTAAGCTTCCGGCCATTTGCGGATGCCGGGAATCGACGACCCCTCTTCCGGTTCGGCGCCGATGATCTGGATGTCCGGATTCTGTTCCTTCAGGTAGCGCGAGGTGCCCATGATGGTGCCGGTGGTGCCCATGGCGCTGACGAAGTGGGTCACGCGGCCGTCGGTGTCGCGCCAGATTTCCGGGCCGGTGCCCTCGTAGTGCGCGCGGGCGTTGTCCTGGTTGGCGAACTGGTCGAGGATGATCCCTTTGCCATCTTTTTGCAGCTGCTCGGCCATGTCGCGCGCGTATTCCATGCCGCCGGTCTTCGGCGTCAGCATGATTTGCGCACCGTAGGCAGCCATGCTCTGGCGGCGCTCGACGCTGAGGTTTTCCGGCATCAGCAGCAGCATCTTGTAGCCGCGGATGGTGGCCGCCATCGCCAGCGCGATGCCGGTGTTGCCGCTGGTGGCTTCGATCAGCGTGTCGCCCGGCTTGATGTCGCCGCGCTCCTCGGCCCGCATCAGCATCGACAGCGCGGCGCGGTCCTTGACCGAACCGGCCGGATTGTTGCCTTCCAGCTTGCCGAGGATGATGTTGTTGCGGGCGGCCGCATCGGCGCCGGGCAGGCGCGTCAGCTGCACCAGCGGCGTGTTGCCGATCGTATCTTGCAGGGTCTTGTAAGCCATCGTCTTGTTATGTGTAGGTTCGCCAAAACAACCATTTTAGCCGAGTTGCCTGAAAGCGGTCCGCTACCCCATAAGACTTTGCACGGAGGGTGCCGCATCGGCTAGACTGGCAACAATTGTGCAACCATCTTCATACCCCGGATTCACCATGGCTACCTCCCCCTCCGAACTGCTGCCGGAAGAAACTCCGGACGAGCCGACGCCCCGCACCACGCTCGACCTGGAGCAGCGCGCGCACCAGATTTTTCCGACGCTGAGTGCGTCCGACATCCGCCACATGCACCGCTTCGGCCATGTGGTCTGCTTCAAGGACCGCGAGACGATTTTCGAGGCCGGCAAGACCAGCTTCGGCCTGATGCTGGTGCTCAAGGGCGGCATCGAAGTCAACCGCTATGACGGCCTCGGCAACACATCGTATGTGACCACCCACCTGCCCGGCCAGTTCAGCGGCGAAGTGGCGCAGCTGTCGGGCCGGCCGGCGCTCGGCAACGGCCATGCGGTGGGTGATGTGGAAGTTCTGGTGGTGCCGTCGGAGTCGCTGCGGCAGTTGCTGGTGGCGCATGCCGATCTGGGCGAGCGCATCGTGCGCGCGCTGATCCTGCGCCGCGTCGGCCTGATCGAGCAAGCGTCGGGCGGCCCGGTGATCGTCGGTCCGCGCGGCCATGGTCGCATTCACACGCTGCAAACTTTCCTGGCAGCCAACGGCCACCCGCACGTGGTGCTCGATCCGGAACACGACCAGCAGGCCGCCGACCTGATGAAGCATTACGAACCCAAATCGGAAGAGCTGCCGCTGGTGGTGTGCCCGGACGGCGCGGTCAAGAAAAACCCGAGCGTGGTCGACATCGGCCGCTGCCTCGGCATGCTGCCGGCACTGGATACTGAAAAGGTATGGGACGTGATCGTGGTCGGCGCCGGTCCGGCCGGGCTGGCAACTGCCGTGTATGCGGCCTCGGAAGGCCTGTCGGTGCTGGCGCTGGAAACCCGCGCCTACGGTGGTCAGGCCGGCGCCAGTGCGCGCATCGAAAACTACCTCGGCTTCCCGACCGGCGTCTCCGGCCGCGCGCTGGCCGGGCGCGCTTACGTACAGGCGCAGAAGTTCGGCGTCGAAATCGCCATTCCGGCGCCGGCCGGACGGCTGGTATGCGACACCTATCCGCTGCAAGTGGAAATGTGCGGCAGCCTGCAAATGCTCAAGGCCAAGACCGTGGTGCTGTCGTGCGGCGCGCGCTACCGCCGGCCTTCGCTGGCCAACCTCAAGCAGTTTGAAGGCAACGGCGTGTACTACTGGGCGTCGCCGGTCGAGGCCAAGCTGTGCAAGACAGAAGAAATCATCCTGGTCGGCGGCGGCAATTCGGCTGGCCAGGCAGCGGTATTCCTGTCCGGCTATGCCAAGAAGGTGCACATGCTGATTCGCAAGGACAGCCTGTCGTCCACCATGTCCAGCTACCTGATCGACCGGATTGCCGCCACGCCGAATATCTCGCTGCACACCTGTACCGAAATCGTCGCGCTGGAAGGCGACGAGGACGGCCTGAAGCAAGTGCGCACGCGCAATGCCAAGAGCGGGCAGGAGTGCGATTACGACGTGTGCCGCGTGTTCCTGTTCATCGGCGCCGATCCGAATACCGGCTGGCTGGGCGACTGCGGCGTGGATGTCGATGCGCATGGCTTCATCCGCACCGGTTTCGACGTCACCAAGTCGCAGTGCAAGGCCAACTTCGCCGAGGGCGTGTACCCACGCGACCTGCCGTCGCGCGCGGCGCTGGAGACCAGCGTGCCGGGCGTGTTCGCCATCGGCGACGTGCGCGCGTCGTCCACCAAGCGCGTCGCGGCGGCGGTGGGTGAAGGCGCGGCCGTGGTGGCGCAGATCCACCAGTTCCTGGCCAACCTGCCGGCGGACAAAGTGGCGCAGTAACGCCGGATGAGCGGCCATGAACAAGAACTGGAAGAACGCCTGGCCCGGATGGTGCGTTCTTCCTCAACCTTGATGGCGCTTCTGGCAGCGGCAAGAAGTCTTCATCTGCAATCCTGGTGCATTGGCGCGGGCGTGGTGAGGGGGCTGGTGTGGGACCATCTGCATGGATTCAGCCAACCGTCCCGCTACGAGGATGTTGACGTGACGTATTACGACGCCACCGCCGACGAAAAGCAGGATGAAGGTCTCACCAGGCGGCTGCTCGACATTCACCCTTCAGCGCGGTGGGAGGTAAGCAACCAGGCTTTGATTCATCAGTGGTTCCTGAAAGCGCACGGCCAAATTGTGCCGCCGCTGCGCTCACTGGCAGACGGGATTGCAACCTGGCCGGAATACGCTACGTGTGTCGGCGTGACGCTCAACGCGGACGACACCATCGAGGTGATTGCGCCGCACGGCCTGCAGGACCTGTTTGACTTAAAAATCAGGCACAACGCCGCGCGAGCAAGCGCAGGCGTTTTCATGCAACGTGTAACGTCGAAAAGATTGATTGAACGCTGGCCTATGCTTTCACTGGTGAACCCCTTTAGCGGACCCGACTAGCGTAGTAAATCGTGCCGGAGCAGCATCAGCTCCTGCAGCGACAGGAGCTGGCCGAACGCAGACATTACCGGTTCCGATAGCAACTGGCGAACATAGCCAGAACAATCATGCGAATATTCGGCCAGCAACGGAACGGAGTCCGAACTGGCGATCATCTGCAACACCTCATTGAGATGCCGCTGGTAAGACGACAGCGCGCCGCAAAGGTTTCTTAATATGACCATTTCATGATGGTATCGTATTTAACCAAGGAGGATATACGTAGGGGACGTAATATGGGGGGCGTGCAGGAACGTGTCTCTTTCGGCTATCTGATTCTTTCTCCTTTTGTAGATTTTGAACTCCTCGCGCGGCCAACGGTCTACCAGACAGAAAGAGACAAGATCCAACCGTTCCCGCAAGGAGTTTCAGAATGAATGCTACACGCCCCTCAGACACACCACCCCCACCTATACTCCCGGCAATGGTTTATGCCGAGCTGCGCAGCTATTTACGTGAGAGCGGCAGCACGCTCTCGCCAAGCGAAGCATTGATCAAGGCAGTGCAGTGCTGGATCGCCACGGGCCGCGCTGACGCCAACTCCGTACGAGGCTATCAATGGAAGCAACTGTTCCTCCCGGAAGGCACGCGCCTGCGCCTGCGCGTCCATGAAGTCTGGCACAACGCCAGTGTCGTCGGGGATGACCTTGTCTACAAAGGCCAGTCAGTCTCCCCCAACCAAATGGCCAAACTAGCCGCCGGCGATGTTCGCAACGCATGGCGCGAGATCTGGGTGCTCATGCCAGGACGCAAGCAATGGATCAACGCTGCCATCCTGCGCGCGCAATTGCTCAAGCAAGCATCCAAGGTTCCGCCTACTGCCGCAGAGGCAATGACGATCGCCGCCAAGGCCATGAGTGACGCCCTCAGCACCGCCGTCACCCTGGTTGCCCATGCCAACGATCAAGCGCAGAACACACTGGAACGCCGCCTGCCCAAATACCGCCGCTCATGGGATCTGCTGGAAGACATCGATTAACACAATGCCGATTACTGCGGTGCTGCAATGATTACAGGCCTTGCGCTTTGAGCGCGTCGATTTCGAAATCGCCGTCGTCGACCAGGCGCTCCCAGCCGGGGAACTTGCTCTGGCCTTTGCTCCGGGCGATGGAGCGCAACAGGCTTTGGCCGCCGCGCTGCTGTTCCGGCGGCTGCTGGTAGACCGGGTCGGCAAACGCCGCCGCCGGCGTGATGACGGTCCAGCCCATGTCCTTGAATTGCTGGATCGCGTCCTTCAGCCACAGTGCGTTGATCAGGTTGTGGTGCAGCAGCAGCACCTGCGGGATGTCGCGGCCGACCATTTGGCGCGACAGGTCGCGATAGGCGTCGGCGCGCTGGCGCAGGTGCGACAGGTAGGCTTGCCGGATCGGCGCCAGGTCGGCTTGAGGGTTGGCGCGCAGCACTTCGTTCAGTTTCTCGTCTAGCCGCCAGTCGCTGGTGTCCAGGCTGACGTAACCGTTGCGGTAGCCGGTCTGCTGGAGGAAGCTGCGCATGCCCTGCAACTTCTCCGGCGTCTTCCCTTCGCGCAGGAAGGTGAAGCGGAACCATTTCTGATAACCAGGCAGCGTGGCGGTGATGCGGTCGCAGTCGGTAATCTCTTGCTGGTATTGAGCCAGCGTCACAGCGGAACTCTCCAGATCCGGGTGCGTCATGGTGTGGTTGCCAAGCGCGTGGCCCTCCCTGCCCCAGGCCTGCGCCAGCGCGTAGCCGGCCGGCTTGTCGGCGCCAAAGCCACAGGTGACGAACAGCGCTGCCGATACCTTGTGCGCCGCCAGCGCATCCAGCAAGGACTGGTTGCGCTGTTGCGCTGACAGCAGCGGCGTCTCCGCCAGCTGCGGCCCGTCGTCAAACGTGAATGCGACCGATTGCGCGTGCGCGGTTGCGGTGAGCGCGGTGGCGGCACATAACGCCAGCAGGTAAAGCGTCTTCTTCATACGGTGATCCCCAAACGCCGCAGTTGCGCGGCTTGATAGGCGCCAATGGCGTTGTTGAACAGGCAGCGGATCAGCGGATCGTCGACGATGTCGGCGTCTTCCGGCGCGCCGCCGATGCGCATGTACATCGAGGTCAGCGACTCGCCCAGCGCCAGTCCGGCGTACAGCTTTGCCAGCGGAATTTCGGTGGTCCATGTCGGCGCCTCCTCATCGCCAGCCAGGGCGATGCTGTCGCCATGCACGCGGTAGCGGAACTGCTCTACGCCGCCCGCGTGATCGTAGACCGATAGCTGCCACACGCACGGCGTGGCGAAGTAGCTGTCGTCCGGCAGCTCCATTTCCTCATAGCGTTCGATCAGGCCAGTGCGGCAGAAGTCCAGCGCCAGTGCGGCCTGTTCCGCCGTCAGCGGCGCGAAGTGGCGCGCGATGTCGGCGGTGGCCGGCGGCACGATGTTTTCGTCGTATTGAAAGTCGCTATCCTGATCGCCCACCGGCAGCACCCACGGCAGCGGCGCAGCTGGTGTCAGGCTATCGGCCGTCAGCAGCACCGACACCGATGGATTCAGCCGCACCACCTGCGCCGACGGCAGCCACTCGCCCACCGCCTGCGCAAAGCGCCGGTAGGTGATCGGGAACATCGCGCGGTTGTACCACGACCACGGCTCCTGCTGGAACTGGCAGGAACTCGGCACCACGTAGCGTGGCGCCAGCGCTTGCAGCTGCTGCGGCCATTCTTCCGGCAGCGCCACCGGCCCGCGTGCGGCGCGCGACGGCGCAATCACGTCGACTTCGCGCATGGTCTGGAACGGCCACAGCACCATGTCCCACGGCGCGTAGGGTTGGAGCTGCGCCAGCGTCGCCGGGTCCATCCACGCATCGACCACGTTCAGGACATTCAGGCCTTCGGCGCGGATCTGGAACATGGAGTCGACATCGGCGTCCAGCGCGCGGCGGGGAATCACTTCGAAAGCGCCAATGGTGACCGGCGCATCCACCGCCAGCGCCTGCACATCGGCGAAACCCAGCGCGCGTATCATCGCGAACAGTTCGTCGAAGACACAGTACAGATAAATCGGCGTGGCGCGGTCCAGCAGGTCCAGGCTCTCCATCGAACAGTGGTCGTCGTGGAGGTGGGAGATGAAGACCGCATCGGGGCGCAGCTGGCACACCTGCGCCAGGTCGAAGCGCGCGTCGGGAAACGCGTGGCAATTGCGGCTGAACGGATTTTCGAACACCGGATCGAACAGGATCTGCGTGGCTCCGCTTTCAAAGACGTAGCCGGCATGGAGGATGCGGGAGATTTTCATAGCCCGCATCATCTCATGTGCCGCGCGCGGCGTCATCCGGTGCGCGGCCGGGCTGCTACTTGGTAGACTTGGCGGGGGCGGTGGCGGCAGCCTTGGCCGGCGCGCCGTCTTTCGATTTGCCATTCACCTGCAAACCCGCTTCCGACAGGCGGATGGCGCTCTTCTCGCCGACGCCTTTGACGCGCTGTTCAAAATCGGCCCAGTCCTTGAATTCGCCTTTCTTGCGCTCTTCCAGAATGGCCTTGGTTTTGGCCGGTCCCAGGCCGCGAACGCTGTCCAGCGCGGCCTCGTCGGCCTTATTGACGTCGACCTGGGCCCAGGCCAGCGTGATGCTGGCCGCCAGCGCGGCCACCGCCAGTATCAGTTGCTTGATCATGATGTCTCCTTGGTTATCTGCAAGCGCGACCATCGCAGCTTGCAGCCACCATAACGACACCAGCGCGCCAGCGTTGACGCGCCCGCCTGAGCCAGATCAAGCCGCTTACTTTTCAAACGTATAGGCGGACGTTGCCGGCACGGGCCAATCAGGACGCGAACAATTCCTCGCGCGTGACGGTAGCCGTGCCCAGCTTGCCGACCACGATGCCGCCGGCGCGGTTGGCGGTTTCCACCGCCTGCTGCCAGCCGGCGCCCGTGCCCAGCATGCAGGCCATGGTGGCAATCACGGTGTCACCGGCGCCGGAAACGTCGAACACTTCGCGCGCCTGCGCCGGCATGTGGACCTGCGCGCCGTCGGTGTACAGCGTCATGCCTTCTTCCGAGCGGGTCAGCAGCAGCGCGTCCAGCTTCAGCTCCGCGCGCATCGCCTGCGCCTTGGCGGTCAGCTGGTCTTCGGTACTCCACGAGCCGGCGATCAGCTTGAATTCCGCCTTGTTCGGCGTCAGCACCGTGGCGCCGGCGTAGCGGGTGAAATCGTCGCCCTTCGGATCGACCATCACCACCTTGCCGGCCGCGCGCGCGGCGGCGATCATGTCGGCCACCGCCACCAGGCTGCCCTTGGCGTAGTCCGACAGCACGATCACGTCGTAATCCGGCAGCAGCGTCTTGAACTGTTCCAGCTTGTCGCGCAACACGGTGTCGGTCGGCGCTTCCTCAAAGTCGATGCGCACCATCTGCTGCTGGCGGCCGATCACGCGCAGCTTGATGATGGTGGAAATCGCAGCGTCGCGCTTCAGGTAGCTGCGGATGCCGCTGCCTTCCAGCAGCTGCTGCACCTCGTCGCCCGCCTCGTCGTTGCCGACGATGCCCAGCAGGCCGGCCTGCGCGCCCAGCGCGGCGGCATTGCGCGCCACATTGGCGGCGCCGCCCAGACGCGCCTCGCGGCGGGCGATGCGCACCACCGGCACCGGGGCTTCCGGCGAAATGCGGCTGACGTCCCCGAACCAGTAACGGTCCAGCATGACGTCGCCCACCACCAAAATGCGTACATTATCCAGATTCGTCGTCACATTACGCCTCGTTCAGCTGCGGGTCAGGATGGAACGGCCGATGCCGTGGTATTCAAAGCCCGCGTCCACCATCGCGTCCGGCGCGAACAGGTTGCGGCCGTCGAAGATCACCGCATGCTTGAGCAGCGTCTTGATCTTGACGAAGTCCGGGCTGCGGAAGGCCTTCCATTCGGTGACGATCACCAGCGCCTCGGCGCCGCTCAGCGCATCGGTCGGGCTGCTGGCAAAGCGCACGCGCGCCAGTTCGTCCGCGCTCAGGTCCAGCGCCAGTACGCGCCGGGCTTCTTCCATCGCCACCGGATCGTACACCGCCACCGTGGCGCCGGCGTCGAGCAGCTGGCGCACCAGCACGCGGGCCGGCGCTTCGCGCATGTCGTCGGTATTCGGCTTGAAGGCCAGCCCCCAGATGGCGAAATGCTGGCCGCTCAGGTCTTGGCCGAAGCGCTTGATGACCTTCTGGCCCAGCACCAGCTTCTGCTTGTCGTTGACCGCTTCCACCGCGCGCAGGATCAGCAGATCCTGATCGTACTGGCGCGCGGTGCGCTCCAGCGCCTGCACGTCTTTCGGGAAGCACGAGCCGCCGTAGCCAGCGCCGGCGTACAGGAAGCTGTGGCCGATGCGCGGATCGGAGCCGATGCCGTGACGCACCGCTTCAATGTCCACGCCGACGCGGTCAGCCAGGTTGGCCAGTTCGTTCATGAACGAGATGCGCGTGGCCAGCATCGAGTTGGCGGCGTACTTGGTGAATTCGGCCGAGCGCACGTCCATCCAGAAGGTGCGTTCGTGATTGCGGTTGAATGGCGCGTACAGCTTCTTCATCATCGCCGCAGCCTTTTCGCCTTCCGGCGTTTTGTCATGGCCGATGACGATGCGGTCCGGACGCATGAAGTCCTCGACCGCCGCGCCCTCTTTCAGGAATTCCGGATTCGACACCACCGAGAAGGTGGCAGCGACGCCGCGCGCGGTCAGCGCTTCCTGCAGCGTCGCCTTGACGCGGTCGCCGGTGCCGACCGGCACGGTGGACTTGTCGACGATGACCTTGAAGCCGGTCATGTGCTGGCCGATGTTGCGCGCCGCCGCCAGCACGTATTGCAGGTCGGCCGAGCCGTCTTCGTCAGGCGGCGTGCCGACCGCGATAAACTGCACATCGCCATGCGCCACCGAAGCGGCGACGTCGGTCGAGAACTGGATACGGCCGGCGGCGCGGTTGCGCGCCACGACTTCCGCCAGGCCCGGTTCGTGGATCGGGATGCCGCCGCTGTTGAGCAGGTCGATCTTGCGCTGGTCAAGGTCCAGGCAGAACACATCGTTGCCCAGCTCCGCCAGGCAGGCGCCGGTGACCAGGCCGACGTAGCCGGTGCCGATAATGGTAATTTTCATAGTTTGCAGTCTTTCATCACCGTCGTTCCCGCATCGGCGGGAACCCATACTCAGCATGGATTCCCGCGTGCGCGGGAATGACGTCAGTTCATAACATTCAATTCTTCGGTGCGGCGCGGCGGGTACGTCTCCCAACGGCTGCAGCCAGGGCACTGCCAATAGAACTGGCGCGCCTTGAAACCGCAATGGCTGCACTGATAGCGCGCCAGCTTCTGCGTGTAGCTGTGCACCAGGTTCTTCACCATCGACAGCTCCGACACCAGGTTCGGCGGCGCATCCATCAGGCGCGCTTCGAGCAGCTTGTCGAGGCCCAGCAGCGTTGGCGTGCGGCGCAGTTCATTGGAGATCAGCTGCTTGGCGGCGTCCATGCCGTCCAGCTCCAGCACCGCCTTGTAGACCACTTCGATCAGGTCGATCGACGACGCCTGCTCCAGATAGGACTTCAGCAGGTTGACGCCTTCCTGCGGGCGGCCCACCTTGCGGTAGCCGTCCATCAGCCGCTGCGCCACCAGCGCCACGTGCGGCACGCTGATTTGCTCGACACGGCGCCAGGTCATCAGCGCGCCTTCGACGTCGCCCTGCACCAGCTGCGCGTCGCCGGTCAGCATGGTGGCGCGGACGTTGACGCGGTCGGCCTGCAGCGACTTCTCCAGCAGCTCCAGCGCCTGTTCCGGATGCAGGTGCACCAGCGCGTCCTGCGCCAGCTCGCAGTAGAACTGCGCGATCTGCTTCTGGCGCGAACCGGCGCCGGCTTCCTGCAGGCCGATGGCCGCCTCGATGGCGCGCGGCCACTCCTTCTCGCGCTGGAAGATCTCCAGCAGCGCGCGGCGCGCCTGCACGCCATACTGCCCTTGCAGCATGGTGTTGAAGGTTTCCTCGGCGCGGTCCAGCAGGCCGGCCTTCAGGTAGTCCATGCCCAGCTCATACTGCGCCTGCTCCTTCTGCACCTGCGGCAGGTCGGGCCGCGCCAGCAGATTCTGGTGCACGCGGATGGCGCGCTCGGTCTCGCCGCGGCGGCGGAACAAACTGCCCAGCGCGAAGTGCATGTCGGCCGATTCCGGGTCCAGCTGCAGGATCTCGATGAAGGCGTCGACCGCCTTGTCCTGCTGGTCATTCAGCAGGAAGTTCAGGCCCTTGTAATAGCCGCGCGGCAGCGTGCGCGACTCCGAAATCAATTGGCGTATATCGACGCGGGCCGCCAGCCATCCGAGGGCGAAGAAGACCGGGATGCCCAGTAACCACCAGAGTTCAAATTCCATGTGTTTGTTATTGTGCTCGTGCTGTTATTCGGTAATGACGCTGTCGGGCTGCGGCTGGCGGGTGACCTGCTGGGCCGAGCTTTGCAGCGTGTTGATGGTGGTTTTGTGTTTATTGGTTTCGCGACGGTGGCGGAACACGGTTGGCGTCAGCGCCAGCACGCCCAGCGCGGCGCCGGACACGAAGAAACCGAGCAGCATCAGCACCAGCGGGCCGCGCAGCTCATAGTGCAGGAACAGATGCAGGTCGACTTCCTGCGTGTTCTTCAGCGCGAAGCCGAAAAACAGGATGAAGATGACAAAACCAATAAGGGTGGAGATGAATTTCATCAGCCGTTGTCCTGTGGAGTGGTGTACGAGGGTGCCAGTATCGCACCTCGGCCAACAAAAAAAAAGCGGCATCCATCGGACGCCGCTTTTACTTAACTATGGAATGCTTCAGTCCTCGATGATCGGTTGCCCGACCATCGCGTCAACCCGTTCACGCAACTGCTTGCCCGGTTTGAAGTGAGGCACCCTTTTCTCGGGCACCATCACTTTATCGCCCGACTTCGGATTGCGTCCGATGCGCGGCGGCCGGCTGTTGAGGGCAAAGCTGCCAAAACCGCGGATCTCGATGCGCTGACCGGTCGACAAAGCGTTGGTCATCGCATCCAGAATGGTCTTGACGGCATATTCCGCATCCTTGGCCACCAGCTGAGAATAACGCTCAGCCAGGCGGTTGATCAGTTCGGACTTAGTCATCGACTAGTTCTTCTTAGTTCTTGTTGTCCAGCTTGGCTTTCAGCAGTGCGCCCAGGCTGGTGGTGCCCGAAGCGGCGCTGCTGTCCGAAGCGATCGATTTCATCGCTTCAGCGGTGTCAGCCGAGTCTTTCGCCTTGATCGACAGCTGGATCGAACGTGCTTTACGGTCGATGTTGATCACCAGAGCTTCGACGGAGTCGCCGACTTTCAGGTGGGTGCCAGCATCTTCCACGCGGTCACGCGAGATTTCCGAAGCGCGCAGGTAGCCTTCAACTTCTTCCGACAGTTGGATCACGGCGCCTTTAGGCTCAACCGATTTCACGGTACCGGTCACCAGCGAACCTTTGTCGTTCATGGCGGCGTAGTTGTTGAATGGATCGCCTTCCAGTTGCTTGACGCCCAGCGACACGCGCTCACGCTCAACGTCGATGGCCAGAACGATGGCTTCCAGTTCGTCACCTTTCTTGAACTTGCGTACGGCTTCTTCGCCGGACTCGGTCCACGACAGGTCGGACAGGTGCACCAGGCCGTCGATGTTGCCAGCCAGACCGATGAACACGCCGAAGTCGGTGATCGATTTGATCGCGCCGCGGACTTTGTCACCTTTCTTATGGGTCACACCGAAGTCGTCCCATGGATTGGCTTTGCACTGTTTCATGCCCAGCGAAATACGACGACGCTCTTCGTCGATTTCCAGAACCATCACTTCTACTTCGTCGCCCAGCTGGACAACTTTGTTTGGCGCGACGTTTTTGTTGGTCCAGTCCATTTCGGACACGTGAACCAGGCCTTCGATGCCTTGCTCGACTTCGACGAACGCGCCGTAGTCGGTCAGGTTCGTCACTTTACCGAACAGACGGGTGCCTTGTGGGTAACGACGGGACAGACCGGTCCAAGGATCGTCGCCCAGTTGTTTCACGCCCAGCGAAACACGGTTCTTCTCTTGATCGTATTTCAGGACTTTGGCGGTGATCTCTTGACCCACGGTCAGCACTTCCGATGGGTGACGCACACGACGCCATGCCAGGTCGGTGATGTGCAGCAGGCCGTCGATGCCGCCCAGATCCACGAACGCGCCGTAGTCGGTGATGTTTTTCACCACGCCGGTGACCACGGTGCCTTCTTTCAGCGTTTCCATCAGTTTCTGACGCTCTTCGCCCATCGAAGCTTCGATGACGGCGCGGCGGGACAGAACGACGTTGTTACGCTTGCGGTCCAGTTTGATGACTTTGAATTCGAGGGTCTTGCCTTCGAATGGGGTGGTGTCTTTGACCGGACGGGTGTCGACCAGCGAACCTGGCAGGAAGGCACGGATGCCGTTGGTCAGAACGGTCAGGCCGCCCTTGACTTTGCCGTTCACGGTACCGACGACGATCTCGCCCGATTCCATTGCTTTTTCCAGTGCCAGCCACGAAGCCAGACGCTTGGCCTTGTCGCGCGACAGGATGGTATCGCCGAAACCATTTTCCAGCGATTCGATGGCCACGGAAACGAAGTCACCTACTTTGACTTCCAGTTCGCCTTGGTCATTTTTGAATTCTTCAACAGGGATGAAAGCTTCCGATTTCAGGCCTGCGTTGACGATCACGAAGTTGTGATCCAGACGAACGACTTCAGCCGAAATAACTTCGCCCGAACGCATGTCTTGACGCGACAGGGATTCCTCGAAGAGGGCTGCAAAACTTTCCATATTAGACATTGTATTTCCAGGTAACCAGTAAGGTGCGCGGTATGCGTCTTCAACTGGGTTAGGTTAATAAAAGGTACTACTTGGTGCTACCGGCATACCATTTCAAGACCTGGGCGACCGCTTCATCAGCATTCATTTCCGAGGTATCGAGCACGTATGCCCCTTCTGCCGGGACCAGCGGCGCAATGGTCCGTTTCGTATCACGGTCATCGCGGGCCTGCAAATCCATCAGGAGGTCTTCCATATTAGCAGAAAAACCCTTGTCTATCAATTGCTTATATCGGCGACCCGCGCGCGCTGCCACGGAAGCCGTCAAAAACACCTTCAATTGGGCGTGCGGGAAGATCACCGACCCCATGTCGCGGCCGTCGGCCACCAGGCCCGGCGCCTTGCGGAAACCCAGTTGCAGCCCCGTCAGCGCATGGCGCACCGCCGGGAACGTGGCGATCTTGGACGCCGTGTTGCCGACCTCTTCCGCGCGGATCGCGTCGGTGACGTTTTCATGCGACAGAATGATGTTGCCGCCCTGGAAACTGCAATGCAGGTGCTCGGCCAGCTTGGCCAGCGCATGCTCGTCGGTCAGGTCGGTGGCGCGGCGCAGCGCCGACAACGCCGTCAGGCGGTACAGCGCGCCGGAATCCAGATAATGGAAGCCGAGCTGGTCGGCAACGCGGTGCGCGACCGTGCCCTTGCCGGACGCGGTCGGGCCGTCGATGGTGATGACTGGAATCTGGGAAGTTGGCATATCGGTTATCGTGCTATTTTGGCAAAGGCGGCGAAGTACTCGGGGAACGTCTTGTTCACGCACTTGGGATCGTTGATGCGGGTCGGCGCGCCCTTGCGCGCGGCGCCATCCAGCGACACCAGCGAGAAGCACATCGCCATGCGGTGATCGTCGTAGGTGTCGATAGTAGCAGGCGACAGCGCGGCCGGCGGCGTCACCTTGATGTAGTCCGGGCCCTCCTCCACGATGGCGCCAACCTTGCGCAACTCGGTCGCCATGGCGGCGATGCGGTCGGTTTCCTTGACGCGCCAGCTGGCGATATTGCGCAGCGTCGACGGACCGTCCGCATACAGCGCGGCGATGGCGATGGTCATGGCGGCGTCGGGAATGTGATTGAAATCGGCATCGATGGCCTTCAGCGGACCATTGGCGCGCGCTTCGATCCAGTTGTCGCCCATGGTGATCTGCGCCCCCATCTGCGCCAGCGCGGCGGCGAAGCGGACGTCGCCCTGAATGCTGTTATTACCCACGCCCTCGACCCGCACCGGACCGCCGCCGATCGCGCCGGCCGCCAGGAAGTACGACGCCGACGACGCATCGCCCTCCACGTGAATGGTGCCGGGCGACTGGTAGACCTGGCCGGGCTGGATGGTGAACGCGGCCCAGCCATCCTGCTCGACCTGCACGCCGAAGCGGCGGATCAGGTTCAGCGTGATTTCGATGTACGGCTTGGAAATCAGTTCGCCGATGACGTCGATGGTGATCGCGTGCGCCTTGGCCATCAGTGGCGCCACCATCAGCAGCGCGGTCAGGAACTGGCTCGACACATCGCCGCGCACCGACAGGCGCTGGGCGGTGATCTTGCCCTGCTTGATGTGCAGCGGCGGAAAGCCGGGATTGCCGGTGTATTCGACGTTGGTGCCGGCGGCGTTGAGGGCGTCGACCAGATCGCCGATCGGCCGCTCGTGCATGCGCGGCACGCCGTGCAGCGTGTAGTCGCCGCCGATGACGGCCAATGCGGCGGTCAGCGGACGGATCGCGGTGCCGGCGTTACCCATGAACAGATCGGCCGATTTATTCGGCAGCACGCCGGCCACGCCGGTGACGTGGTGGATGGTGCCGGTGGCGGTCTGCTCCTCGGTCCACTGCACGCCGAGCGAGCGCAAGGCGGCCAGCATGACGGCGGTGTCGTCCGACGCCAGCAGGTCGACGATGGCGACCTGCCCTTGCGACAGTGCCGACAGCAGCAGGATGCGGTTGGAAATGGATTTCGAGCCCGGCAAACGCACCGTGCCTTCAACGTGGGCGACCGTTTGCAGGTCGAGGTATTCGTGAGTCATATTGTTCCTTTAGCGCCCGCACCGTCATTCCCGCGCAGGCGGGAATCCATTGCTGAGCGCGCGTTCTATAGGCTCCCGCCTGCGCGGGAGCGACGGCGGCTATCTTCTTTATCCTGCTTTATCCGGCGACTGCGGCGCCTCGGCGGCTTCGATCGCGGTGATCCATTGGTGACGGGCGTGCTGGGCGTTGCTGTAGACGCGCTCCAGCGCTCCGCCGTCGTGGGCGGCCAGATGCGCGCGCAGTTGCGTCAATTGTGCCATGTACGCATCCAGCTCCGCCAATAACGCCGGCTGGTTGGCCAGGCTGATGTCGCGCCACATCTCCGGCGACGAGCCGGCGATGCGCGTGAAATCGCGGAAGCCGCTGGCGGCATACTGGAACAGCAAATCCGCATGCGGCTTGTTGGCCACATCGTCCACCAGCGCATACGCCAGCAAATGCGGCAGATGGCTCACCGCCGCAAACACCTTGTCATGCGCTTCGGGCGTCAGCCGATGGATCAGCGCACCGCAGGCACGCCAGGCAGCCGCCACGCGCTCAATATCCGCCTCGCTGTTTTCGGCCAGCGCGGTCAGCACCACTTTCTTGCCGATGTATAGATGGTCGATGGCGGCGTCGGGACCATTGGTCTCGCGGCCGGCGATCGGGTGGCCGGGCACGAACTGCGCGACCTTGCCGCCCAGCGCCTGGCGCGCGGCAGCCACCACGTCCGACTTGGTGCTGCCGGCGTCCGTGACGACCGTGCCTGCCGCCAGATGCGGCGCTATCGCCGCCAGAATGGCTGCGGTTTGCGCCACCGGCGCGGCCAGCAGCACCAGATCGGCGCCGTGCAGCGCGCCAGCCAGCGACGGCTCGACGGTCACGCCGATGCTGTCGATAATGCCCAGCTCCAGCGCCCGCGCCATCGACGCTGCCGAACGGCCGACGCCGACGATCTCGCGCACCGCGCCGGCCTTCTTCAGCGCCAGCGCAAACGAACCGCCAATCAGGCCAACGCCAAATATAACGACTTTGTTCAGCATTTACTCCGCCAACGCGACCGTCAGCGCCTCGATGAAAGCCTCATTCTCTTCCGGCAGGCCGATGGACACGCGCAGCCACTCCGGCAGACCATATCCGCCCACCGGACGCACGATCACGCCCTGCTTCAGCAGCGACAGATTGACGCGCGCGCCGGCGCCGGCATCGTCACCAACCTTGACCAGCACGAAGTTACCGTACGACGGCACGTACTCCAGCCCCAGCTTGTCGAACGCCGCTACATATTGCTGGTAGCCGGCGGTGTTGTTCTCTGCGCCTTTTTGCAGGAAATCCATGTCGTTCAGCGCAGCGATGGCCGCAGCCTGCGCCAGCGAGTTGACGTTGAACGGCTGACGCACGCGGTTCAGCAGATCGGTCAGCGCCGGCTGCGCAATCGCGAAGCCCACGCGCAGGCCAGCCAGGCCGTACGCTTTCGAGAAGGTGCGCGACACCAGCAGGTTGGGATACTTCTTTACCCACTCCGCCGATTCAAACTGGTCCTGCTGCGCCAGGAATTCGTTGTACGCCTCGTCCAGCACCACCACCACGTGCGATGGCACCTTGGCCAGGAAAGCCTCGATTTCGGCGGCTGGAATAAACGTGCCGGTCGGGTTGTTCGGGTTGGCGATGAACACCAGGCGCGTGTCGTCGCGGATCGCCGCCAGCATGGCCGACAGGTCATGGCCGTAGGCCTTGGCCGGGGTGACGATGTGCTGCGCGCCGACGCCCTGCGCCGCCAGCGCATAAATCGCGAACGAATACTGCGAGTAGACAATCGACTGGCCGCGCTCCACCAGTGCGTGCGCGGCGATTTCCAGGATGTCGTTGGAGCCGTTGCCCAGCGTGATCCAGTCGGCTGGCACGTCGTAGCGGTTGGACAGCGCGCCTTTCAGGTCGAAGCCATTGGCGTCCGGGTAGCGGCCCAGTTCCGCCACGGCGGCGGCCATGGCCTGTCTGGCCGATTCCGGCACGCCGAACGGATTCTCGTTCGACGCCAGCTTGATGATGCTGGCTTCATCCAGGCCGAATTCGCGCGCGACTTCCGCGATCGGTTTGCCGGCTTGGTAAGGAGCGATAGCGCGGATGTATTCCGGGCCGTAGTTGTTGGTCATGGTGTCTCTCTTTATTATCAGGTCAGGCTGACCGGGTAGGAACCCAGCACCTTGAAGAAGGCAGCGTTGCTCTGCAATTCGGCCAGCGCGCTGGCCACCGCAGGATCCTGCAGATGGCCTTGCACGTCGACGTAGAAGTAGTATTCCCAGGTGCCGGTGCGCGCCGGGCGCGATTCAAAGCGCGTCATCGACACGCCGTGCTGCGCCAGCGATCCAAGCAGGCGGTAAATCGAACCCGCCTTGTGCGGCGCGGCCAGCGCCAGCGAGGTGCGGTCTTCGCCCGACGGGCCGGCCTGCAGCGAACCAATCACCGCAAAGCGCGTGCGGTTGTGCGGATCGTCCTGGATGTTGGCCTTGACGGTGCCCAGGCTGTAACGCACGCCGGCGCGTTCGCCGGCAATCGCCGCCAGCTTGTGGTCGTCGCGCGCCATGCGCGCCGCTTCGGCATTGGACGAGACGGCGATGCGCTCAAGGTCCGGGTAGTTGTTGTTCAACCAGATCTGGCACTGCGCCAGCGCCTGCGCGTGGGCACAGATGGCGGTGACGCCGTCCATATTGCCGCTGCCGGTCAGCAGGCTGTGACGCACGGCGATCGACACTTCGCCGCTGATGGTCAGCGGCGTATGCAGCATCAGGTCGAGCGTGCGGCCGATCGCGCCTTCGGTCGAATTCTCGACCGGCACCACGCCGAATTCGGCGGTGCCGGCTTCGGTGGCGCGGAACACTTCGTCAATCGAGGCGCATGGCAGCACGTCGACGGCGGTGCCGAATTGTTCGTACACCGCCTGCTCGCTGTAGGTGCCGGCCGGGCCGAGGAAGGCCACGGTGACGCGCTTTTCCAGCGAACGGCAGGCGGACATGATTTCGCGCCAGATGGTCTGCAGTTCGGCGTTGCCCATCGGGCCCGGATTGCGTTCGGCCACGCCGCGCAGCACCTGCGCTTCGCGTTCCGGACGGAACACCGGTGCGCCGGTTTCGGCTTTGACATGGCCCACTGCCTGCGCGACGCGCGCGCGCTGGTTCAGCAGGTCGAGGATTTGGGCGTCGATCGAGTCGATCTGTTCGCGCAATGGTTTGAGTTTGTCGTTCATGGAATTATCGGCCAGCGAATTCGTTCAAGTAGTCTACGAGCGCTTGCACGCCCTCGATAGGCATCGCGTTGTAGATCGATGCGCGCATACCGCCGACGGACTTGTGGCCCTTCAGTTGCAGCAGCCCGCGCGCTTTGGCGCCGGCCAGGAATGCTTCGTTCCTGCTCTCGTCCTTCAGGTAGAAAGGCACGTTCATGCGGGAACGGTTGTGCAGCGCCACGCGATTCTGATAAAAATCGTCGACGTCCAGCGCCGCGTACAGCAGCGCGGCCTTGGCCTTGGCGCGGCGCTCCATCTCGGCCACGCCGCCCTGCGCCTTCAGCCACTGGAACACCAGGCCGGCGATGTAGATGCCATAGGTCGGCGGCGTGTTGTACATCGATTCGTTGTCGGCCACCAGCTTGAAGTCGAACGCCGACGGACAGGCCGGCAGCGCCTGACCCAGCAGGTCGTCGCGGATGATGACGATGGTGACGCCGGCCGGACCGATGTTCTTCTGCGCGCCGGCGAAGATCACGCCGTATTTGGCGACGTCGATCACGCGCGACAAAATGTGCGACGACATGTCGGCCACCAGCGGCACGCCGGCCAGACGCGGGTCGGCCGCATCCGGCACGCCGCCGTCAAAGTCGTACTCGACGCCGTCGATGGTCTCGTTGGTGCACATGTGCAGATAGGCCGCGCCGGGCGTCAGCTGCCACTCGCTCTGCGGCGGCACCGACGTCATCGACGACGCGGCGATGTTCACGCTGGCGTACTTGGCGGCTTCCTTGATGGATTTGCCCGACCACGAACCGGTGTGAATGAAATCGATGGTTGCGCCGGCGGGCTTGTGGCCCAGCAGGTTCAACGGGATCAGGGCGTTCTGCGACAGTCCGCCGCCCTGCATGAACAAGATCTTGTAATTGTCCGGTACTGCCAGCAGCTCGCGCAGATCGCGCTCGGCCGCCTTGTAAATCGACATAAACTCCGGTCCGCGGTGGCTCATCTCCATCACCGACATGCCGCTGCCGTGCCAGTCCAGCATTTCGGCGGCTGCTTGCGTCAGCACTTCCTTCGGCAGTACGGCAGGGCCGGCGGAAAAGTTGTAGATGTGAGTCACGTTGCATTCCTTTTGCAGCCCGTCGTTCCCGCGCAAGCGGGGACCCATGCTGCGTATGGATTCCCGCCTGCGCGGGAATGACGGTATTAATAAAACGGGGCCAGTTCTATTGTCGCGCAATAGTCGTGGCCCCGCTGGCTCCTCACAGAGTGAGTTTTACTCCGTCGCTGAATCCGGGCCCGGTTCCAGCTCGACTTCGTCAATGTCGGTCTCGACCACGCGCTGCAGGCCGGACAGCTTGGTGCCGTCTTCCACGGCGATCAGGGTCACGCCCTGGGTCGCGCGGCCCATCTCACGGATCTCCGACACGCGGGTGCGGATCAGGACGCCGCCGGTGGTGATCAGCATGATCTCATCGGTCGGTTCCACCAGCGTTGCCGCCACCACGCGACCATTCCGTTCGGACGTCTGGATCGCTATCATGCCCTTGGTGCCGCGGCCATGACGGGTGTACTCGGTGATCGGAGTGCGCTTGCCGAAGCCGTTTTCGGTCGCGGTCAGCACCGACTGCTGCTCGTTCTCGGCCACCAGCAGCGCAATCACGCGCTGGCCTTCGTCGAGGTTCATGCCGCGCACGCCGCGGGCGTTACGGCCCATCGGGCGTACGTCGTTCTCGTCGAAGCGCACGGCCTTGCCGGCGTCGGAGAACAGCATCACATCGTGTTCGCCATCGGTCAGCGCGGCGCCGATCAGGAAGTCGCCCTCGTCCAGGTCGACCGCGATGATGCCGGCCTTGCGTGGATTGCTGAAGTCTTTCAGCGGCGTTTTCTTCACGGTGCCCAGGCTGGTGGACATGAAGACGTAGTGGTCTTCCGGGAAGGTGCGGTTCTCGCCCGACAGCGGCAGGATCACGGTGATCTTCTCGTTGTCCGCCAATGGGAACATGTTGACGATCGGCTTGCCGCGCGAGTTGCGCGAGCCTTGCGGCACTTCCCACACCTTCAGCCAGTACAGACGGCCGCGGTTGGAGAAGCACAGGATGTAATCGTGGGTGTTGGCGATGAACAGCTGGTCGATCCAGTCCTCGTCCTTGGTGGCCATGGCCTGCTTGCCGCGGCCGCCGCGTTTTTGCGCGCGGTACTCGGAGATCGGCTGCGCCTTCATGTAGCCGGTGTGCGACAGGGTCACCACCATGTCCTGCGGCGTGATCAGATCTTCCGTATTCAGGTCGCTGGCGTTGTGCTCGATGTTGGAACGGCGCGGGTCCTTGGTCGGATCGCCGAATTCGCCCACGATCGATGTCATTTCGTCGGTGATGATGGTGGTCACGCGCGACGGCGTGGCCAGGATGTCCAGCAGGTCGGCGATTTCCGCCATCACGTCCTTGTACTCGTTGACGATCTTGTCCTGTTCCAGGCCGGTCAGGCGTTGCAGGCGCATTTGCAGGATCTCTTGCGCCTGGTCGTCGGACAGCTTGTACATGCCGTCGGCCTGGATGCCGTAGTGCTTCGGCAGGTGTTCCGGACGGAACGCCTCGATACCGCCGACGGTGGTGCCTTCGCCGGTACGGGCCAGCATCTCGCGCACCAGCGACGAATCCCACGAACGGTCCATCAGCGCCGATTTCGCCACCGGCGGGGTGGGCGCGGCCTTGATCAGGGCGATGAAATCATCGATATTGGCCAGCGCCACCGCCAGGCCTTCCAGCACGTGGCCACGTTCGCGCGCCTTGCGCAGCTCGAACACGGTGCGGCGCGTGACCACTTCGCGGCGGTGCGACAGGAAGCACGACAGCATTTCCTTCAGGTTCAGCAGCTTGGGCTGGCCGTCGACCAGCGCCACCATGTTCATGCCGAAGGTGTCTTGCAGCTGGGTTTGCTTGTAGAGGTTGTTCAGCACCACTTCCGGCACTTCACCACGCTTCAGCTCGATAACCACGCGCATGCCCGACTTGTCGGACTCGTCGCGGATGTCGCTGATGCCTTCCAGTTTCTTGTCGCGGACGTTTTCGGCGATGCGTTCCAGCAAGGACTTCTTGTTGACCTGGTACGGCAGTTCGTCAACGATGATGGCGGTGCGGCCGCCGTCCTTGCCGTACTCTTCGTAGTGGGTCTTGGCGCGCATCACCACGCGGCCACGGCCGGTGCGGTAACCGTCGCGCACGCCCGAGACGCCATAGATGGTGCCGCCGGTCGGGAAGTCCGGCGCCGGGATCAGTTCGATCAGTTCGTCGATCGAGCAGTCCGGATTGTTCAGCACGTGCAGCGCGCCGGCAATCACTTCGTGCAGATTGTGCGGCGGGATGTTGGTGGCCATACCCACGGCGATACCCGACGAGCCGTTGATCAGCAGGTTGGGAATGCGGGTCGGCAGAACGGTCGGTTCTTTTTCCTTGCCGTCGTAGTTGGGCTGGAAGTCGACCGTATCCTTGTCGATATCGGCCAGCAGCTCGCTGGAAATCTTGTCGAGACGGCACTCGGTGTAACGCATGGCCGCTGCGCCGTCACCGTCGACCGAGCCGAAGTTACCCTGACCGTCGACCAGCATATAGCGCAGCGAGAAGTGCTGCGCCATGCGCACCAGCGTGTCGTAAATCGAGGCGTCGCCGTGCGGGTGATACTTACCCATGGTCTCGCCGACCACACGGGCGCACTTGACATAGGGGCGATTCCACACGTTGTTCATTTCGTGCATCGAGTACAGGACGCGGCGGTGTACAGGCTTGAGGCCGTCACGCACATCCGGCAAGGCGCGGCCCACGATCACGCTCATGGCGTAATCGAGGTAGCTCTTGCGCATCTCTTCTTCGAGGGAAATAGGGATTGTTTCTTTTGCGAATTGATCCATTGGCCGGTCGTTTACTGTGGTTTATTAAGCCTCTCCCAAGAGACAGGCAAGCGGTCGATTTTAGCATGCGCGCAAGGCAACTAGCGCATTTCCGCGCCGAGGCCGCATTCATGCGGTGTAGCGCACACTGCGCGCACGTAACAAGTTGTAATATTCATGACACATTACTCAATTATTATCGACAATCACGTTGCAACAAAACAACATTTTGGTCGAACGCGAAAAGCCGCCATGTTGGAGCTTTTTTTACGACCCAAGTCGCTTGTGGCAAAATGGACGAGAAGTCAATTGCTTGATTCGCAAGCGGGAAATGAGTGTGACGCCCCTGCGTGGTAGAATTCTCCTCACGCAACACAAAGTCGCGCAGTTTTCTGCGGATATCACCCCCGAAAGGAAGAAAAATATGAAAAAACTGATTTCGATGCTGGCTATTTCTGCTGCATTCGCCGGCTCGGCTATCGCCCAGACCGCGCCGACGGCCCCTCCGTACGCGCCTGTAACCCAGGACATCAAGGCGTCGACGCCTAAGAGCGCCTACGTGCAAGATGCCCGCGGCATCATCGCCCGTGACCCGTTCGGCCTGTGCTGGCGCACCGGCTACTGGACCCCGGCTGATGCCGTGCCAGGTTGCGATCTGCCACTGTGCGTAGAGCCAGAGAAGCTGGAAAACGGCAAGTGCGTGGCTCCACCGCCACCAGTTGCACCAGCACCTGCTCCAGCACCGGCCGCCACCCCGGCGCCAGTGCCAGTACCAGTGCCAACCGCACAGAAAGTCAGCTTCGCAGCCGATGCGTTCTTCGACTTCGACAAGGCCGTCCTCAAACCAGAAGGCAAAGCCAAGCTGGATGACGTGACCTCGAAACTGGGTTCGATCAACCTGGAAGTCATCATCGCCGTCGGTCACACCGACTCGGTGGGTTCGGACGAGTACAACCAGAAGCTGTCGGTACGCCGCGCTGAAGCTGTCAAAGCCTACATCATCTCCAAAGGCGTTGAAGCTAACCGCGTGTACACCGAAGGTAAAGGCGAGAAACAGCCAGTTGCAGACAACAAAACTGCAGAAGGCCGCGCTAAAAACCGTCGCGTAGAAATCGAAGTCGTCGGCACCAGCAAGTAATTGCCGCTGACAGCATAAAAAACCGTCCGGTGAAAACCGGGCGGTTTTTTTTTGTCTGGGCGCATAGTCGCCAGGCCGCGCGGCCTCAGCGTGTGAAGGGAGGGACGAGCGCGTTTAAACGGCGGGCGCACGTTTAACTAAGGGAGGGCGATTCCGGCAGGGATTTGGGCCGGAAGAAACAGCTTATCGCAGGCAATCGCGCGCGAGGACGGCGCTGGCCTGGGCCTGGATATCGTGGCGAATCAGGTTGCGCAGTTCACGGCGCTTGCGGGCACGGCCGCGATGCTTGGCGGGGATGGCTTCAATCGGCTTGTCGGCAAACGGCAGCGCCATGTGGTAGAAGTGCTGCGGCGCCTCGGCGCCCACCAGCGGCGCCCAGAAGGCGTCATAGTCAAACAACTTCTTCTGTGCCACCGTATCGGTCATGCGCGGCATGTGGCTCTGGCCGATACCTGCGAGCACCTTGATGCCAATCGCCATCGCCAACGTTTCGGCCGCCATCAACAGCAGATGGGCCGGCGAAACGTTGTTGCACTCTTCGGTCGCCAGGCGGATGCGGTCGATGCTGCCGGCAATACCTTGCACGCTGGACACCAGCAACGCCTGCGCTGCGCTTACGCCAGCCACTTCGCCCGGCACAATGGAAAAGGTGAGGATACAGGCATCGGTGCTGTTGACATTCAGCGTGAGGCACAGATCACCGTCGAAGTTGTAGCGGTAAGGAAAGCGCAGCGCCATCGACAGCGACGCCGCCCCGGTACGCTGTTTCCAGAGAGTATGGCCTCCGTGCCGGTTGGTCGCAGTAAGGAAGCCGGTCCGGAAGTGCTGCGCCACCTGCTGGTGGTGGTTGATAGCCACCCGCAGCCGGTGCGGAATGTTAAAGCCGCCGCCCAGATAATACTTGCGCAGGTAGCGATAACGCACGCCATCATAAAAGTCGGCGCTGTTCAGCGCGCCCAGCTCGCGCAACCATCGCGACAGCACGAAATGGCTGCGCAGGTTCATGGTGAAATCCAGAGCCTGCGACAGCACCCCGTATTGCGGCGCATGGCGCGCGGGGGACGACGGCTGTACCACCGCCACTGGCCCGCTTTCTTGGGCAATTGTTTGCGTCATCTATCGATCCTTTCTACGGGTTAAGGCGCTGCACGGCGCGGTGTATCGTATTGTATCGACACATACCTTCCCCAATCATTACATCTGTGAAAGCAGTTTCATATGCAACACGCCTTCAACAACGCAAGACTCGCGCCCTCCGCATGCACGCTGGCCGCCGCTTTTGCCCGCGCTGCTTTAAAATAGCGATCAGACTGATAAAACTGCCCAATCTATGAACGCTGATCCATTAGAACTGCAAAAATTCGCCGAACTCGCCCACCGCTGGTGGGACCCGACCTCCGAGTTCCGCCCGCTGCACGAAATTAACCCGCTGCGCCTGGAATGGATCAACGCGCGCGCGTCGCTGGCCGGCAAGAACGTGATCGACATCGGCTGCGGCGGCGGCATCCTGACCGAATCGATGGCGCGCAAGGGCGCCACCGTCACCGGCATCGACCTCGGCGAAAAAGCGCTGAAAGTGGCCGACCTGCACTCGCTGGAATCCGGCGTGGCGGTGCGCTACAAGCTGATCGCCGCCGAAGACATGGCCGCGCAGGAACCCGGCCAGTACGACGTGGTCACCTGCATGGAAATGCTGGAACACGTGCCGGACCCGGGCGCCATCGTGCGCGCCGCCGCCGCGCTGGTCAAACCGGGCGGCCACCTGTTCTTCTCCACGCTCAACCGCAATCCCAAGGCGTATCTGTTTGCCGTGATCGGCGCCGAGTACATCCTGCGCATGCTGCCAAAAGGAACCCACGACTACGACAAGTTCATCACGCCCTCCGAGCTGTCGCAGTACATCCGCAGCGCCGGGCTGGAAGTGGCCGGCTTCAAGGGCATGGGCTACAATCCGCTGACCAAGATCTATTCGCTCAACGATGACACCAGCGTCAACTACCTGGTGGCTGCCCGCCGCCCTCTGTAAATGACCATGACCATGCCGCCCCCCGCCGCGCCACGCGCCATCCTGTTCGACCTCGACGGCACGCTGGCCGACACCGCGCCCGACCTGGCCGCCGCCGTCAACCTGTTGCGCAGCACGCGCGGACTGGCACCGACCGCCTATGAGATCCTGCGTCCGACCGCTTCGGCCGGCGCGCGCGGCATGATCGGCGCCTCGTTCGGCCTGACGCCGGACGACGACGGCTACCTGGCGCTGCGCGATGAGTTCTTCAGCAACTACGAAGCGGCCATCGCGGTCCACAGCCGGCTGTTCGACGGCATTCCCGAGCTGCTGGCCGGCATCGAGGCGGCCGGGCTGCAATGGGGCGTGGTCACCAACAAGTCGAAGCGGTTTACCGACCCGCTGCTGCCGCAAATCGGCCTCGGCCATGCGGCCTGCGCGATTTCCGGCGACACCACGGCGCACGCCAAGCCGCACCCGGCGCCGGTGCTGGAAGCGGCCAGCCGCCTCAAGCTGGCGCCTGAACAGTGCTGGTATGTCGGCGACGACCTGCGCGACATCCAGGCCGGCAAGGCCGCCAATATGCTGACCATCGCCTGCAGCTGGGGCTATTGCGGCGCCACGGCGCCGGAAAGCTGGCAGGCCGATTACCTGTTCCGGCAACCGGCAGAATTGCTGGCGCTGATGCAGGCGGCGCTGGCCGGCGACGCATTAGCGGCCTGATCTGTTGGTTTGGCGCCGCCAAGGCGCATTGCACAACGGATTTTTGTTGCCGTACGGACAGAGTAGGCGTAGTCTCCCGCATGACTGCGTAGCATTACTTATTTCCTGAAAGCCAAGACCCCGCTGATCGGAAAAAGAGAGACAGTCGCCGACACTCAACTTTTTCCGATCAGGTGCATGATGAATTTTCCTGAGCAGGCTGCCCAACTCCCGCAGCCCTATGCTGGTTCATTGACAGACTCCTTCGCCACCCTGCCGCAGCGCACCACCGCGCCGCAGAGCTGGATGGTCCGCGTGACCGACGCCAAATATCACTGGTATGACCTGATTGCCGGCTTTGCCGAGAAGCCGGACATCCGCGATCCCATCGGCCGCTATATGCGCCGGATGCAGTTCGAGCTGGAGGCCACGGCCGAAAAACGCCATCTGTTCTTCGCCGTCACCCGCCCGCGCGTGCGCTTCGACATCGCCGGCGTGGTGCAGTGGGGCTTTTTTTCGCTCAAGCTGACCTTGCCGCTGCTGACGGGCGCCGAGGAAACCAAGGAATCCATCACGGTGGAACTGAAGGTGCCGTTCGCGGCCACCATGAAGAAGCCGACCGTGATCCTGACCGAGAACTTCATCAGCCTCAACTGGGGCGGCCTGGTCGAGGTCTTCTCCGTGCACGACCTGCTGCAAACTTATGCCCACACGCTCAAGCTGCCCAGCAAGGTCAGTTATGTCGGCCAGACCCGCGACCCGGACGGCCGGCTGGGCAAGGGCCGCCTCGGCGCCATGCACAAGCTGCGCGCCCAGTACGGCCTTGATTACGACATCCTGATCCTGGTGCTGGGCATGGAAGTCGAAGTCAATTGCGCCGAAGGCGACCCGGCCGCGCTGCCGCACAATGAATACGCGCTGCCGGCCGACATCCTGCACGCCGAACGCATGGATGCGATCGAAGCGGCGCTGATCCGCTACTTCGAGGGCAGCGCGCCGCAGCTGCGCCCGCTGGATGAACGCAAGGCCCGCGCCGAGCGGCTGACGGCGGTGCAGGTGGCCAACCACCTGGCGCAGTACACCATCGATCTGGAATTGCCGGAGGCCGGCTTCTATAATGCTTTAAGCTCGGAATTTGTCAGCTCGGCCAAGCGCCATCTGCTGAGCTGTTTCATCGCCGACGGCCAGGCCCAGGTTGCATCGATGCCACTGCCGGCGCCGGCAAAAGGCAGCAAGTCCTGAGTAGTGTTACATTGGATAGATTCTTGATGCGCCGACACATTTCCACGTGGAAATATAGGATCGGAAGCACTATAATCACCGGACTATGACACCACGGAGCGCGCAAATGAGCAATGACGACGACGATTATCCCGATCCGTCGCCGGAAGAGCTAGGCATCGGCGCGCTGTTCGAAGAGGCGCCCGAACCCTTCCACGATTTGCTGGCGCCGCCGCCGGACGACATGGAAGAGCTGCTGCCGTTGATGCCGCAACGCACCGCCGCGCCGCAGACCTGGGTGGTCACCGTGGCCGACGCCAAATTCCACTGGTACGACCTGATCGCCGGCTTCCCGCCGGTGCCGGATATCCGCGACCCGGTCGGCCGCCACCTGCGCCGCATGCAATTCGACCTGGAAGCGACCAGCGAAAAGCGGCTGCTGTATTTCGCCATCAGCCGCCCGCGCGTGCGCTTCGACCCGTCCCGCCACACCAGTTGGGGCTTCTTCTCGCTGAAGCTGACGGTGCCGCTGCTGGTGGGCACGGAAGAGAAAAAGGATACGCTGACCATCGAGCTGACGGTGCCGTTTGCCGCCACGCTGAAAAAGCCGACGGTGGTGCTGACCGACCAGTTCATCACGCTCAACTGGGGCGGCCTGATCGAGGCGCTGTCGATCCACGACTTGCTGCAGCAATACGACAACCCCTACAACTTCGCCAGCGAAGTACAGTACGTCGGCCAGACCAAGGACCCGCTGGGCCGGCTGGCGCGCGCGCGCCTGATGCCGGTGCAGCGCGTGCACCAGCGCCAGAGCGAAAACAACGACATGCTGCTGCTGATCCAGCGCATGAACGTAGAAGTGATGTCGGCCGACGGCGATCCGGCCGAGCTGGAGGTCAACCGGAATCCGGTCGCCGCCGACATGCTGCTGAAGGACCGCATCGACGTCATCGAATGCGCGCTTATCCGCTACTTCGAAGGGCCGGAAATGCACGGCCGCAGCGACAAGGAAGCCGATATCCGCAAGCAGCGCGTGGCCGAGGTGGCGCGCAACAATAATCTGGAGAGCTTCCGCATCGACTTGCGGCTGGAAGAGGCCGGCAAATACCACGACCTCCACTCTCGCCACACCAGCGTCTCGCGCAATCACGTGATCGATTGCCGCGTGGTGGACGGCCACGTGATTGTCGAGCGCGTGCCGGTGCCGGAGAAAAAGGGCTGAGCCCCGGCCCGAGCCCTCCCACTATACCGCCGCCAGCGCCTGCTCCAGGTCGGCCAGCAGATCGTCACTGTGCTCGATGCCGATCGACAGCCGCACCGTATCGACCGTCACGCCCGCCTTGGCCAGTTCTTGCTCGTTGAGCTGGCGATGCGTAGTCGAGGCCGGATGGCAGGCGAGCGACTTGGCGTCACCGATGTTGACCAGCCGCGTGAACAGTTGCAACGCATCCTGGAAACGCGCACCGCCCTCCACGCCGCCCTGCACGCCAAACGTCAGCACGCCGGACGGCCGCCCGCCCAGGTATTTGACAGCCAGCGCGTGGTCCCGGTGGTCTTCCAGCCCGGCGTAATTCACCCACTTGACCTTGCTGTGCTGGCCGAGGAACTGCGCCACCTTGCGCGTGTTGTCGACAATCCGCTCCATGCGCAGCGCCAGCGTCTCGATGCCCTGCAAAATCAGGAAGGCATTGAACGGCGACAGCGCGGCACCGGTATTTCGCAACGGCACCACGCGCGCGCGGCCGATGTAGGCTGCCGGGCCCAGCGCCTCGGTGTAGACCACGCCGTGATACGACACGTCCGGCTCGTTGAGGCGCTTGAAGCGCTCCTTGTGCTCAGCCCACGGGAACTTGCCGGAATCGACAATCGCGCCGCCGATTGAATTGCCGTGGCCGCCCAGGTACTTGGTCAGCGAATGCACCACGATGTCGGCGCCATGCTCGATCGGCCGCAGCAGGTACGGCGTGGCGACCGTGTTGTCGACAATCAGCGGCACGCCGTGCGCGTGGGCGACAGCGGCAATGGCCGCGATATCGGTGATATTGCCGAGCGGGTTGCCGATCGATTCGATGAACACCGCCTTGGTGCGCTCGTCGATCAGCGCGCCGAACGAGGCCGGATCGCGGGCGTCGGCAAAGCGGGTGGTGATGCCGTACTGCGGCAGCGTGTGGGCGAACAGGTTGTAGGTGCCGCCGTACAGCGTGGCGGCGGCAACGATATTGTCGCCGGCTTCGGCAATGGTCTGGATCGCGTAAGTGACGGCGGCCTGGCCGGACGCCAGCGCCAGCGCCGCCACCCCGCCTTCCAGCGCGGCGACGCGCTGCTCCAGCACATCCTGGGTCGGATTCATGATGCGGGTGTAGATATTGCCCGGCACTTTGAGGTCGAACAGGTCGGCGCCGTGCTGGGTGTCGTCGAAGGCGTAGGCCACGGTCTGGTAAATCGGCACGGCGACCGCGCGGGTGGTCGGATCGGGGCTGTAGCCGCCGTGGACGGCAATGGTTTCGAGTTTCATTTTGTCTCCTTAGTTGGCCTTCCCAAGGTAGCGCGAAGGCGGCCGCCTGACGACGAATGATTCCAAAAAAGCAAATGCGCATTCCGGATAAGGTAAGCTGTCACAGATTGACCGCCTGGCGCGTCTAAGGTTCATGATGACTGACTCCTCCCTGTTTGCGGCACTGCGGCCGCGCCTGTTCGCTATCGCCTACCGCATGCTGGGCACCCGCGCCGACGCCGACGACGTGGTGCAGGACGCCTGGCTGCGCTGGCACGGCAGCGACCGCGCCGCAGTGCAAGCGCCGGAAGCGTGGCTGGTGACCATCGCCACCCGGCTGGCGATCGACCGCCTGCGCGCGCGGCAGAGCGAACGCAGCGCGTATGTCGGCTGGTGGCTGCCGGAACCGATCGTCGAACTGGACGAGCGCACGCCGGAAAGCAGCGCCGAGCTGGCCAGTGAGGTGTCGATGGCGTTCATGTGGGTGCTGGAGCGATTGTCGCCGGAGGAGCGGGCGGCGTTTCTGATGCGGCAGGTGTTTGAGCATGAGTACGCCGACATCGCCGACATGCTGGGCAAGAGCGAGGCGGCCTGCCGGCAGATGGTGCACCGGGCACAGCAACGGGTGCAGCAGCAACAGCCGCGCTTTGCCGTGCCACGCGAACAGCACCGGGCGCTGCTGGGACGCTTCATGGCCGCCGCCCAGAACGGCGACCGCGCCGCCATGAAAAACCTGCTGGCCGATGATGTGCAACTGGTGGCCGATGGCGGTGGCAAAGTCAATTCCTACCTGCGCGTGCTGCACGGCGCCGGCCGCGTGGCGGGATCGTTCTGGTCGCTGGAGCACCAATATCCGCAGCAGGTGATATATCGCCAGGCGCGCATCAACGGCGAACCCGGACTGCTGCGCTATGTCGGCGGCAAGCTGGAGTCGGCCCAATCCTTCCTGATCGACAACGACCGCATCGTCGCCGTCTTCATCGTCCGCAACCCGGACAAGCTGCTGGGCGTGCCGCAGACTATTTCACCAGTGGCTTAACATCGGTGACCAGACCATTGGTATTTTTGTAGGGTACCCTGACCAGCGGATTCTGTACTCCGCCAAACCCGTCGGGATCCCGCGTGATAATCATTCGTCCCGCGAGGTCTGCGGTCGCCCAGATAATACAATCGGGCAGCTTAGGCGCTTTCGCACCTGGCCGCTGATATCGGCCACCACGGATCTCTGCCGCTCTGTGCATGATTTCCACGGTGGTCTGCACAACGACAATACCAGCATCCATCAAATCCTGGTCGAACTGCTCTATTTGTACCGGCGTCAAGGCGCACGCGACTTCCATCCAATTGATCGCACTAATGGCGGCGTCATCTTAGCCAGCCAGTTCACGCGTCGCCTCGATAATCCCAGCCGTATGATCGATGAGGATATTGGTATCGAAAAGGACTACTGCCATTCTGCACGCAGCTCGTTTTGATATACGAGTCCGTCTTTTGGCCTGCTCTGATCGCCGGCAAGCATACCGTGGCTACGCATCAGAATTGCAAACCTTGCCTGACGACGCTGCTCTTTAGCCTCATCGGTATCAGGCTGTGGCGGCGATTGCGCGATCTTGAGCGCTGCAGACTTAAGCACCTCTGCGGGCTGAACTTGACGCTCTCGCGCCAACGCCTCAACGTGGGCCATTTCCCGCTCATCCAGCTCAACGACAACTTTGCGCATGACACACCTCCTCTTAGGAGCCAGTGTATAACAATTATTTTATCCAGACTGTCACAACGGGGACGAGCCTACCGTCTAAAGATAAGAAGGGCACGCGGTGTGCCCTCGCCAATCTGAAAGGCGTCATCATGACCCAAGCTGCCCGTATTCCCTTCTTCCAACTCGCCCCTGCCAATCTGCAGGCCATGATCGCGCTGTCGGCGTCGGTCAAGAAAAGCTCGCTGGGTGCCCGGCTGGTGGAACTGATCAACTTGCGAGTATCGCAGCTCAACGGCTGCGGCGTGTGCATCGACATGCACTGGCGCGACCTGATCAAGCAAGGCGCCGAACCGCGCCACCTGAACGCCGTCGCCGGCTGGCGCGAAGCCCCGTTCTTCAGCGCACTGGAACGCGCCGCGCTGAACTGGGCGGAAGCCGTCAACGCCCTGCCCCACCGCCAGCCCAGCGACGCCGATTTCGCCGAACTGAAAGAACATTTCACCGACAATGAAATCGCCGAACTGAGCTACGCAATCGCCGTCATCCGCGGTTGGAACGCGATCAACGCCAGCCTGCACAACCAAATCCCGGAAGTGCCGGCGCCAGGGTTCTAAATCAGAAGGACGCGGCTTCTCCACCTTTGGCAATGCTACCGAGAAGAATCTTTCAAACTTATTATTTCAAATCCAGCTGATGATGGCAGCTCGTTTATCGCGCGAGCTGGCTCATCGTCGGCTTGCCCTATGACATGGCGGTACATCACGTATTTCGCATTGCTCTCGCCGTAACCACCAGTAGCGACTACGACTCTAATTTCGTCAGAACCCAAATACAGCCATCCCGGGCGACTTTTCTCGGCAAAATCCAATCGCTCAGGCGAGGCCCGTCCGGACGGGTAAGTCACTACAAATCCTTGCACGGCATTTGCCGTAAATTCACCTGAAATAATAAGCGCACGATGTTTGTTACCGACACATTGAACCAGAACCGATGAGCCCCTGGATTGCTCGGTAGTGCCAAAAAATGCCGTGCGCTTGCGCCCCTGCTGCAGGTAATAAATGTGCGTTGAGGCGGCCGGCGAATCCCGCATCACCACCACGCTCTGCGCGGCGCCACTTCCCAAGCGACAGGAGGCCACCAGTTCTGCCGAGTGTGTCGCTACAGCCGTCGTCGTGCAAACAACGTAAAGGAGAGTTTTCATTTGACCATGTCCCGTAGTATTTGCATAGAATCTGGCTTGTCCACAAGCTTGTCCGCAGCGGCTTTGATCTTACGGTAGTAAGCATGTTCGGCATGACGCCGCTATACGTGCTCGGCCTGGCCGGCGCCAGCGCGAGCGGCAGCGCCACGCCAGCTTTGGTGATCATCATCGGCACCATATGGGGCTTCTTCATCCATTCGAACCTGCGGGTCCGACTCGGCCCGCTGGAATCGCTCATCGCCACGCCGGCCTTCCATCACTGGCACCACACCAGCGTGGCGCCGCTGGACCGCAACTTCTCGTCGACCCTGCCTTTCCTCGACCGCGTTTTCGGCACCTCGCATCTGCCGGCCGGCTGGCCGGTGGCCTACGGCATCGCCCAGGCCGCGCCAGCGCCGCCCGAACGGCAGCCTTGACCGAATAGGAATCTGCGGAGGAGAAAGATTACTGTAGGAAATTTAACGGCGTAAACCGCCTCCCGGCGGTTTTTGAGTCAGACGAATCGGAGAGGCTTTGCGCTTGCAAGCGCAAAGCCGCTTCGCGGGCGGCTCGCATGCGAGCCGAATTCCCCGCTACGCCCCGCGTCCCGCGGGTTCGATCCCCGCCGCATGCGCTATCGGCGGAATAAAAAATAAAAGGCCCCGAGCGCAAGCGCGGGGCCTTTTGTTTTTTATCCGAGTGGTGGAGCCGGCGGGAATCGAACCCGCGTCCGCAAGCACTCTACAGACAGTTCTACATACTTAGCACTATCATTTAATTTAACCTGTACAGCACGGATGTGCACGTTCTGGACAAGCGATTCACCTTAGATTTAGCGCTGCTTCAAGTGACCCGTCACAGCGCGATTCCCTGTAAATGACTCCTTGACTTTTAACGGTCCGCCCCAGGGAAGAAGCGTTTAGGAGCTAACAGCCCTTAGGCTGCCAGTGCGTACGAGTTATCGTTTGCAGTTATTGATTTCTGGGTGTATTTACGAGGTAACCAGGCCTCGGTATGCCCTGCTCTGCTTTGCAACCCACGTCGAAACCAGGTCGGCCCCACAGAACTTCTATTCTACAGCACTTTGCTGTCCCCCGCCATGGACGTCAAACGCCCGTCATATTCGGGCGTTATGATGCACACAGTTCTCACATAGAACGACTTATTAGCGTCCTCCGGGCCGCTACTACCGGCGCCGGCGGTCGGGAAATATACCGGCACCAAATTCCTCCTCGCCATGCCTGCGCCGCCAGTCTGGACCCGCGCAATGTGCGATTGTTGTTGCATTGCAGCACACGGTAGCCGGATTTGTGAATCCGGCGCGCGCGCTGCATTAGAATGACACTGTCATCACTTCAGCACACCACTGCCATGCCCGATGTCACCGCGCCCGCTGTGCCCAGCCCGAAGAAACGCGGCCGCCCGCAAAAAGGCGAAGGCGGCGGGCTGCGCGCCGAGCTGATCGAAAAATCGGCGCAGCTGTTCCGCACCAAGGGCTATGACAACACCACGGTGCGCGACATTGCCGCCGCCACCGGCATCCAGGCCGGCAGCTGGTTTTACCATTTCAAGAGCAAGCAGGAGATCCTGGCGGCGATCATGGAACAGGGCATGCAGCGCTCGCTGGCCGAGATCGAGGCCATCGCCGCGCTGCCGCTGGCGCCCGGCGCCATGCTGCACCGGCTGGTCGAGGCCCATCTGCACACGCTGCTGGCGCCCGACCACCATTTCATCGCCGTGCTGCTGTACGAATGGCGCTCGCTGGACGACGCCTCGCGCGCGCGCATCAGCGCGCTGAAGGACCGCTACGAGGCGGTGTGGGACCGTGCCATTGCCGCTCTGCATGATTCGGGCGACTGGGGCCGGCCGTCGCAGTTCGACCGGCTGCTGATCTTCGGCGCGCTGAACTGGACCGTGCAATGGTACAAGCCGGGCAGCGGCGCCGACGTCGAGGAACTGGCGCGCCAGGCCATGCACTTCATCCTGCGCACGCCGGCCGCAGTTCAGGCACAATAGGGTCATCGCCACTTCGAGGACCGCTGCATGATTTATGAAATCGCCGAGCTGTACATCAAACCCGACGCGCATGACGCCTTCCAGGCAGCCGTGGCGCAGGCGGTGCCGATCTTCAAGGCCGCCAGCGGCTGCCGCTCGATGCGCCTCGACCGCGCCATCGAGACCCCGGACACCTACCACCTGGTGATCGGCTGGGAGACGCTGGAACACCATACGGTCGACTTTCGCGGCAGCGACGGCTTCCAGCAATGGCGCGCGCTGGTCGGCGGCAGCTTCGCCACCCCGCCCAAGGTCGAACACTTTGCCACCGCCGTGGCTGGCTTTTAAGTAACGGAGGTTATTATGACCCGCACCATCCATCGTAATTTCCCGCAATTGGCCGACGCCGAGGGCGCCCGCAGCGCGCTGCTGGCCGACGGTTTTCCGCAATCGACCGTCAAGCTGACCACGCACACAGCGCTGCCGTCGGACGTGGCCACCAGTACGGTCGGCAATCTGCTCGATGCGCTGACGCCGGGCGGCCCGGCCGCCGCCGCCGCCGCGCGACACCGCGCCGGCGCCGCCGCCATGCTGTCGGTCGACGTCTATGACGACGACGAGCAGGACAAGGCCGACCGCATCATGGGCGGCTACGGCGCCAGCGCCGCCTGACGTTGTAGCACGCCCCGGCGGCCATTTCCCCGGCCGCCGCGCCGGACAGCAACGTCCGGCGCTTCCTTGAGGTGGCGCAAGCGCGCCATTTCCCCCCGCCCCTATACTCGCCTTTGGCTGTCCCTGCCCGGACAGCGCAACCGGCGCGGGCGGACGCGCCTCGACCAGGACTCCACGATGCGCGTCGGCCTCATTTCCTATCCCATGCTGTTCCAGCGCAACGGCGGCCTGCAGGTGCAGGTCGGCGAGACCCTGCGCGCGCTGGCGGCGGCCGGGCACCAGGTGGGCCTGGTGGACCCCGCCCACGCCGACCGCGCCGACTTCGACCTGCTGCACGTGTTCGGCAGCATGAACGGCAATCACCGGCTGGTGGCGGCGGCGCGCGCGGCCGGCCTGCCGGTGGTGCTGTCGGCGCTGGTGGCGCCGTCCTGGAACGCCGCCGCAGGCCGCCGCGCCCGCCTGGCGGGCTGGCTGGCCGGCGCCCTCAGCGCCATGCCGCTGGAAACCACCTATGCCCATATCCGCAGCGCGCTGCGCCAGGCCGACCTGGTGATCGCGCTGGGGGCGGCCGAAAAAACTGCGATCGTGCGCGGCTTTCGCATCGCGCCGGACAAGGTGCGGCTGGTGCCGAACGGCGTCGGCGCCCGGTTTTTCGACGCCGACCCGGCGCCGTTCCGCGCCGCCTACGGCATCGCCGGCCGCTTCGCGCTGTGCGTCGGCGCCATTTCACCGTACAAGAACCAGCTCGGCCTGGCCCAGGCGCTGGCCGCGCTGGCGCTGCCGCTGGTGCTGATCGGCCCGGTCGAACCGGCGCAGGCCGCTTACCTGCAGGCGCTGCTGGACCGGCCGGCGGTGCGCTGGCTGGGCGCGCTCGAACACGGCGACCCGCTGCTGGCCGGCGCCTATGCCGCCGCTGCCGTGGTGGCGCTGCCCAGCCGCGGCGAGGTGTTCCCGCTGGCCATCCTGGAGGCGCTGGCGGCCGGCACGCCGGCGGTGATGACGGACGAGAGCGCGCTGACGCTGCCGGCCAGCGGTTTTGCGCTCAAGCGCGTGCAGCCGGACGATCGCACGGCCATTGCCGGCGCCGTTGCCGCGCTGCTGGCGCAGCCGCCATGCCGTGCCGCCGTCAGCGCGCTGGTGCGCGATTTTTCGTGGCCGCAGGTGGCCGCGCAACTAAGTGCTTGCTACGAGGCTTGCCATGGCCACCACTGAGATGACGCCGGCGCTGGTGGTCGGCAGCGAACTGAACGCGCTGGGCATGCTGCGCAGCCTGGCCGCCGGCGGCGTGCCGACCCATGTGCTGGGGCCGGCTGACGGCGTGGCGATGCGCTCGCGCCACGCGCGCCGCCATGTGCTGGCCGACACCGGCGGCGCGGCGCTGACCGGTG
>NZ_WWCS01000018.1 GCF_009857535.1 Duganella margarita
AAATCGAGGCCGTCCATCTTCGGCATCTCGACGTCCAGCGTCAGCACGTCGGGGTTGGTTTGCTTGATCAGTTCGCGCGCCCGGCCGCACCGAAGAAACCTGCAGCGGCGTCTTCGGGCGCCGACGAGTGGGAAGAGTTTTAAGCTGTACCCGTCGTACCCGCGCACGCGGGTACCCATGCTGAGCATAGGCTCCCGCGTACGCGGGAGTGACGGTTGGCATAGTTAGCATGACCTGAGAGGATGTAAGCATATGCCGCAATCAAAAGACACGGTCAAGGAATTTGACTTCAACGCCCGGGACTTCGAACGGGTCCGCGGGCTGATCTACAAACGCGCCGGCATTTCGCTGGCCGACAGCAAGCAGGAGATGGTCTACAGCCGGCTGGCCCGGCGGCTGCGCGCCACCGGCATCGACTCCTTCGCCAAGTACCTGGACGACCTGGAGTCGGGCAAGCTGGGCGAGGAGTGGGAGTCGTTTACCAACGCCCTGACCACCAACCTGACGTCGTTCTTCCGCGAAGCGCACCACTTCCCGCTGCTGGCCGAGCACGTCAAGGGCAAGCGCGAGCCGCTGACCATCTGGTGCTCCGCCAGCTCCACCGGCGAGGAGCCGTATTCGATCGCCATGACGGTGTGCGAAGCGTTCAACACGCTCACGCCCAACGTCACCATCGTCGCCACCGACATCGACACCAATGTGCTGGCCACCGCCGCCAACGGCGTCTATGGCATGGACCGGCTGGACAAGATGTCGCCCGAACGCCAGCGCCGCTTTTTCCTCAAGGGCAAGGGCGATCGCGAAGGCATGGCGCGCGTGCGGCCGGAATTGCGTAATATGATAACGTTCAAGCAGTTGAACTTGTTGGCGGACAGCTGGCCGATCAGCGGCCAGTTCGACGCCATTTTCTGCCGCAACGTGATGATCTACTTTGACAAAGCCACCCAGCGCAAGATTCTGTCGCGCTTCGTGCCGCTGATGAAACCGGATGCGCTGCTGTTTGCGGGGCACTCGGAGAATTTCCTGTATGTCTCGGAGTCGTTGAAACTGCGCGGCAAAACCGTCTACGAATTGGACGATACCGCTGCGGCCCGTAAAGCACCGCAACGCACATGAGAATAAAACATGGACCTCGAACAATTTGCCACGAACGTCTACTTTGACCGTACGTTCGACTGCCAGGCCGCCAAGATCCTGCCCGGTGAGTATTACTTTACCAGCAAGGATATGCTGATCGTGACCGTGCTCGGTTCCTGCGTGTCGGCCTGCATCCGCGACCGCGTCACCGGCCTGGGCGGCATGAACCACTTCATGCTGCCGGACGGCGGCGGCGACAACGGCAGCCCGGTCTCGGCCTCCGCGCGCTACGGCACCTACGCCATGGAAATCCTGATCAATGACCTGCTCAAGGCCGGCGCGCGGCGCGAAAACCTGGAGGCCAAGGTGTTCGGCGGCGGCGCCGTGCTGAAGGGTTTTACCGCCATCAACGTCGGCGAACGCAACGCCGCCTTCGTGCTGAACTTCCTCAAGGTGGAGAAAATCCGCGTGGTGGCGGAGGACCTGAACGACATCTACCCGCGCAAGGTGTATTTCTTCCCGCGCACAGGCAAGGTGCTGGTCAAGAAACTGATGCAAAGCCATAACGACACGCTGGTCAAACGGGAAATCGAATATGCCAGCCGCCTCAAAGTGGCGCCGGTGGGTGGTGAAATCGATCTGTTTTAAATAACAAGAAAGCCTTTTTATGAAGATCAAAGTCCTGGTGTGCGACGACTCCGCACTGATCCGTAGCGTGATGAGCGAGATCATCAACTCTCAGCCCGACATGGAAGTGGTGGGCGTGGCGCCCGATCCGCTGGTGGCGCGCGAACTGATCAAGCAAACCAACCCCGACGTGCTGACGCTGGACGTCGAGATGCCGAAGATGGACGGCCTCGATTTCCTCGAAAAGCTGATGCGCCTGCGGCCGATGCCGGTCTTGATGGTGTCGTCACTGACCGAGCGCGGCTCGGAAATCACCATGCGCGCGCTGGAGCTGGGCGCCGTCGACTTCGTCACCAAGCCGAAGATCTCGATTCAGGCCGGCATGCGCGAGTACACCGAACTGATCACCGACAAGATCCGCGCTGCTTCCAAGGCGCGCGTGCAGGCGCGCCGCCTGCCGCAGCCGGGCGCCGACGGCCATGCGGCCACGCCGTTGTCGGCCTTGCGCAACCCGCTGCTGTCGTCGGAAAAACTGATCATCATCGGCGCCTCCACCGGCGGCACCGAGGCGATCCGCGAATTCCTGATGCAGATGCCGTCCGACTGCCCCGGCATCCTGATCACCCAGCACATGCCGGAAGGCTTCACCCGCTCGTTCGCCAAGCGGCTCGACTCGCTGTGCAAGATATCGGTGCAGGAGGCGCAGGGCAATGAGCGCGTGCTGCCGGGCCATGCCTACATCGCGCCCGGCCACTCGCACCTGTACCTGACCCGTAGCGGCGCCAACTACATGACCCGTATCGACCAGGCTGAGCCGGTCAACCGTCACCGGCCGTCGGTCGATGTTTTGTTCCGTTCTGCTGCACAAGCCGCCGGTAAGAACGCGGTCGGTGTTATCCTGACTGGCATGGGCAAGGATGGCGCGGCGGGGATGCTGGAGATGCGGACCGCCGGCGCGTATAATTTTGCCCAGGACGAGGCGAGTTGCGTGGTGTTCGGGATGCCGCGCGAGGCGATTGCGGTCGGCGCGGCGCACGAAGTGGGGGCACTGCAGGCACTGCCGGGCATGGTTCTGGGACACCTGGCGCAGCATGGGATGCGTGCCTTGCGTGTTTAATCGTGCAACTGTGACGTTTTACTGCTACTTTGTTCGCCTTCAGGCAACGAAAATGCTATCCTACAACTTAATGCCGAATGTGGGCACGATTAGTAGGCAATATTAACAACCGCGTAGAGAAACAACGGAGCAATTCATGGCTGATCCAAAGATGAAATTTTTAGTTGTTGACGATTTTTCGACGATGCGCCGCATCGTCCGGAATCTGTTAAAAGAACTGGGTTATGCCAATGTCGACGAGGCAGAAGATGGCGTGATGGCGCTGGCCAAACTGCGCGCCGAATCGTTCGACTTCGTCGTGTCCGACTGGAACATGCCGAACATGGACGGCCTGACGATGTTGCAAAACATCCGTGCCGACCCGGCGCTGGCCAAACTGCCGGTGCTGATGGTGACCGCCGAGGCCAAAAAAGAAAACATCATTGCCGCAGCCCAGGCCGGCGCCAATGGCTACGTGGTGAAGCCATTCACCGCCGCTACGCTGGACGAAAAACTGAACAAGATCTTCGAGAAACTCGGCGCTTGATTCAGGCCTGCGAGTTACGGCGGTGAGCGGCACCCGTGCACCCCGCACACCGCTGCGGCCAGGGTCTGACCCCGTACGGGGTCGGACCCTTTCGTTTTGGGGTATTGTGAATCATGCACCAGACTAACTTCATCGTCCGTGAACCTTTGCTCGACCCCAAGCAGCGCGTGGTCGGGTACGAGCTGTGCTGGCAACAGTCCAGCAGCGGCGCAGCGTCGACGCTGGAGGCGCTGGAGTCGCTGGTCGGCTTCGTCGCCGGCCAGGTGGTCGACCAGGATGACGGCTGGCTGCTGCGCGACAAGACCCTGTTCCTGGAAGCCGTGCCGGCCATGCTGTCGACCGACGCCTTGTACGCGCTGCCGCCTGAGCGCACGGTGTTGTCGATCAAGGCGGCTGAGCTGGCCAATCCGGATACCCTGGCGGCGGTGCAGGGACTGCGCGCCGGCAACGTTGGCGTGCTGCTGCGGGAAGCCGACCTGACGCGCATCGGCAATCGTCTGCCGAGCATTGCCTCCTATGTGGAAGTGCGCTTCTCCGGCGCCGATGTGGCGACCCAGGCGCGCACCTATGCCGGCCTGAAGCAAACCAGCGTGGGCATGATCGCCCGCCCGGTCAGCAACTGGGCCGACTTCGACGCCTGCGCCGCGCTGGGCCTGAACGCCTTCGTTGGCAAACTCCACCTGACACCGCGTCCCTCGACCGACAGCAAGGGCTTGAACCCGGCTCAGACCATCATCATGCAGCTGATGCAGATGGTGCGGCAAAACGCCGATATCGCGCAGCTGGAGGCGGTGCTGAAGCGCGACGTCACGCTGTCGTACAAGCTGCTGCGCTTCATCAACTCGGCCGGCTTTGGCGCAGGCAGGGAAGTGCAGTCGCTGCGCCAGGCGCTGACCTTGCTGGGCTACCAGCCGCTGTACCGCTGGCTGACCCTGCTGCTGGCAACCGCCAGCACCTCCGGCTACTCGCCGGTGCTGCTGGAAACGGCGGTGGTGCGCGGTCGTCTGGCCGAGCTGCTGGCGCAATCGGCGCTGGGCAAGAGCGAGGCGGAAAATGTGTTCGTGGCGGGCATGTTCTCGCTGCTGGACCGGCTGCTGGGCATTCCGATGCAGGACGTGCTGGCCAACATCCAGCTGTCCGACGACGTGGTGGCAGCGCTGCTGACGCGCAGCGGCAAGTACGGGCCTTACCTGGCGCTGGCCGAGGCGTGCGAGCTGAATTCCGACCTGGTGGCCTCGCTGGCCGCGACCCTCAAGCTGAGCCCGCTGGACGTCAACAAGGCGCATCTCTCAGCCTTGGCCTGGGCCCAGAACGTCGCCGCCTGATCTGCCTCAAACGCCGCACGCGCAGTCGTTGACGCCCCCGATTGCTCGGCGCATGATGACACCATCATGAATGCCAATTCCGACAGAGAGTACATCGACAACAAAGTGGGCGACGTCCGCACCGCTGTGGACGACGTACGGACCTCTTTGGAAGATTTGCGCGTGTCGATTAACGAGCGTTTTGATGCGCTACGCTCCACGATGGATGCACGGTTTAACGCCACTGACGCGAAGATAGATGCTGCCGTCGCGAAAGGCGTGTCAGAAATGATTAAATGGGTCGTAGGATTGTTTATCACGCTGATCGTGCTGGTTGTTGGCCTGTCGAGCGTGGTAATGAATCTTGTGCTCAGGCAGCCACCGGCGGCGGCCCCACTACCCGCTCCAGTGCCGGCAATAAGCACGCCGGCGGTGATTATCCAGCTGACGCCGCAAGGCGCTACCGTGTTGCCGGCCGCGCCTGCGGGGGCCAAACCTTAAATTTCCAGATTGTCGATCAGGCGGGTCGTGCCCAGTTTGGCAGCGGCCAGCACCACCAGCGGCGTGCCTTGCGCCAGATCGCCGGCGTTTGGCGGTTGCAGGTCGCCGCGCTTGCGGATCGAGATGTAGTCCGGCTTCCAGCCGCGCTGGGCCAGATCGTCCATCGCCTTGTGCTCCAGCTGGAACACATCCAGATGGCCGGAGCGCACCTCGTCCGCCACGGCATTCAGCGTCTGGTACAACGCCGGCGCCTCAGCACGCTCAGTCGCCGACAGATACATATTGCGCGACGACAGCGCCAGGCCATCTTCCGCGCGATACGTCTCGGCGGCGATGATCTCGGTCGGCATGGCAAACTGACGCGACATATTCCGGATGATCATCAACTGCTGATAATCCTTCTTGCCGAACACCGCCACGCGCGGCTGCACGCACGAGAACAGCTTGGTCACCACGGTGCACACGCCGTTGAAGAAGCCCGGACGGAACTCGCCCTCCAGCGTATTGCCGAGGCCATCCGGCGGCTGCACGCGGTATTCCTGCGGCTCCGGATACAGATCCTTCTCGGTCGGCGCAAACAACACGTACACGCCTTCCTTCTCCAGCTTCTCAACGTCGGCCTGGAAGGTGCGCGGATACTTGTCGAAGTCCTCGTTCGGGCCGAATTGCAGGCGGTTGACGAAGATCGACGCCACCACCGGGTCGCCATGCTTGCGCGCCAGGCGCATCAGCGACAGGTGGCCTTCATGCAGATTGCCCATGGTCGGGACAAAGGCGGTGCGCAGCTGACCGCTGAGTTGGTCGCGCAGTTCTTCAATCGAGGTGATGATTTTCATGGTGTAAGCTCATTCGTATACCGGCTCACGCCGGCGAGTAGGCCAGCCGCACGTAGATCGGTGCGAACGGTTCGGCCTGGGTAATTTCAATCAAAGTTTCCTTGGCCAGCTCCAGCAGCGCGACAAAGTTGACCACCACCACCGGCACGCCGCCGGCCACGTCAAACAGATCGGCAAACTCGACAAAGCGCGCCGATTGCAGCCGCCGCAGGATGCCGGTCATGTGCTCGCGCACCGACAGTTCCTCGCGGCTGATCTTGTGATGCTGGGTCAGCTTGGCCCGCTTCATCACATCCAGCCACGCTTGTTGCAGGTCGCTGGCCACCACTTCCGGCCAGGTCGGCACCAGGCTCTGCTCGATGAAGATTTCGGTGCGGACGAAATCGCGGTCGAGCTGCGGTATGGCGTTGAGGTCGTACGCGGCCAGCTTGATCTGTTCGTATTCCAGCAGCCGGCGCACCAGTTCGGCACGCGGGTCGTCTGCTTCCACGTCCAGATCGACCTGGCGCTGCGGCAGCAGCATGCGCGATTTAATCTCGATTAGCATGGCCGCCATCAGCAGGTACTCGGCCGCCAGCTCCAGGTTCGACAGGCGGATCTGGTCGACGTACTTCAGGTATTGCAGCGTCAGCTGCGCCATCGGGATGTCGAGGATGTTGAAGTTCTGCTTGCGGATCAGGTAGAGCAGCAGGTCCAGCGGACCTTCAAACGCGTCGAGGAAAATCTCCAGCGCGTCCGGCGGGATGTACAGGTCGGTGGGCAGCTTGAGCAGCGGCTCGCCATACAGGCGGGCGAGGGCGGAGACTTCGGTGGTGACGGCCGCCGCTTCGGCCACCGCCTCAGCGTTCACGGCATCGTCGGCTGCGCCATCCACGCCGGCGTCGGATGCGACGATACCGGCGCCGGACTCGCCATCGGCGGCATCCGGTGCTGGCGGCTGTACGTCAGCCGTATCGTCTGGCAACATCCTTGCCGCCCCGCGTGTGCTTAGAGTTTGTTCTGGTAGACGTAAGCCTGTTGCTTGACGGCCGATTCCAGCTGGCGCTGTTGCTCATCCAGCGAAACCGGTGGACGATCCCACAGCAGCGCGCGGCCCAGTTGCTGGCCAGCCTCAATGCCTGGGTTCTTCTCCTTCAACGCCTTGATGAACAGGGTGTGCTCGGATTCGTACATCGAATGTTGTTTAGAAAGTTTCATATTATCTAAGTGGGTGGATCAGCAACGGCTATTTTACCGCGCCCCGGCGTTGCAAGGCTATTTCTATCGCTTGTGGTCACCCGGATCGGGTATGCTCCTGCTGATAATGTTGTGTAAACATAAAAAATGACCACGCGCCTCACGTCCAGAACCATTTTCCTGCTGACCTTGCCGCCATTGCTGTGGGCCGGCAATGCCATCGTCGGCCGCCTGGTGCACGACCAATTGCCGCCGGTGCTGCTGAATTTCCTGCGCTGGGGCATCGCCTTCTTCCTGCTGCTGCCGCTGGCCCGCCCGGTGTTCCGCCGCGAGGCCGGCCTGTGGCAACATTGGAAACGCTACGCCATGCTGGGCTTGCTCGGCATCGGCATGTACAACGCGCTGCAGTATATGGCGCTGCAAAGCTCGACGCCGATCAACGTCACGCTGGTGGCGTCCGGCATGCCGGTGTGGATGATGCTGAGCGGCTGGCTGTTCTTCGGCGTGCCGGTCAACCGGCGGCAAGTGGCAGGGGCCGTACTGTCGATCGCCGGCGTGCTGCTGGTGCTGGCGCGCGGCGAATGGCGACATGTGCTGGAACTGCGGCTGGTGCCGGGTGACCTGTTCATGATCCTGGCCACCATCGCCTGGTCGTTCTACAGCTGGCTGCTGACGCGCACCACCGAACCGGCCGGCATGCGCGCCGACTGGGCCAGCTTCCTGCTGGCGCAGGTGGCGTTTGGCGTGCTGTGGTCGGGCGGGTTTGCGCTGGGCGAGCAGGCGCTGGGGGCGATTCCAGTGCAGTGGAGCTGGGGCTTGGCGGCGGCGCTGCTGTACGTCTCGACCGGCCCTGCCATCGTCGCCTTCGGCTGCTGGGGCGCGGGCGTGCGCGAGGCGGGACCATCGGTCGGCAGCTTCTTCGTCAACCTGACGCCCTTGTTCACGGCCGTGCTGTCGTCGGCCTTCCTCGGCGAAGCGCCGCACGGCTACCATGCCGCTGCATTTGCGCTGATCGTCGGCGGCATCATGGTCTCCGCCCGGCGCGGCTAGAAAGCTTGATGGAGCGTAACAAGCTCGGGCCAACGCCGTTCTAAACTGCAACTCCGCCAATTTCAGGAGTGACAGCATGCCGCCACGTCCCGTTCTTGCTGTGCTGGCAGCGGCAGCCCTGTACTGCACGGCCGCCATGTCATCGCCCGCCGCCCCGCCACCAGAGGCCAGCATCCGCGACGCCCTCGCGCCCGGCTTGCTGGGACTGTATGCCACCGATCGCTTCAAGCTGTCCACCGGCCGCTGCCAGGACTGCCTGGCCCCGCAGCAAGCGCTGTGGTACTTCAACGATGACATGATCGCCGTGGCCAAGGCCGACGCCGCCGGCTACGCCCCGCGCCTGCGCGCGCAGGAGGATGTGCAGGCCTGGCTAATCGACGGCAAGGGCCGGCCGAGCGGCCAGCCGCCGTCCTTGCTGTGGATCGGCTCGCCGCATGTGGCGGAAGGGCGTTTGCAGGCGGGCGGACAACTGTCACGCGCCGGCAATGCGGCGCCGCTGGCCGTGACGCTGACGCCGCGCCTGTCGAGCAACCGCGCTTACATGGACGACAGCAGCGTCGCCTTTTTCGCCGATGGTGAGATCAAGGCACGCGGCGCGCTGCGCGACGAACACTTCGTCATCCGCACGCTGTGGCCCAAACGCTATGCCATCAATGCGGCTGCCGCCAGCCAGCCGCTGGCGCGCGGCGAAACCATCGAAAGTCTGGTGCGCGCAGAACATGGCGGCGCCCAAGCCAATTTTGCCGTGCGCACGCTGTGGCGCCGCGATGGCGGCGCGCAGCCGATGGCCCTGGCCGGCAAGCCGGTGCTGGGCTTTATCCTGAACGGTGCGCAAGGCGATGACGATGAGTCCTACGGCGGCCATTTTGCCGTGGCGACCGGCCGCTTCGGCGGCGCCGGCGAGTGGGACGACTGGCTGGTGAATAATTTCTACAGCCTGGCTTCGGTCAGCGAGAAAGGCATCATCGCCGCCACGCTGCCCATGGATGCGTATATGGGTGACCTGAACAGCGGCCAGTCCTGGTATCGCCCGTCGTACATGCTGGTAGCGGTATTGAAGGACGCCCGCGCGCCAGCCTTGTATCAGGAAGCGATCAGCCGCGTGTTCAGTCATTTCTACCGGCAGGATTTTCATTACCGTCATGCCAGCACCAACTGCGCCGGCATCAACGTCGAGACTTTGCGCACCTTGGGCTGGCAGATTCCTCGCCTGGGTGGCGAAGCGCCACTGAAGGCTGCGATGGCATTGCCTTACATGGCGCTCAAGGACGTCAGTCTGGCAAGCGGGCAGAGCGCCTATGATTACTTGAAAACCGAGCGCACTGAGCTATTGCCGTTTGTGGCGTTCAACACGATCGGCGAGGATTTGCTGCGGCGTCTGACAAGCGGTGCGGCCCGCAGCGGGCTGGAGGCGCAACTGGCGGACGATCTGGAAGCGCTGCTGTTCGTGCGGCTGCCGCAATATCCGTCGTCGCGCGCGTTCGGCAGCGATCCGGTGCTGTCGTTGCGCGAGTACCAGCAGCGCGCGCCGGCCAACCGCGCGGACTGGAAGATTGTGCCGGTGGCGCCGCGTGCGTTTCCTGCCACCTTCAAGGATCCCGCTGCGCCGCGCGAGCGCCGGCCTGCATCGGCCAGGGCAACCTGGGTTTGGGGCGGCGTTGCGGTGACGGCGCTCGCGGCCGGCGGCTGGATCGTCACCCGCCGCCGCAAGACTGCTAGCCGGCGGTTGCAGCCTTCAGCGCGTCGATAAACACGCGCACTTTCTGCGGCACGTGCGAGGTGGCGGGGTAGACCGCGTGGATATCGCTTTCCTGCAGCGACCAATCCGGCAGTACGCGCACCAGCCGTCCCGCCGCCACGTCGTCCTTGACCGAAAACACGGTGGCGCGCAGCACGCCGTCGCCGCTCAATGCAGCCGCGCGCGTAGCGTAGGCGGTATTGGATGAGAACACGGTGTTCTGCATGCGCACGTGCGCCTGCTTGCCGGCGCCATCACTTAGCGTGAATTGCGTCGGCTGCGCCAGTACCGACAGCGACACATACGGCAGCGCCGGCAGATCGTCCGGCGTGGCCGGCATGCCGTGGCGGGCGAGGAAATCGGGACTGGCCACCAGCCAGCGCACCAGCGTGGCCACGCGCGTGGCCATGTGGCCGGAGTCGGCCAGCTTGCCCAGCCGTACCGTGACGTCGATGCCCTCCGCGATCAGGTCGATGATGTGGTCGCCGCAGGTGAGGTCGATCTTCAGCGCCGGATAGCGCGCACGCAGTTGCGCCAGCAGCGGCGACACCACAATCAGCCCATAGTCGATCGGCGAGGCCACCCGCAGCGTACCTTGCAACTGGTCGCGGCCGCTGCGCGCCTGTTCGATGGCTTGTTCGGCCGCTTGCAGCAACTGGCGGCTGGCTTCGTAAAACGTGCGTCCGGCCTCGGTCAGGCTGAGCTTGCGCGTCGAGCGCAGCAGCAGGCCGACGCCGATTTCCTGCTCCAGCAGCTGCATGTGTTTGCTGACCATGGATTTGGCCAGCCCCAGCCGCTCGGCGGCGGCCGTCAGTGACCCAGCCTCCACCACGGCAACAAAGGTGGTCAGGCGGTTCAGGTTAATAGTGCTGAGATCGATCATGGCTTGATTGTACACTTTGGGTGGACATTGATTCCGATTTTGTCCGTCTTATCAGCACGATGGATGCTCCTTATACTCGCTTCATCATCAACCAACCAAGGACGCATCATGAAACTGTACGGCATTCCCCTCTCTGGCCACACCCACCGCGCGCAGTTGTTCCTCGGCGTGCTGAACCTGCCGCATGAGTTCGTCTCGGTCAACCTCGGCGCCGGCGAGCACAAGCAGCAGCCGTTCCTGTCGCTCAACGCGTTCGGCGAAATTCCGGTATTGCAGGACGGCGATGTGACGCTGGCCGATTCCAACGCCATCCTGGTCTACCTGGCCTCCAAATACGACGACACCGGCCGCTGGCTGCCGCGCGATCCGCTGGCCGCCGCCAACGTGCAGCGCTGGCTGTCGGCCGCGGCCGGCAAGATCGCTTACGGTCCGGCCACCGCCCGCCTGGTCACCGTGTTCAACGCGCCGCGCGATCACGACGCTGCCAAGGACATCGCCGTGCGCCTGTTCGACGTCATGGAGCAGGAGCTGCATGGCCGCCGCTGGCTGGTGGGTGAACACGCCAGCGTTGCCGATATTGCCGCCTTCAGCTACGTCGCCCATGCGCCGGAAGGCGGCGTCTCGCTCAAACCGTATCCCAACATCCGCGCCTGGCTGGACAATGTGCGCGCACTGCCGGGCTTCGTGGCCATGCCCGCCACCAAAGCCGGCCTCGCTCCCGAGGAGGTGTAATCATGAATGCCGCTGCCTCTCCCTTCCACGCCGGTGAACTGGCAATCCAGGAACGCGTTGGTGTGCGCGAACAAATGGCCGGTGCAGCGGCATTCATCCGCGACCACATGCCGGCCCAGCATCGCGAGTTCTTCCAGTCGCTGCCGTTCTTCTTCCTTGGTGCGCTGGACGCGGCCGGGCAGCCGTGGGCGACCATGCTGGCGGCGGATGCCGGCTTCATTTTGTCACCGGATGCGCGCACGCTGGATGTCAACGGCGGCATGCTGCCGGGCGATCCGCTGCAAGGCCAGCTGCATGCCGGCGCGCACGTCGGCGGGCTGGGACTGGAGCCGACCACGCGCCGCCGCAACCGCGTCAATGGCGAGATTGTGTCGGCCAATAATGGTGTGCTGCGCATCGCCATTACGCAAAGCTTCGGCAACTGCCCGCAGTACATCCAGCATCGCCAGCATAGCCCGGCGCCGGACGATGGCCACGCCGTGCAAGCCCTGCGCGCCGGCAAGCTGAGCGACGCCGACCGGGCGTTGATCGCCCGTGCCGATACCTTTTTCATCGCCAGCGCCAATATGGCGTCCGATGCGGGGCGGGGCCGTGGTGTGGATGTGTCGCATCGCGGCGGCCGGCCCGGCTTCGTGCGGGTGGACGACGATCACACGCTGACGTCGCCTGAGTTCGTCGGAAACTATTTCTTCAACACCATGGGCAATTTGCTGACGTCACCTCGCGCCGGCCTGCTGTTCATCGACTTTGAGCGCGGCGACATGCTGCACCTGGCGGTGGAAGCGGAGATCATCTGGGATGGCCCGCAATTGCAGGCCTTTGTCGGCGCTGAAAAATTGCTGCGTTTCCATGTGCGCGAAGTGGTGCGCAACGTCGGCGCGCTGCCGTTCCGCTGGACCGCGCCGCAGCCGGCCGCACAAGTAGCGCGCACCGGCAACTGGACCGAGGCGGACAGCGTACAGTCCGCTGCCGCGCTGGTCAAAGGCTGGCGCTCGTTCGCCGTGGCCGACGTGGTGACGGAGAGTGACGGCGTGCGCTCGTTCCATCTGGAGCCGGCGGACGGCGCCGGCGTCGCGCCGCATGTGCCGGGTCAGTTCATCTCGCTGCGCGTGCCGGCGTGGGCGGACGAGGGTGTGGCGTCGCAGATCCGCAGCTATACGATTTCCGACGCGCCGAATGGCCGCCAGTACCGCATCAGTGTCAAGCGCGACGGCGTGGTGTCGTCGTGGCTGCATGCGCATCTGGCGCCGGGCGCGTTGATCGAGCTGATGGGGCCGGGCGGCGAGTTCACGTTTGAAGAGGGCACGCAGCGGCCGGTGGTAATGCTGTCGGCCGGCATCGGCATCACGCCGATGATCGCGATGCTGAACGGCTTGCTGGTGAACGGCAGCCGCACCCGGCACAAGCATCCGATCTGGTTTATCCACGGCGCCCGCAGCCGCAACGACCATGCGTTTGCCTCGCATCTCGAAGCGCTGGCGGCGGGCCATAACAATCTGCATCTGTACACGCGCTATAGCAGCCAGGACGGACATATCGACATGGCGATGCTGAAGGATTTACTGCCATTCGATGACTATGACTTTTATCTGTGCGGCCCGGCCGCCTTCATGCAAGCGATGTACGACGGCTTGCGCAAGCTGAACGTGGCCGATGCGCGCATTCGCTTCGAGGCGTTCGGTACGGCCAGCTTACGGCGCGATGCTGGCCTGGTGGCTACACAGGTTGTGCCGGAGCCGGCCAGCGGACCGGTAGCTATACGCTTCGAGCGCTCTGGTGTGGAGGCGACCTGGGACGGCACACATGGCAGCTTGCTCGAATTGGCCGAGGCCAGCGGTGTGGAGGCGCCGTCCGGCTGCCGTTTGGGACTGTGCGGCTCGTGCGCAACCGGTCTGTCAGGGGGCGACGTCAGCTACACACGTAGTTGCGGCACCGAGCCGGAAGCCGGCCAGGTGCTGCTGTGTTCCGTCGTGCCACGCGCCGGTAGCGGCGCGCTTACGCTGGCGCTGTAAGTCAGCCGCGCTTCGACTTGACGTTCTTGTCTTCACATGGCGCGTGGGCCGGGGCGGTTGCGCCGCCGTCGGTGGCTGCGGTGTTGCAATCGACCTTGTTCTTGTCGCGCTGCATCTGCTTGCGCTCCTTGGCGGTTTTGGCCGGTGCGGTGTTCTGCATGTTCGAATTGTTTTGCATCGTGGTCGACTGCTGTTCGCCGCTGGTGGCCGCGCTTTGGCCTGCGGTTGGCGTGCCGGTATTGGTGGTACCCGAAGTTTGGGCCATGGCGGCCGTGCTCAGGCATGCGGCTGCGATCAGGGCGATAAATTTGCTGTTCATGATGGTCTCCAGTACTGAGGTTCGAGAGTGTTCATTGTTTCACGCTAAGGCTGGCTGGCTCGTAGGAGCCGGCCTTGTGTGGCGGTCAGACTAGGACCGGCTTTTAACGTCGGGATTCGGTGTGGTTGGCGCGGCGTGCGGCGCGGAAGCCTTGCCGTTGTGCTGGCCGCAGCCTGCGGTTTTGCCCTTGCCGGCCTTGGCCTGCGTTTCGACGTTTTCGCCGCCGCTGGCCTCGGTACCACCTGCCATATTGCTACAGGCGGACGCGCTGGATTTCTTCGCTGGCGCTGCTTTGGCGTCGCCGGTTTTCACGGCTGGATCGGGCTGGGCCTGATGCGCCCATACTGGCGCACCCAGGCAACCTGCCATCAGGTAGAAGGCAAGCGCGCGCTTCATGGTCGCACCTGGCCGGGCTGGGCGCCGTTGTTACAGGCGACGTTGGGAGCGGTGTCCACGCGGCTGCTATTGGTCAGTGGTGGCGCGCCGGTCGTCGCGCTGCTTGTTCCGTTGACGCAATTGACAGTGCTGCCGTTGCGGTTGAGGGTGTTGCTATTGGTGTTGTTCAGATTGTTATTGTTGAGGTTATTGCTATTCAGATTGCTGCTGGGATTGTTGTTATTCAGATTGTTGCTATTGAGGTTGCTGTTCGGATTGGCCAGCGTATTGGGCGGGTTGCTGAGCGTGCTGCGGCTTTGGTTCAGCGGCATGGTGTTGGGATTTTGCGTGCCGGCCGGTTGCATGGTGGTCGGCCGCGCGGCCGTCCCCGCCGTTGTGCCGGTGGTGCCGGTGTTGCCAGTTTGGCCGGCTGGGGTGGTCTGGGCGGTGGCTGCAAAGCTGAAGCCGGCGGCGACGATCAGGGCGATAAATTTGCTGTTCATGTTCTGCTCCTCGAAATGATTCGGTGAGCAGTTATTCTTTCATGCGAGCCCGGGTGCACACGTAGGACACACGCCCGCACGTCTGTCAGTGTCGTAGCAGACGCCGCATGACCAGCGGCGGCGGTTCCAGCGGATTCGCATGGGAATATTCCAGCTCTTCCGCCAGTTCAAACTCGTAGGCGGCGTAGAAATCGATCAGCTTGGGCTGGTCGGCGCGCACCGCCAGTCGCACTTCCTGCACGCCGGACGTCAATCCATGGTGGATCACCGCCTCCAGCAAGTGCTGCGACAGGTTGGTGCCGCGATGCGTGGGCAGCACGCCCATGCGGCACACTTCCCACACGTCCTGTTCCGAATCGAGCGGCAGCCAGCGCACCGAGCCGATTGCCTGATTGTCGACCTCCAAAACAAAACCGCCGCCATCGCGCAGGTGTTCTGCAACGATGACGGCGGTTTCGCGGTGGCCGCTGGAGGTGACGCTGACCTTGCCGGCCCACGCAGCGCGCGTGAGCTCGGCGATCAGTCTGGCATCATCCGTTGTTGCTTCGCGCACACGCAGGTTCATGCCCGGTCCTTAGCTGATGCGCATGCCTGGCTCGGCGCCTGGCCATGGATTCAGGATGTAGATGCCCGGCTTGGTTTTCTCATCCACCGCCGAAGCCGCCATGACCATGCCTTCCGACACGCCAAACTTCATCTTGCGCGGCGCCAGGTTGGCCACCAGCACGGTCAGCTTGCCGATCAGGTCTTCCGGCTGGTACATCGACTTGATGCCGGAGAACACGTTGCGCAGGCGGCCTTCGCCGGCGTCCAGCGTCAGGCGCAGCAGCTTGTCCGACCCTTCCACGTGTTCGCAGTTGACGATCCTGGCGATGCGCAGGTCGACCTTGAAGAAGTCGTCCACCGAGATTTCCGGCGCGATCACTTCGATGCCGGTTTCGGTCACGGCGACTGCCGGCGCGGCCTTGGCCTTGGCTGGCTTTTCGGCCTTGACGGCAGGGGCGGCAGCTTGGGCGGCGGCGCCTTGGGGGGCGTCGAACAGCTCTTCGATCATCTTGGCGTCAACGCGGGTCATCAGGTGCGCGTAGGCGCCGATGGTGCGGCCCAGCAGCGCGCTGGACACCACGCCGCTGGTGACGTCGGTATCGGCCCACACCAGTTGCTCGTCGTTGAGGAACTTGGCGACGTTGGCGGCGACACCCGGCAGCACCGGCGACAGCATCAAGGTCAGCTGGCGGAACAGGATCAGCGCGGTGGTGCAGACGTCGTGCAGCTCGGCCAGCCTGGTCTCATCCTTGGCCAGGATCCATGGCTTGTTCTCGTCCACGTACTGGTTGGTGATGTCGGCGATTTCCATGATTTCGCGCAGCGCCTTGCCAAACTCGCGTGCCTCGAAGTTGGCGGCGATGTTGGCCTGGCGCTCCACGCCTTCCGGCGTTACCAGCGCGCGCTTGATCCATTCCTGCGCATTGGCGGACAGGCTGTCGGCCAGCTTGCCGTCGAATTTCTTGGCGATGAAGCCGGCGCAGCGCGAGGCGATGTTGACGTACTTGCCGATCAGGTCCGAGTTGACGCGGGCCACGAAGTCGTCGCCGGTGAAGTCCAGGTCTTCCACCTTGGAGTTCAGCTTGAAGGCGATGTAGTAGCGCAGCCATTCCGGATTCATGCCCAGGTTCAGGTAGCGCAGCGGCGAGATGCCGGTGCCGCGCGACTTGGACATTTTTTCGTTGTTGACGGTCAGGTGGCCGTGCACCGCTACGCGCATGCGCTCGACCGTCGGCAGGCCCGAAAACTTCAGCATCGCCGGCCAGAACAGCAGGTGGAAGGAGACGATATCCTTGCCGATGAAGTGGATCTGCTCGGTATTCGAATCGCGCAGGAAAGCCTCGTAATCCAGGCCTTTCTTGTCGAAGTAGTTTTTCAGCGACGCCAGGTAGCCGACGGGCGCGTCCAGCCAGACGTAGAAGTACTTGCCCGGCGCGTCCGGAATCGGGATGCCGAAGTACGGCGCGTCACGCGAGATATCCCAGTCGGCCAGCTTTTCGCCGGCTTCGCCCAGCCATTCGGAGACCTTGTTGACCATTTCCGGCTGCAAACGGCCAGGCGTGTTCAGCCAGGCTTTGAGGAACTCGTAGCAGCGCGGGTCGGACAGCTTGAAGAAATACTGTTCCGAATCCTTGAGCACCGGCGTGGCGTTGGTAAACACCGAGAACGGGTTGATCAGTTCGGTTGGCTGGTAGGCGGCGCCGCACACTTCGCAGTTGTCGCCGTACTGGTCCTTGGCGTGGCACACCGGGCATTCGCCCTTGATGTTACGGTCGGCCAGGAACATGCCTTTGACCGGGTCATAGAAGCGCGGCACGATTTTGGTCTGGATCAGGCCGGCATCGCGCAGCTTGCGGTAGATGCCTTGCGACAGTTCGACGTTTTCCGGCGAATCGGTCGAATACCAGTTATCGAAAGCGATGTGGAAACCGTCAAGATACTGGGCACGGCCGGCGGCGATCTTGGCCACGAACTGCTGCGGCGTGATGCCTTCCTTCTCGGCGGCGATCATGATCGGCGTGCCGTGGGTGTCATCGGCGCCCACAAAATGCACCTCGCGCGCCACACCGTTGTCGCGCTGCATTCGCTGGAAGCGTACCCAAATGTCGGCCTGGATGTACTCCATCATGTGGCCAATATGGAAGGCGGCGTTAGCGTAGGGCAGGGCAGTGGTGACGAACAGCTTGCGGGTCATGGTTTGTTGCACTTTGTGGATGGAAAGGGATCATTTTAACAGCGGATGCGGCACTTGCGCAGGTTGCGCTAGAATGGCGGCATATTTAACGGAGAGTTACATGAGCATTGCAGTAGAAGACGTCAAGGCCGCCCTGTCCAAAATTGTTGATCCAAACACAACGAAGGACTTCATAACGGGTAAAGCCGTCAAGAATTTAAAGGTCGATGGCAGCGATATTTCGCTCGATATCGAACTGGGCTACCCAGCCAAAAGCCAGATCGACGGCATCCGCGCCAGCGTCATCGCCGGCCTGAAGACCCTGCCGGGCGTGGGCAACATCAGCGTCAGCGTGTACACAAAAATCCTGGCGCACACTGTGCAGCGCGGCCTGAAGCCGATGGTCAATGTCAAAAACATCATTGCCGTGGCCTCGGGCAAGGGCGGCGTCGGCAAATCGACCACCGCCGTCAACCTGGCGCTGGCGCTGGCCGCCGAAGGCGCGTCGGTTGGCCTGCTGGATGCAGATATCTACGGCCCATCGCAGCCGATGATGCTGGGCGTGAAAGGCCGTCCGGAAACCAAGGATGGCAAATCGATGGAGCCGCTGGAAAACTACGGCGTGCAGGTTTCTTCCATTGGCTTCCTCATCGACCCGGACGAGCCGATGGTCTGGCGCGGCCCGATGGTCACCCAGGCGCTGCAACAGCTGCTGGAACAAACCAACTGGCGCGACCTGGATTACCTGATCGTCGACATGCCGCCAGGCACTGGCGACATCCAGCTGACCCTGTCGCAAAAAGTGCCGGTCACCGGTGCGATCATCGTCACCACGCCGCAGGACATCGCGCTGCTGGACGCGCGCAAGGGCCTGAAGATGTTCGAAAAGGTCGGCATCCCGATCCTGGGCATCGTGGAAAATATGAGCGTGCACATCTGCACCAACTGCGGCCATGCGGAAGAAATCTTCGGCCACGGCGGCGGCGAGAAGATGTGCCAGGACTTCCACGTCGACTTCCTCGGCGCGCTGCCGTTGACCATGGCGATCCGCGAGCAGGCTGACGCCGGCAAGCCGACCGTGGTGGCCGATCCGGACGGCCAGGTCGCTGCTATTTATAAGGCGATTGCCCGCAAGGTCGCGATCCAGGTGTCGGACAAAGCCAAGGACATGACCAGCAAGTTTCCGACCATTGTTGTAAAAAACGACTAAACCGGGGCGTCAGCATGATGAAATCGGTATTGACGGCAGGCTTGCTGGCCGTCAGTGCCGCAGCGCTTGCGCAGCTGCCGGTATCGCTTGTCGAGCGGGCCAATGGCTGAACAGGGAAATCAAAGTCGCCGTCAACGAATGTCCTCGCAGCCCGCCGCACTGAGCCTGCGCAAAGCCCCACGCCAGCGCCGCGCCGCCTACACGGTGGATGCGATACTGGAAGCGGCAGCGCTGGTGCTGGAAGAGGCGGGGCTGGCAGGATTCAATACCAATGCCGTGGCGCGTCGCGCCGGCGCCAGCATCGGCACGCTGTACCAATATTTCCCCAGTAAAGATGCCTTGACCCTCGCGCTGCTGATGCGCGAGGAAGCCAAGGCGCACGCCGCTGCCGCTGCGGCCGCCGCGCTGCCATCGTGGCGCGAGGCGTTGACGGCCTTTATCGACGTCGGCGTGGCGCAGCAGCTGACGCGGCCGAACTTGGCGCGGCTGCTGGATCAGGAAGAGGGACGTCCCGAGATCCGCGCGGCGATGGAAGGGCAGCACAGCTTCCATGACTTGCTTCTCATCGTGCTGGACAAGGCGGACGCTCCGCCGCATTTGCAGGACGCCGCGCGCCGCGCGATTGCCGCTGCCGATTTGTTCGTGATCATCCGTGGGTTGGTGGACGCCGCCGGCCAGCGTGGCGAACGGGATGTGGAGGATCTGGCGCGCCGCGTCCGTGCCGCAGCGTTTGGCGTGCTGAACTGCTGATTGGTCAATTCGTCTAAAATTGGATAGAATGTATTCTATCTAAAATGAGGAGCTGGTCATGCAAAACACCCTGGAAACCCCGGTCCTGTTGTTGGACGAGCGCCGCATGCAGCACAACATCGAGCGCATGCAGAATCGCATGGACCGGCTGGGCGTGTCGTTCCGCCCGCATGTGAAGACGAGCAAATGCCTGGAAGTGGTGCGCCGGCAGATCGCCGCCGGCGCGCGCGGCATTACCGTTTCGACTCTGAAGGAGGCGGAAGAGTTCTTCCGCGCGGGCGTCGAGGATATTCTGTACGCCGTCGCCATCGTGCCGAACAAGCTTGATCATGCGCTGAAGCTGATCCGCGCCGGGCTGCGCCTGACGCTGCTGGTGGAGTCGGTGGCGATGGCGGAGCAGGTGGCTCGCCACGGCGCCGAACACGGCCTGAGCTACGAGGTGCTGATTGAAATCGATACGGACGGCCACCGCTCCGGCGTCAAGCCTGCCGACCCGGTGCTGCTGGACATCGCCGCCGCATTGCATGACGGCGCCCGCCTCAAGGGCGTGATGACGCATGCCGGCGCCTCCTACGACCTGAACACGCCGGAAGCGCTGGAAGCGATGGCGGAGCAGGAACGCTCGCGCTGCGTGGCGGCTGCCATGCTGCTGCGCGGCGCAGGCCATGCGTGCGAAGTGGTCAGCGTCGGCTCCACGCCCACCGCCCTGAGCGCGCATCATCTGGAAGGCGTGACGGAAGTGCGCGCCGGCGTCTATGTCTTCTTCGATATGGTGATGGCCGACGTGGGCGTGTGCACGCAGGACGAGATCGCCATCAGCGTGCTGTGCACCGTGATCGGCCACCAGCCGGCGCAAGGCTGGGTGATCACCGACGGCGGCTGGATGGCGATGAGCCGCGACCTCGGTCATCAGGAGCACGGCTACGGCGTGGTATGCGATGCCGACGGCCAGCCGATTGCCGACCTCGGCTTCGGCAAGGCCAACCAGGAGCACGGCGTGCTGCAATGGCGCGGCGACGCGGGCGTGGACATCGTCCAGCGCTTCCCGGTCGGCAGCAGCCTGCGCGTGCTGCCCAACCACGCGTGCGCGACCGGCGCGCAGCATGGGCAATACCACGTCATTCCGCAAAACGGCGGCGATTGGCCGGTGTGGCCGCGCTTCAGCGGCTGGTAAAAGCGAGTAATCCAGCTGCGGCGGGATTAAGTCATTGATGGAAAAGGATTTTCTGCGCACGGAAAGCGAGTTGAGGGCAGGGCGTCCGGGTCGTATTCTGATGGCTTCACCAACAGGAGTCAGACCATGAAATTCAATCACCTCAGCTTTCCATCCAGCGACGTTAAAGCCACCGCCAACTTCTTCGTGCAGCACCTCGGCTGCTCGCTGGAATTCATCAGCCCGGCGGCAGCGATGCTCAAGCGCGCCGGTTTCGACATCGTCATCGAAGCCAAGGACCATACGGTGGTGTGGCCGCACAACTTCCACCTCGGCTTCGAGTTGCCATCGGTGGACGCGGTCAGCGACCTGTTTCAGCACCTGCTGGCGCAGGGCGTCACGATGAAGACCGGCATGTTCCAGCACGAACGCGGCTCGCGCTTCTTCTGCGAGGCGCCCGGCGGCCTGCTGTTTGAAATGAACACCCGTGCCGACGCCCACGAGAAGTACCGCGCCAGCTTTGAGCGCCAAGCCCTCGCCGACGCGGTAAAATAGCATTCTTTATATATCTCAGCTTTCACTCCGATGACGAATGTCCCAACCCCGGCCCCAGCCAAGCCAGTCCGTACCCGTTTCGCACCTAGCCCGACCGGCTACCTCCACCTCGGCGGCGCCCGCACGGCGCTGTATTCGTGGGCCTTCGCCCGCCACTTCGGCGGCACCTTCGTGCTGCGTATCGAAGACACCGATCTGGAACGCTCGACCCCGGAAGCCGTGCAGGCGATTATCGAAGGCATGGCGTGGCTGGGTCTGAATCACGACGAAGGCCCGTTCTACCAGATGCAGCGCATGGACCGCTACCGCGAAGTGGTGGGCCAGATGCTGGAAGCCGGCACCGCCTACCACTGCTACTCGTCGCCGGAAGAAGTGCAGGCGATGCGCGACCGCGCCACCGCCGCCGGCCAGAAGCCACGCTACGACGGCACCTGGCGTCCAGAGCCGGGCAAGACCCTGCCGGCGATTCCGGAAGGCCGCAAGCCGGTGGTTCGCTTCAAGAATCCGCTGGACGGCGAAGTGACCTGGAACGATTTCGTCAAAGGCACCATCACCATCGGTAATAAAGAGCTGGACGATCTGGTCATCGCCCGCACCGACGGCACGCCGACCTATAACTTCTGCGTGGCCATCGACGATCTGGACATGGAAATCAGCCACGTGCTGCGCGGCGACGATCACGTCAACAACACGCCGCGCCAGATCAACATCCTGCGCGCCATCGGCGCACCGCTGCCGGAATACGGCCACCTGCCGATGATCCTGGGGTCGGACGGCGCCAAGATGTCCAAGCGCAAGGACGCGGTCAACGTCATGCAATACCCGGCCGAAGGCTATCTGCCGGAAGCGATCCTGAACTACCTGGCGCGCCTGGGCTGGAGCCACGGCGACGAGGAAGTGTTCTCGATGGAACAGGTGTGCGCCTGGTTTGACGGCTCGCACCTGTCCAATTCGGCGGCACAGTTCAACATCGAAAAACTGAACTGGTTGAACAACCACTATATTAAGCAGGCTGACAACGAGCGCCTGGCCGAACTGGCTAAGCCGCGCATGCTGGCCAACGGCGCCGTATTCGAAGGCGCGCCGTCGCTGGCCGTGGTGCTGGGTCTGCTGAAAGAGCGCACCAACACCGTCAACGAACTAGCCGACGCCGCCATGCTGTTCTACCGCGAGCCGCAGCCGGATGCCGCGCTGCTGACCCAGCACGTCACCGACGCCGTCAAGCCGGCGCTGGCCGATTTCGCCGAGCGTTGCAAAACGGTGGAGTGGAACAAGGCCGCGATCGCCGCCATGATCAAGGAAGTACTGGCCGCCCACGGTTTGAAGATGCCGCAGATCGCCATGCCGTTGCGCCTGTTTATTACTGGCCAGTTGCAGACGCCGGCGATTGACGCGGTGCTGGAAATCTTTGGCCGCGAGACGGTTGTCGCGCGCCTGGCAAAGTTCATTTAATTAATTCATTGAAGCAGGGGCAAAGTTGCAAAAGGGTATTTGCATAATACGGCGCCTCTGCTATACTCTTGTCTCTCGCGCAAACGGGGGTATAGCTCAGCTGGGAGAGCGCTTGCATGGCATGCAAGAGGTCAGCGGTTCGATCCCGCTTACCTCCACCAGTTTGCAGAGATTGTAGTACCGTAGCAGTTCCAAGGTCCCCATCGTCTAGAGGCCTAGGACATCACCCTTTCACGGTGAGTACGGGGGTTCGAATCCCCCTGGGGACGCCAGCTTCGCCAAAGCTGGTAAGTAGTAAATAATCTGTGCCAGGGGGGTATAGCTCAGCTGGGAGAGCGCTTGCATGGCATGCAAGAGGTCAGCGGTTCGATCCCGCTTACCTCCACCAACGCACAGAGGATGATCGTAGTGCCGTAGTTCCAAGGTCCCCATCGTCTAGAGGCCTAGGACATCACCCTTTCACGGTGAGTACGGGGGTTCGAATCCCCCTGGGGACGCCAGCTTCGCCAAGGCTGGTCGGTAGTAGTCAATAGTTTCTGTGCCAGGGGGGTATAGCTCAGCTGGGAGAGCGCTTGCATGGCATGCAAGAGGTCAGCGGTTCGATCCCGCTTACCTCCACCAACGCACAGGGATGATCGTAATGCCGTAGTTCCAAGGTCCCCATCGTCTAGAGGCCTAGGACATCACCCTTTCACGGTGAGTACGGGGGTTCGAATCCCCCTGGGGACGCCAAAAATGATGAAGCCGCTTAGAGCGGATTTTTTGTTTTCTGGGCCCATCAACATTCTTCCTTCCGCTTTCTTGTCGCCATTTGCGTGACAATTCGTGCATTTTTCTTGATTGCAACATGGTAGGCTGTTGGCATGAAAAGAAAACTCGAAATTTCCCTGCTTGTGTGGTTCGTTCTTTTAGGTGCGGTGAGTGGAAGTTTTGTTGCTCGTCATGTGCCGGAGCCCTCTTGGTGGCCTTTGATTTCAGGGCTGATTGCCAGCATCGTTATATTCTGCTGGTACCGCGTAGACAGTATTCAAAAAGGATTCAAGCGCACATTTTGGTTAAGCGTCGGCGTGATCGCCATCGCTCCGGTAGCTATTCCGTTGTATGTAGTGCAAAGTACAGAACGTGGACTCCGCTTGAGGGCAGTGGGGCGGGCGCTTGGATATTTCTGCCTCCTCTTTGTTGCATGCGTTATTGGTGGCGTGATTGCCGCCTTCATCGCGTAGGACAATGGAGCGTCGCCCCCAGGATTTCATGCTTCGCCTTCGGGATGCACTCGCTGCTTCCTGGGATAGGCAAACCGCTTATCTGGGAGTGGCAGAAATAGGAAATCCGGCCCTCGGCCAATGCATCCAACATCGTGGACCGTGCAGCATTACTATCCCGAGACAGAAATCATCAAGGGTAAGGTGTGGACTGGAAAATCGCTAGAGGTCCATTTCTGGAATGGGCTTCGCGTCGGAGAGGATTGGTATCACATTGATTTAAGCTGGCAGCAGTTTCCAGCTGGTTCAATCGTTCAGGAGTTCGCAGTCCTCGAGCGTCAAGAATTGAATGATAGTGAAGCGATACGGTTGCGCTGTGCATTGCTGTTAAACCGGGTTGATGACTGCCTGAAAGCTTAGGCCTCAATCGGCAAAGTACAGGATGAAAAATCTCGTGTTACTTTTATCGCTGGTGATTTCTGGTTGTACGACCAAAGGCAACGAGTCTGACATCTCTATTTCCAAGTCAGTGGCTCACTTCCAAGGCAATACTTAAGGCTGCTAAGCACCGACCGAAATCGGCCCAAAATGGGACTATTCTATTAAGGTTTGGATTCAACATGCCGCATAATGAACTTTCTGAACCTCGAGAAAATAGTCCAGAAGCGCGCTAACTTACAGATTGGCGTCTTTCTCTTATGGAGTTGCTAAGGCGTCGATTTTCTTACACAGCTCGAGCACATGAAGGTGATAGCTCACTGCAAATGTGGCTCTGCTAGCATAGTTTTACATTGATAGGGGGGGGAGCGTCCTAGGACTTGGGGATGCGTGCACTTTCAGATTTTCAGTGGAAAGACGAGCAAGGGTAGCTTTTTGGTGCGATAGTATTTGAGCAGGATAATTTATCGGTCAGGCTCGACGTTTGGTCGATTGATGGAAGCGCCACAGCATACATTCTTCCCCCTCTCGAGGCACTCGTGTCGTATGGAGCACCGCCTAAGTAGGGGTAAGGAATTCGGCCAATAATAGCACTTCATTTGGAAAGACGTACTGAATGAATTTAGAAACAATGTCGAGCACTGAAGTTGCATTAGGCTATTCACCATTGGTTGCGTATTGAAAAGTAATTCACATTAATCCAATTAGCGAAAAATAAATATAAAATGTATTCTGGAAAACAAGTTATCAAGGCCGGTGAGCAACTTTTAATTGAGGATCTAAAAACATCAGATCCCGATACGTATTTTTCCGCAATGGATGTTCTTTCATATTGGCGATTTAGCCATGAAAAGCCACTTGATATTGCGTTTACTATGTTGGAAGGGGTCGCAAAGCAGAAGGATAAGTCTGCAATTTTTGCTAAACGCTTAAAGCGCTACGTCTCAATTGTCGCAAAACTTCGCAGATTTAACCAAATGAAGCTGAAGAACATGCAAGATATTGGGGGATGTAGAGCGATTGTTTCGAATGAAAAGCGGCTACGTCAATTGGTTCGTGAACTCCGAAAACGTCCCGAGTTTCGAACACCTAGCGGCAAGATTCGGGCCAAAGACTATATTTCTGAGCCAAAAGATGATGGATATCGTGGATATCATTTAATAGGAAATTTTCCTGGTGATTCGGCAGATGATTTGAAGAGTATAGAAATACAGGTCAGAACCGCTCTGCAACATAGTTGGGCGACGGCTTTGGAAATTGTTGATCTTTTCACTGGTCAAGCGCTGAAATCTAGCTCGGGTGATCCTAAGTGGAAAGAATTCTTCGCCTTAATTAGCGGCCAGTTTTCGATAATGGAATCAATTCATCTTTTTGACACATTTAACGGGCGGAAAAAATTTGAATCCTTTAGTGAGGCCGTTATTTCTAATGATAACAATATTGAGCAATGCCGTGCAACACAATCCGCAAGCAATGCGCTAGCGGTAATTTCAAGATTTGAGGCATTTGCCCAGTCGTTAAAGATTTTCGATCAACATCTTAGCGAATCGCCATTTGATGGTTATGCTCTGATCGAGGTGGATACAAAGATTAGAAGTGTTAAATTTTCACACTATAGCGACGATCTGGTTTCTCTAGCTGAAGAAGCGTATATTAAAGCAGAAAAAGCTGTTGCAGAATCAAAAAATTCAGTTGTTGCGTTAGTTTCCACTACCGCAATTGGCGGTCTGAAAGAGGCTTATCCGAATTATTTCGGCGATTCAACTAGTTTTGTAAATTATTTATATATGGTAAATAAAGTTGCACTTCCGCCGCGAAAAGGAAGCAGTTGGGATAACTTGGTTAAGAGAATTTTCAATATTCGGTGATTTAATTATATTTTCCGAATTGTTAATTAATTTTCGTGATATTTTGGCAGCCAACAGAGGCGTCTAATAATATTCAACCTCCACTTGGGGCGTAAGCGGCCGGTCGTGAGCATGGGGTACAGAATATTTCCTCGAAGTTGGCCACCTGTGGCACTTTGTCGTGTTGCTGCAGCGGCGGAATAGGGGGGGAGGCTTCGATCATACTGAGGGCTCGGCAGAGGAGCCAATTCAGCAATGTCATGTGCTGGTAATCCTGGCAAAGTATTGTGCTCTCTTTTCGCTGTCGCCTCTCGCTCGAGGTAAAGTCTTTACTATGCAGATGCTCGCCAATATCAATCTGGATTCCTTGCTGGATACGCTGGTGTCGCTGGGCGCTGCGTTTGTGCTGGGTGGCGTGATTGGGCTGGAGCGACAGTATCGGCAGCGCACTGCTGGATTGCGAACCAATGTGCTGGTGGCGGTCGGCGCGGCGATGTTTGTGGATATGGCCAATCGCTTGCAGGGACATGAGGGCGCGGTGCATGTGATTGCCTACGTGGTGTCCGGCATCGGTTTTCTCGGCGCCGGCGCGATCATGCGGGAAGACGGCAATGTGCGCGGGCTGAATACGGCGGCGACGCTGTGGGGTTCGGCCTGCGTCGGTGCTGCGGCTGGCGCCGATCTGATCCTGGAAGCGGTGCTGGCCGCGCTGTTTGTGCTGGCCGCCAATACGCTGCTGCGACCCATCGTCAATCAGATCAACCGCAAGCCGATCGATGTCGAATCGGTTGAAGTAACCAACATCGTTTACGTCATCGCGGAACGGCCGCACCAGAAAACGGTGATGGCGCAGCTGGAGGAGGCGCTGGAGCGCGGCAATTATCCGACCCGCGCGCTCAACTTGCATCCCTTCGGCAACGACGAGGTAGAGATCGAGGCCACGCTGGCCAGCACTTCGGTGGATGGCGACGACCTCGATCTGCTGGTCGCGCAACTGCAAGCGCTGCCCTTCGTGCGGCAGGCCTTCTGGAGTCCCAGCACTGCCGAATAAGCAACGTTGCGGCACTGCCAATCTTGCTGTGTTTTTTCAGCAAAAACCGGGTTGGCTATTGCGTTCGCGGTAGGCTGCTGCTATGATTCGCGCCTTGGAAATGTCCCCATCGTCTAGAGGCCTAGGACATCACCCTTTCACGGTGAGTACGGGGGTTCGAATCCCCCTGGGGACGCCAACGCGACATTTCCAAACGGCCAGTACGGACAGTTTCTGTCCCCATCGTCTAGAGGCCTAGGACATCACCCTTTCACGGTGAGTACGGGGGTTCGAATCCCCCTGGGGACGCCAAATCATGCAAAAAGCCGCCTTGTGCGGCTTTTTGCATTTCCGGGCTCACCACATGATCGGGTTGTATGGTTTCGGGATCGGGAACTGGCCCACGTGCAGCTGCGGCCACTGCATGCCGAAGTTGCCCAGGTGCGTGCGCGCAACGTCGAACGCGAACGGATCGTACACCGGCGCCTGCGCCATCATCGGCGTCGCCATCAGCGGCGCGATCATCGGTGCGACGAGCGGCGCAACCATCGGCCCCATCATCTGCTGCGGCTGCATCGCCGGCCGCGCGGCCTGCGATTGCAAGCCCACCGCCAACAACACATCCGGCAAGCCGAACCCGGTGTGGCTCTGGTCGCCCAGGCTGACGCGGTGCGCGCTGGCGCGGATGATCTGGAACAGCCGCTCGACCCGCTCCGGTCCGCGCGCCTGGTATTGCGCGGTCTGGAAGTCCGGATGATGCGCCACCGTCAGCGCCGCCAGTCCGGTCACATGCGGCGTGGCCATCGAGGTGCCGTCCCAGGCGGCGAAGTTATTCGGCGGCACGCACGAGGTGATCGCCACGCCCGGCGCGCACACGCCCACCTGCGGCCCGAAGCAGCTGAACTTGGCCGTGAAGTAGCCGTTGGCGTCGACATTGGCATCCAGCGTCTGCGCGTGGTAGCTGTCGGCCGGGAATTCGTCCAGCTTGCCGATAGCCGACACTGCCAGCACGTTGGGCGACGAAGCAGGGTACTGCACCGGTCCGCCCGAGTTGCCGGCCGCAACGATGCACGCCACGCCGGCGCGCTTGGCGCGGATGATCTGCTGCTCCAGCGCTTCCGAGACTTCAGCGCCGCCCAGCGACAGGTTGACCACGTCGATCTGCTTGTCGATGCAGTATTCCAGCGCGTCGATCAGCTGGCTGACCTGGCCGCCGGGGAACAGTTTGCAGGCGTGCACTTCCGCATCCGGCGCGAAGCCGCGAATGCCGGAGGCGATGTCGGCCGCCGCGATCACGCCGGCGCAGTGGGTGCCGTGGCCCAGCGTGTCCTGGTTCCAGCCGTCCGGATTGGTTTTCTTATTGAGGACATCGAAGCCGGCGCGGATGCCGTGCAGATTGTCGTGCGAGGTGGCGGCGCCGGAATCGATGATGGCGATCTTCACGCCCTGGCCGCGATAGTTGCCGGGCAGCTGGTCGAGCCGCATCGCTTTCTGGCCCCAGTTGTAGCAGCGCTGGCGCGGAAAACCGGCCAGTGCCGGCCAGTCGGACAGCGCGCGCAGCGCCACCACGTTCGGCTCGTCGCTGCTGATGTCGGGGTCGCTCTGGTAGAAGCTCCAGTAGTCGGCCTTGGGCTTGACGTACAGGCCGCGCACGGTGTCGGGCGTTTCGCCGAACAGCGACAAGGTCACGCGGCCGTTGGCGTCGGTCACGCCGCTGGCGGGCAGCATGCTGCCGAACAGCGACACTTCGGCATTCGCCTGCGGCGCGCCGTCCTTGCCGACCACGCTGATGACGGCGTTGAGCACCGGTCCGCCGCCATTGGTCGGCGTCACGCCGGTGACCATGGCGGGCAGGCGCAGCGACGGGTCCATCAGCGCCAGGTGCTGGTCGCGCTCCACCAGCAGGCGGCCCTGGCCTTGCTGATGCAGCGCTGCGGCTTTCTGCTCCGTCATGCGCGCCACCAGCACGCCTTGCGACGAGCCGCTGCCGTCCGACAGCGCGCTCAGCACCGAGCGCGGGCCGACCTTGTCGACCACCTCGATATCGTTGCTATTGCGCAGCGCCTGCTCCAGCGCGTCGAACTGCAGGGGCTGGAAGCCCAGTGTCTGTAGGGCTTCGGTCTGATGGCGCGGGGCGATGACGAATTGTTTTTTGCGCGCGCCGATGGCGTGGCCGGTGCCGCCGGCGTGGCCGTTGCTGTGCGGTGCGGACTCGCCGTCGGCGCTGCTGGCTACGGTGTCGGCGGCGCGCGTGTCGCCGCTGCTGCTGGCACTGCTTGAGGTGGAGCCGGAGCGGCGGCCGCCAGGGTTGCCGCTTTCCGCCGGCGCGGCGGTGTCGCCGTCAACCGCGGAAGCTGGAAGGTCCGGCGGCGTGGTGCTGCCGCCATTGGGATTTTTAGGCATGATGGTCCTTTCAAAATGGGTCGGCTGCGTCGCTGTCGAACATGGAGAGCGGGCGGTCCGGTTCTATGGTCAATTGGTGCGAGGGCGTGCCGGTAAGGCGGAAATGCTGGTCCAGCAGGCGCGCCTTGTCCGGGCTGATTTCCACCACCGCCGTGTGCGGCCGGTCGCGCGGGCCGATGACGTCGACCACGGCGATCTCGGGATCGGTGGACGCCACCGCCAGGAAGTCGTTGAGCGGCGCGCCGCGCGCGGCATGGACGAGGAAGCGGGCCTTGTCCGGTATGGCTTGCGTGGCGCTTGAGGTTTCGGGCATGAGGAATTCTCCTTAAAGCACAGCGCCCTCCGGCAGCGGGGCCGCCGGAGGGCAAATTGGCGCGCGCCCGCATCCGGGCGCTGCCGCGATCAATGCAGGGTTTGCTGGCCGTACAGCGCGCTATTGGCTTGCTGGGCCGCCGCCAGTTGCGCCAGTTGTGCCTGTTGCGCCAGCTGTGCCTGTTGTGCTTGTTGCGCATAGGCGGCCGTCACCGGATCGGCGCCGAACGGCAGCATGCCGCCCAGCTGACCGGCGATGCCGCCGATGGTGTTGCCCAGGCCGGCGTTACCGAAAGCGCCGCCAATCGCGCCGCCCAGCGGCTGCGCCACGCTCTTGATGATGTTGCCGAACCAGCCTTGCGGCGCCAGACCTTGTTGTGCCAGCACGTCCTGCTGGCCCTGGGCGTAGGCCTGGGTGACCGGGTCGGCGCCGAATGGCAGGATGTTGGGATTGGGCGGCACCGGCACGGTGGGGCTGATGATGCCGGTGTACGGACGGTATTTGCGCATCAGGTCGCCCAGCCAGCCTTGCGGGGCGATGCCTTGCTGCTGCATCAGCGCTTCCTGCTGCGCGTAGGCCTGTGCGACCGGATCGGCGGCGAAGGGCAGCATGCCGCCCAGATGGCCGGCGATGCCGCCGATGGTATTGCCCAGGCCCGCATTGCCCAGCGCGCCGCCGATCATGCCACCCAGCGGACGGCCGACGCTCTTGATGATATTGCCGAACCAGCCTTGCGGGGCCAGGCCCTGTTGTTGTAGCTGCTGTAGCTGTTGCAGCTGCGCTTGCTGCGCGTAGGCTTGCGTCACCGGGTCGACGGCAAACGGCAGCATGCCGCCCAGCTGGCCGGCGATGCCACCGATGGTGTTACCCAGGCCGGCGTTGCCAAACGCGCCGCCAATCGCACCACCCAGCGGCTGCGCCACGCTCTTGATGATGTTGCCGAACCAGCCTTGCGGGGCCAGCCCTTGTTGCGCCAGCTGGGCTTGTTGTAGCAGTTGCTGTTGTTGTGCTTGCTGCGCATAGGCGGCAGCGACCGGATCAACGCCAAATGGCAGCAGCCCGCCGCCAATGCCGCCGGCGGCCGAGCCGATCTGGCGGCCCAGGTTGGCATTGCCGAACAGGCCGCCGATGCCGCGACCAATCAGGCCGCCCAGCGGTGCACCGATCAGGCCGCCGAGGAAGCCTTGCGGGGCCAGCTCGCCGTATTGTTGGGGTACCATTTGTTGTCCATAGTATTGTTGAAACTCGTTCATGACATCTCCTTGTTGTTGGTGATTGCAGCGGGCCAGGGGGCCGCGCTGGAAGGATTGGACTGGGGGCGATGTATGAAGTTTTGGTATTCTTGGTGGCCGCTGCGCGGTAATCAGGTATCATCCAGCCTCGATTTTTTCTGCCTGTACACATATGAAACTGGACCTGTTCTGCCGCGTGGTCGACAACTACGGCGACATCGGCATCTGCTGGCGTCTTGCCAAACAGCTGGTGCGCGAGCATGGGCTGGCGGTCACGCTGTATGTCGATGACCTGGCCAGCTTCCAGCGCATCTGCCCCCTGGTGGACGTGGCTGCCGAACGCCAGCAGGTGGAGGGCGTGACGGTGCGTCACTGGCGCAGTCAGGACGAGGTCTACACGCCGGACGAGGTGGCCGACATCGTGGTGGAATTTTTCGCAGTCGATCTGCCGCCCGGTTACATCAACGCGATGGCGCAGCGCCAGCCGCGTCCCGTGTGGTTCAACCTGGAAGGCTTGACGGCCGAGGAGTGGGTGGAGGGCTGTCACCGCCTGCCGTCGTCGCAGCCGCAGTCGCTGGTCAAGCATTTTTTCTTCCCTGGCTTTACCGAGAAAACCGGCGGCCTGCTGCGCGAGGCGGCGCTGGAACAGCAACGCCTGCAATTCGCGCCGGCGCCGTTCCTCCAGCAACTGGGCGTGACGCCGCACGAAATCGCGGCCACCAAGGTGTCGCTGTTCTGCTATCCGCATGCGCCGGTGGCGGCGCTGTTCGAAGTCTGGCGGCAGGGCGCTGCGCCAGTCGCCTGCCTGGTGCCGGAAGGCGTGGCGGCCGACGCCGTGCGCGCTTTCACGGGCGGCGAGGGCAAGGCGGGCGAGGTTGCCACGCACGGCGCATTGACGGTGCGCGTGCTGCCGTTCGTGCCGCAGCCGGATTACGACAAGCTGCTGTGGGCCTGCGATTTGAATTTCGTGCGCGGCGAGGATTCCTTCGTGCGCGCGCAGTGGGCCGGCAAGCCGTTCATCTGGCACATTTACCCGCAGGACGAGAACCTGCACCACAAGAAGCTGCGCGCCTTCCTGCAACGCTACGCCGGCGAGCTGCCTGGCTTGGCATCGTTTTCGCTGGCATGGAACGGCGCATCGACGAATCGGGTTGACTGGTCCGCCTTATGGGGCGCGCTGGCGGGAGAGAGCGCCGCTGCCACCGTCCGCGCCGCCGAATGGCAGCAGCAAATGCTGGCGCACGGCGATCTGGCCACCAATATGCTGTCGTTTGCAGCCACGCTGAGATAGGCGCTGCCGGAAAAACAAGGTACAATGCCGGGTTAATCTCTGACGCATTTTTTACCCGATCAAACGTAAGCCTGCGTGGCGACGATGATCTTTACGCAACCACCTTATTAAGTAGAATTACTATGAAACCTGCAAAAGAAATTCGTGTTGGCAATATCATTATGGTTGACGCTAAGCCATTCATCGTGCTGCGCTCCGATGTCAATGGTTCCAGCCGCACGGGCTTCACCTACAAGTGGAAGATGAAGAACCTGCTGACCAACGCACCGCTGGAAAACGTCTTCCGCGGTGACGACAAGTTCGACGTCGTGGTTCTGGACAAAAAGCCAGTGACCTATTCGTACTTCGCCGATCCACTGTACGTGTTCATGGACGCTGACTACGAACAGTACGAAATCGAAGAAGAAAACCTGGGCGAATCGCTGAACTACCTGAAAGACGGCATGGAATGCGAAGCCGTGTTCTACGATGGCAAAGCCATCTCGGTAGAACTGCCAACCACCATCCAGCGTCAGATCGTGTACTCGGAGCCTGCAGTTAAAGGCAACACTTCGGGCAACGTGACCAAAGAAGCGAAAATCGAAAACGCCATCGAATCGAAGCAGTTCTCGATCCAGGTGCCACTGTTCGTTTCGCAAGACGACCTGATCGAAATCGACACCCGCACCAACGAATTCAAGAAAGTCGTACGCAACTAATACGACGTTTTTGCAAAAAAGGCACACCCGCGCAAGCCGGTGTGCTTTTTTTTCGTCAATTTTTGTGGTGGAAGTTACAACCTGCTGATATATTAATGCAACGCAACAAATGCAATTCAACCACGAGGATGGCATGGACCGCAGGGATTTCGTAAAAATTGGGTTGGCGGCAGGGGCTGTCGCGGGTGGCGTATCGGCCAAGACGCTGGGCACCGGCGGCATCCTCGACGCCGGCGTCTGGGAGCAGCAGCAGATGATGGAGGCCGGCAAGCTGACCTCGCATTCGCTGACGTCGCAGTACCTGGCGCGCATCAAGACCATCGACAAGTCTGGCCCACGCCTGAACTCCATCATCGAAATCAATCCGGAAGCGCTGAAGATCGCGCTGGAGATGGACCGCGAGCGCAACCTCAAGCGCGTGCGCGGCCCGCTGCACGGCATCCCCGTTCTACTGAAAGATAACATCGCCACCGGCGACCGCATGAGCACTACGGCGGGTTCGCTGGCGCTGGCCGGCGTGCGCGCCGCGCGCGATGCCCATGTGACGGCGCAACTGCGGGCGGCCGGCGCGGTCATCATCGGCAAGACCAATTTGAGCGAGTGGGCAAATATGCGCTCCACCAATTCCGTCAGCGGCTGGAGCGGGCGCGGTGGCTTGACCTTGAATCCGTATTCACTGGACCGCAATTGCAGCGGTTCCAGTTCCGGCTCCGGCGCGGCGATTGCCGCCGGTCTGGCGACGCTGGCGGTGGGCACCGAGACCGATGGGTCGATCGTGTCGCCGGCCTCGATTTGCGGGCTGGTTGGCATCAAGCCGACACTGGGCCTGGTCAGCCGCAGCGGCATTATCCCGATCGCGCATTCGCAGGACACCGCCGGCCCGATGGCGCGCAGCGTCGCCGATGCGGCTTTGATGCTGTCGGCGATGACGGGCGTGGACCCGAAAGATCCGGTAACGTCGGAAAGCGTCGGCAAGGTTGGCGACTACCGCGCGGCTTTGGACAAGGGCGGCTTGAAAGGCGTGCGCATTGGCGTGGCCCGTAATTTCTTCGGCCATCTGCCGGAGCTGGATGCGGTGATCGAAAAGGCGCTGTTGGACCTGAAGGCGCAAGGCGCGGTGCTGGTGGACACCGAAGTGCCCAACGTCGGCAAGTATGGCGACAGCGAAACCGAGGTGCTGCTGTACGAATTCAAGACCGATCTGGAAGCGTACCTGAAAGAGTATGCGCCGAACGCGCCGGTGTCCAATATGGCCGACGTGATCGCGTTCAATCAAAAGCATCAGCAGCAGGAGATGCCTTACTTCGGGCAGGAGTACCTGGAGCAGGCGCAGGCCAAGGGCAATCTGGAGTCGCCGGCCTACAAAGAAGCGCTGGCCAACAACCGCCGCTACGCGCGCGCGGAAGGCATCGACCAGGTGATGAAGCAGCACCAGCTCGACGCACTGGTGGCGCCGACCGGCGGCCCGGCGTGGCTGACGGACTTTATCAACGGCGATCACTTTGTCGGCGGTTTCTCTTCGCCGGCAGCGGTGGCAGGTTATCCGCACATTACGGTGCCGGCAGGGCATGTACATGGACTGCCGGTGGGCCTGTCGTTTGTCGGCGCGGCCTACAGCGAGGCGGCGTTGATCCGCATGGCGTATGCCTATGAACAGTCGACGCTGCACCGGCGCGCGCCGCAGTTCCCGCCGAGCGTGTCGCTGGCGGTGCGCTAGTTTTTTAGTACGTGGCGGAAGGTGGGCTCGATGCCGAGCGCGTGCAGGTGCTTGACGATGTCTTCCAGCGTAGCGTCTTTCAGCAGCAGGCCTTGCGGCGTGGCGGCGGATGGCATAGGCGCCGGCGGGGCCTTGACTGCGGTGTGGCGGCGTTGCAGCGTGTCCATCGCGTGCGCGAATGCTTCGTCGCTGATGCAATGCAGTTTTTCCAGGAATGCCGCCTGCGATAATTCATTCGGCGGCATTTCCAGGCCCAGGTCTTCGGCCAGCGCGCTGCCCATGCCGGGATTGATGAACGACGCCCACAAGCCGGTGGCGACGTGCAGGCAGGGCGGCAGTTCCACTACCGTGCGGCCCAGATCAATCGCTTCGTCTTCAAAGTAAGCCTTGTGCAGCAAAGCCAGGAACTGGCGTGCGCGTTCGGTGGAGATCGGCGAGGCCAGCGACAGCCACAGACGATAGCTCTCGCCACCCGACACGCTGACCGCCGGCGCGGGCAAATCCAGATCCGATTGCAGCGCGTTGGCGACTTCGCATAACCGCAGCCAGTGCTGCTCGCCAGACGCTTTGTGAAAATCGATGACGATGGCGCGCGTCATGCCGTCCTGCGCCAGGTCGAAGGCAAACGTCGCCTCGCCGCGCAGGTGATGCTGCAGGCGCTGGTGATTGTCGGCGTTGAGCAGGAACAGCCTTCTCAGTTCTGAAATTAATTTGTCCATGCCTGCATTATCGCCGATGTCAGCGCAGCCAGAACAGCCATCTGGATTTCTTCTTCGGCGAGTCCGATGGGGACGGTGGTGGCGTTGGCGCCAGGCGTAGCGGCCATTCGTCGGATGTATTGGCAGCGCCGGCCAGACGGAAGCCCTCGATCTGGTAAGGCTCGGCTGCAATCCGGCCGATCCACTCTTCGGACAGAGCGAAGCGCCTGGCGCCTGGCGCCTAGCGCGGCGCGCATGGCCGGCGACAAGGCCAAATCGGAACAGCAGAAATAAACGCGGTTAGATATGACTTCTCCTGCGTGAATGATGCCGCGCAGCTTAGCATTCTCACGCAGGAGGCGGCGCGCTACATAGCATTGCGCACGAGTACCGCATCCGCGCGATACTGGTCTGGTAGCACGCGCTTTAGATTTGACACTTTTGGCAAGTCGTTATAAGCGATGTAGGGATCTGTCGGATGCAGCGTCAGATAGTTCTGGTGATAGGACTCGGCCACGTAGAACTTCTTGTCCGTTTCGATCCTGGTCGTCAGCGGCTTTTTGAACACGTGCGAGGCGTCCAGCTGGGCGATATATTTCTCGGCCACCGCGCGTTGCACCGGCGTTTGCGGGAAGATGGCGGAGCGGTACTGCGTGCCGACGTCGCCGCCCTGGCGATTCAAGGTGGTCGGATCGTGCGTCACCGAGAAGAAGATCTGCAGCAGCTTGCCATAGCTGACTTGGGTTGGATCGTAAGTGATCTTCACCGATTCCGCATGGCCGGTGTCGCCGTTTTCGATCATCTCGTAGGTGGCGGTGCGCGCGTCGCCGCCGGTGTAGCCCGAGACGGCATTGCTGACGCCTTTCACGTGCTGGAACACGCCTTGCACGCCCCAGAAGCAGCCGCCGGCAAAGATGGCGGTGGCCGAGTGTTCGCTGCCGGCCGGTTCATCCACCGCCGGCGGCGCGATGATGACGGCGGCTTCCGCCGCCGATGCGGCGTGCTGCTGGAAGATGACGCCGACGAGGAGGGCGATTGGTGCGCCGATTTTGAGTACAAGGTTTTTCATGGCGATGCTCCTGTTTAACCGAAGGTGAAGGCGTAGGCTTGTACGCCGGGATCGAGGAATTGAATGCTGAAGGTGTGGTCGCCGACATCGCCGGCATTGCCTGTTTGCCGCACCAGCTGATACAGGCGCTGGCTGTCGACGATGCCGCTGCCGTCGGACGCCACGTCGGTGCCGTGGTTCTGGCCCGGCGCAACGCCGTCGATGGTCACGCGGAAGCGCACCGGCTTGCCGTCTTTGGTCGGCCCCAGCACCAGGTGCAAGTCGCGCGCATGGAACCGGTAGACGATGCTGCCGCTGCCCTTGTTCAGCGTGATCTGGTCCGCCTGCGACAGCCAGTTGCCGCCCAGGCCCCACTGGTTCAGTGCCGGCTTGGCAGGCGCCGTGTATTGGCGGGCGGCGTTGGCTGCCTGCTTTTCCGGCGAGGCGAAATTCTGGGTGCGCTCGAAGCCGAGATAGGTCTCCGGCGATGCGACCGAGTCCATATCCGACTGCTGCTGCACGCCGTGTGCATCCTCGGTGCTGACCACGGTGTTGGTCACGTTCTCGCGGCCCGCTTCTTCCAGCAGTTTCTGGATGACCTGCTCCGACTGCGCGTACTCGCCTTCGCCGAAATGATGGTGGCGGATGCGGCCCTGAGCGTCAATGAAATAATGCGCCGGCCAGTATTGGTTGCCGAAGGCGCGCCAGATCGCGTAATCGTTATCGATCGCCACCGGGAAAGTGATGCCTTGGTCCTTGACCGCCTTGCGCACGTTGCCGACGTTGCGCTCGAAGGCGAATTCCGGTGCGTGCACGCCGATCACCACCAGGCCCTGGTCACGGTACTTCTCGGCCCAGGCTTTGGTGTAGGGCAGGCTGCGCAGGCAGTTGATGCACGAGTAAGTCCAGAAGTCGACCAGCACCACTTTGCCTTTCAGCTGTGCTGCGGTCAGCGGCTTGGAGTTCAGCCATTCGACTGCACCGTCCAACTGCGGCAGCTTGCCTTCGATTGGCAGCTTGTCGTTGCCGTGTGCTGCGACGCGCATTGCCCGCATGGCCGGACCGGCGGCGTCGCCAACCATAGCGGCACGCGACATCATCGCGCCACCCGCTGCGGCTTCGTCGCTGTGGGCCGCTGCTGCGCTGCGCATCATGGCGCCGCCTTGGGCAGGCACGTTATCGTTCTCCGAATTGCTGCGCGGGGCCAGCGTATCGATCAGCTTTTGCTCGACGCCGGAGGTGGCGACGGTCGACACTTGCGTCAGCAGGCCGGTATCGAGGCCGGTGGCGATGGCCACTACGCCGGCCAGCATCGCAGCGCCCAGGCCACGGCGGACCCACTCGCCGGCGCCCAGCGAGCGCTTCATCGCGCTGAAGACTTTACCGCCGACCAGCAGCGCCAGTGCCAGCGAAGTGGCGGCGCCGGCGGCATAGGCCAACAGCAGCAGCGTGGTGCCGACGCTGGCGCCATTCAGCGCGGCGCCGGTCAGCACGAGGCCCAGCACCGGGCCGGCGCACGGCGCCCACAGCAAGCCGGTCGCCACGCCGAGCAGGAACGACGAGCGAGCACCTGTTGCACCTTCGCCCGAGGCGTCAGCCTGCTGCACCTTGTTGGACAGCCGGTCGCCCAGCGCCACCAGTGGCTTGGTCAGGCGATCCGCCAGGTGCGGCAGCAGCAAGGTCAGGCCGAAGAAGGCCATCAGCGCCAGTGCCAGCCAGCGGCCGTACTGGTTGGCTTGCACCACCCAGCCGCCGCCGACGGCAGCCAGCGTGGCGACCAGCGCAAAGGTCAGCGCCATGCCGGCCAGCAGCGGCAGGCCGCTACGGGCGAATGGTTGGCCGGTGCGGGCAAATACAAACGGCAGCACCGGCAGAATGCATGGGCTGACGATGGTCAGCGCGCCGCCGAGATAAGCAAGCAGTATCAGTAACATGATGTGATCTCCGTATCAGGCTTCGCCGGCGGCGAAATTGAGCGCGACGCCGTCGATGCAGTAACGCAGGCCGGTCGGTTCCGGGCCGTCGTCGAACACGTCGCCCAGATGGCTGCCGCAGCGGCGGCACACAACTTCCACGCCGTACAGGCCGAGCGCATTGGTGCGGCTGGTGATGACGCCACGGTCCAGCGGCTTCCAGAAGCTTGGCCAGCCGGTGCCGCTATCGAACTTGTTCTTCGACGAGAACAGCGGATTCTGGCAGCCGGCGCACACGAATTTGCCGGCGCGGTGCTCTTTGTACAATGGGCTGCTGAACGGCCGTTCGGTGCCATGCTTGCGCAGCACCTCGTACTGGGCAGGCGAAAGCAGGGCGCGCCATTCGGCGTCGGTGTGAGTCACTTCCCATGCGGCGGCCGGGCCGGCGATGGTGGTGCGGTAGGCGACGCTGGCCAGCAGGGCGGCGCCGCTGGTGAGCAGGAAAGAACGTCTGGTTGTCATGCTGGTCTCCGTAGGTGGAATGACGATGGAGCCATTCTGCGCTCCCGGTGCTGACAAAATCCTCACGTAAACGTAAACGATTTGTGATACTTTTCATCGCAGGAATCCTGCACAATACGGACCATGGAACCCGCTAAACGTGTCTTAATTGTCGAAGACGACATACATATCGCAGACCTGCTGCGCATGCACCTCCAGGATGAGGGGTATCAGGTGACGCATTGCGCCGATGGTGCGCAAGGCCTGGCCCAGGTGCGCACCGGCGGCTGGGATGCGCTCATCCTCGACATCATGCTGCCCGGCGTGGATGGACTGGAAATCTGCCGCCAGGCACGCGCCATGACGACTTATACGCCGATTATCATCACCAGCGCGCGTGCCAGCGAGGTGCACCGCATCCTCGGTCTGGAGCTGGGCGCGGACGATTACCTGCCCAAGCCGTTCTCGGTCTTGGAACTGGTGGCGCGCGTTAAAGCGCTGCTGCGCCGGGCCGACGCCATGTCGCGCAACCAGCGCAATGAGGGCGGGGCGCTGGAACTGAACGGCGTGCGCGTCGATCCCTTGACGCGCCAGGCTAGCGTCAACGGCAGTGCGCTGGACCTTACGCCGCGCGAATTCGACCTGCTGTACTTCTTCATCAAGCATCCTGAAAAAGTGTTCTCGCGGCTGGATTTGCTGAACCAGGTGTGGGGTTATCAGCATGACGGCTACGAACACACCGTCAACACCCACATCAACCGCCTGCGCGCCAAGATCGAGGCCGATCCGGCCGACCCTACGCGCATCCTGACCGTCTGGGGCAAAGGCTACAGATACGCCAGCGCCGGCGAGTCAGCATGAACCTGACGCTGTCGCAGCGCCTGTCGCTGGTGTTCTCGATCCTGCTGCTGGCCTGCTGCGGCGCGTCCGCATGGCTGCAGATCCGCGCCAACATCATGCATGAGAAGGAAGTGGTGCAGGGCCTGTCACGCGGGCTGGCGCGCAGCATCGCGCTGGATGCGCAGCTGATGCACGCGGAAGACGATACCACCGCTACGCAAGGTATCAGCCCCGAGGCCGTGCGCCGCCTGTTCAGCCGTTTGATGGACGTGAATCCCAGCGTGGAAGTCTATCTGCTGGACATGGACGGCCGCATCGTCGGCCACGCCGCGCCGAACGGAAGCCTGAAGCGCGATCATGTGGGCCTGGAGCCGATCCGTCGCCTGCTGGCCAACGAGCCCTTGCCGATACAGGGCGACGATCCGCGCAGCGAGACCGGCCGCAAAGTATTCAGCGTGGCCGTGCTGCGCGCCGGTGAACGCAAGGTCGGCTACATCTACGTGATTTTGCAAAGCGAAGAGCACGACCGCCTGGCCGCGCGCGCCACCGCCAGCTCGGTGCTGCGCACCACGTTGTGGTCGATGGTGGTGGTAGCCGCGCTGGTGCTGATCGCCGGCCTGATTGCCTTCCGCCTGATTACCCGTCCGCTGCGCCGGCTGACCACCACCATGCGGCAGCTCGACACCAAGGCCGATCAACTGACGCTGCCAGTGGCGGTGCCGGAGGCCGCCAGCCAGCGCGACGAAATCGCGGTGCTGGAACACGCCTTTGGCGACATGGCCTCGCGCATCAACGATCAGTGGAAAACCATGCGCCAGTTGGATCACGACCGGCGCGAAGTGGTGGCGAATATCTCGCACGACTTGCGCACGCCGCTGGGCTCCTTGCACGGCTATCTGGAGACGCTGTCGCTGAAAGACGAAACGCTGGACGCGGCGGAGCGCCAGCGCTACCTCGGCATCGCGCTGGCGCAGAGCCAGAAGGTGGGACGGCTTGCGCAAGCCCTGTTCGAGCTGGCGCGCCTGGAGCATGGCTCGGTGCAGCCGGAGCTGGAGGCGTTCTCGCTGTCGGACCTGATCCAGGACGTGTTCCAGAAATTCGAACTGCAAGCGGCCGAACGCCAGGTGCGCCTGATGGCGACGCTGCCGCATCCGGCGCCGATGGTGCGCGCGGACCTGGGCATGATCGAGCGCGTGCTGACCAATCTATTCGATAACGCGCTGCGCCACACGCCGGCCGGCGGCGAAGTCGAAATCACGGTGCAGCCGGGCGCCGGCGGCAAGATCGTTGTCACGGTAGCCGATACCGGCCCCGGCGTGCCAGCCGCCATGCGCGACAACCTGTTCCGCCGCCCGGTGGCGCTGCAAGGCGAATACCGTGTCGGCGGCCTTGGCCTGCTGACGGTCAACCGCATCCTGCAACTCCATCACAGCAGCATAGAACTGGTGAGCGAACCCGATCTGGGCGCGGTGTTCCGTTTTACGCTGGATGCTGCGTAAGCGGCTGGCGCCACTCGGTCAGGTAGTGCTGCGGCGTTTTGCCGAGAATGCGGCGGAACATGGCGCTGAACGCGCTTGGACTGGCATAGCCCAGCGTCGCCGCAATCTCGCCCACGCTCTGGCCTTGCGCCAGGCGGTTGAAGGCCTCCGCCAGATGCACCTGCTGCACCCACTGGCGGTAATGCAGGCCGGTCTCCTTGGGGAACAGGCGGATCAGCGTGCGCGCGCTGGCACCCACTTCATCAGCCCACTGTTCGATATTCCGGCTGCTGCCCGGATCGGCCATGATGGCGCTGCACACCGCCACCAGCCGGCGGTCGCGCGGCCATGGAATCGCAATCGGCACCGTTTCCGCCGCCTTCAATTCGGACAGGATCAGCATCGCCAGATGTTCGCCGCGTCCCGGAATCGGATATTCAATCGGCTCGTCCAGCAGCGCCAGTATCAGCTCGCGCAGCAGCGGACTGACTTCGATCACACGGCAGCTGTCGCCAAATTGTCTGGCGGCGCCGGGTTCCACGTAAATTGTGTGCATGGTGACCTTGCTGACCGAGGTCCAGTGATGTGTGACGCCGGACGGTATCCACAGCGCGCGGCGCGGCGGCAGGATCCACACGCCGCCGTCGGTCTGCACCCGCATCAGGCCCTGGGTGGCGTACAGCAGCTGGGCGCGTTCATGGCTGTGCGCCGGCGCGGTGACGCCATGCTCCGTATCGCGCGCCAGCGCCGTGACGACACGCGGCACGCGCTGGTAATCGCGGTGGTCGGTGCTGCGGCTGGCATCGGGCATTTGTCACCTATTCGACGATAGTTGGAATATCAAGCTTTGCCGACCATATTACACTGTCATCATCCTAAAACAAGGTCTTTACTATGAATACTGCAACCGCACCCGCCGCCACAGCCATTGGGCGGCCCCACGGCGACACCGTCATGCGCATCCTCGGCGTGGTGGCGCTGGTCCACCTGCTGAATGACCTGACGCAGGCCATGCTGCCGTCGATCTACCCGATGCTGAAGGCCGAATTTGGTCTGACCTTCACCCAGGTCGGCCTGATCACGCTGACCTTCCAGTGCACCGCGTCGCTGCTCCAGCCGTGGATCGGCGCGTACACCGACAAGCGCCCAATGCCGTTCCTGCTGCCGATGGGGATGGTGGCCACGCTGGTGGGCGTGTTGATGATGTCCTTCGCCTCGTCGTTCCACGCGCTGCTGATTTCGGCCGCGCTGATCGGCGTCGGTTCGTCGACCTTCCACCCTGAAGCCTCGCGCGTGGCGCGTGCCGCATCGGGCGGACGTTTCGGCTTTGCGCAGTCGCTGTTCCAGGTGGGCGGCAATGCCGGTTCGGCGCTGGGTCCAGTGCTGGCGGCGGCGGTGATCATCGGCCGGGGCCAGGCCAATATCGCCTGGTTTGCGGTGCTGGTAGTGGCCGCGATTGCGGCGCTGGTGTATGTGAGCCGCTGGCACAGTCACCATCTGGCGCAGCCGAAGAAGGCTGTCGCTGCGGCGGTGTCGCCGCTGCCGAAAGCAAAAGTGTATGGCGCCATGACGGTGCTGGCGCTGCTGGTCTTCTCGAAGTACATCTACATGTCCAGCCTGACCAGCTACTACACCTTCTACCTGATCGATAAATTCGGCGTGTCGGTGTCGAATGCGCAGATGTACCTGTTCCTGTTCCTGGCGGCTGTCGCTGCGGGCACTTTCATGGGCGGCCCGATCGGCGACCGCATTGGCCGCAAGCGCGTGATCTGGATGTCGATCCTGGGTGCGGCGCCGTTCACGCTGGCGCTGCCGTATGTGAACCTGTTCTGGACTGCGGCGCTGACGGTGATCATCGGCTTCGTGATCTCGTCGGCCTTCTCGGCCATCGTGGTATTTGCGCAGGAACTCATGCCGGGCAAGGTCGGCATGGTGGCGGGAATCTTCTTTGGTCTGATGTTCGGCATCAGCGGCATTGGCGCAGCGGCCATGGGCCACATCGCAGACATCAGCGGCATCGCTTACGTCTACCAACTGTGTTCGTACCTGCCGCTGCTGGGGATTCTGACGGTGCTGCTGCCCAACGTCGAGCAGCACAAGCACTAAGCCTGATCAGGCGTCGATAAAGCGCATCTTGAAGTTGCGGCCTTTAAAGGCGCCGAAGTCGCCGCCCAGCGGATTACCCTTGCTGAGGTTTGCGAAAGCGTCATATGCCACACGGCGGTCGATGGCGACGTAGGTCTGGAACTCGGTGACGTTGATCTTGCCGACTTGTTCCTTGCTCAGGCCTGCGTCGCCGGTCAGTGCGCCCAGCACATCGCCCGGACGCAGCTTGTCTTTTTTGCCGCCAGAAATCACCAGCGTCATCATCGGCGCTGGATCGACGCCGTATTCATTGTCGTCCAGGCTTTTCAGGTCGAACCACTCGACCGGCTGGCCCTGATATTCTTCGATCAGCTTGACCCACTTCTTCTCGTTCGGCGCGCACAGCGACAGCGCCAGGCCTTGTTCGTCGCCACGGCCGGTACGGCCGACGCGGTGGATGTGCACTTCGGTGTCTTTGGAGACGTCGACGTTGATTACCGCTTCCAGATTCGGAATATCCAGACCGCGCGCGGCGACATCGGTGGCCACCAGTACGGAGCAGCTACGGTTGGCGAACAGGATCAGGATCTCGTCGCGCTCGCGCTGTTCCAGCTCACCATACAGCGCCATGGCGGAGAAGCCTTTCTGCTGCAGGGACTCGACCAGTTCACGGCACTGCACCTTGGTGTTGCAGAAGGCGATTGCCGATACCGGCTTGTAGTGGCCCAGCAGGCGCGCCACGGCGTCGTTGCGGCCGTCGAAACCGATCTCGAAGAACAGTTGTTCGATCTTGTCGTTGTCGTGCTGCGCCTCGATCGTGACTTCGACCGGATCGACCAGGAAGTCGTCGGTGGCGCGGCGGATGTCGTCCGGGTAGGTGGCCGAGAACAGCAGCGTTTGACGGCGCTTGGGGCAGGCGCTGACAATGCCGGCGATTTCGTCGTAGAAGCCCATGTCGGTCATGCGGTCCGCTTCGTCCAACACCAGCGTGCCGACCTTGGACAGGTCCACCGTCTCGCGGCCCAGGTGATCGCGCACGCGGCCCGGCGTGCCGACGATGATGTGGGCGCCGTGTTCCAGCGAGGCGATTTGCGGACGCATCGGCGAGCCGCCGGTCAGCACCAGCACCTTGACGTTGCCGGTCGAACGGGCCAGGCGGCGCAGTTCATTCGCCACTTGGTCGGCCAGTTCGCGGGTAGGGCACAGCACCAGCGCCTGCACCGCAAACCACGCCGGATTCAGCTTGGCCAGGATGCCGATGCCGAAGGCGGCGGTCTTGCCGCTGCCGGTCTTGGCCTGGGCGATCAGGTCGCGGCCTTCCAGCACCGACGGCAGGCTTTGGGCCTGGATCGTGGTCATCTCCTTGTAGCCGAGCGAGTCGAGGTTGTCCAGGAAGGCGGGAGTCAGCGGCAGGCTGGCAAAGGAGGTGGAAGTCATGGTGGCGGACCCTGTTCAAAAAGGATGTGGGCACAGTCTAACAGGCTAACACTAGCCTGGCCCACTGTGCGAAAGGTGTTTGTGAGGCGTACCGTTACAGTAACGACGCTGTACCGTATCAGTCACGCTTCCATACCGGCAAACCGGTAAGGTCGAGATTCTCGTCGCGGACCCAGATCGGCAGGCCGCTGTTATCGGTTGGCTCCAGCAATTCCAGCTGCTCCTGTTTGAGCGCGGAACGCTTGCCGCGCGGCGGCGGCGGGCGTTTGGCTTCCGGTTCGAGCGGCGCGGCGGGAGCAAAGCCCGGCAGGTCGAACGTAGCGTTATCTTTTTTATCTCTCATCGGGGAAAAAACAAAAGCCCGGCTGTAGTAGTCGGGCTCCGGTAGCTTACTGGATCAATTGCGCGCAGTTTAACACAAAGCGCAATCCTAGCGGAAGCTCAGGGCCCCCGTCAGATCGCCCGGCGGCGTAGCGTGGCGCGCCGCGAAGGCCTCGTTGCGCGTCTTGAGCCCTTCCAGCAGCGGCAGGTCATGCAGGCGGGTGATGAAGCGCATGATCGAGGTGGTGTCGTAGAAGCTGTGGTCCACATGGCCTTTTTTCGCAAACGGCGAAATGACGATGGCCGGAATGCGCGAGCCCGGACCCCAGCGGTCGCCCTTTGGCGGCGCGACGTGATCCCACCAGCCGCCATTTTCGTCGAAGGTGATCACCACCAGCATGTTCTTGAACTGTGGCGACTTGCGCAAGTGTTCGACCACGTTGGTGATGTGGGCGTCGCCGGATTCCACATCCGAATAACCGGCGTGCAGGTTCAGGTTACCTTGCGGCTTGTAGAACGCCACCGCCGGCAGTTTGCCGGCCACCACGTCGGCGATGAATTTGTTGGAGATCGGGCTGTCACCCAGGCCGCCGTCGCGCAGATGCTCGTCGCGCGCCTTGGTGCCGGGCGCGAACTGCTGGAAGTAGTTGAACGGCTGGTGGTGGTACTGGAAGTTCGGCTTCTCGCCGCCGCCGCGCGCATCCAGTGCCGCCTGCCACGCGCCGCCGTACCATGCCCAGCTGACGCTTTTGCGCGACAGCAGATCGCCGATGGTGTCGTAGGTTTGCGGCGGCAGCGTGCTGGCGTCCTTCGGATCGGCGTGCAGCGGATCGCCGTCATACGCCGGGCGGATGTAGCTCGGCTGATAGGGCGGGGCCATGGTGTTGACCGCGTAGCCGTCCGGCGTGATGGCGCCGTTGTTGACGAAGTGCGGATGGCCGTCCAGCGCCGACTTGGGCGAGTCTGGCGCGGTCGAGAGGCGCACGCCGGTTGGGCCGTCGTCCAGCACCGCGATCTTCTTCCTGGCCGCGGTATCCTTGGCGTTGAAGTATTCGGGCACGCGGCCGGCGATCAGGAACTGGTGGTTCAGGTAAGAGCCGCCGAAGGCCGCCATGAAGAAGTTATCGCACAGCGTGTACTGCTCGGCGATCTTCCACAGGCCGAGGTTCTTGCTGGTTTCGCCGTAGTAGCCCATCACCATACCGCCGGTGTTGCCCCACGCGGCGAAGCCATCGTTCTTGCCGCCGTTGATCTGCATCTGGTTCTGGTAGAACAGGTGCCACAGGTCGCGCGTGATTACGGCTTCCGGCAGCGGCTTGCCTTCGTTGTCCACCAGTTTGAACGGGCCGTTCGGCAGGTTCTTGATATCGTCTTCCTTGACGGCGTACTTCTTGCCGCCGATGTCCTGCGTGTTCGGCACCATGCCGCCCCAGATCTTCGGCAGCGTTGGCAGCACCGAGCCGTCGCGGTCGCGTTGCTGGCAGGCGGCGGCCGGCGCGGCCGACAGTGGATTGGCGGTGCCGGGGAAGTTGGCGAACAGGTTGTTGAAGCTGCGGTTCTCCAGATAGATCACCACCACGTTCTTGATGTTGGACTTGATCTTGTCGTCGAGCGAACCTTTGGTGGCGGCTTTGGCCGGCGCGGCTTCGCTCAGCGCCGGCAGGGAGGTCGCCAGGCCGGCGGCGCCGGCTGCCTGGAAGATGCGGCGGCGCGAAGGGCTGACGGGAGCATCTTGTTCTAATTGTTCTGCTGCTGGTGCTTGATCCTTCACGCGGGCCTCCGTGGCTAAGCTAAAACAATAATTGTGACAGCTTTATGACCGCTTGGGTATGGATCCAGGTTCACGCTTCCGGCACGAAGGGCCGGCAGTCGACCGGGATATCGATCAGGAAGGTGGTGCCGCTGGCCGCCGAACTGTCGACCGCCACGCTGCCGCCATGGCTCTCGGCCACGCTCTTGACGAACGGCAGGCCGATGCCCCAACCGGGTTTGCTCTTGGTGCTGCCGTCGCGCCACAGGTATTCGAAGATCTGGCCGCGATGCCCGTCAGCGATCGGGTTGCCGCTGTTGTGCACAGAGATCAACATGCGCCCGTGCGCCTCGTCGATCTTGATCTGCACGCCCTTGCCATCGCCATATTTGATGGCGTTGATGACCAGGTTCTCCAGCGCCCGGCGCAGCGAATTTTCGCACCAGTAGCCGGTGACTGCGCTGCCGACGACGGTGCAGGCGCCTGGCGTGCCGATGCTGGCGTCGCTGCATACCTGGCGCGCCAGTTCCAGCACGTTGAACTGCGACAGGTCGAGCGCCAGCCGTTCGCCGCGGTTGAAGCTCAGCGCGTCCAGCAGTTCCTCGATCATGGTGCCGAGGCGGTGGCCGTTGTCGAGAATCTTCTGGGCGATGGCCGGGGTGCGCTCCGGCGTCGCGCCAATGGTCAGCAGATGGGCGGCGGTGATCACCACCGACAAAGGACTGCGCATATCGTGCGACAGCGCGGCCGCCATCTGGTGACGGAACGATTCATGCATCGACGTGAACTTGCGGATCGACTCGCGCACTGCGGTGTCGATCGAACCGTTGACGATGCTCCATTCGGCGCGGCTCAGCACCACACCCTGTTCGTCGGCCACGCGCGAGAAGGCGTCGCGGAACAGCTGGTATTCCTGGACGATCTGTTCCGGCTCGTAGGACGTCATGCGGGCGCGCTCGTCGCCATGGGCGGCGGCGATGTCGTTGTTGCTGGTGGCCTCGTCGCGCGGATGGTTCGGCGTCAGCGCCTCGGCAATATTGTCATAAAAGACAGGCAGCGTGTTGAGCAGCGTAGGGTGCAGGATATGCTGCGCCCCCTTGATCAGCAGGCGCACCTGGCTTTCCCATTCCGCGAACACGGCGTCGCGCATGGCCAATACTTGTTTGGAGGTGGCCGACAGGCCGTTCTGATTCATTTTTTGATCTGATGCCAACATGCCTGATCCTTGCGCGCAATATATGCCTGAAAATTGAAGAGCATATGGCAGAGCGGGCGAGGATAAGGGCCACCGAGCAAAATGTCCGGTAGTGATGATACACAGGTTTGTTGCATGATGGACGGGATTAACGAGGGCCTGTCGCATCAGTAATACTATTGACAGCATTGCAGGGCGAGGCATTTGTCTTAGAATATTGGCATTATCCTTGGAGATTCAGCCATGCCAGTTTTCACGCCAGATCAACTCATCACCGAGACAGAACCGAATCAAACACTTTGGATTAGTGAGACGGGGGAGCTTACCCAGTTTGGTGCATTCATTGAGGTGCTTCAGCCGGGCGGCAGGTCGTCAATCAAGCATTGGCATAGCGCAGAAGATGAAATGGTCTATGTGCTGGCCGGCGAAATAACTGTGGTGGAGGGCGCGACCGAGACACTGGTACGCGCCGGTGGTGTCGCAACGTTCCGGGCCGGCGTCGCGGTCGGGCACTATCTGGAGAATCGGAGTTCTGCCGAAACGCGCTGCCTGGTCGTCGGCACCCGCGCGCCGGTCGATCACATTACCTACCCGGAGCATGATCGAATCTGCGTGCGAGACCGATCGCTGCCAGACGACATCTGGACCGACCTGGCCGGCCAGCCTGCATCCAGTCCGTACTAGAAAGCAAAAAGCCGTTGAATCGATTAAGAGTCAACGGCTTCTGCCTGAATTTGGTTGCGGGGACAGGATTTGAACCTGTGACCTTCGGGTTATGAGCCCGACGAGCTGCCAGACTGCTCCACCCCGCGTCTGAGGCCATGATTATATAGAAGTCGGCCGTAATCCGCAAGTGCTGGTTTTGGTTTGCGGACTTGGCAAGCTTTACGGCGTCTTATCCACGTCATCGTGTGGCCCGCAGTTACGCATGTAGGCGCAGCCGTCCTCGAAGGTGAAGCTGGCTTTGTAGCTGTCATTGCTAGTGATGTGCAATGTGTACACGTTCACTTTTTTTGATGGATCTAAAAAGGATGGCACTTGTTTGTTTGCCAAAGTGTGAAGATGCAGTTTGGCCGGTGGGTGATCAAGATCCAATAACACCATCTCGCCAAGGGCGCGCCGCGCTTCCTTCTTGATGTCCGGTTTAAGTCTCTTAAAACTATTTTGAAACCTTGGCTCATCAAGATTGAGCTTCCGGATGACGCGATCAGGTTTCATTCTTCGGATTCAATCCGGTCCAAAACCTTTTCTACTTCTTCCACGCTGCTGGCTCCGTAGCCGGATTTTCGAAGAGAGAAGAGAATGTCGTGGTCGGCGATGGCCCATTGCAGGCTTACGACATCAGCGTAGGCTGCGCGAGCGGCTTCTTTTACAGCGGCATTGACGCTTTGGAAATAGGTGGCGCGGATAAGCTCACGAAGCTTGGCAAGTTCGTCATCGATACGGAAATTGAGATCCAGCGCTTGTTTCGCTTCACCCCGTTGTATGCGTGCGATCAGCGAGTGGATGATCTCGCGCATCGTATTGAGACAAGCGGCTATATCCGCTGAGCGATCAAGCTGCAGAAGTCCTTCTACATTTTTTAATAGCTCAGCTGATTGCATGGTGTGGCCTCCATTTGGAAGTTTGCACTGCCGGTTGGGCAGAGTCAAAGGCCGCACGCCATGACGTTGAGATGAATCAATATTCTCTTAAGCCGCTGCCAGTCGCCACAGCGACGTCACTTCGGCGGCGCGGGCGGTGTGCAGGGGATCGGTGTCGTCGCTGGCGCGCGGGTGGGTCGGACGCACGTCCTGGCGGCCGGTGACTTTCAGGCCGGCGGCGGCGATCCATTCCAGCAGCTGTTCGCGCGGACGCAGGCCGAGGTGCTCGGCCAGGTCGGACAGGATCAGCCAACCTTCGCCACCCGGCGTCAGGTGCTCGGAGAGACCGGCCAGGAAGCCGCGCAGCATGCGGCTGTCCGGATCGTAGACCGCGTATTCAATCGGCGAACTCGGACGGGCCGGCACCCACGGCGGATTACACACCACCAGCGGCGCGCGGCCCTCGGGGAACAAATCGGCCACGCGCAATTCGACTTTGCTGTCGAAGCCCAGCAACGCCAGGTTTTCGCGGGCGCAGCTCAGCGCGCGCTGATCCTGGTCGGTGCCGATCACGCGCGCTATGCCGCGCTTGGCCAGCACTGCCGACAGCACGCCGGTACCGACGCCGATGTCGAACGCCAGATTGACGCCAGCCGGCAGCGGCGCGTCTGCCACCATCTGCACGTATTCGCCACGCACCGGCGAGAACACGCCATAGTGCGGATGAATGCGTGCTTCCAGCGCCGGAATCTCAACGCCGGTACGGCGCCATTCGTGTGCGCCGATCAGGCCAAGCAGTTCGCGCAGCGAGGCGATGAACGGTTCTTCATAGCGGCCGTAGGCTTCGTTGCAGGCCAGCCTGACGTCCGGCGCGCGGCGCAGCGGGATGGTGTAGCCGTCTTCGAATGGAATCAGCAGCATGGCCAGCGTGCGCGCGCGTTGCGACTGCGCCTGGCGATGCAGGTGGAAGGCTTCGGTCGGCGTGGCGGGAATCTTGGCTGGCTTATTCTTCTTGGCCGGCTTGGCTTTGTGGTCGGCGCGGCGGGCCAGCGCTTGCAGCAGCTGGCGCGCATTCTGGAAGTCGCCGCGCCACAGCAGCGCCGTGCCCTCGCAAGCCAGGCGGTAGGCCACGTCGGCGTTGGTGCGGTCGTCGGCAATGACCACGCGTTTTGGCGGCGGCATGCCGGCTTCGGAGCGCCAGCGCGCGGAGCGTGGCTCGCCGTTCTCCTCCCAATGGATCTGTGGTGGCGTCGGGGAGGAGGTAATTTGTTCAGGCATGTGGGGGCAATCGGCAGAATATAGGACGCTCTACGCCAGGCGGCGTAGCGGAAAGTGTCGCTATTATACCGGTCAGCCGCGTGGGGATCAGGTTGATGCGGCGTTGGCCGGCGTGGCGTCGCCGGCAGCGGCTGCAGCATCGGCGGCTGGCGTGCTTGCCGCCGTCGTTGGCGTCGTGGCTTCTGTACTGGCCGGCGTCTCGGTGCCGCTGGCAGCGGCCTTGGCTTTGTCGGCGGCGGTTGGCGCTGCGTAGATGTTGGTGTCCTTGCTGTCGACCAGATTGAGCAAGCGCAGCGACAGGCCACGCAGGGTGTTGCGGTCGATGCCGTCGGATTTGTCGTTGCTGTTGTTGGAGGTGGACAGCGCGGTTTGCAGGTCGCGGCCGATCAGCTGGAACAGGTCCGCCAGCGTGCCGGGGAAGTCGATGTTCGGCAACTGCACGCTTGGCAGGTCGCTGATCGACTTGCCGTCGCCGGACTGCTTGGCCGGTTGCGTGCTGCTGGCGTCGTCGGCGCTGCTGGATTGGCTGGCTGCCGCACTCAGTTCGGCGTTGTACTGGACTTCCACTTCAAAATCGAACTTGCGGCCGTCGGCGGTGGTGATGGTGCCTTTGCCGATGAAGTGCGAACTGTCGGTCAGGCTGAAGGCTGCGGCATCGGTGGTGCCCTTGGCGCCGGAGGTGTGCTGGTAGCCGACGGCGACGCTGGAACTGGCTTCCAGGCTGGCCGAGTCAAAATCGATCACCGCGCCTTTGGCGTCGTCGCCAAACAGCGCTTGCGTGAAGCTATTGACGAAACTCTGGGCGAAATCCACCGTGGCGTTGCCGAGCGAGGCGACGCGGCTGTCCAGGTCCAGCGCCTTGCTGGACGAGTTGGCAGCCGAGACACCTTGCGTTTTCTGCAAGGCCGGCGTTTTGGAGTCGGCTTGGGTGCCGGTGAACAGCGATGGCAGGCGCGCGCCCAGATTGGAGATGGTAGACATGGCGGATTCCGGTTTCAATGTAACTTCTACAATAATTAACGGTAGCGTAGTCGATTACTTGAGGGCGCGGCGCGCAAATTAATGGTGGTGGGTCCAACCCTCTGGCGCGGCCAGGTAGGATTGCACGGCGTCTTTCTGGCCGATGGCGTGATGTTTCACCTCGCCGCAGGCGCAAACGCCCACGTAAGGCTGGATGTGCGAGCAGGCCGAGACCTTTTGCAGGCGGACTTGCACGGCTTTGGCGCATTTAACGCATTTGAAGGTGAGGGTGCGTGGTGCTTTTAACATGGTTGTATCGCTGCTTGAAAAGGCAAAGGCGGGATTTTATCACTCACGCATAGATATCCACCGAGGGCGCGGCGGCCGGCACGGCGCCGTAGGCGTTCTGGGTTTTTTGCTGCGCCAGTTCGGCGCGGGCCTGGTTTTCCATCTGCTGCGCCTGGGAGGCGACCGCGCGATCGGCGCTGGACGGTTCGGCCGGGGCCAGCGCCGCCGCCTGGATGGTGCGCGCGCGTTCAATGGTTTCCTGCGGCGTGGCGCCGGGCGAGGTGTCGATATTGACTTCGCCGCCGGTGGCGTAATCGACGCCGTTCGGGCCGCGCTGGTAGGTGTAGGAGGCGCCGGAGGTAGCCAGTCCGCCGGCAGCGGCCAGGTGGGCTTGTTCGTGCTGGCGTACTTCGAGGTCGCGGGATTTGAGCTGGTCCAGTATGGCCAGCGCTTCTTCCGACAGCTGGGTGGTGGCCGACGGCGTGGCCTGCGGCGCAGCGCTGGCCGTTGGCGGCGCCGGCGCAAAGCGCGTCGCCGGAACGGTGGCATAGCTGGATGGGATGGCGCCGACATTCATGGGATGAGAACCTCCCTCTGAATGATAGCAAAAAAACAGCGCGGCGCTACTTCCTATTCGGTGACGGTGGCCACCACGGTGTGCAGCAGGCGATTGACCTTGGCGCCCATGTCGTCGGAGCCGTAGTCGCCGGCGGTGACCACCAGCGTCAGGTCCAGCTCCGGCACGATGAAGATGCGCTGGCCGCCGTTGCCAAAGCCGGCGTTCCATGCGACGCGGTGATCCTTCCACGCCGCCGTGCCGGCCCACCACTGGTAGCCGTAGTGGATTTCATCCGGCTGGTCGCCGGGGCTGCGGAAGCCGACGCTCAGGCGCGGCTTCAGCGAGGCGTCGATCCAGTCTTCCGCCACTAGTTGGCGGCCGTTCCAGCGGCCATGGTTCAACATCAGGCGTCCCAGCTTGGCCATGTCGCGCGGACGCAGGCGCAGGCCGGCGAACGACGCCGGGCGGCCTCGCAGATCGGTCACCCACTGCCACTGCGTGATGCCGAGAGGTGCGAACAATTCAGTGTTGGCCACGTCCAGCCACGGCTTGCCGGCGACGCGGCTGACGATGTCGGCCAGGATCAGGGTGCCGCCGCCGTTGTAATTCCATTTGGTGCCCGGCGCCGCTTCGATCGGCCGTTCCAGCACGTAGCGTACCGGATCGGTTTTCCAGAACAGGCGCATCTCGTTGTTGGGCTGCGCGCCTTCATCCCACTTCCAGCCGCCGCTCATGGTCAGCAGGTGTTCGAGGTTGATGGCGTCCAGCGCAGGGGAGCGCAGGTCGTTGTATTCCGGGTAGTAGTCCAGCACCGGCGTGGCGAGGCGGGCGATTTTGCCTTGCTGTTTTTCGATGCCGATCAGCAGGCTGATGACGCTTTTGCCGATGGAGCGGTTGTCGTGCAGCGTCTCCGGGCCGAAACTGACGGTCGGCGCGAACGGCGGCCACACGCCGAGTCCACGGGCGATGGATTTGTCCTTGCCGCTGCGGTACATCTCCGCCACCAGTTTGCCGTGGCGCTCGATGACGATGCTGTGGATGTTGTCCTTGCCCTGGGCGATGGCGGTCAGCGTCAGGCACAGGGTGGTGGAATTGAAGCCGCTGGCTTCGGGCGTGCTGAGTTCCCAGCCGTCGGTTTGGATGGTTGGGCCGGCGCAGGTGGCTGCGCCTGCCGACAAGGGAAACAACAAGCAGAGAGCGGCGCGGCGCATGCAAGCTCCTATTGAACGCTGATGGTGCTGCGGCCACCGGCGGATGGCTGGACCAGGATTCTGGCCGAGATCCGCTCGGTCATTTCCTGTACGTGGGAGATGACGCCGACCTTGCGGCCCATCGCTTGCAGGCCGTCCAGCGCATCCATGGCGACGCGCAGGGTGTCGGCATCCAGGCTGCCGAAGCCTTCGTCGATGAATAGTGATTCGACGCGCACGCGGTTGGAAGAGAGCGAGGCCAGTCCCAGTGCCAGCGCCAGCGAGACCAGGAACGATTCGCCGCCGGACAGCGAGTGCACGGAGCGCATTTCGCCGCCCATGTCCTGGTCGCGCACCAGCAGGGCGAGCGATGGCGCGGCGCTGTTCTGGATGCGTTCCAGCTGGTAGCGGCGCGACAGGTGGTTGAGGTGCGCATTGGCGTAGCCCAGCAGGACGTCGAGCGTAAATTGCTGGGCGTAGTTGCGGAAGCGTTTGCCGTCGGCGGAGCCGATCAGGTCATCCATTCGCGCCCAGCGCTGGGCAATCGATTCCTGATGTTCGATTTCGGCCAGCATGGCGCTGGAGCGGTGGCGTTTGTCGTCGTCCTGTGCCAGCGCGAGGTGCAGCGCGGTGGCGTGGTCGTTGGCGGTTTTGCGTTCGGCCAGCAGGGCGTTGAGCAGGGCAGCGATGACCATGGCCGGTGGTTCGGCCGGTGCTTCGTCGGCTGGCGTAGATTCCGGCGCCGCGTCGTCTGCTGGTGCCAGGGCCTGTGTCGCGGCGTCGTCCCACAGGTCTGCGGTGGCGGGCGCGGATTTGTTGGCGGCCTTCGCGTTAGCGTTGCCTGCGGCTGAACCGGCGGTCACGCCCGCACCGGCGTCACCGCTAGCCTTGTCGGCTCCGTCCGCGTCGGCCGGCGGCTGCGCGGTAATGCGCGGCGGCGGGGCGGAGAGTTGGTGCTGTTCGCGCTGGCGTTGACGTTCTTGCAGCACCGTCGTAGCCTGGTCGGCCGCGCGGGCTAGTGCTTGCAGGGCTTCGCGCTCTATGCTGATGTCATCGGCGGACAGGGCGAGAAGGTCGCGCAGTTGCGTCAGATCGTGCAGGCCGGCGTCGGGCTGGCGCTGCTGGAATGCGCCCAGCCAGTCTTCCAGGCGCGCGGCGGCGGTGGCGGCGGATGCTTGCAGCGTTGCGAGACGATTGCCAGCCTGCACCAACGCTTCGTCGGCGCGCGTGCGGGCTTGCGTTGCTTGTTGAGCGGCGGCCTGGCTGGCCGCATGGCGCGCTTTGGCTGCATCGACTGCAGCTTGCAGCGCGGTTTCGACGTCGCGAATCTCCTTGCCGCCCCACATGGCCATGCGCTGTTCCTGGCTGGCTTTTACGCCCGCATCCACAGCGGTAAACGCAGCGCGCGCGGCGAGGGCGTCCTGGCCGGCCCTTGCCAGCACCTCGTTCAGGCCTTTCAGCTCGACCTCAATCGCGGCCAGGCCGCCAGCGCGCTCATCATATGCCGCGCGCTGCGCCAGCCATTGCTTGCTCTCGGCCTGGCGCGCCTCGTAGAACCGCGCCGGGCCGGACTTCCAGTCTTCCTTCCATTCCTCGCTCGGAATGTCCCCGCCGCTGAACGCCGAATCCAGATCGGCCAGCAGGCCGCTCAACACCAGCGCCACCTCGATGCGCTGGTCTTCCAGTGCCTTGTATTCGGTATCGGCCTGCGCCAGCGCGGCCTTGGCGGCAGCGGCCACGGTTTGCAGGCGCGTATGTTCGGCTGCGAAGCGCTCGTAAGCCGTTTGCGCCTGGTCGCGCGCTACACGCGCTGCCTGCACTTCGCGCTCCTGCTGCTCGACGGCTTCCAGTCCCTGCTGCGCCTCGGACAGCTTGTCGATGAACCACTGAGTGCGTTCAGCTTCCGGCGGCACTGCATTGGCGACCACCAGCGCGTGCGCCGACCACGCGGCAGACACGCGCTCCAGCTGCTGCTGCAACGAACGCTGCTCAGCCGCCAGCACGCTCAGATGATCGGCGCTGGCCTGTGCGGTGGCGCGTTGCGCCGCCTGTTGATTGACGTTGACTTCCAGCTGTTGACGGCTGCGCGCCACATCGCCCTGTAATTCGCGCAGCATGGTTTGCAGGCTGTCGTCGTTGTGGCGATATGGATGATCCATGGCGCCGCACACCGGGCAGGGCGTGTCGTCTTCCAGCGTCTGGCGCAGCGATTCCACACTGGCTGCGGTGGCGGCTTCCGCCAGCTTGAGCGAACGCTCCGCCTGCACGCAGGTCGCCAGAATGGCGATATTTTCCTGCTGTGCCGCCGCCAGTTGCGTCTCGGCCGCTGTCATGGTTTGGCGCAGTTGTGCCGATTGCGTTTCGATTTGCGCGTTGCGGGTCTGGCGCGACTCCAGATCGAGCCAGATTTTTTCCGCGCTGGTCAGGCGGCTGCGGTACTGCTCCCAGCTGGTGCGCGAAGCCTGCAACTGCTCGATCGAATACGAGGCAAGGTGCTGCGCGGTCTGCTGGCGCTGGAGGTCCAGCGTTTGCAACGCCTCGACGGCGCCGGCCAGCTTGGTGCTGGCGGCGGCTTCCTCATCGCGATGAAGCTGCGCGTTGCGCTGCACGCGCGACAAGCCGGCATGCAGACGCTCGGCCTGCGCGGCCGCCTGGCCGGCCTGCACGAACAGCACGTCCCAGCGTTCCCACTGCTGCGCCAGGGCCTTCCAGTGTTTGTGCTGCTCCAGCCATGTGGCGCCGGCCTGCTGCTGCGCCGTGAGTCGCGCATGCTCGCTCTGACGCGATTGCAGCGCGGCCTTGGCGGCGGCATCGGATTGGTCGGCTTTCTCGCAGGCGGCGGAGGCCTGCCGCCACGCCGGCAGCATCGCCTCGATACGGGCATCCAGCGCCTTGGCCTGATCCAGCTGCGGTGCGGCGGCACGCTGCGCGGCTTCCGCTTCCTGCTGGCTGGCGGCGGCTTGCGCCAGTGCGGCATTGGCCTGTTCCTGTGCCAGCGCTGCGTGCTGCACGTTTTGCGTGCCGGCGACGATGGATTCCTGCGTGGCCTTGATGTCGCTGTCGATGCGTAGAATATCCTCGGCCAGCGGGCGCGCCGACTGCACGGCGTCGATGCGCACCAAGGCGGCGCGGCGCGGTGCGGCGGCTTCCACCGAGGCTTGCGCATCGGCGCTGGCCTGGCGAGCGGCTTGTTCTTCCTGTTCGAGGCGCTCCGCCTGCTGGTACCAGCGCAGTTCCTGCTCCAGCTCTGCCTTCTGCTGATCCAGCGCCTGCAGGGCGATGCCGGCGTCAGCGCTTTTCGCCAGCAGCTCGGCGCGCTCCTCGGCGTTGAGCGGCTTCTGGTCGGCCAGGCGCAGATTCAGTTTTTGCAGCGCAGCCTGTTCCAGCTTGTTGCGCTCGAAGGCGCGGATCGAAATTTCCGAATAGACCGTGCTGCCGGTCAGGGTTTCCAGCAGTTCGCCGCGCTCGTTGTCCTCTGCCTTCAGGAAAGCCGAGAACTCGTTCTGCGCCAGCAGCACCGCGCGCGTGAACTGCTCAAACGACAGGCCGATGCGTTTTTCGATTTCCGCCTTGACCTCGGTCTTGGTGGCGCCGATCTGCTGCTCCGATGGCAGCAGTTTCAGCGACATCATGGTCGGCTGCAAAGCGCCTTCCGCCCTGGTGCGGGACCGGCGCACGCTCCAGCGCGCGCGGTACGAGGCGCCGTCGCTGCCGACGAAGTCCACTTCCGCATAGCCCTCCGCCGTGCCACGACGCAGCAGCGTGCGCGGGTCCTGGGTGGAGACGGTCTCGTTGCCGACGTCGGCCAGGTAATTGCGGCCGGCCACGCGCAGCAGGCGTGGCGTGGCGTCGTACAGCGCCAGGCACAGGGCATCCAGCAAGGTGCTCTTGCCGGCGCCGGTCGGGCCGCTGATGGCGAACAGGCCGGTGGAGGCCAACGGCTCCGCTTCAAAATTGACGCTGAATTCCTCGGCCAGCGAGGCCAGGTTCTTGCCGCTGATTTTCAGGATCCTCATGGCAGCATCAACTCCGCAAAGGCGCTCAGTTGATCGGCCGGCGCTTCATTGCCGAAGCGCTGCTGGTACAGCTGCCTGAAAATGTCGTCGGGCTTGAGCTTTTCCAGCTGGTCCAGCGTCATCACTTCCTTGTCGATGGAGGAGGTGCGGGCGGCGGTCGAGGTTTCAATCTTCGCCAGCCGCACCGGCTTGCCGTCCAGCGCCGCTTCGATGCGCGCGCGCAGGCCGGGTTCCGGCTGCTCCAGCAGCACGCGCACTTCCAGATACGGTTGCTGTTCCACCGGCGCGTCCGGCGGCGACAGGGCGGCCAGTTCCTCCAGCACCTGCGTCAAAGGCGCCGGCTTGGACGGCACGCGCAGCAGCTCCACCGCGCGCGGCACCGGTACTGGCACAATCTCGCGCAGCGCCGGGCCATCGAGGTCGATGCGCAAAATCTGGTGCGCGTAATTCACCTCGGCGAACGACAGCGGCAGCGGGCTGCCGGAGTAGCGGATATGTTCCTGCTTGCCGACGTTCTGCGCCAGGTGCAAGTGACCCAGCGCCGCGTAGGCGATGGCCGGATCGAAGATCCCGGCCGGCAGCATCTCGGTGCCGCCGATGACGATGCGGCGTTCCGAGTCGTTGGACATCTGCCCATCCACCATATGGCAGTGGCCCATGGCGACGATGGCCTGGCCGTCCTGGCGCTTGCTCTGCGCCAGGGCAAACGCCTGCTGATACAGCGTGGCGATACCGGCCAGGTAAGGATCGGCGCCATCGTCCGTGGCCACGCGCGGCACGTCGCCGGGACGCAAGAACGGCACGGCCAGGCACCAGGCCTCGACTGCACCGCTGCGGCCCGTCAGCGGCAGCACCAGCGATTCGATGTCAATTTCGCCATCGGCATTGCGCTGCACGGCGCCGATCACGCGCGTGCCGTGGGCTTCCAGCAGCGGTCCGGGCGCATCCAGCCGGCCCGGCGAATCGTGGTTGCCGGCGATGATGATCAGGTTCAGATGCGGCGCGCGCTCCTTGGCCACCCGCAAAAAGCGGTACAGCTGCTTTTGCGAGGCGGATGACGGGTTGGCGTTATCGTAAATATCGCCGGCGATCAGCAGCACGTCGGCCTGTTCGGCGACGATGGTGTCCAGCAGCCAGTCGAGAAAACGCTGGTGTTCGTAGTGACGCTCGAAATTATGCAGGGATTGGCCGAGATGCCAGTCGGAGGTGTGCAGCAGACGCATGAAAAAATAGGATGAAGCAGCCGGAAAGCGCTCAATATAGCGCAAGCCGGCGGCGCCCGGTTTGATTTATGCCGCGCTTATGCTGCGTTACTGGCTGGAGGGTGGGCAGGCAAACCGGCGCGAAAGGTGTTGCGGCCGGCCTGTTTGGCCTCGTACAGCAGGATGTCGGCACGGTTCAGCAGTTCGGCGGGGCTGAGATCCTCGTCGCGGTAGTAGGTCAGGCCGATGCTGGTCGATATCGACACCACCGTGCCACCCAGGTCGAAATCGGCCTGCATCGCGGTGACGATCTTGGCGGCGGCCGCCGCCGCGTCGTCGGTGCGGTGGATGCGCTCCATGATGATGGTGAACTCGTCGCCGCCCAGCCGGGCGATGGTGTCGCTGGCGCGCATGGTGTGGGTCAGGCGCGCCGAGAAGGCCTTCAGCAGGGCGTCGCCGACGGCGTGGCCGAAGGTGTCGTTGACCGGCTTGAAGCGGTCGATGTCCATGTACATCACCGCCATCAGGTTGGCGTTGGTGCGCGAGGCGGCCATTGCGTCGTGCAGCTTTTGCAGGAAGCCGGCGCGGTTGGTCAGTCCGGTCAGCGCATCGACCTGCGACAGCCGCAGCAAGCGCTGTTTCTCGCGCTTTTGCACGGTGATGTCCTGGCGCATGACGTGGAAGCCGATGACATTGGCGCCGTCTTCGTCCATCTGCGGGATGTACACCACTTCGTAGGTGCGTTCTGTGGTGTCGCTGTCGTCGTCTTCTTCAAACGTCAGGGTTTCGCCTGCCAGCGCGCGCAGCACGTACGGCTCCAGGAAGGCGTAGCGCTGCGCGCCCAGCGTTTCGCGGATGCTGCGGCCCAGCACCGTGGAGCCGGTGCGGTTGAATTCCCGCTCGTAGGCCACGTTGTGGAAGCGGTAGACCTGTTCGGCGTCGATGTAGGCCACCATCGCCGGCAGCGTGTCGGCGATGGTACGCAGCCGCGATTCGCTCTCGCGCAGCGCCATCACCGACTTGCGCACGTGGGTGATGTCATCCACCGTGCCGACGTAGCCGTAGACTTTGCCGTCCACCACCATGGCGGCGATCTTGAACGAGACCCAGACGATCATGCCGTCCGGGTGCACGCAGCGCAGCGTGTCCTGGTAGGGCGCGCGGGTATGCGCCATGTGCTGCAGCGCGGTCTTGAGCACCACCCGGTCCTGCGGGTGGACCGCGCGCATCCAGGCGTCGCCCAGCGCCTCCTCGCGCGTCAGCCCGGTGATCAGTTCAAAAGTGCGGTTGACGTAGGTGCAGTGGCCGGAGGCGTCGGCGCGCAGCAGGCCAAGCGGCGAGGCGTCGTTGACGGCGGTGAGTTCGGCCTGCTGCTGGCGCGTGGCCAGTTCGGTTTCCTTGCGCGAGGTGATGTCGCGCACGGTGACGGCCACGCCGTCGGTGATCGGCACGATCTGGTGGTGCAGCCAGTGGACCGCGCGGTTAGGCAGGAAGTCGACCTCGAACTCCTCCTCCAGCGGCTGGCGCGATTCCAGCACGTGGCGGTATTTTTCGACGAAGCCCTTGGAGTGCAGGTCCGGCATCACCTCCACCAGCCGCTTGTCCTTGATGTCGGCGCGGCGGTAGCCCATCAGCTGCGCGCCGCGTTCATTCAGGTCGGCGATGGTGAAGTCGAGAATCTCGCGCCGCGCGCCGCGCATGCGGCAGGCCTTGAACATGTACACCGCATCCAGGCTGGCGTCGGCGGCGGCGCGCAGCATCAGCTGCGCCTCGATCACCATGCGCGCGGTGTGGCGCAGGCGGTGCGCCTGGCGCATCAACAGGTAGACGAACAACGTGACCAGAACCGACACCACGGCGGCGGCGCCGAAATAGATATTGCGGCGGCGTTCAAAACGGGCCATGGCCGACGCGGTCGGATCGCCGACCACCGCCGTCAGCAGGTAGCGCGGCATCTCGGCATAGCTGTACACGCGGTCGACGGCGTCGAAGCGGCGCTTGAGCAGAAACTCTTCGGCCGGCTGGGTGGCGCTGGGCTGCGGCACGCTGAAGTCGATGCTGTCGCTGATGATCACCTGGTCGTCGATGCGGGCGGCGGACATGCCGTTTTCGCGGCTGATCAGCATCACCGCGCCGCCGGGATCGACGTTCAGGCGGTCGTGGTCTTCGACGAAATAGGCGGGATCGATCATCACCATGATGATGCCGGCGAAGCTGCCGTCGGGATGATTCAGGCGACGCGAGATCTGGATCTGCCATTTCTTGGTGCGGCTGTCGACCACCGGCGTGGCCACCAGCGACACGTCGGACGGGTTGCCGGCGTGGTTGCGGAACACCGGCTGGCGGCGCAGGTCCGGGGCGAAGTAGCCGTTCATGCTGTCGATGATGCGGCCGTCCCGGTCCAGAATGGCCAGCGGCAGATCGAGCTTGGTCGGCAGCAGCGAGTCGAGCAGGCCGTTCTTGCGGGTGAAGTCGGCCAGCCGCAGCGCGCCGCCGGTTTCCTCGTATTTGAGCTTGAACAGCTGGGTAGCGTGATCGACCTGGCGCAGCAGGTGAGTGCTATGCTCGGCCAGCGTGCGCGCCAGCGATTGGCTGTGCAGCACCGCTTCGTAATGGGCAGTGTGCCGTTCCTGCCGGACCTGATAGGTGACGGCGGCCCAGGTGAAAATCAGCAGCGCCAGGCCGAAGGCGGGCAGCAGTATCGCACGGTATAAACGGCGGAAGAAATCGCGCATCGGGGAGCGTTCCTCATCGTTATCGGAAATCTTTCGGGTTATTCTGCACGGAAATATCGCTTTTGGCGTGAAAGTGGTGAAAAAAACCGGAATCCGTTCACAGGCAATATTGAAAACTTTATTAGAATAGCGTTCATGACAAGGAAGCCGCATGAAGGTATTGGAATGACGCTGCCCGCCGCCCCCGCCAGCCTGCTCGGCGCCGACGGCCAGCCACTGTTTGGACGCTACGCCGGCCAGGTCGGCACCATCGACTGGAGCCAGCTGGCCGCGCCGTTTTCCCGCAGCCCGCTGTGGCGGCGCTTTCACCACAAGCGCTGGCACTACGTGGCGCTGTGCACCGAGGCAGTATTCTGCGCGGTCGCCGTCGTCGATCTGGGCTGGACCAGCACCGCCTTCGCCTACACCTTCGACCGCAAGGATGGCGACATGCTGGCCAACTTGTCGCAGGACGGCTTGCCGCTGGTGTCGGCCAGGCTGGCCAACCATGCAGGCGAATCGAGCAGCTTCTCGCGGCGCGGCACCCACATCGCGATCGACACCAGCGGCGACGGCAGCTACGCGCTGACGCTGCGCAGCGACTACCTGGAAATTGACGCCAGCTTCGGCCCGTCGCCGTCACCGCTGCTGCTGGCCACCGGGCCGATTGCGCAAGGTTCGGTACACGCCACGCAAAAGTCATCGGCGATGCCGCTGCGCGGCGAAGTGCGCACCTGGCGCGACGAATTCACGCTCGACGGCGGCGTCGCCAGTTTCGATTATTCCAACGGCCTGCTGGCGCGGAACACGGCCTGGCGCTGGGCCTCGGCGCACAATCTGGAACTGGGCTTCAACCTGCAGGCCGGCTATTTCGGCGACCATGAAAACGCATTGTGGCTCGACGGCGACCTGATTGCTCTGGGCCCGGCCCACTTCCTGTACGATAAAAAGGATGCGCTGTCGCAGTGGCACATCTTTACCGAGGACGATATGCTGGACCTGTACTTCACACCGGAAGGCGCGCGCCGCGACAATAAAAAGATGATGGTGGCGGCCAGCCGCTATCTGCAGCCGGTCGGCACCTTCAGCGGCTGGGTGCGCGCCGCGCCGGATCAGCCGAAACGCATGGTCACGCAGCTGATGGGCGTGACCGAAGACCATTCCTCCCGCTGGTAAGCCAACTAAGCCAACCATGAGCATCCGTAATCTCGACCGTCTGTTCCAACCGCGTTCCGTGGCCGTCATAGGCGCGTCGGACAAGCCGCTGCGCATCGGCACGCGGGTGCTGGCCAATCTGCTGGACGGGGAATTCACGCGCGGCGGCGGCACGGTGTGGCCGGTCAATCCAAAGTACCAGCGGCTGCAAGGCTTGCAGTGTTATGCGCGGGTGAGCGCATTGCCGGTGTCGCCCGACCTGGCCATCATCTGCACGCCGCCGGCCACTGTGCCAGGGCTGATCCACGACCTGGGCGCGGCCGGCTGCAAGGCGGCGATTGTGATGACGGCCGATCCGGGCCACAGCGGCGGCCGCGGCCTGCGCCAGCCGATGCTGGAGGCGGCGCGGCCGTATTTGCTGCGCATCCTCGGCGCCGGCAGCGCCGGATTGCAATCGCCGGCGCTGGGGCTGGACGCCAGCTTCACGCAGATGCCGGCGCGCAAGGGCAAGCTGGGCTTCGTCTCGCAATCGGCGGCGCTGGCGACGGCGGTGCTGGACTGGGCCGGCCAGCGCGGCATCGGCTTCTCGCGCTTTGTCGCCATGGGCGATGGCGCCGACGTCGATTTCGGCGACCTGCTGGATTATCTGGCGGCCGACGGCGAAACGGAAGCCATCCTGCTGTGTATTGAACATGTGAGCAGCGCGCGCAAGTTCATGTCGGCCGGACGGCTGGCGGCGCGCGGCAAGCCGGTCATCGTGCTGAAAGTCGGGCGCGATGCGGCGCCGGGCGCGGACCTGGTGTTCGATGCGGCGATCCGCCGCGCCGGCATGCTGCGCGTGTACTCCACCGAGGATTTGTTCGACGCCGTCGAAACCCTGGCGCGCCAGCGGCCGCAGCGCGGCGAACGGCTGGCGGTGCTGACCAACGGCGGCGGCCTCGGTCTGATCGCGGCCGATGCGCTGTCCTGCACCGGCGCGCAACTGGCGGCCTTTTCGCCGGAGACGCTGAAGCGGCTGGCGCAGGCCGGCGCGCCGCAAACCAATCCGGTCGACTTCCTGGCCGATGCGCCGGTCGAACGCTACACCGGCGCGGTGCAGACGCTGTTGAACGAATCCCAGGCGGACGCGCTGCTGTTCCTGCACGCGCCGACCGCGATGGTGGGCAGCGAGCTGATCGCCCGTGCGGTGGCCCCGCTGATGCAGGCGGCCGGCAAGAATGTGCTGTCCTGCTGGCTGGGCGGCAGTTCGGTGGCGCAGGCGCGCCGCGTGTTCGCCGACGCCGGCCTGCCCACCTACGACACGCCGGAGAAGGCCGTCAACGGCTTCCTGCAGATCGCCCAGTACCGGCGCAACCAGGAACTGCTGATGGAAGTGCCGGTCGGCGTGCCGACCACCGGCGCCAAACAGCGGGCGGCAGCGCGCGCGCTGGTGCAGTCGGCGCTGCACGCGGGTCACAGTGAATTGAGCGACGCCGATGCGCGTGCACTGATGGCGGCCTATGGCATCGCGCTGGCCACCCCGCAGCAGGCCGCGCTGGCCGGCGCCACGCTGGCGGCGGCGCGCATCCAGATCAGTCACGATCCGGTGTTCGGGCCGGTGGTGTTTTTCGGCCAGGGCGGCATCGCGGCCGATGTGGCGGCCGATCGCGCGGCCGGGCTGCCGCCATTAAATATGGCGCTGGCGCGCGACCTGGTCGACCGCACCCGCGTCTCGCGCCTGCTGGCGCAGGGCCAGACCCCGGCCGACGCCGAGGCGCTGATCCGCACGCTGGTGCAGGTGGCCGACATGGTGGCCGATCTGCCGGAGTTGACCGAGCTGGATCTGAACCCGCTGCTGGCGATTGGCGGCAGCGTAGTGGCGCTCGGCGCGCGTATGCATCTGGCCAAGGCGCGCGGAAGGCGCGCCGAGCTGGCGATTCGCCCCTATCCGCAGGAGCTGGAAGAGCGGCTGGACTGGAACGGCGGCCAGATCCTGCTGCGGCCGATCAAGCCGGAAGATGGCGCGCAGCACCAGCAGTTCTTCAGCGCGCTGGCGCCGGACGATGTGCGGCTGCGCTTTTTCTCCGCCATGCGCGAACTGCCGCCGGCCCAGCTGGCGCGGCTGACGCAAATCGATTACGACCGCGCCATGGCGTTCATCGCCACCCGGCCCAACGCCCAAGGCCAGCCGGAAACGCTGGGCGTGGTGCGGGCGGTGCTGGATCCCGATAACCAATCGGCCGAGTTCGCCATCATTGTGCGTTCCGATTTGAAAGGGAAGGGGCTGGGCTACATTTTGTTCCAGAAACTGGTGGATTATTTCCGCGCCCGGGGCACGCGCGAGATCGTCGGCGACGCCTTGTCGGAAAATACCGGCGTGCAAAAACTGATACGCCACTTCGGCGGCGTGGTATTGCCGCATCCGGAAGCCGGAATGGTGCGCTTGCAACTGCCTTTGCGATAGCATTCGCGCCACGCTTGAGATATATTGGTGCTACCAAACGCGCCTGCGGGTTTGTTCTAGCGCAAAGCGCCGTTGTCGGGAAACTTTACACTTTTACTTCCGCTATCCAGCCTTGGGAGTCAGTCAGAATGTTAACCGCCACATACACTTTGGTAGCCCTCTCGGTCGAGCAAGCCAGTGTCCGTTTGAGTCTGCTATCGTTTCAAAAGTATGTGCGCACCACGCTCATGCAGCAGAACCGCATGACGCTGTCGCAGCTGGAATACGCTTGCGAAAACCTCAACACCCTGTATCAGGCGTGCCACTGGCGCAAGACCGAGATGTATCTCATCCCGGCGCTGCGCGACGCCACCGAGCGGGCCGATCAGCTATTAGACGAACTCAACCGCCTGAACCAGGCCGCGCTGACCTCGATCCGCCTGCTGCAGGAAAAGCTGGGTTCGCTGGCCGATGTGCGCGACGAGCAGGTCAGCGAAGTGTGCGACAGTATCGACCTGTTCTGCGCTTCGCTGCTGAAACGGCTGGAAAAAGAAGAGCAGGAACTGTTCGGCCTGGCGCGTAACGCCATTGCCGGCGAAACCTGGTTCTCGATCGCCAATCAACTGATGATGCACGACAAGCATCTGGATGAGATGAAACGCTCCGGGTTGCCGCCGGCAGAAGCGGCCCAGGTGTCGGCCCGCCGTCGCGCGCTGCCGGGCGGGGCGGTAGATGACGGCCAGATTTCCATTCCTGGCCTGCAAGTGCTGCCCATCGTCAGCGTGGAGGAAGTATCGGCGCCACCGCTGAAAAAGCCGGCGCGGCCAGCCTTGCGCGACGATGCAATTATGAAATAACCGCCCGGGAGAGCACTAGCCGGGCAAATTTCCCCTGCTTTGCTATGATGGTGGTTTTAGCCATCACCACTGGGCACCATGTTCGATTTCCTCTTTAAGCGTGCGACCGAAACCTCGGCCGTTCCCACAGCACCTGCGGCCACGCCCGAGCAGGATGCGGCTGCGGCCGCCACCGCCGGTCGTCGGGACGCGCAAACGCAGCGCGCCGCCGCGCTGAATGGCAACGAAGCGGCTGCCGTTGCCTTGATCCTGGAGAGCGAGTTTGCCAGCGTACGCCTGAGCGCGGCGGAGCATGTGCAGTCGCAGCCAGCCCTGGAGCAGGTATTGCAGGCGGTGCGCAATACCGACCGCCGCGTCGCCAAGCTGATGCAGGGGCGGCTGGACGCCATCCGTTACCAGCTGGCCGAGCAGCAAAAGGCCCAGGCGTGCCTGGATCTGGCCCATCATATGTTGCAAGATGAGAAACTGACGCCGAACCAGGTGGCGGAGCTGGATCGCCAGTGGCAGGTGGTGGCGGCGGTGCCGGCGCTGGCCGAACCGTACGCGACCGCCCGCGCGGCGCTGGCGGCGCGGCTCGAGGCGCAGGTGGCATTGCAGCGCCGCATCATCGATGCGCTGGCGGCGGTGCGCAAGTTGCCGCAAGCCGGCCTGCCGGCCGGCGAGGCGCTGCAGGCGCTGGAACGCCATGCCGCCGACCAGGCGGAATACCAGCAGGCGCCGGAACACGGCGCCTTGCCGCGCCATCTATTGCGTGACTTCGCTGAAGCCGTCGAGCAGACGCGCGCCGCGTTGACGGTGCCCCCGAAGCCGGCCGTCACGTCCGGCGCTACCCCGTCCCCGGCGGGCGCCGCCAACGCGGCAGCTGGCGTGGCGGAGGATCTGGCGACGGGTGACCTGGTCCCTGCGGCGGCCAACGGTGAGCCGGCCTCCGCTGCCGACGCGGAGGCGGCCAAGCCGGCCAAACCGCCGAAAGCGCCGAAGCAGTCCAAGCAGCCGCCGACGGAAGTCGACAAGAAATTCCTGGAAACCATGGAGGCGCTGGAAGCCGCCCTGGAGCAAGGCCAGCTGCACGCCGCCGCCGAGCACGACAAGTGGCTGCGCGAGCACAAGGCCCGCCTCACGCCGGCCCAGAACGAGCACCTGACCCACGTCCGCGCGGAACTGAAGCGCCTGGGCGACTGGGCCCGCTGGGGCGGCAACGTTTCCCGCGAAGAACTGGTCAAGGCCGTGGAAGACCTGGCCGGCCAGAAAATGCCGATGAGTGAACTGGCCAGGAAAGTCGGCAGCATGCGCGACCGCTGGAAAGCGCTGGACGCGGTCTCCGGCCATGCGCCGAAATCGCTGTGGGAGCGCTTTGACGCTGCCTGCACCAGCGCCTACGCCCCAGCCGCCGCCCACTTCAAGCAACTGGCGGACGAGCGTCACGCCAACGCCGCCAAGGCCGAAGCGCTGATCGCCGAAACCCGCGCGCTGGCCGAATCAGTGGCTGCCGATGGCGCCGACCTGAAAAACGTGGCTGCCGCCGGCCAGCGCCTGCGGCAGATGTGGACCCGCCTGGGCACCATCGACCGCAAGGAAAAACGCAAGCTGGACCACACCTTCGACAAGGTGCTGGCGCAAATGCTGGCGCCGCTGTCCGAGCAGCGCAAGGTGGAAGCCGCCAAGCGCGAGGAACTGATTACCGAAGCGGAAGCACTGGAACCGTCCGACCGCCACACGCTGGACAAGCTGCGCCGCCTGCAGGAACGCTGGCAGGAACAGGCCAAGTCGCTGCCGCTGGAACGCAAGGTCGAGCAGGCGCTGTGGCAGCGTTTCCGCGCCGCTTGCGACGCCATCTTTGCCAAGCGCAAGGAAACCGCCCACGCCGCCGATCACGAGCGCAAGGCCCATCTGCACGCCCGCGAAGCCATCTGCCACGAACTGGAAGAGGCTACCTTCAGCGGCGATGACAAGGCGCAGCTGGCTGCCATCGCCAAGGCGCTGAAGGACGCCGCCAACGCCTGGAATGCGGCTGGCGTGGTGCCGCGCGCGTCCGAAGCACGCATCAACCAGCGCTACCACAACGCGGTCGGCAAGGTGCAGGCGCAGGCGGACGCGATCAAGCGCCGCGCTGGCGCGGCCCAGGCCAATGCGTTGCGCGACAAGCTGCGCCTGAACCAGGCGCTGGAAAATGAAGTCGCCTCGGATGGCGCCGCCATCGACGCCGCCGAGTGGCAAGCCAAATGGGCGGCGCTGCCGTCGCTAGGCAATGATTATGAGCGGGCGCTGCAAGGCCGCTTCAACGCCGCGCTGGAGGCGCTCAACGGCAAGCGCGGCGACTACGCGGCGCAGCTGGAACGCAACCGCGCCCAGCTGCTGGACGAAGTGCTGCGGCTGGAAATCTTGGCCGGCGTCGACAGCGGCGCCGAGTTTGCCCGCGAGCGGCTGAAGATGCAGGTCGAAGTGCTGCAATCGTCGTTGAAATCCGGCCAGAAGCCGCAATCGGCCACCGCCGCCTATCTGCAACTGTGCGCGATGCCGGCCCTGGCCGACGCCCGCACCGCCAGCCGCATCGAGCAGTTGTTCCGCCGCATCGGCGCCTCGGAGCGCGCATGAGCCTGAACGAAGTCCGCATTCAGACCGGGGATTTCGATTTATCGGCCGAGGTGGCGCAGCTGCGCGCCGGCTATCCCAAAGTAGGGGGCGTAGTTACCTTCGTCGGCACGGTGCGCGATCTGAATGAAGGCGCTACTGTGTCGGAGATGGAGCTGGAGCACTATCCAGGCATGACCGAGCAGGCGATCAGTGACATTATTGACAAGGCCAAGCTGCGCTGGCCGATTTTCAGCGCGCTGGTGATTCATCGCGTGGGCCCGCTCAAGCCGAAGGACCAGATCGTGCTGGTGGCCGTCACCTCGGCGCACCGGGGCGAGGCGTTTGCCGCCAGCGAGTTCATCATCGACTATCTGAAGACGGAAGCGCCGTTTTGGAAGAAGGAGCAGACGCCCGCGGGCGCGCGCTGGGTGGATGCCCGCGTCAGCGACGACCAGGCGCTCAACAAATGGTTGTAGCTGCGTCTTGAAAAGCTATCGCTGATCCCTATGTTAGCGATAGTTAAATATATCGGAGCAACACCATGCGTCAAGACAAACTCACCACCAAACTCCAGGAAGCCCTGTCGGACTCGCAGAGTCTGGCCGTGGGCAATGACAACCAGTACATCGAACCGCTGCACCTGCTGACGGCCCTGCTGAACCAGGACGACGGCGGCGCGCGTTCGCTGTTGCAGCGCGCCGGCGTCAACGTCGGCGGCCTGACCAAGGCGCTGACGGCTGCGCTGGAGCGCCTGCCGAAAGTCTCCGGCATCGGCGGCAATGTGCAAGCCAGCCGCGAGCTGGGCGCGGTGCTCAATCTCGCCGACAAGGAGGCGCAGAAGCGCGCCGACCAGTTCATCACCAGCGAAATGGTGTTGCTGGCGCTGACCGAAGACAAGTCCGACGCCGGCACGCTGGCGCGCGAAAACGGCTTGAGCCGTAAATCGCTGGAAACCGCCATCGACACCCTGCGCGGCGGCGCCAAAGTGGATTCGCAAGAGGCCGAAGGCCAGCGCGAAGCGCTGAAAAAATACACCCTCGACCTCACCGAACGCGCCCGCCTGGGCAAGCTCGATCCTGTGATCGGCCGCGACGACGAAATCCGCCGGGCCATTCAGGTGCTGCAACGCCGCTCCAAGAACAATCCGGTGCTGATCGGCGAGCCGGGCGTGGGCAAGACCGCCATCGTCGAAGGCCTGGCGCAGCGTATCGTCAATAACGAGGTGCCGGATTCGCTCAAGGGCAAGCGCGTGCTGGCGCTGGATATGGCCGCCCTGATCGCCGGCGCCAAGTATCGCGGCGAGTTCGAGGAGCGCCTGAAATCCGTGCTCAAGGAACTGGCCATGGACGAGGGCCAGACCATCGTCTTCATCGACGAGATGCACACGATGGTCGGCGCCGGCAAGGCCGATGGTGCGATGGACGCGGGCAATATGCTGAAGCCGGCGCTGGCGCGCGGCGAGCTGCATTGCGTCGGCGCGACCACGCTGGACGAATACCGCAAGTACATCGAGAAGGATGCCGCGCTGGAGCGCCGCTTCCAGAAAATCCTGGTGGACGAGCCGACCGTCGAGGCCACCATCGCCATCCTGCGCGGCCTGCAGGACAAGTACGAGCTGCACCATAAAGTGGCGATTTCCGACGCCGCCATCATTGCGGCGGCGGAACTGTCGCACCGCTACATCACCGACCGCTTCCTGCCGGACAAGGCGATCGACCTGATCGATGAGGCGGCGGCCAAGATCAAGATCGAGATCGACTCCAAGCCGGAAGTGATGGACAAGCTGGAACGTCGCCTGATCCAGCTGAAGATCGAGAAGGAAGCCGTCAAGAAAGAGAAGGATGACGGTTCGCGCAAGCGGCTGGAACTGATCGACGAGGAAATCGTGCGCCTGACGCGCGAGCTGAACGACTTCGAGGAAATCCTCAAGGCGGAAAAAGCCGTGGTGCAGGGCAGTACCCACATCAAGGAAGAGATCGAACGCATCAAGCTGCAGATGGAGCAGGCCACGCGCGAGAGCAACTGGCAGCGCGTCTCGGAGCTGCAATACGGCCGCCTGCCGCAGCTGGAAGCGGAACTCAAGCAGGCCGAGGCGGCTTCGGCCAATGGCGTGTCGCTGGAAAAGAACACGCCGCCGAAACAGCGTCTGCTGCGTACCGAAGTTGGCGCCGAAGAGATCGCCGAAGTGGTGTCGCGCGCGACCGGCATTCCGGTATCGCGCATGATGCAGGGCGAGCGCGACAAGCTGCTGCACATCGAAGAGAAGCTGCACGAGCGCGTGGTAGGGCAGGACGAAGCGATCAATGCCGTGGCCGACGCCATCCGCCGGTCGCGCGCCGGCTTGTCGGACCCGAATCGTCCGTACGGTTCGTTCATGTTCCTCGGCCCTACCGGCGTCGGCAAGACCGAGCTGACCAAGGCGCTGGCCGGCTTCCTGTTCGATACGGAAGAATCGCTGATCCGCATCGACATGAGCGAGTTCATGGAGAAGCATTCGGTGGCCCGCCTGATCGGCGCGCCGCCGGGCTATGTCGGTTACGACGAGGGCGGCTACCTGACCGAAGCCGTGCGCCGCAAGCCCTACAGCGTGATCCTGCTCGATGAGGTGGAGAAGGCGCACCCGGACGTGTTCAACGTGCTGCTGCAGGCGCTGGACGACGGCCGCATGACCGACGGCCAGGGCCGCACGGTGGACTTCAAGAACACGGTGATCATCATGACCTCGAACCTGGGTTCGCATAAGATCCAGTCGATGGAGGATTCCGATCCTGGCGTGATCAAGCTGGCGGTGATGGCCGAGGTGCGCTCGCACTTCCGTCCGGAGTTCATCAACCGGATTGATGAGATTGTCGTGTTCCACGGCCTGGATGAGAAGAACATCGGCGCGATTGCGCGGATTCAGCTGGCTATCCTGGAGCGTCGTCTGGCCAAGATGGAGATGACCTTGCTGGTGACCGACGCCGCACTGCACAAGATTGCCGAGGCGGGCTACGATCCGGTGTATGGCGCGCGGCCGCTGAAACGGGCGATCCAGCAGGAGATCGAAAATCCGCTGTCCAAGCTGATCCTGCAAGGGCGCTTCGGGCCGACCGACACCATCCATGTGGATGTGGCGAATGGCGAGCTGACCTTCCACTAAGGTTGTCTCCGCCGGCCGCCATGTCCGCAGTTATTTAAAAAACGCCGACGGCGAGCAGCCGAAGGTTTTGCGGAACATGGCGGAGAAGGCCGACTGGCTGGCATAGCCCAGCTCGGCGGCCACCTGCGACAGCGGCCTGCCGTTGGCAATCAACGGCGCCGCGTGCGCCAGCCGTGCCTGCTGGCGCCATTGGGCAAAGCCCATGCCCAGCTCGCGCTCGAACAGGCGGGCGAGGGTGCGCTCCGAGGCGCCGACCTGGCCGGCCCAGTCGGCCAGCGTGCGTTCCGCACCGGGATCGGCGATCAGCGCGTTGCACAGTGTTTTCAGGCGCTTGTCGGTGGGCAGCGGCACGCGCACCGGCTGCACCGCGCAGCGCGGAATTTCATCCAGAATCATTTCCATCAGCAGATGCTCGCGCGGCGATTGCTCGCTGCGGTCGTGCTGCTCGAGCGCCGTCAGCAGTTCCCTCAGCAGGCTGGACAGCTCCAGCACCTTGCATTCGTTTCCGGCGAACGGCGCGCGGCCGGCGTACACGGACATCGGCCGCAAGTGGGTATTTTCCAGCACGGTCACGCCATGCACCACGCCGGGCGGAATCCAGACGGCGCGCTGCTGCGGCACGATCCAGCTGCTGTGGTTGGCCTCGACCCGCATCACGCCTTGCAGCGCGTAGGTGAACTGGCCCCAGGCGTGGTGGTGCGGCAGCAGCACGGCGGCCGCTTGCAGGTCGCGCCCGGACATCGTCAGCGGCCGTTCCGCGCTGGGCGTGTCGCTGTGCCAGTCGAAGCGGGTATGGTTGACGATAGGGATAGGCATGGCAGAAAAGCGATAAATGTTGTCGTTCTATCTTAAATCAGACTGGCGCAAATTGCTTACACTTTGGCAAACAACCAAGGGGAAAGCAGTATGAACGACAAGACCTTGCTGCGGCAGGACGCCCGCGTGATCGGGCTGGTAGGGATGGCGCATGGCACTTCGCATTTTTATCACGTGATTCTGGCGGCGCTGATACCATGGCTGAAGCCGGAGTTTGGTCTCAGCTATTCGGAACTGGGGCTGCTGATGACGGTATTCTTCGTGGTGTCCGGCGTGGGGCAGGCGATGGCCGGCTTCGTGGTCGACCGCCTTGGCGCGCGCACCGTGCTGTTCAGCGGCATCGCGCTGCTGGGCGTGTCGGCGGTGATGCTGTCGAGCGCACACAGTTATCCGCAACTGATGCTGGGCGCCTTGCTGGCCGGTTGCGGCAACAGCGTGTTTCACCCGGCTGACTACACCTTGCTGAACCAGCGCGTGTCCAGGGCGCGACTGGCGCATGGCTTCTCGGTGCATGGCATCAGCGGCAATATCGGCTGGGCGCTGTCGCCGCTGTTCCTGACGTCTGTGGCGGCCCGCAGCGACTGGCGCACCGCGCTGCTCAGCGCCTCGCTGTTGCCGCTGCTGGTGCTGGCGCTGCTGGTCTGGAACCGGCATGCGCTGCGTCCCGAACCGGCCGCGATTCCGCTGGCCGGCGCCAAGGCCGGGCCAGCCAACGCCGACGCCAGCGCCTTCGGCTTCCTCAAGCTGAAAGTGGTGTGGCTGTGCTTTGCCTTCTTCCTGATTTCCGCCGTGGCGCTGGCCGGCATCCAGACCTTTGCCGCCACCAGCCTGGTCAGCCTGTACGGCATGTCGCTGGGCACGGCCACCTCGGCCTACACCTGCTTCATGTTGGCGTCGGCGGCCGGCATGGCGTATGGCGGCTTTCTTGGTGCCGGCAGCCGCAACCACGACCGCATCATCATGATCGCCTTTGGCACGGCGGCGCTGCTGGCGCTGATCATGGCGGCGGCCGTGGTGCCGGCGTGGATGGCCGTGGTGCTGATGGGCGCGATCGGCCTGGTGACCGGCATCTCCGGCCCGTCGCGCGACCTGATGATACGCGGCGCGGCGCCGGCCAACGCCACCGGTCGCGTGTTCGGCGTGGTGTACTCGGGCCTGGACAGCGGCCTGGCGCTGGGCCCGCTGCTGTTCGGTGCGCTAATGGATGCACACCATCCGGCCGGCGTGTTCGTGTTTATCGGCATCTTCCAGGCGCTGGTAATCCTGACGGCGGTGGGTGTGGGCAGCAACAGCCGCGTGGTGGCGACGCCAAAAACCGCATAGAATCAAGGCATTTTAACGATGCAAGGAGCCGCCATGAGTTTTGCCACCACCGATTTGTGCGACGACCACGCCAACCTGCTGGAAGACGGCCGCCTGAACGTGCTGCCGCCGGTGTTCAAACACTACGGTCAGCGCGTGCGCTTCTCCGGCCGCGTGGTGACGCTGAAGGTGCATGAAGACAACGCCATGGTGCGCGCCATGCTGGAAACGCCGGGTGACGGCAATGTGCTGGTGGTGGATGGCGGCGGCAGCCTGCGGCGGGCCCTGGTCGGCGGCCAGTTGGGCTTGCTGGCGCAGGACAACGGCTGGTCCGGCATCATCGTCGACGGTTGCATCCGTGATACCGACGAAATCAATGCCTGCGACATCGGCGTGCGCGCGCTGGCGGCGCATCCGCAGAAGAGCAGCAAGAAGGGCGTGGGCGAGCGCAATGTGCGGGTGCAGATCGCCGGTGTGGCGGTCAATCCGGGTGACTGGATTTATGCCGATGCCGACGGCGTGCTGATTGCGCAGCAAAAGCTGGCTTGATGGAAGAAGCCGCAGCGGCACCGTCGCTGCGGCCTGGCCTTGGTTAAGGCTGCTGGTGTTTCTGCAGGTGAGTGCGCAGGCGTTGCTGGAATTCGTCGACATCATCGACCGTGGTCAGGTCATCATCGACTTCGATCATATGGGTAGCGTGGCCCGGCGCAAACGACACCGTAGCCTCCACACCATCTTTCTTCTCCGTCAGGTTATGCCCCTGGACGGCGCCCAGCACGTTGCCGTGCACGTCAGTTACGATGGTCATCTTCATGACATCCCCCCGCCTTGCAAGTTGTGGAAGCAGCCGCCAACGCCCTGGTTGTGGATGGTGACGAAGTAAGTGGCGTTGCCGTTGTTGTCCTTGGCCTTGCGCTGCTGGTCGGCCAGGTGGACCGCGCCCTGGTTGGGGGTTTTGACGTCTGCCGACGCAAACTGGGTGCCGCGGTCGCCGCCGTAGGTATAACTCCAGGTGACGGATTGGCCGGGGGCCAGGAAGGTCAGCGGCCCTACATTATTGAAAGCCATAATCTCCTCCATGAAATAAGTAGCGTCAACGGATGCCGGCGCTACAGTTCCATCTTATTCAGCCCGCATGCCGGCGCTTTGACGCAAACGATATGCGGGCTTTTTTTGGTTGCCGGCGCGATCTGAGGGATAATGTCGGATTGAATCAATCAGGATCACCAGCTTATGTTCTCTTACCGCCATGCCTTCCACGCGGGTAACCACGCCGACGTGCTCAAGCACTTCATCACCATCCAGTTGCTGCAGTACCTGAATCAGAAAGATGTGGCCTACAGCTACATCGACACCCATTCGGGCGCCGGCGTCTACGAGCTGGACGGCGCATTCGCGTCCAAGAACGCCGAGTACGACACCGGCATCGGCCCGCTGTGGAACCTGACGGACATGCCGGCCCCGGTCAAGGAATACGTCGACCTGGTGCGCGGCATGAACCCGAGCGGCAAGATGCGCTACTACCCCGGCTCGCCGTATGTCGCCGACAAAGTGGCGCGCGAGCAGGATCGCCTGCGTTTGTTCGAGCTGCATCCGGCCGACTCCAAGCTGCTGGCCGATAACTTCCGCAAGCTGGACGAGCACGCTGCGCAGCAGGGCATTCGCTCGACCGTGCGTGGCAAGCGCGTGCTGGTCACGCGTGGCGACGGCTTTGCCGCGCTGAAAGCGCTGCTGCCGCCGCCGTCGCGCCGCGCGCTGGTGCTGATCGACCCGCCGTATGAAGACAAGCAGGACTACAAAAAGACCAAGGACGTGCTGGCCGAAGCGCTGGGCCGCTTCCCGACCGGCACCTATGCGGTCTGGTATCCGCTGCTGCAACGCATGGAATCGCGCCAGTTCGCCGACAAGCTGAAGCAGCTGCCGGCTGCGCAATGGCTGAACGTGGTGTTGACGATCAAGACGCCGATGCCGGACGGGATCGGTGGCCTGCACAGCAGCGGCATGTTCATCCTGAACCCGCCGTACACGCTGGAACCGATGCTGAAAGAAGTCATGCCGTGGCTGGTGAAGGCGCTGGGGCAGGACGCCGGCGCGCGCTTTACGCTGGAGACGGGCACGCAGACGACGGGTACGCGCAACACTAGCGAACGCCGTCCACCTATCCGTCAGAAAAATATTGTAAAGAGTACATAATTAGGTATAGGCTGGGGACAAGCAGATTGACACTGGGAGCTCCCCATGATGTTAGCTTCGCCGGCCTCACCGAAATTAGCGGATAATTTCTTCCTCGCGCGCCAGCCCATCCTCAACCGGGGACAGCGGCTGGTGGCGTATGAGCTGCTGTTCCGCGACGCCGGCTCCTACAACGGCGCGCACGTCACCGACGATATCCAGGCTACCGCAACCGTCATCGCCCACGCATCCGAGCTGGGCATGGGGCAGGTGGTGGGCGACCAGATGGCGTTTGTGAACGTGGACGCGGTCGGGCTGATGAGCGATTTCATTCGCTTCCTGCCGAACGACAAAGTCATTCTCGAACTCCTGGAAACCGTCAAAGCCACACCGGCAGTGCTGGCGCGCGTGCGCGAGCTGAAAGAAGCCGGCTTCAGGTTTGCACTGGACGACGTGATCGGCCAGACGGAAGACGTGCAGAAGCTGACGCCGCTGTGCGACGTGATCAAGGTCGACATCAAGGACATGCAGCCCGGCACCTTGCCGGCATTGGCGCGGGTGCTGAAAAATCCCAAACAGAAGCTGCTGGCGGAGAAGGTCGAGACCGTCGAAGAGTTTCAGCAGTGCATGGACCTCGGCTTCGAATACTTCCAGGGCTATTACTTTGCGCGGCCGGTGATTTTGAGCGGCAAGAAGATCTCGCCGTCGCAGATGAGCGTGCTGCACCTGCTGGAACTGCTGGACAATGACGCCAGCAGCGCCGAGATCGAACGCAGCGTCAAGCATGACGCGCTGATCACGCTGAACCTGCTGCGGCTGGTGAACACGCCGGCGGTCGGCGCGCGGCAGCGCATTAACTCGGTCAGCCATGCGCTGATGGTGCTGGGGCGGCGCCAGCTGCGGCGCTGGTTGCAGATCCTGCTGTACGTAAAGAATGGCGGCACGCAGGAATTCACCTCGCCGCTGCTGCAACTGGCCACCACGCGCGGCAAGACCATGGAATTGATGGTGGAGCATCGGCAGCCGGGGCAGCGGGTCAGTGCCGACATCGGCTTCACAGTGGGCGTGATGTCGCTGATGGACACCTTGTTCTCGATCCAGATGCGCGACGTGCTGGAAAGCGTCAACGTGCTGGACGACGTGCGCGGCGCCTTGCTGCACCGCGCCGGCGACTACGGCAACATGCTGAGCCTGATCGAACACCTGGAAAGCGGCCGTGACGGCCGTGTGCTGGCGCAGATGCTGCATCAGCTCAGCCTGCGGCCGTCCGACCTCTACGCCATTCAGCTGGCCGCCATCGAGTGGGTCACCGAATACACCCGCGGCATTTAGAACTCACTCGTAGCGCAGCGCCTCGGCCGGATTGGCGCGCGTGGCCCACCAGCTTGGATACAGCGTGGACAGGAAGGACAGCACCACCGCCACGCCTACCACGCCGCTCACGTCGCTCCACAACAGCTGCGACGGCACCGAGGTGATGAAGTAGATGTTCTTGTCGAGCAGCTGGATGCCCAGCAGGTGCTCGATGCCGCTGGCGATTTGCGGCAGGTTCCAGGCGATCAATATCCCCAGCGTGGCGCCGGCTGCCACGCCCATCAGGCCCGACAGCAAGCCCTGCACCATGAAGATCTTCATGATCGACGCCGGCCGCGCACCCAGCGTGCGCAGGATGGCGATGTCGGCGCGCTTGTCGGTCACCGACATCACCAGCATCGCCACCACGTTGAACGCGGCCACGGCCACGATCAGCGTCAGGATGATGAACATCATGTGCTTCTGGCTCTGCACGGCGGCGAACCACGTTGAATTGCGCTGGGTCCAGTCACGCACCAGGTAGTTGCCGTTGAGGCTGTTCTTGAGTTCGTGCGCGATCTGCGGCGCCTGGTTGGCGTCGGCGATGCGCAGGCGCAGGCCCATCGGCGCGGTCAGGTGCAGGATAGCTTCCGCATCCTGCATGTGGATGAGGGCCATGCCGGAGTCGAATTCAAAGTGTCCGACCTCAAACGTGCCAGCCACCGTGAAGCGGTAGGTCTGCGGCATCAGGTTGTTGACGGTGGACTGCTGCGACGGCATCGCCAGCACCACGTGGTCGCCGGCCTTGACGTGCAGCGCCTTGGCCAGTTCCGATCCAAGAACGATCTGCTTGGCGCCCGGTTGCAGCATGTCCAGCGCGGCGGCGTTCTTGCCTTGCATGAAATCGGCGACCTTGGCTTCCTGTTCCGGCAGGATGCCGCGCAGCAGCGCCGGCTTCATGCTGTCTTCCTGCAGCAGCATGCCCGGCAGTTCGACGAAGGGGGCGGCGCCCTTGACCGCCGGATTGCGTTCGGCGTCGCGCGCGGTGGCTTGCCAGTCCGTCAGGATGCCGCGCGCGTCAAACACTTCGATGTGCGACAGGATCGAGATCATGCGCGCGCCGACGTCGCGCTGGAAGCCGTTCATCACCGACAGCACGACGATCAGCGCCGCCACGCCGAGGCCGACGCCGGCAATCGATACCAGCGACATGAAGGAGATGTAGCTGTTGCGGCCACTGCGGCGGCCGGCACGGATGTAGCGTAGGCCGATCAGCCATTCATAAGGCGTCGTCATCTTATTGCCCCAGCAGCAGGAACACGGTCGGCTTCTTGTGGAAGTCCGGCGCCGGCGCGGTTTTCCACTGCGCCGCCGTCATGGTGCGGATGGTTTCGGATGGCAGGCTCAGATCGGTCGCCACGCACACCAGCGTGCCCGGCGCGCAGGCGGCCACCAGCGCTTCCAGCATGGCGGCGTTGCGGTACGGCGTTTCGATGAAGAGCTGGGTTTGCTTTTCCTTGCGCGAGCGCAGTTCCAGTTCCTTGATGCGCTTGTCGCGCTGGGCGGCGTCGGTCGGCAGGTAGCCGTTGAAGGCGAAGCTCTGGCCGTTCAGGCCGCTCGCCATGACGGCCAGCAGCAGCGACGACGGCCCGACCAGCGGCCGCACCGGAATCTTGTGCTGATGCGCCAGGCGCACCAGGTCGGCGCCGGGATCGGCCACCGCCGGCACGCCGGCTTCCGACACCAGGCCGCCATCCTGGCCCGCCAGCAGCGGCGCCAGCAGGTCGGCCAGCGCGGCGGCCGGGGTGTTGACGTTGAGTTCGGCGATTGTGATTTCCTGCATCGGCTTGCACAGCGGGTGCCGGGCGCCGACCAGCTTCAGGAAGGCGCGCGCGGTCTTGGCGTTTTCCGCCACGAAGTAGTCGAGCTGCGAGGTGATGCGCTGTACCTGCTCAGGCAGCACGTTGGCGAGCGCTTCGGTCTCGCCCAGGGTATTCGGGATTAAAAAGAGGGTGCCGGTCATATTATGGTTGGAAGAAGGAGATGCCAATATTGCGCAGCATGCCTGTCAGCGCGATTAATGGCAAGCCGGTGAGGGCGGTCGGGTCGTTGCTGTCGATGCGTTCGAGGATGGTGATGCCCAGCGCCTCGTTCTTGGCGCTGCCGGCGCAGTCGTAGGGCTGCTCGATGCGCAGGTAGGCGTCCAGCTCGGCATCCGGCAGGTCGCGGAACTGGACCACGGTCTGGATGTCTTGCAGCTGGTGGCTGCCGTCGCGGCCGTCCCACACGCACAGCGCGGTATGGAAGATGACTTCGCGGCCGCGCATTTTCTGCAGTTGCGCCAGCGCGTTGGCGTGGTTGCCCGGCTTGCCGATCTGTTCGTCGTCCAGCGTGGCGACCTGGTCGGAGCCGATGACGATGGCGCCCGGCATCTTGGCGGCGACGGCGGCGGCTTTCTCCAGCGCCAGCCGCAGCGCGGTGGCGCTCGGCGTCTCGCCCGGCTGCGGGGATTCGTCGATGTTGGGCACGGCCACTTCGAACGGCAGTTGCAGGCGCGATAATAATTCTTTGCGGTAGGCGGAACTGGAAGCCAGTACGAGTAAACTTGATGTCATGAGGGGAATGTTATATGCTCTGTCGCCGGCGAAGGAAGCGACAAAAATGCCGCAAAATTCGCTAAGGCTTTGACTTAATGTCGAAAACCCTGCTATTATCGCAGGTTTTCCGGGGAACCTCTGTAATGAATGCTCTTGTGATCGACACCTTTGAATTCTGTCGGACCAACAGCAGCAGGGATGGCGTGACCCCCGTTGCGGAAATGACCCGTCTGGCCAAGGAGTGTGCGGATGCGTCCGGCGAGATCGCCTGGAAGGCAGTCGGCAGCACCCATAAACTGGGCTTCCCGCAGATGACGCTGTCGGTCAACGGCATCGTGCAACTGATTTGCCAGCGCTGCCTGCAGCCTTACGCTCACCATCTCGATTCGTCGACCGTGCTGATGCTGGGTAAGGACGATGAGCAGGCGGATGAAATTGAAGCGACGATAGACGACGAATCGATCGACGTCATCGTTGGAAGTCGCAACATGGAGCTGATGTACCTGGTGGAAGACGAAGCGTTGCTGGCCTTGCCGCAATCGCCACGTCACGATGTCTGCCCGGATTCCAGCTTGTTGGACAAAGCGAAAAGCGAGAAGATCTCGCCCTTCGATGCTCTGAAGAGCCTCAAACCCGAATAAGTAGTGGTACCAGACGTGTCAGAACGCGTGCAAATCGAGTCTTGGCAAGTTAGCAGTGCAATGTAGTAGGGCTCGATTCGCATGTCGTATGCTGATCGATTGTGTTAGAATTTTAGAACTTATGTATTAGGAGTCATTAACATGGCAGTTCAACAGAACAAAAAATCCCCATCGAAGCGCGGTATGCACCGTTCGCACGATTTCCTGGTTGCTCCACAACTGGCAATCGAGCCAACCACCGGTGAAACCCACCTGCGTCACCACATCAGCCCTAACGGCTTCTACCGTGGTCGTAAAGTCCTGAAAACCAAAAACGACGAGTAATCGACGCTTTTGCTGGACCTGGAAATAGGCGGTGCTGACTTGCGTAGCATCGCTTTTTCTTTTTTAATCGGCTGCAATTTGGTTTTGCACACCGTCATGTTCCAACGCGGAGTCCGGAAGTCGCGGTCCCGCTGCTTGCCATAACAATGACAATCAAAATTTCTATCGACTGCATGGGTGGCGATCACGGCCCCTCAGTCACTATCCCCGCAGCTGTTTCCTTCGTTAAACGTGAGCCTGATGCCGAGCTGATCCTTGTCGGTCTCGAAGACGTCATCCGCGCCGAACTGAAGAAGCACCATGCCGACGCCCACCCGCGTCTGAGCGTGGTACACGCCTCCGAACAAGTTACCATGGACGATCCGCTCGAAGTGGCCCTGCGCCGCAAGAAGGATTCGTCGATGCGCGTCGCCATCGAGCAAGTGAAAGACGGTAAAGCCCAGGCTTCCGTCTCGGCCGGCAATACCGGCGCGCTGATGGCGGTCGCGCGCTACGTGCTCAAGACCATGAGCGGCGTCGACCGCCCGGCCATCTGCAGCATCATGCCCAATCAAAAAGGCGGCCCGACCTATATGCTGGACCTGGGCGCCAACGTCGATTGCGAACCGCATCACCTGCACCAGTTCGCCATCATGGGGTCGGTGCTGGTGTCGTCGATGGAAAACATCGCCCGCCCGACCATCGGCCTGCTCAACGTCGGCACCGAAGACATCAAGGGCAACGACGTGGTCAAGGCCACCAGCAAGCTGCTGCAAGCCGACCATGAGCGTGGCGCGCTGAACTTCCACGGCAACGTTGAAGGCAACGATATCTTCAAAGGCACGACCGACCTGGTGGTGTGCGACGGCTTCACTGGCAACGTCACGCTGAAGGCCGTCGAGGGCGTGGCCCGCTTCTTTGCCGATACCGTCAAATCGGAATTCACCCGCAACCCGCTGACCATGCTGAGCGCCCTGATCGGCCGCGGCGCGCTGAACAATATTAAAAAACGCCTGTCGCCGTCGCGTTACAACGGCGCCAGCCTGCTGGGCCTGCGCGGCCTGGTCTTCAAAAGCCATGGCGGCGCTGATGCATATTCCTTTGAGTGGGCGATCAAGCGGGCGTATGATGCTGCAAAAAATGACGTGTTGCCGCACATTTCGACCCTGATCGCCGAGCTGATGCCGCGTAACACCGAAACACCGGAAGTACCAAGCTCAACCATTTAGTGGACGGTAAAACGGCATGACTTTGTATAGCAAAATTCTCGGCACCGGCAGCTACCTGCCGGCCAAACGGGTGACCAACCAGGAATTGGCTGATCAACTCGCTGCCAACGGCATCGAAACCTCGAACGAATGGATCGTCAGCCGCAGCGGCATCGCGGCGCGTCACTTTGCCGCAGCGGATGAGAAATCGTCCGACCTGGCAGTCAAGGCCGCCACCAACGCGCTGGACATGGCTGGCTTGCAGCCCAACGATATCGACCTGATCATCGTTGCCAGCTCGACGCCGGATTTCTTCGGCAGCTTCCCCAGCACCGCCTGCATCGTGCAGCAGAAACTGGGCATCACCAACCACGGCGCCGCCGTCGACGTGCAGGCTGTCTGCAGCGGCTTCGTCTACGCGCTGTCGACCGCCGATGCGTTCATCCGCGCCGGCGTGCACAAGAACGTGCTGGTGATCGGTTCGGAAGTGTTCTCCCGCATTCTCGATTTCAATGACCGCACCACCTGCGTGCTGTTCGGTGACGGCGCCGGCGCCGTTGTGCTGAGCGCATCGGACGAGCCGGGCATCCTGTCGACCGCGCTGCATGCGGACGGCAGCCATGCCGACATCCTGTGCATGCCGCATAGTTTCGGCGGCGCCACCGCCGGCGAAGCCTACCTGTACATGGATGGCCCGGCAGTATTCAAGCTGGCGGTCTCGGTACTGGCCAAGGTGGCCGACGAGGCGCTGGAAAAAGCCAACATGCAAGCGGCAGAAATCGACTGGCTGATCCCGCACCAGGCCAACCTGCGCATCATGAGCAGCACCGCCAAAAAGCTGGGCCTGCCAATGGACAAAATGGTGGTCACGGTGGATCAGCATGGCAATACTTCGGCGGCTTCGATTCCGCTGGCGCTCGACGCTGCGGTGCGCGATGGTCGCGTCCAGCGTGGCCAGAACCTGATGCTGGAAGGCGTCGGTGGCGGCTTTACCTGGGGCGCCGTTCTGGTTCGTTTTTGACCCTGAATTAGAATTAGAGTTCTAACGGACTCAACTGTAGCGGCGCTGTCATGTTTCGATGATAGCTTTGCTGCCAATAATAAAAGAGATGGATGGAAGTCATGACTAAATTTGCTTTTGTATTCCCAGGCCAGGGTTCGCAAGCGATTGCGATGCTGGACGGCTTTGCCGGTAATCCGGTGGTTGCCCAAACCGTCGCCGAAGCGTCGGAAGCGCTCGGCTTCGATCTCGGCAAGCTGATCGCCGAAGGCCCGAAAGAAGAACTGGACCTGACCACCAACACCCAGCCGGTGATGCTGACCGCCGCGGTCGCCACTTACCGCGCCTGGATCGCCGCTGGCGGCGCCGTGCCGTCGGTGGTTGCCGGCCACAGCCTGGGCGAATACTCGGCGCTGGTGGCTGCCGGCGTGATTTCGTTCAAGGACGCGGTGCCGCTGGTGCGCTTCCGCGCGCAAGCCATGCAGGAAGCGGTGCCGGTCGGCCAGGGCACCATGGCCGTGGTGCTGGGCCTGTCGGATGACGACGTCCGCGCCGCCTGCGCCGAAGCCGCCGCTGCCGGTGGCGTGGTCGAGGCCGTCAATTTCAACGCGCCGGCGCAAGTCGTCATCGCCGGCGATACCGCCGCCGTCGAGCGCGCCTGCGAGATCGCCAAGGGCAAGGGCGCCAAGCGCGCCATGAAGCTGCCGGTGTCGGCGCCGTTCCACTCGTCGCTGCTGAAGCCGGCGTCGGACCGCCTGCGCGACTACCTGGCCAACATCACCTTCGCCGCGCCGCAGATCGAGCTGATCAACAACGTCGACGTGGCCGTGCTGAACGATCCGGCCGCGATCAAGGACGCGCTGGTGCGCCAGGCCGCCGCGCCGGTGCGCTGGGTGGAAACCGTGCAGAAGATCGCCGCCGACGGCATCACCAAGGTGGTCGAGTGCGGCCCGGGCAAAGTGCTGATGGGGCTGACCAAGCGCATCGACGCCAATCTGGTGGGCGACGCGATTTATGATCAGGCCACGCTGGACCGCGTGTTGAGCGAACTCAAATAATCGTTTGCGGTTTCAGGCACACTCCGTATTTACTGTAGAAGGACTTCCATGACTTTAGCAAATCAAGTCGCCCTGGTAACGGGCGCATCGCGTGGCATCGGCAAGGCGATTGCCCAGGAGCTGGCGCGCCAGGGCGCGAAAGTGATCGGCACCGCCACCACCGAAGCCGGCGCCGAAGCGATTTCCGCTTACCTGGCCGAGATCGGCGCGGAAGCCGGCAAGGGCATGGTGCTGAACGTCACCAACGCCGAAGCGTGCTCGGCCATCCTGGACGACATCAGCAAGACTTTTGGCGCAGTCGGCATCCTGGTCAACAACGCCGGCATCACCCAGGACCAGCTGGCCATGCGCATGAAGGATGAAGAGTGGGATAGCGTCATCGCCACCAACCTGACTTCGGTCGGCCGCCTGTCGCGCGGCGTGCTGCGCGGCATGATGAAGGCCAAGAACGGCCGCATCATCAACATCACCTCGGTGGTGGCGTCGACCGGCAATCCGGGCCAGATCAACTACGCCGCCGCCAAGGCCGGCGTGGAAGGCATGACGCGCGCGCTGGCGCGTGAAATCGGCAGCCGCAACATCACGGTCAACAGTGTGGCGCCGGGCTTCATCGATACCGACATGACCAAGGCGCTGGGCGATGAGCAGCACGCCGCCTTGCTGACCCAGATTCCGCTGGCGCGCCTCGGCAAGCCGGAGGATATCGCCGCAGCCGTCGCCTTCCTGGCGTCGCCGCAAGCCGCTTATATTACCGGCACCACCCTGCATGTGAATGGCGGTATGTATGTAAACTGATGAGAATGGGCGTAAATCAAAGCCCATTCAAATCTTTTAGTAGTAATTTCGGTATATTTAGCAGCACTCATCGAAATTAGTTTTTCAGTGCGCAAACCTGATAAAATGCGCGCTTTCCGTAACAAACAAATGGAGCCATAACATGTCGGATATCGAACAACGCGTTAAGAAAATCGTCGCTGAACAACTGGGCGTCGCCGAAGCAGACATCAAAACCGAATCGTCGTTCGTTGACGATCTGGGCGCTGACTCGCTGGACACCGTGGAACTGGTGATGGCCCTGGAAGACGAGTTCGAAATGGAAATCCCTGACGAACAAGCAGAAAAAATCACCACCGTGCAGCAAGCGATCGACTACGCTACCGCGCACGTCAAGGCGTAATTTCTGCCCGATCGACTTTAGGAGAATCGCTTGAGAGGTTCTAAAAACCGTCGTGTTGTCATTACCGGCCTGGGCGCCGTGACCCCGATTGGCAATAACATTGCCGATACGTGGGCCGCAGCGGTCGAGGGCAAATCCGGTATTGCCACCATCACCAAGTTTGACGCAACAGCTTTCAGCACCCGCTTTGCCGGTGAAGTCAAAGGCTTCAACATCGAGGACTATATCTCCGCGAAAGAAGCCCGCCACATGGATACCTTCATCCATTACGGCATGGCGGCCGGCATCCAGGCTGTGCAAGACTCGGGCGTGGTTGTCACCGAAGAAAACGCCGACCGTATCGGCGTGATCGTCGGTTCCGGTATCGGCGGTCTGCCGATGATCGAAGAACAAAAGGAAGATTACGACAAGCGCGGTCCGCGCCGTATCTCGCCGTTCTTTGTGCCGGCCTCGATCATTAATATGATCTCGGGCAACCTGTCGATCAAGTACGGCATGCGTGGTCCTAACCTGTCGATCGTGACGGCTTGCACCACCGGCCTGCATTGCATCGGCGCCGCTGCGCGCATGATTGAGTACGGCGATGCCGACGTCATGGTGGCCGGAGGTGCTGAATCGACCGTGTCGCCGCTGGGCCTGGGCGGTTTCGCCTCGGCCAAGGCGCTGTCGTCCCGCAACGACGATCCGGCCACCGCTTCCCGTCCATGGGATGCGGACCGCGACGGTTTCGTGCTGGGCGAAGGTGCGGGCGTGATGGTGCTCGAAGAGTATGAACACGCCAAGGCGCGCGGCGCCAAGATCTATGCGGAAGTGCTCGGCTTTGGCATGAGCGCCGATGCGTATCACATGACCTCGCCTCTGGAAGATGGCAGCGGTGGCAGCAAGTCGGCGCAAGCCGCGCTGCGCGACGCCGGCATCAATCCGGACCAGGTGCAGTATGTGAATGCGCACGGTACCTCGACGCCGCAAGGCGACGTGGCGGAAGTGCAGGGCATCAAGCGCACTTTCGGCGACCACGCCAAAAAGCTGGTGGTCAATTCGACCAAGTCGATGACCGGCCACTTGCTGGGCGGCGCGGGCGGTCTGGAGTCGGTGTTTACGGTGCTGGCAGTACACCATCAGGTGTCGCCGCCGACCATCAACATCTTCAACCAGGATCCGGCATGCGACCTGGACTTCGTTGCCAACACGGCGCGCGACATGCAGATCGAGTATGCAGTCAAAAACTCGTTCGGCTTCGGCGGCACCAACGGCTCGCTGGTCTTCGGTAAAGTGTAAAAAAGTTTGAACCAATTCTCGTCTCGTCCTGTCCAATCAGGGTGAGCGAGAATTCGGCGCCGGCACTCGCCGGCGCCTGAATTGCCCGGCCTTGCGGCCGGCGCTTCCACGCAGTATCCCCCCAATTTTTATTCATGTGTTTATGGTGCTGCCGTCATGTCGGTCGCGGTGTCCGTCATCGTTCGCCCCTCGCGTGGCTTGCGCATTGCGCATGCCGGCCTGTGCTGTTGCGTGATGGCGTCCGCCGCCGCCTGCCCCGGCGTGGTGGCGCAGCTGTTGTGCCTGTTGGTCGGCATCATGGCCTGGCTGGGCGGCCGCCCGCCGGCTATTGCACGCCAGCTTGATATATCCGGTGTCGGCCAGGTGCGGCTGGCGGTATACCAGCACAACGGCAGCGCGCTGCGCCTGCTGGGCGGCTCGACGTTATGGCCGCGCTTGCTGTTGCTGCGTCTGGTCGATGCGGACGGCAAGGTGCAGGTGCTGGCGGTGCTGCCGGACAGCGTGGCGCCGGCCGAGTGGCGCGCGCTGTCACTGGCCTGCCGCGCGGCGGCGCGCACCGAAATAAACACGCCGGCAGTGTGAACTTCTTGCAGCGGGCTAACTCTATAGCATATGACTATACGAATCGGCTGCGCTGCAGGCCATCGAGGAATGCAGGAGTGACGACAGAACGCGAGTGTGACCAGTTGCTGGTCGAGCGGGTCCGCGATGGCGACAAGCAGGCGTTTGACATGCTGGTGGCGAAATACCAACGCCGGCTGATGCGCTTGCTGTCGCGTATCGTGCACGACCCGGCCGAGGCAGAGGACGTGGTGCAGGAAACCTTTATCAAGGCGTACCGGGCGTTGCGGCATTTCCGCGGCGATTCGGCTTTCTACACCTGGCTGTACCGCATCGGCATCAATACCGCCAAGAACCACCTGGCGACGCAGGGGCGGCGCACGCTCACGTCTGCCGACGCCGATCATGAACAAGCCGAAGGATTTAACGATGGCGAGCATTTGCGCGACATCAATACGCCAGAGTCCATGCTGGCCAGCAAACAGATCGCCCAGACCGTCAACGCGGCCATGGACGCCTTGCCGGTGGACTTGCGTACCGCGATCGCCCTGCGCGAGATCGAAGGGCTGAGCTATGAGGAAATTTCCGACATCATGGCCTGTCCCATCGGCACCGTGCGCAGCCGCATCTTCCGCGCCCGCGAAGTCATCGCCGAAAAATTGCGGCCCCTGCTGGACCTGCCAGTTGACAAGCGCTGGTAAGGCGGGAATGATGATGTTATTCGGCAACTTAAGATGGCGGGATAGCTATGGACACCGACAAAAAACTGCGTGAACATATCTCGGCACTGGCTGACGGCGCCCTGCCGGACAGCGAACGCGAGCTGGCCCTGGCCGCGCTCGACACCAGCGCCGGGCAGGCCGCCTGGCGCGCCTATCACCTGACCGGCGATGTGCTGCGCAGCACACCCGGCGCCGAGCTCAGCGACGGCTTCAGCGCCCGCCTGGCGGCGCGGCTGGCGGCCGAGGCGCCGTATCAGACTGCGCCGGCCGCTCTTGAAGATCTGCCCGCCGCCATCATTTTGCCTTAAGCTGCATCCCCGTATAATCTGCTGGCGCATACGGTAGCGCGCGTTTTCGCTTACCATGTGCTAGCCTCATGTCGCGCTTGCATACTGACTTTTGAAGAAGAGACCGATACTCCATGAAAAATAACTTCTCTGCTGGTGGTAAAACGCTGTCCGCGCTGGTGCTTGGCGCAAGCTTGTGGATGTCCCTGGGCCTGTCGCCCGCCACGGCGGCCACGCCGGTCACTGGCGCCGTCATCGGCCTGCCGGACTTTGCCGATCTGGTCGACAGCGTCGGCCCGGCCGTGGTGAATATCCGTACCACCGAACGTCTGAAACAGGGCAAGGGCGCCGCCGGCCTCGGCGACGACGAGATGCAGGAGTTGCTGCGCCGTTTCTTTGGCGGCGCGATTCCGCCGGGCGCGGTGCCCAACGGCCGCTCGCCGCGCCGCCAGGCGCCGTCCGACGAGCCGGTCCAGCGCGGCGTCGGTTCCGGCTTCATCCTGTCGGCCGACGGCTATGTGATGACCAATGCCCACGTGGTCGATGGCGCCGACGAAGTGTTCGTCACGCTGACCGACAAGCGCGAGTTCAAGGCCAAGGTGCTGGGCGCCGACGCCAGCACCGACGTCGCGGTATTGAAAATCGAGGGCGACAAGCTGCCGTTCCTGCGCATGGGCGACTCCAACAAGATCCGCGCCGGCGAGTGGGTGATCGCGATTGGCTCGCCGTTCAACCTGGAAAATACCGTGACCGCCGGCATCATCTCGGCCAAGTCGCGCGACACCGGCGAGTACCTGGCGCTGATCCAGAGCGATGTGGCGGTCAATCCGGGCAATTCGGGTGGTCCGCTGATCAATATGCGCGGCGAGGTAATCGGCATTAACTCGCAGATCGCCACCCTGTCCGGAGGGTATAACGGTATTTCGTTCGCGGTGCCGATCAATGAAGCGATCCGCGTCTCCGAGCAGCTGAAGAAAAACGGCAAGGTCACGCGCGGCCGCATCGGCGTGCAGATCGGTGAAGTCAGCAAGGAAGTGGCGGAGTCGCTGGGCCTCAAGAACGCGCAGGGCGCCGAGGTGGCGCTGGTGGAGCCGGGCGGTCCCGCCGACAAGGCTGGCGTCAAGGCGGGCGATATCATCCTGAAATTCAACGGCACGATGGTGAACAAGTCGTCGGACCTGCCGCGCCTGGTGGGCGACAGTCCGCTCAACACCAAGGGATCGGTGACCGTGTGGCGCAAGGGCGCCGAACTGACGCTGCCGGTGACGGTGGCTGAGCTGGACGCCGACAAGGGCGCCAAAACGGCCAAGGGCAAGGGCGCCAAGCCGGCGCCGGAAGTGGCCAAGGCCAACGCGCTGGGCCTGAAGGTGATCGACCTGAACGCCGACCAGAAGAAAGAGCTGGGCGTGGACGGCGGCGTGCTGGTCGATTCAGTGGAAGGCGTGGCGGCCAGCGCCCAGCTGGAAGAGGGCGATGTGCTGCTGCAGCTGAATAACACCGAAATCAAGAGCGCCAGGCAGTTCAACGAGATGGTGGCCAAGCTGGATCCGAAGAAGGCGTCGGTGGTGCTGGTGCGCCGCGACGATTCGACCCGCTTCATCTCGCTGCGCCCAAGCGCGAAGTAACTACGGCGTCGTTCCCGCGCAGGCGGGAATCCATGCTGAACACGCTCAGTATGGGTTCCCGCCTGCGCGGGAACGACGGGGATCATGAAATTTACCCTGTATTCGCGCAGTTATTGCCATTTATGCCAGGACATGCTGGACGCGCTGATGCGTCTCCAGCCGCCGGGCCAGACCTTTACCGTCGACGTCATCGACATCGACCAGTCCGATGATCCGTCCTTGCTGGCCAAATACGACGAACTGGTGCCCGTGCTGTTCGCCGATCTGTCCCAGCCAGAGCTGTGCCACTACTTCCTGGACGAGGCCCAGGTCCAGAAAGTGCTAAAAACCTAAGCCAAGTGCATGCCCCATGGCATAAATCGGGCTTTCCACTCTGAAATCCGGTAAAATGCCGGGGTAAAGTATATTTCCACAAGGCGCTCGCCAGGGCTTCGCCCCGTTCGGAGCGCTTTTTTGTATTGTGGGCTCGTCGTGTCAAACCCGTTTTTGAATATTTGTTAATGAACAACATACGCAACTTCTCCATCATCGCCCACATCGACCACGGCAAATCGACGCTGGCTGACCGCATTATTCAGCTGTGCGGCGGCCTGTCCGACCGCGAGATGGAGGCGCAAGTGCTCGATTCGATGGATCTGGAACGCGAGCGCGGCATTACCATCAAGGCGCAAACCGCCGCCCTGCAATACAAGGCCCGTGACGGCATCATCTACAACCTGAACCTGATCGATACGCCCGGCCACGTCGACTTCTCGTACGAAGTGTCGCGGTCGCTGTCGGCGTGCGAAGGCGCGCTGCTGGTGGTCGACGCCTCGCAAGGCGTGGAAGCCCAGACCGTGGCCAACTGCTACACCGCGCTCGACCTGGGCGTGGAAGTGGTGCCGGTGCTTAACAAGATCGACTTGCCGAACGCCGATCCGCCGAACGCCATCCAGGAAATCGAAGACGTGATCGGCATCGAAGCCGGCGACGCCGTCCAGTGCTCGGCCAAGACCGGTCTGGGCGTGGAAGACGTGCTGGAATCGATCATTGCCAAAGTGCCGCCGCCGAAGGGCGACCCGGCCGCGCCGCTGCAGGCGCTGATCGTCGACTCCTGGTACGACGCCTATGTGGGCGTGGTGATGCTGGTGCGCGTGGTCAACGGCACGCTGAAACCGAAAGAAAAAATCAAGCTGATGGCGACCGACTCGCTGCAACTGGTGGAAGACGTCGGCGTGTTCTCGCCGCGCTCGTTCTCGCTGCCGCAGCTGTCGGCCGGCCAGGTCGGCTTCGTCATCGCCGGCATCAAGGAATTGAAGGCCGCCAAGGTGGGCGACACCATCACCCACGCGGTGAACGGCGCCGCCGCGCCGCTGCCAGGCTTCAAGGAAGTGCAGCCACAGGTGTTCGCCGGGCTGTTCCCGGTCGAAGCCAACCAGTACGACGCACTGCGCGACTCGCTGGAAAAACTCAAGCTGAACGACGCCGCGCTGATGTACGAGCCGGAAGTGTCGCAGGCGCTGGGCTTCGGCTTCCGCTGCGGCTTCCTCGGCCTGCTGCACATGGAGATCGTGCAGGAACGTCTCGAACGCGAGTTCGACATGGACCTGATCACCACCGCGCCCACCGTGGTCTACGAGGTTGAGCTGCGCGATGGTTCCGTCATCAAGGTCGACAATCCGTCGCGCATGCCGGACACCACCAAGATCAACGAGATCCGCGAACCGATCGTGACCGTCAACCTGTACATGCCGCAAGAGTACGTCGGCTCGGTGATTACGCTGTGTATCGGCAAGCGTGGCGTGCAGATGGACATGAGCTACCACGGCCGCCAGGTCAAGCTGGTCTACGAAATGCCGATGGGCGAGATCGTGCTGGACTTCTTCGACAAGCTGAAGTCGACCTCGCGCGGCTATGCGTCGATGGACTACGAGTTCAAGGAATACCGCCCGGCCGACGTGGTCAAGGTCGACATGCTGATCAACGGCGAGAAGGTCGATGCGCTGGCGATCATCGTGCACCGCTCGAATTCGGCTTACCGTGGCCGCCAGGTCGCGGCGAAAATGCGCGAACTGATCCCGCGCCAGATGTTCGACGTGGCGATTCAGGCCGCCATCGGCGTCAACGTCATCTCGCGTGAAAACGTCAAGGCATTGCGCAAGAACGTGCTGGCCAAGTGCTATGGCGGCGACGTCAGCCGCAAGAAGAAACTGCTGGAGAAGCAGAAGGCCGGTAAAAAACGCATGAAGCAAGTGGGCTCGGTGGAGATTCCACAAGAAGCATTCCTGGCAATCTTACAAGTGGACGAGAAATGAGCCTGCAAGTCATTTTAGGGAACTTTGCATTAATCCTGTTCGTGCTGATGGTCATCACCGGCGTGATCTGGTGTCTGGACGTGTTCTACCTGGCCAAGCAGCGCCGTGCCGCCGCCGACCGCGCGCTGGCCGAGTACGATGCCCGCAACGCCAAGGCCACTGCCGATGGTATCAAGCTGGACAACCAGGGCAAGCGCGCCGAGATGGAAGCCAGCATTCTCCGCCAGCCGACCTGGATCGAATACTCGGGCAGCTTCTTCCCGGTGATCGCGCTGGTGTTCTGCCTGCGGTCGTTCCTGTATGAGCCGTTCAAGATTCCATCGTCGTCGATGGTGCCGACCCTGCTGGTGGGCGATCTGATCCTGGTGAACAAGTTCACCTACGGCATTCGTCTGCCGGTGCTCAACAAGAAGATCGTTCAGATCAACGACCCGCAGCGCGGCGACGTGATGGTGTTCAAATATCCGATGGACATGAGCCAGGATTACATCAAACGCGTGATCGGCGTGCCGGGTGATAAAATCACGTATGAAAACAAGCGCTTAACCGTCAATGGCGTGGAAGTGAAGTACACCGCGCTGGACGATTACCTGGAAGACGAAAAGCTTGTGTATAACAAGCAGTTCGAGGAAAACCTGAGCGGCGTCAGCCATCGTATCCTGAACAACGCCGCCGCGCCGACCTACAATCGCGATAATGTGCTGCCGTTCCCGCATAATGATGCCTGCACCTACCGTTATGAAGGCTTTACCTGCACAGTTCCAGCGGGCAACTACTTCATGATGGGCGACAACCGCGACAACAGCGCGGACAGCCGCTACTGGGGCTTCGTACCGGACAAGAATATTGTCGGTAAGGCATTCTTTGTCTGGATGAACCTGGGTAATCTGCGCCGTATCGGTAGCATCCATTAAAAAGGACTAAGATGCACAAACGACAGCAGGGGATTTCGCTGGTAGGCTTGATCGTGGTGCTGGCGGCGCTGGGCTTCGTCCTGATGCTGGGCCTGAAGATCGTGCCGACCTACATGGAATACCGCGCGATCAAGAACGCCATCGTCACCGCCAAGGCCACCGGCGGCGGCGTGATCGAGATCCAGAAGTCGTTTGACGCCAGCGCCACCGCCGGCTATATCAGTTCGATCAGTAGCCGTGACCTGATTATTGAAAAAAACAACGGCGAGACCGATATCAGTTTCGCCTACGAGAAGAAAATCCCGCTGGTCGGACCGGCCAGCTTGCTGCTTGAGTATGAAGGCACCACCGCCAAAAGTGGCGCCACCCCCGCGAAAACCGAATAAAGAACCGATCACATAATGAATCTCCAGTTATTGCAAACTCGTTTAGGCTACACGTTCCAGGATGCTGGTCTTTTGCAGCAGGCCTTGACGCACCGTAGCCACAGCAGTGTGCATAATGAGCGGCTGGAATTCCTGGGCGACTCCATCCTCAACTGCGTGGTGGCGTCCATCCTGTACGACCGGTATCTGGACATCGACGAGGGCGACCTGTCGCGCCTGCGCGCCAACCTGGTCAAGCAGCAGTCGCTGTTTGAAATCGCCCAGAAGCTGGAACTGTCGCAGTTCCTGCGCCTGGGCGAGGGCGAATTGAAATCGGGCGGCTTCCGCCGGCCTTCGATCCTGGCCGATACGCTGGAAGCGCTGCTCGGCGCCATTTTCCTCGATGGCGGCTTCGAGCCGGCGCGCACCGCGATCCGCTCGTTCTACATCCCGATCCTCGATTCGGTCGATCCGCAAACGCTGGGCAAGGACGCCAAGACGCTGCTGCAGGAATTCCTGCAGGCGAAGAAAATCTCGCTGCCGCTGTACAACGTGATCGCCACCCATGGCGCCGCGCACAGCCAGGAGTTCGAGATTGAATGCCTGGTGCCCAAGCTCGGCATCCAGGTTTACGGTCGTGGCGGCAGCCGCCGCGCCGGCGAGCAGGCGGCCGCCAAGCTGGCCCTGGCCGCCGCCGAGGTGGCGGTGCAGAAAGCGCCGGCCGCCGCCCGCAAGTCCAAGCCGCGCGCCGCCCAGCTGAAGCTGGCCGGCATTGCCACCGTGCAGAGCAGCGACGCACCGTCGCCGACTGCCAAGGCCGCCAACAAATAAAAGAGAATTACCATGACAACCGAAACGACCTCCGCCAGCAACTACCGTTGCGGCTATATCGCCATTGTGGGCCGCCCCAACGTCGGCAAGTCCACGCTGATGAATACGCTGATTGGCGCCAAGGTCAGCATCACCTCGCGCAAGGCGCAGACCACGCGCCACCGCATCACCGGCATCCAGACCTATGACGACGCGCAGTTCATCTACGTCGATACGCCGGGCTTCCAGACCCGTCACGCCAATGCGCTGAACAAGACGCTGAACAAGACCGTCACCAACACGCTGATTTCGTCGGACCTGATCCTGTTCGTTATCGAAGCGGGCACCTTCGGCCCGGCCGACCAGCAAGTGCTGGACCTGCTGCCGACCGAAGTGCCGGTGGTCCTGGTGATCAACAAGGCCGACCGCGTGAAGGACAAGGCCGCGCTGATGCCGTTTGCGCAGCAGGTTGCCGCCAAGTTCAACTTCGCCGCCATCGTGCCGGTATCGGCCAAGTTGCGCTTCCAGCTGGACGGCCTGGAAAAAGAACTGAAACGCCTGCTGCCGGAAAACGAAGCGATCTTCGGCCCGGACGACATCACCGACCGCAGCGAGAAGTTCATGGCGTCGGAAATCGTGCGCGAGAAGCTGTTCCGCTTTGTCGGCGACGAACTGCCGTACACCAGCACCGTGCTGATCGAACAATTCGAGCAGGAGGGCGACTTGCGCCGCGTGTTTGCCGCCATCCTGGTGGAACGCGACACCCACAAGTCCATGATCATCGGTAACAAGGGCGCGCGCCTGAAGGAAGTGTCGACGCAGGCGCGTCTCGACATGGAAAAGCTGTTCGGCGGTCCGGTGTACCTGGAAATCTGGGTCAAGGTCAAATCCGGCTGGGCTGATAACGAAGCGGGCCTGCGCGCTTACGGCTACGAGTAACCCATCGCCAGCATGTCCACCACGCCAGACGCCACCTTGGACGCACCGCCAGCGGCGGTGACGGCGGAGGCGGACGTGCCTGCCGCACCGGTCGTCACGCCGGCGCCGGCCAGGCGACCGCGCGCGCTGTCGCGCGAGCGCACCATCGGCACCAAGGTCGCCGGCCAGCCGGCCTTCGTCCTGCACAGCTATCCCTACAAAGAAACCAGCCTGATTATCGACCTGTTCACGCGGGACTTCGGCCGCGTGGCCTTGATCGCCAAGGGCGCCAAGCGGCCGCATTCGCAACTGCGCGGTGTGCTGCAAACCTTCCAGCCGCTGTCCAGCAGCTGGGTCGGCAAATCCGAACTGCGCACGCTAACCGACGCCGAATGGGTGGGCGGCATGCTGCCGCTGGAGAAAACCGCGCTGCTGTGCGGCTTCTACCTGAACGAACTGCTGGTCAAGCTGCTGGCGCGCGACGACGCCCATCCGGCCTTGTTCGACCATTACGTCTCCACGCTCAACCAGCTGGCGCACAACGAGCCGGCGTCCATCGTCTTGAGAAAATTCGAACGGGCCTTACTTAAAGAGACAGGCGTGGCCGCCGACCTGGCGCGCTGCGTGGAAACGCGCCGCGCGGTGCAGGCCGGCGTCACCTACGTGGTCGATCCCGAGCGCGGCCCGCGTCCCGAACGCGCCGCCGACCCGTGGCCGCGCGTGGCCGGCAAGACGCTGCTCGACATGGAATGTGAAAATTACGAAGACATCGCCACGCAAGCCCAAAGCAAGCAGCTGATGCGCTTCCTGGTGGCGCACCACCTGAATGGCGCGCCGTTGAACACCCGCCAGATCCTGATCGATCTTAGTCAGCTATAAATCCAGTTATAAGAGAAAAAACAATGAGCTTCCTGCAACCGTCCGGCACCATCATCGACCTTGGCGTGAACATCGACCACGTGGCGACCCTGCGCAACGCGCGCGGCACCAAATACCCGGACCCGATCCGCGCCGCGCTGCTGGCCGAGCAGGCCGGCGCCGACTGCATCACGCTGCACCTGCGCGAAGACCGCCGCCACATCAAGGACGCCGACGTCATCGCGCTGGCGCCACAGCTGATCACCCGCATGAACCTGGAAGCCGCCGTCACGCAGGAGATGATCGACTTCGCCTGCCGGATCAAGCCGGCCGACGTCTGCCTGGTGCCGGAAAAACGCACCGAAGTCACCACCGAAGGCGGCCTCGATGTGGCCGGCAACTTCAACGCCGTCGAGCGCGCGGTCAAGCAGCTGCAAGCCGAAGGCATCCGCGTCAGCCTGTTCATCGACGCTGACGAGGCGCAGATGGACGCCACCGCCGCTCTCGGCGCCCCGGTGATCGAACTGCACACCGGCCGCTATGCCGACACCGAAGGCGCCGAGCAGGCGGCCGAACTGGAACGCATCCACCGCGGCGTGCTGTATGGCGTCGGCAAAGGCCTGAAGGTCAACGCCGGCCACGGCCTGCACTACACCAATGTGCAGGCGATTGCCGCGATTCCGGAAATCGCCGAACTGAACATCGGCCACGCCATCGTCGCGCACTCGGTGTTCGTCGGCTGGGAAAACGCCGTGCGCGAAATGAAGGCCATCATGGTCTCGACCCGCATCGGACGCACGCTGTGATTTACGGCATCGGCACCGACATCTGCAAGATTCCGCGCATTGAAGCGGCGCTGGAACGCCACGGCGACCGCTTTGCGAAAAAGATCCTCGGGCCGCAGGAGATGGAGAAGTACCTGGCGCGCAAGGCCAAGCATCCGGTGCGCGGCATCCGCTTCGTGGCGACCCGTTTCGCCGCCAAGGAAGCCTTCGCCAAGGCCATCGGCCTGGGCATCCGCATGCCGATGACCTGGCCGGCCGCGCAGATGCTGAATCATCCGAGCGGCAAGCCGATGATCGTCTGCAGCGGCGTGCTGAAAGAATTCATGGACAAGCATAAGCTGTCGGCCCAGGTGACCGTCAGCGACGAAGAGGACTACGCCGTCGCCTTCGTCATCGTTGAACAAGCAAACTAGAGTTGCGTCGTTACCGCGCAGGCGGGAACCCATAGAACGCCTGCTCAGCATGGATTCCCGCCTACGCGGGAATGACGGCGTAGCGGCTTGAGGTGAGAATTGACTAACGAAGTAAACATCACGCCGGACCCGCGCGAACAGGTGCTGGCCACGGTCGCCAAGCTGCCCAACCTGCCGGGCGTGTACCGCTATTTCGACGCCGAGGACAATGTGCTCTACGTCGGCAAGGCGCGCGACCTGAAGAAGCGCGTATCGAGCTACTTCCAGAAGAACCTGGCCAGCCCGCGCATCGCCATGATGGTCGAGCGCATTGCGCGGCTGGAGACCACCGTCACCCACAGCGAGGCGGAAGCGCTGATCCTTGAGAACAACCTGATCAAGGCGCTGGCGCCGCGCTTCAACATCCTGTTCCGCGACGATAAATCCTACCCGTACCTGAAGATCACCGGCGGCGATGCGCCGCGCATGGTCTACTACCGCGGCGCGGTCGACAAGAAGAACCAGTACTTCGGCCCTTTCCCCAGCTCGTGGGCAGTCAAGGAATCGATGCAGATTTTGCAGAAGGTATTCCAGATCCGCACCTGCGAGGAAAGCGTCTACGCCAACCGCACGCGTCCCTGCCTGCTGCACCAGATCGGCCGCTGCAGCGCGCCGTGCGTCGATTTGATCAGCAAGGAAGACTACAAGCTCGATGTCGACAACGCCGCGCGCTTCCTGCGCGGCCGCCAGTCCGAAGTGCTGGAGGACCTCGAGAAGAAAATGCACGCCTACGCGGCCGACCTCAAATTCGAGCAGGCGGCATCGGTGCGCAACCAGATCCAGTCGCTGTCGCGCGTGCTGCACCAGCAAAGCATGGAGACCACCGGCGACGCCGACGTCGACATCATCGCGGTGCTGGTGCAGGGCGGGCGCGCCTGCGTCAACCTGGCGATGGTGCGCGGCGGCCGTCACCTGGGCGACCGCGCCTACTTCCCGACCCACGTCAGCGACGCCGAGGCGATTGCCGAAGATCCGATCGAAGTCGAGGTGCTGGCCGCCTTCCTGGCGCAGCACTATGCCGACAAGTTCATTCCCGGCACGCTGATCCTGAATATCGAATTCAACCACCCGGCGCTGATCCAGGCCTTGCAGGAACAGTGCGGCCACCGCATCAACCTGATCTTCCAGCCGCAGGACCAGCGCCGCAAATGGCTGGAACTGGCGCAGAAGGGCGCCGAGATCTCGCTGGCGCGGCTGCTGTCGGAGCAGGGCTCGCAGCAATCGCGCACGCGCGCGCTGGTCGAGGCCTTGCAGCTGGAGCCGGAAGACATCGACGCGCTGCGCATCGAGTGCTTCGACATCTCGCATACGCAGGGCGAGGCCACGCAGGCGTCATGCGTGGTGTTCCATCACCACCAGATGCAAAATGGCGAATACCGCCGCTACAACATCAACGACATTACGCCGGGCGACGATTACGCCGCCATGCGCCAGGTGCTGTTCCGCCGCTACGAAAAGGTGGCCAACGGCGACGGCGTGATGCCGGACGTGGTGCTGATCGACGGCGGCAAGGGCCAGATCGAAATGGCGCGCCAGGTGTTCGCCGAACTGGGGCTGGACATCAGCCTGATCGTCGGCGTCGCCAAAGGGGAAGGGCGGCGCGTCGGCCTGGAGACGCTGATGTTCGTCGACGGCCGGCCGTCGCAGGAGCTGGGCAAGGAATCGGCGGCGCTGATGCTGGTGGCGCTGATCCGCGACGAGGCGCACCGCTTCGCCATCACCGGCATGCGCGCCAAGCGCGCCAAAACGCGGCAGACCTCGCGCCTGGAGGAAATCGAAGGCATTGGCGCCAAACGCCGTCAGCGCCTGCTGGCGCGCTTCGGCGGCCTGCGCGGCGTAGTCAACGCCAGCGTGGAAGATCTGAAAACAGTTGAAGGCATTTCCAGCGCGCTGGCCGAGGAAATCTACAAGCAGCTGCATTGATGGCGGCGGCGCGTGCAACGGTGCTGGTTTAATGCGCGGGGTCAAGGTAGACTAGCGGCGCATTACAAAATTTCATCGCCGCACATCACTTTTAGCTTATGCCCTTCAATATTCCGATCCTGTTGACCTGGTTGCGCGTTGCGCTGATTCCGCTGGTGGTGGGCGTCTACTACCTTCCCACCACGATGCTGCCGGTAGCAGATCAGAATCTGGCGGCCACGCTGGTGTTCATCGTGGCCGCCATCACCGACTGGTTCGACGGCTTCCTGGCCCGGCGCTGGAACCAGACCTCGGCTTTCGGCGCCTTCCTCGACCCGGTGGCCGACAAGCTGATGGTGGCCGGCGCCTTGCTGGTGCTGGTGCAGCTGGACCGCGCCAATGCCGTGCTGTCGTTCATCATCATCGGCCGCGAGATTGCCATTTCGGCGCTGCGCGAATGGATGGCGCAGATCGGCGCCTCCAAGTCGGTGGCGGTCAGCTCGCTGGGCAAGATCAAGACCACGGCGCAGATGATGGCCATCCCGCTGCTGCTGTTCCATGACGTGCTGTGGGGCGCGCTCGACACCCAGTTCTGGGGTTCGCGCCTGCTGGAAGTGGCGGCGGTGCTGACCGTGTGGTCGATGTTCTACTACCTGCGTCTGGCGTGGCCGCTGATCAAGGAAAAGTCGGGCCAGCTGTAACCGTATAAACAATATTTTTATTGAGCAAAGATTTGGGCATTGACAGGCGGCATAGATCCTCTATAATGCTGGCCTGTTGTTGATGACAACGCAGCAAAGCGGGAGTAGCTCAGTTGGTAGAGCGCAACCTTGCCAAGGTTGAGGTCGAGAGTTCGAGACTCTTCTCCCGCTCCAAACGAAGTCATCGAAAACAAGTAGTACTAGCAAAAACAGCAGTCACCTGCTAAGATGCTGGACTCCAAATGCGGGAGTAGCTCAGTTGGTAGAGCGCAACCTTGCCAAGGTTGAGGTCGAGAGTTCGAGACTCTTCTCCCGCTCCAGTTTCCCCGGAAACCGGCTGGCGCAGTAAAAATAGCAACACTCCATGCGGGAGTAGCTCAGTTGGTAGAGCGCAACCTTGCCAAGGTTGAGGTCGAGAGTTCGAGACTCTTCTCCCGCTCCAGAATTCTGGATTGCAGCGCGTAACCCCGCTGTGGTCTTGCAGTAAAAAGTTTCCTCTGGCGAGGTAGCAAAGCGGTTATGCAGCGGCCTGCAAAGCCGTCTAGGTCGGTTCGACTCCGATCCTCGCCTCCAAAGCTCCATGCGGGAGTAGCTCAGTTGGTAGAGCGCAACCTTGCCAAGGTTGAGGTCGAGAGTTCGAGACTCTTCTCCCGCTCCAAAATGAAGAAGGGCAGCCATGTGGCTGCCCTTTTTGCATTCTCCACGCGCATGCCGCGCTATTGGACGCTTCGGCCTGCGCTGGCTGGTAAGCAAGCAAGACTCTGGACCAAGTAATCAGTGGGAGGGACGCTGCGGGACCGGCGGGGCCGCCATCTAGGCGCCGCAATATGCTAGGCTTGCGCGCACTGAACCCGGAGAACAGCACATGACAGCATACCAGCGCTTCGCCACGCCATTCGCAGCCTTATCCCTTGGATTGGCAGCGCAAGCAATGGCACAGACGGTACAGCAATTCGAGGTGCCCGGCGAGTTGCCAGTCGCGCTGTATAGTCCCGCGTCGGTCAAGCCGGGCGTGAAAGCGCCGCTGGTATTCCTGCTCCACGGAAGCTCGGGAGATGGGCTCTCCATATTAAGCAACTCCGGTTTGAAAGCAGCCGCTGACAAACATGGCTTTATCATCGCGGCGCCGACCGGCGCAATTCATCTCGGCAAAGGATTTGCGTGGAATGTGCCGGGCGTCGCGACAGTCAGTGGCAAGCCTCCCGGCGCAGGCGACAGGGATGACGTCAAATACATGCTGTCCATCCTGGACGCACTGGTCAAGCAAGGCAGCGTTGACCGCAGCCGGGTCTACGCCACCGGCATCTCCGGCGGCGGACGCATGACCAGCTGGCTGGGCTGCGTTGCCTCGACGCGCTTTGCGGCCATCGCGCCGGTGGTGGGTCTGCGCGCTGGAACACCGCTCAAGTCAGATCCGGCCCGTCCCGACCCCGCGAGCTGCCAGCCAGACTCACCCCTGCCGATCATCGCCTTCGCTGGAAACAAAGATACCGTCAATCCAATGGAAGGCGGCGGCGCGCCATATTGGCAGTACTCGATGCGTTCCGCCGAGATCCGATGGGCCATGCTGAATCACTGCCAGACTTCCCCGGTCACGAAAACAATCTCGCCAGCCCTCTATCAGGAACGCTATGAAGGCTGCCGGGATAATGCCGTGGTCACCGCCTACATTACCGAGGGAGGAGGACACAGCTGGCTCGCCGACAATGACGTGATGTGGGCTTTCTTTAAAAACTACGCGCGGGCCGGGGATGGCAGGCTAGTGAAGATGGCTGACTAAAGAGGCATGGGGCGCACAGTTGGTCGCCCCGGCTTCGCTCTCTCCCGTCAGGACCGCGCGCCGCTCAGCTGCGTTAAAGTCTGGCGCCAGGCTGCTTGAACAGGCCACGACGTTCCGCGACAGCGGCCGCCTCGGTGCGGTTGTTCGCTTCCAGTTTCTGAAAAATTGCTTTCATGTGGGTCTTGACGGTGTCGGGCGCAATCGCCAGCCGGCGGGCGACCGTTTTGTTGCAGCATCCTTCGGTGACCAGCCGCAGCACATCGCTCTCGCGTCCGGTCAGGCCGCGCCCGGTCATGCTGTCGGCCAGGCGGCACGCGGCGACCGGGCAGACATAGCGGACGCCCCGGTGTACTGAGCGGACGCCTTCGAACAGCTGGTCGGACGTGCCGCCGAGAATGTGATAGCCGTGCGCGCCGCATGCAAACGCATGGCGGATTTCCGATTCGGTCTCGCGCCCGCTCAGAATGAGCACCCTGGCCGAGCCGGCGTGCCGGCCGCGCTGGCCTTGGGCGATAGCCAGCAACGCCAGCGCGGCCTCATAATCCGCCACCACGACGTCCGTCCCGGATGGCGCCAGCCCATCCTGCCGGCCGGCCGGGGCAGGCGAGGGCGCCAATGTAAAGTCGTCCTGCCTGCCCAGCATGTCCACCAGACCCGCTGCGACAAATGGCTCTCTATGCAAGACCATTACCTTGATCGCTGCCTCTGACCCCATGATCTTCCTCGCCTTCAAAGGTTGAGTTTTGCCCGCAGCGCAGCATTCTCACGCTCCAGCTGCTCGATGCGCTCGCGTAACGGTTGCGCCACGGTGGCAATCTGCGCTTCAGTGAAGCGCCGGGTAATGTGTTGCGGGCAGTTCCAGTCGAACGCCTGTAGCCGCAACTTGAAGATCCGTTCCGGCTTCGCCCCGTATCCCTTGTCCAATACGCGCTCCGTCAGCAGCGGATCGGCATCCAGCGCCAGGGTTTCGACGTGCGCGTAAATCTTCAGGCGCGCGCGGCGGGGATAGTCGACCAGGATCATGCAGGCGCGGTCACTGGCCTTGAAGTTGCCGGTGCTGATGTACTGCCGGTTGCCGCGATAGTCGGCAAAGGCCAGCGTCTGGTGGTCCAGCATTTTCAGAAAACCCGGCGGCCCGCCGCGATGCTGGACGTAAGGCCAGCCGGTTTCCGACACCGACGCCAGGTACAAGGTATCTTGCTGGGCAATGAACTCAGCCTCCTGGTCGCTGAAGCGATCGAAGTCGCGATGTCCGCTGAAATCGGCCCACAGGTGATCTGCACCCATCTCCGCCTGTGCGGCCTGCACGCTCGGGGTGCGTGCAATATCCATGAATCCATATGCCATAGCAAGCTCCTTCGCTGTTCTAACGTGCGTCCCTGGCGGCCTGCTGCGCGCGGGCGTAGCTCTCCATCACGGCCGCATAATTCGGCGTGACCAGCGCATACAGCTGCGCCAGGTCGGCCGCTTCCGGACGCGCCCAGGTACGGTGAAGTTCCGATAGCAACGCGTTGGTGGAGGTCGGCTTGACGCCGCCCTGCACGAAGCGCGCCAGCGAGACGCGGGACGCCATGTCGCTGGGGTCGCCGGAGGCGTCGATGACGGCATACACATCGTAGCCGGCCGCAACGGCGTCCAGCGCCGGGAACATCACGCACACACTGGTCCAGACGCCTGCCATCACCAGCGTTTTGCGGCCGGTGGCACGCACTTGCGCGACAAAGTCTTCATTGTCCCAGGCGTTCACTTCGCCTTTGCGCGGCACGTAGACGGCGTGCGGCGCCAGCTCGTGGATTTCCGGCATCAGCGGGCCGTTGCTGCCGGCCGGTTCCGACGCGGTGGTGATCACCGGAATGTTCAGCAAGGTGCACAGGCGGGCGATCATCGACACGTTGCGGCGCAGGTCGGCGACCGCGATATCCTTGACGGTCTGGAACAGGCCGGACTGGTGATCGAGCAGCAGCACCAGGGTGTCGGCCGGGTCCAGCAGCCGGGCGCCGCCGCCGGTTGGCAGCACGCTGGCTTTGGTGGTTGAGGTGGTTTGCATGGTGATTCTCCTTTATTTGAGTAAATGGCGTCCGAGGAATTCCCGGATCGGTGGGACCATCTCGTCCAGCTTGTCCTCCAGTGCGAAATGGCCGGTATCGAGGTGATGCAGTTCTGCCTGCGGCAGGTCGCGCAGGAAGGCGGTCGCGCCTTCTGGCAGGAAGATCGGATCGTTGGCGCCCCATAGAATCAACGCCGGCGGCTGCGCGGCGCGGAAATAATCATGGAATGCCGGATACAGCGCGACGTTGGTCCGGTAGTCGTACATGATGGCGAGCTGAATCGCGTCGTTGCCGGGACGATCGAGGAAAAACTGGTCGTGGATCCAGGCGGCCGGATCGATCCGGGACTCGTCCTTCACCCCGGCCACATATTGGAAACGGGTCGCGTCGAGCTGCAGGAAGGGCCGCATGGCGTCGCGGTTGGCTTCGCTGTTATCGGCCCACAGCGCGCGCGTGGTGGCCCAGAAGTCGCCCATGCCGTCCTCGTAGGCGTTGCCGTTCTGGATGACCAGCGCCGCTACCCGCTCGGGGTGCAGCAGCGCCAGGCGGAAGCCGACCGGCGCGCCGTAATCCATCACGTAGAGCGCGTAGCGTTCGGCGCCCAGCTGGACCAGCAGGTGATCGACGATGTCCGCGAAGCCCGCAAAGCCATACGGGAATGCCGCCGGCGACGGCATGTCCGACAGGCCGAAGCCGGGCAGATCCGGCGCAATCACCCGGTAACGGTCGGCCAGCGCCGGGATCAGGTTGCGGAACATGTGCGACGAGCTGGGGAAGCCATGCAGCAGCACCACGACCGGCGCGTCGGCAGGCCCGGCTTCACGGTAAAAGATGTTCAGGCCGGCGATGCTGGCCAAGCGATGGCGGGTGGCCGGCGGGGTGGTGTAAGCGGTGCGCATGTCAGTCCGCCTGCCGGGCTGCGTCTTCGATAAACGTGGCTGTCTCGTACGGCCGCGCCAGCATCACCGCATGGCTGCTTGCAATCTCGGCCGTACGGGCGCCGGCCCGGCTGGCCATGTGGCGCTGCGCCCGGGGCGGTATCATCAAATCGTCCACCGCAACCAGGTAATGGGCCGGCTTGCTTTTCCACGCGGCGCGCGTCACCGTGGCCGTCACCGCGCCCAGTCCCCACGGCACTTGCGACGCCGCCATGAAGCGCGTCCGCTCCAGGCCGACATCCGCGCCGAACGCGTCGGGAAAGCGCTCGGGATCGACCATCAGGAAGCCATCCTGCGGCGGCAGCACCGGCGCTGTGGCTTCGCCCGGTTCCGCCGGCTGCGCGCTGAGCGAGGCCACCGACTCCCCGACGTCGGGAACGAAGGCCGCCAGGTACACTACCGCGATGACCTTGGGATGGTCGCCGGCCTCGGTGACGACCGCGCCACCATAACTGTGGCCCACCAGTACCACCGGATGGCGGGCCTGGGCGATCACGCGTTCGGTGGCGGCGACGTCGCCTTCCAGCGTGAGCGTCGGGTTCTGCACCACCAGCACTTCGTACCCGCGGGCCGTCAGGATCGCATGCACCGTCTGCCAGCCGGAGCCGTCGACAAACGCGCCATGCACCAGCACTACCGATACTTTTTTAGCTAAGCTACCAGTGTTCATATCGTTTCCTTTTTCGTTAGTATTAACCAGCGTGATTCATGTACGGGTGCGTGCGCAGGGACGCGGCCAGCAAGTCGATGAAGTGGCGCACCTTGGGCGATCCGAACTGGCTTTCCCGGTGCAAAATGTGGACGGGTAGCGGCGCTTCCTCGTGCTCGGCGAGAATGATTTTCAGACGGCCCTCCGCCAGCGCGGCGCCGACCGTATAGCACATCAGGCGGCAGATCCCCAGTCCGGCCAGCACCGCCTCGATCGCTTCATCGTTGCTGGTGACGGTCAGGCGCGGTTTGATCCGCACCGAGGTGCGGTTGCCGGCGCCGCCGAACTTCCACTCCACGCTCTGCGCCACGCCTGCGGTCGCGACCACCGTATGCCGCTGCAAGTCGGCGGGACACTGCGGCACCCCGTGCCGGGCCAGGTATTCCGGCGAGGCGCACAGCACCCGCCGCACCTGGCCGACACGCAGCCCCTTTGCGCTGGAGTCCGGCAGGTTGCCGATCCGCACCGCCACGTCGATGCCTTCGTCCACCAGGTTGACGACGCGGTCCAGGAAGTGGCCGGAGACTTCAACCTCGGGATAGCGTTTCAGGAACTCGACGATGCAGGGCATGATGAACAGGCGTCCGTAACCGGCCGGCGCGGTGACCGAGAGTTCGCCCTTGGGCGCGGCATTGCCGCCGGCGGCGACCTCGTTGGCTTCGGCAATGCTGGCCAGGATCTCGCGACTATCGCTCAGGTAGCGCCGTCCCACTTCCGTGAGCCGGACATTGCGCGTGGTACGGCGCAGCAGGCGGACGCCCAGCAACGCCTCCAGCCCGCCGATGGCGCGCGTCACGGACGCCGGCGACAAGTCCAGCCGCCGCGAAGCGCCGACAAAGCTTTCTTGCTCGCCCACCGCAACAAAGACTTGCATGAGATGTATCTGATCCATAACTTGGCTTCTGTAGATTGATTGGCAGGGATACCGAATCCATAAAAGCAAGTTTGACCGATTTTTATCGCTTTATCGCAGTGCGGTGGAAAGATGGTGGCGCGTTTCCCCCCGTAATGGGGGGAGCTGCAACAGAGGGGGAAATCAGAGACTGAGGATGCCGCGTTGCAGGGCGATCATCACCGCATGGGCACGGTCGCGCGCCTGCAGCTTTAGCAGGATGCTGCTGACGTAGCCTTTGACGGTTTCGGGCGAGAGGCTCAAGGCCTCGGCGATGGAGACATTGGAGTTGCCGTTGGCGACCAGCTTGAGCACATCGACTTCGCGCCCGGTGATCGCATTGCCGTTGCGGGTCGCTAGCAAGGCGTGCGCCAGCGAGGGTGGAATGCACTGGCCGCCGGCGTGGACGTGGCGCACGGTCTCCAGCAGCGTCTTGCGCACCGAACTCTTGAACAGATAGCCGACCGCGCCGACCTTGATGGCGCGCGCGGCGTTGACATCGCCTTCCAGCGTGGTCAGCACCACGATGCGGGCGGCGGGGAATTCGGCGCGGATGGCGACGATGACGTCAATCCCGCTCATGTCGGGCATTTGCAGATCGATCAGGGTCACGGCAGGGCGTTTTTCGCGGAACAACGCGATGCCCTCCGCGCCGTTGGCGGCCTGGCCGACCAGGTACAGGTCCGCTTCGTTGGCGATGACGCTGGCGATGCCCTGCTGAAACAGGGGATGGTCATCCACTGTGAGAATAGTGATCGGTAGCGGCTGGTAAGCGTTCATGCGGGTGGGGTACATCGGGGTCTGTCGTGACTAAATGGCAAGCCTACAGCAGTCACAACACAAGCTCAATACCTCGATGGAGTACCCCACCCACGGCGATCGCCGCGCCGCGCGCCGGCGCAGCCTACAGGCCCAGTTCAGTCAGGCCGGGATGGTCATCCGGCCGACGCCCCAGGGGCCAGTGGAATTTTCGCTCGGCGTCGGTGATCGGCAAATCGTTGATGCAGGCAAAGCGCCGCTGCATCAAACCATGCTCATCGAACTCCCAGTTCTCGTTGCCATACGAGCGAAACCAGTTGCCCGAGTCATCGTGCCACTCGTAGGCATAGCGCACCGCGATGCGCTTCTCGCCGAATGCCCACAATTCCTTGATCAGGCGATACTCGCGCTCCCTGGCCCACTTGCGCGTCAGCAGTTGCACGATCTCCGGCCGGCCGTTGGCGAACTCGGCGCGGTTGCGCCAGCGGCTGTCCGGGGTGTACGCGAGGCTGACTTTTTCGGCATTGCGCGTATTCCAGCCATCCTCGGCGAGGCGTACTTTCTCGATCGCGGACGCGTGGTTAAACGGCGGCAGCGGCGGCCGTGTTTCAGTGGTTGCTGTCATGCTTGCTCCTGTGCTGGTTGACGGTGCGGGCTATCACGGCTTCAGCGTGCGCGCCAGGAATTTGCGCATCAGGCCGGCGATGACGGCGCTGTCTTCTTCCAGCGCGAAATGGCCGGTATCGAGCAGGTGCAGTTCCGCCTTCGGCAGGTCGCGCAGGTAGGGATGGGCGCCGGCGGCCGGGAAGATCTTGTCGTTCTTGCCCCAGACGATCAGCATCGGCGGTTGGTGCTTGCGGAAGTAGGCCTGCCATTCCGGATAGTGGCCCGGATTGGTGCCGTAGCTGTAGAACATTTCCAGTTGAATGTCCTTGTTGCCCGGACGGTCCATCAAGGCCTGGTCGATGGTCGCGGCGTCGGGGCTGATGTGGGTCTGGTCGCGGTAGCCTTCCGAGTACTGCCACTTGGTGGCCGGCATTTCGAACAATTGGCGCAGCGGCTTGCCATTGGCTTCCGTTTTAGCGGCCCAGTATTTCTTGGCCGGCACCCAGAAGTCGTTGTCGAGCCCCTCGTCATAGGCGTTGCCGTTCTGGACCACGATGGCGCTGACGCGCTCCGGGTGGGCGGCGGCGATGCGGTAGCCGATCGGCGCGCCATAGTCCTGTACATACAGCGCGTAGCGCGAGACGCCGACGGCGGTGGTGAACTTGTCGATGATGCTGGCCAGGTGGTCGAAGCTGTATTCGAACTTGTCCATCGGCGGCATGTCGGACTGGCCGTAGCCTGGATAGTCCGGCGCGATGATGTGGTAGCGGTCGGCCAGCATCGGGATCAGGTTGCGGAACATTTGCGACGAGGTCGGGAAGCCGTGCAGCAGCAGCAGCGTCGGCGCGTTCTTCGGTCCCGCCTCGCGGTAGAAGATATTCACGCCATCGACCTTGACGGTGCGGTAGCTGACGCTGGCGGTGCTGGCGACATTGGCTGCTGGTGCGGCGGCGGTCGCGGCCTGCGCGGTGTGGGCCAGTACCACCAAGCTGAAGGCGGCCAGGCTGTGGCCAAGTGTGCGGGAAGGGTTCATGGTGACGTCCTCGATAAAATAAGACCGGGTTTAAGGTTCTTGAATTGTAGAAACTGGAACGCGGCGCGTGAACGACTCCCGGTGCAATTGTAAATTTTAGCTAACGCAACGATGTTCCCCCAATGTGGGTAGGCCTCGCCGTCCGGGGAATTAGATTGGCATAATGAAAAGGAGCTTTCCCACCCCACACACCTTGACGATAACCATGAAAACAATCCTGGCAGTGGCAGTCACGGCCTGGCTGGCGCTGGGTGGTCTGCGGCCCGCCGGCGCTGCGCCCGTCCCGGGCCGGCCGCCAGGGCTGATCGACATGCAGCACACGGCATGGACTGCCCGCGATGGCGCGCCGCCCAACATCCAGGACATTGAACAGACCGACGACGGCTGGCTGTGGCTCGGCACCGGGGATGGACTCTATCGTTTTGACGGCGCCCAATTCGAGCTGTACCAGCCGCGCTCCGGCAGCCTGTTCAGCAGCGGGATTCTGGCCATGGGACGCCTTGCCGACGGCCGCTTGTGGATGTCGTTTACCGGTGGTGGACTGGCGCTCTTGCAGGGTGATGTGTCGACAACCTACGACAAGGCAGACGGCCTGCCGCGTGCTGCGGTGTACAAAGTGGTGCAGGAAGCCAACGGGCGCTTATGGGTTGCCACGTCTAGCGGCATCGCCCAGTTGGAACCGGGCGCCAGGCGCTGGACCGACGCCAATGCGGCGCTTGGCCTGCCGGCCAAATTCCTGGCCCTCGATTTGATGCAGGACCGGCGTGGCACTTTCTGGCTGCTGAGTCCTGCCGGCCTGTTCTCGCGCCCGCCCGGCGCACGGGTGTTTGCCAAGGTGGCGGAACAGCACGTTGCCGGCCGGCTGGCGGAAACACCGGATGGCCGGGTGTGGGCATCCCAGCCCGGCGGTCACGGCATGCAGCTGGTGTACGCACCGCCAGACCTCAAGGCCGCAGTGCCGGATATGTCGATGGCCGACACCATCAAGTTCATGTTCGACCATGCGGGCAATCTATGGTCTGCGGCGCATGAGGGCGTGCGTCAGGTGACGTTTGAGGGCGGCAAGCCCGTTGTGCGCGAATTTACCGCGCAGCAGGGGCTGACCGGTACGTCGGTCTCGGCGCTACACCAGGACCATGAAGGCAATATCTGGATTGCGACCCCCGAAGGCCTGGATCAGTTCCGTTCCCGCCGCGTGCAGGAGCTGCAGTTGGCGCCGATGCTGACCTTTGGCCCCCCCTTGCTGGCCGGCAGTCATGGCGATGTCTGGATCGACCAGTATTACTATTCCGCGCTGGGCGCCGCGCCGCTGCATTATGGCCCGGGCGCCGGCGACGCCACGCTGGTGATGACGCTTTATCGCGATCCGCGCGGCCAGGTATGGAGCGGGGCACGCGACGGCCTGTGGCAGGTCAACGGCAAGCAGCGTGTGCACATTCCACCACCAGCCGATCTCGGCAAACGTCGCTTCATAGCCATTCTCGATATGGTGATGGATGCCGACGGCGGCCTGTGGGTGTCGTTTGCCGGCAGCGGCGTGTTCCGGCTCAAGGATGGCGCCTGGGCCGCGTTGGGCGGCTTGTCTGAGCTGGACAAAGCGGTGGTGGTGAGCATGGCGGCCGACACGGCTGGCCGCCTCTGGTTCGCCACGGTTGACAATGTGGTGTTCAAGCTGGAGGGCAGCAAGGTAACCAAACTGGGCGCGAAAGAAGGGCTGAAGCTGGGGGAGATCGATGCCATCACGCCGTATCGCAATGGCGTGCTGGTGGGCGGTCTACCGGGTCTGATGTGGTTTGACGGCAAGGTGTTCCGATCGCTGAAGGGCGCCAACGAGGCGCGCTTTTCCGGTGTCAAGGGCGTGCTGGTGGCGCCCGATGGCCGGGTATGGATCAATTCTTCGCAAGGCCTGCAGGCGATTGACGCCAAAGAAATGGATCGGGCGATGCAGGAGCCGGACTATGCGGTGCGCGTCGTCCAGTTCAATTTCAACGACGGCGTGCGCGGGATCTCGGCCAACGAGTCATCCACGCCGCGCCTGACACGGCTCAGCACCGGTGAACTGCTGTTTGCGACCAGCAGCGGTGTTTACCGGCTCGACCCGCAGCGCTACCCGACCAATCCGTCGCCACCACCGGTGCATATCACCGGGATCTGGTCGGACAAGGCGGCCCAGCCATTGCGGCCAGCGCAGCCGCAAGTGTACCTGCCGCCATCGCCGGAAAGCGTGCGCATCGATTACACCGCGCTGAGCCTGACGCTGCCGCAGCGGGTGCAGTTCCGCTATCTGCTCGAAGGCGTGGACACCCAATGGCAGGAGGCCGGCAACCGCCGTTCGGCGTATTACACCACGCTGGCGCCGGGCAGTTACCGCTTCCGCGTGCTGGCCGCCAACGAAGACGGCGTGTGGAACACCGAGGGCGCCAGCGTGCTGCTGGTGGTGCCGCCAACGCTGGTGCAAACGGCGTGGTTCAAGCTGCTGTGCGTGGCGCTGGTGGCGCTGCTGGCATGGGGCGTCCACCGCTTGCGGCTGCGCCAGGCGTTGCGCCGCATGCAGCGCAGCTTCGACGTACGCGCCGCCGAGCGCGAGCGTATCGCCCGTACGCTGCACGACACCTATCTGCAAGGCGTGCAGTCGCTGATCCTGCGCTTCAACAGTATCAAAGCGGCGCTGCCGCCGAACGACGCGGTTCGGCAGCATATTGACGCCGCGCTCGATGCCGCCGACGCCGTGGTCGAGGAGGGCCGCGACCAGTTGCTGGAGCTGCGCGTCCACGCCGTCTGCCAGGGCGAGCTGGCGCCGGCGCTGGAGGCCGCCTGCGGCGCGGCCTGCCAGCAGCAGGGCGTGGCGTTCGCGCTGGACGAGCAGGGGCCGCGGCGCGCCCTGAAGGCCGAGGTCAAGGACGAGCTGTTTGCCATCGCCCGCGAGGCGGTGGCAAACGCGGTGCGCCATTCCGGCAGTGACCAGGTGCGGGTCCAGCTGGTCCACGACAGCGCCGGCGTCACGCTGCAAGTGCGCGACCAGGGCAAGGGCTTTGACGATCACGTGCTCCCGGTCGCGCAGCGGGCGCGCCATTGGGGACTGACCGGCATGCGCGAGCGCGCCACCCGCATCGGCGCCACACTGACGATCGACAGCAAACCCGGTGCCGGGACTGTGGTCGAGGTGGCACTGCGCGCCAGAGTGGCCTATCGGTAGGGCGAGCGACGGTGACGCCAGCCGCTCAGGCCGGCGCCGCGCCCGGCAAGCCGAGCGGCGAGCGAAAGCGGATGATCTGGCTGTTGCCGTCGCCGTCGATCGCATGGATGGAGTGCAGCTCGGCGCCGTCGCTGTCGACGAAGATTTGTCGCGGATGCCGGATCATGTGGTCCAGGCCGTCGGCCATGACGGCCAGCAGGTCGTTTTTCGGATCGTAGGTGACGCCGAACACCGGCAGCCATGCGGCGGCCACCTGGCTGCCCAGGCTGAGCGCGGCGATTTCGATGTCGACCTGTTTGCCTGCCAGCCCCCTGGAGACAGTGTCGAAATAGGCGCCCCAGGCGTCTCTGGCCAGTTCGAAGGTCTTGCTCATGGTGGCTCTCCGGTGTCGGTTTGGCGGTGGCGAATGGAGGATTGGACCGGGCGCGCGGCGCGCAGTTCCCGCCACATGCCGGCGCGCTGCGGAATGCCCTGGCTTTGATCTGGATCTAGGAATGCGCTGGAGTGCGCGGCGATGCCGCGATTATGCTGGGTGTTCCGATCTGGAGGACGTGATGAATTCCGATACAGCGCCTGCGGCAACATCCGGCCGCGCCAAGGCGGGCGCGCAGGTGATGGGCGGCGCCGAGCAGGCAGGCAAGCCCACCAGCAATTTGAAGGGCCGGCGGCGGCTGCTGGCTGGCGCCGCCCGGCGCAAGCTGGCCAGGCGCCTAGCCTGGACGGTGGTCTTTTCCGCCGACGAATACCAGGCGCTGCAAGCGCTGCGTCGCGCGCTGCGCGCGGCCAGCGGCCGCAAGCTGGGGAAAAGCATGCTGCTGCGCCTCGCCTGCCGGCTGTTGTTGCGGCAGCCGCGGCGCGTCATCGACGCCGAACTGGCCGCACTGCCCGAAGTCGAGCGGCGCTGAGCGGCCACCACCGCGCGGAGCGAGCATGGACACACTAGCGATCAAGGCCAGCGGCATCGTCAAGTACTTCGGCGATGGCCAGACCCGGACGGTGGCGGTCGATCACGTCAGCCTGGAAGCGCGCTGCGGCGAGATGCTGTATATCGTCGGTCCGTCCGGCAGCGGCAAGACCACGTTGCTGAGCATTATTTCCGGCATCCTGCGGCCCAGCGCCGGCACGGTGATGCTCGGCGGCACCGACATCTGGCGGCTGACGCCGGACGCGCTGGCCGAGTTTCGCTTGCATACCATCGGCTTCGTATTCCAGGATTATCACCTGTTTCCGCGCCTGACCACGGCGGAGAACGTCGCCATTCCGCTGATCCTGAAGCGCCGGCCGTGGAACGACGCCCTCGCCGAGGCGCTGCATTACCTCGACATCGTCGGCCTGGGAGACCGCGCGCAGCTGCCGCCGGTCAAGCTCAGCGGCGGCGAGCAGCAGCGGGTGGCGATCGCCCGCGCCATCGTCGGCCAGCCCGACCTGCTGGTGCTGGACGAGCCGACCGCCTCGCTCGATGGCGACACCGGCAAGAAAATCCTGACCTTCGTGCGCGATGACGTGCTGACGGCGCGCCGCTGCATCCTGATCGTCACCCACGATGCGCGCATCTTCGAGTTCGCCGACCGCGTGCTGACGATGGAGGACGGCCGGCTCAGCACCCATGCGCGAGCGGCGCCATGAACCGGCGCCTGATCTTCGTGCTGGCGGGCGCGGGCGTCGCCGTGGCGCTGGCCGGCGCCTGGTGGTCCGGCGGCGACAGCGGCGCCCAGCCGCCGGTGTTCCGGCCGGCGCCCAATCCCTACGCCGATGGCCTCTACGCCAACGGCATCGTCGAGAGCGACCAGCCCAGCGGCGCCAACGTCAACGTCTATCCGGAGGTGGCCGGCACTGTCCGCCAGATCCTGGTCCGGGAAGGCGAGCGGGTGCGGGCCGGCACGCCGTTGCTGCGGCTGGACGACACGGTGCAGCGCGCGCTGTCCGGCCAGCAGCAGGCGCAGGCGCAGGCGGCGCTGGCGCAATGGCGGCAACTACGGGCGCAGCCGCGCGCAGAAACGCTGGCGGTGGCCCAGGCGCAGCTCGATCTGGCTGCGGCCAACGAAAAGACCGCCAGCGACCAGCTGGCCAAGCAGCAGCGCGCCGCCGCCATCGACGCGCGCGCGGTCAGCGCCGAGGCGCTCGACAACGCCGCCAACGCGCTGGCGGCGGCGCAGGCCAGCCGCGCGGTGGCCGGCAAACAATACGCGCTGCTGCGCGCCGGCGCCTGGCGCTTCGACCTCGACAGCCAGCAGCGTCAGTACGAGGCCAGCCAGAAGGCGGCGCAGAGCGCGGCCGCGCTGCTGGAGCGCTACACCGTGCGGGCGCCGGTCGACGGCGTGGTGCTGGCGCTGCGCGCCGCGGTCGGCGCCTATGCCTCGTCCCAGGGCGTCTACGACACCTACACGCAGGGCTATGCGCCGCTGCTGGTGATGGGCGGCGGCGACCAGCACCTGGGCGTGCGCTGCTATATCGACGAGATCCTGATCAGCCGCATTCCGCCCGCCGGCCAGATCGCCGCGCAGATGTTTGTACGCGGCACCAACATCCGGGTGCCGCTCGAATTCGTGCGGATCCAGCCCTACGTCGGGCCGAAGATCGCCTTGTCCGACCAGCGCCAGGAGCGGGTGGACCTGCGCGTGCTGCCGGTGGTCTTCCGCTTCCAGCGCCCGCCGGCGCTGCAGCTGTATCCCGGCCAACTGGTGGACGTGTATGTGGGCCGCAAATAAGCCGGCCCGGCGGCCGCGTCCGTCATGCCGGACAGCGCTGGCGCTGTCGGCGCTGTCGGCGTTGCTGGCGGCCTGCGCCGCCGGTCCCGATTTCGTGCGGCCGGCGGCGCGCTATCTGGCCGTCACCCCGGCTACGGTCGGTGCCGACCCGGCGCAGGCGCTGCAGGTCGGCGGCGCGGTGGCGGCCGACTGGTGGCGGTTATTTCAGGCGCCCGCGCTGGACGCGGCGCTCGGCGCGGCGCTGGCCGCCAATCCCAGCCTGCAGGCGGCCGAAGCCAGCCTGCGGCAAAGCCAGGCCAGCCTGCGCGCCGGCGCCGGCGTGTTCTATCCGCAGCTCGACCTGAGCCTGAGCGCGCAGCGCCAGCGCCAATCGCCGCTGCGCGCGGCCGGCGCCGGTGCGGGCGTGTACAACCTGGTCACGCTGAGCGTGGCCGTCAGCTATGCGCTCGACGTGTTCGGCGGCCAGCGGCGCGCGGTCGAGGCGCTGGCGGCGCAGGCCGACGCCCAGCACGCCGCCCTGCAGGGCGCCTACCTGACGCTGTCCGGCAATGTGGTCAACAGCCTGATCGCGCGCGCCGCCTACCGGGCGCAGATCGAGGCCACCGGCCGCTTCATCGCGCGCCAGCAGGACCAGCTGGCGATCGCCGAGGCGCGCGCGACGGCCGGCATCGCGCCATACACCGACGTGCTGGCGGTCCGCAGCCAGCTGGCGGCCAGCCGCGCGCTGGTGCCGCCGCTGTTGCACAAGCAGGACCAGGCCGACCATCTGCTGGCCAGCCTGTCCGGCGTCAGCCCGGGGCAATGGCGCGCGCCCGTGCTGGAGCTGGCGGCGCTGGCCCTGCCAGCGCAATTGCCGTTGAGCCTGCCCTCCGAGCTGGTGCGCCAGCGCCCGGACGTGCTGGCGGCCGAGGCCCGGCTGCACGGCGCCAGCGCCGCCATCGGCGTCGCCAC
>NZ_WWCS01000019.1 GCF_009857535.1 Duganella margarita
GGCGCCGCGTGGGCCGATTGACCGGCGAGCGGCTTAGCGGTGGGCTGGGCCGGCGCGGCAGCGGTAGCCGTGGCGGCAGCGGCGGCAGCTGCGGCAGCGCCATGGCCGGCGGCGGCCCAGATCAAAACAAGCGTACTAGCGAGCCTGGTGACTTTCATGCATTCCTTCAAGCGTTACAGCGCGCCATCCTCCACCGGCGCCGGCATCAGCGGCGTCATCATGTGGCCCAGCTTGGCGGCCTTGGTATCCAGATAGTACTGGTTGAAGGCATTGCGGTTGACCAGCAGCGGAACGCGCTCGGCCACTTCAATGCCCAGTTTGGTCATGGCATCGATCTTACGCGGATTATTGGTCATCAGGCGCAGGCTTTTCACGCCGAACTGCGCCAGCATCGGCTGCACCAGGCCGTAGGTGCGCTGATCCGGCTTGAAGCCCAGCTGCTCGTTGGCCTGCACCGTGTCGGCGCCGGCTTCCTGCAGGCGGTAGGCGCGGATCTTGTTGATCAGGCCAATGCCGCGGCCTTCCTGGCGCAGGTACAGCAGCACGCCGCGGCCTTCGTCGGCGATCTTCTTCAGCGCGCCTTCGAGCTGGGCGCCGCAGTCGCAGCGCTGCGAGAACAGCACGTCGCCGGTCAGGCATTCCGAATGGACGCGCGCCAGCACCGGCTCGCCGTCGCCGATCTCGCCCAGCACCATGGCCAGATGTTCCTTGCCGGTGGCCTTTTCAACAAACGCGTGCAAGGTGAACTGGGCCCAGGGAGTCGGCAGGGCGCAGGAGGTAACGTAGTTCAGTTCGTCCTGGGACGGGATTTCTGCGCTCTGCGACATGGTTTTGCTCTTTATTCTGTTCATATAAGGTAAAAAAGGCGCGCCGGGCTGTTCCAACAGACCCGGCGCGCCCTTCATGATACCAAAACTGGCGGAAATGTTTCTGAGACCCCCTCGGGCCTCCAGATCCTTATTGTTTTGGCAGGTCGAACAACAGCAGTTCGGCTTCTTCCGCCTGTTCCAGCGTGACCAGCGTTTCATCGCTGATTTTCAGCGCGTCGCCCTGTTTCAGGTGCACGCCGTTGACGGTGACCGCGCCGCGGATCACGTGGACATAGCCGAGGCGGTCTTCGTCCAGCGTGTGTTTCAGGTGATCGCCTTCATCCATGATGGAAGCGTAGATCGCTGCGTTCTGGTGAATCAGCACCGAACCGTTGCGGCCATCGTTGGACGCGATCAGCGCCAATTTGCCTTTTTTATGCTCCGGCGTGAAGTGCTTTTCCTCGTAGCTCGGTGGAATGCCCAGTTCGTTCGGCTGGATCCAGATCTGCAGGAAGTGCACTTGCTGGCTGCGGTCGCCGTTGTACTCGCTGTGACGTACGCCGGTGCCGGCGCTCATGCGCTGGACGTCGCCGTAGTGCAGCACCGAACCGGTACCCATGCTGTCCTTGTGTTCCAGCGCGCCGCTCAGCACGTAGGAGATAATCTCCATGTCGCGGTGACCGTGGGTGCCGAAGCCCTGGCCGCCCTGGACCTGGTCTTCATTAATCACCAGCAACGGACCGAAACCGACGTGCTCCGGATCATGGTAGTGGCCAAACGAGAAACTGTGTTTGGAATCCAGCCAGCCGTGGTTAGCTTTGCCGCGGGAATCAGAATGGCGTACTTGTAACATGATGAGCTCCGTTTCTTTGTGGGTTAATGTGCGATAATTTTGAAAGCGTTCTTTCGTATCGCTGCATCCATGAATCACATTGTAGACCTGTGTTCCGGATTAAAAAAACGGAAAATTTACCCCTCTACTATCGATAAATTCGAATGCTCAGATTAAGCCTGGAAGCCCTGCAAATCGTGGACGCCATCGACCGGCGCGGCTCTTTCTCTGCCGCAGGGAAGGAATTGCACCGCGTTCCCTCGACCATTTCCTATACGGTCAGCAAACTGGAAGACGATCTGGGTGTGCAAGTTTTCGAACGTAACGGCCCGCGCGTCGAGCTGACGGCCGCCGGGGCTGAACTTCTGAAAGAGGGCCGCTACCTGCTTAAGGCAGCGCTGGACCTGGAACACCGCGTGCGCCGTGTCGCCTCCGGCTGGGAAACCGAGCTGGCGGTCGGCATGGATTCGATGTTTTCCGCCTGTCTGTTCCATGATGACGTGCCGGCGTTCTACGACGTCGCCCAGCAGACCCGGCTGCGCATCGTGCAGGAAGCGCTGTCCGGCACCTGGGAAGCCCTGATCGAGCGCCGCGCCGATCTGCTGGTGGGCGCGGCCGGCGACGGCCCGGCCGGCGGCGGTTATGTGTCCGAGCCGATCGGCAAGATCGGGTTTGTGTTCGCGGTGGCGCCGTCGCATCCGCTGGCCGCTGTCGAGGGCAAGCTGAGCCGCACGGATCTGCAGCATTACCGCGCCATCAGCGTGGCCGATTCCGCCCGCAAGATGGCGCCGCGCACCGTCGGCCTGCTGCTGGGGCAGGACACGCTGACCGTGCCGGACATGAAGACCAAATACCAGTACCAGCTGGCCGGCATGGGCTTCGGTTTTCTGCCCGAGCCGTGCGCCCGCTACGCCATCGCCCAGGGGCTGCTGGTGGAAAAGCAGGTGGACGAGCCGAAGCCGGCCGAGACCTTCTACCTGGCCTGGCGCAGCGGCGAAAACGGCGCCGCGCTGAACTGGTGGATCGAGCGCATGCGGCGGCCGGGCCTGTTCGAGCGCCTGCTGAGCCATCTTCCGCATCATAAAGTTGACCAAGGCCAATAATTTCGGGCAACATAGCAGAACCACTGAACGGACCATGTCATGACCGCACTGATCGCCACGCCTGTATTGCTGCATTTGCTGGCTGACCGCAAGGGCAGCCCGGCGGCCTTGCTGCTGGACGCCGGCCGCGTGCCGGCACGCGCGTCGGAACCGCCGGTGAAACTACTGGAAGAACTGGCCAGCGGCGGCATGCATTGCTTCTACCGCGTCGGCATCGACCAGGCGCTGCATCAGGCGCTGGCGCAAGTCGGCTGGCAGGCGCTGGCGGCCGACAAGGTGGTGCGCGCCGACGACGCGCTGCCGAGGGAACTGCCGCCCGGCGTCAACTGGATCGAAGGCGACTGGTTCCTGGCGCCGCCACCCAAGCCGGTCGGCGCCCAGGCCGCTTCGCGCGCGCTGGCGCTGCAACTGGTGCAACTGGTGTCGGCCGATGCTGATACCCATGAAATCGAAGCGCTGCTGCGGCAGGATCCGACGCTGTCGTATCACCTGCTGCGGCTGGTCAATTCGCTCGGCATGGGCACCGGCCGCCGCGTCACCAGTTTTTCGCAGGCCATCCTGATCCTCGGCCGCGCGCAGCTGCGGCGCTGGCTGAACCTGATGCTGTTCTCGTCGCGCGAAGGCGATCCGCGCTCGGCCATGCTGCTGGCGCGGGTGGCGGTGCGCGCGCGCATGATGGAGCTGCTGTCCAAAGCCTGCGGCGAGGACAAGCCGCACCAGGAGCAGGCCTTTATGGTCGGCATGTTCTCGCTGCTGGGCGTGCTGTTCGGCCTGCCGCTGGAGGAAGTGATGAAGCCGCTGACCATCAGCGACGCCGTGCAGCAGGCGCTGCTGGCGCACGCAGGCGAGCTGGGGCAGCTGCTGTGCGTGGTGGAATCGGCCGAGCGCGAGGACCACGACGCGCTGGATGGCTGCCTGGCGGCGCTGCCGCTGGACGCCGACAGCTATAACCGCATCGTCATCGACGCCTACCTGTGGATGCAGGACGTCACGGCAGGCAAAGCAGGTAGCAGCCATGCATGATGCGATCCAGCGTTGTCTTGCACTGAGCCGCCAAGCACGGAATGAGCAAGGCGAGGCGCTGACGCACACGCTGAACGCGCTGGACGCCGCCCTCAATCAGGCGCAGGCGGCGATCAAGCCGGCCGACCTGCCGCCGCAGGACGCCACGCTGGCGCTCGACCTGACCGGTTACGTCACCGCCTGGAGCCTCGGCGCGCAGCAGATGTTCGGCTACACGGCCGACGAGGTGATCGGCCAGCACGTGCTGTTCCTGTACGCCGAGGACGACGAGGACGGCAATATCGCCGAGCTGTTCTTCGATCACGATCCCGGCGCCTCGGCGGCCCGCACCGAAGTGCGCCGCCGCAAGAAGAATGGCGAGATCATCTGGGTGCACCTGGACATCGAGCTGCATGCCGACGACGCCGGCATGCTGGTGACGCTGTCGCAAGCCAACCAGACGCTGTCCGACCTGGACAAGGTCAATCTGCATGCGCGCATTATCGAAGACAGCGAGCAGGGCGTGCTGATCACCGATGCGCATGAACGCATTGTCTCGATCAACTCCTCGTTCACCCGCATCACCGGCTACACCCCGGCCGAATCGATCGGCAAGACGCCCGACCTGCTGCGCTCGGGGGTGCACGACGCCGACTTCCGCGCCAAGGTGCGCAGCGCCATGCAGGGCGGCGGACCGTGGCGCGGCGAGATCATCGGCAAGCGCAAGAACGGCGAACTGTTTCCGCAGTCGGTGACCATCAGCGCGGTGCGCGACCAGCATGGCAAGATCAGCCATACCTTCTCGCTGTTCTCCGACATCAGCGTGCACAAGGACGCCGAGGCGCGCATGCAGCGCATGGCCAACTACGATCCGCTGACCGGGCTGCCGAACCTGTGCCTGCTGACCACGCTGGTGGGCCAGGCGCTGACCGAGACCAAGCGTTCCGGCGAACATGGCGCGCTGCTGGTGGTGGAGATCACCCGGCTGGGCGCGATCAGCGATACGCTGGGCCACGACCTCGGCAACGACCTGCTGTGCGAGATCGGCCGCATCTTCCGCGCCACGCTGCGCGAGGCCGACGTGCTGGCGCGGCTCGATGGCCACCGGTTTGCGATCGCGCTGCTGCACGTGGAGAAACGCGAGCACGCCGGCATCGTCGCCGAAAAGCTGCTGGCGGCGCTGGCGGCGCCGATCGCCATCGCCGGCCATAACCTGCAGGTCGGCGCGCACGTCGGCATCACGGTCTACAACGAGGACGGCGCCGACGTGCCGACGCTGATCCGCTACGCCGACGTGGCGGTGGCCAAGGCCGCGCAGAGCATCGAATCGACCTTCCTGTTCTACAGCGAAGAGATGAACCAGCGCGCCAAGGAGCATCTGCGCATCGAAAGCGAGTTGCGCCAGGCGCTGCAAAATAACGAGTTGCAGCTGTATTACCAGCCCAAGGTCAGCCTGCGTAGCGGCCGCATCGTCGGCGCCGAGGCGCTGCTGCGCTGGCGTCATCCGCTGCGCGGGCTGGTGTCGCCGGGCGTGTTCATCCCGGTGGCGGAAGAGACCGGCCTGATCCTCGAGCTCGGCGCCTGGGTGCTGGAAGAAGCCTGCCGCCAGGTGCGCGAATGGCGCGACGCCAACATGATCACGCCGCCGATTGCGGTCAACCTGTCGGCGCGCCAGTTCGACGCCGAGTTGCCGAATCGCATAGCGGCGGTGCTGGAACGTCATCAGGTGCAGCCAGACCAGATCAACCTGGAAATTACGGAAAGCCTGCTGGTGCGGGGCACTGATAAAGTGATCGCCATCATGAACCAGCTGGTGGCGATGGGCATGTCGCTGGCGCTGGATGACTTTGGCACCGGCTATTCCAGCTTGGCCTACCTGAAGAAATTCCCGATCAGCACCTTGAAGATCGACCGTTCTTTCGTCATCGGCCTGCCGTACGAAGAAAACGATTGCGCCATCGCCCGCGCCATCGTCACCATGGCGCAGCAGCTGCGCCAGGAGATCGTGGCGGAGGGCGTGGAGACGGCCGAGCAGATGGCTTTCCTGCGTGAACTCGGTTGCGACCAGCTGCAGGGCTACCTGTTCAGCCAGCCGGTGCCGGCCGCCGAATTCGCCGCCATGCTACGCGAAGGCAAGAGGTTGGCCTTCGCCAATCGTTGAGCTGCGGTGTGCTACGGAAGAGAGATAGCGTGGTAATGTAGAAGATGAAACAATGGTCTGTTTAATCCACACCTACTGGAGACTTCCATGCAAAAACGTACTTTCCTGATGCGCGCTACCGCCGCTGTTGCTTTCGCTGGTCTGGCCCTGGGCGGCTGCACCACCACCACCGGCGCCGCCAAGCCAAGCTCGGCCGCCGTGAAGACTGAAATCGAACAGGGCTCCTACAACACGCTGGAGCGTCTGTACAAAGAAGTGAAGGGTTCGCGCGAGCTGGTGCACAAGGCCAACGGCGTGCTGGTGTTCCCGAACGTGGTGGCGGCCGGCCTGGTGGTCGGCGGCGAATACGGCAAGGGCGTGCTGCGCACCGGTGGCCAGGTAGCCGATTACTACAGCGTCGCATCGGTGTCGGTCGGCTTCCAGGCCGGCGCGCAATCGAAGGCCGTGGTGCTGCTGTTCATGAGCCGTGAAGCGCTGGACAAATTCCGCAACGGCAAAGGCTGGACCGCTGGCGTCGATGGCTCGGTGGCGCTGATCAAAGTGGGCGCCAACGGCGAGGTCGACACGGCCACCGCCAACAATCCGATTCAGGCGTTTGTGCTGACCAACGCCGGCCTGATGGCGAACCTGAATCTCGAAGGCACCAAAATTTCCAAACTCGACTTATAAGGCAATAATGACCCGACCGCTCCTCGATCAAGCACGCATCCACCCAGCCGCACTGGCGCAGATCGGCAGTTATCATACCGATCTGATCGCCGAGGTGGAGGCCGCCGTCGCCGCCAACAAGGTAGTGGTGGTCGGTATGGGATTGAATCCTTTCCCGGCCAAGGCGCGCAAGATCCTGGACGGTCAGGGCACGCCGTATAAGTATCTGAGTTACGGCAATTATTTCTCGCAATGGCGGCCGCGCCTGGCGCTCAAGCTGTGGAGCGGCTGGGCGACGTTCCCGCTGATCTTCGTCAACGGCACGCTGATCGGCGGCGCCACCGACCTGCAAAAGTTGATCGCCAGCGGCGAGTTCGCCCGCCTGCTGGGCTAGATCAACTTAGTCGGGATCGACTTCGTCGTTGAGTTTTTCGGTCAGCGCCTTCAGCGCCGGCGACGCCTGATCGAGGTGGTAGTGCACGCAATGGGCCTGACCATCATCCTGCACTTCCAGATCGTATTGAAAGTCCCACGACTTGGGCGCTTCCTTGACCAGCTTGGGCGGCAGCGTGAAGAAGTCGCTGGCGTGCAGCAGCTGCTGCAGCTGGCTGGCCTGGTCCTGCGGCAGCTGCGCCAGATCGACGGTGCGGGTTTGCGCGCCAGCGGGGCCGGCGAAGCCGCCGGTGCATTTCAGAGTCAAACGCATGATGCTCCCTTACTTTAATTTGCTCTAGCTCACGCCAACCACTTTCCAGGCCGCCTGCACGGCGTGCTGTTCGGCCGAGTCGGCGCCATACAGCAGCGACGCCGCCTGCGCGGTGGCCTTGGCCATGTCGGCAAAGGTGGCGTTGGGCGTCAGCAGCGACAGCGACTTGTACCAGATCGGCGCGGCCTTTTCCCAGGCATTGCCCTTGAGCGCAATCGCGGCTGCGTAAAATGCGTGGTTGGGGATGCCGGAGTTGGTGTGGACGTCGCCGTTTTCCACATATCCTGCCATAGTTTTCGGCTGGTCGTCGCCCGACCAGGTGAGCGCCTGGTTGCCCGGATCGGCCATCGAGCGCAGCGCCTTGCCGACCGACGGCGCCATGATGCCGGCGCCGATCAGCCAGTCGGCCTGCTCGGCGCTCTGCTTCAGCGTCCATTGTTTGACCACGCTGCCGAAAACGTCGGAAATCGACTCGTTGAGCGCGCCGCTCTGGCCTTCGTACACCAGCCCGCCCGGCACCGCGTATTGCGTTACGCCGTGGGTCAGTTCGTGGGCGATGACGTCGACCGCGCCGGTGAAGCCCATGAACAGCTTGCCGTCGCCATCGCCATACACCATCTGCTGGCCGTTCCAGAACGCATTATTGAATTTGTTCTGGTAATGCACCGTCGAATCGATGCGCAAGCCTTTGTTGTCGATCGAGTTGCGCTGCAGGATTTCCCGATAAAAATCGTAGGTGGCGCCGGCGCCGTCATAGGCCTGGTTGACGGCCTTGTCGGCGGATGGTTTGCTGTCTTCTTCGCGCACCAGCTTGCCGGGCAGCTTGGACTTGTTCTGGGCGTCGTAGACGGTGCGGCGTTTTTCACCGGTGGCGGCAGCAATGCCCAGCGTCATCGGCGCGATGGAGCGCTGGCCGCGCAGATGGGCGGATAACTCAGCCGTATCCAGCAGGCAGTGGCGCTCTTGCTGGTCGCTGGTTTGCTCCGCCAGTTTGCGCAGCATTTTGGACGGAATGATGAAGCAGGTGCAGCCAAGCGGATGCGCAGCCATGACGTTCTCCTAAACAATGCAATAACGTATTTATACACGTATTTTCATTGCTGGGACGTCACGCTGAGCGCGGTGGCTGGCGCAGCGGATCGAGCAGCATGCGCAGGTCGTTATGGTCGAGTTCGTACATCAGCGCGATCAGCGCGCCGAGTTCGCCGGAAGGGAAGCCTTCGCGCGCGAACCAGCCCAGGTAATGCCCGGGCAGGTCGGCGATTTTGCGGCCTTTGTACTTCCCGTAAGGCATTTCTCGGGTCAGCAACAGGGCGAGTTTGTCGGAGTTCATGCGGCGATTTTAACTCAGGCGCCGGCGACTCCGTGGCCGATCATGGTGCGGGCGTCGACCACGCGGTCGAAGGTGGCGGCGTCCACGTAGCCGGAGGCCAGCGCCGCTTCGCGCAGCGTCGAGCCGCTGGCGTCGGCCTGCTCGGCGATGTGGGCGGCGTGCTGGTAGCCGATCACCGGCGACAGCGCCGTCACCAGCATCAGGCTGTTGTCGAGGTAGCTGGCGATTTTGGCCCGGTTCAGTTGCGTGCCTTCGACCGAATAGGTGCGGAACTTCTCGCAGCCGTCGGCCAATATGGTTGCCGAATGCAGGAAGGCGTTGATGATGATCGGCCGCATGGCGTTCAGTTCAAAGTTGCCCTGCGACCCGGCAAACGCCACCGCGCTGTCATCGCCCAGCACCTGGATGGCGATCATCACCATCGCCTCGCACTGGGTCGGATTGACCTTGCCCGGCATGATGGACGATCCCGGCTCGTTCGACGGCAATTTCAGTTCGCCCAGGCCGCAGCGCGGGCCGGACGCCAGCCAGCGCATGTCGTTGGCGATTTTCATCAGCGCCACCGCCAGCCCGCGCAAGGCCGCATGCGCGCGCACCATGGCGTCCAGCGAACCCTGCGCCATGAATTTGTTGGGCGCGGTGATGAACGGCTTGCCGGTCAGCTCGGCGATCTGCTGCGCCACCTGCACCGAAAAGCCGGGCGGCGCATTGATGCCGGTGCCCACCGCCGTGCCGCCGACCGCCAGTTCGTACAGGCCGGTCCGGCTGTTCTCGATGTCGAGCAAAGCGGCGCGCAGCTGGGCCGCGTAGCCGGACCATTCCTGGCCCACGGTCAGCGGGGTGGCGTCTTCCAGGTGGGTACGGCCGATCTTGACCACGTCCATCCACTCGGCCGCCTTGTCCTCGATGACTTCGGCCAGCTGCGCCAGTTCGGGCAGCAGGCGCCGGTCCAGCAGGTCCAGCGCGGCGATGTGCATGGCGGTGGGGAAGGTGTCGTTGGAGCTTTGCCCCATGTTGACGTCGTCGTTGGGGCCGACCGGCTGCTGGCTGCCCAACGTGCCGCCGAGCAGCTGGATGGCGCGGTTGGACAGCACTTCGTTGACGTTCATGTTCGACTGGGTGCCGGAGCCGGTCTGCCACACATACAGCGGGAAATGCTCGTCCAGCTGGCCGGCGATGGCTTCGTCGGCGGCGCGCAGGATGGCTTGCGCCTTCCACGCCGGCAAGCGGCCGGCGGCCTGGTTGACCAGCGCGCAGGCTTTCTTGACAATGCCGTAGGCGTGGTACACCGCCTTCGGCATGCGGTCGTCGCCGATGGAGAAATGCTGCAGCGAGCGGGCCGTCTGCGCGCCGTAGTATTTGTCGGCCGGCACCTCGACGGTGCCCATGGAATCGAATTCCTGGCGCAGGCCGGTGGCCGCCAGCCCGATCGGCAGGTCCTTCAGTTCAGGGATCGCGTTCATGCTGGCGCTCCTTCAGACATTCTCGATTTGCAGCAGCGCGGCGGTGGCGGCGCGGCTCTGACGGCAAGCCTCGGCATCCTGTTTGAGGTCGATGCCGTAGGTCGGGATGATGGCTTTCAGCTTGGGCAGCCAGGCCGTCTCGGTCAGCTGGCCGCCGAAGCAGCGTTGCAGCACTTCCAGCGCGATGTAGGCGGCGGTCGAGGCGCCCGGCGAGGCGCCCAGCAGCGCCACCAGCGACTGGTCGGCGGCCGACACCAGTTCGGTGCCGAATTCCAGCTTGCCTTCCTCATGCTTGAACCAGCCGGCGCTTTCATGCGGGGCGATGGTCTGCACGCGCTGGCCGGCGATGGCTTTTTTCCAATCCTGCTGCACCGCCCTGGGGAAGAATTCCTTGAGCGCGGCAAACTGGTGATCGGCGCTTTGCATCACCTGGCCGATCAGGTATTCGGTCAGTTGCAGGTTGTCGCGGGCCACATCCAGCAGGGGAATGATATTGCTGTGCGTGAGCGTGGTGAACAGGTCCGACAGGCCGCCATGCTTGAGCAGTTTGGTGGAGAAGCCGGCATACGGTCCGAACAGCAGCGACTGCTTGCCGCCGATGATGCGGGTGTCCAGGTGCGGCACCGACATCGGCGGCGAACCGCTGGCAGCCTTGCCGTAGACCTTGGCGTGGTGGCGCTGGCTGACCGCGTCGACATCGCAGCGCAGCCAGATGCCGCTGACCGGGAAGCCGCCGTAGCCCCTGGCTTCCGGGATTTTCGATTTTTGCAGCAGCGGCAGTGCGCCGCCGCCGGCGCCGATGAACACGAAGCGCGCCGTCAGGTGGCGTTTGGCGCCGCTGCGCGTGTCTTCCGCCGTCACCCGCCAGCGTTGGTCGTCCTGCCGTTCCAGGCCCTCGACCTTGCTGTTGTAATGCACCGCAAAGCCGGGCTGCGCGGTCAGGTGCTTGACCAGCAGGTGCGTCAGCGCGCCGTAGTCGACGTCGGTGCCGGTGACCATGCGGGTGGCGGCGATCGGCTGCTGCGGGTCGCGGCCTTCGATTACCAGCGGCGCCCATTTGGCGATCACCGCTGCGTCTTCGCTGTATTCCATGCCGTGGTAGCAGTGGTGCGCCGACATGGCCTGGTAGCGCGCGCGCAGGAAGGCGACGTTTTCCTCGCCCCACACAAAGCTCATGTGCGGGCACGGATGCAGGAAGGCGCGCGGATCGGGAATCGCGCCGCGCCCCACCAGATAGGCCCACAACTGGCGCGAGATGTCGAACTCGGTGTTGACTTCCAGCGCCTTGCTGATGTCGATGCTGCCGTCGTCGCGCTGCGGCGTGTAGTTCAGCTCGCAGTTGGCGGCGTGGCCGGTGCCGGCGTTGTTCCAGCCGTCCGAGCTTTCCTGCGCGCAGTCGTGCAGCGCTTCCAGCATGACGATCGACAGCGTTGGGTCCAGTTCCTTTAGCAGCGTGCCGAGCGTGGCGCTCATGATGCCGCCGCCGATCAGGACGATGTCGTGGTTTTCAGTCGGTAAAGTTTCGCTCATGGTTTGCTCCGTGGGGTGAAGAGGGTGGCCACTTCCGGGCCGACGATGATGTAAGCCCGGCGCCATGGCTGGTCGTCGACCAGGCGCCAGCTGTGGCCGCTGCCGCTGAGGTCGTCGGCCAGCAGCACGTCGCCGGGATGGATGGTGAAGCTGGCGCCGCTGGCGGTGGTGAATTCCAGCGTGCCGCTGAGGGTCAGCACCAGTTGCAGCGCCGGCGCGTGGTGCGGGGCGAACTGGCCGCCGGCCGCGGTTTCGCGAAACGAAATGCTGGCGGCCTGGAGTACCTCGCTCAGCACGTCGCCGCGCTCGCCTTGCAGCAGAGAAATCTGTCCCTCTTCAAACAGCGAATCACCAGCGGGGCCGGTCCATATGCGTATGCAACGTATCATGATTGCTCTCCTTGCAAGATTGCGTGGTGTGGAGCGACTATGCCCTGCATTCGTACCGGACGGACCTCCCGAACGGTAGAAAATCGGCCGACCTGATCCGATGGTAGGGCAATCCGGGCGCGGCGATCGGTATAGTGAAACCATCCCTCATTCACGTTATTTCAGGAGTTTTCATGACCATGCAATCCTTCCGTCACCGTATTCTTGCTGGTGCATTGTCGGCGGCGCTGATGCTGCCGGCGCTGGCGATGGCGGCGCCGGACGTCGCGGTCGGTCCGCAGTACGACACCACCCACGTCTACGTGCAGGACGCCGATCTCGACGCCTTCATCCAGAGCTTTACCGGCACCTTCGGCGGCAAGGCGACCCCGCGCGCGGTGTTCACCGTGACGCCGACGCCGAGCAAGACCGCCTCCCAATATGTGCAGACGCCGGTCGGCATGCTGTCGGTGTTTGCGTTCCAGACGCCGATTCCGTATGGCTTCGGCGAAGAGCGCACCGGCTATCTGGTGAGCGATATTCACACCGCCACCAAGGCGGCGGTGGAGGCGGGCGCCGATGTCACCGTCGAGCCATTCGATGACCCGATCGGCAAGGACGTGATCATCCAGTGGGCCGGTGGCGTGAACATGCAGCTGTACTGGCATACCAAGGCGCCGTCGTACGCGCCGCTGCACAGCGTGCCGGATAACCGTGTGTATGTGTCCAAGGTCTCGGGCGATAAGTTCATCGGCCAGTTCAAGCAGTTTGCGCATGCCAAGGTTACGGCTGACGACAAGATCGATGGCGCGGAAATCGGCCGCGCGGGCACCGAGATTCGCCGTGTGCAGCTGTCGTCGGGCTTCGGCAAGATGACCGTGTTTGTCAGCGACGGCAAGCTGCCGTTCCCGTATGGCCGCGAGACTACCGGCTATCAGGTGGACGATGTGGCGGCCACGCTGGAGAAGGCGGCCGCCAATGGCGTCAAGGTGCTGGTGCCGCCGGTGAAGACGAGTCAGGGTAATGTGAGCGCCATGTTGCAGTTCCCGGGCGGTTACATCAGCGAGATTCACAATGCGGCGAAATAGTTTGACCCTGCGCCGCTGCGGCGGCGCGCTGGCGCTGGTCGTCAGCAGCGCGGCGGGCGCGCAGGCGCTGACGGCGGCCGACGCGGCGCCCGCCAGTGCAGCATCGGGCAGCGCCCCGGAGTCGGTGTGCGACGCCAAGCGGCCTGCCATCAACTTCAATCGCTGGAACGAGAACTGGGGCGTGCTGGGCGATCCCTGTCTTGCGCGTCAGCCGCTGGACGGCCTTAAATACATCCCGCTCAGCGACGACGGCGTCTCCTACCTGTCGCTGGGCGCCGGCCTGCGCGAGCGCTACGAGCATATCGACGCGCCGCTATACGGCGCCGGCACCACGCCGTCCGACGGCTACGTGATCCAGCGCACCAACCTGCACGCCGATCTGCGTCTCGGTCCTTACGTGCAGCTGTTCGGCCAACTGGTGGACGCCCGCACCTTCGGCAAGAAGACCATCGCGCCGCCCGACCGCGACAAACTGGACGTGGAGCAGCTGTTCATGACCGTCGCCGTGCCGACCGCCGACGGCGCCGTCAAGGTCCGCGTCGGCCGCCAGGAAATGGCGTTCGACTTGCAGCGCTTTATCGCCGTGCGCGACGGCCCCAATGTGCGCCAAGCCTTCGACGGCGTCTGGGCCGACTGGGAGCACGGCCCATGGCGCCTGATCGGCTACGTCACGCAGCCGGTGCAAAACCGCAGCGTCGACAGCTTTGACGACTATTCCAACGGTCACCTGACGCTGAACGGCCTCCGGCTCGAATACCAGGGCCTGGGTCCCGGCGACCTGTCCGGCTACTACTCGCGCTATCGGCGCGACAGCGCGCGCTTCCTCGACGCCACCGGCGACGAACGCCGCAACGTCTGGGACATGCGCTACAACGGCAAGAGCGGGGCAGTGGACTTCGATATCGAAGGCATGCGCCAGACCGGCCAGGTGGGCGCCAAACAGGTATCTGCGTGGGCCCTCGGCTCGATCGCCGGCTACACCTTCGCCAAGACCGAATGGACGCCGCGCGTCGGCCTGCAATTCGACATGGCCTCCGGGGACAGGCACGCTGGCGACGGCGAGCTTGGAACGTTCAATCCGATGTTCGCCAACGGCTACTACTTCGCGCTGGCCGGCCTCACCGGCTACAGCAACTTGATCCACCTGAAGCCATCGGTCACGCTCAAACCGGCCAAGACGCTCAGCGTCACAACCGCGCTTGGCATGCAATGGCGCCAGACCACCGCCGACGCGGTGTATGTGCAAAGCATGGCCGGCGTGCCGCGCACTGCGGGACAGGGTTCGCGCTGGACCGGCGCCTACGGTCAGCTGCGCGTCGACTGGGCGGTGACGGCCAATGTGGCGGCGGCGGTGGAGGCGGTGCATTTCCACGCCGGCGACACGCTGCGCAACGCTGGCGGCAGGGATGCCGATTACCTCGGCGTGGAGCTCAAGTTCGGCTGGTAGATTAGAATGCGGCATGCTGATTAATCTCTGGTATGTAGTGCTGCCGTCCGCGCAACTGACGGACGGCCTGAAGCCCGTGCAACTGCTCGGGCAACACTTTGTCGCTTTCCGCGATGAAGTCGGTACGGCGCGGCTGCTGTCGGACATCTGCGTCCATCGCGGCGGCGCGCTGTCGGCCGGCGTCAAGGTCGGCGGCAGCGTGCAATGTCCTTATCACGGCTGGCGCTTCGGCGGCGACGGCGTCTGCAACCACATTCCGGCCCAGCCCGACCTGCGCATTCCGCTGCGCGCACGCGTGGATGCCTATCCGACCATCGAACGCTATGGCTGGATCTGGGCCTTCCTCGGCGACCTGCCGGAAGCCGAGCGGCCGCCGCTGCCGCAGCTGGACTGGGTGGACGATCCGAACGTGCGCGTGGTCTCCGGCCACTTCGACTGGGATGCGAGCTGGGACCGCGTGATGGAAAACGGTCTCGATTTCGCCCACGCGCCGTTCGTCCACGGCTCCACTTTCGGCGATCCCGATCATCCGGAAATCGGCGGCTTCGAGGTGGAGCGCGAGCCGTGGGGCGGCAGCGCCCTGATGACCATGCGCCGGCCGGTGCGCAAAGGCTGGCGGCGCAAGCCGACCGGCGCGCATGTGGACGTGGCCACGCGGCCCGGCTTCCACCTGTCGGGCCCCTGCGTCACGCTGGAACTGGCGCCGCGCGACGGCTGGAAAATCTTCATCGTCTCGGCGCACACGCCGGTGGATGGCAGGCGCACGCGCACCTGGTGGATGATGGGCCGCACCTTCATGCGCTGGCCGCTGCTGGATCGCCGTGTCGTCGCCAGCAACCTGAAAATCTTCAACCAGGACCTGGTGGTGCTCAATAAAGTGCGGCCGGAACGGGTGCCGGATTCGTGGCTGCAGGAGGTGTCGATCAAATCCGACGCGCTGCAAATCGCCTTCCGCCAGAAAATCCATGCGCTTGAGGAGCGCGGCTGGCGCATCGACGAAGTGCGCGTGGAGCGCGAGTTCACCGGCCGCACCGCCTGCGTGGTGCCGTGTCCGGATCGGCGCGAAGGCGGCCCATGGGCCATCGAGACCATCCCCATTATTGCGCAGTAAGCAAAGATGTTTTGGATTTTCGTGTCTTTTTCCCATGCGCGAAAGTCCTGATACTGCATGACATCAACTTCAAGGAGTGACGTCATGCCCATTGCACTACTCGCGCTGACCATCAGCGCTTTCGCCATCGGGACCACCGAGTTTGTCATTGTCGGCCTGCTGCCGACCATCGCCGCCGATCTGGGCGTGAACCTGCCGTCGGCCGGACTGCTGGTCAGCCTGTACGCTCTGGGCGTGGCCGTCGGCGCGCCGCTGCTGACCGCGCTGACCGGCAAAGTGCCGCGCAAGCTGCTGATGGTGTCGCTGATGGTGCTGTTCACCCTCGGTAACCTGCTGGCCTGGAAAGCGCCCGGCTACGAATCGCTGGTGATCGCCCGCATCCTTACCGGCCTGGCGCACGGCGTATTCTTCTCGATCGGCTCGACCATCGCCACCTCGCTGGTGCCGAAGGAGAAAGCGGCCAGCGCGATCGCCATCATGTTCACCGGCCTGACCGTGGCGCTGGTGACGGGCGTCCCGCTGGGGACTTTCATCGGCCAGCATTTCGGCTGGCGCGAGACTTTCCTGGCCGTGGCGGCGCTGGGTGCAATTGCGGTGATCGGCAGCATGCTGTTTGTGCCGGCGACTATCCAGCACAACAAACCGGCGTCGCTGCTGCAGCAGATGAAAGTGCTGGCGGAGCCGCGCCTGTTGCTGGTGTACGCCATGACGGCGGTGGGTTACGGCGGCTCGTTCATTGCCTTCACCTTCCTGGCGCCGATCCTGACCGACATCACTGGCTTCAGCGCCAGCGCGGTGGGGCTGGTGATGCTGGTGTACGGTGTGTCGGTCGCGGTGGGGAATATCTGGGGCGGCAAACTGGCCGACAGGCGCGGCCCGATTGGCGCGCTGAAGATCATCTTCCTGGGGCTGGCCGCTGTACTGGTGGTGTTGAGCTTCGCCGCGTCGTACAAATGGCTGATGCTGGCGACTGTACTGGTGTGGGGCGCGGTGGCGTTTGGTAACGTGGCCGGCTTGCAGGTGTATGTCGTGGAGCAGGCGGAACACTACACGCCGCGTGCGGTGGATGTGGCCTCGGGCCTGAACATCGCGGCGTTCAACCTGGGGATTGCAGGTGGCGCATGGGGCGGTGGTCTGATCGTTGAGCATGTGGGCCTGGTGCACACCGGCTGGATCGGCGGGCTGGTGGTACTCGGCGCGCTGGGCCTGACCGCCCTGAGCGGACGGCTGGATCGGCTGAATCCACGTGCCGTGCGGGGCAGCAGCGTGCGCGTGGCCGCACACTAAGCCCGCACTGCGCTTGGGGTCTGACCACGTACGGGGTCAGACCCCGGTTTGGCTTCGGGGTAAAAGCCAGCGCCGCCAACTGGTGTATATTGGCGGCGATCTGAATTCTTCGCCGCCCACCCCATGTCCGCAGTCTCGCTGTTTTGCCTCGTCTCCGCTTATTTCGCCGTGCTGCTGATCGTTGCCTGGCGCACCTCCCGCAACGCCAACAACGACAGTTTCTTCATCGGTAACAAGCGCAGTAACTGGCTGCTGGTGGCGTTCGGCATGGTGGGCACCACGCTGAGCGGAGTGACGTTCATCAGCGTCCCCGGCGCGGTCGGCCGCGATGGTTTCGGCTACCTGCAGGTGATCCTCGGCTATGTGCTGGGCTACATCGCCGTCACCTTCATCCTGCTGCCGCTGTACTACCGCCTCAAGCTCACCTCGATCTACACCTATCTCGAACAACGCCTCGGCCAGCGCGCCTACCAGAGCGGCGCCGCGTTCTTCAGCATCTCGCGCCTGCTGAGCGCCTCGGCGCGGCTGTACCTGGTGGTCAACATCCTGCAACTGACGATCCTCGACAGCATGGGCGTGCCGTTCTGGCTGACGACCACCGTCATCCTCGTCATGATCCTGCTGTACACCTACGAAGGCGGTGTCAAGACCATCGTCTGGACCGATACGCTGCAAACCACCGGCATGGTCCTGGGCCTGGTGATCTGCGCCGGCTGGCTGCTGCACGCCATGCACCTCGGCCCGCTGGACAGCTTCGCGCAGATGCAGGCGCACGGCCTGACGCGGGTCATCACGACCTCGGTCGACAGCCCGGCCAACTTCTGGAAGCAGCTGCTGGCCGGATTCTTCATCGTCCTCGCGATGACCGGCATGGACCAGGAGACCATGCAGAAGAACATCTCCGTGCAAACGCTGCGCGACTCGCAAAAGAACATGCTGCTCACCACCGCTGTACTGACCGGTGTACTGGTACTGTTCATGTACCTTGGCGGGTTGCTGTACCTGTACGCGCCGACGGCCGGTGTAACGGCGGCAGGGGACAAGCTGTTCCCCGCCGTGGTGATGGGCCACATGCCGGCGGCGCTGCAACTGATATTCTTCATTGGCCTGATCTCGGCGCTGTTCCCCAGCGCCGACGGCGCCATGACCGCGCTGACCTCCAGCTTCAGCATCGACATTCTCGGCGTGCAGCGCCGCAGCGAGCTGACGGAAGCCGGCCGCAAACGCCTGCGTCACCGCGTGCACCTGGCGTTCTGCGCCATCTTCCTGGCGCTGGTACTGGTATTTAAATGGGTGGACAACGCCAGCATGGTCGGCCTGGTGCTCAAGCTGACCGGCTACACCTATGGCCCATTGCTGGGGCTATTCGCCTTCGGTATCCTGACGCGCCGTGCCGTGCGTGACCGCTGGGTGCCAGTCGTGGCGCTGGCCGGCCCGCTACTATGCTATGTTATTGATTTTAATCAGCAATCGCTGTTTGGAAGCTATCGGATCGGGCTGGAATTGCTTATCCTGAACGGCTTGCTGGTGTTCGCCGGCCTGCTGGTCATTTCCAAAAAGCCGCTGTAGCGGTATTATCATTGCAAATTACGCAACCACTGGAGTGTTGATGAGTCAGTCCCCGCAATCCCCGCAAAAACCGCGTTCGTTTGTCCGTCGCGGCTTCGCCTTTTTCTGGCGTTCGGTCGACGCCACCCGCCGCACGGTGCTGAACCTGATTTTCCTGGCCATCGTGCTGATCCTGCTGTACGCCATCTTCGGCGGCGGCGCCAAGCCGCTGCAGCCGAAAACCACGCTGGTGCTGGACCTGAAGGGCCAGCTGGTCGAACAGTCCAGCGTTAACGCCACGGAAGCGCTGCTGGCCAATGCCCGCGGCGGCGAAGTGCACAAGATGATCCAGCTGCGTGACGTGCTGGCCGTGCTGGACACCGCCGCCAAGGACCCGAACGTGGAATCCGCCGTGCTGCTGACCGACGACCTGCAAGGCGCCGGCCAGGCTTCGCTGCGTGAAGTGGCGGCCGCCATCGATCGCTTCAAGGCGGCCGGCAAGCCGGTCATCGCCTGGGGCGCCAGCTACGACCAGCGCCAGTACCTGCTGGCCGCGCATGCCAGTGAAGTCTATCTGCATCCGATGGGTATGGTGATGATCGAAGGTTTCGGCCGCTATCGCAATTACTACCGCGATGCGCTGGACAAGCTGGGCGTCACGGTCAATCTGTTGCGCGTCGGCACCTACAAGAGTTTCGGCGAGCCGTACATCGCCAACGGCCCGTCGCAGGCCGCCACTGAAGCGGAGTCGTATCTGAACAATGCGCTGTGGGCGTCGTACACCGACAATGTCGAGAAAGCGCGCAAGCTGCCGCAAGGCCAGATCATGAAGACCATCAATGACCTGCCGACGCAAGTGGCGGCGGTGAATGGCGACCTGGCCAAGCTGTCGCTGGCCGAGAAGCTGGTCGACGGCCTGAAGACCAAGGACGAAATCCGCCAGATGATGATCAAGCGCGGCGCCGCCGATGCGGACGCCAAGAGCTTCCGCCAGGTAGCGTTTGACGAATACCTGGCGCGCGTGCCGCACAAGCTGACCGGCGACGCCGTCGGCGTGATCGTGGCGCAGGGCGAGATCAGCGACGGCAGCGCCGGTCCTGGTTCGATCGGCGGCGATTCGACCTCGAAGCTGATCCGCATGGCGCGTGAAGACAACAGCATCAAGGCCGTGGTGCTGCGCATCGATTCGCCCGGCGGCAGCGCCTTCGCTTCGGAGCTGATCCGCCGCGAACTGGAACTGACGCGCGCCGCCGGCAAGCCGGTGGTGGTCTCGATGGGTAACGTGGCAGCTTCGGGCGGCTACTGGATTTCGATGTCGTCCGATGAAGTGATCGCCGAGCCGACCACCATCACCGGTTCGATCGGCGTGTTCGCCATCCTGCCGACCGCCGACAAGGTGATCGACAAGCTTGGCATCCACACCGCCGGCCAGCCGACCACCTGGCTGGGTGATGCAGGCAACCCGCTGCGACCACTGGACCCGCGCTTCGGCCAGGTGATCCAGGGCAGCATCAACCATATCTACGCCGAGTTCACCACCAAGGCGGCGCAGGCGCGCAAGACTACGCAGGAGAAGATCAACGAAGTGGCGCAGGGCCGTGTGTGGACTGGCGCGCAGGCCAAGGATCGCGGTCTGGTCGACCGTCTGGGCAGCTATGGCGACGCGCTGAAATCGGCCGCCGCCCGCGCCAAACTGCCGGCCGATTACCGCGTGGTGTACGTCGAGCGTGATATCAGCAAGTTTGACCGTTTTGTGGAGATGATCGGCGGCGGCACAGCGCAAGCGGTGGCGCAGGCGGTGTCGGCACAGCTGAAACTGGGTGCTGCGGCCACCACCGGCCTGCCGCCAAGCGCGGCAACCGGTATCGCCCAGGACCTGGGCTGGCTGACGGAGATCACGGCGCAGCACAAGCCGTTCACCGCGATCACCCACTGCCTGTGCGAATCGCCGTAACGTCATTCCCGCGAACGCGGGAATCCATGCCGAGTCTGATGAGCTAGCGTTCTATGGATCCCCGCTTTCGCGGGGAGGACGTCAGGCTAGCGGCAACTCCACCTCGAAGCAGCTGCGCCCATCCCGCATCAGGGCGCAGCGGGCTTCGCCGCCATGGCGCCGGGCGATCTGGCGCACCAGTGCCAGACCCAATCCCGCACCATTGTTATCCAGCGTGCCGCGACGGCGGAAGAAGGGTTCGAATACGCGCTCGAATTCCGGATCCGGCACGCCAGGACCCTCATCCCATACCCGCAACGTCGCCACATTATTCGCGCAGGTGATGCGCACGCTGGCCGGCGGCACGCCGTGGCGGTGCGCGTTCTCCAGCAAATTGCGCAGCAGTCGGCGCAGCAGGCGCGGATCGCCCTGCATCAAGGCCGACTCGCCATCCAGCATGGTGTCGTCGTAGCGCGCGCATTCTTCGGCGGCTAACGCCAGCAGGTCCAGTTCTTCGGAGTCGGTATTTTCCGGGATTGCGCCCAGGCGGCTGGCCAGCAGGATTTCGTCCAGCAGGTGATTCAGTTCGGCGATGTCCTGTTCCAGGCCCTTGCGGCGTTTCGGGTCGATGCCTTCCGGGATCAATTCCAGCGCCAGCCGGATGCGCGCCAATGGCGTGCGCAATTCGTGCGAAGCGTTGGCCAGCAGCGTCTTGTGCGCGCCGACCAGCTGCTCGATCTGGTCGGCGGCGCGGTTGAAACTTTGCGCCAGCCGCGCCACTTCGTCCTTGCCTTCGATCGGCACGCGCGCGGTGAAATCGCCGGCGCCGAGTTTTTCGACGCCGATCTGCAGCCGCTCCAGCCGCTTGGTCAGATGCCGCACCAGCGGGAAGGCCGCCACGCCAATGCCCAGCGCCACCAGCAGCAGGGCGTTGTGCAGCATGGCCTTGGGCCGCGTGAAGCCCAGCGGTTCGCTCGACAGCAGCTTGCGCCCGTCCGGCAGGCGCACGAACGATTCCGGCGGCGGTCCGGTCACGCCCTGGCGGCGCCAGTGACGCGCCGGGATCAGGTCTCCCACCACGGCCAGCGGACGCCAGTCGCGGGTGTACAGCGTCATGTGAGCGTTATTCAGGTTGGCGGCGACGCGCGCCAGCGCGGCCTGTTGCATGTCTGGCGGCGCGTCGGGCGGCGCCAGCACGTTTTGCATTACTTGCGCCAGCGTGGCGTTGGAGCGCTCCAGCGGGCTGCCGGTACGGTTCCAGATTTCCAGCGTGGCGAAGGCGAAGATCGCCAGGATCACCAGCAGCGCGACGTAAAAGCGGAAGTAAAGGCGCGGCAGGCCTATATTAAAACGCTTCATCAATCCTGCACCTTGGCGAACAGGTAGCCGGCGCCGCGCACGGTGATGATGCGGCGCGGTTTTTTGGGATCGTCTTCCACGGCAGCGCGGATGCGCGACATGTGGACGTCGATCGAGCGGTCGAAGGCTTCCAGCGGCTCGCCCTTGAGCAGGTCCATCAGCGCATCGCGCGACAGCACGCGGCCGGCGTGTTTTGCCAGCACCAGCAGCAGGTCGAACTGGTAGGCGGTCAGTTCGCACGGCACGCCGTCCAGCCGCGCGGCATGGGCGGCCGGGTCGACTTCCAGCCGGCCGAAGCGCAGGAACTCGTCCTGACCGGGCTGCGCGCGCTGGCCGGCGCCGGGTGGCGTGTCCAGGTGGCGCACGTCGACGCGGCGGCGCAGGATCGCGCGCAATCGCGCCAGCAGTTCACGCGGTTCGAAAGGCTTGGGCAGGTAGTCGTCGGCGCCGATTTCCAGGCCGACGATGCGGTCGATGGCGTCGCCGCGCGCGGTCAGCATCAGCACCGGCACGTCGGAGGTGGCGCGCAGCTGGCGGCACACGTCCAGGCCATCCATATCAGGCAGCATCAGGTCGAGGATCACGGCGTCGATCTCGGAGGCGGCGATATGGTCCATGGCGATGCGGCCTGTGGGCGCGTGCAGCACGCGAAAGCCGGACTGGCCCAGGTACTCGGTAAGCATCTCGGCCAGGCGCGGGTCGTCTTCTACCAGCAAAATTCGGTCTACAGGGTTCATGCGATTAATTCTACGCTACGGTGAGGGTACGGTCAGTGCGGCCAGTATGCCGCGCGCGCATGTAGGAGCGATGTCGGCTCGGTAAAGATATGTAAAGGTAGTTTAACGATAAATGCGCAAAGTCCTTGATTTGTAGCGAGTTTGTAACCCCAGACAAAGGCCGACAGACAGCGGCAGGACCTTGTGCTAGAGTCCACGCATTGATTCCATGGCGCGTTTGCCATGGACACGCACGCCTAGAAAAAGGATAACGATGGATTCGCAAGCCAAGCCGACTTTGAATGCCAAACCTCCCAAACGCAGCCGCAAGCTACTCGGCAGCGTGATCGCCGTCGCCGTGATGGCGGCGTTAGGGGGATTGGCGTGGTATCTGACGCACCAGCCGGCAGGCGGCGCGCCCGGTGCGCAAGGTGCCGGCGGTCCTGGCCCGGGCGGTCCCGGTGGTCCTGGCGGTCCTGGTGGCGGTGCAGGCGGCCGCCGCATGCCGGCCACCACGGTCGGCGTGGCGACTGCTGAAAAAGCCGACGTGCCGGTCACGCTGGAAGCCCTCGGCACGGTGACGGCGGCTGCCACCACCACGGTGCGTCCGCAGGTGTCGGGCATCCTGCAATCGGTGTTGTTTAAAGAAGGTCAGATGGTCAAGGCCGGCCAGGTGCTGGCGCGGATCGATCCGCGTCAGTTTGAAATGGCGCTGATGCAGGCCACCGGTAACCGCCAGCGAGACGAAGCGCAGCTGGAAAACGCCAGGCTGACGCTGAACCGCTATCGCACGCTGTTGACCCAGGACTCGATCGCCCGCCAGGACGTGGACACGCAGGCGGCGCTGGTCAAGCAGCTGGAAGGCACGGTGCTGACCGACAAAGCGGCCGAAGGCACGGCCAGGCTGAATCTGGGCTACACCAAGGTGGTGGCGCCGATTTCCGGCCGCGTGGGTTTGCGCGTGGTCGATATCGGTAACCTGGTCAGCTCCAGCGACACCGGCGGCCTTGCCGTGATTACCCAGCTGTCGCCGATCGACGTTGAATTCTCGATCCCGCAGGACAGCGTGCCGGGCGTGGCGCAGCGCGTCAACGACGGCGCCACCTTGCCGGCGCTGGCGCTGAACCGCACCCGCACCGCGACGCTGGACAGCGGCGCCTTCAAGGCCATGGACAACCAGATCGACACCCAGACCGGCACCGTCAAGGCCAAGGCGCGCTTCGCCAATGCCAAGCTGGCGCTGTTCCCGAGCCAGTTCGTCAACGTGCGCCTGGAACTGAACACCATCAAGGACGCCGTCATGGTGCCGGTGAACGCTGTGCGTCACGGTAACAGCGGCGACTTCGTCTACGTGCTGAAAGAAGACAAGACCGTTACCGTGCGGCCGGTCACGCGCGGCGTCGCCACGGTCGACAAGGTGCAGATCACCGACGGCCTGAAACTGGGCGAACAAGTCATCACCGAAGGCGCCGACCGCCTGAAAGAAGGCGCCAAGGTCACGCTGCCTGGCGCCAAAGGGCAGGGCGCTGGCGCGGCCGGCGCCGCATCGTCGCCGAACGGCGAGCATCATCGCCGTAACAAGGAAGGCGCAGCGAAGCAATGAGTCCATCCGCACCCTTCATCCAGCGTCCGGTAGCGACGTCGCTGCTGATGCTGGCGATCGTCCTGGCGGGTATCGTCGGTTTCAAGTTCCTGCCGTTGTCGGCGCTGCCGCAGGTGGACTTCCCGACCATCCAGGTACAAACGCTGTACCCGGGCGGCAGCCCGGAAGTGATGGCGCAGACCGTGACCGCGCCGCTGGAACGCCAGTTCGGCGCCATGGCCGGCCTGTCGCGCATGAGTTCCACCAGCGCCGCCGGCGTTTCCATCATCACGCTGCAGTTTGGCCTGGGCCAGACGCTGGACGTGGCCGAGCAGGAAGTGCAGGCCGCGATCAACGCCGGCAACTCGCTGCTGCCGACCGACCTGCCGGCGCCGCCGGTGTACGCCAAGGTCAACCCGGCCGATGCGCCGGTGCTGACGCTGGCGATCACCTCCGACACCATGCCGCTGACCGAAGTGCAGAACGTGGTCAACACCCGCCTGGCGCTGAAAATGAGCCAGGTCTCCGGCGTCGGCCTGATTACCCTGAGCGGCGGCCAGCGTCCTGCGGTCCGCATCCAGGCCGACACCAACGCCCTGGCCTCGTATGGCCTGGGCCTGGACACGCTGCGCACCGCCATCACGGCGGCCAACGCCAATGGCGCCAAGGGCAGCTTCGACGGCCCGACCCGCGCCTACAGCATCAACGCCAACGACCAGCTGGTGACCGCCAAGGACTATAAAGACCTGATCCTGGCGTACAAGAACGGCGCCCCGGTGCGCCTGTCCAACGTCGCCCAGGTGATCGACAGCGCCGAGAACGTGGAGCTGGGCGCCTGGTCCGGCACCAAATCCAGCCTGAAACAGGCGATTATCCTCAACGTGCAGCGTCAGCCCGGCGCCAACGTCATCGCCACCGTGGACGCCATCAAGGCGCGCCTGCCGGAATTGCAGGCCGGCCTGCCGGGCGCCATCCATGTCGAGGTGCTGAGCGACCGCACCACCGGCATCCGCGCTTCCGTCGAACACGTCGAGATGGAGCTGGTGCTGGCCGTGGTGCTGGTGGTGCTGGTGATCTTCGCCTTCCTGCACAGCATCCGCGCCACCGTGATCGCCAGCCTGTCGGTGCCGATTTCGCTGATCGGCACCTGCGGCGTGATGTATCTGCTGGGCTATAGCCTGAACAACCTGTCGCTGATGGCGCTGACCATCGCCACCGGCTTCGTGGTCGATGACGCCATCGTCATGATCGAGAACATCGCCCGCTACATCGAAGAGGGCGAAACGCCGATGGCCGCCGCGCTCAAAGGCGCCAAGCAGATCGGCTTCACCATTATTTCGCTGACGGTGTCGCTGATCGCCGTGCTGATTCCGCTGCTGTTCATGGGCGATGTGGTGGGCCGCCTGTTCCGCGAATTCGCGATCTCGCTGGCGATCACCATCCTGATCTCCGCCGTGGTGTCGCTGACGCTGGTGCCGATGATGTCGGCCCGCTGGCTGAAGAGCCACGCCGAAGAGAAGCCGTCGCGCTTCGCGGTGCGCTTCCAGCAGTTCTTCGACTGGGTGATCGGCCATTACGACAAATCGCTGACCTGGGTGATCAACCATAGCGGCCTGACGCTGCTGGTGGCGCTGGCCACCTTGCTGTTGACGGCGCTGCTGTACGTGGTGATTCCGAAAGGCCTGTTCCCGACCCAGGACACCGGCCAGCTGCAGGCGCGCCTGGAAACCGGCAAGGCTGTTTCGTACGACAAGATGGCGGAGCTGCAGCAGAAGGCTGCCCAGGTGATCCTGCAGGATGCGGCGGTCGAGAACCTTAGCTCGGTGGTCGGCGTGGATGCGGCCAACAACACCATGCTGCACACCGGCAGCATGCTGATCAACCTGAAGCACGACCGCAGCGGCAACCAGCAGGACATCATGGACCGCCTGCGCGCGCGCGTGGCCGAGATTCCGGGCCTGACGCTGTACCTGCAACCGACCCAGGACTTGACCATCGACGCCGAAACCGGCCCGACCCAGTTCCGCGTATCGATTGAAGGTGCGGATAACGCCTCTGTCAACGAGTGGGCCACCAAGCTGGAAGCGCAGATGCGCACCAAGGCCCAGCTGCGCAACGTCACCTCGGACGTTGGCGCCAGCTCGGCGGCGGCCTATGTCACGGTTGATCGCGACACCGCGTCGCGCCTGTCGGTGACTGCCGCCTCGATCGATGACGCGTTGTACAGCGCCTTCGGCCAGCGCATCGTCTCGACCATCTTCACCGAGACCAACCAGTACCGCGTGATCCTGGAAGCGCGCCGCAATTCGATCAACACCCCGGCCGATCTGGAAAACCTCCAGCTGCGCACCGGCTCCGGCAAGGCCACGCCGCTGGCGGCGGTAGCCAGCGTGACCGAACGCACCGCGCCGTTGCAGGTGACGCACGTGGCGCAGTATCCGGCCACCACGCTGGGCTTCGACACCGCGCCGGGCGTGTCGCTCGGCACCGCGGTGGACAGCATCAAGCAGGCCGCCGCCGAGATCAAGTTCCCGTCCGCCGTGACGCTGACCTTCCTCGGCGCCTCCGGCGCGTACCAGAATTCGCTCAACAACCAACTGTGGCTGATCCTGGCCGCCGTGGTCTGCGTCTACATCGTGCTGGGCGTGCTGTATGAAAGCTATATCCACCCGCTGACGATTCTGTCGACGTTGCCGTCGGCCGGCGTCGGCGCCTTGCTGGCGCTGTGGATCACTGGCCAGGACCTTGGCGTGATCGGCATCATCGGCATTATCCTGCTGATCGGTATCGTCAAGAAAAACGCCATCATGATGATCGACTTCGCCATCGAGGCGGAGCGCGACGAGGGCAAGCCGCCGCGCGAGGCGATTCACCAGGCCGCGCTGCTGCGTTTCCGCCCGATCCTGATGACCACACTGGCGGCGCTGTTCGCCGCCGTGCCGCTGATGCTGGGCTGGGGCGAGGGCGCTGAATTGCGCCGTCCACTGGGCCTGGCCATCTTCGGTGGCCTGATTGTCAGCCAGATGCTGACGCTGTTCACCACGCCGGTGATTTACCTGGGCTTCGACAGCCTGGCGCGCCGCGTCAACCGCCGCTTCAAGGGCGAGCCGCCGCGCGACCCGCACCAGGCGGCGCTGCTGTCGCCGCAGGTGGGCCACCAAGGCCAGGGCAAAGGTGACGCGTCGTGAATCTGTCGTCCCCATTCGTCAAGCGTCCGATCGCCACCGTCCTGCTGACGGTGGGCGTGGCGCTGGCCGGCATCGGCGCGTTCTTCGTGCTGCCGGTGGCGCCGCTGCCGCAGGTGGACTTCCCGATTATTTCGGTGAGCGCCACGCTGCCCGGCGCCAGCCCGGACACCATGGCCACCAGCGTCGCCACGCCGCTGGAGCGGCACCTGGGCACCATCGCCGGCGTCAATGAAATGACCTCGCAGTCGAGCACCAGCTCCGCCAACGTCACCTTGCAGTTCGATTTGAACCGCAACGTCGACTCGGTGGCGCGCGAGGTGCAGGCCGCGATCAACGCCAGCCGCGTCGACCTGCCGTCCACGCTGCGCAGCAATCCGACCTACCGCAAGGCCAACACCTCCGGCGCGCCAATCATGATTCTGGCGCTGACCTCGAAGACGCGCACGCCGGGCCAGATCTACGACGCCGTCTCCAACATCGTGCTGCAACGCCTGTCGCAAGTGACCGGCGTCGGCGACGTGGAACTGGGCGGCAGCTCGCTGCCGGCGGTGCGGGTCGAACTGAACCCGTATGCGCTCAACAAGCAGGGGCTGTCGATGGAGGACGTGCGCGCCGCCATCCAGGCCGCCAATGCCAACCGGCCGCGCGGCGCCTTGCAGGGCAACGGCCGCCGCCTGCAGATCTATTCCGAGTCGGCCAACGCCTCCGGCGGCCGCAGCGCCGCCGACTACCAGAACCTGATCGTCGGCTACCGCAACAGCACCGCGATCCGCCTCCGGGATGTGGCGGAGGTGGTGGACGGCGTCGAGGATCAGAACAACCTTGGCCTGTTCAACGGCGAGAAGGCCATCATCGTGCTGCTGCGTTCCCAGGCCGGCGCCAACGTCATCGAGACGGTGGACAGCGTGCGCGCGCAACTGCCGATGCTGCAGGCGCAGCTGCCGCCGGACGTCAAGATCCAGGTGGCCAGCGACAGCACCAACTCGATCCGCTCGTCGCTGCATGAAATCGAGATTACGCTGATTATCTCGATTCTGCTGGTGGTGCTGGTGGTGAGCGTTTTCCTGCGCAATGTGCGGGCGACCATCGTGCCGACCGTGGCCACCATCGTCTCGCTGCTGGGCACTTTCGGCGTGATGTACCTGCTGGGCTTCAGCCTGAATAACCTGTCGCTGATGGCGCTGACCGTGGCCACCGGCTTCGTGGTCGATGACGCCATCGTGGTGCTGGAAAATACCACCCGCCACATCGAGGCCGGCATGGACCGCTTCGAGGCGGCGTTGCTGGGCGCACGCGAGGTGGGCTTCACCGTGCTGTCGATCAGCCTTTCGCTGATTGCCGTCTTCATTCCGCTGCTGTTCATGGGCGGCCAGTTCGGCGCGCTGTTCAAGGAATTTGCGATTACGCTGTCGGCCGCCGTGGTGATTTCGCTGGTGATCTCGCTGACCACCACGCCGATGATGTGCGCCTGGCTGCTGTCGCCGGGGAATGTTCACGCCAAGCCGCCAGGCCGCATCGCGCGCTTCTTCGAGCGCGGCTTCGACGCCATCCTCAAAGGCTACGAGCATGCGCTGGACTGGGCGCTGCACAGCGTCTGGCTGGTGATGCTGAGCCTGGTGTTCGTGATAGGCCTGAACTTCTACCTGTTCGCGGCGATTCCCAAGGGCGGCTTCCCGCAGCAGGACACGGGCCAGATCAACGGCGGCATCCGCGCCGACCAGAGCATCTCGTTCCAGGCCATGCAGGGCAAGCTGAAACAGCTGGTCGACATCATCAAGGCCGATCCGGACGTGGCCACGGTGGTCGGCTTTACCGGCGGCCGGCGCGCCGGCGGCGGCTTCATGTTCGTCAATCTGAAGCCAGCCAATGAACGCAAGGTGGCAGGGCAGGCGGTGATTGCGCGCCTGCGGCCGAAGCTGGCACGGGTCACCGGCGTCACGCTGTTCCTCAGCCCCGTGCAGGACTTGCGCTCGGGCGGCCGTTCGGCCAACGCCAACTACCAGTACACGCTGAAGTCCGACAACCAGGCCGACCTGAAAAAATGGGCGGCCCGTCTGGCGGAAGCGATGAAGGGGCAGAAAGCGCTGACCGACGTCGACTCCGATCAGGCCGACAACGGCGTCGAGACCTTCGTCACCATCGACAAGCAGAGCGCTTCGCGTCTCGGCATCTCGACCAAGGATATCGACAATGCGCTGTACGACAGCTTCGGCCAGCGCCAGGTGGCGACCATCTACGATGAGCTGAACCAGTACCACGTCATCATGGAAGTGGCGCGCGAGTATGCCAAGAGCCCTGAATCGCTGAAGGACGTCTACGTGCCGTCCACCGGCCTGCCGGCGCCGAGCGCCGCCAACCCGAGCGGCGCCCAGGTGGCGACGACGGCGGCGGCCACCAGCACCAGCGGCACCAGCAGCAGCACGACCACGTCGTCGGCCACCGCCGCCAACATCGCCGCGCCGGCGGTACGCGATGCCTCGTCCGGCAATTCGCTGAGCACCTCGGCCACCACCATGGTGCCGTTGTCGACGGTCGCCAGCTACGCCGAAAGCTCGGCGCCGACCTCGATCAACCACCAGGACGGCGAACTGGCCACCACCATCGCCTTCAACCTGGCGGACGGCGCCAGCCTGTCCGAGGCGGCGGCGCAGATCGCCCAGGCAGAAGCGGAAATCGCCATGCCCAATAATGTGCGCGGCAGCTTTGCCGGCGCCGCCAAGTCGGCGCAGGACAGCAACAAGTCGTTGCCGCTGCTGATTCTGGCAGCCATCGTGGTGATCTACATCGTGCTGGGCATCCTGTATGAAAGCCTGGTGCACCCGGTGACGGTGCTGACTACGTTGCCGTCGGCCGGTGTCGGCGCGGTGCTGGCGCTGCTGATCTTCAAGATGGAGTTCTCGACGATTGCGCTGATCGGCATCTTCCTGCTGATTGGTATCGTCAAGAAGAACGCCATCCTGATCATCGACTTCGCGCTGGAAGCCGAGCGCGCGCGCGGCCTGTCGCCGATGGAAGCGGTGCGTGAAGCCTGCCTGCTGCGTTTCCGCCCGATCCTGATGACCACCGTGGCCGCCGCCCTGGGCGCGCTGCCGCTGGCGATCGGCTTTGGCGAAGGCTCGGAGCTGCGCCAGCCGCTCGGCGTGGCCATTATCGGTGGCCTGATCGCCAGCCAGCTGCTAACGCTGCTGACAACGCCCGTGGTCTACATCCTGATGGACAAGCTGCGTCGCCGCAGCCCGTCCGAACAACAACTAAGCCGCATTCATAGCGACGAGCCGATTACATCATGAGCAAATACGCACCAACCTCCCGTTATCCCCTGACTGCGCTGGCCATGGCGGTTGCGCTGCTGGCCGGCTGTTCGGTCACGCCGACCTACAAGGTGCCGGAGACGCCGCAGCCGGCGGCCTACAAGGAGACCCCGAGCGACACCGACAAGGCTGCCGCCGGCTGGACCGCCGCCGCCCCGGCCGACACGCTGGAACGCGGCCCGTGGTGGCAGCTGTTCGGCGATCCGCTGCTGAACCAGCTGGCCGACAGCATCGAGGTGAATAACCAGAACGTGGCCGCCGCCATCGCTTCGTACGCGCAGGCGCGCGCGCTGGTGGCCGAGCAGCGCGCGTCGCTGTTCCCGGTGGTGGACCTGAACGGTAGCGCCACCCGCAGCGGCGGTGGCGGCAACACGCAGACCGCCAACCAGTACCGCGCCAACATCGGCGCCAGCTGGGAGCCGGACGTGTGGGGCAAGCTGCGCGCCGGTGTCGGCAACGCCAACGCCAGCCTGCAAGCCAGCGCCGCCGACCTGGCCGCCGCGCGTCTGTCGGCCCAGGGCGAGCTGGCCACCAACTACTTCGCACTGCGCGAGGCGGACGCCGAGAAGGCACTGCTGGAGCAGACCACCGAAGGCTATGAGCGCGTGCTGCAAATCACGCAGAACCGCTTCGACGCCGGCATCGCCGCCAAGTCCGACCTGCTGCAGGCGCAAACCCAGCTGGCCAGCGCCCGCATCGACCAGATCACGCTGGTGCGCACCCGCGCCACCTACGAACACGCGATCGCGGTCCTGCTGGGCAAGGCCGCCAACGACTTTTCGCTGGCGCCGGCCGAGTGGAAGATCACCGTGCCGGATGTGCCGACCGGCCTGCCATCGACGCTGCTGCAACGCCGTCCGGACATCGCCGCCGCCGAGCGCCGCGTGGCCGCCGCCAATGAAAACATCGGCATCGCCCGCAGCGCCTACTTCCCGAGCCTGAACCTGACCGGTTCCTTCGGCTACGGCGCGGCCTCCACCGGCGGCTTGTTCAACGCTTCCAACAATCTGTGGTCGCTGGGCCTGACGGCGGCGCAGACGCTGTTCGACGCCGGCGCCACCAAGGCCCGCGTCAGCGGCGCCGAGGCGGCGCGCGACCAGGCCATCGCCAGTTATCGCCAGGCGGTGCTGACGGCGTTCGCCGATGTCGAGAACCAGCTGGTGGCCACGCGCGCGCTGGTGCAGCAGCAGGATCTGCGCAAGACGGCGTCGGAAGCGGCCGACCAGGTCGAGGCGCAGCTGCTCAACCGTTACCGCGCCGGCCAGGTCAGCTACAGTGATGTGGTCACGGCGCAGCAGACCGCGCTGACCGCGCGCCGCGCGCTGGTGCAGGCCCAAGTCAACCGCCAGACCACGGCGATTGCGCTGATCCAGTCGCTGGGCGGCGGCTGGCACGCCGCTGGCAACCCAGCCGCCGACTAAGCATCACGCTTGGTTTTTAGGGGAGGGCTTTGTATAATCAGGCAAGATGATTACGCCCGCCCCCGCCCCTGACGACGCAGCCGCCAGCGCCACCGCGTCGCCAGACGCCGCAGTGCCGGTGGTGGGAATTGGCGCATCCGCCGGCGGGCTCGATCCGATCTGCGAATTCCTGGCCAGCGTGCCGCCCGCCAGCGGCATGGCCTATGTGGTGGCGCAGCATGTCGACGCCCAGCATCAGGACATTCTTACCCAGCTGTTGCAGCGCGTGACGCCGATGCCGGTCAGCGAGGTGCAGGACGGCATGGCGCTGATGCCCGATCGCGTGTACGTGGTGCCGGCGCGCGGCCAGCTCAGTCTTGACGGCGACCGTTTCGCGTTGCAGCCGCCGCCGGCGCGGCGCACCGACCATCTGGCGATCGACCGCCTGTTCATGGCGCTGGCCGAGCATGGCCCCGGCCATGCGGTCGGCGTGGTGCTGTCCGGCATGGGCGCGGACGGTACCCTCGGCCTGAAGGCGATCCGCGAGACCGGCGGCCTGACCATGGCGCAGCTACCGCCGTCGGCCCGCTTCGAGTCGATGCCGGCCAGCGCCATCGGCGCCGGCGTGGTCGATGTGGTGGCGCCGCCGGCCGAACTGGCGCGCCACGCACTCGACTGGTGGCGGCGCGATGACGGTATCGTCGCGGGTGGCGATGCCTTGCGCCAGCGCGACGCCCTGCAGCAGATGTACCAGCTGCTGCAGTCGCAAACCGGCGCCAACTTCGCCGATTACAAACTGAGCACCGTCATGCGCCGCATCGAGCGCCGCATGAAAGTACACCAATGCCGCGAGCTGCCGGACTATATTGTCTTCCTGCGCGCCAATCCGGGGGAAGTCGACCTGCTGTTCAAGGAACTGCTGATCGGCGTGACCAACTTCTTCCGCGGCCCCAAGGTGTGGGAGTACCTGATCGAGACGGCGCTGCCGCAGCTGCTGGCGCGCCATCCGCAGGGCGCTGCGTTCAAGGCCTGGGTGCCGGCCTGTTCGACCGGCGAGGAAGCCTATACGCTGGCCATCAGTTTTCACGAAGTGCTGGCGCAGCTGCGTCCAACTGCCCAGTACACGTTGCAGATTTTCGCCACCGACCTCGATGACGACGCCGTGACGCGGGCGCGCCAGGGCGTGTTCAGCGCCGCCATTCGCGACGATGTCGGCGAGCGGCGCCTGCAGCGCTATTTCGTCGCCACCGACAGCGGCGGCTACCGCATCCGCAAGGACATCCGCAACACCATCATCTTCGCGCGTCAGAACATCATTTCCGATCCGCCGTTTACCAAACTCGATCTGCTCTGCTGCCGCAACCTGCTGATATACTTTACAGCGAAGCTACAGCGCGACCTGATTCCCCTGTTTCACTATGCGCTCAAGCAGGACGGCTTGCTGTTGCTGGGGAGTGCGGAAACGCCGGGCGAGTTTACCGAGCTGTTTGCGCCGCTGAATGCGGCGGCGCGCGTGTACCGCCGGCTGGAAGCGTCGATCAACCATGTCGCCAGTTATTTTCCCACCCGGGTCAGCAATGTCTCGGCCCCTTCCGTTATCGCATCCGATCTCCCATCCATGAACGGCAATCTCCAAACTCAGGTCGAGCAGCAGCTGCTCAAGAAGCATACGCCGGCGGCGGTGTTGCTGAACGTGCATGGCGACATCCTGTACATCCATGGCCGTACCGGCGCCTATCTCGAGCCGGCCGCCGGCAAGGCCAACTGGAACATCCATGCGATGGCGCGCGAGGGCTTGCGCCACGAACTGGCCGGGCTGCTCAAGCGCGCCATGCAGGGCGAGGGCGCCCCCAGCGTGCGCGGCCTGATCCAGCGCGATGCCGCCGGCAACCCCGCCACGGCGGTCGACATGACGGCGGAGGCGATGGCGGCAGACAGCCCGCTGGCCGGCGCCGTGCTGGTCACCTTTGCCAGTGTCGCGGTGCCGGCCGAGCGCCGTCGTCCGCGTTCGCGCAACCCGCAACTGCTGGAGCTGGAGCAGCAGCTGGCGCAGGCGCGGCTGGAAATCCAGGCGGTGCGCAACGAGATGCAGGCTTCGCGCGAGGAACTCAAGTCGGCCAATGAAGAGCTGCAGTCGACCAACGAGGAACTGCAATCGACCAACGAGGAACTGACCACCTCCAAGGAAGAGATGCAGTCGCTGAACGAGGAACTGTACACCGTCAACGCCGAGCTGCAATCCAAGGTGGACGACCTGTCGATGGTCAATGGCGACATGAAGAATCTGCTCAACAGCACCGACGTCGCCACCATCTTCCTCGACAGCGAACTGCGCATCCGCCGCTTTACCGATCGCGCCACCCAGATCTACAAGCTGATTCCGGGCGACGTGCAGCGCCCGCTGGGCGACATCGTCAACGACCTGGACTACCCGGAGCTGCAGGACGACGCGCGCGAGGTGCTGCGCACGCTGGTGTACAGCGAGCGCCAGATTCCCACCCGCAGCGGCGGCTGGTACACGGTGCGCATCATGCCGTACCGGACGGTGGACAACGTCATCGACGGCGTGGTCGTCACCTTCATTAACATCAGCGAAGCCAAACAACTGGAGGCCAGGCTGCGCTTGATACAAGGTACGCCGGAGTGATCATGAAAAAGCCGCCGCGCCCCGAGCTCGACCCCGTGCAACTGCGGGCGGCGGCCGAGCATGCGGTGGCGCGCCATCCGCTGCCGCCGGCGCCGGACGCCGGCAGCGATGAACTGCGTCACTGGCATGAACTGCAAGTGAGCCAGATCGAGCTCGATCTGCAAAGCGAGGCGCTGGCCGAACTACAGACCGAGCGCGATCAGGCCAGCGCGCTGCATGCGCGCTACGCCACGCTGTACGAGCAGGCGCCGGCCGGCTACGTGTCGCTCAACCACAGCGGCTACATCACGCGCGCCAACCTGGCCGCCGCCGAACTGCTGGACAGGGCGCAAGCCCCGCTGCTCGGCAAGCGCTTCGAACAGTTTGTGATGCCGTCGGCGCAGGCCGAGCTGCGCCGCTTCCTGCAACGGTTGTTCGATAGCGGTGAGCGGGCGGCGCTGGAAGTGCTGCTGTTTGAACCACCCGGCGCGGCCGGCACCGGCCAGGAGTCGCGCCGGCTGCGCATCGAAGCCAATCTGGATGCCGGCGCGCAGACCTGCCGCATGATCCTGACCGACGTCGGCAACGCCAGCACGCGCGACGCCGCGCGGCTGCGCGCCATGCAGGTGCTGAGCAACATCAACGAGGGCGTGCTGGTGTGCGACGCCGAGCTCAATATCGTCTCCGTCAACCACGCCTTCAGCCAGCTGACCGGTTATGCGGCGGAAGAAGCGCTGGGCCGCAATCCGCGCTTCCTCGGCCGCGCCGGCGCCCATCCGCCGGGCTACCACGCGGCCGCGCTGGCCCAGGTGCGCAGCCAGGGGCGCTGGCAGGGCGATGTGTTCAACCGCCGCCGCGACGGCACGCCGTACGTGGCCGCCATGTCACTGACGGTGATCCGCGACGGCGACGGCGCCATCACGCATTACATCGGCGTGTTTTCGGACGTGACGGCGCAGCGCGACGCCGACGCCGCGCTGCAGCGCTGGTCGCAGGAGCTGGATGCGCGGGTGGCGGCGCGCACCGCCGAACTGAGCGCGTCGCGCGAAGAGCTGCGCCAGCTGGCCACGCACCTGGAAACCATCAAGGAGGATGAGCGCAAGCGCATTGCCCGCGACATCCACGACGAACTGGGACAGAACCTGCTGGCGCTGCGTATCGACCTGTCGATGTTGAACGCGCGCACCGCCGGCAGCCATGGGCGCCTGCACCAGCGCGTCAGCGCGGCGCTGGAGACGGTGGACGCCACCATCCGCAGCGTGCGCGGCATCATGAACGAACTGCGGCCGGCGGTGCTGGACCTGGGCGTGCAGGCGGCGCTGGAGTGGCAGGCCGCCGAATTCGCCCGGCGCACCGGCCTGGCCTGCGCGCTGACGCTGCCCGATGCGGACGGCTTGGCGGCACTGGCCGGGCTGTCGCCGGAGATGCAGATCGTGTTGTTCCGCAGCCTGCAGGAGGCGCTGAACAATGTGCGCCGCCATGCGCATGCGCGGCGGGTGAACATCGTGCTGTCGCTGCGCGCCGGCCATCTGGCGCTGAGTGTGAGCGACGACGGTGTCGGCATCGGCCTGCAGCAGCCGGAGCGGCGCAAGCCCGAGTCGTTTGGCCTGATCAGCATGAACCAGCGCGTCGCCGCGCTGGGCGGACGTGTGGAGCTGTGCAACCAGCCGAGCGGTGGCTGTAGGCTGACGTTGAGCTTCGATCTATAATACCGGCGCCGTAATCATTCAGGGGCCATATCTTGTTAAAATATTTAGTTATTCCCGCCGCACTGCTGTGCGCCACCAGCGCACACGCCGACGAAGGGCAATGGCAGCCATACCAACTGCCGCAGCTGAAATCCGAACTCAAACGCATCGGCATCGCCATCCCGGCGGAAAAGCTGGCCGACCTGTCGAAACATCCGATGAGCGCCATCGTCTCGCTGGGCGGCTGCTCGGCGTCGTTCGTGTCGGACGCCGGCCTGGTGGTCACCAATCACCACTGCGCGTATGGCGCCATCCAGCGCAACTCGACGCCGGAACATAATTACATCGCCAACGGCTACCTGGCCAAGACCCGCGCCGACGAGCTGCCGGGCGGCCCGAATACGCTGGTGTACGTGACCGACAAGGTGGAGAATGTCACCGGCCGCGTGCTGAAGGACATCACGCCGACCATGAGCGGCAAGGCGCGCAGTGAAGCGGTGGACAAGAACATCAAGGCCCTGATCGCCGAATGCGAGAGCGACAAGTTCTATCGCTGCTCGGTGCCGGCCTTCCATCGCGGCCTGGAATACTACCGCATCCGCCAGATGATGATACGCGACGTGCGCCTGGTGTACGCGCCGGCCAATTCGCTGGGCGACTTTGGCGGCGACATCGACAACTACGAGTGGCCGCGCCACGTGGGCGATTATTCGTTCCTGCGCGCCTACGTCGGCAAGGATGGCCGTCCGGCCGAACCGTCGCCGGACAACGTGCCGTATAAATCGAAGGACTTCCTGGTGGTGTCGGCCGCAGGCCTGAAGAACGGCGATCCGGTGCTGCTGGCCGGTTACCCTGGCCGCACCAGCCGCTACAAGCTGCCGTCGGAAATCCGCTACGCGCGCGACGCCGCCTATCCGGCCAAGGCAGCCGAGATCCAGTCCGACCTGGACGTGATCGCCGCCTCCACCGAGAAGAGCGAAGCCAATGCGGTGCGCTACGCCAGCGTGGTCAAGAGCCTGAACAACGTGATGAAGAAAACGCGTGGCCTGATCGACGGCTTTGCGCGCAAGGACATCGCCGCCATCAAGGACGTGCAGGACGCCGAGTTCCGCGCCTGGTACGCCAAGCAGCCGAACAGCGACAAGAAGCTGCTGGCCGAACTGGATGCGCTGATCGCCGCCGACATCGCGCTGAGCGACGAGGAATTCGGCTATAGCGTGGCCACCACCAGCGACCTGCTGAAAGCCGCCGCACCGCTGTATCGCCTGGCGCAGGAAAGCGCCAAGCCGGATGCGGAACGTGAGCTGGGCTTCCAGCAGCGCGACCTGCCGTTCATCAAGGCGCGCCTGAACCGCCTGGAACAGTCGTATGTGGGCAGCGTTGACCAGGCGCGCTTCGTCGCCGCCTTGCAGCGCTATGCCAAGCTGCCGAAGTCGATGCACGTCACCGGCCTGGATGCGCTGCTGCCGTCAGTGGATGCGGTGCCGGCCATGTACGCGCAATCGCAACTGGGCGATACGGCCGCGCGCCTGTCATGGGTTGGCAAGGACACCGCCGCCTTCGGCGCGTCCAATGACGCCTTCATCAAGCTGGCGGTGAAGACTGACCAGGTGTCGCAATCGCTGAAGGACCGCCGCAAGGAACTGGATGGCAATCTGGAACGCGTGATCCCGCAGTACATGGCGGCAGTCATCGCGTGGAAGAAATCGCAGGGCAAACCAGTTTATCCTGACGCGAATTCGACGCTGCGCGTGACCTACGGCACCGTATCGCCGTACTCGCCGAAGGACGGCATCACCAAAGGTCCGTTCACCACCATCGAAGGCATCGTCGAGAAGAACACCGGCAAGGCGCCATTCGACGCGCCGCAAAACCTGCTGGATGCGATCAAGGCGAAGCGTTACGGCCAGTTCAAGGATCCGGTCCTGGGCACGGTGCCGGTCGACTTCCTGACCAGCGCCGACACCACCGGCGGCAACTCCGGTTCGGCTGTGATGAACAAGAACGGCGAGCTGATTGGCCTGAACTTCGATTCCACCTACGAATCGATCACCAAGGACTGGTACTTTGACCGCGACATCACCCGCGCCATTCATCTGGATATCCGGTATATGCTGTGGGTGATGTCGGAAGTCGATCACGCCGACAACGTGCTCAAAGAAATGACCATCAAATATCCTAAAAAATGAACGTACTGACGCTCCTGCTGGGTTACGCGAATATGCCGCTGCACCTGGCAGTATTTGCCACGACCCCGCTGGAGCTGTTGTCGTTCCTGCTGTCGGTGGCCACGGTGTGGCTGAACATCCGCCAGAGCCATTGGGGCTGGCTGTTCGCCATCATTTCCTCGGCCACCTATGGCCTGGTGTTTTACGGTTCGCGGTTGTATGGCGACATGGGCTTGCAGCTGGTGTTCATCGCAGTGTCGGTATTCGGCTGGTATCAGTGGCTGCACGGCGATGACAGCCACGACAAGCTGCCGGTGACGGCGCTGTCGGCGCGCGGCCGCTGGCTGGCCGCAGGCGCCTGGCTGGCCGGCTTTGTGCTGCTGGCGTGGTTCCTCAAGTCCTATACCGATACCGACGTGCCGAACTCGGACGCCTTCCTGACGGCCGGTTCGCTGGTCGGCCAGCTGCTGCTGTCGCGCAAGAAGATCGAGAACTGGCATGTGTGGATCATTGTCGATGTGCTGTACGTCGGGCTGTATCTGCACAAGCACCTAATGCTGACGGCGATCCTGTACGCCATCTTCGTTGGCATGGCGGTAATCGGCCTGCGCACCTGGAGCGGTGACACGCATACGGGCGGCCGCCGTCTGGCAATGGAATGAAACCGCTGCGCATCGCGATTCTCGGCACGGCGTCGTCTGGCAAAAGCACGCTGGCCGAAGCGCTGGCGCGTCGCTTCGATACCGTCTGGGTGCCGGAATATTTGCGCGAGTTTGTCGATGTGGCGCAGCGTATTCCGGTGGAGGCGGACCAGATCCACATAGCACGCACGCAGCGTGCGCGTGAGGACGAGGCAGCGCCGCGCGCGCGACGCTTCCTGTTCTGCGACACCACGCCGCTGATGACGGCTGTCTACAGCCGCCATTACTTCGGTGGCATTGACGCCGAACTGGCCGTGCTGGCGGACGCGCACCGGCGCGATTACGATCTCACCCTGCTGACGGCGGCGGACATCCCGTGGGTGGCCGACGGTCTGCAGCGGGAAAACGAGGAAGTCAGCATCACGATCAACCGCATGCTGCATGAGGAACTGGCGGCACGTGGAATTGCCTACGTGCCGGTGGGCGGTGATGCTGATCAGCGCATCGTCCAGGCGGCGAACGCGCTCGCCGCCATCTGACCCGCGTCGTTCCCGCGCAAGCGGGAACCCATACTGAGCACGCTCTTACGCGCCGTATGGATTCCGGCCTACACCGGAATGACAAATCAGAGGTCGAAGGTGGCCGACACCCGCAAGGTGCGCGAGGCGCCCGGCATCAGATAGCCGCCAAGGTCCGGCGTCACGTCACGCCAGTAGAACTTGTCGAACACATTGGCGATACCGGCGCGGAAGGTGGTGCCGATATTGCCGATGCGGGTGGCGTACGATCCGGTCAGGTTGACCACATGGTAGCTCGGCACGAACACCGAGTTGGCGGCGTCGAACGCTTTCTTGCCCGAGTACTGCCAGTTGGCGCCGACCTTCAGGCCCTGCACCTGCGGCACGGCGTAATCCGCATACACCGATGATTTGAACGCGGCGACGTCGGTCACGCGCTTGCCGTCCAGCTCCACCGAACCGGTGCCGCTTTGCTGTGTGTTCAGCGCGGTGGCCGATACGCCGACCGTCAGGTCGCGCGATGCGCGGCCGTTTAGTGCTACTTCCAGGCCGCGGTTCTGCGCTTCACCGTTGCGCACGTAGAAATTGGCCGCGTCGGTGTATTCCAGGCCTTTGCGGATCTGGAACAGCGCCACGCTGGCGCTCAGGTCCTGGCGGATGTCGGCCTTGATGCCCACTTCCACCTGTTTCGATTTGCCCGGTTCCAGCGCGCGGTGCTCGTTCCCGGTGCCCATCGGCGCCACGCCGCCATGTTCCAGGCCCTGCGCGTAGGAGACGTAAGTCGCCACGTTGGGACGCACGTTGTACACCAGCGCCACATTCGGCAGCCAGAAGCCGATGTCGGTATGGGCGTACGGCAGCACGGCGCCGTCATCGTCGAGGCCGACGTATTCGTCGCGCTTCAACTTCACGTAGCGCGCGCCGGCGTGCAGCTTGAGTCGTTCATTCAGACTGACGATGTCCTGCGCGAACAGCGCGCGTTCGTTGTCGCGGCGGCGCTCCGAGACCGGGCCGCTGGTGCCCGGCGCCGGCGCCACCACCACCGGATGATAGATGTTGCTGACGCCGGACAGGTCGTACAGGTAGTCGCCCCATTTTTCGCTGTTCTTGAAGAACGATGCGCCGCCGGTGAAGTCATGCTTGATCGCGCCGGTGGCAAAGCGCCCTTGCAGCAAGGCCTGCGCCGTCAGCGGCGATTTCTTTTCGCCCAGGCTGATGTAGTTGTAGACGTCGTAATCGCCATTGCCGCAGAAACCGGGATACAGGTCCTGCGCGCCGCAGCCGTAAGGGAAGGCGGTGTAGTCGTCGCGCTTGAAGTGATGCTGGTTGGCGCTGATGGTGGCGTTCCAGTCCGGCGAGAACTTGTACTCGAAGCGCGCGCCGACGTTGCTGCTGGTGGTTTCCACCGGCCGGCTCCACGGCTGGTCGTTGAGCAGCTGGTCGGCCGGCACATTCGGCAGCGTCAGGTTGTTCAGCAGCTGGTAGCCAGGCGCGGTGACCTGGGATTTGCGCTGGTAGTCGGCGTCGATTTGCAGCAGCGCCTGCGGCGAGATGCGCCAGTCGAAGGCGGCCGAGACGAACTTGCGGTTGCCGTCGGCGCCCTTGATGTAGGAACGCAGGCGCTCGGCGGCGGCGTTGATGCGGTAGCCGAAGTCGGTGTTGTCGAAGCGGCCGCCCAGGTCGACCGCGCCATACAGGTTGCCGCGTTCGCGTTCTTCCAGCACCACGGTGCGCAGCGGCGTGTCGGTCGGGCGCTTGGTGACGTAGTTGACGATGCCGCCCGGCGCGGACACGCCGGCCTGCAGGCCGGACAGGCCTTTCAGCACCTCCAGCCGTTCCTTGTTCTCCAGCGGGATCTGGGTGTCGCCGGTGATGGCCATGCCATCCTTGCGGTAGCTCGATTCGTTATCCAGCTTGAAGCCGCGGATCGAGAACTGCTCGGCGTAGCCGACCGCGTTGTAGGCGTCGCTCAGGCTGGCGTCGTAGCGGGCGGCGTCGGTGGTCGAGCGGATTTGCAGGTCCAGCATCTGCTGCGCGGTCAGCACGCTGACCGAGGCCGGCGTCTCCAGCAGCGGCGCGTTGGCGAAGCCGGCCACGCTGGCGCTGGTGGCGCGCGTCTTGGCGGCGCTGACCACCACTTCCTGCATGGTCTGGTCGGGATCTTCGGCGCGCACGGCGCTGGAAGTCATCTGTAAAACCGCCAAGGCGATGGCGGACACTGCGAAGTTTGGTGTTGACATATTTGCTCTCTGCTTGTCTCGGCTGGGGGCCGGCGAAGAGAGCCATCAAAGGAGGGAGATCCGACTTTTGCGCTTTCCTTCGCTGGCATTATCCAGATCAGGTACGAAGGGTATCTCTCACCCGGAAACAATGTTCCAGGACCCCTAGCGAAGCGGCGAGTGTATCACAGTTCCAGTTCACATTTGACATCTCGTGCGCCACGTTTCGCACGCCGTCGCTACACTGCCAACTTGCGCCGCTGGGCGGAAGTGGAAGGGGTTGGAATGAAGCAGTCGTATCAAGAGGGGAGCTGGTTTGCCGTGCCATTGCTGGACGGCGGCTATGGATGGGGTCTGGTGGCGCGGCTGTCGCCGGGCAGTAAAATCATGCTGGCCTATCTGTTCGGCCCCAAGCTGCCGCGCTTCCCGTCGCTGGAAGAACTGAACACGCTGCGCCCGCAGGACGCCGTCAAGGTGCTGCGTTGCGGCGACATGGCGCTGGCCAGCGGCCACTGGCGCGTGCTGGGCGATATCGATGCGTGGGAACCTTCCATGTGGCCGGTGCCGCAATTCCTGCGCCGCGCCGATGCGCTCAAGCGCGCCTGGCGCGTGACCTATGCGGATGCGGATCCGAGCCGCTCGGAACGTGAGGAGTCCGTACCTTACGATACACAAGGGCTGGATATCGATTCGCTGTACGGTTACGGCTCGGCCGAGCTATTGCTGACCAAATTGCTGGAAGCGCCGGATCATCCGATTAACCGGCAGGCGGCGCAGCAGACCCCGAACAGCTGACATTCCACGCTGCGTACTCGCCGCGGCTCTTGCGCACCGCGACCCGCACCTGCGTGTCGCGGTCGCTGTCGAACACCATGCCTACCATGGCTGGCGCGCCGTTGGACGGCGGCGCCGGCTCGATGGCGCTCAGGCGGAAAGTCAGCGCGCGTTGGCGCGCGCAGCCGGAGTTGCCGGCAAATAGCAGCCGCGCCCGCGCCAGTAGTGCGCGGTGCTGCCAGATCAGCGCCTTGACGTCGTCCGGATGCACGGCCGGGTCCATGCGCGTGGTGTATTGCGCGGCGGTGCAGATCACCTTCGGCGTGGCCAGCCACACATACCATTCCGGCGCGGCGGCGGACGGCGTCCAGCGCTGGTCCTGCGGCGCGTTGGGATTGTAGATGTAGCTGGTGCGCACCTGCCGGCACAGGTCCGGCGTGAAGTGACGCGGCGACGAATCGACGCGCGCGATCACCTGCCACGGTTCCTTTCCGCGCCGCTGGATGTCGAACGCCGGCGCAAACAGCGACGGCCCGCCACTGACACGGGCCGGCACCTGCAGGCGATAGTATTCCTCGAACGAGCGGCGCTCCTCGTCGGTGGGCTCGCGCAACTGCACGGAGGGCGGCGCCTTCGGCCTGGCGGCCGGCGCGGCGGCCCAGGCGCTGGCGGTCAGCGCCAGCGCGGCGGCAAACAGGAGGCGCCGCATCACAGCGCCTTCATCACGATCTGGATCTGCAAGCCGCCGCCTTCGCGGTTGCGCACCAGCAGTTCGGCGCCGTGGCGCATGATCACGCGGTCGACGATGGCCAGCCCCAGGCCGGCGCCATTGGCCTGGCCGCGCGCGGCGTCGAGCCGGGTGAAGGGCTTGAGCAGCTGCTCGATCTGGTCGGGCGGCACCCCTGGGCCGTGGTCCTGCACCTCGATCGTCAGCCGCTTGGCGGCGTGCATGCCCTTGACGCTGCACTTGATGTCGATTTCCGTGTAGTCGGCATCCGCCGTGCGGCCGTAGCGGCGGGCGTTTTCGATCAGGTTGTTGATCACGCGCTTGATGTCGGTGGCGTTGCCCATCGCATGGGCGTCGGGCACGATGTCGGTGTTGATGCGCACGTCCGGCAGGCGCGAGACTTCATGCGCGGTGTCGGTCAGCAGTTCGCTGATGTCGACGTTGACGAAGCTGGACGCCTCGGTGGGCTTGGCGTAGTCGAGGAACTGGCCGATGATGGCGTCCATCTGGGCGATGTCGGACTGCATGCCTTCACGCGCCTCGGTCGACAGATTGGCCATTTCCAGTTCCAGCTGCATGCGCGCCAGCGGCGTGCGCAGGTCGTGCGAAATGCCGGCCAGGATCACGGCGCGATCCGATTCCACCTGCTGCAAATCGGTGACCATCTGGTTGAAGCTGCGGTTGGCCTCCATGATCTCGGCCGGGCCTTTTTCCGGCAGCGGCGCAGGGCGCTTGCCCTGGGCGAAGTCGCGCGTGGCCTGGGTCAGGCGGCGCAGCGGCAGGTTGATCAGGCTGGAGATGAAGGCGGCGCCCAGCAGCGACACCACCGACACCACGCTGGCCCAGCCCAGCCACTGGATGCCGGTCAGGCCGCGGATGCGTTCGCGCTCCAGCATCAGCCAGTACTGGTCGTCGTCGATCTTGAAGCTGACCCAGAAGCCGGAGACGCCGTTCACCTTGGACGAGAAGCGGGTGTCCTGTCCCAGCTTGGCGCGCACCAGCTGCTCGATGTCCGGCATCAGCGCGTTGTTGGCCGGCGGCGCCACCTGGTCGTCCTCTTCCAGCGTGAACACGCGGATGCCCTCGTTGGCCACCAGGTCGAACAGCAGCTCGCGCCGCAGTTCGGGCGCGGCGTGGGTCAGCGCGGCGTGGGTGATGGTGACCACCGAGATCACCTGGGCGGAAATCTGCTGCACCTGCGGCTCGTGCTGCACCACGCTGATCATGCCCACCCAGGCCGTCATGCTGGTGGTGGTGAGGGCGCCGAGCAAAAAGAAGGTGCGCCAGAATAAGCCGCTTTTCAGGCTGGCCAGGCGGAGCGGGAACGGGAACTTCAGCAGCGACTTCATAGGCGTCCGCAGATTAGCGCGGCTGTCCCTCCGGAATGAACACATAGCCCAGGCCCCACACGGTCTGGATGTACAGCGGGCTGGAAGGATCCGGCTCGATCAGCTTGCGCAGGCGCGAGATCTGCACGTCCAGGCTGCGGTCGAACACCTCGTATTCGCGGCCGCGCGCCAGTTCCATCAGTTTTTCGCGCGACAGCGGCTGGCGCGCATGGCGGGCGAATACTTTTAGTACCGAAAATTCGCCGGTGGTCAGCGGCACGGTCTCGCCGTTTTTCTTCAGCGTGCGGGTGCCCAGGTCCAGCACGAACTGGCCGAACTCGAAGGTCTGCGGGGTTTCCGACGGCGCGCCGGGGATTTCGTCCGGGCCGCGGCGGCGCAGCACGGCGCCGATGCGGGCCACCAGTTCACGCGGATTGAAGGGCTTGGGCAGGTAGTCGTCGGCGCCCATTTCCAGGCCGACGATGCGGTCGACGTCTTCGCCTTTGGCGGTCAGCATGATGATCGGCGTCTGGTCGCCGGCGCCGCGCAGGCGGCGGCAGATCGACAGGCCGTCTTCCCCGGGCAGCATCAGGTCCAGCACCAGCAGGTCGTAGCGCTCGCGCAGCCACAGTTTGTTCATGGCGGTGGCACTTTCCGCGGTGAAGACGTTGAAGCCTTGCTCGGTCAGGTAGCGGCGCAGCAGGTCACGCAGTCGGACGTCGTCGTCGACCACCATGATCTTGGCGGCATGGCCCTGGCCATGGGTGGCGGTGTTGCCGGAATCAGTCGTTGTTGTAGTCATTTGGCTGCCAGATTTGTCTTATTCATGTTGCTATGGTAACGTCATATTCGTCCTGCGAAAACACGCACGACAACCCATTACAAAGTGTTACAAACTTTACCCAATTCGCCTTACCCCCTCAGGCAAAGCATCATACACTGCGGGCATAGATTCAGCTTTCCAGGGGACGTCATGTTCATCGATCACAAAAGAAAATTCGCGGCAGCTAGCGCATCTTTTTGCGTTCGATTCACTATGGCGTCCGCGCTGGCGTGCGGTTTGCTCGGCGCCAGCCTGGCGCATGCCGACGGTGACGGCCCCAATGGCCAACGCCGCGACCAGCAGCAACCGCAGCAGCACCAGCAGAACGCCCCGCGTGGCGAACAGCCGCGTTCCAGCGATGCGCGCCAGCTCGATCCGCGCAGCTACGAAGCGCGCGCCGAAGAACAGCGCCGCGCCATGCAGGACGCCAGCCGCAACGCCGAGATGAGTCGCCGCGTCGGCCGCATGACGCCGGACGAGCGCCGCGACCTGCGCCGCCAGATCAACGAAGTCAGCCAGGATTTGTACGCGGTGCCGCCGCGTCGTTGATGATTTCGTTAGTTGCCCGTCAAGGGAAGATAATAAAACGCTAAATTTGTTATTTGCGTATTATTGTTTTGTATCAATATCCTCACACTTGTCGCTTTCTGAACCGCGTTTCTCCTGTCTTTTCCTTGGCCTGCGTGTAAGATCAATTAATTACACGCAACGCCTTCCGGCTGCCTGCGTGCCGTTTGGAGGAAGACCGTGGTTCAAGACGTTGCATCCGCAGCGCTCGCCGCCGGCCCGGAGCCAGAAGCTCCCGGTCCCGGCCTGCCTATTGGTTTAGTAAAGCGCGCAGACGGAATTTATATCGATGTGGGCATGAGCCAGCCGGCGCTGATGGCGGCGGTGGAGCACGTGTTCCAGTCGGGCGGCTACTTCGCCGGCCTCGATTACCCCGCGCTGATGCGGGCGCTGTATGGCATCGGCCCCGACGTTGGCGAGGTGCAGGCGCTGCGCCTGGCGGACGCCGTGCGCGTGTTCGACGGCGCCCGCCTGGCGCTGTACAAAAATCCCAAAATCAGCCTGTCCTACGCTGAATACACTTTCCAGCCGCTGTTCCTGGACGAGATTACGCTGCCCGACGGCACCGTGATTCCCGAGCGTCCGGCGCATCTGGATATCGACGAATTCATCGCCGACATGTGGAACAAGGGCATCCGCTTCGGCATCGACGTGGCGGCGGTGAAGGCGGCCATGGCCTCGCCCAAGGCCGACCGCATCACCTTCGCCAACGACCTGGAGCCGGAGGACGGCAAGAACGCCACCGTGGTGGAGGTCTCGTCCGATCTGCACCGCAGCGATGCCCCCAAGGCGCGCGCCGACGGCCGCATCGACCTGCAAAGCTTCCAGAACCGCTTCCCGCAGATCAAGGCCGAAGTGCGGCTGCTGAAGAAGGAGCCCTCGGCGCCCGGCTTGCCGGGTTTCGACCTGGCCGGCCGCAGGACCGAGCCGGCGCCGCCCAAGGATTTGACGCTGCGCTTTCTGGCCGGCGAGGGCACCGAGGCCAAAACCTTCGAGGACGGCGAGTACCTGGTCTCCACGCGCGAGGGGTTTTTGAGCGTGGACGCCAAGTCCAATCGCATTTCCATCACCGATAAAATCGTCAGCCTGGAAGGCGTCAGCGGCCGCACCACCGGCAATCTGCAACTGGCCGGCGCATATGAGGAATACGGCGACGTACAGGAGCAGCGCGACGTCACCGGCTCGGACATCACGGTGCACGGCAATGTCTATGGCAATATCCATTCGCGCGGCGGCACCGTGGTGCTGGACAAGAACCTGGTCAGCGGCAGCGTGCATAACGTGGCCGGCAATATCAACATCGCCGGCGTGGCGTCCAACTCGGTGATCCATGCGGTCAATGGCACGGTCACCATCCAGCGTGCCGAGAACTGCGTGATCTCGGGTGTGAACGTCAAGATTGAGGAAGCCTCCAACTGCGAAATCATCGGCGACGGCGTGCTGATTGCGGTGGCCGAAGGCTGCGCCATCGCAGGCCGCAACGTCGAGGTGGAAAGCGCCGGGCCGCGCCGCCGCACCGAGATGGTGATCTATGTCCTGGTGAAGGACGTGACGCAGTTCGACCAGGAGATCGCCGAGCTGGAAGCGCGGGTGGCCGCTTTCGCCCAGGCCAACGCCGACAGCCAGCAGGAGATCGAGCGCATCTCGGCGCTGCCGGACGTGCGCCGCTACCTGGCGCTGGCGGCCAAGCTGCGCACGCAGGAACTGGTGCTGACGCCGGAGCAGGGCCAGTTCCTGCGCAAGATTGCCACCGCGGTGGCGGAAGAGATTCAGGCCATCCAGAAGCACAAGCTGGATTTGCAAGTCGGCCAGACCCAGCACACGCTGCTGAGCGAGCGGCTGGCGCGGGTCATCGAGCAGAAGGTGGAAGCGGCCGGCATTGCCCGCTGCGGCCTGCACATGGCCAGCGGCGAGACGCTGGTGCGCACCATGCCGTTCGTTGCCGAGACGGCGGTGCTGCGGCAGCTGCCGCCCAAAGACCTTAAGCAGCGCCTGCGCGGCACGCCGAGCGGCGGCCAGTTGCTGTTTGCCGACAGTGCCGGCTCGCTGGACTGGCACCTGGATCCGCGCCTGCGGCCGGCGCCTTGATGCGGCTGGCGCAAGCCCGGCGTAACATGCTAATCTTGGGCTAACATCAAAAAGTGAAGGGGACGCGCCATGGCGCGCCGGCCCGACGTACATCTTCCTGGGGATTAGACTGTGTCAGACGACGCTACGGCGCTGGAACCAACTGCGGAAGGCGATCTCCCGACAGCGATCGTCAAGCGGGCCGACGGCATCTTCTTCAAGGGCGATGCGTCGGCCGTGGCTTGCGCCCTGGCGGCCAGCCAGGTCTTCATGGGCAGCGCCTACTTTGCCGGGCTGGATTACGCAGTGTTCAGCAAGATGCTGTACAACGTCGGCCCGGACCTGCCGGAAACCCTGCGCGGCCAGCCGCTGCTGCGCTTCGCCGACGCCATCGAACCATTCCACGCGCCGCGCCGCGCCTTGTACAAGACCGTCAAGGTCATCAACGGCGAGGCCGAATACTATTTCGAGCCGGTGTTTTTTGATGTACCTGATATGCCGCCGCAGCCGGCGCGCCTGAACTTCGACGAATTCGTCGCCGACATGTGGGTCAAGGGCATTCGCTTCGGCATCGACGCGCCGGCGGTGCGCGACGTCATCGCCACCGGCCGGCTGGCGCGCATTGTCGTCGCGCGGCGGCTGAACGCGTTGCCGGGCAAGGACGCTGCCATCGTTGAAGTGTCGCAGGATATCCACCGCAGCAATGCGCCCAAGGACATCGGCGATGGCCGGCTGGATTTGCAATCGTTCCAGAACCGCTTCCCGCAGGTGAAGCCGAACGTCAAGCTGCTGCGCAAGATGCCGCGCGCGGCGGGCGTGCGCGGGTATGAGTTGTCCGGACTGGTGCTGGAACCGCCGCTGCCCAAGGATATCGAACTGGCCAGCGTGGCCGGCGAGGGCACGGTAATCGAAAACCTGCGCGGTGGCGAGTTCCTGGTGTCGGCGGTCGAAGGCTTTTTGAGCGTGGACCCGGGCACCAAGCGCTTGTCGATCGGACCCAAGATCATCAGCCGTGAAGGCGTCAGCGCGCGCACCACCGGCAATTTGCAACTGACCGGTGAGTACGAGGAGTTCGGCGACGTGCAGGAACAGCGCATGGTCGACGGCGGCAACATCACCATCCACGGCGATGTGTTCGGGAATATCGTCTCGCGCGGCGGCGATGTGCTGCTGAGTAAAAACCTGATGGGCGGCACCGTCACCAATGCCGACGGCGCGATCCGCGTGCGTGGCGTGGCGTCCGGCGCGGTGCTGCAAACCAGGCGCGGCGAAGTAGCCCTGACGCGCGCCGAAAGCTGCATCATCTCCGGCAGCCGGGTGGTGATCGGCGAGGCCAGTAACTGCGAGATCATGGCCGATGAAGTGGTCATCAAGGTGGCGGAAGGTTGCGCCATCGCCGCCCGCAAGATCGAAATCGTGCACGCCGGGCCGCGCAAGCAGAACGAGATGCTGCTGTACGCGCTGGTGCCGGACACCACGAAGTTCGACAAGAAGATCGCCGAGTTGCAGCCCAGGGTGCAGCACGCGGCGCGCGAAGCGGATGCGCGCAAGGCGGAGATGGACGCCATTACCGCCCAGACCGAAGTGCGCAATTACCTGACGCTGGCCACGCGCGTGCGCAAGCGCGAAGTGGTGCTGACGCCGGAGCAGCTGCCGCTGTTCCAGAAGATGGCCGAGGCGGTCGGCCCGTCGCTGCGGCAGGTGGCGAAGATTTCGCTGGCGATCAAGGCGGCGCAGGTGCAGCAGGAGCAGGCGCAGGGCGAGGTGGATCAGGTGCAGCGGCAGAAGGCCGCGCTGATCCGCGGCTCGCGCTGCACGGTGGAGTTGATCACCGGCGACGTGCTGCTGCGGACCATGAGCTTCGTGCCGGGCGAACCGCCGCCATACGACCGCCCGGCCAAGGAACTGAAAGCCAAGGTGCGCACCGCCGTACCGGGCATGACGGTGCTGCACTCAGGCCCGGTGGGACCGATCAATTGGGCGCCGTACGTGGAGTGAAGCCGACCACGGCGCCGTCGGCCACTGCCAGCACTTCCGCGCCGTAGGCGAGATGGGCGTGGGCGTCGCGCGGATCGCCTTTGTAGGGCTGGCCGTCCTGATACTTCTTCCAGTCGATCGCGTAGCGGCGTGTGTTGTTGGCCAGGCCGCCGGCGACGAACACGCCGGTGCGGTGGTGCGATGCCAGGCCGGGACCATTGTCGGCGCTCCAACCGGGACCGCTCAATGGTGGTCCCAGCGCTTTCAATGGCGTGGTGTGGGTACCGATTAGCGGACCATCGGCAAAGCTGTCGGCGAGCAGCACGCGGTTGCGCAGCGCCTGAGGCACGGCCGTGCCGTCAAACGCCAGGCAGAGGAAGACCACGGCCGTGCCGCCGCTGCCATATTGCCGCATGCGATTCTTGAGCTGCGCTTCGCTGACGTTGGCCAGCAGCCGGCCCTGATCGCTGATGATTTCCACGCCCTTGACCGACAGCGGCTGGTCGGCATACGTGTGCAGGTGCAGTTCGTATAGCAGCAGGTTACGGCCTTCAATAGGGAAGGCGGTCGGCGGTTGCGGTGTGCGGATCTCCAGCTGGACCGGCGGGAAGGCGGGCTGGCGCATCTGTGCGACCAGCGGTGCTGCTGGGATGTCGTCGCAACCCTGGGGCATGGCGGCGTGCGCCGTGGCGATGGTGCAGCAGAGTACAGCAAAGGTTTTGATCGACATGGGCTGGCCGGTGAAAGAATGCAGGTAGTTTAGAATCGAACCGGGTACGCAGACTGCCAATTTGAGATGAATTTATGCCAGCACCAGTGCGCTCAGCAGGACGCGCGCGTAGCCGGGCAGCGCGGCCTCGTCGCGCACGCAGACCAGCAGCTTGCGGTCGGCCCAGGCGTCGCTTAGCTTGACGATGCGCAGTTGGCCCGGGCTGCGGCGGGCGGCGGTTGCGGGCAGCAGGGCGAGGCCGGCGCCGCTGGCGACCATGCGCGCCATCGCTTCAAAGCTGCGCAGGCGGATCTTGCAGTGCAGCCGTCGGCCCAGCCGCGCGGCTTGTTCGGCGGCTTGCTGCTGAAAGGCGCTGTCGCCGGCCAGGCCGATGAAGTCGTGGTCCAGCGCCTCGGCAAACGCCATGTGGCGCTTGTGGCCCAGCGTGTGCGCCAGTGGATGGCTGCGCGCCATCGCCAGCACCAGCGGGTCGTCGCGGAACGGGAAGGTCTGCAGCGCGGCGTGCTCCACCGCATCCGAGATGATGCCGATGTCGGCTACACCGTCGGCCACCGCTTGCACGATGTCGCGACTCAGGCGCTCTTCCAGGTTGATGCTCAGTTGCGGATGGGTTTTCAGGAACGCCGCCAGCGCGTCCGGCAGGAATTCGGTCATGGCGGAGGTATTGCACAGCAGCCGCACCTGGCCTTTCAATCCGGTAGCGAATTGCGCCAGGTCGGCGTGCATATCGTCCACCTGGCGCGTGATGGCGCGCGCATGCTGCAGCAGCGTGCGTCCGGCCTCCGTCGGTTCGGCGCCGCGCCGGCCGCGGTGCAGCAGCGGCACGTCCAGCGCTTGCTCCATGCCGCGCACGCGGGCGCTGGCAGAGGGCAGCGCCAGATGTGCCAACTGCGCGCCAGCCGTAATGCTGCCGCTATCGGCGATATGGATGAAAAGCCTAAGATCGGTCAGGTCGAAGCGCATAGCCTATGGATTATCCGAAGTCTGCCTCAGTATATGCCAGATTTTCAGCAGCGTGCCGGCGGCGCACAATGGCGGTTATGGATACGCTATTTATTATTTTGGTCTTCGTGCTGGCCGGCCTGGTGAAGGGCGTGACCGGCATGGGCCTGCCGACGGTCGCGGTGGCGCTGCTGACTTTGCGCATGTCACCGCTGGAAGCCGCAGCCTTGCTGATTGTGCCTTCGTCGATTACGAATGTATGGCAGCTTTCGGCCGGGCCGGCGCTGTACCCGCTGTGGCGGCGTTTCCGCGGGCTGCTGCTGGCGGTCTGCGTGGGGACGGGCTGCGCGCCGTTATTGGCGGCTGCCTCATGGAGCGGCGCGGTACTCGGCCTGGCGCTGTCGGGCTACGGCGTGCTGGGGCTGACCGGCTGGCGCATGCAGGTTGCGCCGCGCGTCGAACGCTGGGCCGGACCGCTGGCCGGCGCCACCACCGGCCTGATGGCCGGCGTGACCGGTGTCTTCGTCATGCCGGTGGCGCCATATCTGCAAGCGCTCAATCTGGACCAGGATGATCTGATCCAGGCCATGGGCATGGCCTTTACCGTCTCCACGCTGGCGCTGGCCGCCATGCTCGCCGCGCGCGGCCAGTGGCATGCGGCGGCGGCGGCCAATTCGCTGCTGGCGCTGATCCCCGCTGTCGCAGGCATGCAACTCGGCCAGTGGCTGCGGGGTCGCATGCAGCCGGCCGTGTTCCGGCGCTGCTTCTTCATCGCCTTGCTGGCGCTGGGGGCGCACCAGCTGGCAACCCTGTTTTTGTATTAATTTAGGTGAAGTGTCACTATTTAAAGTTTTCCTGTCACTAGCCAGTTTCTGCGGTTAATGCCAAGATACCGGCATGTCAGATATCTACCGCAGTCAATTCCGTATGCCCTTCGCGCTGTTCGAAAAGCTGAAGGCAGAAGCCGGCAAAGCTGGCCGAAGTGTCAATGCCGAATTGGTCGGGCGGCTGGAGCGGAGCCTGACCGACAGCTCCAATGATCTGGACGTCCGCCTCATCTTTGAGGCGCTGGAACGGCTTTCGCTGCGCAACCCGGAACTGCGGTATAGCTTCGGCGTCAACCTGGGCAGCCAGCTCGATGAACGGCCCGCCGAAATCGAAGGCGGCAACTGGACGCTGGCGGTCAATCCCGGCTCCGCAGCAGCAGATACCTACCTCAAACAGAATCCCGACCTGCTGCAAAAGAAAGCCTGAGCGCCGAACGATCAACGGTTACAGCAGGACTTTGCCGCGCAGCTGTTTGCGCTCGCCGTCCTTGCTCTTGCCTTCGAGGCGGCGGCGTTGCGATCCCATGGTGGGCTTGGTGGCGCGGCGCACGGCGGGCAGCACGGCCACGCTGTCGACCATCTCCTGCAGGCGGCGCAGCGCGTCCTGCTTGTTGGCCCCCAGGCTGCGCGACTGCTGCGCCTTCATCACAATCACCCCTTCGCGCGTGATGCGGCTGTCGCGCAACGCCTGCAGGCGTTGCTTGATATGGTCGGGCAGCGACGACGCGGCGATGTCGAAGCGCACATGCACGGCGTTGGACACCTTGTTCACATTCTGCCCGCCCGGTCCCTGAGCGCGGATGGCGGTGAATTCCACTTCATCGGGATTAATCTGGTTCATACGGCGATTGTAGCAAACACGCCCACGCGCCGGGGAAGGTTGACGCCTGTCAACGCCCACTGCGGCGCGCGCGGTTAGGATGGCATTTGCTGTTCTCCGAACGAAAGGATCAACATGTCTTCCTCGACCACGCAGGTCAGCGCCGCTGAGGCGCAGCAGTACCTGGTATTCCGGCTCGGCGGACTCGATTACGCGCTGGATTTCAGCAAGGTGCAGGAATTGCGCCCTTTGCAGGCACTGGAGCGCTTCTCGTCGGACGACGGCGAGATTATCAGTGGCGTGGTGGTGTCGCGCGGCGTGATCATGCCGATCGTTGACATGCGTATCGCCTTTGGTCCGCGTCCGCCGCAGCATGATCCGCTGACGGATGTGATCATCCTCAAGCTATCGAGCTGCGTGATGGGAATGGTGGTGGATGGCGTGACGGACATCGTCGCGCTGAAGCTGGATCAGATCGAACCGATTGCCGGTGCGGCGTCGGTGGACTATCTGATCGGCCTCGGGGAGGTGGACGGACGCCGTCTGATCGTGGTCGACATCGATAAGCTGATGTCGATCCGCAAAGTGCAATTCGGCGCCCGCCAGGCCGCTTAACCCAATGCTTCCATCTGTTCGTTCAACTCCAGCCACTGGGCTTCCAGCTCGCCCAGGTCTTTATTGAAGAAGGTCTGGTCGGCCAGCAGCTGTTTCAGCTTGGCCTTGTTGGCGGCGTCGTAAATCGACTCCTCGCCCAACTTGGCTTCCACTTCCGCCTTCTGCACGGTGCGCTTGGCGATCTGCTCGTCCAGGCGCTTGATTTTCTGCTCCAGCGGTTTACGCAGCGCGGACAGGCGCTGACGTTCTTCCGCCTCCTTGCGCTTCTGTTCCTTGGTGTTGACCACCGGCGCTTCAACCGCAGCCTTTTCCGGCGCGACCGGCGACTGCACCGGGAAGGCAGTCTTGTTGTCCTTGCCCGCCGCCGGCAGCACATCGGTGCCTTTACCCAGCTTGGTCTGGAACAGCCAATCCTTGTAGTCATCCAGGTCGCCGTCGAACGGTTGCAGCTTGCCGTCGGCGACAATGATGAACTGGTCGGTGGTGGCGCGCAGCAGGTGGCGATCGTGGGATACCACCACCAGCGTGCCTTCGAACTGCGCCAGCGCTTCGGTCAGCGCTTCACGGGTTTCCAGGTCCAGGTGATTGGTCGGTTCATCGAGCAGCAGCAGGTTGGGACGCTGCCAGACGATCAGCGCCAGAGCCAGGCGCGCCTTCTCGCCACCGGAGAACGGCGCGATCGAGCTGGTGACCATGGTGCCGGGGAAGTTGAAGCCGCCCAGGAAGTTGCGCAGTTCCTGCTCGCGCACCGTCGGCGCGATCTTCGCCAGGTGCCACAGCGGCGACTCGTCGTGGCGCAGCATCTCCACCTGGTGCTGGGCGAAGTAGCCGATGTTCAGGCCCTTGCCGGTGGTCGATTCGCCGGTCAGCGGCATGATGTCGCCGGCGATGGTCTTGATCAGCGTCGACTTGCCGGCGCCGTTCACGCCCAGCAGGCCGATACGCTGGCCGATCTGCAGCGAGAAGTTGATGTTGTTGACGATGGTCTTGTGGGTGATCTCGCCGGTCGCCTGGTCTTCGATCTTGTAGCCGGCATCCACGTCTTCCATCACCAGCAGCGGATTCGGTGCGCTTAGCGGCTCGCGGAATTCGAACGAGAATTCGGCGGCGGCGCGCAACGGCGCCAGTTCTTCCATCTTGGCCAGCGCCTTCATGCGGCTCTGCGCCTGGCGGGCCTTGGAGGCCTGCGCCTTGAAGCGGTTGACGAACGATTCCAGGTGGGCGCGTTTGCGCTGCTGCTTTTCCAGCGCGCCGGCGGCCAGGATCATCTGCGCTGCGCGCTGACGTTCGAAGGCCGAGTAGTTGCCCGAGTAGCGTTTCAGCTTGCGCTCATCGATGTGCACCACCACGTTGACGATTTCGTCGAGGAAGTCGCGATCGTGGGAGATGATCAGCAGCGTGCCGGGGTAGCGTTTCAGCCAGTCTTCCAGCCAGATGATCGCGTCCAGATCCAGGTGATTGGTTGGTTCATCGAGCAGCAGCAGGTCGGAAGGGCACATCAGCGCCTGCGCCAGATTGAGGCGCATGCGCCAGCCGCCGGAGAAGCTGGCCACCGGTTGCTGCATCTGGTCGAGCGAGAAGCCAAGGCCCAGCAGCAGCTGTTCGCCGCGCGACTGCACGGTGTAGGCGTCGGCGTCGGCCAGCGCGCTGTAGATTTCACCGATGGCGATGCCGTTCTCGGTGGTTTCCGGTTCGGACTCCAGGCGCGCCAGTTCGGCTTCCAGCTTGCGCAGGGTGACGTCGCCGTCGATGGCGTAGTCCAGCGCCGCGCGTTCCAGCGGCGGGGTTTCCTGCGCCACGTAGGCGACACGCCATTTGGCCGGGAAGTCGATATCGCCCTGGTCCGGGTGCAGCTCGCCGCGCATCATCGCGAACAGGCTGGATTTGCCGGCGCCGTTGGCGCCGATCAGGCCAATCTTGTCGCCGGGATTGAGGGTAACGTCGACTTGTTCCAGCAGCGGCTTTATGCCGCGCATCAGGCTTACTTGGTTAAAACGGATCATTGCATATTCTCGATACCGTCGTCCCCGCGCAAGCGGGGATCCATACTCAGCATGGATTCCCGCCTGCGCGGGAAAGACGCGGGTTATTTTTAGAGTTTCAACTGGTCGGCGGTCAGCAGGAAGACCATGTCGTCGCCATTGCTGGTGGTGAGCCACGTCAGGCCCAATTCGCCGAATGCGGCTTCGGCGAATGCTTTTTCATTGCCGATTTCGACGATCAGCAGGCCGTCGTCGGTCAGGCGTTCGGCGGCGCCGGCCACAATGCGGCGCACCAGGTCCATGCCGTCCTTGCCGCCATCCAGCGCCAGTTCAGGCTCGGCGCGGTATTCCATCGGCAGCTTGCTCATCGAGGCCGAATTCACGTACGGCGGATTGGTGATGATCAGGTCATACTTCTTGTTCGGCACATTGGCGTACAGGTCGGACTGGATCAGCGTCAAACGGTCTTCCAGCTCGTAGGTGGCGACGTTGCGCTTGGCGACTTCCAGCGCGTCAGCCGAAATGTCAACCGCATCGACGGCGGCATCCGGGAAGGCGTCCGCCATCATGATCGCCAGGCAACCGGACCCGGTGCACAGTTCCAGGATGTTCGACACGTTCTCAGGCTCGTTAACCCACGGCGCGAAGTATTCCGGAATCAGTTCGGCGATGAAGGAGCGCGGCACGATGGTGCGCTCGTCGACGTAGAACTTGTAGGCGCCGAGAAAGGCTTCGTTGGTGATGTAGGCAGCCGGCACGCGGTCGTTGGTGCGGCGATCGATCACGGCCAGCACCGCAGCCACTTCTTCAGGCAGCAGCTTGGCGTCCAGGAAAGGATCGAGCAGGTCCAGCGGCAGCTTGAGCGTGTGCAGGATCAGATAGGCTGCTTCGTCATACGCTTCAGTGCTGCCATGGCCGAAGAACAGCTTGGCGGTGTTGAAGCGGGTGACGGCATAGCGCAGCAGGTCGCGCGGCGTGGTGAAAAGAGTCGTGTTCATGGCTATCTCGGTAAAACGGTCATCGGAGCCCACGCCGCGCTGCTGTTTACGTCAGCAGGTTTTCCAGCGTGCGGCGATAGATATTCTTCAGCGGATCGACAAATCGCAGCTCGATATGCTCATCGATCTTGTGGATACTTGCGTTGGGAGGCCCGAATTCTATCACCTGAGGGCAGATCTGCGCGATAAAGCGGCCGTCCGAGGTGCCGCCGGTGGTCGACAATTCGGTCGTAACGCCGGTTTCCGACTTGATCGCCGCCGACAGCGCATCGCTCAGGGTGCCGCGCGGGGTCAGGAACGGCAGGCCGCTCAGCGCCCATTTGATGTCGTAATGCAGATGGTGCTTGTCCAGGATGGCGTGCACGCGGCGCTTCAGTTCCTCGTGGGTGCTGGCGGTGGAGAAGCGGAAGTTGAAGTCGACCACCATCTCGCCCGGGATCACATTATTGGCGCCGGTGCCGGCGTTAATGTTGGACATCTGCCAGGAAGTCGGCAGGTAGTACTCGTTGCCGTGGTCCCAGACTTCGGCCACCAGCTCGGCCAGCGCCGGCGCGCCCAGGTGGATCGGGTTCTTGGCCAGTTGCGGATAGGCGATGTGGCCTTGCACGCCCTTGATGGTCAGCTTGCCGGACAGTGAGCCACGGCGGCCGTTCTTGATCATGTCGCCCAGCGTTTCGTCCGAAGTCGGCTCGCCGACGATGCAGTAGTCGATGGTCTCGCCGCGTTCCTTCAGCAGGTTGCAGACGATGACGGTGCCGTCGGTGGCCGGGCCTTCTTCATCGCTGGTGATCAGGAAGGCGATCGAGCCTTTGTGGTCGGCGTGCTTGGCGATGAACTCTTCGCAGGCCACGACGAAGGCGGCGATCGAGGTTTTCATGTCGGCCGCGCCGCGGCCATACAGCTTGCCGTCGCGGTGGGTCGGCGTGAAGGGCTGCGAGCGCCATTGTTCGACCGGGCCGGTCGGCACCACGTCGGTGTGGCCGGCGAACACCATCACCGGCGAGGTCGTGCCGCGGCGTGCCCACAGGTTGGTGACACCGTTCGATTCGATGGTTTCGCAGACGAAGCCCAGTGGGGTCAGCAGGTCGATCAGGTGCTGCTGGCAGCCCTTGTCGTCAGGCGTGACGGACGACAGGGAGATCAGCTTTTCGGTCAGCGCCAGGGTCTTGGAGGGAGTCATATCAGCCATTGAAGATTTGTTGGTATTGCGCGTCGGAGAAGCCGACCGAGAAGGCGCCGTTGTTGTCCAGCACCGGGCGTTTGATCACGGAAGGGTTTTCCAGCATCAGCGCGATGGCCGCGTCGTCGTCGACGATGGATGCCTTGCGCTCGTCGGACAGCGCGCGCCAGGTGGTGCCCTTGCGGTTCACCAGCACGTCGCGCGACAGGTGTTTCAGCCAGCCGGCGACGATGTCGCGGCTCAGGCCTTGCTTTTTAAAGTCATGAAAGACGAATTCCTGCTGATGTTCGGCCAGCCAGGTGCGTGCTTTTTTGACGGTATCGCAGTTTGGGATACCGTAAATAGTAATTGTCATGAAGTAATTAATGCCGGGTGCGGAGGAGCGATAGCATACCATGCGCCCGCGGTCCAGCGGGATGCTCAAAACACATCAATAAGGGCTTCAGTCCCGCACCGCCTTGACACTGATGTCATACAGTTTGAACGCGTGCTTGCCTGCCCAAAGATTGCGGAATTCCAGCACCGGCGCCTTTTGCAACGAGATGATCTTGAAGTCGGCCGTGAATTCGCTGACGGCGCCATCTGTCCCCGGCAGTTCTCTGATCATCAGCGCTTGCTGGGCGCCGGTATCCAGCACATCGAACAGCGCAACCGGCTCGCTGCGTGCCGCCGGACTGCTGTATTTGACAGTGATGCGATAGGTCGACCTTGGGTATGGAAGATAGGGGCCAAAGCTGACGAAGCCCGGTGTGTCCTTGCCTGGTTCGGCAACGCGGGTACTGCCGTCAATCCGTCCGGTTTGCGACGGCAGGGTCGCAGCGGCGAAAACTTCATCCTTGTGCGCTGGCAGTGGCGAGGACGCGGCGTTGATGATCGCCGTGCCCACGCCGTACATGAGGGCGAAAAAGGCTGCGGCTAACAGACCGAAACGCTTGAACTCGACTTTGCGCGCAAACCCAGCCAGCGGCAGCACGATGACCACGGTGAGCCATGTGTAGTTGGGCAGATGGCTGACGGCCCAGGTGATGGAATACAGTGCCGGCAGCCAACTGTGGATGGCTGGGTAGAGCTCTGCATAGGCGTCGAACGGTGTCGTTGGCGCGCGGTTATACAGATCGGGTGCGGTAAATGCATAGTGGTACAGCAGGTAAGCCTGTATCAGCATCACCAGCAGCACGATGGCGGCGAATGCCCGTTCACTGCGCCGGGCCAGTTCGAGCAAACCGTATAGTGTCGGAATCATGAAGACCACGACAGCGGTCCAGCCGAAGCGGCCCGAAAAACTCCAGCCGCCATACCAGTTGGGATGCAGCGCATTCAGCAATATCATCGACAGGAACAGCACGCCGCCGAGCAGTGCCAGCGGACGCCGGCTGCGATACAGCCAGCCCATGCCCAGCAAGCCGATCAGGAATACCGGATTTTGCACGAGGAAGCCCTGATTCTGGTCTATGAACAGGCCCAGGAATACCATCAGGCTAGCAGGGCTGGCGTCCAGAGCGCCCTGCAGATAAGGGCCGGATGCTTTGCCAAATGCGTAGGAGTTATAGGCAATCAACGTCAGGCAGGACAGGGCGGCCACCGCCGCGATGCGGGCAATCCGTTTGAGGTCGCGGGACTCGGCAAAAATCTTCGACATCACGGCCAGCAAAATCACGCCGCAAGCCGGGCCGAATTTGATTTGCAGCCAGGGCAGGTAGGCCACGGCAGCGGCGAACAACAGTTCCAGTGGCATGCTGCGCTTGTCCTGGGTAGTGCTGAACCAGTACAAGCCCATCATGGCCAGCGCGCCTGCCATCAAGTCGGGATAGATCTGGTTGGCGGCCGGGAGTAGCGGCATGCCGATACAGGTGGCGCACACGGCCAGCCAGCGATGCCGCTGGTTGGTCGAGAACAGCGCGGAGAATTTCCATGCAAACACGACGATCAGTGCGCCAAACAACATCATGAACACCTTGGCGCCGACCATTCCGCCAATGGTGAAAGGAATCGCCAGCAGCAAAGGCAAGCCGATGTTGTGGACGTTGAATTGGCCGTGGGGGCCAGCCACTGAATGTACGAATGACGCGTCTGGTTTCGTGCCGGGCGGCTGACCGAATGCCTTGGCACGTTCCGGCGGCTCCAATGCGCTCTTGTACGCAACCGTCTGTTCCAGTGTCCCATGTTGGGCCAGGCCGTTGGCCATGATCAGGTAGTGCGGTTCATCGCCAGTGACGCCGTTAACGTGTCTGGCGTTCCAGACGATAATGACCATCAGCGCACATAAGCCATATATCAGCAGGAGGGAAGCGAGCGAAAAGAGTTTTTCCCTTGCCGGGGAAAGATTCTGGACGTGATGAAAAGGCATAAATAAAAAACATTATAGCAGTGCGCCGTTGTTAACACCGCAACGTTTCATATCCCTTAATGCCCGAATGCTACCGGCGTCAGGTGTTCAGCGTGAATTCCGTAAAGGATGTTTCGCTCTGCACCGGCTTGGCTTCGGTCTCTGCCTGGGAGGCTTTGCTGTCCGGGCCATTATTGATGAGCCACAACAGATTGGTGGCTGAATCGGCGTTGGCCAGTGCCTCGTCCTGGCTGATCAGCCCATCCTGCACCAGCTTGAGCAGCGATTGCTCGAACGATTGCGAACCGGGCGACAAACTCTTCTCCATCGCTTCCTTGATCTGGCTGATTTCGCCTTTCTCGATCAGGTCCGAGATATAGCGCGTATTGACCATCACCTCCACCGCCGCCGACCGCGTGCCGCCGTGGATCGAGCGCACCAGCCGCTGCGATACAATCGCCTTGATGGCGCTCGACAGATCCTGCAACAGGGCAGGGCGGTTCTCGATTGGATAGAAGCTGATGATGCGATTGAGCGCGTTGTAGCTGTTGTTGGCGTGCAGCGTCGCCAGCACCAGGTGGCCGGACTGCGCATAGGCCAGCGCCGCCGCCATGGTTTCCTTGTCGCGGATCTCGCCGATCAGAATGCAGTCCGGCGCCTGGCGCATCGAGTTGCGCAGCGCCGTGGCAAAGTCCCTGGCGTCGCTGCCGATCTCGCGCTGGTTGACGATGGATTTTTTATTGCGGAACAGGTACTCGATCGGATCTTCCAGCGTCAGGATATGGCCGGAGCGCAGTTCGTTGCGGTGATCCAGCATCGAGGCGATGGTGGTCGATTTGCCGGAACCGGTGGCGCCTACCAGCAGCAGCAAGCCGCGCTTTTCCATGATCAGGTCCGCCAGCACCGGCGGCAGCTGCAAATCGGCCAGCAGCGGGATGGTGGCGGGCACAAAGCGGAACACGGCGGAGATGCTGCCGCGCTGCTTGAACGCTGACAGACGGAAGCGGCCCAGGTTCGGCACCGATACGCCCATGTTCAATTCGTTGGTGGCAGCCAGTTCGTCCATCTGCTCCGGCGTGGCGATTTCCGCCAGCAGGGCATGGATGTTTTCCGGCTCCAGCTTCTGCTGGTTGATCGGGATCAGGTTCCCGTTGATCTTGATGTGAACCGGAGAGTTCACCGCGAAGAACATGTCCGACGCGTTTTTTTCCTTCATCAGCTGGAACAGGCGGTCCATGGCCATGGCGAATCTCCGGTTTTTACTGCATTAAACGCCGCGCAGCAGTTCGTTGATGCTGGTCTTGGAACGGGTCTGCGCATCGACGCGCTTGACGATCACCGCGCAGTACAGCGAGTACTTGCCGTCTTCCGATGGCAGCGAACCCGATACCACCACCGAACCCGAAGGTACGCGGCCGTAGGTCACTTCGCCGGTGGCGCGGTCGTAGATCTTGGTCGACTGGCCGATGTACACGCCCATCGAGATCACCGAGTTCTCTTCGACGATCACGCCTTCGACGATTTCCGAGCGGGCGCCGATGAAGCAGTTGTCTTCAATGATGGTCGGATTGGCCTGCATCGGTTCCAGCACGCCGCCGATGCCGACACCGCCCGACAGGTGGACGTTCTTGCCGATCTGTGCGCACGAACCGACGGTGGCCCAGGTATCGACCATCGCGCCTTCATCGACGTAGGCGCCGATGTTGACGTACGACGGCATCAGCACCACGTTCTTGGCGATGAAGGAGCCGCGGCGCGCCACGGCTGGCGGCACCACGCGGAAGCCGCCCTTGGCGAAATCGTCGGCGGTGTAGTTGGCGAACTTGGTCGGCACTTTGTCGTAGAACTGCATGGTGCCATCCGATGGGAGGACCACGTTGTTCTCCAGGCGGAACGACAGCAGCACGGCCTTCTTGACCCACTGATTCACGACCCAGGTGCCGGTGGCTTTGTCGGCTACGCGAATGGTCCCCGCGTCCAGACCGGCCAGCACGTGGTTGACTGCTTCGCGCAGTTCGGCGGCGCCGTTGGACGGGTTGATGTTCGCGCGGTCTTCCCAGGCGGTTTCGATGATGTTCTGGAGTTGTTGGCTCATGATGGACTCTTTATTTATTAAGGGACTTGCAGAATTGGACGATGCGCTGGGCCGCTTCCAGGCCTTCCGCCGTTTCGGCGACCAGCGCCATGCGGATGCGGTTGCGGCCTGGGTTGACGCCATGCGCTTCGCGCGCCAGGTAGCTGCCCGGCAGTACGGTGACATTATATTCGGCGTACAGGCGCTGGGCGAATTCGGTGTCGGACAGGCCGGTGCGGCTGACGTCAGCCCACAGGTAGAAGCCGGCGTCCGGCAGTTCGACATCCAGCACTTGCTTCAGCAAAGGCGTGATGGCGTTGAACTTGGCGCGGTATTGTTCGCGGTTTTGTTCGACATGGGTTTCGTCGTTCCACGCCGCGATCGACGCAGCCTGCACGGAGAGGCTCATGGCGCCGCCGTGATAGGTGCGGTACAACAGAAATTTTTTCAGCACGTCGGCGTCGCCGGCCACAAAGCCCGAGCGCATGCCCGGCACGTTGGAGCGCTTCGACAGGCTGCTGAACACCACCAGGCGCGCATACGGCTGGTCGATGGTGGCCAGGCCCAGTTGGTGCGCCGCTTGCATCGCGCCCAGCGGCGGCTCGCCCTGATAGATCTCGGAGTAGCACTCGTCGGCGGCGATGATGAAGTTGTAGCGTTCCGACAGCGCGAACAGGTTTTCCCAGTCGGTCAGCGACAGCACGGCGCCGGTCGGGTTGCCCGGCGAGCAGACGAACAGCAGCGCCACGCGCTGCCACACCTCGGCCGGAATGCTGTCGTAGTCGCAGCCGAAGTTGCGCGCCGGGTCGGAATTGATGAAGTACGGCTCGGCGCCGGCCAGGTAGGCCGCGCCTTCATAAATCTGGTAGAACGGATTCGGGCTGACCACCAGCGACTTGGCGTCCTTGTCGATCACCGCCTGCGCCAGCGCGAACAGCGCCTCGCGCGAGCCGTTCACCGGCAGCACCTGGGTGGCGGGATTGAGCTTGGGCAGGTTGTAGCGGCGTTCCAGCCAGCCGGCAATGGCGGCGCGCATCTCGGGCGAACCGATGGTGGTTGGATAGACGGCCAAACCGGACAGGTTATCGGCCAGCGCCTGCTCGATGAACTTCGGCGTCGGATGCTTGGGCTCACCCATGCCAAGGCTGATGGCCTTGTACTCGGGGGCGGGCGTGACCTGCTCAAACAGCAGACGCAGTTTTTCGAACGGGTAGGGATGCAGCTTGTCGAGAAGTGGATTCATAGTCTTTGATTATAGCGCCTCCACGCTTGCCCGGTCATCCATGCTAAATTGTCAAACTAATCGAATTCATCATCATTGGACGGAAAAGATGGAACACAACGAGATCGCGCTGGAAGCGCAGGTCAGCCGCAAGGTGATGGCGACGCGGCTGGCGGTGGGGCTGGTGCAGGGATTGCTGCTGTATTGGCTGTACGCCGCCAGCCGGGATGTGGCATGGCCGGCCGCCGCGCCGTACCTGATGGTGCCGCTGCTGACGGTGCTGCTGATACTGCCCGTATTGCTGGTCTCCAGTCTTGGTCACCTGGCGCCGCGCCAGGCAGCCGTCTGGCTGCTCTCGGCGCTGGCCGTGCTGCTGGCGCTGGCGCTGCATGATGTGTGGCGCGGGGCGAACAGCTATCCCTTGCTGTCCAACTGGGACAACAAGCCGGTTTACTCGCCATCGATGATGCTGGTGTTCTTCAGCTGCGTGTTTTTCTTCATCGCCCACGCGCTGGTAATGGCCGGCGCGCAGGACGGCAAACGCATCGCCAGCTACAACACGTATTTTGAAGTGGCGTGGAAGCTGGCGATACAGCTGCTGTTTTCCGCCTTTTTCGTCGGTGCGCTGTTCCTGGTGCTGCACATGGGCGCCACCCTGTTCATGCTGGTCAAGCTGAAATTCCTGCATGAGCTGCTGGAGAATTCGTGGTTCAACGTGCCGGTGATCTGCACTGCCTTCTCTTGCGCGATGCATGTGACGGATGTGCGGCCGTCGATCGTGCGCGGCATCCGCACATTGCTGCTGGTGCTGATGTCGTGGATCTTGCCGGTGGCCGTGGTGCTGGTAACCGGCTTCCTGTGCACGCTGCCGTTCACCGGGCTGACCGCGCTGTGGGAGACGCGCCACGCCACCTCGGTGCTGCTGTTCACGGCGGCAGTGCTGCTGGTGCTGGTCAACGCCGCCTTCCAGAACGGCCAGGCGATCGTCGCCTTGCCGCTGCGCGTAGGCGCGCGCACCGCCGCCATCCTGATCCTGCCGATCGTCATGGTCGGCATGTATGCGCTGGGGCTGCGGGTGGTGCAGTATGGCTGGACCTCGGACCGCGTGATCGCCGCCGCCTGCCTGCTGGTGGCCAGCAGCTACGCCATCGGCTACCTGTGGGCCGCGTACCAGTACGACACGTGGCTGCGGCCGCTGGCGATGGTGAATATCTTTACCTCGTTCCTGGTGCTGGCGGTGCTGCTGGCCTTATTTACGCCGATTGCCGATCCGGCACGTATCGGCGTCAATAGCCAGATGGCGCGGCTGGCCAAGGGCAAGATCATCGCATCCAAATTCGACTTCCGCTATTTGCGCTTTGAGGGTGGCCGATACGGGCAGGCCGCGCTGGAGGAACTGAAACGCAGCACGGGGCCGGACGCCGCGCTGTTGCAGCGAGAGGCCGCCGCCGTGCAGGCGCTGGACAACAAACAGCGCTGGCAGGCGCCGGTGCGGTCGACCGCGCCGGTGTCGGTCGCTGCCAATATGACCGTGTGGCCCGCTGGCGCGCAGCTGCCAGCCAGTTTTGTGGCGCAGAAGTGGGATGCGATGCAGGACGACCGCAAACCGGAGTGCCTCACCAGCAGGAACGGCAAGTGCGACGCCTTTGTCCTCGTTCTCGGTGGCGATGGCAAGCAACAGGTGCTGTTAGTGCCAGAGCAGAATGCGGGCCAGGGCCGTTTGTTTGCGGCCGGGGCGGATGGCAAGTGGACCGTGGTCGCTACGCCGCGCTACAGTGACATCGCCTGCAAAGCAGTGTTGGACAAGCTGCGCAAAGGCGAATTTAATCTGGTCGACCGGCCTTACAAAGACCTCAACGTCGGCGGCCGGCGCGTGGAGTTTGAACTCAGCGCCACGCCGGAGGAGGAGTGCTCCAAGATCAGGTAGCCGCGCCTTGCAGCGGGCAGGCCTGCATGTCGGCGCCGGGGCGGCGCGTCAGTTCGCCGCGCAGCAGGTGCAGTCCGTCGATGCGCTGATCGATATCGGCGAGCTTGCGCTCCAGCGCCGGGGCGTTATCCAATGGTGGCCAGTAGCTCGGCTGTCGAACGCACATGGCCAAGTATCGGGAAGATGGTCTGTACCGAGAACTGGTGCATCTCCGCCTTGATGCTGGACATGGCGTCTTCTGCGAACATCAGCGCGTAGCCCAGATCCTGCGCTGCGCGCGCGGTGGATTCCACGCCGAAGTTGGTGGCGATGCCGCCCAGGATGATGGTCTTGATGCCGCGCCGGCGTAGTTGCTGCTCCAGCGAGGTGCCGTGGAACGCGCCCCATTGGCGCTTGTCGATGACGATGTCGCCCGGCTGCATGCCGGCAGCGTCGACAATCTCCCAGGCCTGCGGCGGCAGCGGCGCGGCGGATGGATCGCGGTTCACCGAAACGTCGCCGGGCTGCGGCAGCAGTTCGTTCACCAGCACGCGGACGTAGACCACCGTGCCGCCCTTGCCGCGTACCGCGTCCGCCAGGCGCGCGCCGTTTTCCACCACCTGTTGCGCGGAATGCGGCGCCAGCGTGCGCGCCACGTTGCTATGTTGAAGATCAATTAATACCAGTGCTGTCGTTTCCATGGTTTGCGCTCCTTGAATGTGAGGATATCCTCATATATTGTAGCTTATAATGTGAGGATGTCCTCAGATACTCAAAAACGGCGTAAGCCGCAGCAGTTGCGTGGCGAGCAGCGGATGGCCGCGATGCTGGATGCCGCCGCCGCTGTCTTCGCAGAATCCGGCTTCGACGCCGCCACCATGACCGCCATCGCCGAGCGTTCCGGCTCGTCGATCGGCGCCCTTTATCAATACTTCCCCAACAAGCTGACGCTGGCCCGTGCGCTGCGCGAACAGTATGGCGAAGACATGGCGCAGCGCTGGAGCGGCCTGACAACCGATGCGGCACATCTGAGCGTCAACGCGCTGGCGGACCGGGTATTCGATTTGATGATCGGTTTCTTTGACGAGCATCCGGCCTATTTCGCGCTGCTCAACGCCACGCTGGGCTACCAGCGCAGCGCCGACGCGCGCCAGCGTTTGCGGGCGCAATTCGGCGCGGTGTTAAGGCAGAAAAATCCGGAGATGGAGGAGGAAGAAGCGCTGCGCACCGCCAATGTGGCGCTGCAGATCGTGAAGGGATTGAATCCGCTTTACGCGCAAGCCAGTGCGGCGGAGCGCCGCAAACTGGTGGCGGAATTCAAGCTGGCCTTGCAGGCCTACCTGAAAATCCGCCTGCATAAATCATCTGCCGGCTAATCAGGCGGCTTGAGCCAGCGCCGCCTCGGCCGCGCCCCAGACCTGCTGCGCCACGCGCATCATGTTGCGGCCCAGGACCAGCTCCGCCTCGGTCTCGCTCATGCCGGCGCGGCGCAATGCGGCCGGCAGTTCGCGCCAGACCTCTGGCGGCGTAAAGCTGGGCGGCTTGTCGGCGCTGTAGCCGGCGGACGCGGGCCACCAGTGCGAAGGATCGAAATCGCCGGGCGGCGTGTCGTCCAGACCTGGCTGCTGGAAGCAGATATCCAGGCCGATGCCCGCATGCTTGATGCCCACCAGATCCGCGATGTAGGCCACATGGCGCGCCACGTCGTTGGCGTCCGGCTGCGCGCTGCCGAGGAAGAAGGAGAGGCCGGACACGCACACCACGCCGCCGGTCGCAGCGCAGGCGCGGATCTGTTCATCGGTGACGTTGCGGCCATGCTGCACCAGCGTGTACGGATTGGCGTGGCTGAATATCACCGGATGCGACGAGGCGTTCATGATCTCCAGGCTGCACAGGCGCCCGGTATGCGAGCAATCCATCAGGATGCCGTTCTGGTTAACCGCTTCCACCATGCGCTGGCCGAGCGGCGTCAGGCCGCGCGCGACGTCATGGCAGCCGTCCGCCACGCTGTTATTGCGGTTGTAGGCAAAGTGCATCTGGCGCACGCCCAGTTGCGCATACAGCGCCACCATGTCCGGCTGCTCCAGCAGCGGCAGCGCGCCTTCCAGGTCGAAGCTGATCGCCATGCGGCCGTCGGCGGCGGCCTGGATGATGTCGTCCACGCTGGAGACCAGCGCATAGCGTTCCGGATCGGCGGCGATGGTGGCGCGGTAGCCGGCGATGACCGACATTACCTGCGACAGCGGATTCATGTCGGCGCCGACGTTCAACGACACATAATTGACCCCGGCCGCATGCAGCCGGTGCACAGGCGTGAAGTCGGCCAGCGGATGCTGTGGCAGGCAGGCATGGGCGTCCCAATTGATCATGGTAGTTTTCTTTGTCAAAACGGCTATTCTGAATGATAATGCATTCAATGACGATAACGGAGAAATTCTCATGCGTTTGTCCGGTTTGACGCTATTGGCTGCATTGTCCGCCGGCGCGCAAGCGCAGACTGCGGAAAAAGATCCGTATCTTGATGCCGCGGTGTCAGCGCAGCAGGTCAAGGCGCTGCAGGAGCATACCGATCCGGCTGTGAAGAAGGTGGTGACCGAAGCCATCGCCTCCGAGCCGAGGCCGCAGCCTTTGCTGCAAAGCGAGCCGGCATTCAGCGTTGCCAAATCGAACATGATGACCGCAGCCTTTAACGAAGCCAAGGTGCCGGACTGCCTGCATTCGGAAGGCCTGAAGCGGCAGCCGACCTTTTTCCTCTCTGGATATCTGGCGCTGCCGTTCATCGCTGTCGCCGCCTTGCGCGGAGTGTGCAACTAGCATGCTTTATACTGTCGCCTGATTTCTTTCATTTAGGCCGATATGTCTTTTTCCACACTGGGCCTTGCTCCCTCCCTGCTCAACGCCATTACCGAAATCGGTTACGAAGAGCCGACCGCCATCCAGCGCGCCGCCATTCCCGCCATCCTGCGCGGCGAGGATGTGCTGGGCGCCGCGCAAACCGGCTCCGGCAAGACGGCCGCCTTCGCGCTGCCACTGCTGCAATCGCTGCTGGATAACCGCGACGGTCCGCGCCAGCTGCATGGCCTGGTGCTGGTGCCGACGCGCGAACTGGCGGTGCAGGTGGGCGAGTCGATCCGCAAGCTGGTGTCCCACCTGAATATGCCGGTCAAAGTCGCCATCGTGTTCGGCGGCGTGTCGATCAACCCGCAGATGATGGCGCTGCGCGGCGGCGCCGACATCGTGGTTGCCACGCCTGGCCGCCTGCTGGACCTGATCGACCACAACGCGCTGAAGATCTCGCGCGTCTCCATGCTGGTGCTGGACGAGGCGGACCGCCTGCTGGACCTGGGCTTCAGCGAGGAATTGAACCGCATCCTGGAGCTGCTGCCCAAGCAGCGCCAGAACCTGTTCTTCTCCGCCACCTTTCCGCCGGCGGTGCAAAAGCTGGCCGACGGCATCCTGCATCAGCCATCGCGCATCGAAGTGCTGTCCGAGCCGTCCAGCAAACCGGATATCGTGCAGCGCGCGATTGCGGTCGATGTGCCGCGCCGTACCATGCTGCTCAAGCACCTGATCCAGGAGCATAAGTGGCGCGGCGTGATGGTCTTCGTCGCCACCAAGTATGCTGCCGATCACGTGGCCGACAAATTGAATCGCAACGGCATCCATGCCGCCTCCTTCCACGGTGAATTGAGCCAGGGCGCACGGACCCAGACACTGACCGATTTCCGCTCCGGCTATCTGCAGGTGCTGGTGGCAACCGATGTGGCGGCGCGCGGCATCGACATTGCGCGCTTGCCGGCGGTAGTCAACTATGACCTGCCGCGTTCCGCCGTCGACTACACGCACCGCATCGGCCGCACCGGCCGCGCAGGTGAAAGTGGCGTGGCGATCAGCTTTGTGACGGCGGAATCGGAGCCACATTTCCGCCTGATCGAGAAACGCCAGGAGCAACGCGTGCCACGCGAGACCATCGCCGGTTTCGAGCAAACGGAAACGGCGGCGCCGGTCAGCGCCGTCACCGACGTGGAAAACGGCGGCATCAAGGGCAAACGCAAGAGCAAGAAGGACAAGCTGCGCGAAGCCGCCGCTGCCGCCGGCGAGGCAGGCGAATAATCAGGCAGCGCCGGCCCGGAACTGGCGGCGATAGTCGGACGGTGAGGTAAGCAGCACGGCGCGGAAGTGCTGGCGCAGCGACAGTGCCGAACCGAAGCCGGCTTCCTGCGCCACCAGCTCGATCGAGGCGTCGCTGCTTTCCAGCAGCCGCTGGGCATGCGCCACGCGCTGGTTCAGCAGCCATTGCTTGAACGAGGTGCCGGTGGCGTCGCGGAAGTGGCGCGTGAAATTACGGCGGCTCATGGCGGCGCGCGCGGCCAGCGCGTCGATGCTGTGGTTATCCGCCAGATGGCGGTTGACCCAGTCCAGCACCTGCGTAAAGCGGTCGTCGCTGCCGCTCACAGGTACTGGACGCTCGATGAATTGCGCCTGTCCACCCTGACGGTGCGGCGCCACCACCAATTGCCGCGCCACCTGGTTTGCCGCGTCGGCGCCGCACAACTGGCGTAGCAGATACAGGCAGCAGTCCAGGCCCGCCGCCACGCCGGCGGAGGTCAATACATCATCATCCACATACAATACTTCGCGGTCGACCACGACGGCGGGATGGCGTTCGGCCAGCGCGTCGGCATACGCCCAGTGGGTGGTGGCGCTGCGGCCATCCAGCAAGCCCGCCTCCGCCAGCGGGAAGGCGCCCAGGCACAGACCGACGATGCGGGCGCCGCGCTTGTGTGCGCGTTTCAGCGCTTCCAGCAGTGCTGCTGGCGCTGGCCGGCAGTCGTCGTGCCAGGTCGGAAGGATGACGATATCGGCGCGGCTAAGTGTCTGTAGTCCATGCTGGACGCTGATGTCGAAACCGCCGGTGGTGCGCAGCGGCGATGGATCGGGCGAGCAGATTTTGAGGTCGAACGCGGCGTCGCGGAACACCATGCCCGGAACGGACAGGTGGAAGGGCGTGATGCCGTCAAAGGCGATGACGGCGATTCGGTGGCGTTTTGCAGTGGGCGCGTTCATGGCCCGATTATATCGTATGTATGCCTTCGGGCCGCTGTTGGCGCGGCGCTGCAAGGCGCAAAATAGGCTCATTAACCAACCGGAGAATATGATGCGCCGAGCCTTGATCGTCATTGATGTGCAAAACGAATACTTCAGCGGCAATATGAAGATTGAATATCCGCCGGTGGATGTGACGCTGCCGAACATCACGCGGGCGATGGATGCTGCCCGCGCCGCCGATATCCCGGTGGTGGTGGTGCAGCACGACGCGCCGGAGCAGTCGCCGATTTTCGCCAAGGGATCGCCGGGCTGGCAGCTGCATGACGAGGTGGCGAAGCGCGCGGCCAGCTACCGTGTCAACAAAACCTATGCCAGCGTGTTCACTGGCACCGGTCTTGCGGCGTGGCTGGCGGAGCATGAGGTCGACACGCTGACCATCGTTGGTTACATGACGCATAACTGCGACGCCGCCACCATCTACGAGGCGGCGCACAAAGGATTGACGGTGGAATTCCTGGCCGACGCCAGCGGTTCGCCGTCCTACGAAAACGCGGCCGGCAAGGCCAGCGCGGAAGAGATACACCGCGTATTCAGCACGGTGTTCCATTCCGGCTTTGCCGCCGTGGCCAGCACCGATGCATGGATCGCCACAGTGGCCGAGGGCAAGGCGCTGGAGCGCGACAATATCTACCTGTCGGTCCAGCGCGCGCAATCACGACAGGCTGCTGGCTAACCGCCCACGCGTTTGGGCTTGTGGCCGAGTTTAGTCAGTTCGGCCAGCACGCGTTCGCAATGGTCGCCCTGGATTTCGAGCACGCCGTCCTTGACGGTGCCGCCGGAACCGCAGGCGCTGCGCAGCTGCTTGCCCAATGCTGCCAGCGCGTCGGCATCCAGCGGCAGGCCGCGCACCAGCGTGACGGTCTTGCCGCCGCGTCCCTTGGATTCGCGCGACACGCGCACATTGCCGTCGCCGGCCGGTTTGGCCTTGGCGGCGCTCTTGCAGTCGCAGTCGGTCAGCGGCTTGCGGCAGTCAGGGCACATGCGGCCCGTTTCGGTGGAATAGACGAGCGCCATGGCTTAATCCTTCAACAGTCGTGGCATAAAGATCTCGAAGAATCGCTTCTGGTCAGATGCAAGGCATACCTGCGCATTCGGCTTGCCCGCCTGTTCGCGGGTGTAGCCATCCTTGTCCACCACGATATGCAGCGGCGTTAGGTGGCAGACAGCGGGATCGAGCAGCCACGCCACCGGCACCACGTCAAACAGAGATGGCATATTGCTGGACCACGGCTGGTAAGCATCGATCCATTGATGGTAGAGCAGCGCCAGTTGGTCGGTGACCGCCGAGCCGTGGCCGAGCAGGGCGTTGCGTTCCACTTCATCCAGGCGGATTTGGGTGGAGTCGACCGGCATCATCACGATCGGCACGCCGGCGGTGAACAGCTTTTGCGCGCCGGCGATGTCGGAGACGATGTTGTATTCCTTGTCGGCCGGGCGTGATGGCACGTATTGCGATTTGCGATAGCCGCTGCGCACCGAACCGCCCATCATGACCACTTGTTTGAGTTTGCCGAAGGTGGCGGCGTCGCGCTCGATGGCGGCGCCGATGTTGGTCAGCGGGCCGAGGGCCAGCAATGTGATCTGGCCGGGCTGGCGCTTGATCTGATCCAGCATGAAACCGATGGCGTCCACCGGCGGCAGCGCTTTGCCGCGCTGCGCGTAGCGGGCTTGCGTGAAGGGCTGCGGGTTGTTGGTGGTGCGGACGCCTTGTGCGACCGGGATCTGGCTGTGGCCTGTTTCGCGCAGCATGCGTTCCAGCAGTTGCGCGCGCAATGCGGTGTCGCCCCAGGCAGTAGTGATGCCGACGATCTCGATCTCCGGGCTTTGCAGCAGCAGGCCGAGGGCGAAGGCGTCGTCGATGTCGTCGCCGATGTCCATGTCGACGATGACTTTTTGCGGCGCGGCCGCCTGCGCAGGAACACCCAGCATCGCGCAAGACAGTGCCAGCACGTTGAACAGCCCGCGCAGCGGCCGGGCAAGGTTATAAGCCATGTAAGTCCTCGATTCGTTGGAAGCGGGGATTTTACAGGAAGCGGGCGTTCCTCAGCGTGGCCGGCACAATGCGGCGGTGGGCCGGCGCTACGAACAGCATGTAGATGCGGCCCAGCGCATTACGGGTGTGCACCACCGTGCTGACGGCCACCTTGTCGGTCAGCTTGCAGACCGAGACTTCCACGTTCAGGTGCTTGTCGGAGTCGCCAAGGATGACTTCCTGGTCGCTAAGGTAGACAATGGAGAAGATGCCGACACGGTCGCCCACTCGGTAGGCGCTGGCCGGCTTGGCGCTATCGGTGTCGCCCAGTGCGCCCAGGTTTTTCAGGCCCACCAGCTGCACGATGCGGTTACGCAGCGTCATCATGGCGTTCACCCAGCGCGGCGTGGCGGCCACCACTTTCAGATAAAGCGCCAGCGCGGACTCGGAGGTCGGCGCGATGTCTATCTGATAGCAATCGTGAAAGTCCGCGCCGCGCAGGTGCTGGGCGATTTCAGTGTGTTGCGGTATGGCCGTGGTGGCGATGGTGGCGGTGGTCATTTGGCGGTAATCAGGTCGATGCGGCGTTTGATGCGTTGGGCTTCGGCGCTGTCGCCGGCTTGTTCTGCGCGCATAGCCTGTACGCCCAGCCAGGCCAGCAGCGGCCGGCGCCAGCCCTGGGTGGACGCGGTGTCCACGGCGTCCGCCAGCACCGGCGGGCTGGCTTTGCCGGCGCGTAGCAGCACGCCGCTGGCGACCAGCTTCGATAAAGGATCGGTGATGGCCTGCACCGCGCTGGCGGCGGCTGCATCGCTCGTTGCTGCGGCCACCGGCTGATGTTGCGCGGGCAGCAGGGCGGCGTCGCTGGCGGTGGCGCGTCCGGCCAGATAGGCGGCATAGGCGCGGTCGGCGGGGCTGGCGTCTTGCGCCAGTTTGTCGAAGCCGGCGCAGTCCTCGAATACCAGCGCGGCCACGCGGGCAGCGCATTGCGTCAGTTCGGCGCGGATGATCAGATCGACCTTGCCGGTGCTGGACAAGGCTTCGCGGGCGCGCTTGTATTCGGCCGCTTCCACGCGGGTGTTGCCCTCCATGTAGGCGGCGGTGGCGCGGTCGATGCCATTTTTGGCGTTCATTTGCCAGTCGGGCACGGTCGGGTTGTTGCCGCAGGCGGCTAATAATAGGGTGGTGATGACGATGCTCTTCTTCATGGCAGCTTGATCTCCGTATCGCGCTTGAACGGCCATTTGCGGTTGATTTCATTGACCAGCTGCTCGACGCGCCGCAAGCTGCTTTCCACTTCGCCGCGCAACGTGCCCAGATCGGCCGTGGCTTCCTTGGTGTTGGACGCCACCGCCTGCGCTTCCACCAGTACCGCGTCCATTTTCTTCAGCGAGTTGCGCGCATCGGCCAGCAGGCCGTTGAGCTGGACGATGGTGGCCTGGGCATCCGTCAGCACGCCTTGCTGGCCGAAGACGCGTTCGTCGGCGTGGCCGATCAGGCTATCGGCTTTCAGCGTCAGCGCGTTCACGGTGGTCAGCAGCTTGTTGGCGCGTTCGGTCAGCCGCTGCGCGTTCTTGTCGTCGCCGGCGATCAGGCCCATGGCGCCGTGCGGGCCATTCAGCTTGCCGGTAACGCCGGCCACGTTGGCCAGGCTGGCGGCCAGCGCGGAATTTTCCGCCGTCAGGTCGTTCAGGTTTTGCAGCAGGTCCTTGGCGGCCGACAGCAGGCGCGGAATTTCGGCCGCCGCATCGCCGACCAGCAGCGAGCGGGTGGCGCCGTCTTCCAGCGGCGGATCGGTGGGAATGCCGCTGAAGGCGCGCAGCTTGGCGCCGCCCACAATCGCCCGTTCCAGCGTAAAGATGCTGGAACTGCGCAGCCAGTGGGCGTCGTCGCGCGGCACATCGACCACCAGCCGCGCCTTGCCTTCCTTGCTCAGTTCTATGCGCCGCACGCGGCCGATGGGGAAGCCGGCGAAGGTCACGTCCATGCCGACGCTGACGCCTTCCGAGTCCTCGGCTTGCAGGATCAGCGTCTGTGTCGATTCGAACGCGCCGCGCGCGTACAGCAGGTACAGGGCGGAGCCGAGCACCAGTACCGCCATCAGCACCAGCAGCAGGGCGGCCTTGAATTCAGCATTGCGCACGGGGGCGGCTTGGTTGATTGGTTCTGTCATAGTTTTAGTAGTAGTTACCCATGAGCGAGGCGATTTCGATCAGCAGGATCACGGCAAACAGCCGCACCATGTCCGACAGGCCGTGCGTGACCTTGTTGCGGTAGCTGGCGCCGAAGTAGAACGAGGACGCCATCGGGATCAGGCCGACGGCAAGGCTGAAGAAGACGATCTTCAGCACCAGGATCAGCGTCACGGCGGGATTGAAGACCTGCCCGACCACGCGCGTGTAGCCGGTCAGCGCCCACGGCGTGAAGCCGTACAGCGATAGGTAGGCCAGGATCAGCGTCAGCACGCAGCTGACCGCCGCCAGCATCCACACGGCGAAAATGCCGGCCGCCACGCGCGGGAAGAAGTCGTTGTGCAGTTCCTGCTCGGTCACCTGGCGGTCGGCGCTGCGGCCTTGCGAGAATTCCAGCCCGGCCGGCAGCGTGGTGCGCAGCGCCACGAAGGCGGCGGCGGTCAGCGGGATCAGCTCCAGCACCAGTACGCGCACCACCATCTCCAGCGCAAAGCGCGACAGGCCGTAGCTCAGCGAGGTGACCACCACGATGCGGATCAACACCAAACTGACCAGCGCCGACATCACGCCGTACCAGGCCAGGTTGGGGGCGGTGTCCGCCACCAGATGGGCGGCCAGCACCGGCCGTTTGTCGCGGCCATAGCTGGATGGCGTCAGCGCCACCGAGAACATCAGCACCGCGAAGTGCAGCAGCCGCCACCAGCTGTGCAGCCACGCGACCGCGCCGAGGTGCAGCCGTTGCAGAAGGTTGGGAAGTGATGCTTGTGGACTCATGTTGGCATATTAGCACCGCAGGCCGTCAAACCGGTGTACGTTACTTTTCCGGGAAGGTGTCGATGATGGCGTCGGCCACGGCGCGCACGCGGGCGCTGCGGCTTAAATCGCTGTGGGTCACCAGCCACACATCGTACTGGTCGACCCGCTCCGGCCACACCCGCACCAGGCGCGGGTCGTCGTCGGCCATGTGACAGGGCAGCTCGGTCACGCCCATGCCCAGCCGCGCCGCTTCCAGCAGCGCCAGGCCGCTGTTGACCTCTATCGCCACGCGGGCGCTGTGCACCGGCTCCAGGCAGATCTTTTCCTGATGGCGCGGCGCCACCGAGGCCTGGTAGATGACGATGTCATGCCCGGCCAGGCCGTTGCCCGGCACTGGCATGCCGCGCTCCTTCAGGTAGTCCGGCGTGGCATACAAGCCCATGCTGCGGCGGGTCAGGTGGCGCGAGATCAGGTCCGGGCTGGTGGGCTTGAGGGTGCGCACCGCCAGGTCGGCCTCGCGCCGCGTCAGGCTGGTGATTTCGGTGCTGGTACTGAGCACGATGCGGATTTCGGGATGCATCACGTGCAGCCGCTGCATGGCGGCGATGACGAAATGGGCGGCCATGGTGTCGGAGGTGGTCACGCGTACGCTGCCGGACAGGCGGTTGTCGATGCCCTGCATCTCGCGCTGGAATTGCAGCGCCGCCTGTTCCATCTTTTCGGCGGCCGTGACGGCCAGTTCGCCGGCCGGCGTGGCCAGATAGCCGGACGGCGTGCGCAGGAACAGCCGCGCGCCGAGCGACTTTTCCAGCGCGTTAAGGCGGCGGCCGACGGTGGCCTGGTCGATGTCCAACTGCGCAGCGGCGGCGCGCAAGGTGCCTTTGCGGTAGATGGCGAGGAAAATGCGGGCGTTGTCCCAGTCCATGGTGTTCTCCATGATGCATTTTTGCATCAGAGTGCTGATGTTATGCGTATTTACTGCATCACGCAAGCGGCCTACCATGCGGGCATGAATACTTCCATTTCCACTGCGGCGCCAGCCCGCCAGGTACCTCCCTTATTGATGCTGATGACGCTGGCCATCGGCTTTGTGATGGCGATGATCGACGTCACCGCCGTCAACACGGCGTTGTCCGACATTTCCGTGAGCCTGGCGGTACCGCTGACTGGCCTGGTGTGGGTGGTGGACGGCTACACGCTGACCTTCGCCGCGCTGCTGATGGCGGGCGGCGCGCTGGCCGACCGCTTCGGCCCCAAGACCGTGTATCAGGGCGGCTTGAGTGTGTTCATCCTCGGTTCGGTGCTGTGCGCGGTGTCGCCGACCGGTCATGCGCTGATTGCGGCGCGCCTGTTGCAGGGCGTGGGGGCGGCGCTGTTCATGCCCAGTTCTTTGAGCTTGCTGACGCATGCGTATGAGGATCAGGCCACGCGGGCGCGCATGCTGGGGACGTGGTCGGCGATTGTCGGCTGTTCGTCGGCGGCGGGGCCGCTGGTGGGCGGGCTGCTGGTGCACGAATTTGGCTGGCGCAGCGTGTTCTGGGTGAATGTGCCGATCGGTGTGGTGGGGATTGTTCTGACGCAGATGCTGGCGCCAGCTACGGCGCGCCATGCGCGTGATCTGTCGATCCTGAGTCACGCACTGGGTGTGGTGACGCTGGCGGCGCTGAGTTTTGTGCTGATCGAGGGGCCGGCGCTGGGCTGGACTTCGTCGGCGGTATTGATGGCTGCGGCGGTGGCGCTGGCGGCGGCTGCGCTACTAGTGCGGCGGGAACGGGGTGGCGCGCATCCCTTGCTGCCCAGGGCCTTGTTTGAGACACCGGCGTTTGCGGCGGCCAATGGCGTGGGCTTCCTGATTAATTTTGCGGTGTTCGGCCAGTTGTTCTTGCTGAGTTTATTTATCCAGCAGGGCGGGGCGGATGCACTGCAAACGGGCGTGAAGCTGATTCCGATGATGGCGGCTTTCGCGATTGGTAACCTGACCTCGGGCCGGATTACGGCGCGGGTGGGCACGCGGCCGCCGATGATGTATGGCCTGCTGGTTGGACTGGGCATGGCGCTGGTGATGCTGTTTGGCTTGCGTCCGGATTCGCCATACTGGCAGCTGGTGACGGCGGCGGTGCTGATGAATGTGGCGATCGGGATTGCGATACCGGGTATGACGGCGACGGTGATGCTGGTGGCGGGCAAGGCGCATGCCAATAGTGCGGCTGCGGCGCTGAACGCCAATCGCCAGATCGGCGCGCTGGTGGGCGTGGCGATGATGGGGACGGTGATGCATATGGCGCCGGCGTGGGGAATGCGGCTGCCGCTGGCGTTCACGCTGATCGCAGCGGCATACGCAGGCGCGCTGTGCCTGGTGTACCGCTACGTTAAAACAGGAAAGCCAGCATAAGCATGTCATTCCCGCGCAGGCGGGAATCCATAGGCAGCATGGGCTCCCGCCTGCGCGGGAGTGACGGCTAGCCAGTGTGGCGGGTGCGCCACTCGATGTGACGGCTAGCCAGCGTGGCGGGTGCGCCACTCGATCATTTCGGCGATGGTCAGGATCGGCATCTGATGCAGCTCGGCGAAGCGTTCGATGTCGGCGCCGCGCATCATGGTGCCGTCTGGGTTCATCAATTCGCACAGCACCGCCGACGGATTCAGTCCCGCCATGGTGGCCAGGTCCACCGAGCCTTCGGTATGGCCTTTGCGCGACAGCACGCCACCCGGCGTCGCCCGCAGCGGGAATACGTGGCCCGGATGCACCAGGTCCGACGGCTTGGCGTTGGCTGCCGTCGCCGCGCGGATGGTGGTGACGCGGTCCGCCGCCGAGACGCCGGTGGTCACGCCTTCGCGCGCTTCAATCGACACGGTGAACGGCGTGCCATAACGGCTGCCGTTATTCGCCGCCATCATCGGCAACTCCAGGTCGCGCACCCGGTCGGCGGTGAGGCACAGGCAAACAATGCCGCTGCACTCGCGGATCATCATGGCCATGGTCTGCACGGTCATTTTTTCTGCCGCGACGATCAGGTCCGCTTCGTTCTCGCGGTCGAAATCGTCCAGCAGAATGACCGGCACGCCGGCGCGCATGGCTTCCAGGGCCGCGTGGATGCGGCCTTCCAGATCATCGGAAACAAGGGAATAAGGGGATACTGCGGTGTGGTCCAGCATGGTGATACGCTCCTTGGTAAGAATCAGGAACGCGACAGGGCAAGCGAATACGCGCAGCCAGCCACGCCACAAGTGGGCAGCAGGATGCGTTCAAGCGCACATCTTCTTTCATCCGGACTCTAACCGTCGGCCCTGGAATTACACCAGATCTGCGCATTTCTGCGCTCGCGGGCTTGGTTGTGAACCTTACCGCCGGTGGGGAATTACACCCCGCCCCGAAGACGTTGTTATTGCCCGCCAAGCGGCAGGCAACAGGATTTTAGCCTAAACCGGGGAATTCGGTGTAAGGTAGCCGTTCCCTTAGATTTTGTGCATTCGGAATGAAGCTGATTACCCTGCGTATCCTGTCCGGCGCTGCAATCCTGGCGTGTTCTTTCCTGGCGCAAGCCGACGATCTTCCCCCACCGCAGCTGAGCGACCCGATTCCGGTTGGGCCGCAGGTTAAAGTTGGCAAATTGGCCAATGGCCTCACGTACTACATCCAGCAGAATGGCCGCCCGGAGAAAAAGCTGGAGCTGCGGCTGGTGGTCAAGGCGGGTTCGATCCTGGAAGACGAGGATCAGCAAGGCCTGGCGCACTTCACCGAACACATGGCGTTCAACGGCTCCACGCATTTCAAGCGCAATGAGCTGGTGTCCTACCTGCAGTCGATCGGCGTGAAGTTCGGCGCTGACCTGAACGCCTATACCAGCTTCGACGAAACGGTCTACATCCTGCCGATACCGACTGATAAACAGGAAACCGTCGACAAGGGCTTCCAGGTGCTGGAAGACTGGGCCCATGGCCTGTCCTTCAACGACGCCGATATCGACAGCGAACGTGGCATCGTGCTGGAGGAACTGCGCCTCGGCAAAGGCGTGGATGACCGCATGAACAAGGTGGTGCTGCCCAAGGTGCTGAATGGCTCGCGCTACGCGCAGCGCATGCCGATTGGTAAAGAATACATCATCAAGGGCTTCAAGTATGACGCCATCAAGCGCTTTTACCGCGACTGGTATCGGCCGGACCTGATGGCGGTGGTGGTGGTCGGCGATATTGAACCGGCTGCGGCGCAGCGCCTGATCGAGCAGCACTTCGCGCACCTGAAGAATCCTGCCCATCCGCGTCCGCGCACTTACGCCACCATCCCTGAGCGCCAGGATTCGGAAGGCATTGTCTTCACCGACAGGGAAGTCAGCGCCAACACGGTGTACATCCGCTACCCGATCCAGATCCTGCCGGAAGAGCGCACCTTCGGCGATTATCGCCAGAAGCTGGTCGAGAACTTGTACAGCTTTATCCTCAGCCAGCGCATGTTTGAATTGACGCAGCAGGCCAATCCGCCGTTTCTGCAAGGCGGCAGTGGCATGAACAAGATCGTGCGCGGTTACCGTTCATACGGCGCTGGCGCGGTGCTGGGCAAGGGCGGCGTTACGCCGGCCATCAATGCGCTGGTGCAGGAAGACCAGCGCGCGCGCCAGTACGGCTTTAGCGCGTCGGAAGTGGAGCGCGCCAAGAAAGGCATGCTGCGCAACTACGAGCGCATGTACAACGAGCGCGAAAAATCCGATTCGGGCGGCTATGCGGCGGAGTATATCCGCAACTTCCTCGAAAATGAATCGATTCCCGGCATCGCCGCCGAATACCGCTACGTCAACCAGCTGCTGCCGAGTATTTCGGTGGACGAGGTCAACGCCGCCGTGCGCGCCGCCATTCCGGACAACCAGAGCAAGCTGGTGATCTACAGCGGCATCGACAAGCCCGGCATCGTGCAGCCGAAGGCCGATGACCTGGTTAGCACCGCCAGCGCGGCCGAGAAGATTACCGTCAAACCGATGGAAGACAAGGTCTATGCGACCCAGCTGATGCCCAATCCGCCGAAGGCCGGCAGCATCGTCAGCGAAAAGTTCAACGCCAGGATCGGCACCACGGAACTCACGCTCAGCAACGGCGTGAAGGTGGTGCTGAAGCCGACCGACTTCAATAACGATCAGGTGATCCTGGGCGGCTTGCGCTACGGCGGCTGGTCGCTGCTGCCGGACAGCGATGTCTTCGCCGCGCAGTATGCCAGCAGCATCGTCGGCCAGATGGGCGTGTTGAATTACACGCCGAATGACTTGGTCAAGGTACTGGCCGGGAAGAGCGTCAGCTCCACTGCCAATGTCAGTTCGCTCAATGAATCGGTGGGCGGCGTGTCCGGCAGTTCGGACGTGGAAGCCATGCTGCAGCTGGTCTACTTGCAGATGACGCAGCCGCGCAAGGATGCCGCCATCTATACCGCCTACGTCGACCGCCAGCGCGAACTGGCGCAGAATAATCTGGCGCGGCCGGAGTCGGTGTTCTACGATACCGTGACGGCGACGCTGTACAACAACAGCCCGCGCGTGCTGCGCGCCGCCCGTCCGGCGGACTTTGACCAGCTGGGACTGGACCGCGTGCTGGATATCTACAACAGCCGCCTGTCGAGCGCGCGCGACTTCACCTTCTTCATCGTCGGCAGCTTCGACGTGCAGAAGATCAAGCCGCTGATCGCCAACTACATCGCCAGCCTGCCGGTGGGCGAGATTCCGGTGGCCTTCAAGGACGAAGGCGTGCGGCCGATCAAGGGCGTGGTGAAGAAGGAAGTCCATGCCGGCTCGGAGCCGAAGAGCACCATTTCACTGTCCTTTACCGGCGAGGTGGAATACTCGCGCGCCGCGCGCATGCGTTTGCAGGCGCTGGTCGAGGTGATGAACATCAAGCTGATTGAAACGTTGCGCGAGAAGATGGGCGCGATGTACAGCGGCGGCATGAGCGGCAGCATGAGCCGCATCCCGTATGGTAATTACACCATCAACGCCAATCTGCCGTGCGCGCCGGAGAACGTGGACAAGGTGCTGGCCGCCACGTTCGCCGAGATCGAGAAGCTCAAGCAGGACGGCGTCGACGAGGCGGACCTGAACAAGGTCAAGGCTTCGTGGATCAAGGGTTACCGCAAGGGCCTGCGGGAAAATGGCTACTGGATGGCCTCCCTGCAGAATGCCTTCTTCAATAATAACAATCCAGAGGATATACTTGCTTATGAGTCGCGCGTGAACGCGTTGACGACGGCGGACCTGAAAGAGGCCGCACAGCGCTACTTCGATACCAACAACTATCTGCAAGTGGTGCTGTACCCTGAGAAGTAAGGAGCAATCATGGCAAAGAAAAAAGAAGAGCTGGACCCGGAAACCCTGGAACTGATCAACTGGTGCATTGAAGTGGAGGGCTTCCTGGTGAAGGGCGGCGCCACGGTGCAAGAGGCGCAGGACCATATCGAAGAGCAGGTGGAGTGGTTCACCGACCAGTTCTACGACGGCCTGACGCCGGAGGAAGCGGCCAAGGAAGCACTGGCTTAATCCGGAAAGGCGTCGTGACAGACGACGCTGAGTTTATTCCCGTCCGGGTCGCGGAAGTAGGCGCCGTAGTAGTTGGCGTGGTACTGCGGCCGCAGGCCCGGCGCGCCTTCGCAGGCGCCGCCATGTGCCCGCGCTGCGGCGTAGGCGCGGTCCACCATCGCGCGCGAGGTCGCCATCAGCGCGATCATCTGGCCATTGCCGCAGCCAGCCGGTTGGCCGTCGTACGGCGCGCCGATCACCAGCAACGGCCGCGACGCATCGGCCGGTTCCCACGCGGCCCACGGCCGGGTGGCATCGACGAAGCGCTGACGGGCGCCGATCACTTCCATGACCGCGCTGTAGAACGCCAGCGCCGGTTCAAAGTTGTTAATCCCCACATAAACATGCGACAGCATTTGCATCCTCCGGCGAGTGAGTATATCGTCAACATTTGGAGATGATAGTGTAGCGGAGAAGAACAGCTATGGGCAAAACCACCATGGAACTCACGCCGGGCATCGCGCCGTTGCGCCAGCTTGCCGACCTGCCGGGGCCGAAGGCGAGGCCGTTGCTGGGCAATGTGCGCGAGATCCGCGCGCAGCCGTTTCACCAGGTGCTGGAGGGCTGGGGCCGCGAGTACGGCCCGCTCTATCGTTTCCGCGTCATGCGCAGGCAGATGCTGGCCACCGCCGACCGCGAGCTGATCGTGGCGCTGCTGCGCGACCGGCCGGACATGATGCGCCGCTCCAGCCGCACGGCGGAGATGCTCAACGAGATCGGCACGCGCGGCCTGTTCACCGCCGAAGGCGAAGACTGGCGCCGCCAGCGCAAGCTGGTGATGCGGGCGCTGACGCCGGAAGTGATCCATAATTTTTTTCCGATGCTGGCGGCGATGACCGACCGCCTGCGCCTGCGCTGGGAGCGCGCGCTGGCCGCCGGCCAGCCGGTTGATCTGCTGCGCGACCTGAAGGCGTACACGCTGGACGTGACCATCGGCCTGGCGATGGGGCAGGACATCAACACGCTGGAGCTGGAGGAGCATCCGCTCCAGCGCGACATTGAATTTTTGTTCAAGCTGGTGGCGCGACGCCTGACCACGCCGTTTGCCTACTGGCGCGTGCCGGTGCTGAAGCGCGCGCAGGACCATGAGGCGATTGCCGCCTCGGCGCGCATCCAGCAGGCCATTTTTGGTTTTATCGCCGACGCGCGCAAGCGGCTGGCGCAGAATCCGGCGCGGCGGCTCAAGCCGGGCAATCTGCTGGAAGCGCTGATCGTGGCGCGCGACGAGCCGGATTCCGGCTTCACCGACGAAGCGGTGGTGGGCAACGCCATCACCATGGTGTTTGCCGGCGAGGACACGACGTCGAACACGGCGGCGTGGCTGATCGAATTCCTGGCCGACCATCCCGCCGCCGCTGCGGCCATGGCGGGCGAGTCGCAGCAGGTGCTGGGCGACGGCGCGGTGCTGACCGATTATCATCTGCTCGATCAGCTCAAGTACATCGACGCCGCCACGCGCGAGGCCATGCGTCTGAAGCCGGTAGCGCCGTTCATGGCGGCCGAGCCGAATCAGGATGTGGTGCTGGGCGACCTTGCGGTGCCGGCCGGGACGGTGATCTTCCTGCTGCTGCGCCATGCGTCGGAACGCGAGTGCGACTTGCCGCAGCCGGAGCGATTTTTACCCGAGCGCTGGCTTGACGGCGCGGCCGCGCACGGCGATGATCCCGGCCGCAAATTGCTGCCGTTCGGCGGCGGGCCGCGTTTCTGTCCCGGGCGCTATCTGGCCATGGCGGAGATTAAAATGGTGATGTCGATGCTGGTGCGGCACTTCGCGCTGGAGCGCGTGCCGGGGGCGCCGGCCGCGCGCGAGTGCTTCACCTTTACCATGACGCCGGACGCGCTGCCGGTGCGGCTGGCGCGCAAAAAATGATAGGATCGGGTCACAATAAAAAGGAGAATAACCATGTTCAAAAAAATCATTATCGGCATATCGGTCCTGGTGCTGGTGCTGCTGGCCTGGGCCGCCATCCAGCCGTCGACGTACAGCGTGCAACGCTCGATCGTCATCAAGGCGCCGCCTGAAAAGATCGTGCCGCTGATCAGCGATTTCCACAACTGGCCGCAGTGGTCGCCGTGGGAGGGACTGGACCCGGCCATGAAGCGCACCTTCAGCGGCGCACCCAAGGATCTCGGCGCGGTGTATGCGTGGGAGGGCAACAAGGATGTCGGCTCCGGCCGCATGGAAGTGGTCAGCCTGACGCCGACCAAGGTGGGCATCAAGCTGGACTTCCTGACGCCGGTGAGTTCGACCTCGATGACGGATTTCGTGCTGGAGCCGCACGGCGACAGCACCACCGTGCGCTGGACCATGTCCGGCAATAGCGATTTCATGGCCAAGATGATGAATGTGTTTATCAGCATGGACAGCATGATCGGGCCGGCGTTCGACAGCGGCCTGGCGAAAATGAAAACGGCGGCGGAAAAATAAGGAGGCGCGCGATGCGGATGGCATGGACGATACTGGCGATGACGGTGGCGCTCGTGGCCACAACGATGGCGATGCCGGCGGCCGCAGCGCCGCTGCGGCACGACCATCCGCTGATCGGCATCTGGCGGATCATGCTGCCCGATAGTACGTGCAGCGAAACTTACCGCATGCGCGCCGACGGCAGCACGCTGGTGTTCAGCAATGAGGAGGTGGCCGAGTCCAGCTTCACCATCTCCGACCAGCCGGACAAGAATGGCTTCTACAAGCAGGTCGACACCATCACCAAGGACAACGGCAAGCCCGATTGCAGTGGCGATATCACCAAGCCGGGGCGCGCCGTGACCAGCTACCTGCAATTCAACCAGAGCGGCACGCTGTTCGTGATGTGCGTGGAGCCCAATCTCCAGCGCTGCATCGGTCCCTTTATCCGCGTGCGCGGGATGCGCATCTAGCCGCTGCGCCAGGCGCCGGGATTGATCCCGGCCCATTCCTTGAAGGCGTGGTTGAACGCGCTCTGTTCCTGGTAGCCTAGCAGGAAGGCGATATCGACCAGGTTCAGTTCCTGCCGTTTCAGATACTGCTTGGCCAGCGCAAAGCGGGCCTGGTCCAGCACCTGCTGAAAGGTGGCGCCGGCGTCGCTCAATTTGCGTTGCAAGGTGCGCGGCGACAGTTTCAATGCATCGGCGATGGTGGCCAGCCGCACCTGGCCGCCCGACAGGCCGGCGACGATGGCGTCATGCACCTGCTGCGTGATGGCCGGTGCGTTGCTGGCGCGCTGCTGCAGCAGCTGTTCCGCGTGCTGTTGCAGCACCGGGTACAGGCTGACGTCCGCGTTCGGCACCGGCCATGACAGCATCATGGCGTTGAAGCTGGCGACGTTGGCCTCGGCGTTAAATAGCGGCATATCGCCCAGCACCTTCACATATTCTTCGCGCAGCGCAGGCGGCCCGCCGTCGTGCGTCAGCGTCAGCTGGTTGGCGGGCAGCGTGATCCCTGCCAGCCAGTTGCTGAACACGCGGATGCCGGCGAACACGCTGTCGGCCAGATGGCGGTGTGCGCTGCCGTAGTGGCTATGCCAGGTGTAGTGGGCGAGGTCGTCGTCGATGGTGATGGCCGAGCGGCCCAGGTCATGCGCCAGCTGTTCGTAGCGCATGGTCTGCTCGAACACCTGGCCGAAATCACGGCAGCTCAGGAGTATCAGGCCGTACACGGTATAGGTGCCCAGCTTGACGCATTGGCCCACGTGCAGGCCGAAGTGCGGATCGTTGGCCAGTGCGGCGCCGACGTCGAGCAGGCGCACGTAGTCGTCGGCCGGCAGCGATTCCGGCAACGGCTCCAGTGCGCCAGGCGGCAGGCCGGCTGCGTGTTCCAGCGCTTGCGCCGTCACGCCGCGCAGGGCGGCGGCTTCCAGCAGCGGCTGCAGATACGAGCCGGCGACGCGTTTGGCATGATCGAACAAGGGGGATGTCATGAATACGCAATACCGGCGGGCGGCATTGTTTTAATCTCAATTGGTGAATAATCGGTGCGCTTGCCAGTATAGCAAGCGCGTCGCCAGGGAGATAGAAAAACAATGAGACGCTGGAATGGTTGGGGGGACGAGTCAATTGAATTTGCGCTGCACGCGGATGCGCTGGCGTTTCTGGCGCGGCGCATTGGCGCAGGCCGGCAAGTAACGGATGCCGGCCTGGCGCAGGCGCGCGCGCAGATCGGTGCATCGCGCTTGCCCGAGCATGCGCTGATCGATACCTCGCCCGAGGTGCGACTGCGGAATGCGCTGGGCCAGAGCTTGCCGGATTGGCTGCGGCTCCGGTACGGCGTCATCGGCCGGGCGCCGGATGGCGTGGCGTATCCGCAAAGCGCGCAGGATGTCCGGGAACTGCTGGCGTATGCGACGCAGCATGGCGTGGCGCTGATCCCGCAAGGCGGCGGCACCAGCGTGGCCGGGCATCTGACGGCGCCGTCCGGCATGCCGTCAGTGGCGGTGAACATGACGCGCATGCGGCAGTTGCTGTATCTAGATACCGAGTCGCAGCTGGCGACGTTCGGCGCCGGCGTACTTGGGCCGGACCTGGAGGCGCAGTTGCGGGCGCGCGGCTATACGCTGGGCCACTTTCCGCAGTCGTTTGAGTATTCGACGCTGGGTGGCTGGATTGTCACGCGCTCTTCGGGGCAGCAATCCCTGAAGTATGGGCGCATTGAGCAGATGTTCCGAGGCGGATCGATGGAGACGCCATCCGGCACGCTGCATCTGCCGACCTTTCCGGCATCGGCGGCGGGGCCGGATCTGCGCGAGATGGTGCTGGGTTCCGAAGGACGGATGGGCATCCTGACCGAGGCCACGGTGCGCGTGACGCCGGCGCCGGCATTTGAGGCGTTTCATGCGGTGTTCTTCCCCAACTGGCATGCGGCGGAGACGGCGGTGCGGCAGGTGGTGCAGGCGGGATTGTCGCTGTCGATGCTGCGTTTGTCGAATCCGCTGGAGACGACGACCATGCTGGCGCTGGCCGGCCACAAGAAGATGATCGCGCTGCTGGAAGGGTATCTGTCGCTGCGCGGCTGCAAAGGCGAGAAGTGCATGCTGATGATCGGCGTGAGCGGCCGCAAGTCGCTGGCGCGGGCGGCGCTGCGCGAGGCGCTGGGATTGACCTTGCCACATGGCGGCGTACATGTAGGCCGCTCCATGGGCGAGAAGTGGAAGCAGAACCGCTTCCGGAATGTCTATCTGCGCAACGCGGCCTGGCAGCACGGCTATGCCATCGATACGGTGGAGACGGCGGTCGATTGGCCGCGCGTGGAGGTCATGATGCGGGCGTTGGAGGTGGCTGGCGCTGCAGCACTGGGGCAGTACGGGGAACAGGTGCACGCTTATACCCATTTGTCGCACCTGTATGCGCAAGGAGCCAGTGTTTATACGACATTCGTGTATCGGCTGGCGGGCGATTACGAGGCCGATCTGGCGCGCTGGAAGTCGCTGAAGAAGGCTGCCTCAATGGCGATTGTGGACAACGGCGGGACGATCAGCCATCAGCATGGCGTGGGCAGAGATCATGCGCCGTATCTGGCGGCGGAGAAGGGCTGGCTGGGGATGTCGACGCTACGCGCAGTATTTGCGCATGTGGACCCGCAGCAGATCATGAATCCTGGGAAGCTGGCGCCATGAGCCGGGCGGATTTTGCGCGCGAGTGGGATCTGGTGGTGATTGGCGGTGGCATCACCGGCGCCGGGATACTGCTGGAGGCGGCGCGGCGTGGCTTGCGGGCGCTGCTGGTGGAGCAGCGCGATTTTGCATGGGGGACGTCGAGCAGGTCTTCAAAGCTGGTGCATGGTGGCTTGCGCTATCTGAAGGAAGGGCAGTTTGGCTTGACGCGCGAGTCGGTGCATGAGCGGGAGCATTTGCTACAGCAGGCGGCGGGGCTGGTGGAGCCGCAGAGTTTTGCGTTTGGCGATTACGTGGGGCGCAAGCCGGGCAAGCGGACGTTTCTGGCGGGGCTGGCGATTTATGACCGCATGGCCGGGCAGCGTGGGCGGCACTATTACAGCCGCGAAGAGTTCGCGGCGCTGGCGCCGAATGTGGCCACGGACGGTCTGCAGGGCGGCATGGTCTACATGGACGCCAAGACGGACGACGCGCGGCTGGTACTGCGCGTGCTGCAAGAGGCGCGCCGGCATGGCGGCGTGTCGGTGAACTACATGGCTGCCGAAGCGCTGCTGCGCGCGGATGCAGTCGACGCGGCCACCGGAGAGGCTGGCGACGTGTGCGGCGTGCGGCTGCGGGATGGTCTGAGCGGCACGCAGCACGAGGTCCGCGCTCGGCTCGTCATTAATGCCACTGGCGCATGGGCCGACCAGTTGCGCGCGCCGCAGTCGACTGCGATAAGGCTGCGGCCTTTGCGCGGCAGCCATCTGGTGCTGCCGGCGTGGCGGCTGCCGCTGGCGCAGGCGATCAGTTTGATGCATCCGGCCGACGGCCGTCCGGTGTTCGCTTATCCATGGGAAGGCGTAACGCTGGTCGGCACGACGGACGTCGATCACCATGACGATCTGGCCCGCGAAGCGGCCATCACGCGCGCCGAATGCGACTACCTGCTGGCCGCCTTGCATGCCCAATTCCCGCAACTGCACCTGACCGACAGCGACATCATCGCCACCTACGCCGGCGTGCGTCCGGTGATCGACAGCGGCAAAGCGGATCCATCCAAAGAAACGCGCGACCACGCGCTATGGCTGGAACACGGCCTGCTCACCGTCACCGGCGGCAAACTGACAACCTTCCGCGTGATCGCACTGGACGCGCTCAAGCTGGCCGCCACAAGGCTGCCGGAACTGCGCGACAAGCTGACGCCGCAACCAGTATTCGCCGCCACGCCGCCGCTGCGCTACCTGCCCGACCTGCCGGCAGGACAAGCGCAACGCCTGCAAGGCCGCTACGGCGCCGACGCCCAGGCGCTGATCGACGCCGCGCAAGCGGACGAGCTGTCCTGCATCGCCGGCACAGAAACCATCTGGGCCCAACTGCGCTGGGCTGCGCGTCACGAAGACGTCTGCAAGCTGGAAGACCTGCTGCTGCGCCGCAGCCGGATCGGCATCCAGTTGCGCGGCGGCGGCATCGATATTCTGCCGCGCATCCGCAGTATCTGCCAGCAGGAACTCGGCTGGAGCGACCAGCACTGGGACGAGGAGCAAGCAGCCTATCTGGCGCTATGGAGCGCGCATTACAGCGTGCCCAAACCATAAAATATAAAGAGACATTATGGCAGACCAATTCCTGCTCTCCATCGACAACGGCACGCAAAGCGTGCGCGCGCTGCTGTTCGACTTGAACGGCAACCTTGCGGCCAAGGCGCAGATCCATCTGCAAGCCTATTTCTCCGACCATCCCGGCTGGGCCGAGCATGACGCCGACGGCTATTGGGACGCTGTCGCCGCCGCATGCCAGCAGCTGTGGTGCAGCACCGATATCCCGCGCAGCGCCGTCAAAGGCGTGGCAGTCACCACGCAGCGCGGCACGGTGGTCAACCTGGACTGCGAGGGCAAGGTGCTGCGGCCGGCGATCACCTGGCTGGACCAGCGCCGCGTCGGCAAGCAAAAGCCATTGAGCCTGTGGTGGCGCACCGCCTTCAAGCTGGCGCGTGTGGACGGCACCATCGAATACTTCCGCCGCGAAGCGGAGATCAACTGGATCGCCGAACACCAGCCGGAGATCTGGGCCAAGACATACAAATACGTGCTGCTGTCGGGATTTCTCAACTATCGCCTGTGCGGACGGCATGTGGACTCGATCGGATCGCAGGTTGCGTACTTACCGTTCGACTACAAGCGCCACAAATGGGCCGGCGCGCGTGACTGGAAATGGGAAGCCTTGCACGTTCGCAAGGACATGCTGTCCGAGCTGGTGGCGCCGGGCACAGTCATCGGCGCCATTAGCGCCAGTGCCGCTGCGGCGACCGGCATCCCCGAAGGCACGCCGCTGGTGGCCGCCGCCGCCGACAAAGCCTGCGAAGTGATTGGCGCGGGCAGCCTGGAGCCGCACATCGCCTGCCTGAGCTACGGCACCACGGCCACCATCAATACCACCAGCCGCAAATACGTCGAAGTCACGCCTTTTATTCCGCCGTATCCCGCTGCGGTGCCGGGCGCGTACAGCACCGAAGTGCAGATCTTTCGCGGCTACTGGATGGTCAACTGGTTCAAGGAGCAGTTTGGCCATCTGGAACAGATAGCCGGCGCGGAGCAGGGGCTGTCGCCGGAAGCCATGTTTGACCGCCTGGTCAATGAAGTACCGCCGGGCTCCATGGGACTGATGCTGCAGCCTTACTGGAGTCCGGGTATTCGTATTCCCGGCCCGGAAGCCAAGGGCGCCATGATCGGCTTCGGCGACGTGCACACCCGTGCCCATATGTACCGCGCCATTCTCGAGGGCTTGGCGTATGCGCTGCGCGAAGGGAAAGAGCGCATCGAGAAGCGTAGCGGCGTCGCCGTGACGGAACTGCGCATCGCCGGCGGCGGATCGCAAAGCGACGCCGCCATGCAGCTGACGGCCGATATCTTCGGCCTGCCAGCCGCGCGTGCCCACGTCTACGAAACCTCCGGCCTGGGCGCCGCCATCGCCATCGCCGCCGGTCTCGGGCTGCACAAGGATTTCGACACCGCCACCCGCGCCATGACGCGCCCCGGCCGCATCTTCCATCCCATCGCCGCCAACCAGCAAATCTACGACCAGCTATACCGGCGCGTCTACCTGCGCATGTACAAGCAACTCCAGCCGATGTACCAGCAAATCGCCGACATCACCGGCTACCCCGAGCAGCTTTGAACATCGCTTGCAATGACCTGGTCTGGTGTATAGACTAGGTTATATCTACTTTATATCTACTGATTTACAGGAGACGGCCATGCGGGTGTATGGAATTTACGAGGCTAAAACCAAGCTGCCAGACCTGATCAAACAGGTCCAGCAGGGAGAGCGCGTGACGATTACCAACCGTGGCGCGCCGGTTGCTGACTTGGTACCGAGCGCCAGCGGTGTAGCGCAACAGGCATCCAATGCGATAGCAGCCATCAAAAATCTTCGTTCCGGAAGCATTACGCAAGAAGAATTCACGGCGTTCCGTAACAAAGGCCGGCGGTAATATGGCTGAGGGGTTTGTTCTTGACGCCTCGGTAACAATACGCTGGGCGCTTCATGACGGCACTGTGGCGGATCGAACTTACGCGGACAAGGTACTCGACTCGTTCGTGAACGGGACGGCAATGGTGCCGGCGCTTTGGGCAACTGAAGTAGTCCACGTACTGCGCTGCGCTGAGCAAGCTGGCCAACTCGGTGAGGCGGCGGTGGCGGCCTTCCTTTATCAGCTTGGACAACTTCCCATCAGCTCTGATTCCGCCGCGCCTATTGGATTACAGTTGGCGGTGGCTGCGGTTTCGCGTGAATTCCGTTTGAGCGGATACGATGCGCAGTACCTTGAGCTGGCGCGTCGACTCGGCCTGCCTCTTGCCACCCTGGACAAGGATCTGCGCAAGGCGGCGAAGAAGGCAGGCGTGTCGATTTATCTATAAACTGCCGCGCAGTTCGAGGGCGATGGTGCGGGGCGCGGTGATGCTGGCGTAGGGCAGGCCGAAGGCTTTGGTCTGGCCATCCAGGTTGTAGACGTAGCGCTTGTCGAACAGGTTGTTGACCAGCAGGCCGATGCCGAATTTGCCGTCGGCCGTGTCCCAACCCACGCGCAGGTCGGCCTTGCTGACGGCGGTGCCGGTGCGGAAGGCCGGGGCATTCAGGCATTGCAGCGCGCGGGTGTCATCGTTGCAGCGGTTCTTGCCGTGGTAACTGCCTTGGAACGTGGCGCTCATGCGGCCGTTCAGTGCTTCCCAGTTGGCGTTGACGCCGGCCATGCCGCTGAACGCCGGCGTGCCGACCGGCTGGCCGGACAGGTTGAGCGTGGCGCCGCTGGTGTCGGTGGTTTCAAAGCGCTGGTAGGTCTGGTCGATGAGCTCCACCCCCGCGAACAGCGTGACGCGCTGCGTGATGCGGATGCGGCCGTCCAGATCCAGCCCTTTCGCTTCCTGGTCGCTGTTGATGATGTTGTAGGTGGGGATGGCGCTGCTGCCACCCAGTTTGACGTCCTGCAGATTCTTGAAGCGGTAGGCGAATAAGGAACCGTTCAATGTAGCGCGCAGCGACGGCGCATATAGTTTGAAGCCCAGTTCCAGATTGGTCATCTTCTCCGGGTTGAAGCTCGGGTCGCGCTCACGCGGATTGGACGACGTGGGATTCGGCGGCGTGAAGACGTTGAAACCGCCGGCCTGGTAGCCGCGTGACAGCGACGCAAACAGCAACAGGTCTTCCGTCAATTTATGGTCCAGCACCAGGCGCGGACTCCAGTCGGTCCAATTGTGGGTGGCGTTGACCGGCGTGGCGGCCAGCGGGCCGGCGGCGGCGAAGATGACGTTGGCCGGCAGTGCGGAAGCGTCGATGCCGGCGGCGGGACCGTAGGTGTTCAGTAGCGTATCCAGCGCGGCGGACTGCCGGCCCGGCACGTACCACTGCATCTCCTTGCGGTCGCGGCTCCAGCGCAGACCTGTCGTCAGGCGTGTACCGGGTGCCAGGCGCCAGATCAAGTCGCCGTACAGCGAGAAGGCGCGCGTGTGCAGTTTGGCCTCGTTGTTTTCTTCCCAGTTGAAGATTGAGCTGCCGTCCACGCCCGGCACGCCGGCCATGCCAAGGCCGGTGAACAGTGTAGCGAAATCCGGCGTGCCACCTTGCATCAAGCTGATGCTGTCCAGCGTTTGCGTGTTGACGATGGCGGAGCTGCGCTGGCGTTCGCGGTTGTCGTAGAAGCTCACGCCCGCCACCCAGTCCAGTTTGTCAGTGGCGCCGGACAGTTTGAATTCCTGCTGCCAGTTGTAGGCCTTTTTCTGGTCCTGGGTGGCCAGCATGAAATCGGTGCGCGCGGTGCCGTCGTTGTCGGTCAGGTTGAGCGAGGAGAAGGTTCGGTAGGCGGTGGTTGAACGCAGCGTGACGCCTCCCAGCGGCACTTCGGCGCGCAGCGTCACACCATCGAAGTTGCGGGTCTCGCGGCCGTCGGTGTCGTTTTCCAGCGGCGCCTTGCGCGGATCGCTGAAGTTGGCGACGTAGGCGGCGTCATACACGCCGGTGTAGCCAGCCATTGGCAGCGCGCTGCCTTTAACCACGCCGAATGCCGGCCAGCCGTGCTGGCGCAACTGCTCGTGTTCCCACGACAGCAGCAGCGTGGCGTCGCCGGCTTTCTGCTTGACCGACAGGCGCGTGGCCCATGAGTTGTCGCCGCCCGTACGCGTGCCGGTAGTGGCGTTGCGCACCCACCCGTCGCTGGTGTCACGTACGAATACCAGCCGCGCGGCGGTGGTCGCACCGAGCGGCACATTGAGCATCGCGTCCAGATTGGCCCGGCCATAGTCGCCCACCTTGATATGGCCGGAAGCGTCGAAGTCCGATTCCGGTTCATTGGTCACCACCGAGATGGCGCCGGCGGCGCTGTTACGACCGAACAGCGTGCCTTGCGGTCCCTTGAGTACTTCCACCCGCTGGATATCGATGAAGTTCATCAGCGCGCCGCCGGTCTTGCCGGTGTAGACCCCGTCCACATAAATGCCGACCGGCGTGTCGGTGCCGATGCCGAAGTCACCCGCCTGCACGCCTCGGATGCCGAAGATCGGCTGCGTGGCCTGGGTGGCGTCCACTTGCAGGCCGGGGAGGTAGCCGGTCAGGTCGCCGAGGTTGCGCGCGCCGAGGTTCTGGATGTCGCGCGCAGTGACCACTTCCATTGAAATCGGCACCTCCTGCGCCGACTGCGCGCGCGATTGCGCAGTGACGATCACTTTCTGCATCTCGTCGTCCGCCTGCGCGGCGTGCTGAATCATGGTGCCGGCAAAGGCAAGGGCGATGCTGCGCGCAAGGATGCGCATAGGACGTGGTGGCGGCTTCATTGCAGATGGCTTCACGGTCTCTCCTCGGTTGTTTGGTTTTTTTTCAATGTAGACGCGTGCTTTGCCATGCCGGGGGCCGGATCGGACAGACAAGGACGCCCACACGGCCAAGCGGCCCAGGTGTTGCGTGGCCGCTTCGGCTCCCCGTCTGTCCTTTTGGCCCCCGTACCGCGTGTCCTTTGTTTGCACAATGACCCCGGGACTTTCAACAATAGGGGAGAACGACAATGAGCAACGAGATTATCGACTGCGGCAACGCGGTGTGCGTGGTGGGTGCGGGGCCGGGCGGCTTGTCGGCGGCGCGGGCGCTGAAGTCCATGAACCTGGCGTACGAGCAGTTCGAGCGCCACTCGGACGTGGGAGGCATCTGGGACATGCACAATCCCGGCAGCCCGATTTACGAATCGGCGCACTTCATTTCATCGCGCGACCTGTCGGGCTTTATCGGCTTTCCGATGCCGAAGTCGTATCCGGACTATCCGACCAACCAGCAGATCCTCAGCTATGTGCGCAGCTATGCGGATGCCTTCGGCCTGCGTGCATCGATCCGATTCAGCACGCCGGTGCAGCATGTGCACAAGGAGGACAGCGGCAAATGGGTAGTGACGCTGAGCGATGGCACGCACCGCCGCTATCTTGCGGTGATCTGCGCCACAGGTTGCAACTGGGACGCCAATATGCCGGAACTGAAGGGACACTTCAACGGCGAGATTCGCCATTCCGTCACCTACAAGAGCAGCGATGAATTTGCCGGCAAGCGGGTGATGATCGTCGGCGCCGGCAATTCGGGGGCGGACATCGCCTGCGATGCGGCCAACCGCGCGGACCGGGCTTTTATCAGTCTGCGGCGCGGCTACCACTTCATTCCCAAGCATTTGTTCGGCATCCCGGCCGACCAGGTGGGCGAGAGCGGCCCCCCGTTGCCGCTGTGGGTGGCGCGTCCGGTTATGAGCCTGCTGCTGAAAATGTTTACCGGCGACCTGACGCGCTTTGGTTTGCCCAAGCCGGATCACAAATTGTTCGAGAGTCATCCGCTGCTTAACTCGCAGCTGCTGCACAACCTCCAGCACGGCAATATCGCGGTCAAGCCGGATGTGTCGCATTACGACGGCGACGACGTGGTGTTCAAGGATGGCAGCCGCGAGAAGCTGGACCTGGTAATCTACGCCACCGGCTACAAGTGGAGCTGCAAATACGCCGCCGAATACTTCGAATGGCGCGGCGGCAGGCCGCAGCTGTATCTGTCGATGTTCAGCCGCGATCACCGCAACCTGTTCGGCATCGGCTACGTGGAGACCAACTCCAGCGCCTACAAGCTGTTTGACACCGAAGCCTTCATGATTGCCGCCTACCTGCGCGACCAGCTGGACAACCCCGGCAGCGCCAGCCGCTTCGACGAACTGATCGCGAATGACAATCCGGACCTGTCCGGAGGGCTGAAGTTTGTGCAGTCGCAGCGGCATGAGGTGTATCTGGAAGCGCATGCTCTCAAGTCTTACCTGAAGCGCTTGCGCCGCAAGATGGGCTGGCCGGAGCTGACCGAAAACTACTATGACAAGCTGCGCGTGGATACCGCCGTCGCGCGTCCCGCCGCCTTGCGCGCGGCGGCTTGAGGAGCGCGGCATGGAGAAGACTTTTGAGTACTACCAGCAGCAAGCCACGCAACTGGACTTTGAAACCCGCGCGTTGATCGACGGCCGCTTCGTCAACGCCATCTCGGCCGAGGAATTCGAAACCATCAATCCCGCTAGCGGCCAGCGGCTGGCCGGCATCGCCCGTTGCGGCGCGCTGGAGGTGGACGATGCGGTCAGCGCCGCGCGTCGCGTGTTCGAGCGTGGCGACTGGTCGCGCGCCGCACCCAAGCACCGCAAGAAGGTGCTGCTGCGCTTTGCCGATCTGGTTGAAGCCAATCTGGAGACGCTGGCGCTGATGGAGAGCCTGGACTCCGGCAAGCCGATACGCGATGCGCTGTCGGCCGATCTGCCGGACATGATCGAAAGCCTGCGCTGGCACGCGGAAGCGGCCGACAAGCTATACGACCAGGTGGCGCCGACCGCGCCGGATATCGTCGCCATGATCGTGCGCGAACCAATCGGCGTGGTCGGTGCGGTTCTGCCGTGGAATTTCCCGATCTATCTGGCCGGCTGGAAGATCGGCCCGGCGCTAGCCAGCGGCAACTCCATCGTCATCAAACCCGCCGAACAGACCACGCTGACGGCGCTGGTGCTGGGCCGCCTGGCACTGGAAGCGGGCGTGCCGGATGGCGTGCTGAATATTGTGCCGGGCTATGGCGAAACGGTGGGGCAGGCGATTGGCCGCCATCGCGACATTGATTGCGTCAGCTTTACCGGCTCGGGCGAGGTCGGACGGCAGTTCCTGAAATACTCGGCCGAGTCGAATATGAAGCGGGTGGTGCTGGAGTGCGGCGGCAAGAGCCCCGCGCTGGTGCTGGCCGATGCCTACGATCTGGCCGGCGTGGCGCAGCAGGTGGCGTTGGGGGCGTTGTTCTGCCAGGGCGAGAATTGCAGCGCCGGTTCGCGGCTGATCGTGCACCGCTCGCGCAAGGACGAGCTGCTGGAAGAGGTCAAGCGCGCCTTCGATCAGTGGCGCGTCGGCGACCCGCTCGATCCGTCCACGCGGGTGGGGGCAATGATCGAGCCGCAGCATATGCGGCGGGTGCTGGGCTACATTGAAAGTGGCAAGGCGCAAGGTGCGCAGCTGGTGTATGGCGGCCGTCAGTTGCGGCAGGAGAGCGGCGGCAGCTTTGTCGAGCCGACCATTTTTGATGGCGTGCGCGCGCAGATGACCATCGCCCGCGAGGAGATTTTCGGCCCGGTGCTGTCGGTGCTGACGTTTGATGATCTAGCGCAGGGTGTGGCCATTGCCAACGACACCAGCTACGGCCTGGCCTCGTCGGTCTACACCAGCAGCCTGGATGCGGCGCACGGCGTGGCGCGGCAGATTCGCGCCGGCACGGTGTCGGTCAACTGTTTTTCGGAAGGCGATACCGGCGTGCCGTTCGGCGGCTACAAGGAGTCCGGATTCGGCGGCCGCGAGAAGTCGCTGCTGGCGCATGACCAGTACACGGAGACCAAGACCATCTGGATGCAACTGGGAAGGGGTGCGCCATGCTGACGACAGCACCGGGCCGCGTGGCCTTGATTACCGGCGGCGCCGGCGGCATCGGCCGCGCCATCTGCCGTGGCCTCATTGAGCGCGGTATCCAGTGCGTGCTGGCGGATTACAACCAGGCCTCGCTGGATCTCGCCGTGGCCGAACTGGGGCCGGCGGCGACCGGCGTGCAGATCGATCTGCGCGACTTCAATAAGCTGCCGGAGCTGCTGGCGCTGATACAGGAGCGCTACGGGCGGCTGGATATCCTGGTCAATAACGCCGCCATTACAGGCACCGGCCATTTCGAGGAGCGCTCGGTCGAGAATATTCTCGGCGAGTTGAATATCAATCTGCTGTCGCCGATTGTGCTGACGCGGCTGGCCTTTCCGGCCTTGCAGCGCTCAGGCGACGGCCGCGTGATCAACACGGTATCGCTGGGCGGGATTTTTCCGCTACCGGAGACGGGCATTTATTCGGCCACCAAGTTCGGGCTGCGCGGCGCCATGCTGTGCCTCGGCATGGACACCGAGCGGCATGGCGTCAAGATCGGCAACGTCATGCCATCGGCGACCGAGACGCCAATGCTGATGCGCGAGGCGATCGAAGGCGGCAACACGCTGCAATTCATGGACCCGCCGCAGCAGCCGGACGACGTGGCGAAGCAGGTGATGCGGATGCTGGATAGTCCATGCCTGGAGCGCTATCCGCGCGTTAGCGAGTCATGGACGGTGCGGCTGGCGATGCTGGTGCCGAACATGCTGCCCAAGCTGATACCGCTATTCCGCAAGAAGGGCTTACGCGGGCATGCGCGCTATCTGGAGTCGCTGCGGCGGCGCGGACTGGTGGAGGTCCGCGCCGGCAAGTGGGAGCTGTCCTAAACGGCGGTTTGCGACCCGCTGCTGCCGGCCCGCTCCATGGGGATCAAACGTGGAGCGGGCGCGCCCTGGCGGATCTGGTTGGGCAGCATGCCGCACCAGCGCTTGAAGGCGCGGCGGAAGTTGCGGGCATCGGTAAAGCCGGTGGCCATGGCGATATCGATCAGCGGCATGTCGCTGCGCTTTAGAAGATCCAGCGCGCATTCGTAGCGCACCTGGTCCACCAGCCGCTGGTAGGAGGTGTCCAGTTCCGCCAGCCGGCGGCGCAGCGTGCGTTCGCTCAGGTTGAGCGCTTCGCCGATGCGCGCCAGCGCCGGCACTTCGTCGATGGAGCCGCGCAGTTCGTTCATGATCGATTCCACCAGATCGTTGCGCGGCGTTTCCTGTTCCAATAGCTCGTCGATCTGCGCTTGCAGGCTGTCCTGCATGTAGCGGTCGTGGGTGGGCAGCGGGCAGTGATACCAGGCCATGTCGCAGATCAGCCGATTCATTGGGGCGTTGAAGACGACCGGGCAGCGGAAGTACTCGCTGTAGGCCGCCGCATACTCGGGGCGCGGATAGCGCAGTTCCAGCCGCGCCGGGCGGAAGTGCGATCCGACCATCGCCCGCGACACTTCCACACCGCTGACGAAAATCTCTTCGATGAAGAATGGCTCCAGCTCCGGATCGTGAAAGCGCGTATTCACCTCCGTGACGAAGTGGTGCTCGTCGAGGATGCTCATTTCGTTGGTGGTCAGCGCGCCGGCCGCGCGCTGGTATTTGATCAGGTACTGGAATGCCTCGCCCAGCGTGGCGCAGGTCAGCATGCCGAGACCCGGCAGGCCGAAACACACCACCGTCTGGCGCGCACCAGTGGCGATGCCGATGGCCGGATCGCCCCAGCGCTGCATGGCGCGCCGCACCAGCAGACTGGTTTGGCGGTAGGAGACGCGGAAGTTGGCGTCGCACAGGTTTTCCGGCGTGAAGCCCAGCCCCTTGCACAGGCGTTCCGCCGAGTGGCCACGGCTGGCCACCAGTTGCAGCACCTGGCGAATCACGTGCGGCGGCACGTCGGCTGCGGCTTCGGCGTCGGGATGATGCGGTTTGAGCGGCATGGATGCTCCTGGTGGTGAACTTTGCGGTTAGCATAGTATGGTTTGTGGCGGCTGGATCACGCATGATCGCAGTGGCCGTTTCGGTGCCTTGTTTGGCCATTTTAGACCCGTTACACGGCGCCGCCATCGTAAGCTTGGAAAAAAGCGGCAATGCCGCCAACAACTGGGGACACGACATGACGCAACCTCCGACCTTCATCCTGTCCTGCACCTGGGCGCTGGGCATCGGCGGCACCACCATGATGCCGCTGCTGGTAACCAACGCGATGGCGCGCCTGCATCTGGACGAAGGACAGGCGACCATGCTGACCGGCGCCGAGATGATCGGCATGCTGGCGGGTTGCATCGTGCTGCCGTCGCTGGCGCGGCGCGCGCCGACCGCGTTGACTACGGGCGCCTTGCTGTTGCTGGCGCTGTGCCAGGCGGCGTGCGTGCTGGTGCTGCCGGTGGCGGTATTCAGCGTGCTGCGGCTGGTGGCCGGCTTGTGCGAGGCGCAGATGATCGTCATGGTCGGCATCTGCCTGGCCTGCCATCGCGATGCGGAGCGTCTGTGGGGACTGGTGCTGCTGCTTTCCGGCCTGGCGGTGGCGGGCGTGTTCACGCTGTTGACGCTATTTCCCGATGCGGCCAGCGGCGCGGCGGTGTGGCAAGGACTGGCGCTGATGACGGCGGTGCTGGGCGCGGTGGCGATACGCGTGCCATCGCTGATGCCGGAGCGGCCGGCCGGCGCCGAGGTGGGGCGGCAGCGCGGCATGGCGGAGATCTGGCTGGCGTGGGGCGTGTTCGTCGGCGTGTATAGCGTGCAGGCAGGCGTGTGGGCGGTGTCGGCGTTGCAGGGCGAGCGGATAGGCCTGACGCTGCCGCAGATCGGCGTGTTGCTGTCGGTGTCGTCGCTGCTGGGATTCTTTGGCGCGGTGGTGCCGGCGATACCGGCGCTGGCGGCGCGGCGCGGGCTGACGGTGATCGGCGCGCTGGCGGTGATGTTTGCGTCGGTGGCGTGCTTCTTTACCGCGCATGACGCGCTGCTGTTCTTCGTCGGCCAGCTGATGCTGAACGCGGCCTTCTACACCATCATGGCGGTGCTGAACAGTTTCATCTCGGCGCAAGACCGCGACGGTACGCTGCTGTCGCGCTCCGTGGTGGTGACGTTTGCGGCGGTGGCGCTGGGCACGGTGGGCGCGGGCGAGTTGTTCCAGGATGCCGGCGGCATGGGCGTGATCGTGTTTGCGCTGCTGGCGCTGACGGGCAGCGTGCCGCTCGGGCTCAAGGCCTTGCGCCGCACAGCCAACGTCAGCGCATCACCAGTGCTTTGACGGCGGCCAGCGACGCGCTACCGGTTTTGGTGGCCTGCACCTGATTGCGGCCGCCTTCCTTGGCCACGTACATGGCGCGGTCGGCGGCGACGAACAGCGATTCGGTGTTGTCCAGCTGGTGCGGGTGGATGGTGGCCACGCCGATGCTGACCGTCAGCCACGGCGAGGTGGTAGAGCGGGGATGCGGGATCTGCAGCGATTCGATGTGGGCACGAATCGCTTCGGCCAGCAGGTAGGCGGCATCGCCATCGGTTTCGGCGAACAGCAGCACGAATTCCTCGCCGCCGTAACGCGCCGCCAGGTCGGTTGGCCGCAGCGCGTGCGAGGCGATGGCCGCGGCCACCTGTTGCAGGCAGCTGTCGCCGGCCGGGTGGCCCAGCGTGTCGTTGTAAAGCTTGAAGTGGTCGACGTCCAGCACCACCAGCGACAAGGGCTGGCCGCTGCGCATGGCGCGTTGCCATTCTTTTTCCAGGAAGCTGTCGAAGTGGCGGCGGTTGGCGATCTTGGTCAGCGGGTCGACCATGGCGGCCCGCAGCAGCGTGTCTTCCGACTGCTTGTGGTGCGTGATGTCGTGCAGCAGGCCGATAAACAGCGGCTGGCGCAGGTACATCGGCGTCAGCGTCAGGTCCATGCACACCGAGCTGCCGTTGCGGTGGCGGATGATCACTTCACGCGTGCCGTGGTTGTGCGCAGTCTGCGGCGCGGCGGCGTAGCGCTCGAAGTAGTCCAGGTATTCCTGCGCCACCAGGGGATTGAGCAGGTCGGCGATGGTGCTGCCGGCCAGTTCGTCCGCCTGGTAGCCCAGGTATTTGTCGCAGGCCGGGTTGGTGAACTGGATGCGGCCATCGGCTTCGATGATCAACAGGCCCTCGGCCATGTTGTTGACGATGGTGCGCAGGCGTTCGGCCTGTTCTTCGTGGGTCTCGCTGCGGCTGCGGATTTGCAGCTGCGTGCGCACCCGCGCGCATACTTCCGCCATGCGCAGCGGCTTGCTGATGTAGTCGACCGCACCGAGGTCGAAACCGGCCACCACGTCGTCGGTATCGGTGCGCGCGCTCATGAAGATCACCGGGATGCGCTGGGTGGCTTCGTGGCTTTTGAGCTGCCGGCAGGTTTCGTAGCCGTCCATCCCCGGCATCATGATGTCGAGCAGGATCAGGTCCGGATGGACGCGGCGGGCGATTTTCAGCGCGCGCTCGCCGCTGGTGGCCACAAAGGTCTGGTAACCCTGTTCGACCATCAGCTTGCGCAGCGCGCCCAGATTCTCGGGGGCGTCGTCCACGATCAGGATCGCGGCATCGCGCCGCGTCGCGTAACTCAGACTTCCGGGGTTCATTGGTGGGCGCCCTTAACCTGGTGAATGGCGCAGGTGTGGCTGGCCGGTTGCGCAGGGCGGCAACGGCGGTGGCATGCAATGACGGTGAGGGCGCGTTTCAACAAAGGCTGGCCTGATATGAAAGTGACTATCCGTTCAAATCATACCGCTTTGCAACGCCTGTAGGTGAAAAAAAATCCAGGCGAATGAGGGTGTTGCTTTGGATGCATCAGGTCGCACGCAGACTCGCGCCAGATGGTGTAAGTAATGTTGGTGGGATGTTACGGAATCGGCCGATTCAGGTGACTATTGGTGATAAAGTCGCTGGCGATGTGTTGTATTTTTGCGGGCGGCCGTCGTCGTACAACGACCGCCCGCAACGGTGCCGCTTACAGTTTTGCGGCGATCAGCTTGCCCAGGATTTCGATGCCGTGGCGGATGCGTTCCGGCGGCACGGTGACGAACGACAGACGCAGCGTGTTGGTGGCCGGCTCGTTGGCGTAGAACGGCGAACCCGGCACGAAAGCGACTTTTTGCGCAATCGCTTCGTCCAGCAGTTTCATGGCGTCGATGTGCTTCGGCAGCGTGACCCAGATGAACATGCCGCCCTCCGGCTTGGTCCACTCAACGCCGGCCGGGAAGTGCTGGGCCATCGCGTCCAGCATGACCTGGCACTGGTCGCCGTACAGCGCGCGGATTTTCGGAATGTGCTGGTCGAGGAAACCGTCCTTGATTACCTCGTGCACCACCATCTGGGTCAGCTGCGACGTATGCAGGTCGGCCGCCTGTTTGGCCAGTTCCAGGCGGCGCGCCAGCGGCAGCGGGGCCACCACGTAGCCGAGGCGGATGCCAGGCGTCAGCACCTTGGAGAAGGAGCCCATGTAGATCACGCCGTCCGGGTTCATCGCCACCATCTTCGGCAGCGGCTCGCCCTTGTAGCTCAGCGAACCGTACGGATCGTCCTCGATCAGCGGCAGGCCCAGACGGGCGCAGGTCTCCACCAGTTCCTGGCGGCGCTCGAACGACAGGCTGCGGCCGGTCGGGTTCTGGAAGTTCGGCAGCGAGTACAGCAGGCGCGCGCCTTGCGCGACGGCGGCGATCGACGACGGCACCAGGCCATGGTCGTCGGTGTCCACCGATTTGAACTCCGGCAGGTAGACGGAGAAGGCTTGCAGCGCGCCGAGGTAGGACGGCGTCTCGACCAGCACGCGGCTGCCTTCGTCGATCAGCACTTTGCCCAGCAGGTCGAGCGCTTGCTGCGAACCGGAGGTCATCAGCACTTGTTCCGGCAGGATCCTGGCGCCGCCGGTCGACAGCGAGTCGGCGATCCACTGGCGCAGCGGGGTGTAGCCATCGGTCGGGCCGTATTGCAGCGCCACTTTGCCGTTATTGGTCAGCACTTTGTCGTAGGCGACCTTCATTTCGTCGACCGGGAAGGTCAGCGGCGACGGCAGGCCGCCGGCGAAGGAGATGATCTCCGGCTGTTGCGTGATCTTCAGGATCTCGCGGATGAAGGAAGCTTGCAGCTGTTCGGCGCGTTGGGCGAACTGCCACTGGATCGGATTGGGATTTTCGATTTTCATACGTGTCTCACTAGAGGATAACAACAAGCTCGCTTGTGGCGTGCTTTTATAGATGGAACGGCAACGGGTAAGTTGCCGCCCGCTTTACGCGACTTCCGCGATCAGTTCGATTTCGACGCAGGCGCCAAGCGGGATTTGAGCGACACCAAAGGCCGAGCGGGCGTGTTTGCCGGCATCGCCGAAGACTTCGCCCAGCAGCTCGGAAGCGCCGTTGGTGACCAGATGTTGTTCAGTAAATTCAGCGGTGGAGTTCACCAGGCTCATGACTTTGACGATGCGCTTGACGCGGGTCAGGTCGCCGCCGACGGCCGCCTGCAGGGTGCCAATCAGGTCGATGGCGATGGCGCGCGCGGCGGCCTTGCCTTCTGCGGTGTCGATGTTCTTGCCTAGCTGGCCGACCCAGACGCTGCCGTCGGCGCGTTTGGCGATGTGGCCCGACAGGAATACCAGGTTGCCGGTTTGAGCGTACATGACGTAGGCGGCGGCCGGAGTGGCTGGCGCAGCCAGGGTGATATCCAGCGCTTTGAGTTTTTCGTAAACAGACATGTGCTTATCCAGTTGTTATGTGTGTTGAGACCGATATTGTACTCTCGCGGCGCGGCAGCTCTCCAGTTGCCGCGAAATCGAGATACTGTACGGCGTCAGCCGCGTTTTACCTGCATTTTGCGGCCTGCGGCCACAGTGGCGATGACGGCGATTGCAAAGACCACGGTTGGCCAGGCCAGCGTCTCGCCCAAGACCACGGTGGCGCCCAGTACAGAGAGGAAGGGCTGGACCAGCTGTACTTGTCCCACCCGCGCCACGCCGCCCAGCGCCATGCCGCGGTACCAGAAGAAAAAGCCGATAAACATCGAGAACACCGAAACATAGGCGAAGCCGGTCCAGGCGGCGGCGCTGGCGTGGGCCAGTTGCGCACTGTCCTGCCAGGCCAGCCAGCCGACTACCGGCAGCAGCGGCGGCGCGGCCAGGATCAGCGCCCAGCAGATGGTTTGCTGGCCGCCCAGCGTTTGCGACAGGCGGCCGCCGGCGGCGTAGCCCATGGCGGCCAGCAGCACCGCCAGGAAGATCGCCAGGTCGGCCGCGTGCAGGGCGCCGCCGCTCTGGCGCAGCGCAAAGCCGATCACCAGGACAGATCCTAAGATGGCCATGATCCAGAAGCCCCTGGACGGTTTTTCGCCGCCGAGCAGGGCCGCGAATAGGGCGGTGGCCAGCGGCAGCACGCCGACCAGCACGGCGCCGTGGGCGGCCGGCAGGGTGCGCATGGCAACTGACGTCAGCCACGGGAAGCCGATGACGCAGCCGATGGCGACCATGGCGAGGGCTGGCAGGGCGGAGCGCGGCGGCAGCGGCGCGCGTTTCCAGTACAGCCAGCCGGCGGCCAGGACGGCGGCGGTCAGGGCGCGGCCCAGGGCGACGAACATCGGCGACAGGCCAGCGCCGGCAGCGCCAATGCCGCTGCTGCCCACGCCGCCGCTGACGGCCAGGCGGGTGAAGGGCAGCGTCAGGCTGAAGATGGCCACGCCGATCAGGCCCAGCAGCATGCCGGTAGTTTCGTCGCTCAGGCGGCGGTGGCTGGTCAGGACTGGTGTATTTGTATTCATGGGTTTATGCTACGTGACAAAACCAGTACAGTGCCAGTACACTTCGCAACATAATTTCTTATACTGTGACGGTAAAATGACCAATACACGACCACGCACTTCGCTGCTGGGCGCCGCTGCGGCAGCGGCGGCGGAAGCAGTCAATGAGGCGCTGGCCGCCGCACAGGCCCGCGAGACGCGTGCCTTGGCCGCGCCTGCGCCCGGGCCGGCGGTGACGTCGGTGCCGGTGC
>NZ_WWCS01000001.1 GCF_009857535.1 Duganella margarita
CGTCATCGGCGCCGTCATGCATAAGCTGGCGCATTTCATTTACGGCGTCATCAAAACAAACAAGCCCTTTGACCCCAATTACCTGGCGAAAGGGCTTGCTATTCAAGACGGTATCTGACCCCGGATTGGGTTAGTGGGTGGCTTTGGCGCGGATCTTGGCGACGTCGCGTTCGGACACGCTGTCGGCGCTGTTGCTCCAGCCCTGGCGCAGGAAGGTCGCCAGCGCGGCCACTTCGGCGTCGCTCAGGCGCCGCGAGAAGCCGGGCATCACCAGGATCGACGGCGCTTTCTCGGTCGACGGCGTGCGCGCACCGTGCAGCACCACGTTGACCAGCGCGGTCGGATTGTCCGCATTGATCACGGTCGCCCCATCCAGCTCAGGGAATACCCGGCTGGCGCCCTTGCCGTTCACAAAGTGACAGGCCGCGCAGTTGTCCAGGTACAGGCGTTCGCCCAGCGTCAGGTTGACGGCGGCCGTCAGCTTGCGCGCGGTTTCTTCCTTGCCCTGCGGCTTGACGGCCGGTCCGCGTGGCGGCGCCGGCGACAGTTGCTTGAGATAGGCCGCCACCGCCTGCAGATCGGCATCCTGCAGATGCGAGGTGCTGTGCTCGACCACCGCCGTCATCTCGCCCGCCACCGCCGAACCGTGGTTGCGGCCGGTTTGCAGGTAGTCGACGATCTGCGCTTCGCTCCAGCGCGGCAGGCCGCGCAGCGATGGCACCGGCCAGTCGTTCAGCTCACCACCGGCGAGGAATTTCTGCTGGCCGCTGTTGCCGGCTTTCTCGTTCATCGCGAAGCCGCGCGGCGTGTGGCAGCTGGAACAGTGCCCCAGGCCTTCCACCAGATACGCGCCCTGCGTGACCTTGTCGCTCCAGCCGGCTTGCGCCACGAACGGTTTGGTGTCGGCGAACAGGTGGTTCCACACGCCCATGCCCCAGCGCAGATTGAACGGGAAGTTCATCTTGGTGGCCGGCGGATCGAACGCCGACGGCTTCACGCCCGTCTGGAAGAACGCATACAGCGCCTTGATGTCGGCATCGTTGACCTTGGCGTAGCTGGTGTACGGCATGGCCGGATACAGGTGCGTACCGTCCGGCTTCACGCCCTTGCGCACGGCGTCGGCAAACTGCTGCTCGGTCCAGGCGCCGATACCATGCTGCTTGTCCGGCGTGATGTTGGTCGAGTAAATGATGCCGTGGCCGCTGTCGATCGCCAGGCCGCCGGCGAAAGCCGGCTTGCCGGCCGCGCTGTGGCAGGCGATACAGTCACCGGCGCGCGCCAGGTATTCGCCGCGCTGTATCAATGCCTGATCAGGCGCGGCATGCGCAACATTGGCAGCGGCGCCGGCCAGCGCCAGCATTGCCGTGGTGAGGAATTGCGTCAGTTTGTTCATCATACTTGCACCAGCGGGCCAGGGTTTTTCAGGTATTGGTTCTTGATCGCTTCGGCAGCAAACAGCGTGATGGCGCCGATGGTCGCGGTCGGATTGGCCTGGAAGTTCTGCGGGAAGGCATTACCGCCCGGCACGAAGACGTTGTGCACGTCCCACGATTGCAGGTAGCGGTTCAGCGCCGAGTCGCGCGGCGAATCGCCCATGATGGCGCCGCCCACGTTGTGGGTCGACACGTACTTGGTGATGTCCCAATGCGAGTCCAGCGCCAGGAAGTTTTCGCTGATCGAATCCGGGCCCAGTTCCTTGGCAATCCCGAGCACGATGTCGCGCAGATAGCGTTGCAGCTTGAGTTCGTTCTGGCGCCAGTCGAAGGTCATGCGCAGCAGCGGCTGGCCCCATGGGTCCTTGTAGTTTGGATCCAGGTCCAGGTGGTGGCCGCGGTACGACTGACAGGTGGTGGTGATGCCGATTTTCATCGAGCGGCCATACCAGTCGACCATGCCTTCTTTCCAGCCCTTGCCCCAGCCTGGCGTGCCTTTCGGCAGCGAGGTGCCGATCGGCGCGCCGGTCGCTTGCGAGCTGTGGATCTTGGCGCCGCCGATGAAGCCCAGCTTGATGCCGTCTTCAAAATTGCCGGGCGAGATGTCGTTGAACATTTCGCCGGTGGCGCCGGCGGTGGCGAACGGATTGAAGTGCTTGTCCTTGAAGAACAGGGTGGCGTCGCCATTGCTCAGGAAGGCATAGTTGCGGCCGATGGTGCCGGTCTCGGTCTGCGGATTGTAGATCTGGCCGATGCCCGACAACATCATCAGGCGCACGTTGGCGAACTGGAAGCTGGACAGGATGACGATCCTGGCCGGCTGGAACACTTCGTTCTTGTTCTCGTCGATGTAGGTGACGCCCTTGGCGGTCTTCTTGTCGGCGTGCAGGTCGACGCGGATGACGTTGGCGTTGGCGCGGTAGCTGAAGTTCGGCATGCGCTTGACCACGTCCAGGATGGTGGTCTGCGGCGAGGCTTTCGAATAGTTCAGGCACGGATACTTGGAGCAGTAGCCGCAGTAGTTGCACGGCGCCAGCTGCGCGCCGTACGGGTTGGTCCACGCCTGCGAGACGTTGGCCGACGGGTTCGGAAACGGGTGGTAGCCCATCTTTTTTGCGGTGGCCGCGAACAGCGAGCTGTTGTAGGTGTCGTGCAGCGCCGGCAGCGGATACGGGCTGGAACGCGGGCCTTCGAACGGGTCGCCGCCCGGCTGGATCACGCCCTGCAGGTTGCCAGTGGTGCCGGACAGGCCGCAGATCTTGTCGAACTTGTCGTAGAACGGTTCGATCTCTTCCCAGCTGAACGGGAAGTCCTTGATGCGCATGTCCGGATCGAGCGCGCCGCGCTTGTAGGCGTGGTCGGCGTAGGTCTTGAGCTTGAGGTCGGTAGTGGTCGGGCGGATCAGCACGCCGGTCCAGTGCAGGCCGGAGCCGCCGACGCCGGTGCCGGGCGCAAACGCGCCCCACTTGCGGGTGGGCAGCGCGGTTTCGCTGTCGTTGTAGCGCACCGTCAGCGCGGCGTCGCGCGGGGTGGCGAACACCTTGTTCTTGATCGCGTAGGCGTACTGGTCGGCTGGTTTCGGGTAGGCGAAATCTTCTGGCGGACGGTCCGGGCCGCGCTCCAGCGCGCGTACCTTCAGGCCTTCTTTGGCCAGTTCAATGGCCATGATGGAGCCGGCCCAGCCGAGGCCGACGATGACGACGTCTACTTCGTCGTTAGTGATGTTTGACATGTTTGACTTTCTTCTTTTTAAGCACGCTTGCCGCTGACGCTGACCGGACCCAAGGGATACTTGACGTTGTGCTGGTCAACCCATTCCGTGTACGCCGCGCGGGCGCCGGGGAAGCCGATCGCCACCCAGGCCTTCATGTCCTTGTTGCCGCCGTACATAGGGTCGGCCAGGTAGCCGTTCTTGGCGTCGCCCAGCATCTGGTTGAAGAACGACGAGGCCTTCAGGCCTGGCTCGCCGAGGTCGGCAAACACGATCTCGTTCTTTTGCAGCGCGGTCAGCAGCGCGTCCTTGTCGGCCGGCGCCAGCTGCTCGAACGGCTTGCCGTGCTTCTGCTGCGCATATTGCTGCGCCAGCTTGATGCCGGTGCGGTACGACTGCTGCGGCGTGAAGGCGCTCTGGAAGCCCAGCGTCGACGGCGCGTCGGCCTTGTGCGGCCCGTCCATGTAGACGTCGTCGCCGAGGCCGTTGTGCAGCTGCTGGTCGATGAACACCGGGACGTTGGTTTCCAGTGCGCCCGGACCACGGCCTTCGGCCGGGATCAGGCGGTCGCAGGCGGCCAGCAGGAATTGCCATTCGGCTGCCGAGAAGAAGACCGGCTGGTACTGCGCCAGTTCGACCCCTTCCAGGCCGTCGGCGCGGGCAGCGCGGTAGACCGGCACGGAAACCAGAGGAACGGCCGCTGCAGTCGCCATGAGTATCGTCCGGCGAGACGGACTGAATTTGTCTTTGGACATAGGTAGCGTGTAGTGAAAGTGAGGAGGACAGCACCCGCCAGCAGGCGCCGTTTTTTGTTTAGCAATATTACACTTATGTAATTATGGCCTGACCAAACTGCAATTGGTCAGACCAATTATTGCTGAACTATAACAGAATGTAGCGCTGTCCGCAGCCTCCCGCCATCCCGCTTGCGAGGGACGGAAACAAAAAAGCCCGGCGCAAAGGCCGGGCTCGAGGTGAGTGCTGGTGCGGCTTAGCGGGCGGTCACCGTCACCGGCACGGCGAGCGAAGCGCTGGCGCCGTTGCCGTCGGTGGCGACCACTTTGAGCGTGTAGCTGCCGGTCTGCGGCGAGGCCCAGCTGGCCACAATCTGCATGCCGCTGACCTGGAAGCTCATGCCCAGCGGTGCGCCGGAGATGCTGACCGAGATCGATTTGCTGGTGGCGTCGGTGATGCTGATCGTGCCGCTCAGCGCGCGGCCGGCCACGCCGCTCATGGTGGTGGCCTTGATGACCGGGCCGCTGCCGGCGGCGGTGGTCGTCGTCGTCGTGGTGCTGCTGGTGGCGGCCGCAATCGTCACCGTGTACACGCCCTGCCCGCTCAAGCCGGTCTTGCTGTCCTTGGCGGTGACCGTCACGCTATACGTGCCGGTCACCGGCGTTGCCCAGCTGACCACGCCGGCGCTGCTGATGCTCATGCCGGACGGCGCGCCGCTCAGCGTGTAGGTCACGGCATTGCTGGCGGTCACCGCCACGGTGAAGCTCAGCGCGGTGCCGGCCTTGCCGCTGATGCTGGCCGCCGCAACCACCGGCGCCGTCTGCACCGTCAGACCGGACAGGCTCGACAGCAGCGCAGTGGCGTTCGGCGTGCCGAGGCCGGTAGCCTGGTCGTAGCCGACTTCGCCGCTACAGGCGGCGCACGTCCCGTGGCTACCCTTGGTGATATCGGCGAAGGTGCTGGCATAGGTGCCCGGCACGGTAGAGATATTGGTGTACAGCGCCACGTGCGGCGCCCCCAGCGCAGCTTTGCCATTGACGGCGCGCAGCGCGTTGCTGACGGCGATCAGGCCGGCCCATTGCGGCGTCGCCAGGCTGGTGCCGCCGACGCTGGCCCACTTGACGGTGGAGGTGCCGGAGGCGATCACCGCCACGTACTGGCCGCTGTTTGGATCGGCGTTGAAGGCGACATCGGCCACCGTGCGGCGCACGGCGCTGCCCATGCCGGGCACGGCGGTACTCTGGTAGCTCGGCGTGGCCACATACGCGCTGACGCCGCCGCCGGTGCCGGACCACACCACTTCCGAGCGGGTGCCGCCGGTGTAGGTCAGCGTGGTGCCGCCCACCGCCAGCACCTTGGCCGACGACGATGGCCACGATACCGCCGCGCCCGAGTCGCCGGTCGCGGCCAGGTAGGTCATGCCGGTGGCCGCGAACGCGCTCTCGGCCGAGCTGGTGCCGCTGCTCTCGCTGCCGCCAAAGCTCATCGACACGATCCCCTGCCCCATGGCGTTGGCCAGCTTGATGCCGCCCAGCAGGTTGTTGTAGCTGGAAGTGGAGGCTTCGATCAGCACGATGCGCGCCAGCGGCGCGGTGGCGTGGGCCCACTGCACGTCCAGCGCAATCTCGGTAGCCCAGCCGGAATCATAGGCCGGCGCGGTGGCGGTCATGCCGCCGGCGGCGGTGCTGTACACCACCGACAATTCGCAGGCCGACGACGATGCGGTCGCCAGCGGCAGGCTGGCGGTCGCGGCAATCGCCTTGGTGGTGCAGGCCGGCAGGCCGAATTTGGTGTTGAACGCGGACAGCTCGGCCGCCACGTTCGGATTGTGCTGGGCGTCGACGATATAGATAGTCTGGCCGGCGCCGAGCTGGGCCGCCTGCGCGGCAGTCAGGCCGGTGAAGCTGGCCGGCAGCGTCGGCAGGCCGTAGGCGGCGCGGATCTGCGCCGGCGTGTAGGTGGCCACGGTCGTGGTAGTCGCCAGCGGCGCGGCGGTAGTGTTGGCGGTTGCGCTGCTGTCGCTGCCGTCATTGCTGCTGCTGCCGCTGCTGGTGCTCTGGCTGCGGGCCGCCTGGGCCTGGCGCAAGCCTTGCAACGTCAGGCGGCGCGAGCTGATGCCACGGAATTCGGTCGGCACGGTTTGCGTGTGCACGCTGGCCGGCGCGGCGGCATCGGCGCTGGCGTCGGCTGGCGTCTCCAGCAACACCGGCGCCATGTGGAACGCCGGCACCGCCAGCTGCTGCGCGTCGGCGTCCGGCAAGGTGGCCGGATCAAGCTGCAGGATGGTGGTGGCGGTGGCCAGCGGCGCCGCTTGCAACTGCGCCGTATTGGCCGTGCTATCGGTGGTGCTGCCGCCGCAAGCGCTCAGCAAGGCGGCGATGCAGGTCAGCGGGACAGCTAAACGACTGTGGCGGGAAAGAAGGGACATGGCGGTCTCGCAGGAAAAGCAGAAGGGGTCAGCAAATACTATCAAATTCCCACAAGGAAACACATTGCACAAAGGAAATTATCACCCAAATACCACGTAAATTCGTGTAAAGCTGTTAACGCCCTGCCATCATTGCCCTACTTTGTTTATCGTCCCAATAAGGTTGTCACGCCTGCGTTACGTGTCATATAGGGGCATGACACCGCGGACCGGGTCCGGCTTGACGGCGGCGAACTTGGCAATGAAGGTGGCCGGCATGCGGGCGAAAAACATCGACGTATTCAGCATGGTGATGTGGTGCATGCCGCCACGCGGCAGGCGAAACTCCGGCCCCAGTGCCCTTGGTGTGGTTGCGCCGCTGGCCCTTGTGCGTGCCGTACGTGCCTTCCAGCCCTGACCGTCGCCACCGCCGCCATCAGCGCAGCCCATGCCGCCGACTACGGTCAGGTGGTCGGCAACAATTACAGCGATCGCGTTATCAACCTCGACGCCGGCACCAGGTACGTCAATGTGACGAACGGCGAAACCGTGCAGTTCGTCCAGCAAGGCAAAAGCTTCAGCTGGCACGTCGACACCTACCCGAACGTGACCGAAGTGGACCTGAAACAGATTGCGCCTGCCGGCTTCGACGCAGGCGCGATTGAAGTCTACGTCGCCAGCAACCCGCTATACCGCGGCTAAGCGCAGCCGCCGCGGTACGGTGCTAACGCCGTATCTGATTACTGCATGAACCAGCCGTGGCTGACCACGATCGATTGACCGGTCAGCGCGTTGGTCGGGAAGCCGGCCAGGAACAGCGCGGTCTGCGCGACATCGTCGACGGTGGTGAATTCGCCGTCGACGGTTTCCTTCAGCATCACATTCTTGACCACTTCATCTTCCGTGATGCCCAGTTCCTTGGCTTGCTCGGGAATCTGCTTTTCCACCAGCGGCGTGCGCACGAAGCCCGGGCAGATGACGTTGGCGCGCACGCCGTGGGCGGCGCCTTCCTTGGCGACGGTCTTGCACAGGCCGACCAGGCCATGTTTGGCGGTCACGTACGGCGCTTTCAATTTCGACGCTTCCTTCGAGTGGACCGAACCCATGTAGATGATGCTGCCGCCGCGTTTCTGTTCATACATCAGGCGCAGGCAGGCGCGCGTGGTCAGGAAAGCGCCGTCGAGGTGAATCGCCAGCATCTTTTTCCAGTCCGAGAATGCGAAGGTATCCACCGGGGCGACAATCTGGATGCCGGCGTTGGAGACTAGCACGTCGATGCCGCCCAGCTTGGCCGCCGCGTCGGCGATGCCGGCGTCGACCTGTTCTTCATTGGTGACGTCCATCGCCACCGCGATCACACGTTCGCCCGATGGATCGAGTTCCTTGGCGGCGGCCTGTGCCGATGCCAGGTTCAGGTCGGCGATGACGACCTTGGCGCCGTTCTTGAAAAATACCGTGGCGATTTCCTTGCCGATGCCGCTGGCGGCGCCGGTAACAACAGCAACTTTGTCTTGAATACTCATGATGTTCCTTCAAAAGAGATGTTAGGGAAGACTCGTTTATTCGCGTTCCGGCACCGGCACGTTGAAACCATTCAACGTAGTCGAGACCAGCGCATACAGGCCGACCAGATAGATTAACTCATTCGTGCCATGTTGGCCGAAGGTTGCGATGGCCAGCCGGTACAGCGGCTCCGGCAACACGCCGCCACGACTCAATGCATACGAGAAATCGAAGGCGACATTCTCCTCCTTCGACAAGTCTGTCGGCTTCAGGTCCGCCACCAGCGCCGCCAGGCGCTCGGCCGACATGCCTTCTTTTTCGGCCACCGCCACGTGGGCGTACAACTCGTAGGCGGCGTCGTAGCGCGCGCCGACCACCAGGATGGCAATCTGCCGCACATTGTCGGGCAGCACGGCGTTGGCGGTCATGGCCAATGTCAGATCCCAGATTGCCTTGCCGATAGCCGGCTCGTGCAACCATGGATTCCACGGCCCCATCAAGGCGCCGTCTTCACGTTCCACCTGGAACGCATTGAAGTTGCTGGCGATGCCTTTGCGCATGCTGTCGTACAAAGATTTTTGCTCGGTGCTCAGTTCTGCTGGGGGAATCAGTGGCAATCGCATGCTTTCCTCGCGTAAATGGTGGGTGACCTCGGGAGTGATTCTGTCAGTTTAATGGTGAATCAGGCGTTCGGTTGAGGCCCCTGTCCAAAGATATGGCACGGCATCCTGCTGATGGTTTTTTAGTTGCCCAGCATGGTGAAACCGGCCCAGTAAAACGGATGGCTGTGGGTGCCGGCCGGCATGCTTGCCGACGCCGGTGCGTCGATCGCCTTCAGGCCGCGTGCGCGTCCGGCGCCGGTTGCCGCCGCGCTGGCGATCTGTCGCAATTGTGCCTGACGCAATGCCTCCGGCTTGCTGGCGCCGCGTCCCAACGCTTGATAAAAGTCGGTCATCAATGTGGCGGTGGAGCGGTCCGACACGCGCCACAGGCTGGCCAGCACGTTGCGCGCGCCGCGTTCGCGCGCCAGCCAGGCCAGGCTGGCCAGTTCGCGGCCGGTGGCGTCGACACCGGCCGGCACCGCCGTTTCGCAGGCGGACAGGGTCAGCAGGTCCAGGCCGGTGAAGCGGAAGCGCGGAAGCGCCAGTTCCGCCAGGCTAAGACGCTGGCCGTTGCCAAGCAGCAGATAGGAGCCGTCGTCGCGCCCCGAGCGCAGCACGAAGTGGCTGGCGATGTGCACCATGCTGTCGCGCTGCAGCGCCCGCTCCAGGGTGGCAGCGGTAAAGCTGGCGTCCAGATAGGTCTGGCTGGGAATATGGCCGGCGCGCTCGGTGGCGCTCACGGCCTGCAACTCGCGCGCCACATAGGGCAAGGCCGGCAGATCGTCGGTGGCCTGGCTTTGGCCGAACAGCGCAACCGAATGCGTGCGCGCCGGGGCGTTGCTTGTGGCTGGTACGTCGTTCGAGTCGGCGCCGCCGGCGACCTGCAGCGGCAAGCGCTCCACCAGCCAATGACGGCCATCGTGCAACATGGCGAACGGCAGGTAGCGCAGCACGCCGTTCAGCGACAGGCTCAGACTGCGGGCCTGCGCCAGCTCCTGCGCCACCGGCGCCAGCAGCTGGTTGTACAGCCGCTGCGCGTGCGGACGCGGATCTTTGCCGGGATCTTGCGCCAGCCGCCGCAAGGAGGCGATCTCGCGCGCCAACGCCGCCTCATCGACATCCAGCGTCACCACGCGCGCCACGCTGTCATGCTGAACCACGATGCGCAAGCGGCGTTCGCTCACCAGATACGTCAGCTGCAACCGCCCCGCCGGCAATGCCGCGCGCGTGACGGTGTCTAGCGTCCTATCCGGTACCGCAGCCGACGCGGCGGGCGAAGACGCAGCCAGCGATGTTGCCGCGATGGCGGATGCGGCGGCATTCGGCGCGCTCCACTCCGCCGTAGCCGCGTCCAACAAGCGCTGCATGTCGGCCTGCGCCTTCGCCAGTTCCGCCGCGCCACCTGCGCTGCCCTGCGCCTGATGCTCGCGCGCCTTCGCCAGCGCTTGCGCGGCTTGCTCCAACGCTTGCGCGCGCGCCGTAAACTGCTGTTGCGCCAACTGGTCTGCGCCGTCGAAACCAAGACGGGCAATGCGGGCGTCCTGGCGGCTATCGGCGCTGGTGTCCGCGCCACGCACCAGATCGTGGAATTCGTTTTCCTCCACCATCGCCAGCACGCTTTCCGCTTCGCCGATACGGCGCCGGTCCAACAATCGATCAACCAATTGCTGATACGCTACCTGCTTCAACTGCACAAAACTATGCTGCTGCTCGACCGGCAAACCGGTGATATTCTCGCGCGCCAGCTGCAAAGCATTCACCGCCTGTTTGCCAAGAAACACCGCCTGATTGCCATCATCCAGCGCGCTCAACTGCGCAGCCGCGCGCGCCTGCAACAACGTCGCGCGATTAGCCAGACCGATCGCCATGGCGCGCGCGCTTTGCTGACGCGCCAGCGCAAGGTCCGGGCCGCGTGCATTCAATGCGGCGGCATCCAGCAGCGCATTGGCATACGTGGGATGCGACAGACCACGCTGCCCGGCCAACTGCTGCGCCAGCACGCCAACACGTTCCGCCAGCACAGACAAGGCTTGCGCATCGATGCCGACCCGTTCGGCACGCACTGCATTAAGCGCCAGATCCACTTCAGTCTGGCCATTGGCCATCGGATCAGGCAACGCCGCCACACGCTGCGCCAGTTCGGCCAGTGTGCTCTCGGCTTGCTCGTAGCGTCCCAGCGCCAGCAGCGCCTGCGCGCGCAGCATGGCGGCGACGCGCTCATCACCGCCCAGCACCCCCTGCGCCGCGCGGGCCACGGCGGCGGCGCGTTCGGCCTCGTCCAATGCCACCTGCGCCTGCCCCAGCGCCAACAGCGCCTTGGCATGGGCCAGCTGGAGCCAGACGCACGAGGCAGCAATCCCGCCCGGCATCGCCCGGCAGGCGTCAAATCCCGCCTGCGCCGCGGCTGCCGAGCGGCCCAAACGGTTGTTAGCCAACTGCGTACTCGCCACATCCTGCCAGGCGCTGATGGTTTGTGCATGGTGCTCGCCCAAGGTTGCGCGACGGATGCGCAGCACCTGTTCCGCCTCGCTGGCCGCCTGTGCCGCCTCGCCCAGCCGCAGGTGAATGGCCGATACGCGCGACAGCGCATACGTGGAATTCACCGCATCGGGGCCGAAACGCCGCACCGCGCTGGCCAGCCCCTGTTCGGCGAAGGTCAATGCCGCCGCATCGTTGCCGGCCTCGGTGTACCACGCCGCCATATCCTGCGTACTGGTCTGCGTCTCAGTGCGGTCCTGGCCGAAAGCGGCCAGACGGATGCGGTAAGCGCGTTCCAGATAGTAGTAAGCCTCTTGCTGCTTGCCCTGCCGAAGCAAGAGCACGCCGACGTCGCGCATGCCCCAGGCGTGGTCGGTGCTGTCGGTGCCGGAGGTGTGCTCCCAGATATCCATCGCCTCCTTGGCGTAGACCAGGCCGCGCGCGTAGTCACGCGTCATCAGCGTGATGCCGGACAGGTTGGACAGCAGCGTGCCATAGGAACTGGTGCGGGTGCCCTCCGACTTCGCCTTGACGCGCAGCGCTATTTCCCCCCACTGCCAGGCCAGGTCGAAACGGCTGGACTGTCGGTACAGGTACATCAACTCGGCCGGATAATGCACGCCCTCGCGGTCGGGATCGCCGTCCGGCGTAGCGCTGCTGTCGATTTTCTGGCGCAATGCCCAGCCTTCCAGCAAGGCCGCTTCGCTGTCGGCATAGCGGTTCAGGTGATGGACCGTCTGGCCATACTCCAGCAGGGCGGCTGAGATGCCGCGCATATCGCCGGCCGCGCGGCACAGGCGCAACGCTTGCTCGAAGGATGACACGGCATCCTGATAGCGCTCCTGCTCGAACGCCTTGTCACCAATCGCCAGCAATTCGCCGGCGGCGGGCTGGCAACTGCCGGTAGCGGGCGCCGCCGATGGCGCCATTACCGGAATCGCCGTCTGCGCGGCTACCGGGGAACCAGCGGCCACCACATACAGCCACGCAGCGCATGCCAGCAACCTTCGCTTCATTGTCTGCCTCCTGCCGCCACGCGCCAGCTGACGCGCGCCACCTGCGCCTGGTCCGGATTGTGTCCGGTCGCCAGCGAGGCGCCACGTTCGGCCGGCGCGGCAACGTTGCTGCGCAACGCATCGAGCAGCGCAAAGCGGCGCGGCATGGCGCCACTGGTAGCCGGTGCGGCCACCAGCGCCAGCCATTCCGGCGCACCGGCCGCACCCTGGACCGTGACCTCGAATTCGCGCTCAAAGCGGCTGATCTGGACCGGCGTGCCGGGCGGCAGGCGATTGCTGTCGCCCTCAAACGGCGGAAACACGCGCGTGGCCGGCCCGCTCAACGGCAGATGCACAATGCCGGCATCGACGGAATCCTCGCCACCGTTTTCCACTACCACGCGCAGGCGGGTGCCAGGCGTCAGCGGACCAAGGTCGCGATCGGCAAACGGCAGGCTGATGGCGGCTTGACCCGGAGCCTGTATCTCGATACGCGCTTGCAGCAGCGGTGCGGCGGCGGCGGTCGACGGCAACGCCAGCAAGGCGGCGATGCTGGCGGCGCGCGCGCGCAAGGCCGGCAGTTCCTTATCTGCCACGCGCAAGCGCACCGCGCTACGACCGGGCAGCGTGACGCTGACCGCCCGCGTGCTACCCTGCCGCCCAAGGATGGCAACTGTGGCCGCGCCGGCCGACATGCCGCCAGCCGCGCTGCCGACAGCCGTGGTGTTGGCCGGCAGCCGGCTAGCCCAGCCGCCGGCCGGAGCCGCGCCGTTCCCTTGCAGGCCGGTACGGCCGCCGTCAAGTGGCGGGCTGAGCGCCAGCGGGCCAGCACCGTCGCCGGCTGTTGCGACGCTGTCGGCGACGGCCAGCCGCGCCTCGCCCCAGCCGACGTCGGTGACGCGCCAGAGGCTGGCGCCGCGCTGCAACAGATCACCTGCCTGCAAGCCATCCAGACGGCCATAGGGCACATACCAGCCGCGTCCGTCCTGCCGGACCGGCCACAACACCGGCGCCCCGGCGGCTGTCCACAACCGCTGCTCCAGCGTGCCGGCATACACCGGCGATGGCCTGGCGCTCGCTGGTAACTGCCGCGCATCCAATGCGTCGCGATAGTGCTGGTTGGTGGCGCCGGCCCACGCCAGGTAGCTGGCAGGACTATCGCCCAAGCCGGCGATCAGTGCGCGCGTGAAAATGCCGCGCGCCTGGCCGGCATAGTCGCTGCTGAGCGCCTCGGCGCTGCGCTGCTGCGGCTCGGCGGCAAAGAAGCCGATAAACAACGGCCGCTCATGCGGCATGGCCGCGCTGACCGGCGGCGGCATGTCCGCACGCTCGCTGTCAGGACGCCGGACGCCCAGACTGGCCGGCCGTGGCAGCCATCCCATCGCCGAGTTGGACAGACCGCGCCAAGCCAGGCCGGGATCACCGCGCGTGCTGCCGGCTGCGTAGCAGCTGTCGAACAGCGCCACCACCTGCACCCGGCGCGCCGCCAGCGCATCGATGGCGCGGCCGATGTCGGCGCTGCTGATGCTGCCGGACAGCTGGCGGCTCTGCGCATCGATGCGGGCGTCGCGCGTCAGCAGATGCACTTGCTGGCCGGATGGCGTTTGCCACACGCCGGGCTGACCCGGCATCAGCAAGCCGTGGCCAGACCAATAGAGCACCAGCACATCGTCCGGTCGCAGTGTCTTGCCGAGTTGGGTCAGTTGCGCCAGGATGGCGCTGCGGGTCGGTGCGGCGGCACCGTCGACACCGTCGGCCAGGCTGGTGATGTGGGCGGCGGGAAAACCTTGCGCCAGCAGTGCGCTGCGCATGGCCGGCACGTCGTAGCGCGGCCCGTTCAGCCAGGCGCTGCGCGGCAAGGCCGGCATGGCCGATACGCCGACCAGCAGCGCGTAGCGCTCGGCTGCTGCCGCGGGTGCGCCAACGCCGGCGGCTGCGGCCAGCAACCAGACAAGCAGCCGGCCGCGCATCAGGGTTGCGGCGCCGCCGGTGCGAGCGGAATGACGCTGGCCTCGGCCACCACGGCGGTAGCCCGCAATTGCGCGAGCGCGGCAGTGGCATCCTCGGCTTGCAGCAGATAGCGCTGGCCGCCTTGCGGGCCGCCGACGATGCGGGCATGGACTTGCAGCAGCGCTGCTTCCACCTGCGCCAGACTGGCGTCGGCGGCGAAGCGCACCTGCAGGTTGGCGGCCGGGGCGGCGACGTTGAGTGGCGCGGCACGCCAGGCCACATCGGTGTCGGGCGCGTGGCCCAGCATCCAGCCCTGCACCGCACATATCGCTACCAGCGACGCCACGATGGCTGGCGTGAACTGCGGCACCAGGCGCAGATCGAACAGGCGCTGCCACCAGGCGTTGCGTGGCGGTTGCGTAGCGGTCACGGTCGTAGACACCGGTGCAGCGGCGATACGCCGATGCAGCTCATCAAGTCCGGTATCGCTATCCATGGCCGCGATCTGCGCCGCGATGGCGCCGCGCACATCCTCCAGCATGGCGGCCTGCGCCTGCCACGCCGCATCGGTGGCCAGCAACGCCGCGATGCGTTCTGCATCCGCGCCGGTGACGTGACCGGTGAGGTAGTCGGGCAAGCGTTCCAGCAAACGTTGTTGCTCATCCATGACGGCCACCTTCCTGTACAAACCAGCGCTCCAGGCACTGGCGCAAATTGAGCCGGCCATGGAACAGCCGGCTCTTGACGGTGCCCTCCACCGCGCCTTGAATGCGGGCGATCTCGCCCACCGACAAATCTTCCAACGCCCACAACGTCAGGCTTTCCCGCTGCAGCGGATTGCGCAGGCGGCGCAAGCAATTGAGTACCGCCGAACGGCGCTGCGCATTCTCCTGCAACACCATCGGACTGGGCGCCATCATCTCCAGATGGGTAGCGGCCGCCTGCTCCAGCTCACCCTCTTCATCCAGCAACACTTCCGCCGCCTGCCGCTTGCCGTGGCGACGAATCTGATCGACCGTCTTGTTGCGCGTTAGCGTGAGCAGCCAGCTGGCGAATTCGATGCGACCGTCGTAGCGCAGCGGCGCCCGCCACAAATCATGAAACACATCGACCGTGACCTCGTCGGCGATGGCGTCGGCATCCAGTCCGCAGCGCAGCAGCTTGGCATGGGCAAACACCCGCACCTTGCGCGACCAGCCGCGATACAGCGCATCGAGCGCGCGCTGGTCGCCGCCGGCCATGGCCGCCAGCAGCTCGCCGGGCGCCAGCGCAGGCGTACTCAAGCAGGCCTCCGACGGGATTTTTTGACGGTGGGATTGGTAATCATGAGAAACATTATAGGGTCAGATCATCATCTTTTGGCAACATCCAAAAAACAAAAAATAATTTGAACCGTGCTCTCCAGGCTTACGAATAACCCCGCGACAGGCTGCGTGTGCGGCACTGGAACTGGAGAGGAGAAACAGCATCATGAAAAAACGCGGCAAGATTTTGCGGGACACCAACGCCGGCCCCGGCCTGCTGAGTATCGACGGCGTACAGCATCCGTTCACGCTGGAAGCGCACTGGAAGTCGGACACGCCGCCCAAGGTCGGCCTAGTGGTCGAAGCCGACCTGGATGAGGTCGGCGTCTTGCGGACCGTGGTCCCGGTGGCAGACACCCAACTGGCCAAGGAGCAAGCGGAACTGGCGATGCAGGCCGCCAAGGCCAAAGGCGGCGAACTGGCCGCCGGCCTGACCGCGCGCTTCGGCGTGCCGACGCTGGTCGCCATGGCGGCACTAGTGGCCGGCTGGTTCTTCCTCAACACCGTCGCCATCCAGATCTCGTCCAGCTACCGCATCGGACTGTCGTTCTGGAAAATCCTCGGCGTGCTCAACTCGCCGGCCACGCTGATGACCAGCTTTAGCGATATGGGTGGCGGCGGCGGTGGCGGCATCTACGCCTTCCTGTGCATCGTCGCCCTGATCGCGCCGCTGGCGCCGCAAGTCTGGAAGGACAAGCGCGCCTACCTGGGCGGCCTGCTGCCGCTGGCCTTCATGCTGCTGGTGGCGCTGATGGTCTACCTCGGCATCAGCGATGGCCTGAAGCAGGCGCAAGGCGCCGCCAGCATGTTCGGCGGCGGCCAGGGTGCACGCATGGCCGAAAACGTCGGCAATGAAATGCTGCGCGAAGCCATGCGCGCCATCTCCATAGGCATTGGCGGCTACCTGGCGCTGGCGGCCAGCCTCTACCTGGCCGGTCGCAGCGCCATCCAATTCCTCGCCGCCAAGGCTTGAACCCTCTTTAACTTGATCAAGGAACCATCATGCGCCATCCATTCCGTATCCTCCCTGCCGCCAGCCTGCTGACGCTGGCCCTGCTGGCCGCCTGCGGCGACAAGGCCGCCACCGTGCCGGCCGGCGCCGACGTCAAGCCGAACCTGACCGACGCCGCCAAGCCGGCCGTCATGGCCGAACAAGCCAAGGAACAGGCGCGCGCCGCCCTGCCGAAAGGCGATCCGAACACGCCGGCCAGTAGCTACACCGACATCGAAAGCGGCAACCAGCTGATGTTCGCCTACCTCGGCGTGGCCGGCATGCCGGTCGACTACAACGAAGTCGCGACCAGCTACTCGCGCGACTACGCCACCGCCTCCGACGAGTTCAAGAAAAACGATCTGCTGAAAGCGCTGAAAGTGAAGATCGACGCCGGCGTGGCGCAGGCGGCGCAGCAGCGCTACGTCAAGCTGGAGATTGCCAGCCCGGTGCAGAAATATGACTTCGAGAAAAAAGGCTTCCCGCTCGATTCATCGCTGTGGGAAAAGGGCTCGTACCGCTACTTTGGCGACAACAGCAGCTACAAGATCGGCTTTAACAACGGCGCCAGCTTCCGCTACCTCAACGTGCCGGAAGAAGACAAGGCGCGCGTGATCGAAGGCTTGCGCAGCAAGTACGAAGCGATGCACCTGGTGGTGTACGGCTACGTGCAGGACGCCGACGTCAGCAAGAAGGTAGTACAGGCGCAGATCCTCAAGGTCGAGCTGGTCGACAAGAAAGGCAATGTGCTGGCCAGCCAGGCGGCCCAATAATCACACTAACGGAAAGAAATCATGAACAACATCAAACGCGTACTGGCCTGCCTCGGCAGCCTGGCAGTGCTGTCCGCCTGCACCACCGTCACGCCCAACAACCTCCGCGAAGTCAACGACAGTGACGTGAAGTCCTGCAAGCTGGCAGGTCCGGTCTACGGTTCCGACTCGGTGTTTGTCGGCCTGAGCGCCGGCATCGGCACCAAGAACGCCAAGGCCAAGGCCATGAACGAAGCCGTACGCCTGAAAGCCACCGACGTCGTCTGGTCGCAGCAAGGTACCAGCATGACCAGCGAGTGGATCGGCAAGGCCTACGTCTGCAAATAATCCGGCCCCTAAAATATAAAAAATCCCCATAACCTCAAGGAGTTATGGGGATTTTTACTTTCCCAAGCTAAGCTGGTTTAGAACGGAATATCGTCATCCATATCCGAGAAGTTCGGTGCTGGACGTGGTGCTGGGCGTGGGGCAGGCGCCGGGGCCGCCATTTGCGGGCGCGGGGCCGGTGCCTGGCGCTGTGGTGGGGCTTCGTAACCGCCGCCGCCACCGCCGTAGCTGTTGCCGTCGTCCATGCCGGCGTCGCCGCCCATGCCGGCGCGACCGCCCAGCATCTGCATGTTTTCCGCGATGATGTCGGTTGCGTATTTCTCGACGCCATCTTTATCGGTGTACTTACGGGTCTGCAGACGGCCTTCGACGTAGACCGACGAACCTTTTTTCAGGTACTGGCCAACGATTTCCGCCAGACGGCCGAAGAACGAAATACGATGCCACTCGGTCAGCTCTTTCTGCTCACCGGTGTTGCGGTCTTTCGATTTATACGAGGTCGCCACGGCGATGTTGGCGATCGCATCACCGCTCGGCATGTAGCGAATTTCAGGATCGCGACCCAGATTGCCGACGATGATGACTTTGTTGACTGATGCCATTTTATTAAAACTCCAAATGTGTTCGGCGAAAGTAGAAGTTTAGCTCACTTTTGGCTTGGGACCCTAGATTCCGCACGCCGACCGTTTGTTATCGCTCAAAATCCGTGTTGCCCGCCTGGTGGAATACCAACTCTTCCACAGGCTTGCCGTTGCACAGGTGATCGTCGATGATGCGGTCCATATTCTCGGGCGTGACGTTGTAATACCAGGTGCCGTCCGGCTGTACACACATGATCGGACCACCCTTGCAGGCGGCAAAGCAGCTGACCCGGCTGCGCTTGACGCGCAACTCGCCTTCGTTCAGCCCGGCGGCCTTGAACTTGTCGCCCAGGCTGTCGAACAGCGCCTGCGAGGCGCCGTCCTGGGCGCAGCGCGGGCCGGTGCAGATCAGGATGTGGCGGTAGTAATTGCCGATTTTCGGCTTGATCACGGCGTCAGTCATGCTTCGCTCTCCTCGCTGGCGGCGGCTTCGGCTTCCACCGGTTCATTCAGGGTGTCGCGGATGTAGTCGGCCGGCAGGCGGTGGCGCGCAGCCAGCGTCTCGATGCTGTCGCCGGCCGCGTGCTCGGCCTGCAGCGTTTCCAGCCAGCCCAGCAGGCCGGTCGACAGCGAACGGCCTGCCTTTTCGCCTTCGCGCGTGGCGCCGCCCTCTTCCATGTCGTACTTGTTGGCGTAGCCGCGCGGCGTCACCATCAGGCCGTAGCGCACGAAGGTGTTGCTGTTGCCGATCAGGACCGTGCTGAGCATGCCGATGTCGGCTTCGGCCATCGCATCGAGCGTGGTGAAGACGATGTTCTGGCGGCGGCGGTAACCGCTCTTGACGATGGCCACCGGAGTGTCCGGACGGCGATGGCGCAGAAACAGGCGCTGGGCCTCAACAATCTGGCGCGTGCGGCGGCCGCTTTTCGGGTTGTACAGCGCGACCACGAAATCGGCCATGGCCACCGCGTCCAGCCGGCGGGCGATGGTCGGCCATGGCGTCAGCAGGTCGGACAGCGAGATGGCGCAGAAGTCGTGCGTCAGCGGCGCGCCAACCAGCGCGGCGCAGCTGTTCAGCGCCGAGGCGCCGGGGACGATTTCCACCTGCACCGGATCGTCCGGCGTCCAGCCGGACTGGAACAGCACTTCATAGGTCGGACCCGCCATGCCGTAGACGCCCGCATCGCCCGACGAAATCAGCGCCACCTTCTTGCCGGCGCGCGCCGCTTCCAGCGCGCTGATGGCGCGGTCCAGTTCTTCGGTCATCGATTTGCGGATGATCTCCTTGCCTTCGATCAGATCCGCCACCAGCTTGATGTAGGTGACGTAGCCGATCACCACATCCGCTTCGGCGATGGCGTCGCGCGCGCGCTGCGTCATGTGTTCTACGCTGCCCGGGCCTATCCCGACCAGCATGATTTTTCCAGCTCCACTCATGGTGTTTTCCTTGCGATGGAGACGGTGGCATTGCGGCCGTCCGTCCCTTTGTGTTTATGTTTTTCGACGACCAGCGCGGTCATCGGCGTATTCGGTCCGGCGGCCAGCAGCGCCGCCGCTTCGCTCACCGATGGCGTGCCGGTGTACTTGCGCACGGTCTCGGATGGATGCGGCACGTCGACTGCGGCCAGTTGTTCGGCTTCGTAGAAGTGCAGCGGCCAGCCGTTTTCCTCGGCCAGCGCCAGCAGCGCCACTTCGTCCTTCTTCAGCGTGATGCTGGCGGCAGCCACCACTTGCTGCGGTTGCGCGCCGGCGGCGGCCAGCGCGGCCTGCACCGCTTCGCGCACCGTCTGCAGCAGCACGCCGCGGTCGCAGCCGAGGCCTATGGTGAAGGCTGGACTCATGCTTCCTGCGGCGGGCGGTAGACCACCAGGCGTTCGGTCAGCGCGGTCCAGCGTTCGGCCGGCACGTCGGCGTGCGTCACCCACAGCAGCGCGGCATAGCGGTCCAGCGGCACCTCGTCAAAGCTGGTGAAACGGTGGATGTTCTCCGGCAGCGGCGTCGGGCGCGTCCACCAATCCGGGCTGCCGGCTTCCTGCACGAAGGCGATTGGTTCGCCGTTGACCACGTGGGCCGAGACGCGCGTGATGTTGATCTTCGGCGCCTCCACCTTCCAGCCGAGGTGGCGTCCCAGGATATCGACCGGAATCGTGCGGCCGACGTCGGAGGCGGTGGTCAGCACCGGCGCGGCGCCTAGCAGGTCGGCCACGCGTTCGCTCCATTCGTTGGCGCCGCCGACGTGGCCGGACAACACCGGAATCACATACTGGCCGGCGTCGTCCACCACGATGATGCCTGGGTCTTCGTCCTTGCTGCGCAGGTGCGGCGCAATCAGGCGCACCACGGCGCCGAGCGAGACGAAGAAGATGATCTGGTCATAGCCGGCGAACAGCGGGCCGATTTCGTCGCGCAGTGCGCCGTCGTAGGCGCGCACGGTGTTGCTGGCTTCCGCAAAGGTGGCGGCGAATTTGGCCGAGGTGCAGATGTCCGCTTCCGGCAGGTCGGCGGCCAGGCGCGCGGCCTGTGCGGCGCCATGCTTGGTGATGGCGACCAGGCATACGCGCGGTGCCGGCTGGTTGATGATGGTGCTCATGCAGTGGTCTCCAGGGAGTGAGGTTGTGGGCCATCCTTGCGCAGGCAGCCCTTGATGCGTTCACCGCGAATACGGTGCGGGTGTTTGATAATCAGCAGCGACAGGTAACTGACCTTGGTGCCGCGCAGGGTCAGGATGTCGCTGCCGCTGAAGCGGCGTTCGTCCGGCGCGCCGACACGTTCGATGAAGTGTGCGCCGTCCAGCAAGTCGCGGCGCTCCATCCAGTCGATCAATTCGTCGAGGATGGGCTTCACCTTCATCAGGATCAGCGTGTCAAAGTCCGGCAGCAGGCGGTCCACCGCGCTGACGCCGTAGGCTGCCGGCACGATGGCGACCGTGTCGTCCTGCTCCGAGAACGGCACCGGCACTTTCGCGCAGGCGGCCGTGAAGGAGTTGACGCCGGCGATGATCTGCACCGGCACCTGCGGGTCGATGGCGTTGACGGTGCGGGCCAGGTGGCCGAAGGTGGCGTAAGTACTGGCGTCGCCTTCAACCAGAAACAGCACATCGCGGCCTTCGCGCAGCCATGGCAGCACGGTGTCGGCAGCGCGCAGCCACGCGCGGCCCAGCTTTTCGCCGTCATGCGTCATGGGGAACAGCAGCTGCGTGTGATGATCCGGCGGCGTGACGCCGGAGCGCACCACGATGTCGAAGGCATAGCTGGGCGTCTTGCCGCTGCGTGCCGGGTAGACCCAGATGGTGTCGCGGCGTTGCAGCGCTTCCCACGCGGCGCGCGTAATCAGGCCTGGATCGCCGGGGCCGAGCGAGATGCCCCACAGGGTACCGGGCTTGGTCGCTTGATCAGTCATTGTCAGCCTCCCGGCGTGCGCAGACGATCCATACCGGATTCTCGGCAGCCATGCGGTGCATGTGCAGGATAGGCTTGCTGCGCGCGGCTTGAAGTTGCAGCACGTCCCAGCTGACGCCTTCGATTGCTTGCAGCGTGGCGGTGGCGGTGGCGAGGTTTTCCAGCGTGACGAAGTTCATCACCAGCGTGCCGTTGGGACGCAGGCGCGCAATGATGCCGGCGATAAGTCCCGCCAGTTCGCCGCCGGAACCGCCGATGAAGACCGCATCCGGATCGGGCCAGGTATCCAGCTGCTCCGGCGCTTTACCCAGATGCAGGCTGTAGTTGCTGACGCCGAAGGCTGCGTGATTCTGTCCGGCGATGCCGAAATCGGCGTCGTTCTTTTCAATCGCGTAGACGTGGCCTTGCGGGCAAAGACGCGCCGCCTCCAGCCCCACCGAGCCGGAACCGGCGCCAATGTCCCACACTACGCTGTCCGCATGCAGTTGCAGGCGCGCCAGGCTGACGGCGCGCACTTCCTGCTTGGTGATCAGACCCTTCTCCGGCTGGCGTTGCGCAAATTCCGTATCGGCCAGGCCGAATCGCACCGGTCGCGCGGCCGGCGTGATGCGCCACAATAGCACCACGTTAAGCGCTGCGAACTTCATCTCGGCCGCTTGCTGCGGCGTCAGTTCGGCCAGCACGCGTTCTTCCGGTTGCAGCAGGTTTTCCGCCACCGCCATCAGGAAGTCGTCGCCCAGGCCTTCCGCCACCAGCAGGCGCGCGATGCGGTCGGGCGAGTTGTCAGGACTGGTCAGGATCAGCAGGCGCGCATGCTGGCGCGTGGCTTGCGCCAATGCATACAGGCCGTGACTCGGCCTGGCGCCGCGCTGCCACTCGCCGGCATCCTTGGCGTGCACCGAGACGATGCGCGCATCCTGCCACGCCAGGCCGATACGCGCGCAGGCTAGCTGCAAGGTCGACAGGTTAGGCAGGATGTCCAGCGCTTCCACGCACAGGTGCTGCGCCAGATACGGCGCAATGCCATGGCACAGTGGATCGCCAGTGGCCAGCACCACGCACGCCATGTTGTCGGCGCGCGCTGCGCGGACCCACTCCGGCACTTCTTTCAGCTTGCCGGTGAGGTCATGGCGCACCGCGCCGCTTTTGAATTCGCGTTCCAGCAGCGCCAGGGTGCGCGCGCCGCCGATGATCACATCAGCACTGCGCAGCAAGGCCAGTGCGGTGGCATTCAGGCTGGCGACGCCGTCATCGAGCACGCCGATGACGCGGCAGGGATTGGGATCTTTGATTTCCATTCTTAGGTTTCCGGTAAGTGATCGACGCCGGTGCGGCCAGCGCTGGCGGGACGTTCGTGCGGCTCGGCCGGCGCGGACCAGACGTCCGCCACCTGCACGCCGCTGAAATCGCACACCAGCACGCGCAGCTGGAACGCGCGGCCATAGCGGTCCGGCGCGGTCAGCGTGTCGATGGCGGCTTGCGCCAGTGCGTGGTGGAAGGCATCGCCGAGGCCACGCTCCACCATCAGCTCTGCGCCGAAGCGCGCGGTTTCGGCGGCGGCCATGGCGGCGCAGTCTTCTTCTGTGGCGCCGATGCGGCGGGCGATTTCCGCCACCAGGTCGGTATCGACTTCGCTGCGGTTGGCGTGGGTGATGGTTTCGCCCTGCGCGATCTTGGTCAGCTTGCCGACCATGACCGCCATCACCACCAGCTCGATGCCTTGCGCGACCACTTCATCCAGCGCATAGCGCAGGAAGTCGCCCATCTGCACAAAGCAGGCAGACGGCAGTTCGGGACGTTCGGCGCGCAGCGTCGTCATGGCGAAGGTTTCGGTGCGGCCGCCCGTGGTCAGCGCGACCAGGTTGTAGCCGGCGGTGGCGGCAACCTGCACGCCCTGCACCACGCTGGCGCGCCATGCGGCGGTGGAATACGGCTTGACGATGCCGGTGGTGCCGAGGATGCTGATGCCGCCTAAAATGCCCAAGCGGGCATTGGTGGTTTTCTTGGCCATCACCTGGCCGTCCGGCACGCTGATGGTGACTTCGATGCCGTGTTCGGCCAGCAGCGCCGGCGCGGCTTCGCGCAGGTTGTCGGCGATGTTCTTGCGCGGGACCGGGTTGATGGCCGGACCGCCCACTTCCAGGCCGAGGCCTTTCATGGTGACGGTGCCGACGCCATCGCCTGACACGTACGAGACCACGCCGGCTTCACCGGGCAGCAGACGCAGATCGACCGTCATGTGCGCGCCGTCGGTGCAATCGGGATCGTCGCCGGCAAACTTGACGACCATTGCATGCGCGCGGCCATCGCCGCAGCTGCCGTCATGGATGGCAAACGTCACCCGTGTGCCGTTGGGTAGCAGGCTTTCGATTTCTGCCGGTACTTGTCCATGGACGAGACCCAGCACCGCCGCGCGTGCAGCGGCGGCAGAACAGGCGCCGGTGGTGAAACCGGTACGGGTGCCACGTTCGGCAGCCGTTTTTTCTTTCATGGCGCGGCCTTTTGACGGGCTTCGGCCAGCGACAGCAGCGCGTGCAGCGTTGCCACCACCAGCGTGGAGCCGCCCTTGCGGCCACGGATGACGATCCACGGCACGTCGGTCAGTTCCGCCATCAGGTCTTTGGATTCGGCGGCAGAGACGAAGCCCACCGGCATGCCGACCACCAGCGCAGGCTTGACGCCTTCTTCGCGGATCAGGCGTACCACTTCGATCAACGCGGTAGGGGCGTTGCCGATGCCGATGATGGCGTTGTCCAGCAGGCCGAGACGGTGCGCCTTGCGCATCGCCTGCACAGCGCGCGTGGTATCTTCGGCCTTGGCGGTTTCAATGACGTCCGGGTCGCTGATGAACTGGTGGGGCTTCATGCCGAAGTGGCCGAGGCGCGGTTGCGACAGGCCGGAGCAGATCATTTCGACGTCGGCGACGACGGGCGTGCCGCCTTTGAGCATGGCCTGGACGCCGGCTTCCACCGCGTCTGCATGGAAGTCGGTCAGGCCGTTGAAGTCGAAATCGGCGTTGGCGTGGATCATGCGGCGCACGATCGGCCATTGGCCTTCGGTGTAGGTGTGCGGGCCGACTTCAGCGTCGATGATGGCGAAGCTGTCATGCTCGATGACCTGGCCGGCGCGCGTTAGCTGCTCGGTGACGGTGTTCACGGTGCTCATGCTGGCTGGTCCTCGGGCTTGGCGTGCGGATGCTCGTGGCCATGGGCGTGATCGTGCACATGGTCGTGATGCGCATGGCTATCGTCATGTGCATGGCCGTCGTGCGCGTGATCATGTTCGTGTCCGTGGCCGTGTGCATGGGCGTGGGCGTCATGCGAGTGATCATGTTCGTGCGCGTGGCCGTGATCGTGCGGCGCAGCCGGAGCGTGATCGTGCGTATGCGCGTGCGAGTGGCCGTGGCCCAGATCGTGCGCAATGACGCGGTAGGTACAGCCGTCGCACGGCAGGCGGCTATCCGGCACGCCGGCGCGCAGGTCTTCCACGCGCTGGTCCATCAATTCAAAAATCTCTTTCTCAAAGCCGAAATGCTCGCTGCAAGCAAAGCGCACCTGCGGATACTGCAGGCGCAGATTTTCCACCTGGCGGTGAATGCGCTGCATCAGCGTGCCGGTGTACAGGTAATACGGCAGCACCACAACCTGGCGCATGCCCAGCAGCACATGGCGCTGCACAACCTTCTCCAGGCGCGGCCAGGTAATGCCGGTGAACGCCAGATCGACCAGCTCATGATCGCCCTCTTCCAGCAGCCAGCGCGCCATCTTGGCCATTTCGCCATTGGCGCCACGGTCGGACGAGCCACGGCCCAGCACCACCACGCCGGTGGTGGTTGGGTCGGGCATATCCAGCGCGTTCATGGCCTTGCGCAGGCGGCGCTTGAGGATCGCCAGAATCGGATCGCATGCGGTCAGGTGCGGCGCCAGCAGGATTTCGGTCTGCGGACAAGCCAAACGCGCCTGCTCGATCGCTTCCGGAATCTCCATCTTCACGTGACCGGCCGCGTTCAGAATCAGCGGCACCACCAGCACCCGGCGCGAACTGCGTGCAGCACTCAGCAAGGCCGCGTTCATCTCCGGCGGCGCAAACTCGATGAAGCACAACTCAATGCGCCAATCCGGACGGCGCGCGCGCCACTGCTCCGTGAATTCACGAATCTCCTGGTTACCGGAATCCTCGCGGGAACCGTGGCCGACAATCAGGATCGTGTCCTTGGAAACTTGGTTCATGCGCTCGCCTTTCTGAAACGATGGGTAAATGTAGGGTCATACAATTTGGAGCGCGCCAGGGTTTCCCAGTGCAGCGCGCCCAGCGTGGGGCTGGCGACGATCATCGCTTGGCTCGCAATGCCGGCCTCCCGGCACTTTTGTTTGATATCGGCCAGCGTGCCGCGGACGATTTTCTGTTCTCCCGGCCAGCTGGCCTTATGCACCACCAGCATCGGCGCATCCTCGGCCCAGCCGGCGGCGCGTAGCGCAGTTTCCACCTTGTGCATCAAGGTGATCGACAGGAAGATGCAGATGGTGGTGCGGTGCGCGGCCAGGCTGGCGAGATCTTCGCCCTCCGGCATCGGCGTGCGGCCTTCAACGCGGGTGAGGATGACGGTTTGCGTCACCTCGGGCAGCGTCATGGATTCGCCGGCGGCAGCCATCGACGCCATCGCCGACGACACGCCCGGCACCACCGACCATTCGATGCCGGCGTCGGTCAGTGGACGCGCCAGTTCGATCAGCGCGCCATACAGCGCCGGGTCGCCGGTCTGCAGGCGCACCACGGTGGCGTGCCGGCTGGCCTGGTCGATCAGCCATGCGGTCATGTCTTCCAGCGTCATGTCCTTGGAGTCGCGGATGGCGCAGCCGGGCGGAGCGTACAGCGTGACGGCTTGGTCGACCAGCGATCCGGCAAACAGCACCGCGCCAGCTTGCGACAGCAGCTTCTGGCCTTTGACGGTGATGAGTTCCGGGTCGCCGGGACCGGCGCCGACGAACCAGATTTTTCCGAGGGTGGTCATGCGGTGATTACTCCTGATTGTTTGAGTGCGCGCAGCGTATCCAGCAGCGCATCGACGCTGCGGGGCGCCGGGCCTTGCGGCAGCACGCCGAGAGCCACCAGTTCCGCGTGCAGCGCCAGTGCGGCCGGCGGACGCTGGCCGGCCGCTTGCAGCACGTCGGTCTGCGCGGCCAGTTGCTGCGCGGGACCGGAGGCGATGCAGCGGCCGGCCGCCATCACGTGGATGTCGTCGGCCCAGCGCAGTGCGAAGTCGATGTCGTGGGTGGACAGCAGGATGGTGACGCCGCGCGCGGCGAGGCGGTCCAGCAGTGCTGTCAATTCGGTTTGCATGGGGGCGTCGAGGCCGGCCATGGGTTCGTCCAGCAGCAGCACGTCCGGCTCCATCGCCAGCACGCCGGCGATGCAGACGCGTTTTTTCTGGCCGAAGCTTAGTTGGTGTACGGCTCGGCGCGCGTGGCTGCGCAGGCCTACCGCATCGAGTGCGGCAGCAACGCGGTGGCGCACTTCGTACTCGTGCAGGCCAAGATTGAGCGGGCCGAAAGAGACGTCTTCTTCCACCAGCGCGGAGAACAGCTGGCGGTCCGGGTTCTGGAACACCAGTCCGACGCGGGTGCGCAGTGCGGTGAGGCCTTTGCGGCTGTAGTCGAACGGTTGGCCGTCCTGACGCAGCGTGCCGGCGGTGGGACGAAGCAGCCCATTGAGGTGCTGGAGCACGGTGGTCTTGCCGGCGCCGTTGGCGCCCAGCAGGGCGTAGCGGCGGCCGCGGTGCAGCGTCAGTGTGCAGTCGTCCAGGCCTGCGCTGCCGTCGGGGTAGACGTGGCTGACGGCTTGCAGTTCCAGCAGCGGCGCGCTCACAGGCGGTCTCCCAAAGCGATGGCCAGCATTAGCGCGCCAGCCAGTGCGGCGCTGGCCATTTGGCGGCCTGCTTGCGGATAGGCGGTGGGCAGGAAGCGCAGCGTGCCCTGGTAGACGCGGGCGTCGGCAGCGGTTTGCAGCGCGGCGGCGCGTTGCCACACCTGGACGGCCATCTGGCCGGCCAACAGGCCGGTGGAGCGCCAGGCCTGACGCCAGCTGCCGTAGCCGAGACGCGCGGTTTGTGCGGTGATGCTTTCGTCCCACGCCTGGCGCATGACGAACAGCATGCGGTAGCACAGCACCATCAGATCGAGCAGCAGCTCGGGCGTACGCAGTTTGCGCAGCAGCGCGAGCAGGTCGGGCAGCGGTGTGGTCAGCACGAGGCCGAGCATCGCGGCCAGCATGGCGAACGAGCGCAGTGCCAGATGCTCGATGGTCGGCAGCATGGTGGTGGTGACGTTCCAATGGCCGTTGGCGTCCGGGCCAAACAGCATGGTCAGGCAGGACAGCAGCAGGAAGCCGAGCGGCGGCAGCGCAACCGCGACGTAGTTGCGCAACTGGACGCGCGCGCCGAGCAGCGCGGCCAGCACCAGCATGGCCGTCAGCAGGGCGTATGCGACAGGGCTGCGCGCAAGCCAGGCCGCGACGAAGCCCGCCAGCGCAAACAGCGCCTTGGCAGCAGGCGCCACATCGCGCCAGCGGCTGGTGTAGGCCGACGATTCAATCAGCACGTTGGTCCTGCGGCGATGAGACCTTCGACGCGCGTTCGCGGGCGACCGAGAGGCCAAGCCAGAAGCCGATCACGCCGGCGCCGATGGCCGCTTGCAGCGCAAACAGCAACGATGCGATTTCATCGCTGGCCGGCTCGAACACCGGTGCAAACCACGGCTTGTAGCCCGGCGCGATATCGCCGATGGCACGCTGCGCGCGGTCGTCCGCACCGGCAAACAGTGCAGATGCTTCGCCGCCCGGATTGGCCGGCGGCGCGCTCACCAGCCACAAAGGAAGCACCGTCAGCGCCACGATGGCCAGCCATACCAGCACGGTACGGGCCTTCATGCGCCACCCTTGCGCGCGCCAAGCATCATCACCGGCAGCGAACGCAGTTCGTGGGCGTTGAAACGTACCATGGCATTCACCACCAGCACGGTCAGCAAACCTTCGCTGATGGCGATCGGCACCTGCGTCAGCGCAAAGATGCCGGCAAATTTGAAGAACGACACACTAAAGCCGCCCACCGCCGCCGGAAACGCCAGCGCCAGTTGCACCGAAGTGGTCACATACGTCGCCAGGTCGCCCAGGCTGGCGGCCATGAACACCGCCACCGAGCGCGAGAAGCCCATCGCCGCCACCGCGCGCAGCACGCCGTACGACACAAACGGCCCGACAATCGCCATCGAAAACACATTGGCGCCGAGCGTGGTCAGGCCGCCGTGCGCCATCAGCAGCGCCTGGAACAGCAGCACCACAAAGCCCACCGGCACCATGGCCACCGGCCCAAACAGCGCCGCGCCGAGGCCCACCCCGGTCGGATGCGAACAACTGCCCGTCACCGACGGCAGCTTGAGCGCCGACAGCAGAAACGCGAACGCCGCCGCCACGCCGAGCAGCATGCGGCGTTCGGGATGCGCCTGCAGGTCGCGGCCGATGGCGCGCAGGCCCCACGCCAGAAAAGGTAAGGAAACGGCTGCCCAGCCGAGCGCGTGCGCTGGCGGCAAAAAGCCTTCCATGATGTGCATTCGAAACCTCCCGTCGAATGGGCTGGATGGACACCAAGGCGGGAGCAGAGAGGACGGTCGACGGGAGGCATGGGACAGGCGGCCGGGGTCGACAGCGGCTTCCCGTGACCCCGGGGAATGGTGCTGGACTTTTTGGGCCGGTATTCTGGCTCGCCTTCATCCTTCTCCGTGTCTTCCCGCGTGTGACGGCAGTGACGTGTAGACGGAGTCGTCTGGCTTACAGCAGCGGGGGCTGCACCGGATTTACACCGGTTTCCCGTTTAACGCCTTTACAACAAAATGGCGCACCCAAGGGTCGCATCTTACACTAGCCGCCGGACGCGTGCCAAGCTAAACCCGAGTGAGTTAGCCCTCGCAGTGGAACCGCCAGGATCGTCACGCCCAGTATGGAATGTATTCCGCGAACTTATTCCCGGCCGTCGTGTCTTTTCGTTTTATTCGACCGGCCTCGACTGCATCCGCTATTAAATTGGTGATTTGGTTTCGCTGCCGTTCGCTGACCTTGAAGCGAGTGCGCAGTGTGGTATTCGTTAGTGCCTGGCTTGAAAAATATTGCAGGACGGCATGCTGGTAACACGCCTCAATGCGCTCGGCCTGAGGCATATCGGAAAATTGGCGCGGCGCGTAAAGCGTTACCTGAAATGCGTTCTCTAAAGGCGTGAAGAGCACGGGCGGCATGCCGAAAAGTTCGACTGCCGAGACCACTTTTTGGAACCCCGTGCCCCTTTCCTCGCAGATGCGATACAGCCTGAATTTTGATGCGAGAAGCTCATTACGTGACTCGGGAGTCGTACCGATCAAGCGATCAAGGCGCTTACCAGGCAGCAAAGTGCCTGGATTTGTGAAGGTGATTCGATCATCGTAGATTTCAATTGTCGGACCTGCGCCACTGATGCTGAAATCTTGGTGAATCAAAGCGTTAGCCATCAATTCGCGTAGAGCGATTTCAGGATAAAGACTGACCTGCTCTCGCAATGATTGCAGGATGACTTCGGAGTGAGGCAATACCCGTTTAAGGTAATCTATAAAGCCCTCAAAACCTACCGCATAACCTTTTTCTCCGATCAGTTCATCAGTTGTATAAACCTTATTGGTCCCACGATAACGAATCATGCGAATACTCTTTCGTTGGAGAGAATCGAACAAATTCAAGTCGCGCGAAGCGGCTATCCCACCCAGGTTGGTAATGTAATAGCCCGCTCCATCCGCCACAACCATGCTCTGCTCACTCAGCCAATGCAGTAGATCATGATCTCTACCCGGCAGTGGACGCTGCAAAAGCTTGCTCATTGTTTCGATGTCCAACTTCGCAATTACTTCACTGGCAGACAAAAGCGAGGTCGCGCGTAACTCTTCCCACCTTGGCGCATGGCTATGCAACATCAGTGCGCCCACATCGGAGCGGGCGGCCTTACGCGTCGTTCCGCCAGAACGAATCCAGGCCTCTTCGATACTTTTTCCCCGCTTGTGTACGGGCTTGTTTAACGATTCAGGAATGTGCACAAACAGCAGGGGCGTATTTCCATAATCAACAATTGCATGGTCAAGAACAAGCGGCGGATCTACCGTATCGCGGCCCAGATTCGCAAGCCGACGAGTAATCTCTTCCACTTGTATTTGACCAACCCCAACCAAATTGGCGTCAACATCAGCAATGCCATAAACAAGAAATCCGCCATTGGGATGGTTGGCAAAAGCAATAAGATGCTCTGTAAGCCGATCTTTGTTGTCGGATAAACGCACCTTCCAGTCCAGCTCATTCAATTCATGCGGTACAGGCTCAAGGCTGGACTTAAGGGAGGTAAGCGCCTGTACAATCCAGTGTTTGTCCATGTGATAGTAACCAATTGATTTGAAAGAAAAATTATTCCTCGTCGTTTTTCTGGTGTGATAAGGCGTACGAAAGATGGTTACTCTTATCGCGTATGCAGGCCCAGACTTGCATCAACCTTCGAGCAGCCCCTCATTGCCTAAACGAAGTCAAACCACGCCGCAGCCGGTATCATTCGTCCTGAATCGTCAAAAAGGGAATGTATGGCAGCGCTGGGGAAAGTCTATTTGATCGGAGCAGGGCCGGGAGCGGACGACCTGATCACCGTGCGCGGTGCGCGTCTGCTGGCGCAGGCCGACGTGGTGCTGTACGACGCACTGGTCACGCCCGAAATGCTGGCCCTGTGCGCGCAGGCCAGGCTGATTTCGGTCGGCAAACGCTCCGGCCAGCGCTCGACCGCGCAAACGCTGATCAACCAGCAACTGGTGGAATGCGCGCAGCAGTACCAGCTGGTGGTGCGCCTGAAGGGCGGCGATCCGATGCTGTTCGGCCGCGCCGACGAGGAATTGCGCGCGCTGGAAGCGGAAGGCATCGAAGTCGAAGTGGTGCCCGGCATTACCACCGCACTGGCCGCCGCCGCCGTCACCAAGCAGCCGCTGACCCGTCGCGGCGTGGCCCGCAGCGTCGCCTTTTTCACCTCCAGCACTGCACCGGACGAGCCGGACCATCCCGCGCTGCCGGAAACCGATACTCTGGTGCAATACATGGGTGGCCGGGAAGCGGCCGCGACCGCCGCGCGGCTGCTGGCCGAGGGCCGCCGCCCCGATCTGCCGGTGGTGGTGGTGGAAAATTGCAGCCGCGCCGACCAGCGCATCCTGCGCCTGACGCTGGACGGCCTGGCCAACGGGCTGGACGCCGCGCAGGGTCCGGTGCTGGTGATGATCGGCGAAGCGTTGCAGCAACGTTCACATCAGGCAAGTTGAAACGGCGCAAGAAAATACTGGTATTATGTACAGTGTTAGCCTGCGCACGCACGAACCAGCGCGCGCCCGGCGCAAGTAATCAAACCCGGCTATAGTGACGGGTTGACTCTAAAGGCCAAAAATCCCATGGAACAGATCCGCATCCGCGGCGCACGCACGCACAACCTGAAAAACATCAATCTTGACCTGCCACGCAACAAGCTGATTGTGATTACCGGCTTGTCCGGTTCCGGCAAATCCTCGCTGGCGTTCGACACGCTGTACGCCGAGGGCCAGCGCCGCTATGTGGAATCGCTGTCGGCCTACGCCCGCCAGTTCCTGCAATTGATGGAAAAGCCGGATGTGGACCTGATCGAGGGCCTGTCGCCGGCCATTTCGATCGAGCAGAAAGCCACCTCGCACAATCCGCGTTCCACGGTCGGCACCGTGACCGAAATCCACGATTATCTGCGTCTGCTGTACGCGCGCGTCGGCACGCCTTATTGCATCAACCACCCGGACCAGGCGCTGGCCGCGCAAACCGTGTCGCAGATGGTCGACGCAGTGCTGGCCCTGCCGGCCGACACCAAGCTGATGATCCTGGCGCCGGTGGTGGCCAACCGCAAGGGCGAGCACTCCGACCTGTTTGAAGCGATGCAGGCGCAGGGCTTCGTGCGCTTCCGCGTGCAGAGCGGCACCCACGACGCCAAGATCTACGAAGTGGACGACCTGCCGAAGCTGAAGAAAACCGAGAAGCACACCATTGACGTAGTGATCGACCGCGTCAAGGTCAGCCCGGATATCAAGCAGCGCCTGGCCGAGAGTTTCGAGACCGCGCTGCGCCTGGCCGACGGCCGCGCCGTGGCATTCGAAATGGACAGCGGCGCCACCCACGTCTACTCCAACAAGTTCGCCTGCAATATCTGCGGCTACTCGCTGCAGGAGCTGGAGCCGCGCCTGTTCTCCTTCAATAACCCGATGGGCGCCTGCCCCGAGTGCGACGGTCTCGGTCACATCGAGTTCTTCGATCCGAAGCGCATCGTCGCCTTCCCCAACCTGTCGCTGGCTTCCGGCGCGGTCAAAGGGTGGGACCGCCGCAACCAGTTCTACTTCGCCATGCTGTCCAACCTGGCGGCGTTTTACGAATTCGACCTGGATGTGCCGTTTGAAAAGCTGCCGAAGGCGGCGCAGGAAGCGGTGCTGAACGGCTCTGGCAAAACCTCGATCCCGTTCACCTACATCAATGAGCGTGGCCGCACCGTGGTCAAGGAACATACCTTTGAAGGTGTGGTCAACAACCTGGCGCGCCGTTACCGCGAAACCGATTCGATGGCGGTGAAAGAGGAGCTGTCGAAGTTCATCAACGAGAAAAAATGCCCGTCGTGCGAAGGCGCGCGTTTGCGCATCGAAGCGCGCTTCGTCAAGGTCGGCACCGGCAAGCAGGAAAAGGCCATCTACGAGATCGCCGAGAAGCCGTTGCGCGAAACGCTGTCGTTCTTCGAGCAGCTGAAACTGAAAGGCGCGAAGAAGGACATCGCCGACCGCGTGGTGAAAGAGATCATCTCGCGCCTGCAATTCCTCAACAATGTCGGCCTGGATTACCTGTCGCTCGACCGCAGCGCCGACACCCTGTCGGGCGGCGAAGCGCAGCGTATCCGCCTGGCGTCGCAGATCGGCTCCGGCCTGACCGGCGTGATGTACGTGCTGGATGAACCGTCGATCGGCCTGCACCAGCGCGACAATGACCGCTTGATCGACACCTTGCGCCACCTGCGCGACATCGGCAACAGCGTGCTGGTGGTGGAACACGACGAAGACGCGATCCGCACCGCCGACTACATCGTCGACATGGGCCCGGGCGCCGGCGTGCACGGTGGCGAAGTGATCGCAGCCGGTTCGCTCAAAGACATCATGAAGAACAAGAAGTCGCTGACCGCCCAGTACCTGAGCGGCACGCGCAAGATCGAGGTACCGGCCAAGCGCCATGTGGCCGATGCGGACAAGCAGCTGGTGATCACCGGGGCCACCGGCAATAACCTGAAAAAGGTCAACCTCAAGCTGCCGGTCGGCCTGATGACCTGCGTGACCGGCGTTTCCGGCTCCGGCAAGTCCACGCTGATCAACGACACGCTGTTCCCGGCGCTGTCGCGCCACCTGTATGGTTCGCAGACCGAACCAGCGCCGCACGACACCATCAGCGGTCTGGAACACTTCGACAAGGTGATCTCGGTCGACCAGGCGCCGATCGGCCGCACGCCGCGCTCGAATCCTGCCACCTACACCGGTTTGTTCACGCCGATCCGCGACCTGTTCGCCACCGTGCCGACCGCGAAAGAGCGCGGCTACAGCGCCGGCCGGTTCTCGTTCAACGTCAAGGGCGGCCGCTGCGAAGCGTGCCAGGGCGATGGCGTGATCAAGGTCGAGATGCACTTCCTGCCGGACGTCTACGTGCCTTGCGATGTTTGCCACGGCAAGCGCTATAACCGCGAAACGCTGGAAGTCCACTACAAGGGCAAGAACATTACCGAGATCCTCGACATGACGGTCGAAGACGCGCACGAGTTCTTCAAGCCGGTGCCGGTCATCGCCCGCAAGCTGCATACGCTGCTGGACGTGGGCCTGGGCTACATCAAGCTGGGGCAAAGCGCGACCACGCTGTCGGGCGGCGAGGCGCAGCGCGTCAAGCTGTCGCTGGAACTGTCCAAGCGCGATACCGGCCGCACGCTGTATATCCTGGACGAGCCGACCACCGGCCTGCACTTCCACGATATCGACCTGCTGCTGAAAGTGATCCACCGTCTGCGCGATCAGGGCAACACGCTGGTCATCATCGAGCACAATCTCGATGTGATCAAGACCGCCGACTGGATCGTCGATCTGGGACCGGAAGGCGGCGCCGGCGGCGGCAAGATCATCGCCAGCGGCACGCCGGAAGAAGTGGCGGCCAATCCGGCCAGCGTCACCGGCAAATACCTGGTACCGCTGCTGAAATAAAATGAAACGGGATCTCGCCCCCACCCGCCTCGATCACATGATCGACATCGTCCAGCTGCATACGCTGGGCGAGCAGCGGGTGGCGACGGCGATTCCGTTTCTGTCGCTGCTGCGTTCTTCCCATCCCACGCCCGTTACCAAGGGCGTGCTCAAACCATCGTGCTGCGTGATCCTGCAAGGGCACAAGCGCGTGCACCTTTCCGACGAAGTGCTGGACTACGGCCCCGGCGAATACCTGGTGGTGTCGGTCGACATGCCTGCATCAGGCCACATCATCAGCGCCACGGCCGACCAGCCCTACCTGCTGCTGAATATCGAACTCGATCCGCAAGAGATTGCAGCCATCGTGCTGGAAGCGAAAATCACCATCGATTCCGAACAGCCGGTACGCGGCGCCTTCATCGGCCAGACTGACGACGCCTTGCAGGAGTCTTTGTATCAGCTGGTGCGCCTGCTGCATGCGCCGCCGGCGGAAGCGGCCTTCCTGGCGGTGGGACTGAAACGCGAAATCATCTACCGCATGCTGAACGGCCCTTATGGCCGCCAGTTGTACCAGAACGTGGTGCTGGACCAGCAGGACCGCGGCATCAGCAAAGCCATCGCCTGGCTCAAGGCCCGCTACGACCAGCCGATCAAGGTGGAGGAGCTGGCGCAGGCGACCAATATGAGCGTCTCCAGCCTGCACCACCGCTTCAAGGCGGTGACCAATATCGGGCCGATGCAGTACCAGAAACAGCTACGTTTGCAGCAGGCGCGTTCACTGCTGCTCAATGGCGAAGTTGACGCCACCACTGCCGCCTACAAAGTGGGCTACGAAAGCGCCTCCCAGTTCAGCCGCGAATACCGCCGCCTGTTCGGCGCACCGCCTATGCAGGACATCAAGAAACTACGGACCGCACCATGAAGATCAATAAGAAGCGCCTGCTGCCGCTGGGCATAGGCTTGTTCGTGTTTGCCATGGTGGGACTGTTGGCCGACAAGGCGTGGTCGGAGAAGCAGCAGCAACTGGACCTGATCACCGATTTCTACCGCGACCATCTGGCGCGGCCGGACAAGCGCCAACCGAGCCAGGTGCCGCCGGGCTTCTTCACGCCGGAACTGGAAGCGCTGATCGACGCCAACAACCAGCTTTGCTACAGCCTGTCGCGCAGCGACGATATCTGCGGCTATGGCGCCGACAGCGATGTATTCCTCGATGCGCAGGAAGCCTCGCCCAGCCTGGACTTCGAGCGCTCCAGCTTCCGCATCAGCCGCGTCGGCGACAACGTAGTGGAAGCCACCTTCAACGTCTATCCCGACATGGGCACCGCCTATGACCGCCAGATCCGTTATGTGCTGGTGCAGGAAGACGAAGGCTGGCGCGTGGACGACATGCTGTTCTCGCAAAACCGCTCGATGCGGGTCGAGCTGCTGCAGGAGAACGACGCCATCCTGGCCCGCGCGCGCGACCTGGGCGACACCGCCGGCTGGGTGTTCAACTACCTGCGCAACGGCGACATGCTGGACCGCGCGGTGCGCTTCATCGCCTTTCCGGTGCAGGTGTGCGACCAGTACGGCGTCTGCGCCGCCATGAAGCGCGACGACCCGCGCCTGATGCAGGCGCTGGACTATCTGTCCGACAACAAGAGCGACACCGACGTGCTGCCGCCGCCCGCTGAAGCGCAAGCCGCCGATGGCAAGGTTATCGCCATCGGCGCGCTGGACTTCACCTTCCAGAACCGCGCCTGGTGGGTGACCAGGATCGACCTGCGCCGGCTTCAGGGCATCAAGCCTGCTTCTGGCTTGCCACCCACTGTTTGATGTGCGCCTCCAGCACATCCATCGGCAATGCGCCGGCGCCCAGCACCTGGTCGTGGAAGGCGCGGATGTCGAAGCGGTCGCCCAGTTCCTTGCGGGCGTAGTCGCGCAGCTCAAGAATCTTTAGCTGGCCGATCTTGTAGCCCAGCGCCTGGCCCGGCCAGACGATGTAGCGGTCGGTCTCGCTCTGCACTTCTACTTCCTCAATCCCCGAGTGGGCGTGGAAGAAGTCCACCACCTGCTGGCGCGTCCACTGCTTCGAGTGCAGGCCGGTGTCCACCACCAGGCGGATCGCGCGCAGCATCTCGTCCTGCAAATGGCCGTAGTAGCTGTATGGGTCTTTATAGAATCCCAGCTCCTCGCCCAGACGCTCCGAGTACAGCGCCCAGCCTTCCGCGTAGGCGGTGTAGTTGCCTTGCTGGCGGAAGTCGGGCAGACCCTGGATCTCCTGCGCCACGGTCAGCTGCATGTGGTGACCGGGCACGCCTTCATGCAGCGCGGTGGTTTCGATATCGATGGTGGAGCGGTGCGCGAAGTCGCCGGTGTTGACCATCACGCGGCCCGGCCGCTTGCCGTCCGGGGAGCCGGGCATATAGGCCGCAGCCGATGCGCCCTTCTCGCGGAACTCCTCCACCGGCTTGATCTCCACTTTCCCCTTCGGCAGCACGCCGAACAGGTTAGGCAGCTGGAGGTACATCTGGTCCGTATATTTCTGATACAGGTCGAGGATCTCCTGGCGCGATTTGGGATGCAGCGCCGGATTGGCAGCCACCGCCTTGTTGAAGCTCTTCAGATCCTGGTAGCCCAGCTTTTGCGCGGTCGCCAGCATCTGGCCTTCGATGCGCGCCACTTCCGACAGGCCCAGTTGGTGAATCTGCTCCGGCGTCATCTCGGTGGTGGTGGACGCCTGCGCCTTGAAGGCGTAGCGCGCCGCGCCGTCCGGCAGCGACCACATGCCCACGTCCTTGCGGCCGTATGGCAGGTACTTGGTCCTGGTGTAGACCGCCAGCTTTTTATACGCCGGCGCCACGTCGTTCTTCACCGCCGCCAGCACTTCCTTGCTCAGGCGCGCCTTGTCGGCGGCAGAGAAATCTTTCGGGAATTTCTTGAGCGGTTCCGCGTACGGCGAGTCGGCCGGCTTCATGGCCGCCACGTCCTCGCACTGCTTGACGATTTTCGGAATCAGGAACTGCGGCGGCATCAGGTGATCGCGCACGCCGTTCTCCATCTGCGCGCGGGTCTGGTCGAACAGCTTGGGCAGCGCGTGCAGACGCTGGATGTAGTCCTCGTAATCCTTCACCGTTTCGAAGTTCAGCGCCGAAATGATCATCGGGGTATCGATATGCACGCCGGAGTTCTGCGCCAGCGGCATCTCCCAGTCCTTGAAGCGCGCGCCGTCCACATTCTGCTGCAACTGGCGCACCATCAGTTCGCGGTTGAGCTGCTCCTGCAACGGGAAGCCGGTGGTGTCCACTGCCTGGAAGCGCTTGAGGAAGGCGGCGCTGGCCTGGATGTCGGCATCGATGCCGGCTTGCGAGAAGTCCGACCACTTATCGTTGTAGCGCTTATCGCCCAGCAGCGACGCCCATTCGGGACTGGTGCGCATGGTGTACTGCCATTGTTCGGTGAGCAGGTTATTGAGCGCCGCGCGGCGCGCTTCCAGGTCGGGCGCACTGGTATCGGCATGGGCCACGCCCAGGAACAGGGCAAACAACAGGGCGCTGGCGGCGCCGATGCGGGTGGTGGTGATCATGTGGGCCTATCGTAAAGAGGGGTTGAGCGTGCACTGTAGCGCCGGCGCCGGCAAGCTGCGGCGTAATTGTGACGAAATGCCAAAACACCGGCGTGGAATGCAGAATCAGGCAACCATGCGGCAGGAATCCCACTGATGCGGCGGCGCGCGAATTCCTAGAATGGCTCCATCAACCTACCCAAGGAGCTGTCATGCACACCATCGATCACATCTACATCAACGGCCAGTTCGTCACGCCGCACGGCACCGAAATGTTCGACCTTATCAATCCCACCACCGGCCAGCTGGACGGCCAGGTGCGGCTGGGCGACGTGGAGGACACGCGCCGCGCCATCGCCGCCGCCAAGGCAGCCTTCCCGGCCTTTTCGCGCACCACCAAGGCGGAACGCGGCGCCATGCTGCAACGCCTGCACGACGCGGTGCTGGCGCGCGCCGACGATGCGGCTAACGCGCTGATCGAAGAATACGGCGGTCCGCGCAACAGCAGCGTTGGCCGCTCACGCTACACCGCCAATATGTTTTTGGATGTGAAGCAGGTCATGGACGATCACGAGTACGTGAAGACCGTGAACAAGTCCAAGGTGGTGCTGGTGCCGGTGGGCGTGGTCGGCATCATCACGCCGTGGAATTCGAGCGCCTGGTTCGTCGCCAACAAGGTGGCCACGGCGATTGCGGCCGGCTGCACGGTGGTGGTCAAGCCGAGCGAATTGAGCGCGCGCCAGAACCAGATCCTGACCGAAGCCTTTCACGCGGCGGAACTGCCGCCGGGCGTAGTCAACATCGTCAACGGCCGCGGCGACGTGGTTGGTGCGGAGCTGAGCGTGCACCCGGATATCAGCAAGATTTCGTTCACCGGTTCAACCCCGGTTGGCAAGCAGATCGCCCGCCTCGGCGTCGACACCATGAAGCGGGTGACGCTGGAACTGGGCGGCAAGAGCGCCAACGTGATCCTGGACGACGCCGATTTCGCCAAGGCGATTCCGAACGCGATTGCGGCCTGCTACATGAACAACGGCCAGGCCTGCATTGCCGGCACGCGCCTGCTGGTGCCGGCGCCTCGGCTGGACGAAGTGAAGGCGCTGGCCAAGGCGGCGGCCGAAGCGGTGGTGGTCGGCGATCCGCACGACGCCAATGTGTCGCTGGGGCCGATCGTCACGCAGAAGCAGTTCGACCGCGTGCAGCATTACATCGGCGTCGGCATCGCCGAAGGCGCGGAGCTGGTCACCGGCGGCCTGGGCAAGCCGGCCGGTCTGGAGGCGGGCTACTTCGTCAAGCCGACCGTGTTTGCCGGCGTGACGCCGTCGATGACCATCGCCAGGGAAGAAATCTTCGGCCCGGTGCTGTCGATCATGACCTACGAGACCGAAGAGGAAGCGATCGCCATCGCCAACGACACGCCGTACGGCCTGCAAGCCTACGTCAGCTCGACCGACCTGGCGCGCGCCAACCGTGTGGCGGACCAGATCGTGGCGGGCCGGGTGCACATCAACGGCATCCACGATGACCTGATCGCGCCGTTCGGCGGCTTCAAGCAATCGGGCATCGGCCGCGAGTTCGGTCCGTACGGGCTGGAGGCGTATCTGGAACCGAAAGCCATCCTCGGCGAGGCGGCCCAGTATCGCTAGACCGTCGTGGAGGCAGCGGGCGCTCCGATCAGGTCGGCGACCTGGCGGAATACCCGCTGAGGCTGCTCGGCAATCAGCACATCGACGTTGTTGAAGCCCCAGGCCACGGCGCCGAAGGCAATGCCGGCTTCGGCCGACACCCTGGCGTCGCGGATCTCGTCGCCGATCAGCATCACGTGCTCGCGCGCGACACCCGTGGCGGCGAGCACCTTGCGGATCTTCGGTAGCTTGCCGAACAGCGAGGCGCCACATTCGAACTGGCTGAACAGTGCCGACGTCTCCGGCCCCAGGATCGTCAGCACATTGCTGCGCGAATTGGAGCTGACGATGGTCAGTTGCACGCCCTGCGCCTTCAGCGCGCGCAGCGCCTGATCCATGCCGGCGAACAGGCGGATGCCGTCGGTATTGCGGCCCATGCTGGCGCGCATGAAGTTGGCGATGGCGGGCAGCTTCCACAGTGGTACTTCATGAATCGCCATCAGTTGCCGCGCGTCGAGGTCGCGCAGCGCTTGTCTGCGGCTGGGATCGAAGCGCTTGAAACCGTACTTGTCGGCGGCTTCGTCAAACACCTGCAAGAACACCGGCAGGGTATCGGCCAAGGTGCCGTCGAAATCAAAGATGATGAGTTTGCGGTCCAAGTTGTTCCCGGCACAATGTGAGGTTTCCTATTATGCCGTTGTATTTCAAAACAGGATGAAGTCTTCGTTGCGGTCCGGCAGCGAGCGCAAGGTGCGGCCCAGTCGCGGCCACAGCAGGCAAAGCAGGACGAGCAGCAACAGCAGGACAGTTTTCATGATTGACTCCTTTTTCGCACGCCTGTGCGAAATTAAGTGAATAAAAAGGCCGGCTCAGGCCATATCGTTAAAACTCTTGTAGGTCGAAATCAGGCGGCTGAAGGCGCGTTGCATGCGGCGCAGCGTCTGGTCGTCATGCAGGAAGCGGGTGTCGTGGATCAGGCCGACCACCAGGCTGTAGATCTCGTACACCAGCTGGCCGGGATCGGTATCCGGCCGCAACTGGCCCAGCTCCATCGCTTGCAGAATAGTTTTGCGCAGCGAGGCGCGCCAGGCCATCACGCCTTGCTGCAGGCGGTCGCGCAGCGGGCCTTGCTGGTCGTCGAACTCGAAAGCGCCGGCGCTGTACAGGCAGGAATTGCGCAAGCCCTCGTCCGCGACGCGGCTGGCCCAGGCATTGACCTGGGCCGTCAGCCGCGGCAAGCCGCGCGGCTGTTGCAGCGACGGCAGAAAAATCTCCGCGCCAAAGCGGCGGTCGTACTCATCCAGCACGGCCTCCTGCAATGCTTCCAGCGAACCGACGCGCGAAAACACGCCGCTCTTGCTGATGCCGGTGCGTTTGGCCAGCTCGCCCAGCGACAGCTTGCCGATGCCGTCGGTGGCTGCCATATCCAGCGCGGCCTCCAGAATCGCGGCGTAGGTGGCTTCGCTTTTTGCGGTCAGGGTATCCATGGGCTGCACTTTAGCACAGGTGTGCGAAATTGCAAGCAAAAAAAAAGGCGTCACGGTGTCATTCCCGCGTAAGCGGGAATCCATAGGGCACCTGATAGTCCGACTGGGCTCCCGCTTTCGCGGGAGCGACGCGCGCTGAGCTTAGCGGGCCAGGCGCTTCTCCAGTTCGGCTTTCACGGCGGTCAGTTCGGCCGGCAGGCGGTAGGCCAGCTTGGTGAACAGTTCTTCATGCAGCTTCAGTTCTTCGCGCCAGGCGTCCTTGTCGATCGAAGTAATCGTCTCGAACTCTTCCGGTGAGAACGGCATGCCATCCCAGTGGATGTCGCCAAAGCGCGGGGTGGTGCCGAAGATGTTTTCGACGCCGCCGGCTTCGCCTTCAATGCGTTCCAGCATCCACTTCAGCACGCGCATATTGTCGCCGAAGCCGGGCCAGACGAAGTGACCCTGCTCGTCGGTGCGGAACCAGTTGACGCAGAAGATCTTCGGCAGCGTGGCGCCTTCGATTTTCTCCACTTTCTTGCCCAGGTCCAGCCAGTGCTGGAAGTAGTCGCTCATGTTGTAGCCGATGAAGGGCAGCATGGCGAACGGGTCGCGACGCACCACGCCCATCTGGCCGGCGGCGGCAGCGGTGGTTTCCGAACCCATGGTGGCGGCCATGTAGACGCCTTCCACCCAGTTGCGCGCTTCGGTCACCAGCGGCACGGTGGTCGACCGGCGGCCGCCGAATATGAAGGCCGAGATCGGCACGCCGGCCGGATCATCCCAGGCTGCGTCGATCACCGGGTTCTGCGTGGCCGGCACGGTGAAGCGGGCGTTCGGATGCGCGGCCTTGCCGGTCGATTCCGGCGTCCAGTCCTTGCCTTGCCAGTCGATCAGGTGGCTTGGGGCCGGCTTGCTCAGGCCCTCCCACCAGACGTCGCCATCGTCGGTCAGCGCGACGTTGGTGAAGATGGTGTTCTCGCGCAGCGAGGCCATGCAGTTGTAATTGGTTTTTTCGTTGGTGCCAGGGGCCACGCCGAAGTAGCCGGCTTCCGGGTTGATGGCGTACAGCTTGCCGTCCGCACCCGGCTTGATCCAGGCGATATCGTCGCCAATCGTGGTGATCTTCCAGCCGTTGAAGGTGTCTGGCGGGATCAGCATGGCAAAGTTGGTCTTGCCGCACGCCGATGGGAAAGCTGCCGCCACGTAGTGCTTCTTGCCTTCCGGCGATTCCACGCCGAGGATCAGCATGTGTTCGGCCAGCCAGCCGGCGCCGCCATTCTGGGCGTCCTGGAAGCCCATGTTGGAGGCGATGCGCAGCGCGAAGCATTTCTTGCCCAGCAGCGCGTTGCCGCCGTAGCCGGAGCCGTAGGACCAGATTTCGCGGGTTTCCGGGTAGTGCACGATGTACTTGGTGGCGTTGCAAGGCCACGCCACGTCCTTCTGGCCGGCTTTGAGCGGCGCGCCGACGGTGTGCACGCACGGCACGAATTCGCCGTCGGTGCCCAGCACGTCATACACGGCCTTGCCCATGCGGGTCATGGTGCGCATATTGACGGCCACGTATGGCGAATCCGACAGTTCCACGCCGATGTGGGCGATCGGCGAACCCAGCGGACCCATCGAGAACGGCACCACATACATGGTGCGGCCGGTCATGCAGCCGTCAAACAGCGGATGCAGGGTGGCGCGCATCTCGGCCGGATCCATCCAGTTGTTGGTGGGGCCGGCTTGTTCCCTGGTGGCCGAGCAGATGAAGGTGCGGTCTTCCACGCGGGCGACGTCGGTCGGGTCCGAGCAGGCCAGGTAGGAATTCGGACGCTTTTCCTGGTTCAGTTTTTTCATGGTGCCGGCGGCAACCATCTCGGCGCACAGGCGGTCGTACTCTTCTTGCGAGCCATCGCACCAGTAGATGCGGTCCGGCTTGGTCAGGGCGGCGATTTCGGCCACCCAATTGATGAGCTTTTGCTGTTTGATGTAAGCTGGTGCGTTCAATGGTGCAACGCCTCCCATCACGGGCTGATTCATGATACCTCCAATGCTAATAAAGAATTCGGTGGCGGCAGATCGTCGTCAGCTTATGGCTAGCGCTCAGAGGTCCATTCGAAATGGGTCGGCGGTCATACGGCGGTCGTGGCGCGGGCCGGGATCTCGTGGTCCGGCTTTGTATTTTCGGCCGATTGTACACCCCTCAACAAAGGTTCCATACGAAAATGTAGGAGAATTAGTTGAGTAAAGTAGTAGGCTATTTGGCTTATCTGCAGGGCTGTTATTTCCCTACGAAATTTCTTAAAAGATCGTTCATCTTCCATGAAAATCGCAATTCTCGATGATTACCAAAATGCAACTCCAAGTCTGAAATGCTTCGAGTTGTTGGCAGGCCACGAAGTAAAAGTGTTCAACAGCACGACCCGTGGCCTCGGCCAGCTGGCGATCCGGCTGGCGCCCTACGACGCGCTGGTGCTGATCCGCGAACGCACTGCGTTCAACCGCGCCCTGCTGGGAAAATTGCCAAATCTAAAATTGATTTCCCAGACCGGCAAGCTGGCCGGCCATGTCGATGTGGCGGCTGCCACCGAGCTGGGGATTGCGATTGCCGAGGGCATCGGTTCGCCGACCGCGCCGTCGGAACTGACGTGGGCGCTGATCATGGCGGCGGCGCGCAAGATCGTGCCGTATGCGAACAATCTCAAAGACGGCCTGTGGCAGACCGCCTCGATCAACCCGCAGTTGAACGGACTGGGCTTCGTACTCAAGGGCCGCACGCTGGGCATCTGGGGCTATGGCAAGATCGGCCAGACGGTAGCCGGCTACGGCCGCGCCTTCGGCATGAACGTGATGGTGTGGGGCAGCCAGGCCAGCCGCGACAAGGCGGTGGCGGACGGCTACACGGCGGCCACATCGCGCGAGGCTTTCTTCGAGCACGCCAATGTGCTGAGCCTGCATCTGCGCCTGAATGACGCCACCCGCGGCATCGTCAACGCCGGGGATCTGGCGCGCATGCGGCCGGATGCGCTGTTCGTCAACACCAGCCGCGCCGAACTGGTGCAGCCGGAGGCGCTGGAACAGGCGCTGCTGAAAGGACGGCCGGGCAATGCGGCGCTGGACGTGTTCCACTCGGAACCGCTGGCGGCCGATTCAGCGCTGCTGCGCATCCCCACCGTGCTGGCGACGCCGCACCTGGGCTACGTCGAGCAGGACAGCTACGAGCTGTACTTCCAGCATGCGTTCCAGAACGTGGTGGCGTTTGCCAACGGCACGCCAGCCAACATCAATAATCCAGACTACGCTCGTCAGGCACGCCAGTCAGATTGACGCGCGGGGCCGGCATCACATGGACCTTGCTCCACAGGCCAGCCCAGCCGGGCGGCCAGGTGATGTCCGGACCGGCATAGGGCGGCAGTGTGGCGCGCACCGGGATCACCGGCACCGGCGGCATGTCGGTCAGCGGGCCGCCAGCGGGACGCTGCATGTCCAGGCTGTACATATACCCGGGCAGCAGCGCGTCGCACACGCTGGCGAACCAGGCGGTATGGTCTTCATCGCGGCCCAGCGCCTGCGCCAGTCCCTGCGGATCGAATTTGGCCAGCGCGTGGATCAGCTCATCGGTACTGGCGCCCGGCGTATCGCCCCAGCCCATGACCGGATTGCTGTTGTAGTCGGCGCCCGAGCCATACCAGCCTTCGCGCCACGGCCGCTGCATCCAGTCGCGCTGGCCGGTGAACAAATGCCAGCGCCAGTGCAGCCCGGACGGCTTGGGCCAGGAATACAGGTACAGCTTCTGATAGCCGGCCTGGTGCAGCGCGCGCACCATCGCCATCAGCCGCGCGTGCGGCATGCGGTCGGGCGGCGCGCGGCGGAACAGGATCGCCTCGCCATCGGCAAACTGCACCTCGTCGGTGGACAGATTGAGGTCGAGCGTGCGCGACTCGCTACCGAAGCGGGCGGAAATCCAGCCGGTCAACAAATTGACCGTCGTGATTACCCCGTAGCCACGGTGGCGGTGGAAAATAACAGTGCCGGGAGCGAGCGCTTTCATGATCAGCTGAACGAACAAAGAAACCAGTGTAGACATAGTCTACCCAAGTTTCCAGTGCGAGGTTTGGGTTATGATGCACATCCATTCTTTAGCATACGTTTTTATCATGACCCTGCGCATCCTGGCCACCGGCGGCACCTTCGACAAACACTACAATGAACTGAACGGCACCCTGGGCTTCGCCGACAGCCACGTGCCGGACTTGCTGAAACGTTGCCGCCTGACCATCGATGTGGCGCTGGAACAGTTGCCGCTGATGGACTCGCTGGACATGGTGGATGCCGACCGCGAGCGCATCCTGGCGGCGTGCCGCGCGGCCGCCGAAAAAGCCATTGTCATCATCCACGGCACCGACACAATGCCGCAGACGGCGCAGGTGCTGGGTCCGGCCAACCTGGGCAAGACGATCGTGCTGACCGGCGCCATGATCCCTTACGAGATCGCCAACTCCGACGCCCTGTTCAATCTGGGCTTTGCCTCCGGCGTGGCGCAAACCCTGCCAGCCGGCGTGTACGTCGCCATGAACGGCAAGATCTTCGCCTGGGACAACGTGCAGAAGAACAAAGCGGCTGGCGTGTTCCAGCCGCTGTAATCCGCTCCGGGCTTAGCGCGGGGCTGCCAGCAGCCCTTGCGCTGCGCCGGCTTGCAGCGCCTTGAGGCGGTGGCTGTCGGCATCGGTGTAGGCGGCGTTGGTGGCGTTAATGACGCTCAGGCCGGTGGCGCTGTAGTGTTGCAATGCCTCGGCCAGGCGCGCGCTGTGCGTGGCCAGCTGGCCGCTCGCCGGTGGGGCCGCGCTGCTGCCGGCCGCCTCCGCATAGCCCGACATCGCTTGCGCCATGCCGCTGACATTGCCGCTCAAGCCTTGCGCGAACCAGACGTCGGCCGCCGCGTGCGACTGGCCGTCGTCGGTGGTGTAGGTCGAGGTCAGGCCGATCAGGTTGCCGTGGTCGAGTGCGCTGCTGCGCTGCACGTCCAGCTTGAGGCTGGCGATGTGCAGGGCGGCCAGGGTCTTCAGCTCGTCCGGCTGGCTGACGCCGTCCGCATTCGCATCCACCCACACGCGCAGGTCGCCGTACAGTGCGTCCTGCGCATCAATGACGCCGTCGCCATTGCTGTCGATCGACGCCAGCGCCTGATAGCCGTCGGCGGCCGTGCTGCCGTCGGCCAGTTTGGTGGCCGAGCCGAATAGTTCGCTGCCGTCGTTAATGAGGCCATCATGGTTGCGGTCCAGCGCCAGCAAGCCGTCGCCCTGACCAACCCAGCCGGTGGCGCGCCTGGCGCCGCTGGCGGCCAGGTCGAACTGCACGCCCGCGTCCAGACCCAGCGTGCGCACGCCGTTGCCGTCCAGGTCCAGCACCAGCGGCGTGACGAAGGTCATTGCCGCTTTCTGCTCGGCCGTGAACGCCGCCTGCTGCGCCGTCGACAGGTTGTTGTATTGCGTTGCCGTCATCACATGGGTTTGCGTAGTGGTCAGCTGCAACAACTGGGCATTGCTCAAGGACGTCATCTGATACGGCGTCAGCGCGCGGATCTGGCGCGTGCCGAGGCTGGCGATATCGCCCACGTCGATGGCGCGCAGGTTGTCCGCGCTGAGGTCGGCAATCAGGGCGGTGCTCATCGCCGCCAGCTGGGCGCCGGTAAAGGCCGCCATTTGCGCCGCCGTGAATTGCTCGGCGCTATCGTGCGGAATCAAGGCCGCCACTTGCTGCATGGTCAGTGACGATACCTGGCGCACCGTCAACGCCTGCAACTGAGCGTCGCTCAGCGCACTGATGACGCCGGTGCTGAGCGCGGCGATATCGACGGCTTCCACCGCCGCCAGCGAGGCCGGCAGCAGGCGCGCGACCGCCGCCGAGTTCAGCGCGGCAAACTGCGTCGACGTCATCGCCTGCAATTGTGCGGTGTTCAGCGCCGCCAGCAGATTGCCGTCGCGCGCCGCCGCATTCAGCAGTTGCGGGCTGATCAGGGCGATGTCGTTCGGGTCCAGGTAGCGGACTTGCGACGCCGCCAAGGTGGTCAGCTGCGCGCTAGTCAGCGCCGCCACCTGCACCCCGGTGAGCGCAGCAATCTGGTTACTCTTCAGCGCCAGCAATTGCTCGGTTTTCAGGCTGCCCACCACAGCCGGCTTCAACATGGCAATCACGCTGGCGTCCAGCGCGCCGACCACCGTCAGCGGCAGCACGCCCATTTGCGCCGAACTCAGGGCGGCAATCTGGTTGAGCGTCAGCGCCGCCGCCTGGGCAGTGCTGATGCTGGCAAAGGTGCGCGTGCTCAGCGCGGCGATCTGCGCCGTGCTCAGCGCGACGAGTCCGCCACCTTGGCTGCCCAGCGCGCCCAACTGTTCCGGCGTCAGCGTGGCGATGGCGGCAATGCTGAGGGCCGCCATCGCATCGTTACCGAAGGCGGCGATGTCGTCGACCGTCAGGCTGCTGACTTGCGCCGCCGTCAATGCATGCACCTGGGTCGTGCTGAGCAAACTGAGCTGCGCCGTTGTCAGGCCGTCCAGCTGGTAAGTGCTGAGCGCCGCCAACTGCGCGGTGCTCAGGCCAGCCAGCTGCGAACTGCTCAGGCTGTGCAGGAAGGCCGGCGCCACCGATTTGATCTGCGTCAGACTGAGCGCACCGATCTGTGCGCTGGTAAAGGCTTGCACCTGGGACGAGCGCAGCGCTTGCAGCGCGGCGGTGGCGATCGCGGCGATCTGCGCCGTGCGCAGCAGACCGAAGTTGACCGCCTGGCCGCGGCTGTTGGTGCCAAGGGCGCCGATCTGGCTGGTGTTCAGGGCCGCCACCGCCTGCGTGCTGAGGGCGCCGACATCGCTGTCCAGCGCGACTACATCGGCCGTCGATAGCCCGGCCACCTGGCGCACGGCCAGGGCCGCCACTTGCTCCGCGGTCAGCGCGGTCATCTGCGCCGGCAACAAGGCGCTGACTTGGCCGGATGTCAGGCTGGCGATCTGGCGCGTGGTGAGGCTGAGCAGTTTCTGGGTGCTGAGTTGCGCCAGGCCGGTCGCGTCCAGCGCGCTGACGGCGGCAGTGCTCAGTACCGACAACTGTTCGCTCGACAGGCTGATCACGCTGGCGGCCGACAGGGCGCCTGCCTGTGCGCTGTTGAGCACGGCAACCTGGGCGGTCGACATCATCACCAGCTGGGCCGTGCCGATGGCCGTCATCTGGGCCGATGTCAGACCGGCGATCGCGCTGGTACGCAGCGCCGCCACCTCTTCCGCCCTCAGTCTGGCGATGGCCGCCAGCGACAGTCCGACCAACTGGGCACTGGTCATCGCCCTGGCCTGCTCGACCGTGATGGCGGCCGCCTGCGCGCCCGTCAGGCCGCGCAACGCTGCACTGCCCAGCGCGGCAAACTGGCCGGTGCTGAGCACTGCGAACTGGTCACCGCTGAGGCCGGCCAGCTGGCTGGACGACAAGCCCTTGAGGGTGCTGGTGCGCAGTGCGGCGATATCGGTCAGGTCGAACACGCCAAGATCGGCGATCGACAGGGCCGCCAGCTGCGCGCTGCCCAGGGCCATGACCTGGTCGGAGCTCAGCGCAGCCGCCTGCGCGGAGCGCAAGCCGGCCAGCGCAGCCGGCCGCAAGGCGGCAATCTGGGCCGTGGTCAGCGTGCCGATCGCAGTCTGGCCGCTGCCGAGTGGATCGTTGCCCAGTACGCTCAATTGCGCCGAACTCAGGCCGGCAATCGCCGCCGTCCTCAGCGCCGCCAGCAGCTCGGGATTGAGGGCGCCGATATCGCTCAGCGACAGGCTGGCCAGTTGCGCCGAACTCAGCGCCGCCAATTGCGCCGACTGCAGGCTGAATATCTGGCGGCTGCTCAGCGCGTTCAACTGGCTGCTGTTCAAGGTCGCGATCTGGCGGGTAGCCAGCGCGGCGACCTGCTCGGGACTGAGCACGGCCAGCGCGCGCGTGGTCAGGCCGGCAATCACGCCCGTGTTCAGCACGGGAATGTCGCTCAGTTGCAAGCCCAGCAGCCCTGCCGAGCTGAGCGCGGAAAACTGGGCGGCATTCAAGACCGCGATTTGCTGGCTGGTCAGGGCCGTCACCTGGTCGCTGCCGAGCGCGGCCATCTGTGCCGTGCTCAAGCCGCTCAGGGCGGCGGTGCGCAGCGCCGCCACCTCGGCCGTCTCCAGCGCCACGATGTCATTGCTGCTCAAGGCGCGCAGCTGGGCGCTGCTCAATACGCTGGCCTGCAAAGTGCTCAGCGCAACGATTTGGTCGATGCTGAGCCAGCCGATGGCGCGGGTGCCCAGCGCCGCGATCTGCGTGGTGCTGAGGGCGCCGAACAGGTTGCCATCCGGGTCCGCCCCCAGCGCCGCCAGTTGCGTGCTGGTCAACGCCTGCAACATGGCCGTGCTCAGCCCGCGCATGCCGTCGCTGCTCAACGCGGCAATATCGGCCACCGACAAGCCCGGCAGGTTGCGGGTATTCAGGCCGGCGACCTGTTGGGTGCCGAGGAAGGCCACTTGTGCCACGCTCAGCGCCGCCAACTGGGCGCTGCTGAAGACGGCGAATTGTTGCGAACCCAGCGACGCCAATTGCGCCGCGTTCAGGCGCGCAATCAGGTCGGCCGACAGCGCGGCCAGCGCCGCCGGGCCCAGCGCGGCCAGGCTGTCGCTGGAGAAGCCGGCAATGGCATCGGTCGGCAGCACCGCGCGCTGCTGGGTGCCGAGCGCGGCAAACTGGGCCGGCGTCATTGCGCTCAGCTGGTCGCTGGTCAGCACCCGCACTTGCGCCGTGGTCAGCGCGGCGATGGCGTTGGTGCGCAGCGCAGCGAAGTCGGCGGCGTCAAACGCGTGGATGATCGCGGTCGACAGCGCCTGGACCTGCGTGCTGTTCAGGGCGGCGGCCTGGCGCGTGCCCAGCGCCATCACTTCCGCGGCAGTCAGGCCGGCCAGCGTGCTGGTGCGCAGCGCGGCGATCTGGGCCGTGCTGAGCGCCGCCACATCCAGTCCCAGCGCTGCCAGTTGTTGCGGACTCAGGCTGGCGATCACCGCTGTGCTGAGCGCCGCCACGCCGGCACTGCTGAGCGCGGCGACGGTGTCGACACTGAGGCCGCCGATCTGGCGGCTGCTCAGGGCGGCCACCTGGGCCGAGCGCAGGCTGGCCAGTTGGTCATCGCTGAGCGCGTTCAGCTGGTCGATGCTGAGCACGGCGATCTGGCGCGTGGCCAGGCCGCTCAACTGTTCGGTCTGCAGGGACGCCAGGCGCGCGCCGTCGATGGCGGCAATGGTGGCAGTGGCCAGCGCGCCGAGGTCGGCGCTTTGCAGGCCGGCCAGGCTCGGGGCACTCAGCGCGGCCAACTGGCGCGCGCTCAGCACGCTGGCTTGCGCAGTGGTCAGGGCGCTGACCTGATCGCTGCTGAGCAGCGCCAGCGCCGCCGTGCCGAGGTTGGCGATGACACTGGTGCGCAGCGCGGCAAAGTCGGCAGTCTCCAGTGCCGCCATCAAGGCGCTCGGCAGCGCCGCCACCTGGCTGCTGGTTAGCGCAGCGGCTTGCGCGGTGGTCAGCGCGAGCAACTGATTGTGGGTCAGGCCGGCCAGCGCACTGCTGCGCAGCGCGGCGATCTGGGCGGTGCTCAGCGCGGCAATGGCGGCGCCCCCATCCAGCAAGCCGATAGCGGCCAGCTGCTGGGAATTCAGCGCCGCCATCACACTAGTGGTGAGCGCCCGCAAGGCGCGGGTGCCGAGGGTGTTCAGGTCGTCTTCGCTCAGCGCGCTGACCTGTGCGCTATTGAGACCGACGATCTGGGCGGTGCTCAGCGAGGCCAGCACCGCCGCATCGAGGGCCGCCACTTGCGCCGTGCTCAGCGCGGCAATCTGGCGCGAACCGAGGCCGGCCAGCTGCGTCACGCTGAGCGCCGCCAGCAGCGACGGGCTCAGTTGCGCGATCACGCTGGTCGACAGCGCCGACAAGGCGCCGCTGGACAGGCCAGCCAGGGTCTGGTTGCTGATGGCCGCCAGCTGGCGGCTGCTCATGGCCGAGAACTGCGCCGTGGTGAAGGCGCCAAATTGGGCGCTGCTCAACACCGCCATTTGCTGGGTGGACAGCGCGCTGATCGCACTGGTGCGCAGCGCGCCGAGGTCGGCCGCCGAGAGGGCGTGGATGGCGGCGAGCGACAGCACGCTGACCTGCGCGCTGCTCAGGGCGGCCACTTGCCGGCTGCTCAGCGCAGCGGCCTGGGCGGCATTCAGCGCCACCAGCGTGGCGGTGCCCAACGCGGCAATCTGCGCCGTGGTGAGGCTGGCGATGGCGCTGAAATCGGCGCCGCCCAGCACGCTGAACTGCGCCGACGTCAGCGCGCTCATCGCCACCGCATTCAGGTAAGGCAGGTCACCGCTATCGAGCGCGGCAATATCGGCGCTGGACAAGCCAGCTACCTGGCGCGACCCCAGCGCCGCCAGTTGCGCGCTGCGCAGATGGCTGACTTGCTGCGACGTCAGGCCGGCAACCTGGGCGCTGCTAAGCGCCACGATCTGGCGGGTGGTCAGGGCGCCCAGCTGTTCGCTGCTCAGTTGCGCCAGCACGGCCGTGCCCAGTTGGGTGACGGCGCCGGTGCTCAGTGCCGCCAGGTCGGCGCCGGACAGGCCGGCCAGCGCGGTGTTGCTCAGCGCGGCGACCTGACTGGTGTTCAGTGCGGCAAACTGCGCCGTGCTCATGCCGGCCAGCTGGCCGGCCGACAGCAGCGCCATCTGGCTGGCCGAGAGGCCGGCGATGGTGGCGGTTTTCATCGCCCCCAGGTCGGCCGCTTGCAGCGCGGCCAGGTTGGCGCTCGACAAGGCGGCCAGCTGGGTCGCATTCCAGGCCGTGGCCTGGCGCGTGGTCAGTGCCACCGTCTGGCCGCTGGTCAAGGCGGCCACCTGGGTGCTGCCCAGGGTCGCCATGGCTTGCGTGCTCAGTTGCGCGAAACCGGCATCGCTGATGGCGCGCATGTCGTCGGCGGAAAAAGTGGTCAGCTGTGCGGCGCTCAGCGCGCCGAACTGGGCCGCCTGCATCAGCGCGATGTCGGCGCTTTGCAGCGTGGCGAAATTGGCGGTGCTCAGCGCGGCGATGTCGGCGGTTTCAAACGAGGCGATCGCGCCATGGGCCAGGCTGGTGAAGGCGCGCGTCCCCAGCGCCGACACCTGGGCCACGCTCAGCGCGGCGATCTGCTCCGGATTGAGCGCCGCCATCAGCGCGGTGGTGGCGGCGCCGGCGGCATTCAGCACGGCCGGGCGCAGCGCCGGCACTTGCGCCGGCGTCAGGGCGGCGATGTCCGCCGTGGTCCACGCCGCCAGCTGTTGCGAGGTCAGATTGGCGATCTGCAGTGTAGTCAATCCGACAGGGCCGCTCATAGGAAGTTCCTTTTTTGATAAGACTTTTCACTATAGCAGAATTCGTCTTACTTTCCTCGTGGCAATGCACATTTTTTTGCATTTATCAACGAAAAAATGCCGCGAAATCAACGACTTCACGGCATTTTTAACTGAAAGGCAAGGGCTGTGGGGCGATTATGCCTTGGCTTCGCCGCCCAGCGCTTCCACCACATCGGCCATCAGTTTGGCCAGTTCGCCGGTCATCAGCATGAAGTCGCCGTCGAAGCGTTCGTCATCGTTGCGCACGCCGGCGTCTTTTTCGCTCAGCACGTCCAGCGGCTTGACGCCCTTGATCGCCAGCGATTCGGTCAGCACGAAGGAAATCTTGCTGTCCCAGGTCATGGCCAGGCGGGTGCACTGCTTGCCGGCGGCGATGTGGCGGCGTACTTCTTCCGGGTCCAGCGAGTGCTTGACGTAACGCACCGCCGCCTTGCTCTCGCCGGTGGCGCGCAGTTCGGTGTCCATGTCGACCGTGAAACCGGCCGGCGCTTCATCCGTTTGCAGCCATTCGGTCATCACGCCCACCGGCGAGCGCTGCACGCGCAGGCTTTCCAGTGGCATGCGGTCGACCGCCTTCAGCAGCAACTTGATGACTTCATCGGCCTTGGCCGGGCTGGCGGCGTCCACCACCAGCCAGCCGTTGACCGGATCGATCCAGGTCCAGACGTTGCCGCGGATCGAGAAGGCGCGCGGCAGCAGTTCGTCGGCCACTCGTTCCTTCAGTTCCTTCATGGCTTTCTTGCCCGGCGCAAAGCCCTGGGCTTCTTCCATTTCGGCAGCGCGCGCCTTGGCGACCTGGTTGATGACGCTGGCCGGCAGCAGTTTTTTCTCGGTGCCGAGCACGATCAGCATCTGCTTGTTGACCACGTGGACCAGGCCGCCGTTAGGACGCGGCTTGTCCCAGCCCTGGCGCAGCAGCTCGTTGCTGCTGGCCGGCGTGAACGCGTTTGACGACAGCGCTTCTTCCAGTTGTTCGGGAGTGTAGGCCCAAGGGGCCGGCAGACGGTAAATCTGTAGATTCTTGAACCACATAAAGTTGACTGGCCTTGTTTCGGAAATTGCAAAAGGAGCGCCATTTTACACGCTGGCGCACACCCGGTCTCAGGCGAATAGATCGCCCTGCACCGGCTGTTGCGCGCTGGCCATGGCGCCGGGAGGTTCGAGCGTGCTGGCGCGCACGCCCAGCAGGCGCAGCTTGCGCTGCAGCGGCACCCGCTTCAGACATTCGCGCGCCGCCTGCAGGATGGCGGCCGGTTCGGCCACCGCCTGCGGCAGCGTCACGTTGCGGCTGACGATCTGGAAATCGTCATAGCGCAGCTTGATGCTGATGGTGCGGCTGACGTAATCCTTGCGCTTCAGATCGTCCGCCAGCCGCTCGCACAGCGTGGTCAGAATGCCGGACAACGTCGCCCGGTCCTGGCGCGCATGCAGGTCGCGCTCGAAGGTGGTTTCGCGCGACATCGACTTGCTCTCGCGGCTGGTGGAAATTTCACGATCATCAATGCCCTGCGCCACCCGCGTCAGCCACGCCGCGTAATGCGCGCCGAAGTAATCCTGCAGCAAGCCCTGGTCGGCCTGCGCCAGCTGGCCCACCGTCTCGATGCCCAGCGAGGCCAGCTTTTCGGTGGCCTTCGGGCCGATGCCGTTGACCTTGCGCACGCCCAGCGGCCAGATGCGGGTGGGAATATCGTCAAAGCCCAGCACCGTCAGGCCGTTCGGCTTGTCCAGATCCGAACAGATTTTCGACAGCAGCTTGTTGGGCGTGATGCCCACCGAACAGGTCAGGCCGGTGGCGTCCTGCACCGCCTGCTTGATGCGGGCGCCGATCGTCTGCGTGTCGCCGTCCACATGGGTCAGGTCGACGAAGATTTCATCGATGCCGCGGTCTTCGATATCCGGCGCGATGCTGGCCACTGCCTGCTTGAACAGGCGCGAGTAATGGCGGTAGGAGTCAAAATTGGCCGGCAGCAGGATGGCGTCCGGCGCCAGCTTGGCCGCCTTCATCATGCCCATCGCCGAACCGACGCCGAACGCCCGCGCCTCGTAGGTGGCGGTGGTGATCACGCCGCGGCCGACGTAATCGCGCAGGCGCTTGAAGACATACGAGCCATCTGCGCGCTGCTCGGGATCGTAGCCGCGGCCGCCGATCACCACCGGCTGGCCGCGCAGTTGCGGATAGCGCAACAACTCCACCGACGCAAAGAAGGCGTCCATGTCGATATGAGCAATGCGGCGCACGGTGTCGGCCATAATCCACAAATAACACTGTAAATACGTACAGTATCGCCCGAAAACCGCCGGCGTGCAAGTTGCCGATGCTACACTCGTTGCATGACCAGATGCCTGTCCACTTTGTTGATCGCCTTGTGGCTTCCATGCACTGCGGGGCGGGCGGCGCCGCTCGACCCTGCTTGCGCCCCGGCGCGGGCCGGCGTCAGCGATCTTGGTTACTCGTCCTATCTCGACGGCACGGTAATTCGCGGCAGCAATATCGACGTGCTGGCCGAAATCCAGCGGCGCAGCGGCTGCCAGATCAACGTGCGCTGGTATCCGCGCAGCCGCCAGCAAGCGCTGTTCTTCAGCAATGAACTGGAAATGACCGGCGCTTCGCTGCGCACGGCCGAACGCGACCGCTACGGCGTCTGGCTGCCTTATACCTGGACCCGCTTCGAACTGGTGCTGCTGGGAGCCGACGCCGGCAAGTTCCACAGCCTGGCCGAGTTCGTCGATCACAGCACCGCGCGCCTCAACATCACGCGCGGCATCTTCTACACCGCCGACGCGCAGCACCAGCTGGACCGGCTGCAACAGCAGGGCCGGCTGGAATACGTCAGCGATTTCGGCGTGGTGTTCCGCAAGATCCAGGCCGGCCGCGCCGAGGGCACGCTGGCGCCGGCCACCATCTACCTGCTGAACCAGCGCCTGTTCGGCCTGACCGCCAGGATGAGCGCGACATCGGTCAGCGAATCGCCGCGCATGATGGTCGGCCTGTATGTCTCGAAGAAGGTGCCGCCGCAAGTACTGCAACGCTATACCGATGCGCTGCGTTCGATTGTGGTCGACGGCACCATGCAGAAATTCTACGAGCGCTACCTTGGCGCTGACATTACCCACCGGCTGGTCGACAATGGCACCCGCGAGCTGCTCAATGCGCTGCCGCCGCCGCGCTAGAACAATTTTCCAAATAATTTACAAAACCCCTTGCGGAACCGAATCGGCGTCCTATAGAATACGGCCTCGTTCAGCAGTTGTCGCAGTTAAATGAAACAACGCTGATAAGTTTTCTGGGTGCTTAGCTCAGTTGGTAGAGCGGCGCCCTTACAAGGCGTAGGTCGGGAGTTCGAGCCTCTCAGCACCCACCAGCTAAACTTATAAACAACGAATTGGAGCGGTAGTTCAGTTGGTTAGAATACCGGCCTGTCACGCCGGGGGTCGCGGGTTCGAGTCCCGTCCGCTCCGCCAATATTCAGAAGAAGGGCCCGATGTTCGCATCGGGCCTTTTTTTCATTTGCATTTCAGAATTAGCATGTAAGCTGATCGGCAATGAAAAATGCTTATCTCCATTTCCGTCTCCGCCTGGCACGGCACGCGCTGCTGCATTTCGCCGCCAGCCTGACAAGCTCCCTCGAATATATTTTGCTCGGCTTCGGCCCGGTGCTGATCGGCCTGGTCGCCGTGATCGCCCTGCCCGGCCTGTTTGCCGCCGGCCAGCCATGGCCGGAAGCGCTGGGCCTGTTCACCGGCCAGACGCTGCTGGGCACATTGCCGGTCTGGCTGCTGCGCAAGCGCTTGCACCCGGCGGCGGTGATGCTGTGGAGCCGGCCGCTGCCGATTGCGCCGCGCAGCAAATGGCTGGCCGATGCCGCCGTCGCCGGCCTGATCGTCGGTCCGCTGAGCCTGGTCTACGCCATCTCCACCGCGATCTGGTTTTTCCAGTGGCCGGACTGGCTGCGGCCGATTGCGCCGCAAGCGCTGCTGCTGACGGTGGCCTCGCTGCTGCTGGCCTGGCTGTTGTCGGCACTGACGCTGCATCATCGCAACCGCATGCCTGCCGCCCGCAAGCCCGGCCGCTCCCGCCCCGCGCCGACCCGCTACGTGGCGCAACGCGGCGGCATGGCGCGCTACTGGTATCGGCTGTTCTGGCTGCCGTTCTGGCGCGCGGAAAACGTCATCGGCATTCAACAAACCCTGCTGCTGGCCGGCGCGCTGCTCAGCATCGGCGTGTGGATGGCGCATCCGCCCGTGGTGCCGCCGGCGCTGTGGGGCGCGTGCGCCGCGTTGATGACCATGCTGCTGACCGACCGTGGCGACAAGGCCGTGGCCGAACAAATCGCGCTGCTGCGTCCGGTCGCCGCCGGCTGGCCGCTGCGCACCGCATCGCTGTATCGCCTGGCCATGCTGGCGACGCTGCTGCCGGGGCTGGCCGTGCTCGGCTGGTTCGCCGTGCTGACGCTGGGCCGCAGCGCCGGCGGGATCAGCCATACCGTCGCCACCGTCTGGCTATGCGTTGCCGCCATCGCCCAGCTGGCCGTGGTGGCGCTGCGCAAGCTGAGCGTACGCGGCCGCGTCGGCCTGGTGATCAGCGCCATCCTCATCCTGACCGCAATCGGAAGTGAATTATGGAATTAAGAATCGAACAGCTCAGCTTTGAATACGCCAGCCATCCGCTGTTCAGCCAGTTCAATCTCACCCTCGGCAATGGCATCACCTGGCTGCGCGGTGAAAACGGCGCCGGCAAGACCACGCTGATGAAACTGGCCGGCGGCGCGCTGACGCCGCATGGTGGCCATATCTGGCTGGACGATCTCGAATTGCAGGCGCAGCCGCTGGCGTATCGCCTGCAGTGCTATTACTGCGGCGGCGACACGCCGCAATTGCCGTGGCTGACCGTGCGCGAGGTGCTGGATATGCACGTCTCGCTGTATGCCGGCGCCGACGCCGGGTTGCTCAACGCCGAGCTGGCTGCCTTCCACCTGCTGCCGACGCTGGACCAGCCGGTCACCACGCTGTCGCTGGGCCAGCACAAGAAGATGCAGCTGTCGCTGGCCTTGTCGCTGCCGGTGCGGCTGCTGCTGATTGACGAACCCTTCAATGGTCTCGATGTCGATGCGGTCGCCTACCTGCGCCAGCAGCTGGCCACGCCGGAACGGCTGACGCGCCAGTGCATCCTGCTGACCAGCCACCTGGAACCGCAACTGCCGCTGGTGCAGACCGTGCAGCTATAACCCGTCATTCCCGCGCAGGCGGGAATCCATATCCCGCAGGTCCAGACACGACGCACGGTTTCCCGCTTGCGCGGGAAAGACGGCTCAGGCGGCAACCTGGCGCAATGCTTCGCTGAGCTTGTCCACCTGCGCTTCCGAGGTAAAGATCGACGGCGTGGCGCGCACGCAGGCGCCGGCCGCCAGACCATCACGCGGCACGGTAAACACGCCATGCTCCTTCAGCAAACGGCGCGCCAAGGCATTGTTGTCCGCCATCGAGGTACGGCCACGCAAACGGAACGAGGCTATCGCACTGCTCAGGCGCGGATCGGACGACGCCAGCAGCTCCAGGCCGCTCACATCACGCACCGCATCGAGCCAGCGGTTGCGCAGCCGTGCCAGCCGAGCCTGTTTATACGCAACGCCGACCTGTTCATGCAGGTCGAGTGCCAGCGGCAGGGTCACATACGCCGCAAAGTTGAGCGTGCCGGTATGCACGCGGGTGCGCACATCGCCACGATCGTCCTCGCCCATATACGGATCGATGGCGCGCACCCGGCCACGGCGAATATAGATCGCGCCGACGCCGACCGGCGCACCGATCCATTTATGCAGGTTGATGCCGGCGAAGTCCGCTTGCAGATCGGGAATCCGCATGTCCAGCTGGCCGAAGCCATGCGCCGTGTCGACGATGGCGTCGATGCCGCGTTCGCGCGCCATGCGGCTGATCTCGGCCACCGGCAGCACCATGCCGTTGCGGTGGTTGACGTGCGTGAGCAGCATCAGCTTCAGGCCCGGGTAGCGCGCCATCGCCTGCGCGTAACTGTCGACCACCGCCTCGTAGGTGGCCGGTTCCGGCATCGCAATCGACACCACCTCCACGCCGCGCCGCTGCTTGAGCCAGTGCATGGTGGTGATCATGTTGTCGTAGTCGATGTCGGCGCACAGCACCACATCGCCTGGCTGCAGGCGGTTGTAGCCGCTGATGAGGACCTGCAATGCTTCCGTCGCGCCGCGCGTAAAGGCGATCTCGTCGGCCGAGACGCCCAGCGCCAGCGCCGCCCGCTGCCGCGCCGATTCAAACTCGGCCGGAAACTGCAAGCGGCCATAGTACGAATTGCCGCGATTGGCGTCGGCCACATGGCGCTGGTAAGCCTCCATCACCGGGCGCGCCATCGAGCCCCAGTAGGCGTTGTCCATCATCGCCACATCCTGCTTGATGTCGTACTGCGCGGCGACCGACTGCCAGTAGCCTTCGTCGGCAGCCAGCTCCTGCGGCGACACCGGCGGCCGCGCCGGCATCGCCGATTCGGCTGCCGCCGCCAGCGCCGCCGTTGGCGTCAGCAGCGCGCCGGCCTTCAGCCACCGGCGGCGCATGGGATTACGCAGGCTCAAAACTTCACCGTGTAATCGAGGTACAGGTTGCGGCCATCGGTATCGTATGGCGCGTTGCGCGAGTAGATCAGGCCGCGGCTGGCCTGGAATACGGCTTCGTCCGGATACTTGTTCAGCACATTGTCGACACCGAAGCGCAGCGACTGTTTGGCGGTCAGCTTGTAGGTGGCGGCCAGATCGAGGAAACGCATCGCGCCGAAGCGCTGGAAGATGTCACCGGTGGCGTTGCCGGTGCTGTCGGTCCAGCTGCCGTAGTAGCGCGCGCGCACCAGCGTGCTCCAGCCGCCCTGGTCATACGAGGCGCTGAAGGTGGCCTTCTGGCGCGGCAGGCGCTCTTCGAACACCACGCGCTGGCTCTCGTTGGTGGCGATGCTGGACTTGCCGCCATCAATCCTGGTCTGGTTGTAGTTCCAGGCCGCAGTCAGGTTCAGCTTGCCGACGCCGAGGCGGCGCAGATAGCTGCCCACCACATCGACGCCTTTGGTGGTGGTGTCAAAGTCATTGGTGAAGTAGCTGACCGAGGTGTAGCGCAGCGGATTGGGCACGCCGGCCGGCACCACGAACGAGGCCGAGGTGCTGAAGCGGTCGCGCAGCTTGATGTTGTACAGGTCCACCGAACCGGACAGGCCGCTGGCGTCTTTCCACGTCAGACCCAGCGACAGGTTTTTGGATTTTTCCGGTTGCAGCGGCCTGGCGCCCAGTGCCACCGCCAGCGGGTCGCTGTTGGCCAGGCGGCCGCTGGTGAACACCAGCAGCGTCTTGGTGTCCAGGCCCTGGCTGGTACTGTTGGTGTTGAGCTGGCCCGGGGTCGGCGCGCGGAAGCCGGTCGACCAGGAGCCGCGCAGCGCGAAGTCCGGCGTCATCTCGAAGCGCGCCGACAGCTTGCCGTTGACGGTGTTGCCGAACTCCGAGAAATCTTCATAACGCACGGCGGCGCCGATGGTGGCCTGCTTGCTCAGCGGGACTTCGACGTCGGCATAGGCGGCGTAGCTGTCCTGATCCCATTTGCCGGACTGGATGGCGCTAAAGCCCGGTGCGCCGTTCGAGTTGGCGTCGAGGCCAGCCGCCGCGCCCGGTCCCACCGCGTAGGAGGCCGGATCGCCGGCCTTGACCGCATAGCTTTCGTTGCGATACTCGGCGCCGAAGGCGAGGTTGACCGGCTGCGACAAACCGGCCACGCGCCATTCGTAGTTGAAGCTGGCGTTGACCAGCTTCTCTTCCTGCGTCAGGCGGCCGAGGTAGAACGAGGTCGGACTGGCCGGGCCGAGCGAGGCGTTGATCGAGTTGTGCAGGCCATAGTCGATGGCGTTGCGGCCATACGAGGCGCTGACGTCCCAGCCCAGCGCTTCGCTCAAACGACCGCGCAGGCCAGCCAGCAGCTGCATGTCGTTCTGCTTGTTGGTGTACTGCGGGCTGAAGCCGACCGGATAAATGCTGCGCACATCCCAGCCGGGGAAGATGGTGGTCAGCTTGTAGACCGAGGTGCCGGTGTCCGGATTGCGCCAGTTGAAGTCCGAGGTGCCGTCGCTGTGCGCGAACAGGCCGTAGCTGTAGGCCTCCAGCTCGTTGCCCAGGTCCAGCGTGGCGTTGTAGCCGAGGTGCTGGCTTTCCAGTTCCGGCTGGCCCCAGCGCTGCACCGGGTTCGGCACGCTCAGCGCTGGATGCGCCGCCTGGAATGCGATCGCGTCCGGACGCTGGCGGGTGCGCGAGGTCGGGTCGGATTGCGCCGCTTCGGCAAACAGCGCGATGCGCGCATGCTCGCCCAGCATGAAACCGTACTTGGCGTGCAGCTCGTTGGCCTTGCCGTCGCCTTCGCTGTATTGCGAATGCTGGGCGGTCAGTTCGCCGCCGAGGCTGTCGTCCAGGATGATGTTGATGACGCCGGCAATCGCGTCCGAACCGTATTGCGCCGAGGCGCCGTCGCGCAACACTTCGATGCGCTTGATGGCGCTGGTTGGAATCTGCGCCAGGTCGGGCGCCTGGGCGCCGCGCGCACCCAGCAGCGCGCTGCGGTGAAAGCGGCGGCCGTTGACCAGCACCAGCGTCTGGTCCGGCGACAGGCCGCGCAAGGTGGCCGGGCGGACGAAGACCTGGCCATCGGCCATCGGCAGGCGCTGCACCACGTACGACGGCACCAGCTGCGCCAGCACGTCGTTGAGGTCGGACGAGGCGACGGCGGCGATGTCCTCGCGGCTGAACACGTCGACTGGCGCCAGGGTGTCGAACTGGGTACGGTTGCTGGCGCGGGTGCCGGTGACGATGATGGACTGCTGGCTATCTGCGGCGGTGATGGCGGCGTCGGCGCTGGTGTCGGCGTGGGCGACCATCATGGCCTGGCAGGCGCACAGCGCGGCGGCGCTCGCAATTTGGCTACGTTTGATATTCATCTCTGCTCTGCTGGTTGTGGTGGTGGGATTGCGGGCGCCAGCTTAGCGGCCGAGTATGTCAAGGGTATGACCTTGCAAGTGACCAGGCAGTGGTAACCATGTGATTAATTAGCAACAATTCCCTTTGGGTGGCTGCCGCAGCCGTAAAACCGGCGACAATGGATACCGCCCCGTTATTTCCGCAGGAGTTTTGCCTCATGTTTGGCCTGTTCAAGTCCCCCGCCCTGTCGCCCCGTTTGCTGCGCCTGAAAGACTCGGCGCTGTTCGACTCGCTGACGCCGCTCGAACTGAAAATCATCGACGGCCTGATGCACGAACGCCGCTACCTGGCCGACGAAATCATCTTCGACGAGGGCGAGGAAGGCCAGGCGCTGTACCTGGTGACGTCGGGCCGCGTGATCATCAGCCGCCAGCTGGGAACGGGACGCGAAGTGGTGGCGGAGCTGTCGCCCGGCTCCTTCTTCGGCGACCTGGCGCTGCTGGACAACGCACCGCGCAACGCCCAGACGCGTGCGCTGGAAAATTGCGAGCTGGCGGTATTCTTTCGCGCCGACTTCATGGGGTTGATGGAAACCGATCCGGTGATCGGCTACAAGATCTCGCTGGCCCTGGCGCGCCACATCGGCCGCCGCCTGCGCGACTGGATGACCGGCAAGCCGCAGCTGGAGGCGCTATGAACCTGCTGCCGACGCAACAGCGCGGCGGGCCGGTGGTGTGGAGCGGCATCATCGCCGCCACCTGCGGGCTGCTGTTCCTGTTGCAGCAGATGCTGTTCCTGGCCGTGCCCTTCCTGCTCGGCATCGTGCTGTACTACATCCTGCAACCGCCGACGCAGCGCCTGATCCGTGCGGGCTTCAGCCAGAACGCCGCCACCTTCATCGTTGGCACGGGGTCGCTGCTGCTGCTGGCGCTGGCCGTGCTGGCGGCGGTGTACTGGAAGTCCGCGCCGACCACTTCCTGGCAGCAATTGATGGGCACCTACCTGGCAGGCGGGCTGGAGTTCGTGCGCCATACGATGGTGGCGCTGGAGCAGCAGTTCCCGCTGCTGAAACAAGTGGCGCTGGCCGACACCGTCAACCAGCGCATGAGCGAATTCACGGGCGACTTCATCCAGTCGCACCTGACCGACATTCTGGTCACGGTGGTGGCCTGGCTGCCGTCGCTGCTGCTGGCGCCGTTTTTGACCTTCTTCTTTTTGCGCGATGGCCTGCGCTTTAAAAAGTTCCTGGCGCGGGCGGTGCCGAACGCCTTCTTCGAACGCACGCTATGCCTGCTGCACGAAGTCGACCAGACCGCGCACCGCTACTTCAAAGGGCTGATCCGGCTGACCATCCTCGACACGGCGGTGCTGGCGCTGGGCCTGTGGGCAATCGGCGTGTCGTCGCCGCTGGTGCTGGGGCTGATTGCGGCGCTGCTGGCGTGGGTGCCCTACGTCGGCTCGATCGTCGGCTGCATGCTGGTGGTGATGGTGGCGTCGACCGACGCGCCGTCGCAGCCATCGGTGGCGTATCTGGCGATTGGCGTCTTCATCCTGGTGCGCCTGCTGGACGACTTCGTCTTCATGCCGTTGACGCTGGGCCGCAGCCTGCACATCCATCCGCTGATAACCGTGCTGATGATTTTCATCGGCGGCTCGGTGGCCGGCGTGGCCGGACTGATGCTGGTGCTGCCCTTGCTGGGCGTGGTGATGGTGATCGGCGAAACGCTGGGCCGCCTGATCACCGACCCGCGCCTGCGCGCGCGCCACCGCAACGCCATCGCCCTGCGCACCCGGCAGGCCAGCCATGACCTGACGGTATAAAAAAACGGGAGCCGAGGCTCCCGCTTTTGTTTAATGCCGGCGTAAATTACGCGGTCATCGCGTGCTTGTCGGCCGACTCTTCGACGACTTCCTCGTCGTCCGAGCGGATCAGGTGGTCGAAGGCGGACAGGGCCGCTTTCGCGCCTTCGCCGGTGGCGATGATGATCTGCTTGTACGGCACGGTGGTGACGTCGCCGGCGGCAAACACACCCGGCAGCGAGGTCTGGCCACGCGCATCGACTTCGATCTCGCCATGACGCGACAGCGCTACCGTGCCTTTCAGCCACTCGGTATTCGGCACCAGGCCGATCTGCACAAACACCCCTTCCAGCTCAACCTTGTGCGACACATTGGTGTTGCGGTCGGTGTAGCTCAGGCCGTTGACGATCTTGCCGTCGCCGTGGATCTCGGTGGTTTGCGCCGAGGTGATCACGGTGACATTCGGCAGGCTGCGCAGCTTGCGTTGCAGCACCGCGTCGGCGCGCAGTTCGGCGCCAAACTCGATCAGCGTCACATGCTTGACCAGGCCGGCCAGGTCGATCGCCGCTTCCACGCCGGAGTTACCGCCGCCGATCACCGACACGCGCTTGCCCTTGAACAGCGGGCCATCGCAATGCGGGCAGTAGGCCACACCATGGTTGCGGTATTCCTTCTCGCCCGGCACGTTGATCTCGCGCCAGCGGGCGCCGGTGGCCAGGATCACCGACTTGGATTTGAGCACGGCGCCGGAGGCGGTGTGCACTTCGGTCAGTTTGCCCACCTGTACCAGCTTGCTGGCGCGCTGGGTGTTCATGATATCGACTTCGTATTCGCGGACGTGCTGTTCCAGCGCCACGGCAAATTTCGGGCCGTCGGTTTCCTTGACCGAGATAAAGTTCTCGATCGCCAGCGTGTCCAGCACCTGGCCGCCGAAACGCTCGGCCAATACGCCGGTGCGGATGCCTTTGCGGGCGGCGTAGACTGCCGCGGCCGCGCCGGCTGGGCCACCGCCGACGATCAGCACGTCGAACACGTCTTTCTTGCTCAGCTCAGCGGCCTGGCGGACGCCGGCGTTGGTGTCCAGCTTGGCGAGGATTTCCTCGACCGAGGTGCGGCCCTGGCCGAAATGCTGGCCGTTCAGGAACATCATCGGCACGGCCAGGATCTGGCGCTCTTCCACTTCCTTGGCGAACAGGCCGCCGTCGATGGTGGTGACCTTGATGCGGGGGTTAATCACCGCCATGGCGTTGAGCGCCTGCACCACGTCCGGGCAGTTATGGCAGGTCAGCGACATGAAGGTTTCGAATTCGTAATCGCCATCCAGGTTGCGGATTTGCTCGATCACGGCGTCGTCAAATTTGATGGTGTGGCCGCCGACCTGCAGCAGCGCCAGCACCAGCGAGGTGAATTCGTGGCCCATCGGAATCGCGGCGAAACGCACGGCGATCTCGGTGCCAGCACGGTTGATGCTGAACGACGGCGCGCGCACGCCCGCTTCGGTGCGCTCGACCAGCGTGATTTTGTCGCTCAACTCGGCAATTTCGAGGAGCAGTTCTTTCATCTCGCGGGCCTTGGCGCTGTCATCGAGAGAGGCGACCAGCTCCAGTGGGTAAACCACTTTCTCCAGGTAAGCTTTCAACTGGGTTTTGAGGGTAGCGTCCAACATGATTTTCTTCCTTTACAAATATTTAGGCGTATGCCGGGCCGGACGCCCGGTCCGGCATCGCGGTAACTACTTGTGTGCTGCAGTCTTGCTCAAGACTTAGATCTTGCCGACCAGGTCCAGCGATGGGGTCAGGGTGGCTGCGCCTTCGGTCCATTTAGCTGGGCAAACCTGGCCTGGGTGCTCGGCCACGTATTTCGCTGCTTTGACTTTGCGCAGCAGTTCCGAAGCGTCGCGGCCGATGCCGTTGTCGTGCACTTCCATCACTTTGATGAAGCCTTCTGGATTGATGACGAAGGTGCCGCGCAGTGCCAGGCCTTCTTCTTCGATCATCACTTCGAAATTACGCGACAGTTTGCCGGTTGGGTCGCCGATCAGTGGGTAGTTCACTTTCTTGATCGCGTCCGAGGTGTCGTGCCATGCTTTGTGCGCGAAGTGGGTGTCGGTCGACACGCCGTAGACGTCCACGCCCAGTTTGGCGAATTCAGGTTGGAAATCGGCCAGATCTTCCAGTTCGGTTGGGCACACGAAGGTGAAGTCGGCTGGGTAGAACATCAGAACGGACCACTTGCCTTTCAGCGACTCTTCGGTCAGGTCGATGAATTTGCCGTCTACGTAAGCGGTGGCATTAAATGGCTTGATTTGAGTATTGATCAGGGACATTGTGGTTTCCTCGTTGGGTTGTGAATCATTGAGACGCCAGTGTAAGGCTTTTCCCACCATTTGCAAAATTGATTGTTCCAATAGTTTCAATTGGCTTTGACTATCGAAGCTGCACGCGGCATAGCATTATCGCGCAGGAAGGCGTCGAACTGGTCGGCCGGCATCGGCTTGGCAAACAGATAACCCTGGCCATAGTCGCAGCCGGCGGCGGCCAGCAGGTCGCGCTGTTCGGGCGTCTCCACGCCCTCGGCGATGACTTTCAGGCCTAGCTTGTGGGCCATGACAATAATGGCCTCCGACAAGGCCATGTCGCTCGAGTCGGGCGCCAGGTTGCGCGTGAAGGAACGGTCGATCTTCAGGTAGTCGATATCGAACTTCTTCAGATAGGACAGCGACGAGTAGCCGGTGCCGAAGTCGTCCAGCGCGACCTGGATGCCGGCGTCGCGCAGTTGCAGCAGGCGGTTGCTGACCGCGCTGCTGGCGTCCAGCAGCAGCCCTTCGGTAATCTCCACCACCAGCGACTGGCCGGGCAGCGCCAGCGATTGCAAATGCGCCAGCCAGCCCTGGTAGGAACTGCCTTCGCGCTGGAATTCCAGCGGCGACTGGTTCAGGCTGACCTGGAACTCGCTATGCACCTGCTGCCGCCAGCGCTGCACCCAGCGCGCCGATTCGTGGAACACCCATTCGCCGATGTCGACGATCAGCCCGCTCGCTTCGGCCAGCGGGATGAATTCCAGCGGACTGACCAGTCCGCGCTGCGGATGGTTCCAGCGGATCAGTGCCTCGGCCTTGTGGATGGCGCCGCTGCCCAGGTGCACGATCGGCTGGAAATACAGCGCGAACTGCTGGCTCTTGAGCGCGCCGCGCAGATCGCTGGTCAGACGCATGCGGTTCAGCGCCGCCACCTGCAGGGTCGGGGTGAAATAGCTGTAGCGGTTGCGGCCGGCGCCCTTGGCCGCATACATGGCCTGGTCGGCGTGCTTGAGCAGGTCGTCGATATCGAGCGCGTCGTCCGGATACAGCGTGATGCCGATGCTGGCCGAGACAAACGCCTGCTCCGGGCCCAGGTCGAAGGGCTGGCGCAGCCGGTCGAGGATGGCCTGGGCGATGCGCTCGACCTGGTCGGCCGCCTCCAGCTCGGTGAGGATCACCGTGAATTCGTCGCCGCCGAGGCGCGCCACCGTATCCGACTTGCGCACGCAGGCGCTGATGCGGCGCGCGGCGTCGATCAGCAGCACGTCGCCCTGCTGGTGGCCGAGCGTGTCGTTGACCTCCTTGAAGTGGTCGAGGTCGATGAACAGCACGGCGATGCGCGAGCGGTCGCGCTGGCTCTTGAGCATGTCGTGCGCCAGCCGGTCGAGGAACATGCGGCGGTTGGGCAACTGGGTCAGCGTGTCGAAATTGGCCTGCTGCCAGATCAGCGTCTCGCTCTGCTTCTTGGCGGTGACGTCCTCGATCATGCACAGGTGGTGCGGATGGCTGCCGGCCTCGGGCTCGATGGCGTTGACCGAGACATCAATCCAGGTCACCGTGCCGTCCGGCCGGAACAACCGGCTGAGCGCCTTGAAGCTGCTGATCTGCTGCGTGGTCAGCAGCGCCATCTGCGCCTTGATCTGCACCACGTCGTCCGGATGGCCCACTTCCAGCCAGCGCAGGGTCCGCAGTTCGTGCTGCGAACGGCCCAGTATCTCCTGATAACGCGCATTGATATCGCGGTATTCATACGTGATCGAATCGATCAGCGCGATGCCCAGCGGCGACGCCTCGAACATGGTGCGGAAGCGCTGCTCGCCGTGGCGGATGGTTTCCAGCGCACGCTTGCGTTCACGCGCCAGCAAGCTGAAGTGGATGGCGGCGCCCAGCACCAGCAGCAACACCACGCCCACCAGCAGCCGGTACAGCCAGGCCAGGCTGGTCCGGCTGGTGTCGACCCGGTACATAAAACCGTCGAAGCGAGCCTGGCGCTGCATCATGCCCAGCCCGGCGTAGACGTCGGCGATATGCTGCCAGCGGTCCGGATTCATGTAGCCGATTTCCACCAGCACCGGCTGCACCAGCGGCACCATCTGGCGCGCTTCGTACAACAGGTGCTGACGGTCGCTGCGGCGGGAATACTTGCTCAGTATCATATCCGCCGCTTCTTCCTGATGGCTCATGGCCCACTGCCAGCCGCGCATGCTGGCGGCGCGGAAGGCGCTCACCCGCGCCGGGTGATTGGCCAGCTCCTGCTCGCTGGTGAACAGGTTGTCGCCATAAAAGTCGATGCCGACCGCGCGCGGGCTGTAGATATCATACGGAAAGCCGAGGCGGTCGAACGTGTCCGGCTCGTTGGTGGTGTAGATCGCCATGGCGTCGACCTTGCCGCTGATCAGGTCATCCGGATTAAAGCTGTGCTCGACGCGCTGGAAGCTGGTGGACGGCACGCCTTCCTTGGTCAGGTAGGCCAGCAGCTCGTCGGCGTTGCCGAGGTCGTCGGTGAGGGAGCCGATCATGGCGCGCTTGCCGATCAGACGACGGATGTCGGGCTCGGCGCCGCTCTGGCGCATCGCCAGCGCATACGGCGAATGCTGGAAGATCACGCCCAGCACCACCACCGGCTTGCCGGCCATGCGCGCCAGCAGCAGGCTGCTGCTGCCGGTGCCGTATTCGGCCTTGCCGGCGATCACGTCACGCTCAGGCGCGTTGCCGTCCGTCCCTTCGAGAATCCGCACGTCCAGCCCGGCGTCGCGGTAATAGCCCAGCTCCTGCGCGGCATAGTAGCCGGCAAACTGGAACTGGTGGACGTGCTTGAGTTGCAGGGTAACTTGTTCCAGCGCCAAGGCCGGCACCGCAGCCAGCAGCAAGGCGGCAGCGGCGCACAGCGCGGCAAGGGCGGAAAAACGCACAGTCACAGAGTTCCCGGGACAATAGCAGTGGCTCTAGTGTAGCCGCTTCCCCCGGACCAACGCTGCTTTATACCAAGCCGACAGCACAAAAAGCAACGGACGGCCAGGCTGGCGCCTGCCGTCCGTTGCGTAGAGCGAAACTGCTTAGTTCGGGTTGGCGATGCTGACTGGCACCGTCGAGGTCACCATCTTGCCGTTGCCCAGCTGGCCACTGGCGTTACGGCCCCAGGTCCACAGCGAGTTATCAGCTTTCAGGCCGGCGCTATGCGCGCCGCCGGCGCTGATGCTGATCCAGGTGCGGTCGGTGCCAACCTGGGTCGGCGCAATCTGGTCGATGCCACTGCCGTCGCCCAGTTGGCCGTCGCTGTTGGCACCCCAGGCCCACAGCGTGCCGTTGGTGCGCACCGCCAGCGTGTGCGCGCCGCCGGCCGAGACAATGGTCCAGTCGCTGTCGGTGGTGATCTGGGTCGGCACATTGAGGGTGCCGCCGGCGCTGGCGTTGTTGCCCAGCTGGCCCGCGCTGTTGGCCCCCCAGGCCCACAGCTTGCCCGTGGTGTCGATTGCCATCGAGTGGTTGGCGCCGGCCGATATTGAGTTATAGGTCAGGCTACCGATATGCGCCGGACTCAGCACAGTGCCACCAGTCGATGCATTGCCCAACTGGCCGCTAGTGTTATCACCCCACGTCCAGAGCGAACCGTCTTTTTGGATTGCAATCGTATGGGTGCCGCCAGCGCTGGCTGCGGTGTAGGTCGCGGTATTGCTTTTATCCGGGCCGCCAACCTTGACTGGCGAAGTGCGAACCAGCACGCTGGTGTCGCCAAGCTGACCTTCGGTGTTGCGGCCCCAGGCCCACAGCGTGCCATCCGTCTTCAGCGCCACCACGTGATATTTGCCGGCCCAGACCCCGACCCAGTTGGTATCCTTGCCGATCAGGGTCGGCACCGAGCGGTTGACCTGGTCGCCCAGCCCCAGCTGGCCATTGCTGTTCAGGCCCCATGCCCACAGCGTGCCGCCGGCGGTGGTGCCGGTACCGGCGCGCAGGCCGATGGCGAACTGTTCGCCGACCGCGATCTTGGTCCAGGCGGTGGTGGCGGCGCCATTGCTGACCACCACCGGTGCGGTGCGGTCGCCGGTGCTGCTGTCGCCCAGCTGGCCCCAAATATTCTGGCCCCAGGCGTACAGCTTGCCGTCGGCGCGGCGGGCGATGGTCTGGAAGCCACCGGCCGAGACTTCTTTCCACGGCGCAGTGACGGTGACGGTGACCGAGCCGGTCACGCCGTCCTGGGTGGCGTTGATGGTTTCGGTGCCGACAGTCACGCCGGTGACGCGGCCGGTGGCGGTGGCCACCGACGCGATCGCGGCGTTGCCGCTCTTGGTGGCCCAGGCCAGGCCGCCGGCCACGGTCAGCGCCTTGGTGGTGCCGTCCGAATAGGTGCCGGTGGCGGTTGCATCCTGGAAGGTGGTGACCGGGATGGTGGTCGAATTCAGCGTAACGGCGATGCTTTTCAGCGTCACGGTGGCAGGCGTGCTGCTACCGCCGCCGCCACCGCCGCCGCATGCGGCCAGCACGGCAAACAGCGGCACCAGCAGGAGGGAGGAGAATTTAAAGTTTTTCATGGTCTTCCAGTTCACAGAGAAGGTCTGCGGTGCCGACAGTGTAGCCCGTCAGTATGGCGACGATCGCACGAGCAGAACTGAATTATCCACGTTATTAAGCCGATACGGTCATCCAACAACATTTCTTTTGAGAATTTATGTAAAAAAAAGCACCCCGGGGGGTGCTTTTGCTGATTTGCGTCGCTTACTTGCGTAAGCTTACTTGCGGCCACGCGGTGGTGGTGCGCCGCGTCCGCCCTTGGCCGGCGCGGCGGCCGGCGGCGCCTTCTTGACCTTGATGGTATCCAGAATTGACGGCTTGGCCTTGGTCTCGATCGTGGCGCGCGCCGTCAGCGAACCGGTGAGGGCATTCGGCTTGCCGCGGCTGCCAACCGGCGCACCACGCTCGCGACGGCCTTCGCCCGGCGCCAGCATCGGCATCGCGCGCTTGCCTTGCGACGCCTTGAAGTTCTCTTCGCCCACCGTGTACGGCGGAATCAGATGGCGCTCGCCGGTGCCGATCAGATCGCCACGGCCCATATTGCGCAGGGCGTCACGCAAGATCGGCCAGTTCTTCGGATCGTAATAACGCAGGAAAGCCTTGTGTGCCTGGCGCTGCTTGAGGCTGCGCGGCGTGAACACCTCTTCCGAATCCTCGGTGACCTTGTGCAGCGGATTGCGGCGCGAATGGTACATGGCGCTGGCCATGGCCATCGGCGTCGGCATGAAAGTCTGCACCTGGTCCAGGCGGAAGTTGTTCTTCTTCAGCCACAGCGCCAGATTCAGCATGTCCTCATCGGTGGCGCCCGGGTGGGCGGCGATGAAGTACGGAATCAGGTACTGCTTCTTGCCGGCTTCCAGCGAATACTTCTCGAACAGCGCCTTGAACTCGTCGTAAGCGCCGATACCCGGCTTCATCATCTTGCTCAGCACATTGCTCTCGGTGTGCTCGGGCGCGATCTTCAGCAGGCCGCCGACGTGGTGGGTCACCAGTTCCTTGACGTACTCGGGCGAACGCACCGCCAGGTCGTAGCGCAGGCCGGACTGGATCAGGATCTTCTTGATGCCCGGGATGGCGCGCGCGCGACGGTACAGCTTGATCAGCGGATTGTGGTTGGTGCCCAGGTTGACGCAGATTGACGGGTAGACGCACGACAGGCGGCGGCAGGTGGTCTCGATTTCCTTGTCCTTGCAGGCCAGGCGATACATATTCGCGGTCGGGCCGCCGAGATCGGAAATGATGCCGGTGAAGCCCTTGGTCTTGTCGCGGATGTGCTCGATTTCGCGCAGGATCGACGGCTCGGAACGGCTCTGGATGATGCGGCCTTCGTGCTCGGTAATCGAGCAGAAGGTGCAGCCGCCGAAGCAGCCGCGCATGATGTTGACCGAGAAGCGGATCATTTCCCACGCCGGGATGTTGGCGCCGCCGTAGCTCGGGTGCGGCGCGCGGGCGTAGTTCATGTCGTAGACGTTGTCCATCTCGTCCATCTGCAGCGGCAGCGGCGGCGGGTTCATCCACACGTCGCGGTCGCCGTGCCCCTGCACCAGCGCGCGCGCATTGCCCGGATTCGACTCCAGGTGGAACACGCGCGAGGCGTGCGCATACATCACCGGATCGCTGGCCACGGTTTCGAACGACGGCAGGCGCACCACGGTCTTGTGGTGTTTTTCCAGCTCCATGGCACGGCGTTCTTCGCGGCTCATGATGCGGATCGGCTTGTATTCGGACGGCGCCGGCGGCGGCGGCGCCGGTTCGGCGGCAGCCTTGGTCGGCTCGACCATGGCCGGATTGGTTTCCTCGCCCGGCTTGGCGTTGGGATCGTTGCTGGTGGCGCAGGTCGACGAATTCGGCTCGACCATCAGGTACGGATCGATATGCTTGTCGACCTTGCCCGGCGTATCCACCCGGGTACTGTTGTGCACGCCCCACTCTTCATTCGGCATCCAGCCGGCCGGCACCAGGAACGAGGTGCCGCGCAGGTCGCGGATACTCTTGATCGGCTCGCCATCGGCCATGCGCTTGGTCAGGTCGACCAGCGCGCGTTCGGCGTTACCGAAAATCAGCATGTCGGCCTTGGACTCGAACAGCACCGAACGGCGCACCTTGTCCGACCAGTAATCGTAGTGGGCGATGCGGCGCAGCGACGCTTCGATCGAGCCGATCACCACCGGAATGCCGGGGAAGGCTTCACGGCAGCGCTGGGCGTAGACCGTGACGGCGCGGTCCGGACGCTTGTTCGGCTCGCCGTTCGGGGTGTAGGCGTCATCCGAACGCGGCTTGCGGTCGGCGGTGTAGCGGTTGACCATCGAGTCCATATTGCCGGCGGTGACGCCGTAATACAGACGCGGCTTGCCCAGCGCGCGGAAGGCGTCCACCGACAGCCAGTCCGGCTGGGCGATGATGCCGACCCGGTAGCCGTTGGCTTCCAGCAGGCGGCCGACGAGGGCCATGCCGAAACTCGGATGGTCGATATAGGCGTCGCCGGTCACCAGGATGACATCGCACTGGTCCCAGCCGAGCACGTCCATCTCTTGACGGGTCATCGGCAGGAAAGGCGCTACAGCAGCGCGGGCAGACCGCTTCGGGACGGCCGCAAATAAATTGGTAGGGGGGTTCATATGGGGCCGTATTGTACCGGAGTTAGCCCCGTTCCGCTCACGCGGTCGTGAATTTCCTTTTACTTTTCAAACACTTGTGCGAAAACGATATCAAATGCCCATGTTTGACAGGATCGTGCCCAGCTCGCGCAGGCCCGACTCCAGCGTCGGATGCTTGGCGGCGAACTTGGCCGACAGCTCCTGCGAGCGCTCCGCCAGGCCGTACGTGGTGGACTCGCCGGGGGCCGGCTCGGTGCCGCGCTCGAGCAGCGCCTGGATATCGCCGTTGAGCTGTCGCAGCAGTTCCTGCAATTCCTCATCGACCGGACCGGCATTGGCCAGATTGGCGTGCAGGCTCTTGAGCGAGGTTTTCAGATTGCTGTCCATAATCGTTCCCTGTTTAGAATGTGGTGGCCAGATACAGGTCTTCGACCTGCGTCCTGGCCCACGGCGTCTTGCGCAAGAATTTCAGGCTGGATTTGATGCTGGGATCGCTGATGAAACAGTTGATCTCGATCCGCTGCGCCAGTTGTTCCCAGCCGTAGTGTTCCTGCAGACGGGTCACTATCGCTTCCAGCGTTACGCCGTGTAGTTGGTTGTTCATATCGTACTCAAAAATCAAAGGCTGGGACGATTGTACACAAAGTGGCCGACATTCCAGTGTGATGCTTAACGCAAGCTTTTGTGCCAGATCAGTATAGCCGGCAGCGCGGCGCTTTAGAGTGACTTCTTTTTCCCTGGAGAAGCTCATGATGCGCGCCGTCATCTGCAAGGGCGACCCGACCTCCCACGGCGGCAAAGTCCTCGAAGGCAACGAGTTGGTCACCACCAACGGCCGCGCGGTGGCGCAGCTGGGGCACAAGACTTTCTGTCCGCAATGTAAGGGAACATTTCCCATTATCGAAGGGTTGGACTTTCACACCTACGCCGGCATCGGCACCGCAGTCGACGGCATGAAGACCGCCTGCGGCGCCAAGCTGATCGCCACCCAGCAGCAGATGATGATCGACGATGGCGGCAGCAGCGGTGGCGCGACGGACAGCGCGCCCGCACCGGCCAACAGCGCAGCACCCACCAAGCAACAGGCGCCATACAGCGGCGCCTTCCGCGCCGTCGACGACACCACCGGCCAACCGGTCGCCGGCCTGCCCTACCGCATCGAACTGCCCGACGGCCGCACCGTGCGCGGCGTGACCGATGAAGACGGCCACACCCAGCATGTCAGCAGCGACAATCCGGACACCGTCAAGCTCTACTGGGAAACGGAGTCCAGCGATGAATGATGCTACCAGCAGTACACTTGACACCAATGCAAGCGTCACTACGGTTCCGGTTCACGCCCAGCGCAGAGTAAGCTACGAGTTCGACACTAAAGCAACCAGAGCCGACCTAGCTATACCTTACGTAGTTATCGTCAACGGCAAAGTCCGGGGGCCGGACAAACCGAGAAGACTCAGCCGCGAAAACCGTAAGATCGCTGTCACCGTAGAAGCCGGTAGCAAGGTAGCGCTTTACCTCAACAGCGACGTTCACCCCAACCACCGTCGCAATCCTGTATATGAAGTAACCGTCAACGACAAAAACGTTTCTGTGAAGATCACAGAAAAAACCGGCAATGACGATCCTGATCCACCAACACTCAAGCCGGTTCCTGCTACGCTTTCACTCAGTCCGGATACTGAGTTCTATACAGCTAAGCTAACGGGCAACGTATGGATGACTATATCGCACAAGTACACCGAGGCGGAGGCTAATGCATTATTGCCTGCCAATACCGACCCTGTTGTCCGGAAAGCAGTTTGCAGCATTTACCGAGGATTAGGGGTAGGAAAGCTAGACATACCGCTCTGCGTGGAAAACGGAGTTTTACACGTCAGCTTCATCAATCAAGGCAACCCCCAAGCCAATATCTCTCGTTGCTCCCTCTTAAATGACGTACTTCCCAGGACGCATCCTTGGGCATTTATGGCTTTGTTTGATATGGCGCGTCACACACAGCTTTCTCAATTGCACATTACATCATGTTGGCGACCTTCTTTAGGCTCCATTGCACACCGGGCCGGACTCGGCATCGACATAGACGTCGTCGCCACTTCAAACAAACGAATAAATATCAATCGTGTCGGCTTAACGGTGCCCAACACTTCTGACAATCCGAATATAACAACTCATGAAAAAGAACTGTTAGCTGCGTGTACCAATGCTCGGCTCCAAGAAAAACTTCATCGCGATAAGGAAACCAGGGAAGCCGCCAAGGCCAACTGCGACAGTTGGGAAAACGAAGTGGAGAAAAATGAACCTCAACTTATTCGAAGCATTCGTCGGAAACTGCAAGCATTGGAAGTAGTCGAACAAATTCTAGATCCTTGGTATATCGAATTAAATACGAAAGATTCTAAGAGCCAAAAAACTAACGCGCAATCAAGCGATAACGAAAGAATTCATAAAGACCATCTGCATATCACTATTAAGGACGCCAAAATTTATGACTAAAGATCTATTTCTGTGTACCGCCATTTCGGCCGTTCTGGTACAAGCAATCTTTACAAATAGCGCCAGTGCGTCTGATGAAGATCCCTCTATCACTTGGATTGATGTGCGCTGGTCAATTCGATACTTATTATTCGTAGACACAGTAGCCGGCAAAGCCGAGTCCATTCGCTTAGCTAAACGCAACAACCTGCTTGATGCGACAAAGAAAAAACAGTTTATTTATCTCAACAGCCAAGAACTACTGCCCACGACCAACCTTGTTGCCGCGCCAAATGCTGAAACAATTACTACTGCATTGCTGAGTTTTGATGAAGCCGGAAGGCTGATTACCAATGATAAAAGATTACGCGGGTTCGCTGGCAAGCTGTCAGAGTTAGGACATGTAGTATTGGTTCGACCAAATGTGAATCATACCAAGCCATACGACTTGGTGTATTGGGCGCAGGGGATCCCCGGAAATTCAAGTTTCGGACCAAGTCCATGCATCTTCCTGGATAAAATTCGCTACGAGGACGATTGGAAAACTGGTGATTATCCTGGAGACTTCGGCTGCCGTGAATGGACTGCGCAGCTGTTCAATGACGAACGCCCCTACATCGACGTTACCACTTACACCAAACGCGGCAATTTCATCGGTGAATTCGTCGGCTGGTCGCGCTTTAAAGACGCGCCAAAACCGATCATCGGCATGAATGGCAAAACCTGGCTATGTCTGCATGAGTGCCCGGCAGGGGAACAGCCAGGTATCATCAACGACATACAAGCATGGGGCCGCAAGCACAACTATCCCCTACCTGTTCCACCGCTGTATCAACCTGAATATCCAAACAAAAACTACAAGGACGATATTCAAGAGCTCAACCACGATTGACACACACTTGGAGCACATCATGCATAGAATCAAAATTCAGCTGGCAGGTCTGTTGATGTGTTTGATGGCATCGTCACACGCAGAGGATCTCACCAAAGCGGAACAACACGCCTGGATCGAACGCGACTGGGAGATTCGCTATTTGCTATTTGTCGGCCCGGAAAAGGACCGGGCAAAAGACTACCGGGAAGCGGAGCAAATGAACGCGAGAGCTGCGAGGAAGGGCTCTACTTATCCCCTTGCGGTACATTTGCATCGCGTCCATGGTGCCGCCTTTGGACAGCAGCATCCTGCGTAGTAGTCGTCGTTCTTGCGCAGCATGTCCGCCGTTTTCGATGAACCAGTCGACGGTGCTGGCGTCTATTTGAGTTCGAAGCTTCACCCGAGCTTTTGTGCCAGATCAGTATCGGCGGCGCAGCGCTGCTCTACAGTGACTCCTTTTCCCTGGAGAAGCTCATGATGCGCGCCGTCATCTGCAAGGGCGACCCGACCTCCCACGGCGGCAAAGTCCTCGAAGGCAACGAGTTGGTCACCACCAACGGCCGCGCGGTGGCGCAGCTTGGTCACAAAACCTTCTGCCCGCAATGCAAGGGCACCTTTCCCATCATCGAAGGTCTGCACTTCCACACCTATGCCGGCATCGGCACCGCCGTCGACGGCATGAAGACCGCCTGCGGCGCCAAGCTGATCGCCACCCAGCAGCAGATGGTGATTGACGATGGCGGCGGCGGAGCGGTGCCGGCCAGCAGCGCCGCCCCCGTCACCAAGGATCGCGCGCAATACAGCGGCGCCTTCCGCGCCGTCGACGAAATCACCGGTCAGCCGGTCGCCGGCCTGCCATACCGTATCGAACTCCCCGACGGAAGCATCGTACGCGGCGTCACGGATCAAGATGGCTACACCCAGCATGTCAGCAGTCATACTCCTGACACTGTCCATCTCTACTGGGAAACGGAGATCCACGATGACTGACGCCGCCTGCAAGCTCGACGCCAGCGCTGCCGTCAAGACAGTCCCTGTCTGTGCCAAGCGCATGGTGTGCTACGAATTCGACACAAAGGCTACGGATGCTGGCGTGGCAATACCCTATCTGGTTGTGATCAACGGAAAAATCGACGGCAAGTTGAACAAGCTTGACCGCTCAAGGAAGATCATGCGCACGGTCAATGTGGGAAGCACGGTTGCCCTCTATCTCAACAGCGACGTCCATCCGGATCATCGCAGACACCGGTATATGCGGTAGAGGTGGGCAACAAACATGTGCTGATCAGGATCACAGAGAAAACCGGCCAGCATGCCGATCTTCGGCCAGTCATCGGCACACCGTCGACACGCGGCCCGAATAAAAGGGCGGCAATCCACAGAAAAACATTGCTGGCATCTCCACAACAGCAGATGTCCTGACACGCACGCATCCATGGGCATTTGAGGCCCTGTTCAAGGAGGCCAGCAAGCTGGGTATTACTGACATGTTGATCACCTCTTGCTGGCGCCCATGCTACGGCTCCATCGCGCACCGCGCCGGCCTCGGACTCGACGTTTGCTACATCGCCACGCCCACTCAAAAAGTGAAATCAATCGTATCGGCTTGCTTTTTAAAGGACACTCTAACAATCCATATGTTTCGGATGCAGAAAAAAAATTACGCAACGAATCCCTGGCATTGCAAGCACACGCTAACAATAAATCCGATCAGGAGGCCACGCAAGCCGCGCGCAACAAGCGCAATGAGCGCGTCGAGGAGATGGACAAAACCCAGCCCAAGGTGATGAGTGCCCTACGAGAAGGCCTACGCATCCAGCCAGTTGTTGGGCATCTATTAGATCCTTGGTACATCGATTTAAACACCCACAGCAATACCAGCCGGTCCATCAATGAACAGCAGAGCAAAACCGAACAGGGGCATGCCCATCATTTACATATCACCATCAGAGAGCCCAAGATATATGAATAAGCAAACTGGCATGGTTGTTTTCAGCCTGTTACTCCTACAAGACAGTATTCAGGCCGCAGGATTGCAAGATGACTCACCTTCACGGCGGTGGCTCAATGTTCCCTGGGAAGTGCGTTATCTTTTGTTCACCAATACCCAGCAACGCTATGCCGAAGGCTATAGATTGGCAAAATTACAGAATACGCTGGATGGGAAAAAAGGCAAAAGCTACGTCTATCTCGACGCATTGGAACTGATCAAACCGACAGCCAATTTTGTCACCCCTGGCGCGCGAACCATCACCACCGGCATCATCACCTTCGACCAGCAAGGCGACGTCACGACTCCTGACGGCGAATTGCGTAAATTCTCGGGGAAACTATCGGCGCTAGAAAATCTCGTACTGGTACAACGCACAGCGCCGATGGCAAAATCCTATGAATTGCTGTTCTGGGCGCAAGGTATTCCGGGCAACCTGGCTTTTGCACCGGGGCCATGCACGATGCTCGATACCCTGCGTTACGAGGATGAGTGGAGGAGCGGCGACAAACGAGGTGACTTCGGCTGCCGTGAATGGACTGCGCAGCTGTTCAATGACGCACGTCCCTACATCGACGTTACCACCTATACCAAACGCGGCAACTTCATTGGCGAATTCGTCGGCTGGTCCCGTTTCAAAGATGCCCCCAAACCGGTCATCGGCATGAATGGCAAAACCTGGCTTTGCTTGCATGAATGTCCAGCCGGAGAAACGCCCGGCGTGATTGGCGACATAAAGGCATGGACCCGGAAGCACCGCTACCCGATGCCTGTTCCACCGCCATATCAGCCTGAATATCCAAACAAGAACTACTACGACGATCTGCACGAGATGGATGAAGACTGAGTATTCCAAAATCTGACGACGGGACCGAAGCCCATCGGTCCCGTCGTGACGTCCCCTTCTCGATCAATCCGGCGCTCCACCAACAGCTCGAGCTTCGCATCGCGTCCATACGGCCGTCTTTGGACAGTAGCATCTTGCTGAACTAGTCGCCGTTCTTGAGCAGCATGCCACCGTTTTCGTTGAACCAGTCGAAGGTATCGGCGTCTATTCCAGTGCGAGGCTTCACCCGAGCCTTTGTGCCAAATCAGTATCGGCGGCGCGCCGCTGCTCTACAGTGATTTCTTTTCCCTGGAGAAGCTCATGATGCGCGCCGTTATTTGCAAACGCGACCCGACCTCCCATCGCGGCGAAGTTTTCGAAGGCAACGAACTGGTCACCACCAACGGCCGCGCGGTGGCGCAGCTGGGGTACAACACCTTCTGCCCGCAATGCAAGGGAACCTTTCCTGAAGGGCTGGACTTCCATACCTACGCCTGCATCGGCACTGCAGTCGACGGCATGAAGACCGCCTGCGGACTTGGAAACGGAGGCCAGCGATGAGTGATGCCGCCGCCAGTCTCGACGCCAACGCCACCGTCAAGGCAGTCCCCGTCAGCGCCAAGCGCGAGGTCTGCTACGAATTCGACACAAAGGCCACCGATGCTGGCGTCACCATTCCCTATCTTGTTTCTATCAACGGAAAAATACAGAGCAAGCTAGGCAAGCTCGACGGCACCAGGAAGATCAAGCGCATCGTCGATATCGGGAGCAAGGTTGCCCTTTATCTCAACAGCGACGTCCATCCAGATCATCGCAGCACACCAGTCTATGCGGTAGAGGTAGGCAACAATAACGTACTGATAAGGATCACTGAAAAAACAGGCCTGCACGCCGATCTTCGACCAGTCATTGGCCAACCTTCAACGAGTTGCTCACCGGGTTTGGACTGTTATCAAGCCCCATTGACCGGCAACATCTGGATGGCCATCTCTCATCGCTATTCAGAAGCCGAAGCCCAAAAATTGTTGGCGACCGACACGCCAGCTGAAGTCAGGCAGGCCATCTGCAATATTTATCGCGGCCTCAGGTCAGCCAGACTCCAGATAGCACTTCCCGGCGCACAAAAGCTGAACATTGCGTTTGAAGAAGGCGGTAATGCTCAAGAAAACATTGCCGGCATTTCCACGACCACAGATGTCCTGACACGCACCCATCCAGTTGCCTTCGAATCCTTGTTTACCGAGGCCTATAAGCTGGGAATTACCGACATGCTAGTGACTTCATGCTGGCGCCCCTGCTATGGCTCCATTGCACATCGCGCGGCCTTGGGTTGGACGTCTGCTACATCGCCACACCAACTGAAAAAGTCAAAATCAATCGTATAGGCTTGCTGCTAAAAGGCCATTCCAACAATCCATACGTCTCGGATAAAGAAAAGACGCTGCGCGCAGAGTGGCAGGAATTGAAAGCTCGGGCAACGCGTGAAAAGGATGTAAAGACTATCGATGCCGCAGCAGAAAAAAGAAGCGAACAGGTGTCAGAGATGGAGAAGAGTGAGCCAAAAATATTGCGCGACCTTCGTGCTGGCCTCATACGTCACTGCGCGGTGAGTCAGCTACTGGATCCTTGGTACATGAATTCCAACACTCATGGAACCGGTGCGGCGAACATAAATGACCAGCAAAGCAAGGTGGAAAAGGGCCACGCCCACCATCTGCATATCACGATTCGGGAACCCGGAATAATATGAGTCATCTGCACCCAATGATCATTTTAGCTGCTGCATGCACGATATATCAAGCCTCAGCTAACGCACAAAACAATGAAGACCATTCGCGGGTCTGGCTGAACGTGCAATGGGACATACGTTATCTTCTATACGTCACCACAGAAACACGGCAGAAGGAATGGCAGCTGTTGGCGAAAGAGAAAAATGCCAATGACGGCAAAGAGGAAAAACACCACGTTTATCTTGATGCGATGGCGCTGGTTAAAAAAAACGCTGTCTTTGCGACACCACAGTCTTCAAACATTGCTACCGCGCTGATCACCTTTGACCATCAAGGTAGAGTGACCAGCGACGTTGCATTATCTGGCTTCACCGGAAAACGAACTGTGCTGGATTATCTTGTCCTGATGCGTGATAGCGCGCCAGCAGAAAAACCGTACAGTCTTCTTCACTGGTCTCAGGGTATTCCGGGCAACATGACGTTCGGCCCTGGGCCATGCACGATGCTGGACATCCTACGTTATGAAGATGACTGGAGACGCGGCCGTTATCCAGGCGACTTCGGCTGCCGTGAATGGACAGCGCAGCTGTTCAATGATGAACGCCCCTATATCGACGTTACCACCTACACCAAACGCGGCAATTTCATTGGCGAATTCGTCGGCTGGTCACGTTTTAAAGATGCCCCCAAACCGATCATCGGCATGAATGGCAAGACCTGGTTCTGTCTGCACGAATGCCCAGCGGGAGAACAGCCAGGTTCTATCAACGACATCCAGGCATGGGCCCGCAAACACAACTATCCCGTGCCTGTTCCACCACTGTATCAACCTGAGTATCCAGACAAAAACTACCGGGACGATATCAACGAGCTTAACCACGATTGAACGCACATGATAAAAGGAGGACGCCGTGCATATAATCAAAACCTTGCTAGTCGGCTTGTTGATGTGTTTGATGACAGCGTTACATGCAGAGGACCTCACTGAGAGGAACCAACACGACTGGCTCGAACGCGACTGGGAGGTTCGCTATTTGCTATTTGTCGGGCCCGAAAAGGACCGTGCACAAGACTATCGGGAAGCGCGGCGAATGAATGCGAGATTTGCCAGGAAGGGCTCTACTTATCCCCGCCTGCATGGCGGCGTACTGATGCGGAACGCGACGACTTTTCCGACGCCCAAACGTCCGGCCATTGCAACGATACTCATTTCTTTCGATGCTGAAGGCAATGTAACCGGGGGCGACAACGATCTACGCGGATTTACCGGGCGGCTGTCATTCAATGATCTTATTATGCTCGTCCCGCCCGACTACCCGGCGACCAAGCCCTATGCGCTTCCGTATCTGAGGTGGTCACAGGAATTCCGGGAAACTTCACCTTTGGCCCCAGCCCATGTACTTTCCTGGATCAGGAGCGATACGAGGAAGGGTGGAAAAGCGGCAGCCATCTTGGTGACGTCGGTTGCAGGGAATGGACAGCGCAGCTGTTCGATAACGAGCGGCCTTATATTGATGTGACCACGTACACAAAGCGCGGCAACTTCATCGGCCAGCTTATCGGGTGGGCTCGACTAAAGGATGCACCTAAGCCCGTGATCGGGATGAATGGCAATACTTGGCTGTGCCTGCACGAATGCCCTGCCAATGAGCCGCCGGGGGTCATCCCGGATATTGAGGCCTGGACAAGCAGACATGGTTATACCATGCCTGAACGCCCTCGCCATCAGCCTGAATACCCTGATAAAAACTACTATCGCGATATCGTATGCGAATAGGCTGACCATGGGCCAGGCTACTCGTCTAGAAGATTACTTCTCGGTCAAACCACGACGTTCCAGCAGCGGTTCGATCTTGGCATCGCGGCCGCGGAAGTTGCGGTACATTTGCATCGCGTCCATGGTGCCGCCTTTCGACAGCAACATCTTGCGGAAATAGTCGCCGTTCTTGCGCTGCATGCCGCCGTTTTCGGTGAACCAGTCGACGGTGTCGGCGTCCAGCTTCTCCGACCACAGGTAGCCGTAGTAGCCGGCCGAGTAGCCGCCCGCGAACACGTGCGAGAAGTAGGTGGTGCGGTAGCGCGGCGGCACCGGCGCGTAGTCAACGCCGGCGTCCTTCAGCGATTTCGCCTCGAAGCTCAGGACATCCATCGGGATCTGCGACACGCCCAGCTGGTGCCATTTCTGGTCCAGGATCGACGCCGCCAAGTACTCGGTGGTGCGGAAGCCTTCGTTGAATTTTTTCGACGCGATTACCTTGTCCAGCAGTTCCTGCGGCATCGGCGCGCCGGTCTGGTAATGCTTGGCGTAGTTGGCCAGCACCGCCGGATCGACCGACCACATTTCATTGACCTGCGACGGGAACTCGACGAAGTCGCGCGGCACGCGGGTGCCGGAGAAGCGCGGGTACTTCACGTTCGAGAACATGCCGTGCAGCGCGTGACCGAATTCATGGAATGCGGTACGCAGCTCGTCGTAGGTGAGCAGCGTCGGCTCGCCCGGATTCGGCTTTGGAATGTTGAGGTGATTCGCCACCACCGGATGGGTGCCCATCAGCGACGATTGCGACACGTAGGCGTTCATCCAGGCGCCACCGCGCTTGTTGGAACGCGCGTAGTAGTCGCCGATGAAGATCGCCAGCTGCTTGCCGTCGGCGTCAAACACGTCCCACACGCGCACGTCCGAATCGTACACCGGCAGATCCTTGCGCTCCTTGAAGGTCAGGCCGTACACCTTGTTGGCCGCGTAGAACACGCCGTTGGTGATGACGTTATTCAGCTCAAAATAAGGACGCAACTGGTTCTGGTCGAAGTTGAAGCGCTCGGCACGCACCTTGTCGCTGTAGAACGACCAGTCCTGCGCAGCCAGCTGAAAGCCGCCTTTTTCCTTGTCGATCACTTGCTGGATTTCGGCGCCTTCCTTCTTCGCGTTGGCGACGGCAGGGCGGGCGAATTCCGACAGCATCTTGTTGACGGCCTCCGGATCATGCGCAGTCTGGTCTTCCAGCGAGTAGGCGGCGAAGCTTGGATAACCCAGCAGCGCTGCCTTCTCGGCGCGCAGCTTGGCCAGCGACAGCACCACTTGCGTGTTATCGAACTGGCCGCCATGGCTGCCGCGCGCCAGCGACAGCGCCATCAGCTTCTCGCGCACCGCGCGGTTGGTCAGCACCGCCAGGCTGGCCTGGCCGGTGGTGTTCACCACCGGAATCAGGAACTTGCCGTCCTGCCCCTTGGCCTTGGCGGCGGCAGCGGCGGCGTCGATCGCCTTGTCCGACATCCCAGCCAGTTCTTCACGCGTGTCCACCACCAGCGCCGAGGCGTTGGCTTCTTCCAGCACGTTCTGCGCGAAGGTGGTTTGCAGCTTGGCCAGTTCAGCGTTCATCGATTTCAGCTTGGCCTTGTCGGCATCCGACAGCTGCGCACCGGCGCGCACGAAGTCGGTGTTGTAGCGCTCCAGCAGATATTTTGACTCCGCATCCAGGTGCAGCTTGTCGCGCTTGTCGAACAGCGCCTTGACGCGCGCATACAGTTTGCTGTTCAGGCGAATCGCGTCGCTGTGGGCGGCCAGTTTCGGCGACAGCTCGCGCTCCAGCGCCTTGAAGGTGTCGTTGGTGTTGGCGCCCGACAGGTTGCCGAACACGCTCGATACGCGCGACAGCAGCTGGCCGGATTTTTCCATCGCTACGATGGTGTTGTCGAAAGTCGGCGCGGCTTTATTGTTGGCGATCGCTTCGATCTCGATGGCGTTCTGGCGCATGCCTTCTTCAAACGCCGGCGCGTAGTCTTCGTTCTTGATCTTGTCGAAGGCCGGATAGCCGAACGGCAGGGTGCTCGGCTTGGCGAACGGATTCGATGCCGGCAGCAGCGACGCGGGTTCCGCCTGCGCGACGCTGAATACTGCCGCGATGCTGGCGGCGATAATGAGGTTGGTACGATTCATTGAAATCTCTCTAAAATTATTTACCGGTCAGGCCACGACGTTCCAGCAGCGGCTCGATCACCGGATCGCGGCCACGGAAGTTGCGGAACAAATTCATCGCATCGTCGGTGCCGCCGCGCGACAGCAGCTTGGCGCGGAACCAGTCGCCGTTCTTGCGTTGCAGGCCGCCGTTTTCCTTGAACCATTCGACGGTGTCGGCATCCAGCTTTTCGGACCACAGGTAGGCGTAGTAGCCGGCCGAATAGCCGCCGGAGAAGCTGTGCGAGAAGTAGGTAGTGCGGTAGCGTGGCGGCACCGGCGCGAAGTCAACGCCCATGTCCTTCAGCGACTGCGCTTCAAACGCCAGCACGTCGGTCGGAATCTGCGCAGGGGTCAGCTGGTGCCAGCGCTGGTCCAGCAGCGATGCCGACAGATATTCGGTGGTCAGGAAGCCCTGGTTGAACTTCTTCGACGCCAGCACCTTGTCCAGCAGCTCTTTCGGCATCGGCTCGCCGGTCTTGTAATGCTTGGCGTAGTTGGACAGCACCTCTGGCCACACGGCCCACATCTCGTTGACCTGCGACGGATACTCGACGAAGTCGCGCGGCACGCTGGTGCCGGAGAAGCGTGGGTACTTCACGTTGGAGAACATGCCGTGCAGCGCGTGGCCGAATTCGTGGAAGGCGGTCTTCACCTCATCGTAGGTCAGCAGCGTCGGCTCGCCGGCCGGCGGCTTCGGAATATTCAGGTGATTGGCCACCACCGAGTGGGTGCCCAGCAGCGACGATTGCGAGATGTACTCGTTCATCCATGCGCCGCCTTGCTTGTTGGAGCGGGCGTACATATCGGCGATGAAGATGGCCAACTGCTTGCCATCGGCGTCGAACACGTCGAACACGCGCACGTCCGGGTTGTACACCGGCAGATCCTTGCGCTCCTTGAACGACAGGCCATACAGCTTGTTCGCGGCATAAAACACGCCGTTGGTCAGTACGTTGTTCAGTTCAAAGTAGGGCTTAAGCTGGTTCTCGTCGAAGGCGAAGCGCTGCGCGCGCACCTTGTCGGTGTAGAAGGCCCAGTCGGAGGCGTCGATCTTGAAGCCGCCCTTGTCGGCATCGACCACGGCTTGCAGGTCGGCCGCTTCTTTCTTCGCGTTGTTGACGGCCGGCTTGGCCAGTTCGCTCAGCAGCTTGTTGACCGACGCGGTGTCGTGCGCGGTCTGGTCTTCCAGCGAGTAGGCGGCGAAGTTTTCGTAGCCCAGCAGCGTGGCTTTTTCGGCGCGCGCCTTGGCGATCTTCAGCACAACGTCGCGATTATCGAATTCACCGCCATGGCTACCGCGTGCCAGCGACAGCGCCATCAGCTTTTCGCGCACGGCGCGGTTGGTCAGTTCCGCCAGCGGCGGCTGGCCCGAGGTGTTGACCACGGCGACCAGGAATTTGCCGTCCTGGCCTTTGGCCTTGGCGGCAGCGGCGGCGGCATCGATGGCGGCAGGGCTCATGCCGGCCAGCTCTTCGCGCGTGTCGACCAGCAGGCCGGAGGCGTTGGTTTCCTTCAGCACGTTCTGGGTGAAGGTGGTTTGCAGCTTGGCGATGGTGCCGTTGATGGCCTTCAGTTTTTCCTTGTCGGCGGCCGACAGGTTGGCGCCGGCGCGCACGAAGTCGGTGTGGTAGCGTTCCAGCAGGTGCTCGGATTCGGGGTCCAGCTTGAGCGTGGTGCGCTTGTCGTACAGCGATTTCACGCGTGCATACAGCTTGGCGTTGAGGTAAATGGCGTCGGCATGCGCGGCCAGTTTCGGCGACATTTCGCTGTCGATGGCATCCAGCTTGTCGTTGGTGTTGGCGCCTTGCAGATTACCGAAGATGGTTTGTACGCGGGTCAGCAGCGCGCCGGATTTTTCCATCGCCACGATGGTGTTGTCGAAGCTCGGCGCGGCCTTGTTGTTGGCGATGGCGTCGACTTCCTTCAGTTGCTGGCGCATGCCTTCGTTGAAGGCTGGGATAAAGTGCTCGTCCTTGATCTTGTCAAACTGCGGGTAGTGGAACGGCAAGGTGCTGGCGGTGGCCAGCGGATTGCCAGCCAAGGTGGCCGGGGCTGCCAGCACAGTCTGGGAGAAAGCCAGGCCAAGAGCGGCCGCGACTACGAGCATTTGAGGACGGGACATAAATGAGCTTTCAAAAAAACACCAGTAAAAATGCTGACTGGACCAAACAGCAGCACGTTAAGCAACAAATCATAGCAGCGCGACGCAGGCCTCGTCACTGCAAATGATGCTGCACTGCACTTGATTGGAAAGCGGCGCTGTTTGCCGAAGAATGATCAGCTTGGCAGGAAATTTCCGTGGAAAATGATACCAAAGCGGGAGCTGGCGAAATAACGCAACAAGGCCAGGCAGGTGCTGGCCGCTGCCGCGAAACCTCGAGCGGCCGGCCCCCCTCGGGCCACACCAGAACGATGCAACCGCCGGGGGCGAGCAGGCTGTCAAGACTTGAGGCGCGCCTCAATGCGGCGGTCCGGCAGGAACCAGATGCCGGCGACCAGCACGTACACCGCGAAGCCCGCCAGCGGATAGACGAACGACGCGCCGATGCCGACTAAATACATCAGCATCGAGATCTTGCCCTTCCAATCGCTGCCGATCGCCGCCTTCAGGACTTCGTTATGGGTCTCAAGGCAGCGCGCCAGCATCAGATAAGCCGTGCTGGACATGAACAGCACAAAGCCGTAGCAGGCCAGCGGCACCGCCGTAAAATGGTGCTCGCCGATCCAGCTGGTCACAAACGGCACCAGCGACAGCCAGAACAGCAGGTGCAGGTTAGCCCACAGCACGCCGCCGGTGGTCCTGGTCACCGCGTGGATCATGTGATGATGGTTATTCCAGTAAATGCCGACGTAGATAAAGCTCAACACATAACTGAGAAACACCGGCCACAGCGGCTCCAGCGCCGCCCAGTCCGACCCATGCGGCACCTTCAGCTCCAGCACCATAATCGTAATAATGATCGCGATGACGCCATCGCTGAATGCTTCCAACCTGCCTTTACCCACCCACATCTCCCCAAAGTAAGAAACTTGCAACGTCACGGACGCGATCGCCACGCATTGTGGTCCAAATCGCCGTTCGCGACAACCGCATTAGCTTACTGGCGGATTTCCGGCTCCGTCAGTTGCGCCAGCAGTACCAGCGACTCTTGCCAGCCGAGGTAGCAGGCTTCGGTCGGGATGACGGCCGGGATGCCTTCCTGTATGACCTTCATTTCAACGCCGCAAAAGACTTCGCGCAGCGTGACGGTGGTTTGCATCTGGCCTGGCAGGTTGGGATCGTCGAACACGACGGTGTAGCGCAGCTTTTCGCCCGGCACTAGTTCCAGGTATTCGCCGCCGAACGCATGGCTGCCGCCGGTAGTGAAATTGGTGAACGACATACGATAGGCGCCGCCTACCCTGGCGTCCAGCTGATGCACCTTGCCGATAAAGCCATGCGGCGGCAGCCACTTGGCCAGCGCATCCGGATCGAGGAAGGCGCGGTAGACGCGCTCGGCGCTGGCTTTCAAAACACGTTGCAGTTGTACGGTATTGGTGGTCATGATCGATTCCCTCAAAAAGTGTGTCTGCCTGCACGACGAACCAAGGTACAGGAAATCGACATCGGCAGGCAAGATGGACTGATTGATTTTCCGTAAAGTGACTGCCAAGCAAAATCCCTATGATTCCTCATGGAAATATCGTACCCCTTACGGGTGATGAAGTGACTTCTTGAGGAGCAAATTCATGGGAACCAAACATTCTGTCGCCGCGTTGCTGATGTGTTCCACGCTGGCCTGCCACGCCGTACAGCCCATCGACCTGGGCGGGTTCGCCAATTCAGCCAGCCTGGCGATCAAGGCGGCCACTTTGACTGATGCCGAGGTGGTGGACTTGGCCAACAAGTCCTGCGCCGAGCTCGACAATCAAAACAACATCGCCGCACCGGGCAGCAAATATGCCAAGCGTCTGGCGGCGGCGCTAAAGCCGCTGAATATGAGCAAATTCAATGGCAAGCAATTGGACGCCAAGGTCTATCTGGTGACCGACGTCAACGCGTTTGCGATGGATAACGGTTGCATCCGGGTATTTGCGGGATTGATGGACATGATGAACGACGATGAAATCCGCGCCGTGGTCGGCCACGAAATCGGCCACGTGCTGCTGGGCCACTCCAAGAAATCGATGCAGACGGCCTACAGCCTGCAAGCGGCGCGCACCGCAGCCGGCGCGGCCAGCACCACGGCGGCGACATTGAGCCAGTCCGATCTCGGCGACCTGGGGCAGAAATTTATCCAGGCGCAGTTTTCGCAGACACAGGAAACCGCCGCCGATGACCAGTCCTACGGCATTCTGTATAAAGAAAAGCTGTCGCGCAAAGGGCTGGTAACGCTATTCCAGAAACTGGCCACGCTGGACAATTCCGGACACAGCATGTTCAGCTCCCACCCATCCTCGCCCGATCGCGCGCAGCACATCCAGGCTCGCATCGACAAGGACGGCTGAGCGCCGTCACATGCCCAGCGTCTGCTCATCCAGCGTGCGGTTGCGGCCCAGCAGTTTGGCGCTGTACAGCAGCGCATCGGCGCGGCGCAGCATGGCGTCCACCGTGTCGCGCGCGTCCAGCACTTCGGCGATGCCGGCGCTGTAGCACAGCGCCACGCCCAGTTCGCGCGGTCCCGCTTCTGCCAACCAAATACGCAGGCGCTGGTCGTAGGCGCGGATGGCAGCCAGGTCGGCGCCGCGCTTGAGCACGGCGAATTCCTCGCCGCCGTAGCGGCAGATCAGGTTGCGCTCGCCGCCCACGGCGTGCATGCCCTGCACGAACAGCTTGAGTGCGCGGTCGCCGGCTTCGTGGCCATAGGTGTCGTTGATAGCCTTGAAAAAGTCCAGGTCCACCAGCATCAGGCACAAGGGCTGCTGCCGGGCGTGGCTATCGGCCAGGATGACGTGACCCTGCTGCATCCAGGCGCGGCGGTTGAATGCGCCGGTGACGCCATCGGTGTTCGCCAGCGACTCCAGTTCGCGCGCAGCTTCGTCGCGGTGCGCCAGCAGGATGCCCACCATCGACATCACCACCGTCACATTGGCGGCCAGCGCAAACAGCAGGTTGGCCGGATGCGGCGCGAAGAAGTTGGGAAATTGATCGGTGTAGAACGTGCCCAGCACGCCGCGCGCGGCGGTCGCCGCCATTTGCACCAGCAGCGAGACCAGCAGCAACCAGCGCCAGCGGCCAACCGGCACCTGCGGCTTGCGGCACAGCGCCGCCGCCACCATCGCCAGTTGCAGCGTCAGCAGACCGTTGGCCCAGCCCACGCGAAAGGCGTAGTGGTCGAAGCCGATGCCGTAGCCCAGCGTCATGACCAGCGCCGTCACCATCGGCGCCCGCGCTACCGCTTCGCGGCCGCACCACAGGTCGAAGGCGATGGCGCTGCAGGCCAGGCCGACGGCGATGCCGGCCATTGCCAGCGTCGACAGCAACCGGTCGACCCAGCCGCCCGCCGCCACCAGCCCGGACGACAGCAGCAATACCCAACCCAGCGCTTGCAGACCGACGCCGAGTTGGGCCCGGCGCGCGGCCAGGTTGACCTTGCCCATCACGGCCAGCAATGCCGCTGCCATCGTCAGCAAGCTGAGCGTCATGGCTATGAGCAAAGAGGCAACATCGATGTGCATGGTGAGCAAAAGTGAGGGCGTAAGGAAGGAGTATATCAAGCCCGCCTGGGCTACACTGAGGGACTTACATCGCTTAACAACAGGAAGGACGAATGGAAAACTACGCGGAACTGCTGGAAACGCTGACGCAGCAGGAAAAGGAATTGCAATTTACCGCCTTCAGCAGCGATACCGCGCTGACGCTGGGCTTGAAGATTGTGGAACTGGCCAGGGCGCGCGAGAAGAGCATCACGGTCAACATCACCGTCAACGGCAAGGTGCTGTTCCACCATGCGATGCAGGGCGCCTCGGCCGACCAGGCCGACTGGATACGGCGCAAGAACAATGTGGTGGCGCGCTTCGGCCGCTGCTCGTTCTACATCGGCATCGACCACAAGCACCGTGGCGTGGTGTTCGAAGACATCAAGTACCTCAATCCGGAAGACCACGCGGCCAACGGCGGCGCCTTCCCGATCACCATCAAGGACACCGGCATCATCGGCACCGTCACCGTGTCCGGCCTGCGCCAGGCCGAAGACCACGCGCTGGTGATCGAAGCGCTGCGCGCCGTGCTGGCCTGATCAATAGTGCGGCGGGCGCTCGTGCGGCAGCTGGCCGCCGCTGCTTTGGGAGGCATTGCGCACATGCTGCGCCAGCGACGCGCACAGCTGCTCGAGCTGGTCGATCTGCTTCTGCTGCTGGTGGATGCGGTCGTTGAGCGAGTCCACCATGTCTTCGGCGTACGCCAGCTTGATTTCGATGTTGATGAAGCGGTCTTCGGTGTGGCTCACGGCATACTCCCTGCTGGAAAGCAGGCATTGTAACGCTAGGCCGGCCCCAGCGCCGCGTACGCGCCCAGCGGACGCTGGCCGCCGGCCGCCGACAGCAGCGGCGCCGCCGCAACCACCGCACCCGGCAGCTGGAACATGCCGACCACCCGCAGCAGGTCGAGCGCCTGGTCGCGCATGTTCTGGGCGGCGGCCGCGGCCTGCTCGACCAGCGCGGCGTTGCGCTGGGTCAGGTCGTCCATCTCGCCAATGGCGCTGTTGACCTCCTCGATGCCGGTGGTCTGGCGCTGGCTGGCCACCGTGATCTCGTTCATGATCTCGGTCACCTGCCGCACCGAGGCCACGATGTTGTTCATGGTCTGGCCCGCCGTGTCGGCCAGCGCGCTGCCGTCGGCCACCTGGGCCATCGACTCCTCGATCAGGCCCTTGATCTCGCGCGCCGCCTGCGCCGAGCGCTGCGCCAGCGCCCGCACCTCGGTGGCCACCACCGCAAAGCCGCGGCCCTGCTCGCCGGCGCGCGCCGCCTCCACCGCCGCGTTGAGCGCCAGGATATTGGTCTGGAAGGCAATCGCGTCGATCACGCCGATGATATCGCCGACGCGGCTGGAACTGGCCTTGATCGAGGCCATCGTCTCGACCACTTGGCCCACCACCTGACCGCCCTGCAGCGCCACGTCCGAAGCCGACACCACCAGCTGGTTGGCCTGGCGCGCATGGTCGGCATTGGCGCGCACCGCGCCGGTCAGCTCATGCATCGAGGCGGCGGTCTGCTGCAGCGAACTGGCCTGCGATTCGGTGCGCGCCGACAGATCGGCGTTGCCCTGGGCGATTTCGCCGGCTTCCTGGGTGATGGTGCTGCCGGCCGCGCGGATCTCCCCCAGCAGCCGCCGCCAGTTGGCCACCACGGTCGCCAGCGCGCGCGCCAGCGCGCCGAGCTCATCGTCGTATTGCACCGGGATGTCGGTGGCCAGATCGCCGGCCGCCAGGCGCTCGGCGGCGGCGCAGGCGGCGGCGATCGGTCGCAGCACCGTGCGCGTCACCCAGCTGGTCAGCGCCAGCAGTGCGGCGAACGCGGCCAGCGTGGTCAGCAGCGTGATCCAGTTGGCCTGGCGGTCGGCGTCCTTGCCCTCCTGCAGCGCCTGGTCGGTCTCGCGCCCCAGATTGGCCACCACCTTGGCCAGCAGCGTGCGCACCTGCTGATAGTGGCCGTCGGCCTGCTGCATCGCCGCCACCCCGGTATTGGGATCCATCGACGCCAGGTCGAGCGCCTGCACCACGCTGGCACGGTATTGCTCCACCAGCGGCAGCGCCTGCGCGGCCTCGGTCGCACCAGGCAGCGCCTTCAGTTCGGTCAGCTCCTTGCTGATCGCGACCAGGCCGGTGCTGGTCTGCTCGCCGTACCGTTTAAGCTCGTCTTCGCTGAGACTGCCGGCGATGGCGATCCTGGCGTAGGTGGCGGCATGCAGCTGCCCCAGCGCGATGCTCTGCTGGCTGGCCTGTTGCAGCGCGTTGAAGGTGACGTCCTTCAGGCTTTGCATGCGGCGTTCGTTTTCCTGCATCGACAGGTAAGACAGGATGCCCACGCACAGCAGCGCAGTCAGCGCGGCGGCCGGGACAATCAGCAATTTATGGGCGATCTTCACGATCCCTCCAGGCCAGCGGGGTAGGCGGCGACCGCCGCATCGGGGCTACAGGTAGATGCCGCCGCAGACGACGGTGTCGCTGAGTTTTTCGCAGTACATCTGCTTGGGTTCGATCTTCTTGGTTTCCGGATTGGTGAACTTGTAGTCTTGCCAGAAGCTGTTCTTGGACTTGGCCATATCGAGGCGCTCCTTGACGAAGGCCTTGCCGTCGATGTCCTTGAGCTCCATCAGGTTCTTGCCGACCATTTTGGGATTGCTGCCGTGCGCCAGCACCGTGCCATCGTTGCGGTACACCACGATGTACAGGTCGCGGTCGATGAACTGCGGCGCCTTGGCGGTGAAATCGGCGTAGGCCTTGGCGTCGCCGCCGCTCTTGATGTGGGCCACCGCCTTCTTGACCATCGCTTCGGCATCGGCGCGGGAGGCGCCGCCGTCGGCCGCGTGCAGCGACGACATCAATGCCATGCAACAGGCGGCTAGCAGCATGCGGGGCTGGATCATGATCGCTCTCTCTTCGGTAAGCCGGCGCGGCCGACGATGGGCTTATGGTAGCGCGAGGGCGGCCGCAGTGCGCACCGGCGGCAACATATGCTGGCCAGCGCGGCCTTTTCGCAACGCTAGCAGCTTGCTAGGAATCGGACGGCGCCGGCTTGGGCGTGGCCAGCAGTTCCTTCATGCGCGCCAGGCGTTCCTTGGGCGTGATCACTTCGGACTCCAGCGGCACGGCGGTGCCCTCGTCCAGCTTCATTTCCTTGATAAAGCGCGACGGGTCGCAGTGCACCTGCTCGCCCGCGCGTTTGCGCTTTTTGCACCACGTGACTTTCAGCGTGCGCTGCGCGCGCGTGATCCCCACATACATCAGGCGCCGTTCTTCCTGCACCCGCGCGGCGATCGACTCGGCCGGGGCGTCGGGGTCGCCCTTGTGCGGCAGGATGCCTTCCTCCACGCCGACCAAAAACACGTGCGGATACTCCAGCCCTTTCGACGCGTGCAGCGTCGACATGCGCACCGCATCCGGATCTTCGTCCTGGCCTTCCAGCATCGACATCAGCGCCACCATCTGCGTCAGTTCCAGCACGTTCTTCTCTTCGCCGTCGCGGTCCTTGCCGCCGCGCCCGCGGTCCTTCAGCCAGTTGACGAATTCCAGCACGTTCTGCCACTTGCTCTGGGCCGCGCGCTCGTCGAACATATCGTATAAATAGTTTTCATAATTTATCGCCTCCAGCAGGTCATCCAGCACCTGGGCTGCGTTGTCGCCGCTGCCCGACGGGCCGGGACGGCTGGCGCGCGCCTCCAGGTTGTTGATGAAGTTGCAGAAGTCGCGCAGCGGATTGAGCTGGCGGTCGTTCAGCAAGCCTTCGATGCCGCCCTTGAACACCGCCTCGAACAGCGAACACTGCCACTGGCCCGAGAAAGTGCCCAGCGTTTCCATGGTCGACTGGCCGACGCCGCGGCGCGGCGTGGTCACGGCGCGGATGAAGGCCGGATCGTCGTCAGTATTGGCCAGCAGCCGCAGGTAGCTGATGATGTCCTTGATCTCGGCCTTGTCGAAGAACGACTGGCCGCCGGAAATCGTGTACGGAATCCGCTCCTTGCGCAGCGCCTGCTCGATGATGCGCGCCTGGTGGTTGCCGCGATACAGGATGGCGTAATCGGTCCATTTATTCTTGCGCTGGAAATGGTCGGCCGAAATCATGATCGCCACCTGCTCGGCTTCGGTGTCGTCGTTCGGCATCGCCATCACCTGGATCGGCTCGCCCAGGCCGTGCTCGGACCACAGCGATTTCTCGAACAGCTTGGGATTGTTGCCGATCACCGCGTTGGCCGCCTGCAGGATGCGGGTGGTGGAGCGGTAGTTTTGCTCCAGCTTGATCACTTGCAGGTCGGGGAAGTCGGTCTGCAGCGTCTTCAGGTTTTCCACCGACGCGCCGCGCCAGGCGTAGATGGCCTGGTCGTCGTCGCCCACGGCGGTGAACATCGGCTTCTTGCCGACGCCGGTCACCAACAGCTTGACCAGCTCGTACTGGCAGGTATTGGTGTCCTGGTACTCGTCCATCAGCAGGTAGCGCAGGCGGCGCTGCCACTTGTCGCGCACCGGGTCGTTGTTGCGGAACAGTTCCACCGGCAGGCGGATCAGGTCGTCGAAATCCACCGCCTGGTAGGCCGACAGCGTCGCCACATAGCTGGCGTAGACGCGCGCCGACTGCGCCTCGTCCTCGTCCTTGGCCTGGTTCAGCGCGATGATGGGATCGACCAGGCCGTTCTTCCACAGAGAAATGTCGGTCTGGATGCGCCGCACCACCTGCTTGTCGGTGGTGATGGCCAGATCCTGGATCAGCGAACCGCAATCGTCGGCGTCCATGATCGAAAAACGGTCCTTGAGGCCGACGCCGTTGGCTTCCTGGCGCAAGATCTTCACGCCCAGCGAGTGGAAGGTCGACACCGTCAGCTGCTTGGCCTGCTTGGGCTGCTTGAGCAGCTTGGCGATCCGTTCCTGCATCTCCAGCGCCGCCTTGTTGGTGAAGGTCAGCGCGGCGATGGTGCGCGGATCGTAGCCGCGGTCCTCGATCAGGTGGGCGATCTTTTGCGTGATCACGCGCGTCTTGCCCGAGCCGGCGCCCGCCAGCACCAGGCAGGGACCGTCCAGATAGGTGACAGCCTGGCTCTGGGGCAAATTGAGGCCGAAAACGGGGACTTGGGTGGACATCGGGACCAGGGCTAGGAAAACGGAAAAGCAACCCCACATTGTAACAGTCCAAGCGGCTGCCACTGATATGCCGCAGGTAGCGTGGCTGACAATACGCTACCATGCGGGAATCGGGCCGCCGCCTCACCTTATATTGGTTGCAATCATGAAATTTGAACACTTAATCGAAGTCAACGACCCACTCAATCCGCTGATCGATGCGCTGACCGTCAAGCAAGTCTGGGCCGGCCTGGTGCTGCGCGCCGAGTCGCCGAAACTGTTTGTACCGCATCTGGACGAAGCCATCATCGACCAGCGTACCGACTCCGGCTTCCGCCGCCGCCTGCGCTACGGCGAACTGGTGGTGGAAGACCGCGTCGAGCTGGAACCGATGCGCCAGGTGCGCTACCGCGTGGCGGCGCAGCAGGATATCGCCGAGTCCAGCCTGATCATGACGATCGAGACGCCGAGCGAAAACGCGCTGTTCGTGCGCTTCCAGTACGAGGACAGCCACGACGAGGCGACCGACCAGGCCAACGCCATGTACGATGAATTCCGCCGCTCGGCTTATGTCGAGTCGGACATCGACACCATCGGCATGATGCGCGAGCTGGCACAGGAAGGCCGGCTGGACGCGACGCTGAATTAAGCGCCCGGCTTAGTCCAGCGCGGCCCGCCCCCACACCTGCGCCATGCGCAGCGGCGGGGCGTCCAGCGCCGCCACCTGGGCGTTGGTCAGCACTTCGCGGATGGTATGCAGTGCGTTGCGGGTGTCGCGCTGGAGAAACACCTCCAGCGGCGCGCCGCGCGGCCCCAGCACCGACTCCACATGCGGCGTGGTCGACTGCAAGCCGCGCCGCGCCACCACGCCAGTCTCGCCGTTGATCAGACGCACGTAAGTGCCGATCGGATAAATGCCCAGTTCGCGGATCACCAGCGACACCAGGTTCGTGTCCAGCGTGGTGCGCGCTTCCAGCAGCATGTCGCGCAATGCGCCGTTGGCCGTCATCACCGGCCGGTAGCTGCGCTCGGAGACGCGGGCGCAGTAGCGGTCGGCCAGCGCCACCAGCTTGGACAACAGCGGAATCTGCGCGCCAACCTTGCCGTGCGGGTAGCCGGTGCCGTCTTCGTTTTCGTGATGGTGCAGCACGCAGTCCAGCCAGGCTTCATCGTTGACGCCGGCGGCGCGCAGCAATTGCACGCTCAGCGCCGGATGGGCCAGCATACGCGCACGGTCAGCCTGATCCAGCACGGCGCTGCTGTCATGCCAGCGCTGGTGATGCGCCAGCATGCCTGTATTCATGGTCAGCGCGGCCAGCGTCACCGTCATGACGTCGTTGCGCGAGCGTTGGCGGGCGCGCGCCAGCAGCATCGCAATCACCGCCGTGTTGACGCTGTGGCGCGCCGCGTAGGGCGCCGCCTGCTGGTTGTGCAGCACGGCAGCGGTGGCGATGTCGACGTTCAGATCGACGGCGCCATGCACCAGCAGGGCGATATCGTCCAGTTTGCGGCGGAAATCGACCGGCGGCCGGCCTTGCGACACGGCTTGCAGCAGCGTGTGCAATTCGAGACAGGCAGCGTTGAGCTTGCGCAGCACCGAAGGCGGCTCGGACGCGGCTTCCGCCGGCACGCCGTCTTCAAATACGCCGCGCTCCACCAGATACGCGATCTGGTTGGCGCTGGCGATCATATGTCCTTTGCGAACCAGCAAAGCGCCATTTTCACCGTAGACGTCCCACGGCAGCAGCATGCCCAGTTTCAAATCGGCCGCTGTGACTTTGCGTATGTTCATTGCATGATAAAGATGCTATCGACGCAACAGCATACGGCTTTTCAGGACCAAGTGTGTAAAATTTTTGTATCTTTGATTTAACAATAACAATCACGGCCCTGGTGTGCAGTCGACGCAAGGACAATCATGCACTGGAGCATTTTTCAGGTGGTGCGCCAGGTCGCGCAAGGCGGTGCGCACGCCCTCTTCCACCACCGGGTGGTAGAACGGCATGTCCAGCATGGCGTCCACCGTCAGCCCGGCCTGCACCGCCCACGCCAGCAGGTGGCCGATGTTTTCCGCGCGCGGACCGATCATCTCGGCGCCGAGGAAGCGGCCGCTCTGGTATTCCGCGTACACCCGCAGCAGGCCCTTGTTTTGCAACATCACGCGGCTGCGGCCCTGGTTTTCGAACGATACTTTGCCGACGGCAAAGCGGCCCGGATGCGTAACGCACAACTCGCTGTAGCTGGCGCCCATGGTGGCGATCTGCGGCTCGGTGAACGAAATCGCCAGCGGCGTGCGGCGAAGGCCGGGCTGGACGTCTGGATAGCGCGCCGCGTTTTCGCCGGCGATGCGGCCATGGTCGGCCGCTTCCGGCAGCTGCGGACGGTCGTTGTTGGCGTCGCCGGCGATGAAGATGGCGCTGTCGCCACACTGCATCGTTTGCGGATCAAATAGCGGAATGCCGTGGTGATCGCGCTGCAGGCCGGTGTTTTCCAGCCCCAGCTGATGCACGTTCGGCCGCCGGCCGACTGCCGACAGCAGGTAGTCGAAATGCTCGGCCTGCTGGTCGCCGTTGGTGTCCTCGCTGGTGATGGCCAGGCCGTCGCCATGCGGCTCCACCTTGACCACACGGGTCTTGAAGCGCACGTCCAGCTCATCGAGCATGGCGCTACGGGCGACATCCAGCACCGCCGGGTCGCTCAACTGGGCGACGCTGCCGCCACGACCGAAGATGGTCACGCGCACGCCGAGGCGATGCAGCGACTGCCCCAGCTCCAGCCCGATCACGCCGGTGCCGGCCACCGCTACCGATTGCGGCAGGTCTTCCCAGTCGAACACGGCATCGCTATGGATCACGCGCGAACCGGCCGCGCGCCACTCGTCCGGCACAATCGGGGTGGACCCGGTGGCGATGACGAAGCGTTCCGCCTCCACCAGCGTGTGGTCGTCGATTTGCAGCCGGGTCGGGCTGAGAAAGCGGGCATGGCCGTGCAGCTTGTCTTCGGCGGGGTAGGCGTCCACACTCTCGACCACGAAGCCGACAAAACGGTCGCGTTCGCTACCGACGCGCGCCATCACCGCCTTGCCGTCGATGCGGACGTCACCCGCATGCACGCCGAAATCGGCGGCCGCGTGCAGCATGTGGGCGGCGTCAGCGGCCGAAATCAGCAGCTTGCTGGGCATGCAGCCGACGCGCGCACAGGTGGTGCCATAGACGTTGCTTTCGATCAGCAGCGCCTGCTTGCCGCCGGCCTTGGCGGCGCGATAGCCGGTCATGCCGGCCGTGCCTGCGCCGATGACGGCGACTTCAGTGCGTAAGGTTCTCATATGCCACAAGTCTACTCCCAACTGCCAATCGTGTTTTACTTCAAAGCAAAACAGTATTAGTATGGCTTATCGTTTTCAAATTTTATAAGCTTGACTTATGGACAATCTGGACTATCGGGCGCTGGCCGTGCTGGATGCGGTGGTCAGCCAGGGCAGCTTTGAAAAGGCCGCACTGGCGCTCGGCATCAGCCAATCGGCCGTATCCCAGCGCATCAAGGCGCTGGAGGATGCGGCCGGCCGCCTGCTGATCGTGCGCGGCCAGCCGGCCGTGCCGACCGGACTGGGCCAGCGGCTGGTGTCCCATCACCGCAACGTCAAGCTGATGGAAGCGTCGCTGGATATCGACCTGGGCAACCAGATCAGCATGCCGGAAATCGCGCTGGCGGTGGATGCCGCCAGCCTGGCGACCTGGTTCCCGCTGAGTTTGCAGCCGCTGCTATCGCCGCCGCGCTGCCAGTTGAATGTGCAGGTGGCGGCGCCCGAGCTGGCGCTGCACCTGGTGCGCGAAGGCAGTGTATTCGGCTGCGTGGCGACCGGCGCGGCCGAGCAACAGGCCAACGGCCCGCAGGTGACGCCGCTGGGCAACATGCGCTACGTCTGCGTGGCCACCAGGGCGTTTGCCAATCACTGGTTCGGCGACGGCTTTATCACCGATGCGGTGCAGCTGGCGCCGGCCGTGGTGTGCGACCGCGACATGATGAACGGTTTTCTGCACCAGGTGCTGGAGTGGCGCGGCGCCTATCCGCATCACACGCTGCCGCTGTCGGCGGCCAGCACCGAATGCGTCTTCGGCGGCCTGGCGTATGGCCTGCTGCCGCTGCAACAGGTATCGGCGGCGCTGGCCGACGAGCGCCTGGTCGATCTGGCGCCCGGCCAGGTGGTCGACGTGCCGCTGCACTGGCACGCCTGGAACCTCGACACGCCGTTCACCCGCGCGCTGTCCGAACAGATCGTGGCGACCGCCCGGCGCTACCTGCTCTAGCGTCGCGCCGGCGAAAGCCGGCGCCCATACTGAGCGTGCGTTCCATGGACACCGGCGTCCGCGGGTGCGACGTCAAATATCCAGCGGATCGACTTCCAGCGACCACTTCACGCGGCTTTTCATCTGGCGCAGCGTCAGCATCCACTCCTTGAGAAAGGCTTGCAGCGCCGGCCGTGACGGCGACTCCACCAGCAACTGCGCGCGGTCCACATTGTGCACCCGCGTCATGCTCATCGGAATCGGATCGTTGATGGTAATGCCCGGATGCTGCATGCAATCGCGCGCCAGGGTCAGGAACTCAATCGCCGTGGCCAGTTCGCGCGCCTCGGCCCGCAGCAGCGCCTGGAACAGATACGGCGGCAGCGCGGCCTGCTCGCGCTCCTCCAGCAAGGCCGACGCAAAGTGATCGTAATCGTGGTGCACCACCGCGCCGTACAGCGGATGCTGCGGATAACGCGTCTGAATCAGCACCTCGCTCGGAATGCCGGCCCGTCCGGCGCGGCCGGAGACCTGCATCAGCTGCGCAAACAGCCGCTCGCTGGCGCGGTAATCCTGCGAAAACAGCGCCGTATCCGGATTCATGATGCCCACCAGCGTCAGCCGCTTGAAGTCGTGGCCCTTGGCGACCATCTGCGTGCCGACCAGGATATCCACCTCGCCGCGGTGCACGGTATCGAACGCCTCCTGCGCGCTGCCCTTCTTGCGGGTGGAGTCGGCGTCGATGCGCAGGATGCGTGCCTCCGGGAACAAAGCCTGCAAGCCCTCCTCCACGCGCTGCGTGCCGCGCCCCAGCGGCTGGATGTCGACATTGCCGCAAGTCGGGCAATGGCGCGGAATGCGCATCTCCAGGCTGCAATGGTGGCAGCGCAGGCGATGCTCGGGACGATGCAGCACCATGAACGAGGTGCAGCGCGTGCATTCGCTGATCCAGCCGCAGGATTCGCAGCAGATCACCGGCGCATAGCCGCGGCGATTTAGGAACAGCAGCGACTGCTCGCCGCGCTCCAGCCGCTGCCTGATGGCCGCCACCAGGTGCGAAGTCAGGCCATCGTTCGGCTTGTCGCGCTCCATATCGATCAGCTTGACGGTCGGCAGCACAGCGTTCTGCACCGCCCGCTCGCGCAGCTCCAGCTTGCGATAGCGGCCGGATTGCGCGTGATGCCAGCTTTCCAGCGACGGCGTGGCCGAGCCCAGCACAATCGGGATCTGCAACTGCCACGCGCGCCACACGGCCAGGTCGCGCGCCGAGTAGCGCAGGCCTTCCTGCTGCTTGTACGACGGGTCGTGTTCCTCGTCGATAACGATCAGCTTCAGGTGCGGCAGCGACGACAAAATCGCCAGCCGCGTGCCCAGCACGATGCGCGCCTTGCCCTGATGCGCCGCCAGCCAGTGCAGCATGCGTTCGCCCTCGGACAGGCTGCTGTGCAGCGTGGCCAGCATCACGCCGGGGAAGCGCGCGCGGATATTGCCTTCCAGTTGGGGCGTCAGGTTAATTTCGGGCACCAGGATCAGGATCTGGCCGTCCGGCTCGCGTGCCAGCACTTGCGCGCAGGCCTGCAGGTAGACTTCGGTCTTGCCGCTGCCGGTCACGCCGTACAGCAGAGTCGGCGTGAAGCCCTGGGCGCCACCGATGGCGTCGGCGGCGATCTGCTGCTGCGGATTGAGCACCGGCATATTGGACGGCGTGGGATCGTGCGGCGCGTCCAGCTTGGTCAGCTTCTTCAGCGCCCGGTCCAGCGCCACGGTGGTCAGCACGCGCAGATTCTTGGGCAAGCCGGGCAGCGCCACCTCGCCCAGCGGGCGCTGGTAGTAATCGGCGGCAAAGCCAGCCAGCGCCAGCCATTGGGCGGACAACGGCGCCAGCTGGCTGCGCACGGCTAGCGCGTCCTTCAACTTTTCCACAGGCACATCGGTCTCATCGACCACGCCGACGATCAGGCCGACCACCTCGCGCCGCGCAAAGGACACCAGCGCCAGCTGACCGACTTGGGGCCGCTCGGCCGGATCGCACTGCCAGCGGTAGTCAAACACCGCGTTGAGCGGCGTATCAATGGCGATTTGCAGGTAGCAAGGGCGTGGATTATTCATGCTGCACCTTGCAAAAATATCGATGCTGTATGTATCCACAGTTTCTGTGGATAACTTTGTGGACAATGGAATCTTAACCCCCGGAAAGCAATGACGTTCAAGTTGGCATCTTCCAAAACCGGGTAAAAAATCAAAATTTTATCTCTTTAAAATCAATGACTTGGAAAATGCTTCCTAGGGAGCGGAAATTTGCCGTCGGAATCGTCCAGCTGTGCATAAGTGAAGTATTTAGGAGGCTTTTTTCGGGGAAATCAAGCACTTTTTTGCACCGTTTCGGCGCTTTGCAGCGCACCAATCCGCCAAATTTTATCCTTATGCTCACACCAAGCTTTGCGGCTTGATAACAAGCTTTGTAACCGTGTTATTTTTGCCTAAAAATCGTGCAACGCAACATACATCTCAGGCCAAATGGCAATATTACGGCTAAGTCACGGTTTACTAAGTCATTTTATTTCTTGTCCACAGTTTTTGTGGATAACTTTGTGGAAAATGAAGAAATAAACTACTTGAAGCTTGGCTATAGTGTTTACGGCTTGCTAAACATTGCCCCTTGGACCACAAATTTTATCGCTTTAAATCAATGAGTTAACTCATCATCAAGGGCTAGCCAAAAAGCACTGCCTATTATTTCCGCAGCAAAAAAAATTGTGCATAAGTCGGTCTGATGAGCTGATTTGCACGATGAAAAAAACCCCCATCCGCACTGAGCGCGATCTTGAGCGCGTTCAGGCTGATGGGGGTTTGTTCTTCTTGAATCAGATTGCGCGCTGGGCCTTGCTGTAGGTGTGCACCGCTTCCACCATGGCCGCCACGCTTTCCGGCGGCGTGAACTGCGAAATGCCGTGGCCCAGGTTGAAGACGTGGCCGCTGCCGCTGACGCCCGGCGGGCCGAACGCGTCCAGCACCTTGTGAACTTCGGCAGTGATCTGGTCCGGGCTGGCGAACAGGATGGCCGGGTCCAGATTGCCTTGCAGGGCGACCTTGTGGCCGACCTTGTGGCGTGCCTGGGTCAGGTTGGCGGTCCAGTCCAGGCCCAGCGCGTCGGCGCCAATGTCGGCGATTTCCTCGATCCAGTGGCCGCCGCCCTTGGTGAACACGATGGCCGGGATCTTGACGCCATCCTTTTCACGTTTCAGCAGCGCCAGCACCTGGCGCATGTATTTGAGCGAGAACTCCTGGTAGGCGCCATCGGCCAGCGCGCCGCCCCACGAGTCGAAAATCATCACCGCCTGTGCGCCGGCGTCGATCTGGGCGTTCAGGTACTCGGCCACCGCCTTGGCGTTGGTGTCGAGGATGAAGCGCATCAGGTCCGGGCGGTTGTACAGCATCTTCTTGATATTGTGGAACTCGCGCGAGCCCTCACCTTCGACCATATAGCAGGCCAGCGTCCACGGGCTGCCGGAGAAGCCGATCAGCGGCACGCGGCCATTGAGCTCGGTGCGGATCTGGGTCACGGCCTTGAACACGTAGTCCAGCGACCCCGGTTCCGGCTGGCGCAGGGCCAGCACATCGGCCTCGGTCTTCAGCGGACGCTCGAATTTCGGGCCTTCGCCCTCGACGAAGTGCAGGCCCAGGCCCATCGCGTCCGGCACCGTCAGGATGTCGGAGAACAGAATGGCGGCGTCCAGCGGGAAGCGGTCAAGCGGCTGAATCGTCACCTCGGTGGCGTAATCGGGATTGGTGGCCAGGCCCATAAAGGAACCGGCTTTGGCGCGGGTGGCGCGGTATTCAGGCAGATACCTTCCGGCCTGGCGCATCAGCCACACAGGGGTGTAGGCGGTGGGCTGGCGCAGCAACGCGCGCAGGAAGGTGTCATTCTTGAGCGGAGCAAATTGTGGCATGGAAGGCAATAGAGAACAATCAAGCCGCTATTATCGCATCCCCTGCCATTTTGCGACTTTAACCCGGGGTCAGTTCTGCCAAATGTACATGGGCCCGTGTGCATTTGGCAGAACTGACCCCGGATTTTGCTCTATCATGCGGAGCACCGCGCATCGACCTTTTTGGAGCTTTTATGACAACGCCTGCTTCCCCGAACATTGCCGCCTTTGGCGCCTGGCCTTCGACCATCAGCGCGGCGCGCGTGGCGGCGGGGGCGACGCCGCTGTCGTCGCTGATGCTGGGCGGGGCCGACGGCAGCGATATCTTCTGGCTGGCCGGCCGCGCGGCGGAGGCGGGCCGCAATACGCTGCTGCGCTATCACGGCGCCGCCACCGAGGAATTGACGCCGGCGCCGTTCAATGTGCGCTCGCGGGTGCATGAATATGGCGGCGGGGCGTATGCGGTGGAGGGCGAGACGGTGTACTTCTCGCACTTTAAGGATAACTGCGTCTATCGCGTGGCGCCGGGCGATGCACCGGTGGCGGTAACGCAGGCCGGCAGGCAGCGCTTCGCCGATTTCGTGGTCGACCGCGCGCGCAATCGGCTGATCGGCGTGCGCGAGCTGCATGGCGACGACGAACATGCGCAGCCCACCAACACCATCTGCGCGATCGACATCGCCAGCGGCGCCGAGACGGTGCTGGTGCACGGCGCGGACTTTTATTCGTCGCCACGCCTGTCGCCGGACGGCCGGTCGCTGGTCTGGCTAAGCTGGGACCATCCCCGCATGCCGTGGCAAGGCACCACGCTGTGGCTGGCCGATATCAACCCAGACGGCACGCTGGCCGCGCCCAAACGCATCGCCGGCGGCGAAGAGGAATCAATCTGCCAGCCCGAATGGGCGCCCGACAACCTGCTGCATTTCGTCTCCGACCGCAGCGGATGGTGGAACCTGTACCGCCTGTGCGCCGACCGCGTGCGCATCGAAGGCCTGTGCCCGATGGAAGCCGAATTCGCCTCCCCGCACTGGACCTTCGGTAACAGCATGTACGGCTTCCGCTCGGCCAGCGAAATCATTTGCACCTACATCGACAAGGGCGTGAGCCGCCTGGCGCGCCTGCTGCCGGGCAGCGGCAAGCTGGAAGCCATCGCCAATCCGTACGAGGAAATCCGCGAACTGCGCGTCGGTCCCGGCTACATCGCCATGCTGGCCGGCGGTCCGACCATCCCGATGGAACTGGCGCGCATCGACTTCACCGAGGAAGGCGTCGAAATCCTGGCACAGTCGATCGACGACCTGCCGGAGGAAGCCAACCTGTCCGTCCCGGTCAATATCAGCTACCCGAGCGCCAACGGCCGCACCGCGCACGCCTTCTACTACCCGCCGCGCAACCAGGACGTGCAGGCGCCGGCAGGCAGCAAGCCGCCGGTGATCGTCATCAGCCACGGCGGCCCGACCGGCATGACCGTCAATACGCTCAACCTGAAGACCCAGTTCTGGACCAGCCGCGGTTTCGGCGTGCTGGACGTGAACTACGGCGGCAGCACCGGCTTTGGCCGCGCCTACCGCGATTTGCTCAAGGGCCAGTGGGGCATCGTCGATGTCGAAGACTGCGTGGCCGGCGCCCAGGCGCTGGTGGAGCGCGGCCTGGCCGACGGCGAACGCCTGATCATCCGCGGCGGCAGCGCCGGCGGCCTGACCACGCTGTGCGCGCTGACCTTCCATGACGTGTTCAAGGCCGGCGCCAGCTACTACGGCGTCTCCGACCTGAAAGGCCTGGACCAGGATTCGCACAAGTTCGAGTCGAATTACAATGAATACCTGATCGCCCCCAAGGCGCAGGCCGACGCCATCTACGCCCAACGCTCGCCGATCAATCACACCGACAAGCTGTCACGCCCAATGATTTTCTTCCAGGGCCTGGACGACAAGGTGGTGCCGCCGCAGCAATCGGAAATGATGGTCGACGCGCTGAAAAAGCGCGGCATCCCGGTCGAATACGTGGCGCTGGAAGGCGAAGGCCATGGCTTCCGCAAAGCCGAAAACATCATCCGCACGCTGGAAGCGGAGCTGGACTTCTATCAAAACATCTTTAAGCTGAATCACGCATGACCGATCCCAAGCTGCTCGTCGAATTCGACGCGCTGCCATTTAACGAAAAAGCCATCCTCGCCCTGCTCGCCCTGATCGGCGAGCCGACGGGACGCACCGCCATCCTCGATCACCTGAACCATGCGCGCATCGAGCAGGATAACGACGGCAATCTGTACACCGTCGCCACGCTGGACGACTCCATGTCGCGGCTGGAACGGCTGGCCTTCATCAGCGTGGTGACGGGACGCGGCTTTATCTGCAATCCCAAGCTGCGCTGGCCGGCGATCCGCTCCGCCATCGGCACCCACGCGCTGGAAGACCTGTGCGCAGCCTATGCGGAACTGGTGCCGATGCGCCAGACCTGGAACAGCATGGAGCCGCGCAGCTACCGCGCCGGCATGGCGCGCCTGCGCATGGGCCTTTTGCGCGGCCACGGTCCGCAACAGATCCAGCAGGTGCTGGCGTTCTGCCTGGGCAGCTACGAGGCGGCGCAGCTGCATCCGATCGTCGACATCTTCGGCCGTCCGTTCGAGCCGGGCATGCTCGCGCTGGTCCACCCGCTGCTGCAGGACGATGTGCTGGCGGTGCTGCTGCAAAACGCCCAGCACGAACCGGCCACCGCGCCGGCCATCCGCGAATTCTGCGAGATGCACATGCAGCGCCGTCACGGCGACGTCAATGCCGAACTGCGCATGGCGATGGCGGAAGACGCGCTGCTGTGCGGCCGCCTGGACGACGCCAAACGCTACCTCGAACGCACGGTGGGCCCGCAAAGCCAGTACCTCGCCAGCGTGGTGGTGCTGCTGCGCGGTGCCGCCAGCGCCGCCATCATCGGCTTTGACGCCGCGCTGAAAACCCTGCGCCGCGATACCGGCAAACGCAAGCAGCTGTTCACTGGCATGGGTGCGCAGTTGTATCTGCTGTCGGCGCTACGCAGCACCGACGCCAAGCACCTGAAGGCGGCGGAAGCCTACCTGGAAATCGCCGTCAAGCTGCCGAGAAATCACGACAGCGCGGTGCACCAGCAGATCGACATGCTGCGCCAGATCCGCGCCGGCATCATGCAGGCGGATGCGGTGTCGGCGCTGCCGTGGGAGCCGTCGCTGCAAACGCAGATGTTCCAGTACCTGCTGTACTTCTGGCTCTCGCTGCCGCAACTGCAGGAGCGCAAGGAGCAGTTGCAGGAAATGGTGAAGAACGCCGAACGCGCCGGCTACATGTTCATCGCCGGCCAGGGCGCCGCGCTGCTGGGCCAGATGGGCGACGCCGCGATGCAGACGCACGCGCAAGCCTTGCGTTCGCGCTTCGGCTTCCCGGACCTGAGCACCTGGTTCGAGCGGCAGGAAGGCTGGCAGCGCCAACTCACCGCGCTGATCAACCTGCACCAGCCCACCGCGCCGGATGCGGCGGGCAGTTCGCGCCTGGTCTGGCTGCTGACCTACGATCCGCGCCACGGCCTGACCGACATTGCACCGGTGGAGCAGAAGCGCGATGCGCGCGGCCTGTGGAGCAAGGGCCGCGCCGTGGGCCTGAAGCGCCTGCGCTTCGAGTCCGAGCAGTTCGACTTCCTGACGCCGCAGGATATCCGCGCGGCCGAGGCGATCACGGTGGCGCATCGCGGCTACCAGTCAACCGGCCTGACTTACGAGATCGACCCGCAGCGCGCCGCGCCAATGCTGGTCAATCACCCGCTGTTGTACTGGTCCGATTTGCCGGACATGCGGGTGGAGATGCTGTCCGGCGAACCGGAACTGCTCGTCAAGCGCAGTCCTGGCAACCTGGAACTGCGCTTGCAGCCGCCGATCCCGGACGATAACTCCTCGGTGGTCATTACCCGCGAGACGCCAACGCGACTGCGCGTGGTCAGCATCCTCGATGAACACCGCAAGATCGCCTCCATCGTCGGCGATGCGCTCAACGTACCATCGCATGCGGAGCAGCAGGTGCTGTCGGCCATCAGCGCCATCTCGTCGCTGGTGACGGTGCAGTCGGACATCGGCGGCGCCGCGCCGGACATGGAGCAGATGGAGGCCGACATGCGCCTGCATCTGCACCTACTGCCCTACCAGCATGGCCTGAAGATGCAGATCCTGGTGCGGCCGCTGGTCAATGGCGCCTACTACAAGCCGGGCGACGGCGCCGACAGCGTGATCGCCGATATCGGCGGCAAGCCGGTGCAGGCGCGCCGCCAGCTGATCGACGAACGCGATGCGGAGCGAGACCTGATCGCCAGATGCCCGGTGCTGGAGTCGGCCGAGCAGGAACACGGCGAGTGGCTGCTCGGCCAACCGGCCCTGTGCCTGCAACTGCTGGTGGAATTGCAGGCGCTGGACCCAACCAGCATCGTCATCGCCTGGCCGGAAGGCGAGAGCTTCCGCGTCACCAACAAGGTCGAGACCAAGCAGCTGCGCCTGGCGATCAAGAGCAACAAGGACTGGTTTGCCGCCAGCGGCGAACTGCAAGTGGACGAGGGCAAGGTCATCGACCTGCGCACGCTGCTGGAGATGATGGAGAAGAGTCACGGCCGCTTCGTTGAACTGGGCGAAAACCGCTACCTGGCGCTGACCGAGGAACTGCATCGCCGCCTGCAGGAAGTATCGGCCTACGGTGAGCTCACCGCCGACGGCGTGCGCCTGCATCCGCTGGCGTCGTTCGCGCTGGAAGAACTGGCCGACGATGTCGGCGGCCTCAAATCCGACAAGCTGTGGAAAGCGCATTTGTCGCGCATGCAGGAGCAGACCACGTTCGAGCCGCAGCTGCCAAGCACTCTGCAGGCGGAGTTGCGCGACTATCAGCTGGAAGGCTACAACTGGCTGTCGCGCCTTGCGCATTGGGGCGTCGGCGCCTGCCTGGCCGACGATATGGGGCTTGGCAAAACGCTGCAGGCGCTGGCGCTGATGCTGTCGCGCGCGCCGCAAGGCCCGACGCTGGTGATCGCGCCAACCTCGGTCTGCATGAACTGGATGAGCGAGGCGGCGCGCTTCGCGCCGACGCTGAACGTGCAGCTGTTCGGCGCCGGCGACCGCGCCGAGCAGTTGAACAACCTCCATGCCTACGACGTGGTGGTGACCAGCTACGGCCTGCTGCAACTGGAGTCGGCGCTGTTCGCGGGCGTGCAGTGGAACACCATTGTGCTGGATGAAGCGCAGGCCATCAAGAACGCCGCCACCAAGCGCTCCGCTGCCGTGATGGCGCTGAAGGCCGAGTTCCGCATCGCCGTCACCGGCACGCCGCTGGAGAACCATCTGGGCGAGTTGTGGAATCTGTTCCGCTTCATCAATCCGGGGCTGTTGGGCAGCATCGAACAATTCAACCTGCGCTTCGCCGCGCCGATCGAAAAGCCGCAGGATCACCGCGCCGAACTGGGTGCGCGCAAGCGCTTACGCCGTTTGATCCAGCCGTTCATCCTGCGCCGCACCAAGTCGCAGGTACTGACCGAGCTGCCGTCGCGCACCGAGATCACGCTGGAAGTCGACCTGTCGGCCGACGAAACGGCGCTGTACGAATCGTTGCGCCGCGCCGCGCTGGAGAACCTGGAAAAGGTCGAAGGACCGGCCGAGAAGAAATCGATCCAGATCCTGGCCGAGATCATGAAGCTGCGCCGCGCCTGCTGCAATCCGAATCTGATCGCGCCGGAACTGGGACTGGCCAGCAGCAAGCTGGCCGCCTTCGCACACCTGCTGGAAGGCCTGTTGGAGAACAAGCACAAGGTGCTGGTGTTCAGCCAGTTCGTCGACCATCTGGCGCTGATCCGCGCGCATCTGGATGAACAGGGCGTCAGCTATCAATACCTCGATGGTTCGACCTCGATGGCCGACCGCAAGAAGCGCGTGGATGCCTTCCAGGCCGGCGTCGGCGATGTGTTCCTGATTTCGCTGAAGGCGGGCGGGGTCGGCATCAACCTGACGGCGGCCGACTACGTGATCCACATGGACCCGTGGTGGAATCCGGCGGTGGAAGACCAGGCCTCGGACCGCGCGCACCGCATGGGCCAGCTGCGGCCGGTGACCATCTACCGCCTGGTGGCGCGCCATACCATCGAGGAAGGCATCGTCGACCTGCACCAGCACAAGCGCGACCTGGCCGACAGCCTGCTGGAGGGCAGCGATGTCAGCGGCCGCATGTCGTCGTCCGAGATGTTGGCGATGCTGCAAGAGGGCTTGAAAAAGTAATCGACTTGTATCGTACGCTCTCAAGCGGCCAGATTAGTGATAATCTCCTCCGCTTCAGATACAAGGCTGCATATGATGATTAAGACAAGATTCGCACTGGCTGCGCTGATGGCGGCCCTGGCCGCCGCGCCAGCCGGTGCCGCTACCCACCACAAAGCCACCCCGGCCAAGAAGAGCAGCACCAAGGCCGGCAACAGTTCGAGCAAGGCCAAGAGTACCAGCAAATCCACCAAAGGCAAGACTGCGGCCAAGTCGTCCGGCAAGGCCCGTGCCGGCGCAGCCGTTGCCGCCGCCGTGCCGGCGCTGAAGGTATCGTCGGAACGCTGGGCCGACCGCCAGTTCGACAACCTGAGCAACCAGTTCCTCAACGCGCTGTGGCGCATCGATTCGGAAAGCGCGATCTACGCCGGCAAGTACGATACCGCCGCCGTGCTGACCGTGCCGACCAAGGACGAGCAAGCCAAGGAGCTGGCCTTCATCGGCGACTGGCTGCAACGCTTCGGCGCCATCAAGGTGGCGCAGCTGTCGCCCAAGCAGCGTACCGACCTGGCGCTGCTGGTCAACAAGCTGGAGGGCGACCGCTGGCGCCTGACCACGCTGCGCGAGTGGGAGTGGAATCCGGCCAGCTACAACGTTGCCGGTCCGATCGACCTGGTGCTCAACACCGAATACGCGGCCCAGCCGCAGCGCCTGCGCACGCTGCTCAAGCGCATCGCCAGCATTCCTGCCTACTACGATGCGGCGCGCGCCAACATCGTCAATCCGACCCGTGAACATACGCGCCTGGCAATCGCGCAGGCGCCCGGCGTGCAAGCGCTGCTGACCGAGGTGAACAAGGTGGCGCAGGCGTCGATCCTGACGCCGGTAGAGAAGCAACAGTATGCGCAGCGGATCGACGCCGCGCTGACGGCGGTCGACAACTATGTGGCCTTCCTGCAAGAGAAGGACAAGCTGATGGACACCAAGGGCCGTCGCACCTTCCGCCTCGGCAAGGAACTGTACGAGCAGAAGTTTGCCTATGACATCCAGTCCGGCAGCACCGCCGAGCAGACCTATCAGAAAGCGCTGGCGGCGCGCGAAGAGCTGCTGGCGAATATGGACAAGCTGTCCGATGAGCTGTGGGACAAGACCATGGGCGGCACCGCCAAGCCGGCCGACCGCTTTGCCAAGATCGGCATGGTGATCGACAAGCTGTCGGCCCGCCACGTGGCGCGCGAGGATTTCGTCAACGAGATCAAGCGCCAGATTCCGGCGTTGCAGGAATACGTGATCAGCCATAACCTGCTGACGCTGGATCCGAACAAGCAGCTGGAAGTGCGCGCCACGCCGGCCTATGCAGCCGGTGTCGCCGGCGCCAGCATTGATGCGCCGGGCCCGTATCGTCCGCAGGACCGCACCTTCTACAATGTCACGCCGCTGGATGGCGCGACGCCGGAAGCGGCCGAGAGCAGCCTGCGCGAGTACAACTACTGGATCCTGCAGATCCTGAATATCCACGAGGCGATTCCGGGCCATTACGCGCAGCTGGTATATGCCAACCGTTCACCGTCGATTGTGAAGTCGATCTTCGGCAATGGCGCGATGGTGGAAGGCTGGGCGGTGTACGGCGAGCGCATGATGCTGGAGTCCGGCTACGGCGACAATGCACCGGAGATGTGGCTGATGTGGTCGAAGTGGAATCTGCGCAGCGTGACCAATACCATTCTCGATTACAGCGTGCATGTGCTGGGCATGACGGAAGAGCAGGCCATCGATCTGCTGACGCGCCAGGCGTTCCAGACGCGCAGCGAGGCGGTGGAGAAATGGCATCGCGTGCAGGTGTCGTCGGTGCAGCTGACCAGCTATTTCAGCGGCTACAGCGAGATCATGGAGTTGCGCGAGCAGCGCAAGCAGCAGCAGGGCGCCAGCTTCAACCTGAAGCAGTTCCACGAGCAATTCCTCAGCTACGGCAGCGCGCCGGTGCGGGTGATCAAGGGCTTGATGACGCAGTAGTCCTGCGTTCGCTCAAATAGATGGGCAGGTGATTCGATACGATGGGGAACGGCTGTGCGCCAGCCGTTTTCTGCTACGATCAAATCGGGGAGGTACCATGAATATGCCCATCAAATTCGACACCCTTGAATACACCAGAAGTCTGATTGAAGCCGGCATCCCGGCGGCGCAGGCCGAAGCTCAAGCCCTGGCGCTCAGTCAGGCAATGGCGGAAGCGACCGTCTCGCCCAGCGAGATGGTGCTGCTGCGGACTGACATGATCGCGCGTATAGAAATGTTACGCACCGATATCTATGCCCGACTTGAGGCGCTGGGGAAAGAATTCAACGCGAAGCTTGAAGCGCTGGAAGAACGCTTTAACGCTAAGCTGGAAGCGATGGAGCAGCGCTTCAATGCCAAGCTGGAAGCGATGGAGCAGCGCTTCAATGACAAGCTGGAAGCGCTGGAACAGCGCATCCGAGCCAAGCTGACTACAGTTTATTGGATGGTGGGTATTTCACTGACGTTGCATGTCGTCACGATCGGCATACTCGTGAAGATACTGGACCGACTGCCTTAGATCAGGCTTTCTCTTCCGGCGCCGTCGACATGCGGACGAACAGCGGCGCTACCAGCAGGCCCAGCTCAAACAGCAGGCACATCGGAATCGCCAGCGAGAACATCGACACCGCATCCGGCGGCGTCACAATCGCCGCGATCACAAACGCGCCGACAATCGCATACGGACGAATCTCCTTCAGCTTGGCCACCGTCACCAGGCCCATGCGCACCAGGATCACCACCACCACCGGCACCTCGAAGGTCGCGCCAAACGCCAGGCACATCGACATCACGAAATCCAGGTAGTTCTCGATATCCGGGGTGACCGCGATCGACTGCGGCGAAAACTCGGCAATGAACTGGAACACCCGGCCAAACACCAGGAAGTAGCAGAACGCCACGCCGGACATGAACAGCACCGACGACGAAATCACCAGCGGCGCAATCAGGCGCTTCTCATGTGCATACAGGCCCGGCGCCACAAACGCCCACAGCTGATACAGCACCCACGGCAGCGACAGGATGATGGAAATCACCAGCGTCACCTTCATCGGCACCAGGAACGGCGAAATCACGCCGGTCGCAATCATCTTCGATCCCACCGGCAGCGAGCGGATCATCGGCTCGGCGATGATGTCGTAGATGTGCGAAGGACCCGGCCAGATCATCAGCCCGATGCAGACCAGCGCAATGCCGATCGAGGCCTTGACCAAACGATCCCGCAGTTCGATCAGGTGAGAGATAAAGGTCTCTTCGCCCTGGGTAGGTGTAGTCATTTAATAGAAGGAGCTGTTGGTAGGACCACGCGGACGGAAGCGGGCCACCCGCGCCGCGCCCGAGGTCACGTGCATCTTGCTGCCATTGCGCTGCTTGTACCAGTTGGGAATGGCCGAGTTGCGCACCAGCTTCTTGCGGCGAAACTCGCGCGCCTTGCGTGCCAGGTCGTCCGTGGTCACGCTACCGAAAGCGTTGGCGCCATACGCCGCGTTATTGTCGGCAAACGAGGTGGACTCCAGCGCCTGCGTATCGCGGAAGGCATTCTCGACCTCTGTCATATTCTGCGCAATCGAGTTTTCCACATCCGTCTTGACGGCCTGGGCGGCGTCCTGCACTTCCTTTTGCAGGTTGCGCAATTCTTCCAGCTCGATTTCGCGCGTGACTTCGGACTTGACGTCGTTCAGGTAACGCTGCGCGCGACCGTACAGCGTCCCGGCCATGCGCGCCACCTTGGGCAGCTTTTCAGGACCGATAACGACCAGCGCTATGACGCCGATGACAGCAAGTTTGGTAAGACCGAGATCGATCATAAGAAGGCGCTACTTACTTCTTCTCTTTCGCATCGACATCGATGGTGCCCGGAGCGGCCGGCGTGGTCGGCTTCTCTTCGTCGCCCTTGACGCCATCCTTGAAGCCTTTAACGGCCTTGCCGATATCCGAACCCATATTGCCCAGTTTCTTGGTGCCGAACACCAGCATCACGATAACCAGAACGATCAGCCAGTGCCAAATGCTAAATGAACCCATCATATTCCCCTTGCGAAGCGCATGCGCTCCAGATTTATTCGTTGATTCCCAGAACTGCTGCGACAGTATACGCCAAGCGTCAGTCTCTGAGGTAAATGTGGCCGTTTAGCGCTAAATCAACGCTGACCGCGCCATGGATGCGCGCCGCCGATCACATGCAGATGTAGATGGTACACCTCTTGACCACCATCCGGCCCACTGTTGATCAGCGTCTTGTAGCCGGCCGAGGGTGCGCCGTCCGCATCATAGCCGACTGCGCAGCCAAATTCCTCTGCCAGTCGGGGGGCCAGCGCCAGCATTTTGCCCAGCAGCGCCGGTTCGCCGGCCGCGTCCTGCAGCGTGGCGTAGTGCTGTTTCGGGATCACCAGCAGGTGCACCGGGGCGGCCGGGTTGATATCCTTGAAGGCCAGCAAATCGTCATCTTCATACACGGTGGTCGAAGGAATTTTCTTTTCAGCTATTTTGCAAAAAATGCAGTTTTCCACGCGGGGACTCCGGTTATTCTTTACGGGCTGCTTTTTCCTCGATGCCCGAGACGCCTTCGCGGCGCGCCAGTTCGTCGAGGACCTGCTGCGGCTTCAGATCGAACTGGGCCAGCAGCACCAGCGTATGGAACCACAAGTCGGCCACTTCGTACAAGACCTTGCCGCTGTCGGCGCCGGCGCGGGCGTCCTTGGCCGCCATCACGGTTTCGGTGGCTTCCTCGCCGATCTTCTTCAGGATGGCGTCGTCGCCCTTGGCGAACAGCTTGGAGGTGTAGGAGGTGGCGGGGTCGCCGCCGTTGGCCGGCTTGCGCGATTCGATCACGTCGGCCAGGCGGTCAAGAATGGTGCTCATTTGCCTGCCTTGTAAATATCGGATGGATCTTTCAGCACTGGCTCGGTGTTCTGCCAGTCGCCTTCCTGGGCGTCGCCGGCGAACTTCTGGAAGAAGCACGAGTGGCGGCCGGTATGGCAGGCGATGCCGCCGGCCTGCTCGATCTTCAGCAGGACCACGTCTTCGTCGCAGTCCAGGCGCACTTCCAGCACTTTCTGCACGTGGCCGGACTCTTCGCCCTTGTGCCACAGCTTCTTGCGCGAGCGGCTCCAGTACACGGCTTCGCCCAGTTCGACCGTCTTGGCCAGCGCCTCGCGGTTCATCCAGGCGAACATCAGCACGTCATTGCTGCCCGCTTCCTGGGCGATCACCGGCACCAGGCCGTGTTCGTCCCACTTCACTTTCTTCAGCCAGGCTGCCTTTGGCTGGACCGGTGCATTCATCATGCCGCACCATCCAGACGCATCGGAATGCCCTGCTGCGCCATGAAGCGCTTGGCTTCCTGCACCGAATACTGGCCGAAGTGGAAGATGCTGGCGGCCAGCACCGCATCGGCCTTGCCCAGCTTGATGCCGTCGGCCAGGTCCTGCAGGCCGCCGACACCGCCCGAGGCGATCACCGGAATGCCGACCGCGTCGGACACGCCGCGCGTCAGGCCGAGATCGAAGCCGGACTTGGTGCCGTCCTTGTCCATGCTGGTCAGCAGGATTTCGCCGGCGCCCAGCTGTTCCATTTTCTTGGCCCACTCGATGGCGTCGATGCCGGTGGCCTTGCGGCCGCCATGGGTAAACACTTCCCACTTGCCGGGCGCGGTCTGCTTGGCGTCGATCGCCACCACGATGCACTGCGAACCGTGCTTCTGCGAGGCGTCGAACACCAGCTGCGGATTCGACACCGCCGACGAGTTCATGCTGACCTTGTCGGCGCCGGCGTTGAGCAGGCGGCGCACATCGGCCACCTCGCGCACGCCGCCGCCGACGGTCAGCGGAATGAACACCTGCGACGCCACCGCCTCGATGATGTCGAGGATCAGGCCACGGTTGTCGCTGGTGGCGGTGATGTCGAGGAAGGTCAGTTCATCGGCGCCCTGCTCGTCGTAGCGGCGGGCGATTTCCACCGGGTCGCCGGCGTCGCGCAGCTCGGTGAAATTGACGCCTTTGACGACGCGGCCGTCGGTCACGTCGAGGCAGGGGATGATGCGTTTAGCGAGCATTATTCTTCCGTGTCTTCTTCAATCAAGTCACCGCTCAACTCGTCGGCGCGCAGCTGGGCCGATTCGAGGTCGATGGTGCCTTCGTAAATCGAGCGGCCGCAGATCACGCCTTCGATGCCTTCGTCCTGCACCGCACACAGCGCTTCGACGTCGGCCAGATTGTGCAGGCCGCCCGAGGCGATCACCGGAATCTTGACGGCTTGCGCCAGCTTGACGGTGGCTTCGATGTTGACGCCACCCATCATGCCGTCGCGGCCGATGTCGGTGTAGATGATCGATTCCACGCCGTAGGCTTCGAACTTCTTGGCCAGGTCAATCACTTCGTGGCCGGACATCTTGCTCCAGCCGTCGGTGGCGACCTTGCCGTCCTTGGCGTCCAGACCGACGATGATGTGGCCCGGGAAGGCGCCGCAGGCGTCGTGCAGGAAGCCCGGCTCTTTCACCGCGGCGGTGCCGATGATGACGTAGGTAATGCCGGCGTCGAGGTAGCGCTCGATGGTATCGAGGTCGCGGATGCCGCCGCCCAGCTGCACCGGAATTTCATCCAGATCATTTTCTTCCGCGAAGTCCTGCACCGCCTTCAGGATGGACTTGATGGCGGCCTCGTTCTTCGGCTTGCCGGCGAAGGCGCCGTTCAGGTCGACCAGGTGCAGGCGGCGCGCGCCTTGCTTCAGCCAATGCAGGGCCATCTCGGCCGGATCTTCGGAAAATACGGTGGCAAGTTCCATATCACCTTGTTTCAGGCGAACGCAGTGACCGTCTTTGAGGTCGATGGCAGGAATAAGCAGCATGATGGTGTCAGTTAGATGAGAGAGTAGAAATCAAGGGTTCCAGTGAACAAAGTTCTTGTACAGCTGCAGTCCGGCCGCGGCGCTTTTCTCCGGGTGGAACTGGGTCGCAAAAATATTATCACGGGCGACGGCACAACTGAACGGCGCACCGTAGACAGTTTGGCCGACGGTGTGCGCGGCCTGCTCCGGCTGCGCGAAATAGCTGTGCACGAAGTAGAAGTACGCGTTGTCCGCAATATCCTGCCACATCGGATGAGACGCCGTTTGCGCCACTTGGTTCCAGCCCATTTGCGGCACCTTGAAGCGCGAGCCGTCTTCCTGGGTCTGGCCGTCGAGCTGGAAGCGCACCACCTTGCCGGGCAACAGGCCGAGGCCGGCGGCATCGCCTTCCTCGCTGCCATCAAACAGCATTTGCTCGCCGATGCACACTCCCATCAGGGGGATATTCTTCGATGCCTGCAGCAAGGCTTCCTGCACGCCGGACTCGCGCAGGCTGCGCATGCAGTCCGGCATGGCGCCCTGGCCGGGCAGCACGATGCGGTCGGCGCTCTGGATATCGGCCACTGCGCCGGAAATCAGCACATTGGCTTCCGGCGCCACGGCGCGCAGCGCCTGCGCGACCGAGCGCAGATTACCCATGCCGTAATCAACTACTACGATTTTTTTCATGGTGTCTTCTTACAGAGTGCCTTTGGTCGACGGGATGGTGCCGGCGGCGCGTGGATCGAGTTCCGACGCCATGCGCAGCGCGCGGCCAAATGCCTTGAAGACCGTCTCGCACTGGTGGTGGGCGTTGGTGCCGCGCAGGTTGTCGATGTGCAGCGTGACCAGGGCGTGATTGACGAAGCCGCGGAAGAATTCCAGCGTCAGGTCGACGTCAAAGGTGCCGATCATCGCCCGCGTGAACGGGATGTGGTATTCGATGCCTGGGCGGCCGGAATAGTCCAGCACCACGCGCGACAGCGCCTCGTCCAGCGGCACATACGAATGGCCATAGCGGACGATGCCCTTGCGGTCGCCGATGGCCTTGGCCACCGCCATGCCCAGCGTGATGCCGACGTCTTCCACCGTGTGGTGGTTGTCGATATGGATGTCGCCGGTGGCTTCCACCTCCAGGTCGAACAGGCCGTGGCGGGCGATCTGGTCCAGCATGTGGTCGAGGAAGGGCACGCCGGTATTCAGCTTCTGCTTGCCGGTGCCGTCCAGGTTGATGGAAACGCGGACTTGCGTCTCGTTGGTATTGCGGATGATTTCTGCGGTGCGGTTCATGAAAAGCTCGCGATGGTGTCAGGCTGCCTGCGATGCGGCGAAGGCATCGAGGAAGGTGGAATTTTCTTCCGGGGTGCTCACGGTGATCCGTAAACAATTGGTCAGCACACTGTGCATTTTACTCACATTTTTGACTAATACCTTGCGGGACAGCAGTTTCGCGTAGGCATCGTCGGAATCGGGCACGCGAATCAAGATAAAATTCGCCGCCGACGGAAAAACTTCGACGCCGGGGATACGGGCCAATGCAGCCGTCAGATCGGCGCGTGCGGCGCGCAAATTGGCGGCCTGCCGGTTCAGCACCGCCACGTGGTCGAGCGCGAATTCGGCCGCAACCTGGGTCAGCACGTTGATGTTGTAAGGAGGCCGCACTTTGTCCAATTCCGCCAGCAATTGCGGCGCCGCCGACAGATAGCCGAGGCGGATGCCGGCCAGGCCGAGCTTCGATACGGTGCGCATCACCACCAGGTTGTCAAATTCCGGCAGGCGGTGCATGAAAGTCTGCTGGGCGAACGGCTCGTAGGCTTCGTCCACCACGGCCAGGCCGAAACCGTCCAATGCCTGGATGATGGCGACCATGTCGTCTTCGGCGAACAGGTTGCCGGTCGGGTTGTTCGGGTAGGACAGGAACACCAGCGACGGCTTGTGCTGGGCAATCGCCGCCAGCATCGCCGGCAGGTCCAGCGTCAGGTCGGCCTTGAGCGGCACGCCGACGTAATCCATGCCGGCGAATTGCGCCGAGCGCTGGTACATCACGAACGACGGCGTCGGCGCCAGCACGGTGCTGCGGCGGTGCTGCGTGGCGCAGGCCATGCACAGGATCGAGATCAGCTCATCCGAGCCGTTGCCGAGGATGACGTCATAGCCGGCCGGCACGCCCAGCTTGTCATTGATGCGCTGCTTGACCGTGCTGTAGGAAGCCACCGGGTAGCGGTTCAGCGCCACGTCGGCCAGCCGCTGGGCCAGGTCGTTGCGCAGATGATGGGGCAGCTGGTAAGGGTTCTCCATCGCATCCAGCTTGATAAAGCCACTCGCATCGGCAACGTGGTAGCCGGCTGCGGCGCGCACGTCTGAGCGGATGGTGCTGTTAATCAGGGTGTCGATGGCGGACATCTTGCTTGGGCTCCTATGAGTTGACGGTACTGCGGGGTTTCTTGGGTTTCTTCGGCGGCGGCACCGGCACTTCGGGCATCGCCAGGCGCTCGGCGATAATCGCGCAGTAGTCCGGATTGAGCTCGAAGCCGACGAAATGGCGGCCGGTGCGCTTGGCGGCTATCGCCGTGGTGCCGCTGCCCATGAACAGGTCCAGCACCACGCCGTCCGGCGGGCACGACGCCTTGACCATGCGCTCGATGATCTCCAGCGGCTTCTGGGTCGGATGGTCGGCGCGCTCCGGATGCTCGCGGTGCAGGCGCGACACGCTCCACAAATCCTTCGGGTTGTAGCCCACTTCCAGCCACTTGGCGCCGATGAAGATGGAGCGCGAGCGGGCCTTCTTGGTGGCGGCGTCGTACGGAATGCGCACCGCGTCCAGGTCGAAGTAGTAGTCCTTGCGGCCGACGAAGAAACCGATGGTGTCATGTACCGACGAGAAGCTGCGCACGCTGCCGCCCATCGACGGCACGCGGCGGTCCCAGATAATTTCGTTCATCATCGTCATGCGCTTTTTCAGCATGACGAAAATCTCCGGCGAAAAACGCCAGGTCAGGAAGATGTACAAGCTGCCGTTGGGCTTGAGCTTGGGCAGGGCGGCGTCGATCCACTGTTCGGTCCAGCGCAGGTATTCGTCCACCGTTTGCTGGTCGGAGGCATTGCCGTAGTCCTTGCCGAGGTTATACGGCGGGTCGGTCAGTATCAGATCGATGGCACCATCCGGGATGCGCGCCAAGCCGGCCAGCGCATCCTCACAGAAAACCTGATTGATCCACGTATCGGTCATTACTTGATACGCAGTTCCGCGCTGCGGGCGTGCGCCTGCAGGCCTTCGCCGTACGCCAGTTCGGCCGCGACCTTGCCCAGCGTTTGCGCGCCGGCTTCGCTCACGTAAATGATCGACGAGCGTTTCTGGAAATCGTATACGCCCAGCGGCGACGAGAAGCGCGCGGTGCGCGAGGTCGGCAGCACGTGATTCGGACCGCAGCAGTAGTCGCCCAGCGATTCGGACGAGAAGCGGCCGAGGAACATGGCGCCGGCGTGACGGATCTTGTCGGCCCATTGTTGCGGCTCGACGGCGGAGATTTCCAGGTGCTCGGCGGCGATGCTGTTGGCGATGGCGCAGGCTTCGTCCATGTCGCGCACCTTGATCAGCGCGCCGCGGTCGCCCAGCGAGGTGCGGATCACTTCCTGGCGCGGCATGGTCGGCAGCAGCGTTTCTATGCTGGCTTCCACCTTGGCGAGGTAGTCGGCGTCTGGGCACAGCAGAATGGCTTGCGCCAGCTCGTCGTGCTCCGCCTGCGAGAACAGGTCCATCGCGACCCAGTCCGGATCGGTGGTGCCGTCGGCAACGATCAGGATTTCCGACGGGCCGGCAATCATGTCGATGCCGACCACGCCGAACACGCGGCGCTTGGCCGACGCCACGTAGGCATTGCCCGGGCCAACGATCTTGTCGACGGCCTGGATGGTTTCAGTGCCATGCGCCAACGCGGCGACGGCTTGCGCGCCGCCGATGGTGATCACGCGGGTGACACCGGCAATCGCGGCGGCGGCCAGCACCATCTGGTTCTTCACGCCGTCCGGCGTTGGCACCACCATGATGATTTCTTCGACGCCGGCGACGTGCGCCGGGATCGCGTTCATCAGCACCGACGACGGATAGGCGGCCTTGCCGCCCGGGACGTAGATGCCGACGCGGTCCAGCGGCGTGACGCGCTGGCCCAGCACCGTGCCATCCGGCTCGGTGTAGGTGAAGCCGTTCAGTTCCTGCTTCTGGCGTTCGTGGAACACGCGCACGCGGTGCGCCGCCACTTCCAGCGCCTTGCGCTGCGCATCCGGAATCGCGGCCAGCGCGGCCTGCATTTCTTGCTGCGAGATTTCCAGCGCCGCCATGCTGGTGGCGCCGCCGTTCGGAATGCGGTCGAAGCGGTTGGTGTATTCGAGGACGGCGGCATCGCCGCGCTGTTTGACGTCGGCCAGAATGCCGGTGACGGCGCTTTCGATGGCGTCGTCGGTACTGGCTTCAAACGCCAGCAGCGTGTCCAGACGCTGCTTGAAATCGGCCTGGCTGGAATCGAGCTTGGTAATCATGGCGTTCACTTTTTGGAAGCGCGTTCAAACGCTTCGAGGATGGGTTGCAGACGCTCGCGTTTCATCTTCAGCGCGGCCTGGTTGACGATCAGGCGCGACGAAATATCCATGATGGCCTCGACCTCTTTCAGGTCGTTGGCGCGCAGCGTGTTGCCCGTGCTGACCACGTCGACGATGGCGTCCGACAGGCCGACCAGCGGCGCCAGCTCCATCGAGCCATACAGCTTGATCAGGTCGACGTGCACGCCCTTCTTGGCGAAGTGCGCGCGCGCCGTTTCGACGAACTTGGTGGCTACGCGCAGGCGCGCACCCTGGCGCACCGCGGTCTCGTAATCGAAACCGTTGCGTACCGCGACCGACATGCGGCACTCGGCGATATGCAGGTCGATCGGCTGGTACAGGCCTTCGCCGCCGTGCTCCAGCAGCACGTCCTTGCCGGCCACGCCGAAGTCCGCTGCGCCATGCTGCACATAGGTCGGCACATCGGTGGCGCGCACGATCAGCACGCGCACGTTGGGGTCATTGGTCGGCAGGATCAGCTTGCGCGAAGTCTCCGGATTCTCGCTGACGGTGATGCCGGCTGCTTCCAGCAGCGGCAGGGTGTCCTCGAAAATACGGCCCTTCGACAGCGCCAGGATCAGCTGCTGGGAGTCGGCTTGGAAGGTGTTCATAATGTTTTCGTCCAGTTGCGTCATTCCCGCGCAGGCGGGAATCCATACTTCGGAAGCTCAGCATGGGTCCCCGCCTGCGCGGGAACGACGGTTACGTTATTTGATCCGCTTGATGTTGGCGCCTACGGCGGAGAGTTTGACTTCCATCTGATCGTAGCCGCGGTCCAGGTGATAGATGCGGTCGATCAGCGTTTCACCGCGTGCGGCCAGGCCGGCGATCACCAGCGAAGCGGAGGCACGCAGGTCGGTCGCCATCACGGGCGCGCCAACCAGCTGTTCCACGCCTTTGATAAAGGCGGTGTTGCCATCGGTTTCAATCTGCGCGCCCAGGCGGTTCATCTCCTGGACGTGCATGAAGCGGTTTTCAAAAATGGTTTCCGTCACGCGGCTGGCGCCTTCGGCGATGGTGTTCACCGCCATGAACTGCGCCTGCATGTCGGTCGGGAAGCCAGGATATTCGGTGGTGCGGAAGGTGACGGCGTGCGGACGCTTGTCCATCTGCGCGCGGATCCAGTTGTCGCCGATGGTCAGCTGCAGGCCGATCTCGCGCAGCTTGTCCAGCGCCGCATCCATGATGTCGGTGCGGGTGTTGCGGATGGTGATGTCGCCACCGGTGGCGGCCACCGCGCACAGGAAGGTCGCCGCTTCGATGCGGTCCGAAATCACGGCGTGCTTCGCGCCATGCAGTTCGCTCACGCCCTGGATCACCAGGCGGTTGGTGCCGATGCCGTCGATCTTCGCGCCCATGGCCACCAGCAGGTGCGCCAGGTCGGTCACTTCCGGTTCGCAGGCGGCGTTTTCCAGCACGGTCTCGCCTTCGGCCAGCGTGGCAGCCATCAGCAGGTTCTCGGTGCCGGTGACGGTGATCATGTCGGTGACGATGCGCGCGCCTTTCAGCTTGGCGCACTTGGCGTAGATGTAGCCGCCTTCGACGGTGATGTCGGCGCCCAGCGCCTGCAGGCCCTTGATGTGCTGGTCGACCGGACGCGAGCCGATGGCGCAGCCGCCTGGCAGCGACACCTTGGCTTCGCCGAAGCGCGCCAGCAGGGGACCCAGCACCAGGATCGAGGCGCGCATGGTCTTCACCAGGTCGTACGGCGCTTCCAGCTTGGTGATGGCGCTGCCGTTGAGCGTGACCTTGTCGTTGTCCTGCGTGACTTTGAGGCCGGTTTCACCCAGCAGCTTGAGGATGGTGGCAACGTCGTGCAGGTGCGGCACATTGGACAGTTCCAGATCGCCGGCGGTGAGCAGGCCCGCGCACAGGATCGGCAGGGCGGCGTTCTTGGCGCCGGAGATCGTGATGTCGCCTTGCAGGCGGTTACCGCCTTGAATCAGAAGCTTGTCCATGCTTATCCTTGATATTCTTCAGGGGTGAGGGTTTTCATCGACAGCGCGTGGATTTCTTCGCGCATGCGGTCGCCCAGCGCGGCGTACACCAGCTGGTGGCGCTGGATCGGGCGCTTGCCGGCAAACGCCGGCGACACGATCACCGCCTGGAAGTGCTGGCCGTCGCCTTCCACTTCGAGGTGCGTGCAGTCGAGACCGGCCGAGATGTAGCCGTGGATGAGTTCTGGAGTAGTAGGCATGATGAGTCCTTGAATATTAGTGACGCAGGCGGTAACCGCTGCGCAGCAAACGAATCGCCAGGAACGACAGCACCACCAGGAAGGCCGAAACAATGGCCAGGCTCACCAGCGGGCTGACGTCGGACTGGCCGAAGAAACCGTAACGGAAGCCGTCGATCATGTAGAAGAACGGATTCAGATGCGACACCGCCTGCCATACCGGCGGCAGCGAGTGGATCGAGTAGAACACGCCGGCCAGGAAGGTCAGCGGCACGATCAGGAAGTTCTGGAACGCCGCCAGCTGGTCGAACTTTTCCGCCCAGACGCCGGCGATCAGCCCCATGGTGCCGAGGATGGCGGCGCCCAGCAGCGCAAACACCAGGATCCACAGCGGCGCCGCGAACGACAGGTGGGCAAACCAGGCGGTCACCACGAATACGCCCAGGCCCACCATGATGCCGCGCACCATGGCGGCGATCACGTAGGCCGAGAAGATCTCCCAGTGCGACAACGGCGTCAGCAGCACGAACACCAGGTTGCCGGTGATCTTGGACTGGATCAGCGACGACGAGGCGTTGGCGAAGGCGTTCTGCAGCACGCTCATCATCACCAGGCCCGGAATCAGGAACGAGGTGTAGTTGACGTCCTGGTACACCGTGACGCGGCCTTCGAGCACATGGCCGAAGATCATCAGGTACAGCATGGCGGTCAGGATCGGCGCGGCGATGGTTTGCGTGGCGACTTTCCAGAAACGCAGGATCTCCTTGAAGACCAGCGTACGGAATCCGGCGGAGAGGAAATTCATACGGTACCTTTGTCCATGATCTGCAAGAAGATGTCTTCCAGATCCGCTTGTTGCAGTTGCATGTCGTCGATGATGGCGCCCGATTCGCGCAGGCGCGCCAGGATTTGCTCGACTTCCGCATATTCATTGATGCGCAGGCTGTACTTCTTGCCGTGCTCGGAGGCTTCCGGATGCGTGATCAGGTGGCGCAGATCGTCCGGCAGGTCGCCGTGCTTCATGTTGACGATCAGCTGCGAGCCGGAGATGCGGCGGATCAGCGACGCCATGCTGTCCAGCGCCACCACCTGCCCCAGCTTGAGCATGGCGACGCGCTTGCACATGGCCTGCGCCTCTTCCAGGTAGTGGGTGGTCAGCACCACGGTATGGCCTTCGCGGTTCAGGCGCGAGATGAACTTCCACAGCGTCTGGCGCAGCTCGACGTCGACGCCGGCGGTCGGCTCATCGAGCACGATCACCGGCGGCTTGTGCACCAGCGCCTGCGCCACCAGCACGCGCCGCTTCATGCCACCGGACAGCGCGCGCATATTCGTGTCGGCCTTGTTGGTCAGGTTGAGGTTGTGCATCACCTCGTCGATCCAGGCGTCGTTGTTTTTCAGGCCGAAGTAGCCCGATTGCAAACGCAGCGTCTCGCGCACGGTGAAGAACGGGTCGAACACCAGTTCCTGCGGCACCACGCCCAGCTTCTTGCGCGCCTCGCGGAAATCGCTGACCACGTCGTGGCCGTGGATCTTGACCGAGCCGGCGTCCGGCCGGATCAGGCCGGCGATGATGGAAATCAGGGTGGTCTTGCCGGCGCCATTCGGCCCCAGCAGGCCAAAGAATTCGCCCTCTTCAATGCTGAGGGACACGCCGCCCAGTGCCTGGAGCGCCTTGTAGCGCTTCTCGACATTGCTAATTTGGATCGCTGTCATGCTTGACTTATCAATAAGGTTGCGGCGGCCGATGCGGCGCGCGCGAAGATGCTGCGGACGCCACAGCGCTGCGACTGTGGCAACGTTCAATTATAGGGGAAATTCAATCGGTCCGAGCCGGACCGGGGATTTACGCAGTTCTTACTGCGGACGGCGGGGTGGGGCGGAGGTCAATGGGGATGGTGGTTGGCCGAGTCGGCGGCCACGGCGGTCTTCTTGGCGAAGACCGTCTCCGGCGCCTTCACGGGCGCAAATTCATCGTGCGCCGGGTTGCGCGCCAGTGTCGGATCCTGCTCCAGCGGGACGTCCGGCGGGAACAGCAGCGAGCACACGCCGTACAGCTTGGTCAGGCTTTGCAGCGCCGGCGGCAGGTTTTTCAGTTCCAGCTTGATGCCGGCGTCGTGCGCGGCGCGCTGCCAGGCCAGCATCACCGACACCGAGACCGAATCCACCGTCAACACATGGCGCAGGTCGAACACGGTCTGGCCGGCCTTGATGGCGGCATAGCCACGCTGCAACGCCGCGGTGGCGTTGAGCACGGTCAGGGACGTGAGCGATTGCAGGTTGTCGATGGGATCGGTAACGGCGTTCATGGCGTCAGCTTATTTTTTCGGTGCAGCAGTGTTGAGGGGCTTGGCGGCCAGCGACTTGTTCTTCTCGGTCAGCGCCTTGATCAGGCCGTCTATGCCGCCTTTCGAGATTTCCGAAGCGAAAGTGCCTTTGTAGGTCTCGACCAGCCACGCGCCCAGCACGTTGATGTCGTAGATCTTCCAGCCGTTCGGGCCCTTGGCGACGCGGTAGTTGAGCGGAATCGGTTCGCCACGGGCCTGGTTGACCTGCGAGCGCACTTCGACATCGGTATCGGTCGGGTCAGCGCGCAGCGGCTTGAACTCGACGGTCTGGTCCTTCACCTGCGACAGCGCGCCGGAGTAGGTGTACACCAGCAGCTGGCGGAACTGCTCGGTCAGCGCTTTCTGCTGGTCCGGGGTGGCGTCGCGCCAGAAGCGGCCCGAGGCCAGCGAGGTCATGCGCTGGAAGTCGACGTACGGCAGGATCTTGGTTTCCACCAGGTCGATGACTTTTTTGGTGTCGCCGGCCTGGATCGCCTTGTCGCTCTTGGCGGTGTTGAGCACGTCCGAGCTGATGCGCTTGACCAGCGCGTCCGGCGCTTCGTCGGCGGCGTGGGCAGCGTTGAACGCCAGTGCAACAGTGGCCAAAGCGATAAATTGTTTAATAAATTTCATTGTTTATGCCTTATGAGTGGTTCTTCAGATCACTGGCTGTCAGGTTTTGCAGCCGGTGTGCCGGAGTTTAACTCTTTTGCCGCCGGTTCGGATGACACGGGGGCAGAAGTTTCAGCAGTATCATCTTTTTCCACTTTACGTGGCGCATAGTCGGCATCCGGGTGAATCTGGCTCTCGCGGCGCTGCAGATAACCGTCGCGCAGGAACTCGTAGCGGTCCAGCGACGCGGCTTCCAGCAGGGTCGAGGCGTCCAGCAGGCCGGCGCGGGTATCGACCACGCGCAGCACGGCGCCCATGTTGCGCACATTGGTCGGATCCTTGTAGCGCCAGATGTCGCCGGCGAAATCGGCCGGCAGCGCCACCGTGTCACGCACAGTGGACGGGCCCAGCAGCGGCAGCACCAGGTACGGACCGGAACTCACGCCCCACACGCCCAGCGTCTGGCCGAAGTCTTCCTTGTGCTTCGGCAGGCCGGCTTCCGAGGCGATGTCGAACAGGCCGAGGATACCCAGCGTCGAGTTCAGCGCGAAGCGGGTGACGTCGGTCATGCCGGCTTCGCCGTTACCTTGCAGGAACTGATTGACGGCGGTCCAGGCATCGCCCAGATTGCCGAAGAAGTTGCCCACGCCGGTCTGCACAAAGCTCGGGGTGATGTTTTTATAGCCGGTGGCCACCGGTTTCAGCGCATATTCGTCAACTTTATCGTTGAAATTGAACATGGCGCGGTTGTAGCTCTCGTACGGATCGCGCGGATTCGGGCCGGCGCAGCCAGCCAGCAGCGCGGTGACGCCCAGCGCCAGCGCAGCCTGGCGGAATTGTTTTACGGTACGGCTCATTATTTGCTGTCCTTTCCTTCGGCGGCTTTGCTATAGATAAACTGATTAATCAGGTCTTCCAGCACGGTCGCCGATTGGGTGCGGGCGATTTTATCGCCCGCCACCAGATTGTTAGTATCGCCACCAGCATCAATGCCGACGTATTGTTCACCCAGCAGACCGGCCGTCAGAATCTTGGCCGAGCTATCCTTTGGGAACTTGTAATTCTCTTCCATATTCAAGGTTACCAGCGCCTGATAGCTCTTGTCATCAAACTTGATCTCTCCCACACGGCCGACTACCACGCCGGCGGCCTTGACCGCTGCCTGCGGACGCAGGCTGCCGATATTGTCGAATTTGGCGCTGATGGCGTAAGTTTTGCCCCAGGACAGCGAACTGGTATTACCGGCCTTGAGCGCCAGGAACATCAGTGCGGCCACGCCGATGACGATGAACAGACCGACCCAGACATCCAGAGATTTACGTTGCATAATTATTCCTCAGTTCTAATCTTTTTATTTGCTAAACATCAGCGCCGTCATCATGAAGTCCAGCCACCAGATCATCAGCGACGAGATCACCACGGTGCGGGTGGTGGCGCGCGCCACGTCTTCCGGCGTCGGCTGCGCTTCGTAGCCCTGGTACAGGGCGATAAAGGTGATCGCCACGCCAAACACCACGCTCTTGGCAAAGCCGTTAATAATATCTTTCCAGAAGTCGACCCCGCCCTGCATCTGCGACCAGAAGGCGCCGTCGTCGACGCCGATCAGCTGCACGCCGACCAGCCAGCCGCCCAGTACGCCCACGGCGCTGAACATCGACGCCAGCAGCGGCACCGACAGCGCGCCGGCCCAGAAGCGCGGCGCCAGCACGCGCTGGATCGGGTTGACGGCCATCATTTCCATCGCGGACAGCTGCTCGCCGGCCTTCATCAGGCCGATTTCGGCGGTCAGCGAGGTGCCGGCGCGGCCGGCGAACAGCAGCGCGGTGATGACCGGACCCAGTTCGCGGGTCAGGCCCAGCGCCACCAGCAGGCCCAGCGATTGCTCGGCGCCGTATTTGTTCAGCGTGTAATAGCCCTGCAGACCCAGCACCATGCCGACGAACAGGCCGGACAGGGTAATGATCAGCACCGAGTAATTGCCGATGAAATGCAGCTGCTCGATCACCAGCCCCGGCCGGCGCAGCAGGCCGGGCGACACGCCCAGCATATTGGCGAAGGTACGGAAACCATAGCCGATGCTTTCCACATAGTCGCGCAGCGGCGCGCCCAGGCGGGACAACCAGTTCTTGACACTCATACATGCACTCCCAGGCCCAGATCGTCGGCCAGGGACTTGCCTGGATAGTGGAACGGCACCGGGCCGTCGGCTTCTGCGTTGACGAACTGCTTCACATACGGATCGGTGGACACGCTCATTTCGGCCGGCGTGCCATGCGCAACAATTTTGCCCTGCGACAGGAAGTAAACATAGTCGGCAATGGCAAAGCTTTCCTTGACGTCGTGCGACACCAGGATGGTGGTCGAGCCCAGCGCCGTGTTCAGATTGCGGATCAGGTTGGCGGTGACGCCCATCGAGATCGGATCCAGGCCGGCGAACGGCTCGTCATACATAATCAGTTCCGGGTCCAGCGCGATCGAGCGCGCCAGCGCCACCCGGCGCGCCATGCCGCCGGAGATTTCGCCCGGTTTCAGCTTGGCGGCGTTGCGCAGGCCCACGGCTTGCAATTTCATCAACACCAGATTGCGGATCAGCTCTTCCGGCAGGTCGGTATGTTCGCGCAGCGGGAAAGCGACGTTCTCGAACACCGTCAGGTCGGTAAACAGCGCGCCGTGCTGGAACAGCATGCCCATCTTGCGGCGCAACAGATACAGGCCGGCGGTATTGAGCTTGTGCACCACCTGGCCCTGCACCTTGACCTGGCCGCGCTGCGGGCGCAACTGGCCGCCGATCAGGCGCAACACGGTGGTCTTGCCACTGCCGGAGCCGCCCATGATCGCAACCACCTTCCCGCGCGGGAAGTCCATGTTCAAGCCCGTCAGGATCGCGCGCTTGCCATAGGAAAAGTGTAAATCACGGATTTCGACTAGATTTGGCACGACTGAACTCATTTTTTGGAATGGCCGTATTGTAGTGCAGAAACGTCAATCTCTGCTGAGGGCCCCTCCGGAGCGGGGCAAAAAGTCGGTTAACAATACAGATAATACAACACTACTGAACCCAAAGTCAGCAATTTACACCGGGAACGAAATGTTACATTCAGTACAGGGCCGCATAAAAAAACCGGATACAGTCGGGGATCGCCCGTCCGTATCCGGCACAGAATCAGGCCGAACCTGATTACCGCGTCAGGGATTACCGCGGCAACTCGGAACTGCCCATCAGGAACTCGTCGACCGCGCGCGCGCACTGGCGGCCTTCGCGGATCGCCCACACCACCAGCGACTGGCCGCGGCGCATGTCGCCGGCGGCAAAGACTTTGGCTGCGGAAGTTTTGTAGCAGCCATCACCATCGGTGCTGGCCTTGGCGTTGCCGCGGGCATCTTTGTCTACCGCGAAGGCATCCAGGATCGTGGCGACCGGCGACACGAAGCCCATGGCCAGGAACACCAGGTCGGCCTTCATTTCGAATTCCGAGTTCGGCACTTCCGCCATCTTGCCGTCTTTCCACTCGACGCGGCAGGCGATCAGCTTCTCGACCTTGCCGCCCTTGCCTTCCAGGCGCTTGGTGGCCACCGCCCAGTCACGCTCGCAACCTTCTTCGTGCGACGACGAGGTGCGCAGCTTGGTCGGCCAGTACGGCCACACCAGCGGCTTGTTCTCGTGCTCCGGCGGCATCGGCATCAGTTCGAACTGGGTCACCGAGGCGGCGCCGTGGCGGTTGGAGGTGCCGACGCAGTCGGAACCGGTATCGCCGCCGCCGATCACCACCACGTGCTTGCCGGTGGCCTTGATCTGATCTTTCACCTTGTCGCCGGCGTTGACCTTGTTTTGCTGCGGCAGGAAGTCCATGGCGAAATGCACGCCTTTCAGCTCGCGGCCCGGCACCGGCAGGTCGCGCGGCGATTCCGAACCGCCGGCCAGCACCACGGCGTCAAAGTCTTTTTGCAGGTCTTCCGGGAAGATGGTTTCCTTGGCCCAGTTGTTGACGTTGGCCGGGAAGTCCTTGCCGATCAGCACGCTGGTGCGGAAAGTCACGCCTTCGGCTTCCATCTGCTTGACGCGGCGGTCGATGTGCGACTTTTCCATCTTGAAGTCTGGAATACCGTAGCGCAGCAGGCCGCCGACGCGGTCGGCTTTTTCAAACACGGTGACGGCGTGGCCGGCGCGCGCCAGCTGCTGGGCAGCGGCCAGGCCGGCAGGACCGGAACCGACCACGGCGACTTTCTTGCCGGTCTGCTTGCTGGGCGGCTGGGGCACGACCCAGCCGTGTTCCCAGCCTTCGTCGATGATCTTGTGCTCGATCGACTTGATGCCAACCGGATCTTCGCTGATGCCCAGGGTACAGGCCGATTCGCACGGCGCCGGGCAGATGCGGCCGGTGAATTCCGGGAAGTTGTTGGTCGAGTGCAGCGTGTCCAGCGCCTCGCGGTAGTTGCCGCGATACACCAGGTCGTTCCAGTCCGGGATGATGTTATTGACCGGGCAGCCGTTGTTGCAGAACGGAATGCCGCAGTCCATGCAGCGCGCGCCCTGGATCTTGGCTTGCTCATTGGTCAGCGGAATAACGAACTCCGCGTAGTTTTTCAGGCGCGTTGCTGGCGGCAGATAGCTTTCTTCCTGACGCTGGAATTCCATGAAGCCGGTGATTTTACCCACGATATTTTTCCTTCGTAATCTTTTGAGCCGTCGTCCCGGCGAAAGCCGGGATCCATGCTGACTGTGTATGGATTCCGGCTTTCGCCGGAATGACGTAGCGTTTAATTAAGCAGCAACGGGTTGCACGACTGCGGCTTCATTCGCCACATCCTCGGCCATTTCGGCCAGGGCGCGTTTGTATTCGCTCGGGAATACCTTGACGAACTTGCCGCGGCTATCGGCCCAGTTGTCCAGCAACAGGCGCGCGCGCGTGCTGCCGGTGTGCTTGAAGTGACGCTCGATCAAACGCTTCAGGATCACTTCGTCGGCCTCGCGACCGTGGTCTTTGTGCTGCACGTGGAAGGTGGCGCTGTCGATCGACTGCTCCTTGGTGCTCAGCACGCGCTCCAGCGTTACCATCGAGGTGTTGCAGCGCGATTCGAAATCGCCGTCCGGATCGTAGACGTAAGCGATACCGCCCGACATGCCGGCCGCGAAGTTACGGCCGGTATGGCCCAGCACCACGACGGTGCCGCCGGTCATGTATTCGCAACCGTGGTCACCGGTGCCTTCGACGATGGTGGTGGCGCCCGAGTTACGCACGGCGAAACGCTCGCCGGCCACGCCGTTGAAGAAGGCTTCCCCGGCAATCGCGCCGTACAGCACCGTATTGCCGATGATGATGTTGTTCACCGCCCAGCCACGGAACTCGGTATTCGGACGCACGATGATGCGGCCGCCCGACAAGCCCTTGCCGACGTAATCGTTACCCTCGCCGACCAGGTCGATGGTGATGCCGTGCGCCAGGAAGGCGCAGGCCGACTGCCCCGCCGTGCCTTGCAACTGGATGTGGATGGTGTCGTCCGGCAGGCCGGCGTGACCGTAGCGCTTGGCCACTTCGCCCGACAGCATGGTGCCGACCGTGCGGTTCAGGTTCTTCACCGGCGAGATGAAGGACACGCGTTCGCCTTTTTCCAGCGCCGCCTTGGCTTGCGCGATCAGCTTGTGATCGAGCGCCTTGTCCAGGCCGTGATCCTGCTCCATGGTGTGGTAGATCGAATGACCGTCCTGCACTGGCGGCTGGTAGAAGATGTTGCTGAAATCCAGGCCTTGCGCTTTCCAGTGCGAGATGGCTTTCGACTTGTCCAGCAAATCGACGCGGCCGATCAGCTCGTCATAAGTGCGGATACCCAGCTGGGCCATCAGCTGACGCGCTTCTTCGGCAACAAAGAAGAAGTAGTTCACGACATACTCAGGCTTGCCCGAGAACTTGGCGCGCAGCACCGGATCTTGCGTAGCAACGCCGACCGGGCAGGTGTTCAAGTGGCATTTGCGCATCATGATGCAGCCCTCGACCACCAGCGGTGCGGTGGCGAAGCCGATTTCATCGGCGCCCAGCATGGCGGCGATAACCACGTCGCGGCCGGTACGCATCTGGCCATCTGCTTGCACACGAATCCGGCTGCGCAGGCCATTCAGCACCAGCGTCTGCTGGGTTTCCGCCAGGCCCAGCTCCCACGGCGTGCCGGCGTGCTTGACCGACGACAGCGGCGAGGCGCCGGTACCGCCATCATGGCCGGCCACCACCACGTGATCGGCCTTGGCCTTGGTGACGCCCGCAGCGACGGTGCCGATCCCCACTTCCGACACCAGCTTGACCGAGATCGAGGCGCGCGGATTGGCGTTCTTCAGATCGTGGATCAGCTGCGCCAGATCTTCAATCGAGTAAATATCGTGGTGCGGCGGCGGCGAAATCAGGCCCACGCCCGGCACCGAGAAGCGCAAGGTAGCGATGTATTCGGACACCTTGTGGCCCGGCAGCTGGCCGCCTTCGCCCGGTTTGGCGCCCTGCGCCATCTTGATCTGGATCTGGTCGGCCGAGTTCAGGTAGGCGGCGGTCACGCCGAAACGGCCCGATGCCACCTGCTTGATGCGCGAACGCAGCGAGTCGCCCTCTTGCAGAGGAATATCGACCACCATCTGCTCTTTGCCCATGACCGAAGCCATGGTCTCGCCCTGCTTGATCTTGATGCCTTTCAGCTCCATGGTGTAGCGCGATGGATCTTCGCCGCCTTCACCGGTGTTGGACTTGCCGCCGATGCGGTTCATGGCGACGGCCAGCGTGGCGTGGGCTTCGGTCGAAATCGAACCCATCGACATGGCGCCGGTGGCGAACCGTTTGACGATCTCCTTGGCTGGCTCCACTTCGTCCAGTGGAATCGCCTTGCTCGGATCGATCTTGAACTCGAACAGCCCGCGCAGCGTCAGGTGGCGCTTGCTCTGGTCGTTGATGATCTGCGCGTACTCTTTATAGCTGGAGAAATTGTTGGCGCGGGTCGAGTGTTGCAGCTTGGCGATCGCGTCCGGCGTCCACAGGTGGTCCTCGCCACGCACGCGGAAGGCGTACTCGCCGCCGGCGTCCAGGTGGTTGGCCAGCACCGGGTCGTCGCCGAAGGCCAGGTTGTGCAGGCGCAGCGCTTCTTCCGCCACTTCAAACACGCCGATGCCTTCCACGTTGGACGAGGTGCCCTTGAAGTATTTGTCGACCAGCGACTTGTTCAGGCCGACCGCTTCGAAGATCTGCGCGCCGCAGTACGACATATAGGTCGAGATGCCCATCTTGGACATGACCTTCATCAGGCCTTTGCCGACCGCCTTGGTGAAGTTGTAGACGGCCTTCTCCGCCGACATATCGCCCGGCATGCCGGCTGCCATTTCGGCCAGGGTTTCCATCGCCAGGTAAGGGTGGATCGCTTCCGCGCCGTAGCCGGCCAGCAGAGCGAAGTGGTGGGTCTCGCGGGCCGAGCCGGTTTCCACCACCAGGCCGGTCGAGGCGCGCAGGCCTTTCGACACCAGGTGCTGGTGAATGGTCGAGGTGGCCAGCAGTGCAGGAATCGCCACGCGGTCCGGGCCGATCGAGCGGTCCGACACGATCAGGATGTTGTGGCCGGACTTGACCGCATCCACCGCTTCCGCGCACAGCGACGCCAGGCAGGCTTCCACGCCTTCCTTGCCCCAGGCCAGCGGGTAGCAGATGTTCAGCTCGTAAGCCTTGAACTTGCCGCCGGTATGCAGGGTGATATTGCGCAGGCGCTCCATGTCGTCGAAGCCCAGGATAGGCTGCGACACTTCGAGGCGCATCGGCGGGTTGACGTTGTTGGTGTCCAGCAGGTTAGGCTTGGGGCCGATGAACGACACCAGCGACATCACCATCGCTTCGCGGATCGGATCGATCGGCGGGTTGGTCACCTGGGCGAAAAGCTGCTTGAAGTACGAGTACAGCGGCTTGAGCTTGTTGGACATGACGGCCAGCGGCGAGTCGTTGCCCATCGAGCCGGTGGCTTCTTCGCCGGCGGCGGCCATCGGCGCCATCAGGAATTTCAGGTCTTCCTGGGTGTAGCCGAAGGCTTGCTGGCGGTCCAGCAGCGACGGCGCGGCTTTTTCGCCCGGCGCCTGCTTGTCCTTGGCGCGGTTGTGCGCCAGCTGGCTTTCGCTCAGCTTGATTTCGTTGAGCTTGATGCGCACCGCGTTGATCCAGGCCTTGTACGGCTTGGCGTTGGCGTAGGTGTCTTTCAGCTCTTTATCGTCGACGATGCGGCCGGCTTCCAGGTCGATCAGGAACATCTTGCCGGGTTGCAGACGCCATTTCTGGATGATTTTCGATTCCGGAATCGGTAGCACGCCGGATTCCGAGGCCATCACCACCAGGTCGTCGTCGGTAACGATGTAGCGGGCCGGACGCAAACCGTTGCGGTCCAGCGTGCCGCCGATGTAACGGCCGTCGGTGAACGCCATGGCGGCCGGGCCGTCCCATGGTTCCATCATGGCGGCGTGATATTCGTAGAACGCGCGGCGATTGTCGTCCATCGTGCCGTGATTTTCCCAGGCTTCCGGAATCATCATCATCATCGCCTGGGCCAGCGGGTAGCCCGCCATCAGCAGCAGCTCCAGCGCGTTGTCGAAGCAGGCGGTGTCCGACTGGCCTTCGTAGATCAGCGGGAACAGCTTTTGCAGATCGTCGCCCAGCACGGCCGATTTCATCACGCCTTCGCGCGCGCGCATCCAGTTGAAGTTGCCTTTAACGGTGTTGATCTCGCCGTTGTGGGCGATCAGGCGGTACGGGTGGGCCAGCGGCCATTCCGGGAAGGTGTTGGTCGAGAAACGCTGGTGCACCAGCGCCAGCGCCGAGATGCAGCGCGCGTCCTGCAGGTCTTTATAGTAGACGCCGACCTGGTCGGCCAGCAGCAGGCCCTTGTAGACGATGGTGCGGGCCGACAGCGAGGCCACGAAGAATTCTTTGCCGTGGATCAGTTTCAGCGCCTGGATGGCGTGGCCGGACGATTTGCGGATCACGTACAGTTTGCGTTCCAGCGCGTCGGTCACCATGATGTCGGCGCCGCGGCCGATGAAGATCTGGCGGATCACCGGCTCTTTGGCGCGCACGGTCGGCGACATCGGCATGTCGGTATCGACCGGCACGTTGCGCCAGCCCAGCACGACCTGGCCTTCGGCGCGCACGGCGCGTTCGATTTCCTGTTCGCAGGCGATGCGCGAGGCGTTTTCCTTCGGCAGGAACACCATGCCGACGCCGTATTCGCCTGGTGGCGGCAGTTCCACGCCTTGCTTGGCCATTTCGTCACGGTAGTACTGGTCCGGAATCTGGATCAGGATGCCGGCGCCGTCGCCCATCAGCGGGTCCGCACCCACCGCGCCCCGGTGATCGAGGTTCTTCAAGATCAGCAGACCCTGTTCCACAATCGAGTGACTCTTATTGCCCTTGATGTGGGCGACGAAACCGACGCCGCAGGCGTCATGTTCGTTGGACGGATCGTACAGACCTTGTGCTTCCATGGCTAAACTCCAAAACTGATTGGCTTGAGAGACAAGATTAGTGCAACGCAGCGTAAACCTCAAGCATAACAATTAGGGTCGGAGTCGGATTAAATTTTCCTCAGAAGCTTATTTATTTAAATGGGGACGGAGTGAAGTCCTATTCGGCGGAAGGCTTTATTTTGAATGGCCGGCCGCGTTTTGCCGGCAATACCTGGCGTTTCATCTTCTTTTGCAGGGCGGTCTGGAACTGCTGCGAGCCCAGCGGCCAGCCTTTGAGCAGCGCATTGCTGATTAAAGTGATTTCATCGGCGCTCAGGGCTGGCTCTGACAGCGCGCTGTAGGCCGCCTCGCGCTGGAATGGCGTGTTGCCCAGTTCCCAGACCTTGGCGTGGTCAGTGACCAGTCCGTCCGGGCGGATGCCGGCGTGGTGGCAATAGCTGGACCAAGGATAATCCTCGGCGCGCGCGACCAGGCCGTTGCGCACCGGATTGAACTCGATATAACGGCTGCACAACATAAAGTAGGCGTCGGCATCGATCAGCGAAGTTTTGTATCTTCCGTTCCACAAAGTTCCACTGCGGACATACTTTTGATTGAAATAGGGCACGTAATAGCGGCCGACCCACTGCATCATCTGGCCCAAACCGTTGTCGTCGGACGGCGTCAGCAGCAAATGCAGGTGATTCGGCATCAAACAATAGGCGTGGATAGCGACTTTGTAAGTCTTGGCGGCGGTGCGCAGCCAGCCGAGAAAGGTTTGATAGTCTTCGGCGTCGAGGAACACATCCTGGTTGTTGAGGCCGGTCTGGATGACGTGGTGGGGCTGATTCGGGACGATTAAGCGGGGCAGGCGAGCCATACAGATAACAAAAAAGGGTAGATCGAAATACGATTCTACCCTTGTTGCTTGACTCTGTCCCTATTAAGACAGGTTGAAACTGGCCGACAGGCTGTAGCCTTCGCCGTAGGCGCTGCGCAGCGGCAAGTCCTGGCCAAGGCCGGTACGGGCTTTCTTGCGCAGGCGATACACCAGCATATCGACGCGGCGGCCGGCATCCGGATCGTCGCCGCCAATGCCGGCCACGATGACCTGGCGCGGCACCGGCCGGGTATTGATGGTCAGCAGGTGCAGGAAATTGCATTCCTTCTCGGTCAGCGTGATCGCCATGCCTTGCAGCTCAAGTTGGCGAGCGCTTACTTTCAGCGTCCACTTGCTCGGCAGCGGGATGGTCTCCTGCGGGCCGACGCGACGGTCGAGCGCCTCAATGTGCGCCGCCAGTTCCGGGAATTTGATAGGCTTGGTCAGGTAGTGGTCCGCGCCCAGGCGCAGGCCCAGGATGCGGTTGTCGAACGCCACCCGGCCGGTCAGCACCAGCAAGCCGATCTGCGGATACAGCTGGCGCATGCGTGGGATGACGTTGAAGCCATCCTCGTCCGGCAGGCCCAGGTCCAGCACGACCACGCCAACGTTGCCCTGGCTCAAAGCCGACCACATGTCGCTGGCGTTGTTGGTGATGTGCACTTCGTGTTCAAGCTCAGTCAGGAACTCCGCCATCTCCTCGGCGTAGTCCAGATTGTCTTCCACGATGAGTATTTGCGTCATTGATGCGCCACTTCGTTCAATTGTTGAGCAATTGTGCCCAAGACTTGGGACAATCAGCTTGCGTCTGGGGAATTATCACTGCTGGCCCCGGCCCGCGCAAGGCTTTTCCCGGCATTGGCCGCGATGGGCAGCCAAATCCGAAATTCCGTGCCGCTTTCAGAAACATTTCTCGCAGAAACAGTGCCACCGTGCACATCAACAATGGAACGCGCCATATACAGGCCCAGGCCCGATCCCGCCACACTGGCGGCATTGCTACCCCTGAACGCTTTGTCGAACACCTTGGGCAAATCCGCCTCCGGTATGCCGGCGCCATGATCGCGCACCAGCAGCTCGACGCCACCTTCCGTTGCAATTCTCCCCACCAATTCTATCGGAATATTATCGTCTGTGTACTTTATTGCATTGTCCAACAACATTTCCAGACATAAACGCATGCCGGAGGGGTCGCAACGCATCCATTGCGGCAAGCCTTCGGTGCGCACGGTGACCTGTTTTCGGCGCCGCTGGGCCTGTTCGGCGGCGGTTTGCAACAGCGTGGCGGGATTGACTTCGTTGGGCTGGCGCTCGCGGCCGATGCTGGCCATGCGGTCCGGCGACAGGTATTCGTCCAGCATCGCCAGCATGCGGTCGACTGCGGTCTGGATCTTGCGGTAGCGCTTGCGCGTGCCTTCGTCGTGGTGGGCGCCGGTCATTTCCAGCCGCTGCACGGCGCCGTCGATGGTCGACAGCGGCGTGCGGAATTCGTGCGACAGCATGGAGGCAAACTTTTTCTGCTGCGCCGCCAGCTCGCGCCGGGCGCTCAAATCGCGCACCACGCCGACCACGGTGGTCGGCACGCCGTTGCCGTCGAGGATCAGCGTCGATTCGATTTCGACCGGCACCGTGCGGCCGTCGGCGTGCGCCAACTCGGTTTCACGCAGCAAGCGACGACGGCTCAGATCGCCATCGGCGTAGCGCGCCAGCCGCGCCTGCAAGTCCTTGAGCAGGCCGTGGGCCAGCGTTCGCGCGGTTTCCAACGTGTAGCCGAACTGCCGTTCGGCCGCCGGGCTCAGCCAGGTCAGCTGGAGCGTGGCGCAGTCGGCCATCCAGCTGATCTCGCTGCTGTGTTCCAGCAGCAGCCGGTAGCGGGCCTCGTTGGCTTGCGACTGCTGCAGTGCCGCCTGGAGTGCCGCTATCGTCTGCGTCATGATTTACTCCACCAAGGGTGCGAAGATCTGTTGCAGGTCTTCCTGGGTCAAGGCCATCTTCTGCGATTCGCCTTCGGCCAGGATCGATTGCGCCAGGTCCGATTTCTTCTGTTGCAAGACCTGGATCTTCTCTTCCAGCGTGCCCTTGGCGATCAGCTTGTACACGAACACCGGCTTGTCCTGGCCGATACGCCAGGCGCGATCGGTGGCCTGATTTTCCGCCGCCGGGTTCCACCACGGATCATAGTGGATAACCGTATCGGCCGCCGTCAGGTTGAGGCCAACGCCGCCGGCTTTCAGCGAAATCAGGAAAATCGGCACCGCGCCCTGCTGGAAGGCCGCCACTTGCGCGCTGCGGTCCTTGGTCTCGCCGGTCAGCAGCGCGTACGGAATGTCGCGCGCTTCCAGCTCTTCCTGGATCAGCTCGAGCATGCTGGTGAATTGCGAGAACACCAGGATCTTGCGCTTTTCTTCCAGCAAATCTTCGATCATCTGCATCAGATCGATCAGCTTGGCCGAGCCGGCCGCCTGCTGTTTCTTGGTGGTGGACTTGACCAGGCGCGGATCGCAGCAGACCTGGCGCAGTTTGAGCAGCGCTTCCAGGATCACGATCTGGCTGCGCGCCACGCCCTTGCGGTCGATTTCGTCGCGCACTTTCTGATCCATGGCCAGGCGCACGGTCTCGTACAGGTCGCGCTGGGCGCCGGTCAGTTCGACCTTGCGCACCATCTCGGTCTTCGGCGGCAGTTCCTTGGCCACGTTGTCCTTGGTCCGGCGCAGCAGGAACGGCTTGATGCGGCGGTTCAGCAGCGCGCGCCGCAACGGATCGTCGGCGCGCTCGATCGGATGGCGAAACACCGTGTTGAAGCCCTTCTCATCGCCCAGCAGGCCGGGCAGCAGGAAGTGGAATTGCGACCACAGCTCGCCCAGGTGATTCTCCAGCGGCGTGCCCGACAGGCACAACCGGTGACGGGCGCGCAGCAGGCCGGCGCTCTGAGCCGCCTTGGAGCGGGTGTTCTTGATGTAGTGCGACTCGTCCAGGATCACCAGGTGGAAATCGTGCTCGCGCAGCTTTTCCTCGTCGCGCGGCAGCAGCGCGTAGGTGGTCAGCACCAGGTCGGCTTCTTCGATCTGGTCGAACTGCCCCATGCGGTCCTTGCCTTGCAGCAGCAGCACCTTCAGGCCGGGCGCGAAACGCGCCGCTTCCTCCTGCCAGTTGCCCATCAGGCTGGTAGGGGCGATGACCAGCGCCGGCGCCGTCAAGCGGCCGGCTTCCTTCTCGACCAGGATGTGGGCCAGCGTTTGCACCGTCTTGCCCAGGCCCATGTCATCGGCCAGAATGCCGGCAAAGCCGTATTCGCGCAGGAACTGCATCCACGACAGGCCATCGGTTTGATAGTCACGCAGCGTGGCTTGCAGGCCGGCCGGGGTCGCGACCCGCGTCACCGAACCGAACTGGTTGAGGCGGGCGCCCATGTCGCGCAATGCCTCGCCGCCGGTCCATTGCAACTCGACATTGCGGGCCAGCTCGTCCAGCCGGGCCGCGTCCAGCGTGGCCATGTGCACCGAGTTCTTGATTTTGTCGCTGAAATACAACTCGCCCAGCGTATTCAGGATCGGCCGCACCCGGCCCCACGGCAGCGCGACGCGCGAACCGTCCGCCAGCGTGGCCAGCATCTGGTCTTCGGCGCCGTGCTGGGCGATGACTTTCGGGTTGAAATCGTTGGGGGCGTTGCGGATCAGCTGCACCAGCACCGGCAGCAGCGGCACCCGCTCCTGGTTGACCATGATGCCCAGCTCCAGATCGAACCAGGCATGGCCGCCGTCGGCCGGATCCTCCACCACCTCGGCGTACCAGTCGCCGACTTCCACCGTGTCATAGCGGTATTTGGCGGTTTTCTCGATTTTCCAGCCCGCTTCCTTCAGCGCGGCGATGCCGTCGCGGGCGAAGCGTATCCATTCCGCCTGGCTCGGCAGCAACACCGCGCCCTTCAGGCTGCTCAGCGGCAGCGTGGTCGGCGCGATGAAATGACGCTCGGTCAGCAGCGATAGCGCGGCCTGCTCGGCCGCGCTATCGCGCTGGATGATCTCGGTGACTTCTCCCTTTTGGCGGACCACGCGCTGCGACGGATCGAACGATACCCGCTCGCCGTCGTAATCGTAGGACAGCACGGCGAAATCATGCCAGCGTTGCAGCGAACCGTCGGCCAGCATCGCCGCTTCCAGCGTCAGCACCGGGCGCGGCTTGACGTCGTCGCGCATGCGCTGCGGCAGCGGTTGCGGCAGCGGCATCAGCCCTTGCAGGCCGTGCGCCAGCAGCAGTTGCGACACCCGCATCTTGTCGTTGTTGGTCAGCAACGGCGCCTGCGCCACCAGCGCCTGCAGGTCGGCCAGCGGAATCGTGGCGCCGCCCTGGTTCAATTGCAGCACGCCGCATGACAGGTTATCGATATACCACGGCGGATCGGTCGGCAGCATATAGTCGACCTGGTCGGCGCCGACATGCTTGGCGCCCGGCGGCGGCGCCACTTGCCAGCCCAGCCGCAGGCCCTTGCCTTCCTCGCGCCAGGCCAGGTTGGCCTCGCGCAACACGCCGCCCTTGAGCGGATACACCAGGCCGTTGCCGACGTCAGCCCACGAGTTCGCCCACAGCAATTTGTCCTGCTCGGCCAGCATATTCAGCAGCGCCGCGCCGATCTTGCCGCGCGGCTCGGTAGCCGAGCCGGTCTGGGAATTCTGCCCGCTGCGCATGGCGACGAAGAAGCGGATCAGGTCTTCGTCGTTCGGCGTCATGAAGGTGGGCGGAGTCGACAGCAGCGAGAACACTTCGCTGACCGGGCTGGCCGCCGCCACGTCGCCGTTCGGCCGCAGCCGCGCCTTGTACAGGCACAGCGCCACATGGCGGCCACCGCTGGTCGGGGCCAGCACATAAATCAGCTTGTATTGGGTCTGCTTGGGGTCGTTATCGACCGGCGGCGGAGTGAGCTTGGCTTTCGGGTGCGCTGCCGCATCCACACGCTGCAGCCAGGTGGCGACAGCGTACGACAATTGATTCGCGGGCGGCGCAGGGCGCGTTGGGGCCGGTGCTGGAGCAGCAGGGGCGGCAGGGGCGTCGTCGCGGGTAAAATCCATAGGTCGCATTGTTGTTCAAAGATGGTTCAAAAACGGCAACAGGCAATATTATCCGCCATTGACGCGTTCGTGTTTACGTATTCTTGCTAAAAACCTGTCGATCAAAGTGGGCTTGCCCACGTTCCCATGGCAAAAGCATGGAAACCGGGTGCCGATGTCGTATTATTCCGGGCTTGTCTGTCTAGGATTTCTCACCATGTTGCCTTCCATTGAACAACGTCTCGCCCTCGAACTGTCTGCCAAACCGGCCCAGGTAGTTGCCGCCGTCGCCCTGTTGGACGAAGGGGCCACCGTACCCTTCATCGCCCGTTACCGCAAGGAAGTCACTGGCGGCCTGGATGACGTCCAATTGCGCCTGCTCGAAGAGCGCCTGCGCTACCTGCGCGAGCTGGAAGACCGCCGCGCCAGCATCATCGCCTCCATCACCGAGCAAAACAAAATGACACCGGTCTTATTAGATGCTGTCATGCACGCAGAAGACAAGACCCGCCTGGAAGACTTATATCTTCCCTACAAGCAAAAACGCCGCACCAAGGCCCAGATCGCCATCGAAGCCGGCCTGGCGCCGCTGGCCGACGGCCTGCTGGCCAACCCGGACCTGAATCCGGAGACCGAAGCGGCCAAATTCCTGCGCGACGCCTTCACCACCACCGACGGCAACAATCCGGGCGTGGCCGACACCAAGGCCGCGCTGGACGGCGCCCGCCAGATCCTGATGGAACGTTTTGCCGAAGATGCTACCCTGCTTCAGTCGCTGCGGGAATATGTCCAAGAGCATGGCATCGTCGAATCGAAGGTTATTGAAGGTAAGCAAGAAGAAGGTGAAAAGTTCGCCGACTATTTCGATTACAGCGAAAACCTGTCGTCGGTGCCGTCGCACCGGGCGCTGGCGCTGATGCGCGGCCGCCGCGAGGGCGTGCTGGACGTCACCCTACGGCTCGACTCCGAACCGGAAAAACCAAAGTGGGACGCGCCGCACAATCCGTGCGAAAGCCGCATCGGCGCCCGTTTCGGCATCAAGAGCAGCGGCCGCCCGGCCGACAAATGGCTGGCCGACACCGCCCGCTGGACCTGGCGCGTGAAAAGCTTCATGCATCTCGAAACCGAACTGATGGGCGCGCTGCGCGAGAAATCCGAGCTGGACGCCATCACCGTCTTCGCTACCAACTTGAAAGCCTTGCTGCTGGCGGCTCCGGCCGGCCAGCGCGCCACCATGGGCCTGGACCCGGGCCTGCGCACCGGGGTTAAAGTTGCTGTGGTGGACGCCACTGGCAAGGTGGTCGACACCACCGTCATTTACCCGCACCAGCCGAAGAACGACTGGGAAGGCTCGCTGCACACGCTGGGCAAGCTGGCCGCCAAGCACAATGTGTCGCTGATTTCGATCGGCAACGGCACCGCCTCGCGCGAAACCGACAAACTGGCGCAAGACCTGCTCAAGCGCTTCCCCGAGCAGAAAATGAACAAGATCGTCGTCTCCGAAGCGGGCGCGTCGGTGTATTCGGCGTCGGAATACGCATCGAAGGAACTGCCCGACATGGATGTGTCACTGCGTGGCGCGGTGTCGATCGCGCGCCGCCTGCAAGATCCGCTGGCCGAACTGGTCAAGATCGATCCGAAATCGATCGGCGTCGGCCAGTACCAGCACGATGTGTCGCAGACCCAGCTGGCGCGCACGCTGGACGCGGTGGTCGAGGATTGCGTGAATGCGGTCGGCGTGGATGTCAACACCGCTTCGGCGCCGCTGCTGGCGCGCGTGTCGGGCCTGTCGTCGTCGGTGGCGACGGCGATTGTCAGCTACCGCGACGTCAAGGGCGCGTTCACCTCGCGCGCGGCGCTGAAATCGGTGCCGCGCCTGGGCGACAAGACCTTTGAACAGGCGGCCGGCTTCCTGCGCGTGATGGGCGGCGACAATCCGCTGGACGCCTCGGCGGTGCACCCGGAATCGTATCCGCTGGTGGAAAAAATCCTCGGCGATATACAGAAGGACATCAAGGCGGTGATCGGCGACAGCGCGCTGATCAAGCGCTTGCAGCCGGCCAAATATGCCGACGAGAAATTCGGCGTGCCGACCATTACCGACATCCTGAAGGAGCTGGAAAAGCCGGGCCGCGATCCGCGTCCGGAATTCACCACCGCCACCTTCAAGGAAGGCGTGGAGGAAATCCGCGACCTGCGTCCGGACATGATTCTGGAAGGGGTGGTGACCAACGTCGCCGCGTTTGGCGCGTTTGTCGACATCGGCGTCCACCAGGACGGGCTGGTGCACATCTCGGCGCTGTCCAACACCTTCGTCAAGGACCCGCACGCGGTGGTCAAAGCCGGCCAGGTGGTCAAGGTCAAGGTGCTGGAAGTGGACGAGAAGCGCAAGCGAATCGCCCTGACCATGCGCCTGTCCGACAGCGCGCCGCAAGCCGGTTCCCAGCCACAGCAGCGCGGCGACCGCAACGACCGCCGCGCCATGGGCCAGCAACAGAAGCAGCAGACCCGCGAACCGGCAGCCAGCGGCAGCATGGCCGCCGCCTTCGCCAAGCTGCGCGGCTAGGCTGAATCCGGGGCGCCGCTCAGGCGCCCTGGACCTCTTTCATGCGCTTCGACAGTTTGGCCAGCGCGACCAGGCCGACCACGGCGGTGCCGACGAACATGCCCCAGGCCAGCCCTTCGGCGTATTCGTGCCGGGCCGGAATCAGCCAGTACGCCAACGCCTCGGCCGCCACAATCAGCGCAAACAAACGGATTACGCGCAGGTATTTGGCGGCGTTATCGGCGCGCTGGGTGAAAATCTCGGTGCTGGCGCCGGCCGTGCGCGCCTTGCGCCAGCAATGCCAGCCCACCGTCGACGTCACCAGCTCCCAGCCGGCATCCTGGAACAGCTGCCGGTATTCAGCATTCGGGCCGAAGTAGCGCACATCCCAGCGATACGCCATATCGGCCGGCGCGCCGCGCTCGAACGTGTGCACGCAGCACATATTGGTGCTGCGCAGATGCAGGCCTTGCGCCGCCATTTCCTGCAGCCACTGCTGATGTTCCTCATCCTGCCACACGTACCACACCTTGAATTTCCGTACCAGCTTGCCCATGACTGCTCCTTAAAATTAAGCTGCGTGCTGCAACGCGCGCGCATTGTCCAGCATGATTTCCAGCCGGCGCACCTGCTCCGCCAGCACCGCCTTGCCCAGTTCCGTCAGCGCATAAACCTTGCGCCGTTCCTGCTCCGCCACCTTGACGATCAGCGCCTGCTTTTCCAGCGTGCCGAACACCCCGTACAGGGTGCCCGGCCCGAGCGTGACGCTGCCGGCGCTCATGCTGTCCACCTTCTGCATCAGAGCGTAGCCGTGCATCGGCTGGGTCAGCGCCAGCATCACGTAAAACGTCGCTTCCGAGACGGGCAGGTATTTACTGTAGTTAATATCCATCTCTGTATCGCCTTTCGCTATATCGAGTCTCGATATACATAATACATGGATTTTTTTGGACGTCAACACGCCAGAGGCACATTTCTTATAAAATGTCGGCATCCGATATTTAATTCACCGAGGCAGCTATGAGCGACGTACAAACCTGGATCAAAGAAACCGTGACCAACACCCCGGTGGTGCTGTTCATGAAGGGCACCGCCCAGTTCCCGCAATGCGGCTTCTCCGGCCGCGCCATCCAGATCCTGAAAGCCTGCGGCGTCGAGAACATTGCTACCGTCAACGTGCTGGAAGATCCGGAAGTCCGTCAGGGCATCAAGGACTACTCGAACTGGCCAACCATCCCTCAGCTGTACGTGAAGGGTGAGTTCGTCGGCGGTTCGGACATCATGAACGAGATGTTTGAGTCGGGCGAGCTGAAGGCCCTGCTGGATGCCTGATCGGCCCAAGCGGATTGTTATCGCCATCACCGGCGCCACCGGCGCGGTGTATGGCGTGCGTCTGCTGCAGCATTTGCAACACCTTGATGGCGTCGAGACGCATCTGATCGTCTCCGAAGCCGCCGTCCTCACGCTGCACCAGGAAACTGGCTTGCAGCGGCGCGAGGTCGAATCCCTGGCCCATGTGGTGCACAAGGTGCGCGACGTCGGCGCCTCGATTGCCAGCGGCTCGTTCCAGAGCGACGGCATGATCATCGCTCCCTGCTCGATGAAAACCCTGGCGTCGGTGGCCCATGGCCTGTCCGACAACCTGATCGCGCGCGCGGCCGACGTGGTGCTCAAGGAGCGCCGCCGGCTGGTGTTGATGGTGAGGGAGACCCCGTTCAATCTGGCGCACTTGCGCAACATGACGGCGGTCACGGAAATGGGCGGCATCATCTTCCCGCCGCTGCCGAGTTTTTATCACAACCCGCAGAGCATTGAGGAGATGGTCGACCACACGGTGGCCCGCGTGATCGATTTATTCGGCATTGAACATGCGTTGGCGCCGCGCTGGGCCGGTCTCAAGGGACAGGCCGCCGGCGACATCTCAGAGCGTTAGCGCTTCCGCGCTGGTTCAGCGAATATCGTAGTTCGAACTGCTGGCACGCTTCAATTCCCGCGCTTCTTCCACCATGCGACGATGGGCGATGCGTTTGCGCATCACTTCGGCATGCTGTTCGGCGGTCATCGGTGGGGCGGTCATTAAATCTTTCAGCTGTGCGACATTGCTGTAGTTGCTTTTCATAAGACGGCTCAAAGCATGACTCCCCAAAAAATAGGTACTGCCCTATTGTGCCTTAAATCCGTGTCGCAACCATGACAATTCGCAAACGTAGCGAAAATAAAAAGCGTTTGGCCTCGTCCGAACAAAAACCGGCAGACCGTGAAACTAGTTTCATGCATGTAAAGGTCCGCCAGCGCTAAACCTGGTTCCCCTATTTCCGTAGTAATACGTAAAAATAACTACTTTTGGTAGTTGACACGCACCAGCATCCGGATAAATTCCCGCGCAATCTGGCGATGATGCTCGTCCAGCCGCTGCAAATCGGCGATCAGTTTGACGTCGGCCGATTCAAAGCGCGACAGGTTGGCGCCGTTGTCGCCGTTCGGCGCGCCTTCTTCCGGGCCGCCAAAGCGCAACCACTCGGCCGGCACGCCCAGCCATTGGGCGATCATGCGCAGCTTCTCCTGCGTGGGGATCGCCTCGCCAACCAGCCATTTGCGGGCGGCGTGCACGGTAATGGGGCGACCATCGAACCGAATATTGAATTCGCGCGCTAGCCGGGTCGGGCTGTCGGGCGAATAATGGGCGTTCTTGAGAGCCTGTTGGAGTCGCTGGCTAAAGCTTTCGCGTTCATTAGAGGAATTCATATTGACACTATTTCACGTTGCTTCATGAAAGTCAGTCTCTGCGGGAATCGCCTCAACTGTGACTTTATGGGATTTTATAATTAACATTTATCCTCTGCCAGTACCACCGTCAGTGGAATAACCAGGCGAATTTTATTCGGTCCAGAAGCGCGGATGAATATCATCCTGCCGCGCTGCCTTTCACGTCGCACGATACCATTGCGCATGCCTGCGGTCACGCTGAGGCCGCTGGCAGATGCGGCAACGGTGTGTTTCGCGCTACAATGACTTTGCCGTTAACGTAAACGGAAACTACTTAGACCACCCATGTCCACCTACACCATTACCGAACTGGCGCGCGAATTCGACATCACCGCGCGCGCAATCCGCTTTTACGAAGACCAGGGCCTGCTGAGCCCGTCGCGTGAAGGCGCCGGCGGCCGCAACCGCGTCTACACGCCGCGCGACCGCACCCGGCTCAAGCTGACCCTGCGCGGCAAGCGCCTCGGCCTGTCGCTGGCCGAAATCAAGAGCCTGGTCGACATGTACGAGACGCCCAAGGATTCGGCGGCACAGATGCACCGCTTCCTGACCGTGCTGGCGCAGCACCGCGAAACGCTGGAACAACAGCGCGAAGACATCGAAATGTCGCTGGCCGAGATCCAGGCCCACGAAGACGAATGCAAACGCATGCTGGAAGCCCACGCCGTGACGTGAGCACTGCTTGACGTTTACGTTAACGTCACATCGGCGTATCATGGCCGCTCCGGACCCAAAACAGAATAGAGGAAGACATGCTCCATCTCCCAGGCCTGACCTTTGACCATGGCGAGGATATCGCCGCGCTGCGCGAGGCCGTGCAGCAATTCGCCGCCGCCGAGATCGCCCCGCGCGCGGCCGAAATCGACCGCAGCGACCAGTTCCCGATGGACCTGTGGCGCAAGATGGGCGAACTGGGCGTGCTCGGCATCACCGTGCCGGAAGAGTACGGCGGCGCCAACATGGGCTACCTGGCCCACATCGTGGCGATGGAGGAAATCTCGCGCGCCTCGGCCTCGGTCGGCCTGTCGTATGGCGCCCACTCGAACCTGTGCGTCAACCAGATCAAGCGCAACGGCACCGAAGAACAAAAACAAAAATACCTGCCCAAGCTGATTTCCGGCGAGTACATCGGCGCGCTGGCCATGTCCGAGCCGAACGCCGGTTCCGACGTGGTCAGCATGAAGCTGCGCGCCGAGTTCAAGGGCGACCGCTGGGTGCTGAACGGCACCAAGATGTGGATCACCAACGGCCCCGACGCCGACGTGCTGGTGGTCTACGCCAAGAACGATCTGGAAGCCGGTCCGAAAGGCATGACCGCCTTCCTGATCGAAAAAGGCTACAAGGGCTTCTCGATCGCGCAGAAGCTCGACAAGCTGGGCATGCGCGGTTCGCACACCGGCGAGCTGGTGTTTGAGGATTGCGAAGTGCCGGCCGAGAACGTGCTGGGCGGCCTGGGCAAGGGCGTCAACGTGCTGATGTCCGGCCTCGACTTCGAACGCACCGTGCTGTCCGGCGGCCCGCTGGGCATCATGCAGGCGTGCATGGACGTGGTGGTGCCCTACACCCACGACCGCAAACAGTTCGGCCAGCCGATCGGCGAGTTCCAGCTGATGCAAGGCAAAATCGCCGACATGTACTCGACCATGATGGCGTCCAAGGCGTATGTGTACGCGGTCGGCCAGGCCTGCGACCGCGCCACCTCGCCGGAGCAGATCCGCAACCTGCGCAAGGACGCCGCTGGCGCCATCCTGTACAGCGCCGAGAAGGCCACCTGGATGGCCGGCGAGGCGATCCAGACGCTGGGCGGCAATGGCTACATCAATGAATATCCCGTCGGCCGCCTGTGGCGCGACGCCAAGCTGTATGAAATCGGCGCCGGCACCAGCGAAATCCGCCGCATGCTGATCGGCCGCGAGCTGTTCGCCGAAACCCGTTAATGGAGATTTGAACATGCATGATCCTGTCGTTATCGTGGGCGCTGCCCGCACCCCCATGGGCGCCTTCCAGGGCGACTTTTCCGCCAAGGCCGCGCACGACCTGGGCGCCGTCGCCATCCAGGCCGCCGTCGAGCGCTCCGGCATCGACGGCAAGCTGGTGGAACACGTCTACTTCGGCAACTGCCTGATGGCGGGCCAGGGCCAGGCGCCGGCACGCCAGGCGCTGTTGAAAGCCGGCCTGCCGACGTCCACCGGCGCCGTCACGCTGTCCAAGATGTGCGGTTCGGCCATGCAGGCCGCGATCTTCGCGCACGACCAGCTGATCGCCGGCAGCGCCGACGTGGTGATCGCCGGCGGCATGGAGTCGATGACCAACGCGCCATACCTGGTGCCGAAGGCGCGCGGCGGCTACCGCATCGGCCACGGCATGCTGTTCGATCACATGATGTACGACGGCCTGGAAGACGCCTACTCGCGCAACGAGAAAACCGGCGAAGGCCGCTCGATGGGCACTTTCGCCGAAGAGTGCTCGGCCAAGTACGCGTTCACGCGTGAGGCGCAGGACAACTTCGCCATCGAATCGGTGAAGCGCGCGCAGGTCGCCACCAGCGAAGGCTACTTCAAGTGGGAAATCGCGCCGGTTACCGTGACCTCGCGCGCCGGTGATACCGTCATCGACAAGGACGAAGGCCCGCTGAAAGCCAAGGTGGAAAAGATCCCGACGCTGCGCGCCGCCTTCAAGAAGGACGGCACCATTACCGCTGCCTCGTCGTCGTCGATCAACGACGGCGCCGCCGCGCTGGTGATGATGCGCGAATCGAAAGCGAAAGAACTGGGCCTGACGCCGATCGCCCGTATCCACGGCCACGCTACCTTTGCGCAGGAACCGAACCTGTTCACCACCGCACCGATCGGCGCCATCGAAAAGCTGTACAAGAAAACCGGCTGGGGCACCAAGGACGTCGACCTGTTCGAGATTAACGAAGCCTTCGCCGCCGTGCCGATGGCGGCGATGCACGATCTGGACATCCCGCACGACAAGGTCAACATCCACGGCGGCGCCTGCGCGCTGGGCCACCCGATCGGCGCTTCCGGCGCGCGCATCATCGTCACGCTGCTGGGCGCCTTGAAACGCACCGGCGGCAAGAAGGGCGTGGCGGCGCTGTGCATCGGCGGCGGCGAAGCGACCGCGATGGCAGTGGAGCTGCTGTAAATGGCGACGGCACTGATTATCGGCGCCTCGCGCGGCATTGGGCTGGAGCTGGTCAAGCAATACCGCAACGACGGCTGGCGCGTGATCGCCACCGCGCGCAAGCAGGAAGACTGCGACGCGCTGGCGGCGCTGGGCGCCGAGCCGCACAAGCTGGATGTGACCAACCTGGAAGCGGTGGCCGGCATCGGCTGGAAGCTGGATGGCGAAGAACTGGATGTCGCCATCCTGAACGCGGGCGTGTACGGCCCGCGCCACGACGGCTTTCCGGCGCAGGCCGACTTTGACGCGGTGATGCATACCAATGTGCTGGCGGCGATGCGTTTGCTGCCGGTGCTGGCGCCGCTGGTGTGCGCGTCGCGTGGCGATGGCAAGCTGGCGGTACTGTCCTCGCGTATGGGATCGCTGAGCGAGCGCACCTCGCCTTCGGGATCGCTGTACCGCGCCAGCAAGGCTGCGCTGAATTCCGTACTGATCGACACCGCGCTGGTGTTCGGCAAACAGGGCGCCACCTGCGTGGCCTTCCATCCAGGCTGGGTACAGACCGACATGGGCGGCGCCGGCGCCGACATCACGGTGGAGCAAAGCGCCAGCGGCATCCGCGCTACGCTGGCCGGATTGGCAGCCTCCGAAGTCGCCGTCTACCGCAGCTACGACGGTACGGAAATCGGCTGGTAAACCCCGCACAGCCAGGCGGGGTCTGACCCCATACGGGGTCAGACCCCTGCAACGGTTTGCGGGTCAACTATAAAAACCGAGACACACAATGATACTGAGCCAGGAACACGAAATGATTCGCGACGCCCTGCGCGCTTTCGCGCAGGACCGTCTCGCCCCCAACGCCGCCCGCTGGGACAAGGAACACCACTTTCCCAGGGAAGAACTGAAGGAGCTGGCGGCGCTGGGCGCATTCGGTGTCGCGGTGCCGGAACCACTGGGCGGCGCGGGCATGGATTACGTCTCGCTGGCCCTGGTGCTGGAAGAAATCGCGGCCGGTGACGGCGGCACCTCCACCATCATCTCGGTCAACAACTGCCCGGTATGCAGCATCGGCATGATGTACGCCAACGCGCGGCAAAAAGAACAATGGCTGCGGCCCCTGGCGCAAGGCGACATGCTCGGCGCCTTCTGCCTCACCGAACCGCACACCGGTAGCGACGCCGCCGCCCTGCGCACCACCGCCACCCGCGATGGCGACCACTATGTGCTGAACGGCGTCAAACAATTCATCACCAGCGGCAAGCACGCCGACGTGGCGATCGTCATGGCCGTCACCGACAAGAACGCCGGCAAGAAAGGCATCAGCGCCTTCTGGGTGCCGACGTCGACGCCGGGCTACATCGTCGCGGGCATCGAGCAGAAGATGGGCCAGCACTCGTCCGACACCGCGCAAATCGTGTTTGAAAACTGCCGCATCCCGGCCGAGAATCTGATTGGCGAAGAAGGCCAGGGCTACAAGATCGCCTTGTCCGGACTGGAGGGAGGCCGCATCGGCATCGCCTCGCAATCGGTCGGCATGGCGCGTTCCGCCTACGAAGCCGCGTTACGCTACGCGCGCGAACGAGAAAGCTTCGGCAAGCCGATTTTCGAGCATCAATCGGTGCAATTCAAACTGGCGGAAATGGCGATGCAGATCGAAGCCGCGCGCCAGCTGATCCTGCACGCCGCGTCGATGAAAGACGCCGGCTTGCCGTGCCTGAAAGAAGCCGCCATGGCCAAGCTGTTCGCCTCCGAAATGGCGGAGAAGGTGTGCTCCGATGCGATCCAGATCCATGGCGGCTACGGCTACGTCAGCGACTTCCCGGTGGAACGCATCTACCGCGACGCCCGCGTATGCCAGATCTACGAAGGCACCAGCGACATCCAGAAAATCCTGATCGCCCGCGCGCTCTAACCCTCGTCATTCCCGCGTAGGCGGGAATCCATAACCCGCTTCAAACACAGATATCCAAAAACAAATCCCGCCATAAGGGATTTGTTTTCTGTATCAGCTCAATCTTCCAATCACGCCGCCATTTCTTGATCTGCTTTTCTCGAGTAATGGCAGCGTAGATATCTGTGTGCTGTTCGAACCAAACCAACTGCTTGACGTGATATTGTTTGGTGAAACCATCGACCACGCCCCCACGATGCTGCCAGACGCGGCGAACGAGGTTTGATGTTACCCCGAGGTATAGCGTGCCATACATGCCGCTGGCCATCATATAAACATAGCTGATCTTGTCCATTTTTCTCTCGTCCTTCGATTCAGTGAGAAAAATGGTTGTGCTGTTGGGTGTAGCTAGCTTTGACTTAGCGCATATGTTCTATGGATTCCCGCGTACGCGGGAATGACGGTGGCTATTTTGCTCCTGTGGCATCTGCCACCACCGCTTCGCCGATGGCGTAGAAATTGCCGCCGGCGATGTAGTGCAGGCTGCGCCACTGCGGATCGGCGTTTTCGAAAGCCCAGTGGCCGTTCTGGAAGACGCGATCGTCCGCATACGCAGCCACCACTTCGCCGATGAACAGATCGTAGACCTGTTCATTGCGCGGCTCCGGCAGCACTTTGCAGATCAGCCACGCCGACGAACCCACCACCAGCGGCACATCGTAACCTTCAACCTTGAACAGCTGCACGCCGGCCTTGGCCAGCTTGTCCGGCATATCGACGGCGCTGGTGTGGCCGACATCGTAGGTCAGCTGCAGCTGCGCCATGTTCGGCACCTGCAGCACGAAGTAGCCGCTCTGCTCCACCAGCGGACGCGTAGCAGTGGCCTTGTCCAGCACCACGGTCACCTTCGGCGGCGCAAAATCCAGCGCGCACGACCACGCCGCCGACATCACATTCTCCACCCCGCCATGACTGGCCGACACCAGCACCGTCGGCCCGTGGTTCAATAAACGATATGCCTTCGCCAGCTCCACTGGCTTGATATGCTGATCCAATCCCTGCTCCTTAATTGCGCGGCATAGCGACGAACACCACCTTGCCAATCACCGCACTGGCAGGCACAAAGCCCCAGAAACGGCTGTCCATACTGTTATCCCGATTATCGCCCATGACGAAATAGCTCGCTGCCGGCACCGTGCAGCTCAGCGTCTCGCCATCGTCCGTGCATTCTTTCGGCAGCGCCAGGTCGCCGCGCGGCATCCGCGCCGGCGCCTGTTCGCGCAAAAGAATGTCATGCTCTTGCCGGCCGAATTTCTCGCGATAGCGCTTCAGATACATTAGCCGCTCGTCGTCCAGATAGTCCTTCAGTTCCTGGCCGCGGCCATCCACGCCATTCACCAGCACATGCTTGTCGCGGTAGACGATTTTGTCGCCGGGCAGACCGACCACGCGCTTGATGTAGGACTGGCTCGGATCGACCGGAAAATCGAATACAAGGATATCGCCACGCTCCAGCTGCGCCGAAATCGCGCCATGACCGAGCCGGTGTCCCATGCTGCCGTAATAGCCGAAGCCCCACTTCTGCACCATCACATTGGCGCCGACCGGCAGCGCCGGAATCATCGCCGAGGAAGGGATCTTGAACGGCTCATACAAAAATACGCGCAGCGACACCATGACGATGGATGCCGCCACCGCCACGCCAACCAGCCCATACCAGCGCGAATGCCATGACCGCTGTTCATCAAATGTGCGCTCGCCAGCAAAGCGGTAGGCGCGCCAGATCCACAGCACCGTCAACGCCACCGAAATCAGGCCAAACAACAGCGGCGACTGATGACCGGGCACCAGGAAGCCGGCGGTGCCCACCACCAGCCCCGCCACAAAACTGAGCAACGCCCAGCGCGGTGCGCCGACATACAGGAACGCCAGCGGCGCGGCCAGGATACTCAGGACAACGGCAATCCACTTTTTAGGTTTCAAAACATCTCCAGACGGACGGCCAATGCCGCCAGGGTGACAAACAACACCGGCAAGGTCAGACACGCGCCGACGCGGAAGTAGTAGCCCCACGTGATGCGCGTGCCCTTGTTGGCCAGCACATGCAGCCAAAGCAGCGTGGCCAGGCTGCCGATCGGCGTAATCTTCGGACCGAGATCGCTGCCGATCACGTTCGCATAAATCATCGCCTCGCGCACCACGCCCTGCGCCGACGACGCATCCACCGACAAGGCGCCGATCAGCACCGTCGGCAGGTTGTTCATAATAGATGACAAAATGGCCGTCAGGAAGCCGGTGCCCAGCGCCGCGCCCCACACGCCATGCCGGCCGCACCAGTCCAGCGCCGTTGTCAGATAGGCCGTCAGCCCGGCATTGCGCAAGCCGTACACCACCAGGTACATCCCCAGCGAGAAGATCACGATCTGCCACGGCGCATGCAGCAGCACCTCGCGCGTGGAGATGCGATGGCCGCGCGACGCCACCACCAGCAGCACCGCCGATCCCACCGCCGCCACCACGCTGATCGGCACGCCCATCGGCTCGATGACGAAGAAACCAATCAGCAACAGGCCCAATACCCACCAGCCGGCGATGAAGGTGGCGCGGTCGTGAATTGCCAGCGCCGGGTCCTTGATCTGCTTCACATCGTAATCGACCGGGATATCGCGGCGGAAGAACCACATCAGCGCCGCCAGCGTGGCCGCCACCGCGACGAAGTTCACCGGCACCATCACGGCCGCGTAGCGCGCGAAGCTGATGTGGAAATAATCGGCGGAGACGATGTTGACCAGGTTCGACACCACCAGCGGCAGGCTGGCCGTGTCGGCGATGAAGCCGGCCGCCATCACAAACGCCAGCGTGGCCTTGGCCGAAAAGCGCAGCTCCAGCAGGATGGCGATCACGATCGGCGTCAGGATCAGCGCCGCGCCGTCATTGGCAAACAGCCCGGAGACGGCGGCGCCCAGCAGCACCAGCATGACGAACAGCCGCTTGCCACTGCCGCCGCCCCAGCGCGCCACGTGCAGCGCCGCCCACTCGAAGAAGCCGGCCTTGTCCAGCAACAGGCTGGTGATGATGATGGCCACAAAGGTGGCGGTGGCGTTCCAGATGATGTGCCACACCACCGGAATGTCGCTGACGTGGATCACGCCCGCCAGCAGCGCCACCAATGCCCCCAGCGAAGCGCTCCAGCCGATACCCAGCCCGCGCGGCTGCCAGATCACCAGCACCAGCGTGGCGACGAAAATCAGGATCGCGGTCAGCATGCCGCACCGAGCGTGCCGATGCGGTCCAGCGCCGCTTGCGACAACGTCGGCGCAGCCAGAAACGCCTCAATGCGCGCGCGGATGATGCGGTAGGTCTGCTCGAAGGCCGCCTCGATTTCTTCATCGCTGCCCACCAGATGGCTCGGATCGTCCACGCCCCAATGCGCGCGCAGCACCGGTCCCAGATACGCCGGACAAGTCTCGCCGGCCGCGCTGCCGCACACCGTGAGCACCGCATCCGGCGTCACCGGCAGCGCATCCCACGATTTGCTGTAATAGCCTTCGGTGGAGATGCCTTTGCGCTGCAACAGCGCCACCGCGCGCGGATTCAGCTGGCCGGTCGGCTGGCTGCCGGCGCTGAGCGCTCGCCAGCCCTCGGGCGCCAGATGGTTGAAGATCGCCTCGCTCAACAAGGAGCGGCAGGAGTTACCGGTACACAGGAAAAGTATATTCATCGTTAGCAGGAGCTGCCACCGCAGCAGTTTTCAGTTAAAAATCCGATCAGTTCATTCATGGCGCCGGTATCGGCCGCGTAGATCACAAAGCGCCCGTCCTGGCGCGATGAGATCAGGCCGGCATGCGCCAGCTCTTTCAGGTGAAACGACAGGGAAGATGGCGCAATCGCCAGTTGCTCGCCGATTTTGCTGGCGGCCAGGCCAGCCGGCCCGGTCTGCACCAGCAGGCGAAACACGGCCAGGCGGCTCTCTTGCGCCAGGGCCGCCAGCGCGGCCAGGGTTTGTTTGGTATCCATGCGGCCTATGCTAGCGCATATAATTCCACATTTCAAATAATATCGAAATGAATCGCAAAATTAATTGGACACGAAGCCGGAGCGGATATCGATCAGTTCGGAGGCGGGCAGTGCGCGCTGCACGTCGGCAATCGCAGTGGCGAGGGCGGCGGCGGCGCTGTCGGCGGGACGGCGGAAGTCCAGCACCAGGTTGCCGGCGCGGTTGAAGCTCACCAGCGCATCCTCGCAGCCGCCGGCGGCCAGTTGCGCCGACAGCTGGTCGTAGTCATAGCCGTGGTTGGCCAGCCGGTATCTGAGCGTAAAAGCGAATTCCATCGTGCTCCTCCCATCAGCACTCCAGAATAGGCCGACACCGTCAGCCGCGTTTGGGGCATCGCAAAGGGCACGAAAATGCGGACGAAAAAAAAGCCCACATCGCTGCAGGCTTCGTTCCAATGTATTACCTATGCTTCAATCGTACCGGGCTCCAGGGCTATCTGCCAAGTGAGTCGGCGTCTCGGGCGCCCATGCTATCTGCGTGGTGCCCCCAACGTGTAAATCGACTAATGTCTTCGGGATTACAACTCCAGCGTCTGCGTCACCTGCGCCATCGAACTTACACAACTCTGGGCGCGGCGCATCGGCCGGATGTGGGACTGTTTGCAGGGCAAACCTCAACCACAAACAAAGTGTACCACAGTTTTTGTGCGACGCACAAATTTATTTTGAAATCGTTTCGGTGACCAGCGGCTTGGGCGCCGGCTGCGGCGCTTCGCGGCCAGCACGTTCAAACTCGGAAATCACCTGCGCGCCGAACAGCAGGAGGGTGGCGCCGATCTCCAGGCTGAACATGACAATGATGGCAGTGGTCATCGAGCCGTACACCACATTCACCTGCGACAGCGTGGAGAAATACCACACCAGGATGCGCCGGGCGATTTCCCACAGCAGCGCCGCCGTCACGCCGCCGATCAGCGCATGCGACAGCGACAGCCTGCCCACCGGCATCACCAGGTAGATCGACGACAGCACCAGCACTTCGCCAGCCAGTCCTAGCAGATACAGCAGCACGCCCGACACGCCATTCAGCGACCAGCTGTAGCCGAACAGCTGCACGCTTTCCTCGCCCATCACCTGCAAGCTGCCGGCCACCAGCGTCACCAGCAGCATGCCGACGCCCAGCGACAGGATGTAGCAGTAAGGCATGACCGCCGAAATCAGGAAATGCCGCCGCCGGATTTCCACCCGGTGCTTGAAGATCACGCACATGGCGTTTTCCAGCACCGTGAAAGCCAGCGAACTGAAGAACAGCATGGTGATCACCAGCACACCGCCGACCAGGTCGCGATGTTCGAGGAAATGCGCCACCTCGGCCACAATGGGTTGCGACTGCCCCGGCACCAGCCAGTTCAGATAGCGGCCGACGGCCGCCAGCAGCTCATCCTGCGCAATAATGTGCGACAGCGCCACCACCGCCAGCATCAGCAGCGGCAGGATCGACAGCAGCGAGTAATACGCGACCGCACCCGCCAGCAGCAGGCCTTGGTTGGCGCGGAAGCCCTTCAGGCATTGCAGCGTGAAATCCATGGGATGACCGGCCACATAGGCCAGCGCCCGGCGGTTGAGTAAGTTCATCTTGTCATTGTAGGCACGGTTCAGTGCGCGGTATGTGCGGCGACGTCCAGATAGCGCCAGTTGGTGAACTCCACCGGGTGGCGCCGGTAATTTTTCAGCCACGGCTGTTGCAGGTCGGCAGAGATGGGATGGGTCAGCAGCACCCACGGCGTGTAGGCATGGATGAGTTGCGCCAGTTCATCATACAGCGCGGTGCGTTGCGGCGATTCTCCCAGCAAGCGGGCTTGCTCGTAACGTTGATTGTAGGCAGGCAGGTTGAAGCGCGCGTAGTTGGCGCGGCCTGCGTTGGGGCCGTACAGCAGCTGATAGAAATTATCGCCATCGGGGAAGTCGGCTACCCAGTTGGTCTCAAACATCATCACCGAACCAAGGCGCGAAGCCTTGATGATTTCGGTTTTCTTGTCGCTCTTGAAGGTGACGTTGAGGCCGATGGCGTTGAGGTTCTTGCGCCACAGCTCGTCGCGCAGGCGGCCGACGGTGGAGGCTTCGCTGTGCATCACCAGCGTCAGTGGTTTGCCGTCCGGCTGCGCGCGGTAGCCATTCTTGCCCTTGCGGTAGCCGTAGCGGTCCAGCAGCGCGTTGGCCAGCGCGGGATCGTAGGCGACCGGGCTACGGTAGTTGGGATCGTTGCCGAGTACGTTGGGCGGCAGCGGCGTGACGGCCGGCAGCGCCAGGCCTTTTTTCATCTGCGCAATGTCCTCAGCGCTGTTGTAGCCGAGCGCGATGGCGCGCCGCAGCGCCAGTTTCTTTTTGCTGTAGCCGCCGATCAACGGATCGTCCATGTTCATCCACATGTAATACGTCTGCAGCACTGGAAACGGCGCCAGCACGATGCCCTTGCGCGCCAGCTCGGGCTGCAAGTGGTTGTCGGCGGTCAGCACCATTTCCTTCATCGACTCCGGCACCTGCTCCAGGAAATCGAATTCGCCATTCAGGAAGCCCAGCACGCGCGACTGGTATTCCTCGACGATCTTGATCTCGATGCGGTCGAGGATGGGCAGGCGCTGGCCCTGGAATTCGGTCGGCCGGAAATCGCGGTTGGCCAGCAGCACGATCTGGTCGCTGCGCTGCCAGCTGCCGATCTTGAACGGGCCGGTGCCGATCGGATGGTTGCCGGCTTGCGCGCCGTAAGCCTGCACCACTTCGCGCGCCACCACCGACGTGGCCGGCATCGCCAGGTAGAACAGGAAATTGGGATCGGGCGCTTTCAGGCGGATGCGCAGCGTGAACTTGTCCACCGCCTCGATGCCAGCCACGCCGTCGAACAGATACAGCCACGGCGATTTCAGCGCCGGATCGTGCAGGCGCTTGAGGCTGTAGACGTAGTCGTCGGCGGTGGCCTGCCGGTGCACGCCGTGAAAAGCAGCGTCCGGCGTGAAATACACGTCCTGGCGCAGATGGAAAGTGTAGGTCTTGCCGCCGTCGCTCAGCTCCGGCATGGCGGCGGCCGTATTGGGGATCAGCTTGACCGGGCGGGCCAGGTAATCGTAGCGCAGCAGCGGGTCGAACAGGTTTTCCAGCAGGCTGAGGCTGGCGACGTCGGAGGCGACCGCCGGGTCGAGCGCGGTTTCGCCGGTGCTGAGGAAAGCGTGCAGGACTTTTTGCCCAGCATGGGCTCCGGCGTTCGCCGGAGCGACGGCGGTGACGGCGGCGACGGCCAGCGCCAGCACAGCGGCTGCCCAAGTTTTCAGCATCCTTCCCATGATTCCTCGCACGGTAAAGCGGCAGCTTATAACTTTTTGGGCTTGCTTACCCGCTATACTTTGCAAATTGCCCACTGCATACACGAAAAATGTCGCTCAACTACATCTGGTCTGGCTTCTTCCTGGTGGGATTTCTGGCCGCGTTGGCGCAGTTCCTGTTCCTGGGCGACACGGAAATCTTCAAGCGCATCATCGACGGCACCTTCGACTCGGCCCGCACCGGCGTAATGGACATCGCCCTGCCGCTGGCTGGCGTGATGACGCTGTGGCTGGGCATCATGAACATCGGCGAAAAAGCCGGCGCCATCGACCTGCTGGCCAAACTGATCGCGCCGTTCTTCTCGCGCATCTTCCCCGGCGTGCCGTCCAACCACCCGGCCACCGGCCACATGGTGATGAATTTCTCGGCCAATCTGCTGGGCCTGGACAACGCCGCCACCCCGTTCGGCCTGAAGGCGATGGAAAGCCTGCAAACGCTCAATCCCAACAAGGACGAGCCGACCGATGCGCAAATCATGTTCCTGGTGCTGCACACCTCGGGCCTGACCCTGATTCCGCTGGCCATCATGGCGCAGCGCTCCATCCTCGGCGCGGCCGATCCGTCCGACATCTTCATTCCGTGCATGGTGGCGACCTATGTGGCGACCATGACCGGCATCATCGCCGTGTCCATCCGCCAGCGCATTAATCTGTTCAACCGCGTGGTGGTGGGCTGGCTGGGCGGGATCACCGCCTTCATCGTCGGGCTGGTCTGGTACTTCACCAACTATTTGACCAAGCCGGAGATTGAAACCTTCTCCAAAGTTTTCAGCAACTTCGTGCTGATGGCCGTGATCGGCGGCTTCATCATCGGCGCGCTGCGCAAGAAGGTCAACGTGTACGAGGCGTTTATCGAAGGCGCCAAGGGCGGCATCCAGACTTCGCTGACCGTGATTCCGTATCTGGTCGGCATGCTGGTGGCGATCAGCGTGATCCGCAACGCCGGCCTGCTGGGCTTTGTGGTGCAGGGCTTCAGCTGGCTGTTCAGTCATCTTGGCGTCAACACCGATTTCGTCTCGGCACTGCCGACTGCGCTGATGAAGCCGCTGAGCGGCAGCGCCGCCAAGGCCATGATGATCGACACCATGCAAACCTATGGCGTCGATTCCTTTGTCGGCCGGCTGGCCTGCGTGTTCCAGGGCTCGGCCGACACCACTTTCTACATCGTCGCGCTGTATTTCGGCTCGGTCGGCATCCGCAAGACGCGCTACGCGATCTCCTGCGGCCTGATCGCCGACTTCGCCGGCGTGCTTGCTGCGATTGCGATTTCCTATGTCTTCTTCCACTAAATTGTTACGTCGTCTCGTTGCTGCCGCGCTGATCGCCGCCGGCGCTGCCCACGCTGCCGATCTGCCGGAGCCGGTGGCGCGGCTGATGCAGTCGTCGAATATTCCGCCCGAAGCGGCCGGCATCATCGTCCTGCGCGGTGATACCGTGCTGGTGTCGCACAATCCGCAGCAAAGCATGCAACCCGGCTCGACCATGAAGCTGTTCACCACGCTGACGGCGCTGGAGCAGCTGGGACCGGTATTTCGCGGCCGCACCGAATTCCGCAGTAGCGCCGACGTCGTCAACGGCGTCCTGCAAGGCGACCTGATCCTGCGCGGCGGCGCCGATGCCGACTTCAACGAGGACGTGCTGGGCCACATGCTGCAAGCGCTGCGCAACCAGGGCATCCGCCGCATCAAGGGTGACATCATCGTCGACCGCCTGCTCTTCACGCCGTCGCGGCCGGATGTGGGGCAGCCGCCGTTTGACGAATATCCGTGGGCCTACTACAACGTCATCCCCAACGCGGCGCTGATCAACACCAACCTGCTGAAAGTGGAAATGCGTTCCACCGGGAACAAACTGTCGCTGGTGATGCTGCCGGAAATGGACAAAGTCAGCATCCGCTCGGAAATGAAACTGACCGACACCGCTTGCGGAAGCTGGGAAAACGGCTGGCGCACGCCGGACTATTCGCGCAAGGGCGACCGCATCGAAGTCGTGCTGCACGGCAGCTTCCCGAAAGACTGCACCAAATCCACCAGCATCAACGTGCTGGACAGCCAGGACTTCCTGGCGCGGCTGCTGCTGGCCGAATGGAGCAAGCTGGGCGGCTCATTGAGCGGCGAAGTGCGCGAAGCGGCCATCCCGGCTGCACCGGCCGATGCTGCACCCGCGCCGGCGACCACTACCCGTCTGCTGGCCGAACACGTCTCCCGCGCGTTGCCGGAAATCGTCCGCGACACCAACAAGCAATCCGACAACACACTGGCCCGCACCATCTTCCTCAGCCTGGGCAGCCTGGAAGCCGATCCGCAACTGGGCAGCAAACCGCTGCCACCGGACGCCGGCGGCGCCAGCACGCCGATGCGCGCCGAAACCGCGATCCGCGCCTGGCTGCAGCAGCACAACATCGACGGCAACGGCCTGATCCTCGACAACGGCTCCGGCCTGTCGCGCAGCGAACGCGCCACCCCGGCGCAACTGGCGGCCCTGCTGCAAGCGGGCCTGAAAAGCCTGTGGATGCCGGAATTCCTCGCCAGCCTGCCGGTCGCCGGAACCGACGGCACCATGCGCCGCCGCCTGAAGGAAAGCCCGGCTGCGCAGCGCGCGCGCCTGAAAACTGGTAGCCTGACCGGCATGATCGCCATCGCCGGCTACGTGCAGGACGCTAACAACCAGCCCTGCATCGTGGTCGCCATCCTCAACGACGCCCACGTCGCCAACGGCGCCGGCCGCGCCGTGCTGGACGAACTGGTCGACTGGGTCGCCCGTTCCGGCAACTAATCAGGAGCACTGCATGAAACAACGTCAGTTAGGCAAGCAAGGATTAACCGTCTCGGCCGAGGGGCTGGGCTGCATGGGCATGAGCAATGTGTATGGAGCGGCGGATGAGGGCGAGTCGATCGCCACGCTGCACCGGGCGATTGAGCTGGGGATTAATTTCTTCGATACCGCCGAGGTGTACGGACCGTATCACAATGAAGAGTTGCTGGGCCGCGCGTTCCAGGGCCGGCGCAGCGAGGTGATCCTGGCGACCAAGTTCGGCTTCGATATCCGTGACGGCGTGCGCAATGCCGTCACCAGCGAGCCGGCGCATATCCGCGTGGCGGTTGAAGGCTCGCTGCGCCGGCTGGGCACCGATTACATCGATCTGCTGTACCAGCACCGCATCGATCCCAAGGTGCCGATTGAGGACGTGGTCGGCGTCATGGGTGAACTGGTAAAGGAGGGCAAGGTGCGCTATCTGGGCCTGTCCGAAGCCGGCGTGGCGAATATCCGCCGCGCCCATGCGGTGCATCCGATCAGCGCGCTGCAAAGCGAGTATTCGCTGTGGGAGCGCAATCTGGAGGCGGACATCATTCCGGTGCTGCGTGAGCTGGGCATCGGCCTGGTGCCGTTCAGCCCGCTGGGACGCGGCTTCCTGGCCGGCACCGCCAAGCGGGCGGAGGAATATCCGCCGACCGATTTCCGCCATCAGGACCCGCGCATGCAGGGCGCCAACTTTGACGCCAATATGCAGGCGGCGCAGACGGTGCGCGAACTGGCCGCCGCGCGCGGTCTGGCGCCGGGACAGGTGGCGCTGGCCTGGGTGCTGCAACAGGGGGACGATATCGTGCCGATTCCGGGCACGCGCCGGCGCGCCAACCTGGAGCAGAACGCCGCCGCTGCCGAGGTGGTGCTCAGCGCCGCCGAAATCGCCACGCTGGAAAGCGCGCTGGAACACATCGCCGGCCTGCGCTATAACGATGAGCGCATGGCCACCGTCGACCGCTAAAACACCAGACCACCCGCCGCCCCTTCTGCCGCCGCGCGGGCGAGCGGCGCGGCGGGCGGCAGGGCGCAGTTGGCGATGCAGCTTGACCTCATTGCGACAACTGTCGCATAATGATGGCAACAGTCGCACATGGAGTCGTTCGTGTCTATCTTCGCTATCTTTACCGGCCTTGAGCCGCTAGCCCTGCGCTTTGCGCTGGCCAGCGCCGGCTGCGTGGCCGCCGGTCTGGGCGTGTGGGCGGTGACGACCTTGTGCCGCCGCTGGCTGCCCGCCATCGCCGCGCAGCGTTCCGTGTGGCTGCTGGGCCAATGCACCGTCGCTGCGGCCTTCCTGCTGATCCTGTTGCCGCAAAGCGAACGCCTGCGCATGCTGCCGCCGATCGATATCGAAAACTACGCCACGCCAGCACCAACCGCGCACGCCGACGCCAGCCCCGCCGCTGCAACCGCCGCCATTGAAGACGCGCATGCCGCCATCACGCCGCAAACCATCCTCGCCTGCACAGCCCAGGGCTGGCTGCTGCTGTACGCACTAGGCTTGAGCTACACGCTGATCCAGTTGCTGCGCACCCGCCGCACGCTGGACGCGCTGGCAGCCGCCGGCAACCGCACCAACGCCGCGCCGGTCCACACCATCGAAATCGACGCGCCGATCTCGCCGATGCTATTCGGCCTGCTGCGTCCACGCCTGCTACTGCCGCTGCACCTGCGCGGCTTTGATGAAGACCAGCGCCAGATGATCGTCGAACACGAACTGACGCACTGGCGCCGCCACGACCTGCAATGGGCCAGCGCTGGCATCCTGCTGCAAACACTGCTCTGGTTTAATCCCTTCATGCGCCTGCTGCGCAACCAGCTGTCGTGGGCACAGGAACTGGGCTGCGACCGCGACGTGCTGCAAGGCCGTCCGCAAGCGCAACGCAAAGCCTACGCCGCCGCGCTGATCGCGCAACTGAAACTCCAGCAAACACCCATCGCCACCGCACTCGCCTTCGGCCACGTCACGCCGGACACGCTGGCCGACCGCATCGCCCTGATACGCACACCCGCCAAAGCGCTGCGAGGACCATGGACCCGCATCGCCACGCTGGCCGCACTGGCCGCCGTGCTGGCGACCAGCCTGGCGCTGCAACCATCGCTGGCATCGCAAAGCGCCAGCCTGCTGTCCTGCACCGCGCTGGTGGACGCCGCCACCGGCCAGCAACTGCGCCGCGACGGCCAGTGCGGTGAACGCGCCACGCCCGCCTCCACCTTCAACATCGTGGTCGCGCTGATGGGCTACGACAGCGGCATCCTGACCGACGAACACACACCGGTCATCAAGTACCAGCCAAGTTACCCTACCTGGGACCACACCGACTGGCGCATCGACACCGATCCTTCCAGCTGGATCAAATACTCCAACCTGTGGTACGCGCAGCAGGTCACCACGCGGCTGGGCGAAGACAAGCTGCAACGCTATATCAGCGCCTTCGGCTACGGCAACCAGGACGTCTCCGGCGACGCCGGCAAGCACAATGGCCTGACCCAGTCGTGGGTGGAATCCTCGCTGGCGATTTCGCCCGACGAGCAGGTCGCCTTCCTGCGCAAAATCGTCAACCGCCAGTTGCCGATTTCCGCCAAAGCCTACGACATGACATCCCGCATCCTGCACCCGCAAACGCTGGCCAACGGCTGGACCATCTACGGCAAAACCGGCACCGGCTCGCCGCCTCTGATCAACAGCGACGACGACCGCCAGTACGGCTGGTACGTCGGCTGGGCCACCAAGGGTAGCCGCACCATCGTCTTCGCCAACATGACGCTGGACCACCGACAGGACGTCTTCGCCGGCCCGCGCATCCGCGACGCCTTCCTGCGCAACGTCGCCACCCAGCTCGACACGCTTTAACCCACCACCCATCCAAGGAGACATCTTGTCTACACTGAGCCGCATGGCATTTGCCATCGCAGCAGGCTGCTGCATACCCGTCGCCGGCGCTGCCGACCTGCAAACCGTGGTCGATCAGGCCATCAAACCGATCATGAAAACGTATGACGTGCCGGGCATCGCCGTCGCTGTCACCGTCGACGGCAAGCCGGCGTTCTTCAGCTACGGCGTGGCGTCCAAGGAGAGCGGCGCACCGGTCAGCGAACACACGTTGTTCGAACTGGGCTCGGTCAGCAAGACCTTCACCGCCACCATGGCGTCGTATGCGCTGGTGCAGGGCAAGCTGTCGCTGGGCGATCATCCAAGCCACTACGTGCCCAAGCTGAAAGGCGCGCCGCTCGACAAAGCCACGGTGCTCAACTTCGGCACGTACACCGCCGGCGGCCTGCCGCAGCAGTTTCCGGATGACGTGAGCGACGACGAGCAAGGCATGCTGGCTTACTTCGGCCACTTCAAGCCGAGCGCCGCGCCGGGCCAGGTGCGCGTTTATTCAAATCCCAGCCTCGGCATGTTCGGCCACCTGGCCGGCCTGTCGCTGAAAGCCGATCCGGCCGACGTTCTGGAAAAGCAAATCCTGCCCAAACTGGGCATGGATAACACCTTCATCCGCATACCACACAGCGCGATGACCAATTACGCCTGGGGCTACAACCAGGACAACAAGCCGATACGCATGGGGCAGGAGCTGTTTTCGGCCCACACCTACGGCGTGCGCTCCAGCACCTCGGACCTGATCCGCTACGTGCAGGCGAATATCGATCCGAGTCACCTCGACGCCACGCTGCGCAGCGCCATCGAAGGCACGCATGTGGGCTACTACCGCATCGGCGGCATGGTGCAGGGACTGGGGTGGGAGCGCTATGCGATGCCGGTGTCGCTGGACACGCTACAGGACGGCAACTCCAGCAAGATGAGCCGCGAAGCCAATCCGGCCACGCTGCTGACGCCACCCAAGCCACCATCCGACAATGCCTGGTACAACAAGACCGGCGCCACCAACGGCTTCGGCGCCTACGTCGCCTTTGTGCCGTCGAAGAAGATCGGCATCGTCATTTTGGCGAACAAGAATTATCCGATCGCCGAGCGCGTCAAGGCCGCTTACGCGATCCTGTCGCAGCTGGAATCTGGGCGCTGATACAACAGCAGCGGTGATATTTATCAACCAGACATGCTTTTTCGAACCAAGGTAGTTGCATTGAAAAAATCTCTAAGACAATAATCTTCAATGTTCTGAAGCATCCGGATACTTTCAACAAAGGATTCGAATGGCAACCTCTGCGCTAAAAAGTATAAAAGCAGGCACCGCAGCATTGGCAAGCAATGCCAGCACGACCGACATGATTAGCTCCACCCATACGGAGGAGCTGGTCATCGCCTTATGTGGGCCAATCGGATCGCCTTTGCATAGTGTCGGCGATGCGATCCGAACGATGCTGCTGGATTCATTCGGCTATACCGACTGTACTTATTTGCGACTGAGCGATTTCATCGTAGAACACGCGTCCGCTATAGATACAGCGATCCCATTACAGCACAACTTTGCAAGAATTAACGCACTCATAGAAGCGGGCAACAAACTCCGGGAAAAGTACGGTAACGGCGTCCTGGCAGAATTGGCCATACACAGAATCCGACTAGATCGCGAGCAGCATAAAACAGTCTCGCAAAGTGCCAGATACGCACCACGCCGCGTAGTACACATTATCGACTCCATCAAGAATGAAGAAGAACTTGAACTACTTCGGCTGGTGTACCGAGACATGCTGTACGTTGTTGGTGTCTTCGCTCCCTTGCAGACCAGAGAGGCCAACTTAAAGGATTTAGGACTAACTACTGCCCAGATTTATTCATTGGTAGATCGTGACTCGGGCGAGGAGTCTGAGGCGGGACAAACGGTCAGCGAAACCTTCCCTAACTGCGACTTTTTTCTGCGCACTGGCGATGGCACTGATTCAGAATTAAAACGGCGCGTCGAGAGGTTTCTGCATCTTGTACTCGGCACCAAAGTCATCACCCCGACCTTTGCGGAAACCGCAATGTACTCAGCCGCAATGGCCAGCGCCAACTCGGCATGCTTGTCACGGCAGGTCGGCGCCGCTGTCACGGACCGAGACGGCGATATTTTGAGCATCGGCTGGAACGATGTTCCCGCCACAGGAGGTGGCCTGTACGGGCGTGGAGAACATGATCATCGTTGCTGGAATATCAGCGGAGGAAAGTGCTTCAACGATGCCGAAAAAGACAAGCTGGCACAGGAAATGGTAGAGGCTTTGGCCGAGGTGATTGAGCCCCAGAATCTGCCACGCGCAAAAGAAATCTTACGCGGCGCCAGCAAACTCAAGGGCTTGATTGAATTTTCCCGAGCGATCCATGCGGAAATGCACGCCATCTTAAACGCGGGTAAAACTTCCGGCATGCGGATTGACGGCGGCAAGCTGTTTGTGACGACCTATCCCTGTCACTCTTGCGCCCGGCACATTGTCGCAGCCGGGATAAGCGAGGTCTATTACATAGAGCCATATCGCAAAAGCCTCGCCATCAAACTCCATGGCGACGCCATTTCCGAACACGAAATTGATAAGGATAAAGTTCGTATTCTCGCATACGACGGCGTTGCGCCATCTCAATATTTATCACTGTTCCGGGTGCCTCAAAATTCGCGCAAAAAAAATGGAAAACTGATTACAATGTCATTAAAGGAGTCCTCTCCACGGCTTGAAAAAAGCATGGAAGCACTTCCTGCGTTGGAGGGACTTGTCGTAAAATCCTTGCTCGAAAAGCATCTACTCCCGGAAAGGGGGCCACAAAATGACGGATCACCACCTGCCCCCGGAACAGCTCAGTTTTAATTTTAATCCTGTCATAGCGCCTGACCACAAGGTGCATAAGCCTTCCGCCGTGATCTACGACCTGTCTCACATCAGGGCCGCTACCACGCAAGCCGACACCGCTCGGCTGTATGCGCAAATTATCGAATCAGTTAAGCACATCGGCTGATTACTATGACAGTGGCCGCGCGTTAATGCGGCTCTACAGATATTTCCTGAGTGAGCGCGGGGACCGGTAACGCCGGCACAGGGCTGGTCACCACATCGAGAATGGCGGCGGTTTCCGCGTCGGGCGTGCCGTCATACAGCGCCGGGCGGTATTTGGTCTGGAATACCGAAATGACATTGCGTGTGGCCTGATCCAGTTCACCGGTCTGCGGCACGGCGTAGCCATGGTCGGCCAGCTTGCGCTGGAACCAGGCTACTTCCGGCAACTGCTCCTGGAAGCCCGGCAGGCGCGCCGCCACGCGGCTGGCTTCCGGCCACGGAATCAGGCCGGCATCGGCCAGCTGCTTCCACGGGAACAGCGGCCCCGGGTCCTGCTTGCGCTGCGGCGCGATATCGTTGTGGCCGAGGATATTCCCCGGCGCGATGTTGTGGCGTTTGACGATGTCCTTCAACAGCAAAATCAGCTGATCGATCTGGGACTGCTTGAACGGCGCGTAAACGCGGCCCTCCGGCGTCTCCTTGAAGCCCGGATTCACAATCTCGATGCCGATCGAGGCGGAGTTGAGCTGGTTGTAGATCTTCCAGCTGCTGTAGCCCGCGTGGTTGGCCTGGCGCGATTCATCCACCAAGGTGTAGAAGAACGGCGGATCGGTATCGGTCAGCAGATAGTGCGCGCTGACGTCGGCCGTGGTCAGCGTCTTGATCGAACGCGGCGTGTCGCTCACCGTGTAGTGGACGATGATGTACTTGATACGGTCGCTCTGCGCGCGCGCTGTCAGCGTATGGTCCAGGCGAGGACCCGGTGGCGGCACAGTGGCGCAACCGGCGACCAGCGCAGTCAGGGCAAGCAGGGGAACTATCTTCATGGCGTCTCTCGGCTATCGATTCAATCAGGGGAGTGTAGAGCAATCCGCGCCGCTGCGTGGTGCGCCAGCGTATGGCGCTGCGTCAGCGACAAGGCCGCAGGCAGCGCGGCGCGCATGCTTTGCGCGATCAGCGGATGCAGCTGCGCCGCCCTTCCGCCCAGCGTGATCGGACGCGCGCCGTAGCGGCCCACCAGCGCCAGCGCAATGCGCGCCAGCTCGCGGCCAGCGTTGTCCAGAATCGACCGCGCCACCGGATCGGCATCCGCGCTGGCGGCGACGGCCAGCGCCAGGCTGCCGATGGCGCCGCGATCCTGGCCGTAGATGAACTGGCGCGACATGGCCCAGTCGCTGCCGCCGATCTGATCAAACACCGCGCGCGCCATGGCCGACTGTTGCCACGCGCCCGGCTGCTCATCCTCCAGCCGCCAGATATGCCGCATGGCTTCGCGCGCGATCCAGAATCCGCCGCCGCCGTCATCCAGCGTCACGCCGCGGCCGCCGGCGCGGTGAAACTGGCCGTCGGCGTCGATCCACGCGGCGATGGAGCCTGTGCCGGCGTACACCAGATAGCCCTCGCCCGGCGCAAAGCTGTCCAGATACGCGATCTCCACGTCGTTGCGCATGCTGATGGCGGCCGGCGCGATCTTCAGCGCCTGCGCCAGCAATTGCGTCACCTGCGTGCTGGCGCCGTCAAAGCCGGTCAGGCCGGCGCAGGCGCGCAGCGGCTGGCCGGCGGCCCGCACCTGCGTTGCCAGCATGGCGAAGATGCCGCGCACCGCATCGCGGCCGGCGGTGCTGTTCATCTGCGTGGCCGACATGCCGCCCACGCTGCCCTCGGCCACAATCACGCCCGCCGCATCGGCCAGGGCCCAACGGGTTTGCGTGCCACCGGCATCGATGCCCAGACCGAGATCGCTCATCATCAGCTCCGTGTGTAGACCTGTACCCGTTCGCTTTCGTTGCCCAGGCGGTCGACCGCGCTGACCACCACCGACTGCGCCGCCGCACCCGCCGCGTCATCGGCCAGCAACAGCACCGGACGCGATGCCGGCGCCACTGCAAAGCGCCACTCATTGCCGTAGCGCGACCAGATCGCATAATGCGCCACCGGCTTGCCGGCGCCGGCGGACAACTTGACCGCCACGCCATTGCTATCGCGCCGCGCGGCCGCTTGCGGTGCGGCCGGCGCATCGCTGCCCAGCCACGGCGTGGGCGGCGTCAGCGCGGCGGTTTGATACGCCTGCGTTTTCAGTTGATCGCTGATGCCCTTGCGGTTCTCCATCAGCGCCGCAATCGAAAAGTGCAGGTGGCCACGCACGCCGCTGCGGCTGCGCGTGACGCCAATCTGCTTGACGATTTCCTCCGGCGCGAACGCCTTGGCGCTGTTGTCGATGCGGCTGGTGTACAGGCCAGGCCACACATGGCGCGCATGCGTGTTCTGCGCCAGCCAGTAATCGAGCAGCACATCGAACGCCTGCGGCGCCTGCGCCACCGGCCAATACAGCTGCGGCGCCAGATAATCCAGCCAGCCGTTGGCCAGCCACAGTTCCGCATCCGCGTACAGCTTGTCGTACTGGCTGAAGCCGACGATGCCGGCCGGCCGGCGGTCCGGGCGGCCGATGCCGAAGGGGCTGATGCCGAAGCGCACCCACGACTTCTCCTTGCGGATGCCGAGGTACATCGCTTCGATCAGCGCGTTGACGTTCTGGCGGCGCCAGTGCGCGCGGTCCAGCGTGCCGCCCGACAGCAGGTAACGCTGCCATGACAGCTGGTCCGGGAACTCCAGTTCCTGCTTGCCGCCGCTGCTGGTGCTGGCGTCCAGCGCCACGCCTTCCGGCCCGGCCGCATTCGGGGTATCGATCGGATACGGATAGAAGTAATCGTCGATATGCACGCCGTCGATATCGTAGCGGCGCACCACGTCCAGCACCACATCCAGCGTGTGCTGCGAGGCGGCCGTTTCGCCCGGGTCCATCCACAGATAGCGGCCGTAAGGCTTGATCACCTCCGGCAGCCGGCGGCCGATATGGTTGGCGGCCAGTGGCGACTTGGCGGTGGCATGGCGCGCGCGGTAGGGATTGAACCAAGCATGCAGTTCCAGCCCGCGCGCGTGCGCCTGTTCGATCCAGAATTGCAGCGGGTCCCACGGCTGCGCCGGCGCGCGTCCCTGCTGGCCGGTGAGGAATTCCGACCACGGCTCCAGCGCGGACGGATAAATCGCATCGGCGCTTGGCCGCACCTGCAGCACGATGGCGTTCAGATTCAGCGCCCGCGCGCGGTCCAGAATGGCCAGGGCTTCGGTTTGCTGCTTGGCCATGCTCAGGTTGCTGCGGCTGGGCCAGTCGATATTGGCGACGGTGGACACCCAGGCGGCGCGGAATTCACGCGGCGCCGCCGGCGGCATAGTGGGATCGAAAGCCACCGCCGGTCCCGGCGCCGGCAACGATCCGGCCGGGGCCGGAACTGCGGGGCGGGCAGGCGTCGTCACGCCAGCGTCCGGCACGGGCGCAGTCGGCGTACTGGAACATCCATCAAGCAGCGCCGCCAGACCAGCCGCCACGCCAGCCGACAAAGTCAGCCGCTTCTTCGCATTAAAAACCAAAACCACTCTCCGCATCAGTTGAGACCGTATTGTAATGGCTATTGCCGCCCAAATTCGGCCGGGATGCGCACCCGTGCGGCCAGCACAAACGCCGGCAACGTCGAAATACAGGCCCAGATGAAGAACTGTTGATAGCCCAGCTGTTGCTGGATCCAGCCGCTGACCATGCCCGGCAACATCATGCCGAGGGCCATGAAGCCGGTGCACAGCGCATAGTGGGCGGTTTTATGCTCGCCGTCGGCCACCAGCACCATGTACAGCATAAAGGCGGCAAAGCCGAAACCGTAGCCGAACTGTTCCACCGCCAGGCACAGCGACACCAGCGCCAGATTATCCGGCAAGGCCGTGGCCAGATACACAAACACCAGGTCCGGCACGTGCATGACGACCACCATTGGCATCAGCGCGCGCTTGAGGCCGAAACGCGACACCACCACGCCGCCGGCCAGCCCGCCCAGCACCAGCGCACACACGCCGATGGTGCCGTAGACCAGGCCGAATTCCGAGGTGCTGAGGCCGAGACCGCCCTTGGCGCGCGGATCGAGCAGGAACGGCGCGGCCATCTTCAGCAACTGCGCCTCACCCAGGCGGTACAGCAAGAGGAAGCCGAGCGTGACGCCGATCTCCTGCTTCTGGAAAAAGCTGCGGAAAGTATGGACAAAATCCCGCCACAGCGCGCCGCCGGCCGTGTGGCGACGATCGTCACCTGGACGCGGCAACATCAGCTGGTGATAGCCGCACAAGGCCAGGAACAGCACCGCCATCAGCGCAAACACCACCGACCAGGCGTGGACCGGATCGCCGGTGGCTTTCATCAGCTGGCCGGCGAGATACACCAGACCGCCTTGCCCGCTGATCATCGCCAGCTTGTAGAACGCGCTGCGCACGCCGACGAAAGCGGCTTGCTGACGCTGGGTCGGCAAGCCGAGCATGTAGAAACCATCGGAAGCGATATCGTGCGTGGCGGACGAGAATGCCATCAGCCAGAAGATCACCAGCGTCCAGCGAAAGAAATCGGGCGCGTGCAGCGTGAGCGCCACCGCCGCCAGCCCGGCGCCGCCGACCAATTGCATCAGCACTGTCCAGCGGCGCTTGGTGCCGAACATCTCCACGATGGGCGACCACAGCGGCTTGACCACCCACGGCAGGTACAGCCAGGCGGTGTAAAACGCCAGATCGGCGTTCGAGATGCCGAGGTTCTTGTACATCACGGTCGACAGCAGCATCACGGCGACGTACGGCACGCCCTGGCTGAAGGACACGCTGGGCACCCAGGTCCAGGGATTTGCGTTGCGACTGGTTATTTTCATCGCAGGTACGATACGGTTACCTTCCACAGAACGCAACCAAATCATGTACCTGCTGACGTATTTGCTGATTCTGCTGTCCTACCCGCTGATTTTTCTGATGATCACGCCGTTCATCCTGGGCCCCGTGACCATCTACCTCGGCTTCCGCGCCTGGCGCAACAAGCTGCGCACCCAGCCCGGCGCCAGCGGCCTCGGCAAGCTCTGGGCGGCCAACGCCATGCTGATCGCCACCGCCTCGATGGTTTTCCAGATCTACCTCATCAACACCCAGTATCGCGTCTAATCCGGAGGTTTTAGTCTAGCGCGGTGCGGAGGTTGCCGTCGGTGGCGTCCAGCAGGGCTTGCGCCTGGTCGGCGGGGAGGTGCTTTAGCAGGACGACGATGGCGGTTTTGACGTGGAAGTGGCTTTGCTCCAACGCAGCGCGCGCGGCGGCTTCGGTGGCGCCGGTGGCGTGCATGGTCAGGTGAACGGCGCGCTCCACCAGCTTGATGTTGGTCGGATGCAGGTCGACCATCAGGTTGCCGTAGACTTTGTGCAGCCGCACCATCAGCGCGCTCGACAGCGTGTTGAGCAGGATCTTTTGCGCCGTGCCGGCCTTGAGCCGGGTGCTGCCGGAGATGACTTCCGCACCGGTATCCAGGCAGATGCCGATGTCGGCACCGCCGAGCAGCGGCGTGCCGGGATTGTTGGCGATGCCGACCGTCAGCGCGCCCACCGTGCGCGCCGCCTGCAACGCGCCCAGCACGTACGGCGTGGTGCCGGACGCCGCCACCAGCAGAATCACATCGTTGTAATTGGGATAGAGCAGCCGCAGGTCGGACGCTCCCTTGTTGCGGTCATCTTCCGCCCCTTCGACCGCCTGGAACATCGCGCCCAGGCCGCCGGCCAGCAGCGCCATGGCCCGCTCCGGCGGCCAGGAAAACGTCGGTGACAGCTCCACGCTGTCCAGAATGCCCAGCCGGCCCGAGGTGCCGGCGCCCACATACACCAGCCGTCCGCCGGCCGCCACGCGTGGCGTCATCGCCGTCACCGCCTTGCAGATGCTGGCCGACACCGCCTTCACGGCCTGCGCCGCCAGCGCCTGGTCGTCGACCAAGGCATCGACCAGGGCCTCCACCGGGTAGAGGTCCAACTGGGGATGCTGCGTACTCGGCGTCTCGGTCTTGAGCATGGATTTAAGTAGCGCGGCGCATCTCCGCGACGAAATCGTAGTGATCGCTATGACAATATGAATGGGTCAGTTCCATCGCTTCGCCGGTTTCCAGATAGGCAATCCGGGTGATGTACAGCAGCGCCTGACCTTCCGGCACGCCCAGCTGCGCCGCCAAGTCGGCCGACGCATTCATCGCGCGAATGTGCTGCAAGGCCCGCGCCGGCGATTTGTTGATGCTGTCCAGATACTGATACAGCGAGTTGCCGACTGCATTCGGGTCGTTCAGCACCGTCTGCGGCAACACCGACACCTCGTACGCCATGACCACGTCATCGGCCAAGCGCAGCCGTTCCAGCCGCGCCACCTTGGAATACGGCGACAGCCCCAGGCTCAGCTGTTCTTCCGGCGTCGGCGCGACGATGGCGCGCTTGAGCCAGCGCGAACCGGGAATATGGCCGCGCTGCTGCAACTGTTCCGAAAAACTGGTGAGGTTGGACAGCGGCTGCTCGATGCGCGGCGCAATATAATTGCCGGAACCGCGACGGCGCACCACCAGTCCCTGGTCCACCAGCTGGTCGATGGCCTTGCGGGCGGTCACCCGCGACACGTTCAACAGCTCCGACAAAGTGCGTTCCGACGGCAGCGCCTGATCGACCTGGTAGCGGCCATTGAGGACATCGTCGCTCAACTTGCGCGCAATTTGCATGTACAACGGCGAACTGTCGTTGGCATCCGCCTTGAATTCAAAACTGGTCTGGCTCATTCAATTCTCCTCACTGCACTAGTGTAATAGCGATGCGGAAAACGGTGTGCGCCGCGTGCGGTGTGAAGCAACAATATTTCTACAAGTAGCGTAACGGCGGACCCGGCGGAATGCGCCTATTTGGCGGATAATGCGGGGTTCGCACCACCAGCCCAGACTGTTTCCGACCATGTCCAAGAAGTCCATCGCGCCTGCCGGCTGCCCCTGCGGCGGCCCGTCGCTTGCCACCTGCTGCGGCCCGTACATCGCCGGGACCGCCATCGCACCCAGCGCCGAGGCCCTGATGCGCTCGCGCTATACCGCCTACGGCCAGCGCAACGAGCCCTACCTGCTGGCCACCTGGCACGCCAGCACCCGTCCAATCGAGCCCATCATGAGCGACGAGGAAAAGGTGCAATGGCTGGGACTTGAGGTAAAATCTGCTTTACGTTTACGTCAACGTAAAGCAAATGAAGCCGACCTCACCCAGGATACGGTGGAATTCGTCGCCCGGTTCAAGATCAACGGCCGGGCCCAGCGCCTGCACGAGATCAGCAACTTTGTACGCGAACCGGCAGAAGGAGGAGACCTGCGCTGGTTTTACGTTGACGGTAGTTTTCCAGAATAGACAGACAAAGGAAAAGCCATGCCGCACATCGAAAGCAAGCTCAACCCTCGTAGCGAGGATTTCAAGGCCAACGCCGCCGCCATGCAGGCCGTCGTCGACGATTTGCGCGACAAGGTCGCCAAAATCGCGGTCGGCGGCGGCGAAGCGGCTTCGGCCAAGCACGTCGCCCGTGGCAAGCTGCTGCCGCGCGACCGCGTGCAGATGCTGCTCGATCCCGGTACGCCCTTCCTCGAACTGTCGCAGATGGCGGCATACGCCATGTACGACGACGCCGCACCGTCGGCCGGCATCATCACCGGCATCGGCCGCGTGGCCGGCCAGGAGTGCGTGATCGTCTGTAACGACGCCACCGTCAAAGGCGGCACCTACTACCCGATGACGGTCAAGAAGCACCTGCGCGCACAGGAAATCGCCGACCAGAACAACCTGCCGTGCATCTACCTGGTGGACTCCGGCGGTGCCAATCTGCCCAACCAGGATGACGTCTTCCCGGACCGCGACCACTTCGGCCGCATCTTCTACAACCAGGCCAACCTGTCGGCCAAGGGCATCCCGCAAATCGCCGTGGTGATGGGTTCCTGCACTGCCGGCGGCGCCTACGTGCCGGCGATGAGCGACGAATCCATCATCGTCAAGGAACAGGGCACCATCTTCCTCGGCGGCCCGCCGCTGGTGAAGGCCGCCACCGGCGAAGTGGTAACGGCGGAAGACCTGGGCGGCGGCGATGTGCACACGCGCCTGTCCGGCGTGGCCGACCATCTGGCGCAGAACGATTTGCATGCGCTGTCGCTGGCGCGCACCATCGTCTCCAATCTGAACCGAACCAAGCCGCAGCAGGGCGCCTTGCGCGAGGCGGTGGAACCCACGTACGCCGCTTCCGAGCTGTATGGCGTGATCCCGGTCGATACCCGCAAGCCGTTCGACGTGCGCGAAGTCATCGCCCGCATCGTCGACGGCAGCGAGTTCGATGAATTCAAGGCGCGCTACGGCACCACGCTGGTGTGCGGCTTCGCCCACATCTTCGGCATGAAGGTCGGCATCATCGCCAACAACGGCATCCTGTTCTCGGAATCGGCGCTGAAAGGCGCGCACTTCATCGAGCTGTGCGCGCAGCGCAAGATCCCGCTGGTGTTCCTGCAAAATATCACCGGCTTCATGGTCGGCCGCAAATACGAAAACGAAGGCATCGCCCGCAACGGCGCCAAGATGGTGACGGCGGTGGCAACAGCCGCAGTGCCCAAGTTCACCGTCATCATCGGCGGCAGCTTCGGCGCCGGCAACTACGGCATGTGCGGCCGCGCCTTCTCGCCGCGCTTCATGTGGATGTGGCCTAATGCCCGCATTTCGGTGATGGGCGGCGACCAGGCGGCATCGGTGCTGGCCACCGTGAAACGCGACGGCATCGAGGGCAAGGGCGGCATATGGTCGGCGGAAGAGGAAGCCGCTTTCAAGCAGCCGATCAAGGAACAATACGAACATCAGGGCCACCCTTACTACGCCACCGCGCGCCTGTGGGACGATGGCGTGATCGATCCCGCCGATACGCGCATGGTGCTGGGCCTCGGCCTGTCCGCCGCAATGAACGCGGAAATTGAAGACACCAAATTCGGTGTCTTCCGGATGTGATCATGATGATGTTGCCTGAACAGGTCGTGGCGGTTCCCGCCAACATCGGCGGCGCGCAGATCACGCTGCAAACCACCATCTACAAGCCGCCGGGAGCCGGCCCGTTCCCGGTGCTGTTCATGAATCACGGTAAGGACGGCGGCGACGCGCATTTGCAGAAGCGCGCCACCTTCCCGGTCGTCAGCCAGGAATTCGTCAAGCGCGGCTACGCGGTGGTGATCCCGATGCGCATGGGCTTTGCGGGATCGGGCGGCACCTATGTCAACTCGCACTGCGAAGCCAAGGAAAACGGCGAGCAGCAAGCCAACTCGCTGTTCTTCGCCATGCAGTATGTGATGAAGCAGCCATGGGCGGACCAGGATCACGTGATCCTCGCCGGCCAGTCGCACGGCGGACTGACCGCCATCGCCGCCGGCAGCCATGAGATCCATGGCGTGCGCGGCATCATCAACTTCGCCGGTGGCGTCAACAGCCGTTCGCACTGCGACTGGCAAGGCGCGCTGGTGGACGCCTTCAGGCAATGGGGGGCGACCACCAAGGTGCCGAGCATCTGGTTCTACGGCGCCAACGATACCCACTTCGGCCCGCAGCTGGCGTCGGAGATGTACCAGGCCTACACCGGCGCCGGCGGCAAAGCGCAGCTGGTGGCGTATGGCCCGTTCAAAAAAGACGCGCATGGCATGAGCGCCAGCCCGGACGGCGTACCGATCTGGTGGCCGGACACGGAACGCTTCCTGAAATCCGTCGGCATGCCGACCGAAGTTAAAACCAAGGATTGAGCATGGCCTTTGAAACCTTGACCATCACGCGCGAAGACCGCGTCGCCACGGTAACCCTGAACCGTCCGGACGTGCGCAACGCCTTCAACGAAACCACCATCGCCGAAATTAAGCAGGCCTTCAGCGAACTCGGTGAAGATGACGCGCTGCGCGCGATCGTGCTGGCGGCGAATGGCCCGGCCTTCTGCGCCGGCGCGGACCTGAACTGGATGAAGAAAATGGCGGGCTACACGCACGCCGAAAACCACGCCGACGCGCTGCAACTGGCGGAAATGCTGCGCACCATTTACCTCTGCCCGAAACCGGTGGTGGCCAAGGTGCAGGGTGACTGCTACGCCGGCGGCATGGGCCTGGTGGCCGCATGTGACATCATCGTCGCGGTGGAAGAGGCGAATTTCTGCCTGAGCGAAGTAAAACTGGGCCTGATCCCGGCGACGATTTCGCCGTATGTGATCAAGGCCATGGGCGAGAATGCCTCGCGCCGCTACTTCCTGACCGCCGAACGTTTCGGCGCGCGGGAAGCGCTGCGCATCGGCTTCGCCCACGAAGTAGTGAGTACGGAGACGCTCGACGCCAGGGTGACGGAGATCGTCAAGGCGTTGGTCAATAACAGCCCGAACGCCGTGCGGCAAGCCAAAGTGCTGGTGCGCGACGTGGCCGGGCAACCCGTCAACGATGCGCTGCTGGCCGATACCGCCGAGCGCATCGCACAAATCCGCGCCTCCGACCAGGGGCGCGAAGGCGTGGCGTCGTTTCTGGAGAAGCGCAAGCCCGCCTGGTTGATTAGTTAACTTCGTCGTACGCGCGCAGGCGGGGATCCATGCTGAGTGTGAGCGCGTCCTCAGCATGGATTCCCGCCTGCGCGGGAATGACGCGATAGGAGCAGTTTTGGAATTGAATAAACAAAGCGACTGGGTAGCACGCAGCTTGCGCAGCGTATGGCATCCGTGCACCCAGATGCAGCATCACGAAACCATTCCCTTGATCCCGGTCAGCCGCGGCAAGGGCGCGTGGCTGTACGACCATGAAGGCCGCCGCTACCTGGATGCGATCAGCTCCTGGTGGGTGAACCTGTTCGGCCACGCCAACCCCCGCATCAACGCCGCGCTGAAGGACCAGCTGGATACGCTGGAACACGCCATGCTGGCCGGCTTCACGCACGAACCGGTGATCGAGCTGTCGGAAAAACTGTCGGCGCTGACCGGCCATGTGCTGGGCCACAGCTTCTACGCCAGCGACGGCGCCTCCGCCGTGGAAATCGCGCTCAAAATGAGCTTCCACTCGTGGCGCAACAACGGTCACGCGGACAAGCAGGAATTCGTCTGCCTCAAAGGCAGCTATCACGGCGAGACCATCGGCGCGCTGGCCGTCACCGACGTCGCGCTGTTCAAGGACGCCTACGGACCGCTGCTGCGCGCCTCGCAGACCGTGATGTCGCCGGACGCGCGCCAGGCCGCCGACGGCGAGACGGCGCAGGACGTCGCCCGCCGCGCCGCCGCCGATGTCGAGCGCCTGTTCACCGAACGCGCCGACAAAATCGCCGCCATCATCATCGAGCCGCTGGTGCAATGCGCCACCGGCATGGCGATGCACGATCCGCTCTACCTGCAACTGGTGCGCGCACTGTGCGACAAGCACAACGTCCACCTGATCCTCGACGAAATCGCCGTCGGCTGCGGCCGCACCGGCACATTCTTCGCCTGCGAACAGGCCGCCGTATGGCCGGACTTCCTGTGCCTGTCGAAGGGCATCAGCGGCGGCTACCTGCCGTTGTCGCTGGTAATGACGCGCGATAAAATCTACCAGGCCTTCTACAGCAACGACGTCACGCGCGGCTTCCTGCACTCGCACTCGTACACCGGCAACCCGCTGGCCTGCCGCGCCGCGCTGGCGACGCTGCACATCTTTGAAGAAGACGATGTACTGAACACCAACAAGATCAAGGCGGCGCGCCTGACCGCCGCACTGCAACCGCTGGCGCAGCACGAACAGGTGCGCAACTTCCGCCAGCGCGGCATGATCTGGGCGTTCGACGCCATCGACGCGCCGGCAGACTTCTCGCGCCGCTTCTTCGCCAGCGCCACCGAACACGAACTGCTGATGCGTCCCATCGGTTCCACTGTCTACATGATGCCGCCGTATATCCTCAGCGACGAGGAAATCGACGGCCTGGCCGCCAACACGCTGGCCGTATTCAACCAGGTCATGGCGGGCTGACGATGGAACTGCTGAATCAACTCAGGCAGCAGCTGCAAACGCTGGACGAGCAGCAGCTGATCCGCAAGCGCCGCACGGTCGACTCGCCCTGCGGCCCGCGCGTGCGCGTGGAGGGCCGCGAACTGCTGGCCTTCTGCAGCAACGACTACCTTGGCCTGGCCAACCACCGCAAGATCAAGCTCGCGCTGCAGGAAGGCGCGGCGATCTACGGCGTTGGCAGCGGCGCCTCGCACCTGATCAGCGGCCATATCCGCGCCCACGCCATGCTGGAAGAACGTCTGGCGCAATTCGTCGGCGACCATCTGGAAGCACCGCGCGCCATCAGTTTCTGCACGGGCTACATGGCCAACCTGGCTGTCATCACCGGCCTCACCGCCGGCGACAGGCAGGCCGAGATCTTCTCGGAAGAGCTGAATCACGCCTCGCTGATCGACGGCGCCCGGCTGTCCCGCGCCAAAACGCAGGTCTACCCGCACGCCGACCTGGCGGCGCTGGAAGTACTGCTCAAGGCCAGCAAGGCCGCTACCAAGGTCGTCGTGACGGACAGTGTGTTCAGCATGGACGGCAACCTGGCGCCGCTGCCGCAGCTACTGGCCCTGTGCGAACAGTACGGTGCCTGGCTGGTGGTGGACGACGCCCACGGCTTCGGCGCGCTCGGTGCGCAAGGCCACGGCGTGCTGGAACACTTCAACCTGCGGTCGCCCAATCTGGTCTACATGGGCACCCTGGGCAAGGCGGCCGGCGTCGGCGGCGCTTTCGTCGCCGCGCATGAAACGGTGATCGAAACGCTGATCCAGAAGGCCCGCCCTTATATCTTCACCACCGCCACGCCGCCGGCGCTGGCGCACGCGCTGCTGACCAGCCTCGATCTGCTGGAAGGCGACGAAGGCATCACACGGCGCGCCAACCTGCAGGCATTGGTGGCACAATTGGACGATGGCCTGCGCTTGGAGCGCTGGCAGCGCCTGCCCTCAAAGACTGCGATCCAGCCTATCCTGATCGGCGATAATGCTGAAACCATGCGCGCCGGCGCCGCCCTGTACGAACAGGGACTGTGGGTGGGGGCGATCCGTCCGCCGACGGTGGCCCCGGGCACCGCGCGCTTGCGCGTCACCCTCTCGGCCGGGCATACCCGCCAGGAAGTGGCAACCTTAATCACCGCGCTTAATGCGTTGGCATTGGAAAGGACCTGAGATGAGCTTGGACGATCCTGTGTTGGCAGTCGCTCCTCAAACGCAACCGGCGGCAGCTGCCAGCGGCCTGCCGCCGCGCTTCAACTGCTTCGTCACCGGCACCGATACTGAAATCGGCAAGACGCTGGTTTCCTCCGCCATGCTGCACGCGCTGGTGCAAGCCGGCGTGCGCGCATGCGGCATGAAGCCGGTGGCGGCCGGCGCGGAACTCGGTGCGGACGGCAAATGGCACAACGACGATTGCGACCAGCTGGCCGCCGCCGGTAATGTCCATCTGCTGCCGTCGATCACCACGCCTTTCCTGTTGAAGGAACCGGCCGCGCCGCATATCGCCGCCGCGCTGGAGGGCGTGACCATTTCGCCGGTGCCGATCCTGGCGGCCTACGTGGAAATCAACGCCGCCTCGGATGCGGTGGTGGTGGAAGGCGTAGGGGGCTTCATCGTGCCGCTGAACGACGAATTCGACACCGCCGACCTGGCCGAGCAGCTGGAACTGCCGGTGGTGCTGGTGGTGGGCCTGCGCCTCGGCTGCATCAGCCACGCGCTGCTGACGGTGGAAGCCATCCTGTCGCGCGGCCTGAAGCTGGCTGGCTGGGTGGCCAATGAAACCCAGGCCGACATGGCCTTCGCCGACGAAAACGTGGCCGCACTGGCGCAGCGCATTCCGGCGCCGCTGCTGGGCCGCGTGCCACGCCTGGACCAGCCAACCGCCGAAGCGGCCGCCGCCCATATCGATTTTACGCAGCTGCCGCACTGGCCGCTGCAAACTGCAATTTGAACGAAGAAGGAAAACCGATGTCTGAAACTACCCTCCAGGAACCGAAAGTCGTTTCCCTGCACCGCCCGACGGCGCCCATCGTGCCCGCCGCCACCACTTGGCCGCGCGAAGAAGTACTGGCGCTGTACGAATTGCCGTTCAATGAGCTGATGTTCCGCGCGCAGCAAACGCAGCGCGCCAACTTCCCGGACGGCGACGTCGAACTGGCCACGCTGCTGTCGATCAAAACCGGCGGCTGCGAAGAAGACTGCGGCTACTGCCCGCAGGCGGCGCGCTACGACACCGGCGTCGAAGCCAAGAAGATCCTCGACATCGACACCGTGCTGGATGCGGCCCAACAGGCCAAGGACAACGGCGCCACCCGCTTCTGCATGGGCGCCGCCTGGCGCAGCCCGAAAGACCGCGACATGGACAAGGTTGAAGAGATGGTGCGCTCGGTGAAAGCCCTGGGCCTGGAAACCTGCGCTACGCTGGGCATGCTGGAAGAACACCAGGCGCAGCGCCTGAAAGACGCCGGCCTCGATTACTACAACCACAATCTGGACACCGCGCCTGAGTTCTATGACAACGTGATCTCCACCCGCGAATACCAGGACCGCCTGGACACGCTGGGCCACGTGCGCGAAGCGGGCCTGAAGGTCTGCTGCGGCGGCATCGTCGGCATGGGCGAATCGCGCGACCAGCGCGCCGGCCTGATCGCCCAACTAGCGAACCTGAATCCGTATCCGGAATCGGTGCCGATCAACCATCTGGTGCAGGTGGAAGGCACGCCGCTGTTCGGCCAGGACAAGCTGGACCCGCTGGAATTCGTCCGCACCATCGCCGTAGCGCGCATCACCATGCCGAAAGCGCGCGTGCGTCTGTCGGCTGGCCGCCGCGAACTGGGCGAAGCCGTGCAAGCCATGTGCTTCATGGCCGGCGCCAATTCGATCTTCTACGGCGACAAGCTGCTGACCACCGATAACCCGGAAGCCAACGACGACCGCGCGCTGCTGGAAAAACTGGGCCTGAAAACCCGCGGCGCCGTATTGGATTCGGTACAAAAGGAGAGTTGCGGCTGCTAACCGTCACTCCTGCGCAAGCAGGAGTCCATACTCAGCATGGATTCCCGCCTGCGCGGGAATGACGCATCGCGATTATAAAAAACTTCCGGCCATAAGCCGTAAAGAGAGAGACGATGTTTACAAAAATTCTGATCGCCAATCGTGGTGAAATTGCCTGCCGTGTGGCCGCTACCGCGCGCCGCATGGGCATTAAAACCGTCGCCGTGTATTCGGAAGCGGACGCCAACGCCAAGCACGTCGCCGTGTGCGACGAAGCGGTGCTGATCGGCCCTGCCGCCGCCAAGGAAAGCTATCTGCGCGGCGACAAGATCATCGCCGCCGCCAAGGCCACCGGCGCGCAAGCCATCCATCCCGGCTACGGCTTCCTGTCCGAGAACGCCGAGTTTGCGGACGCCTGCGCCGAAGCGGGCCTGGTGTTCATTGGGCCGCCGGCATCGGCCATGCGCGCGATGGGCTCCAAGTCCGCTGCCAAGCAGCTGATGGAGAAGGCCAAGGTGCCGCTGGTGCCCGGCTATCACGGCGAGCAGCAGGACGCCGACTTCCTGCACACGCAGGCCGACAGCATCGGCTACCCGGTGCTGCTGAAGGCGTCGGCCGGCGGCGGCGGCAAGGGCATGCGCGTGGTGGAGAACTCGGCGCAGTTCAAGGATGCGCTGGCGTCCTGCAAGCGCGAGGCGATCAGTTCTTTTGGTGACGACAAGGTGCTGGCGGAGAAATACCTCCAGCGCCCGCGTCACATTGAAATCCAGGTGTTTGCCGATACGCTCGGCAATTGCATCTACCTGTTCGAGCGCGATTGCTCGGTGCAGCGCCGTCACCAGAAAGTGCTGGAAGAAGCGCCGGCGCCCGGCATGCCGGCCGAACGCCGCGCGGCGATGGGCGAAGCGGCGGTGGCTGCGGCGCGCGCCGTGGGCTACGTCGGCGCCGGCACGGTGGAATTCATCGCCAACCAGGACGGCAGCTTCTATTTCATGGAGATGAACACCCGCCTGCAGGTGGAACATCCGGTAACCGAGATGATTACCGGGACCGATCTGGTGGAATGGCAGCTGCGCGTCGCCGCCGGCGAGCCGCTGCCGAAACAGCAGCATGAACTGGTCATCAACGGCCACGCCATCGAAGCGCGCATCTACGCCGAAAATCCGGAGAAGGGCTTCCTGCCGTCGATCGGCACGCTGCGCCATCTCGGCACGCCGGACGCCGTCTCGTTCGATCTTGGCGGCGTGACAGCTACTCCTGCCGCTGTGCGCATCGACTCCGGCGTGCGCGAGGGCGACGCCATCTCGCCGTTCTACGACCCGATGATCGCCAAACTGATCGTCTGGGGCGCGGACCGCAAGCAGGCGCTGGCCCGCATGGCGCAAGCGCTGGCGCAGTACCAGATCGTCGGCCTGGCCAGCAATATCGCCTTCCTCAAGCGCCTCGTGGAAGGGCAGGCTTTCTCCAGCGCCGATCTGGATACCGGCCTGATTGAACGCAATCACGACACGCTGTTCCCGGCCGCGCAACCTACGCCGGACAGCGCCCTCACGCTGGCGGCGGAAGCACTGCTCGATGCCGAACAAGCGCGCAGCACCGAGCCATGGGCCCAGGCCAACGGCTGGCGCATGAACCAGACCTACAGCCGCAAGCTGTCCTTCGCCGACGAGCATGCGAGCTACGACATCAGCGTCACCTACGGACCTGACGGCCGGCAGTTCAGCACCGGCGATCAAGCCGCGCGCGGCACAGTGCTGCGCGAGGGCGACACCTTCCACGTCTTCAGCAACGGCGCCCACTACCAGCTGACCTGGAACGATCCGATGGCCCACGCCGGCGAAACCGAAGCCGAAGGCGGCCGCCTCACCGCGCCGATGCCCGGCAAAGTGGTCGCCGTCCTCGCCGCCAAGGGACAGGAAGTGAAAAAAGGCGCCGCCCTGGTCATCATGGAAGCCATGAAAATGGAGCACACCATCGCCGCGCCGCACGACGGCGTGATCGACGACATCCTCTACAACGTCGGCGACCAGGTCGCAGACGGCGCACCGCTGCTGGCCTTCAAGGCGGCATAAAGGAGAACCACCATGCGCATCCTGCTACACCGTGCCGACGGCAAGACCGAGCCGTGGATCAAGGACTTCGCCAAATACCTGCCGGATGCCGAAATCGAAATCTGGCACGCCGGCGAAAAATGCCAGGCCTGCGACTACGCCGTGGTGTGGTCGCCGCCGGAAGCGATGCTGGCCGAACTGGCCACCGTCAAGGCCATCTTCATCACCGGCGCCGGCGTCGACGCGCTGCTGAAGTTCGGCGATGCGCTGCCGCAGCAGATCCCCATCATCCGCCTGGAAGATGCCGGCATGGCGATCCAGATGGCCGAATACGTCACGCACGCCGCGCTGCGCTACTTCCGCCGTTTCGACGAATACGAAACGCAGGCGCGCGCCGGCCAGTGGGCGCCGCTGCCGCAGCATCGCAAGGAAGACTTCTCCATCGGCGTGCTGGGCATGGGCGTGCTGGGTGCGCGCGTGCTGGAGGCGCTGGCGCCGTTCGGCTTTCCGCTGCGCGGCTGGAGCCGCACTGAAAAGACTGTGCCCGGCGTGCAGACTTTCCACGGCGCCGATGGCCTGGACACCTTCCTGCGCGGCACCCGCGTGCTGGTCTGCATGCTGCCGTTGACGCCGGAGACCAGCAACATCATGGACCGCACCAACATGGGCAAGCTGCCGCAAGGCGCGTACATCATCAACGTCGCGCGCGGCGCGCACATCGCGGAACCGGACCTGATCACGCTGATCAAGTCCGGCCACATCGCCGCCGCCACGCTCGACGTGTTCCGCAACGAGCCCCTGCCGACGCAGCATCCGTTCTGGCAGGAGCCACGCATCACCATCACGCCGCACATCTCCGCGCTGACCTTGCGCCGCGAGAGCGTGCAGCAGATCGCCGACAACATCCGCAAGACCGAAGCCGGCGAGCCAGTCGCCGGCGTGGTTGACCGCACACTGGGGTATTGAAATGAGCAGCTTACCGAAGCAAGTCAAAATCGTTGAAGTCGGCCCGCGCGACGGCCTGCAAAATGAAAAGGAAAACGTCCCGGCCGAAATCAAGATCGAGCTGGTGAACCGTCTCACCAGCGCCGGCTTCCAGAACATCGAAGCGGCGGCCTTCGTGTCGCCGAAATGGGTGCCGCAGATGGCCACCAGCGCCGAAGTGATGGCGGCGATTACGCGCACGCCGGGCGTGATCTACTCCGCGCTGACGCCCAACATGCAGGGCTTTGAAGCGGCACTGGCCGCGCGCGCGGACGAAGTGGTGATCTTCGGTTCGGCGTCGGAAGCCTTCTCGCAAAAGAACATCAACTGCTCCATCGCCGAATCGATTGCGCGCTTTGAAGGCGTGGCCAAGGCGGCGAAAGAGCAGGGCATCCGTCTGCGCGGCAGCATCAGCTGCGCTTTCGGCTGTCCGTACCAGGGCGAGGTGCCGCTGGATGCAGTGGCCGACGTGGTGGGCCGCATGCGCGACCTTGGCTGCGACGAAATCGACATCGCCGACACCATCGGCGTCGCCACGCCGCGCAAGACGCAGGCGGTGATGGAGCGCGCCATCGGCCAATTCCGCGTGGACGGCCTGTCGGGCCACTTCCACGATACCTATGGACAGGCGCTGGCCAATATCTACGCCAGCCTGGAACTGGGCATCGCCATCTATCACTCGTCGGTCTCCGGCCTGGGCGGCTGCCCGTACGCAAAAGGCGCGACCGGCAACGTCGCCACCGAAGATGTGCTGTACATGATGCAGGGGCTGGGCATCGACACCGGCATCGATCTCGATATCGTGGTGGACGCCGGCCAGTTCATCTCGCAATTCCTCAACCGCAAAGGCGCCAGCCGCGCCGGCAACGCCATCGCCGCCAAGCGCGCAGGCTGATTAAGGGTTTTACATTTGCCGGAACTGGCGCGTGTAGGCGTCGCTGACGGCCAGTTTGTCGGCGCGGCCTTTGAGGCGGATTTCCATTGAGGTGCCATCGCGCTCGATGCGGTCGATCGCTTCCAGATTGACGATGGCGCCACGGTGGACTTGGGTGAACTGCGCCGGGTCCAGTTGCTCGATCAGGCTTTTCAGCGGCAGGCGTATCAGCGCCTCGCCCTCTGATGTGACAACCCGCGTGTATTTGCCGTCCGACTGGAAGAACTGCACGTCGCGCACCATCACCAGCCGCACCGTGTTGCCAGCAGAGGCCTTGATCCACTTGAGATGCTGCACCGGCGCCGGCGCCAGTTGCTGCCACACGCCCGCCGGCACCGGCGCCGTGCTGCGGGTCTTCAACCGCTTCACCGTTTGCAGCAGGCGCGCCGCCGTCACCGGTTTGACGATGTAATCGACCGCGCCGGCTTCAAACGCCTGCACCGCATGTTCGGCATAGGCGGTGACGAACACGATCTGCGCATGCTCGCCCACGTGCCGCGCCACTTCAATGCCGGTCAGGCCGGGGATCTGGATGTCGAGGAAGACCACGTCCGGCTTTAGCGCCTCCAGCATCGACACCGCTTCGACGCCATTTTCCGCATGGCCGGCGATGCTCAGCTCCGGCCATAGGGCCGCCAACTGGTCGCGCAATTCGGCCATCAGCAACGGTTCGTCTTCCACTATCAGTGCTACCGGCATGCTTACTCCTTGATGATCAGCGTGGCCCGCACGCCGCCCTGTTCCGACGCCGCCACCGACAGCGACGCGCGCTCGCCATACAGCAGCTGCAAGCGTTCATGAATGTTGGCCAGCCCAAAGCCCTGTCCCATCTGCTCGGTGAGGCCGACGCCATCATCGCATACCTGCACCCGCAGTTCGCTGCCGCGCAGCGTGGCGCTGATGATGATTTCGCCCGGCCTGCTGGCGCGTTCCAGTCCATGCTTGACGGCGTTTTCCACCAGCGAGATCAACATCGCCGGCGGCACGGCGCGGGACAGCGCGGCATCTTCGGCCTCGATGCGGAAGCGCAGCCGCTGGCCCATGCGGATCTGCATGATGGACAGGTAGTTGCGCGCCAGCGCCAGCTCGCGTTCCAGCGTCGACGATGCCGAGCGCATATCGGGCAGCGCGTTTTGCAGGTAGCCGACCAGGTGATCCAGCATCTGCTGCGCGGTGTCGGCGTCGGTACGGATCAGGTATTTGAGGTTGGCCAGGGTATTGAACAGGAAGTGCGGTTCGACCTGCGCCTGCAATGCCGTCAGCCGCGCCTGCAGCGCTGCGCGTTCCAGTTCCTGCTCGCGCTTGACGGCGCGCAGCGCACGATCGCGCTGGGCCAGCTGGTCCTGCAAATGGGTGGCGATGGTTTGCACGGCGTGCAATGCTTCGCCACGCTGCACGCAGAAGAAGTTAATGCCGAAACGGCGGCGGATGCGGATTTCCACCGGCCCGTCCACTTCCGTCGCTACCACCACTTCGGTGCTGCGGCCCAGCCACAGCGGCCGCCACGGCCCCAGCACGATCTTGCCAATAAAGGGCGAATGACGGAACACCGCCGGTCCGTGATAGCCCAGCGCCATGCCCAGCGCCAGGCCGGACAGCGTTTCGGCGCACAAGTCGTAGGTGCTGAGCGGATCGAGCGGCGACAGCAGCACGCGCTGGGGACGCGAACTGAACATCTCGGCGGTCAGCGGCGTGCCGGCTTCGGTCAGGTCGTTGAGGTAGCTGCGCACCGTGCTGATCACGCCCACCGAAGGTATCAAGGCCGGCCACAGGATGGCCATGACCATGCCCCAGTTCCAGCCGGAATGCATGCCGGCGCGCGCGGCCAGGGAGGAGAGCAGTGTCACCAGCAACACGATGAAGCAGCCGACCAGGATGCCGATGCCGGCCCACAGGCGCAGCAGCGATTGCCAGTAGTAGCGCCGCACCAGCTTGCGATCGTGCTCGAAGGAGGGTTTGAGGTAGGAGGGCGTCGTATTCATGCAGCCCATTCTACCGGCGGCGCGGCGGCGCAACGGCGCGTGCGACGAAGGAGCCAAAATCAGGAGCGAATAGGAAAAAACCCTGTCTGACGTTGCCGTCAAACAGGGTTTTTAGATTCTGGTCGGAGTACAAGGATTCGAACCTTGGACCCCCTGGTCCCAAACCAGGTGCGCTACCGGGCTGCGCTACACTCCGAAGAAGCAAGATAATACAGCCTGGCAGGAAGGTCGTCAAGTGCCTACTAAAATTGATGCTATGATCGAAAAATCATGAGCGCCACTTTTTCATTCGATCAGCCCAGCTTGCGCCGCCGTCCCGGCCTGGTGGCCGGCATTGCCGTGTCGCTGGCGCTGCATTTGGTGCTGCTGTTCGGCTATCGCTTATCCCATGCGCCGGCGCATGAACAGCCGCAGCGGAGCATGACGGTATGGCTGCAACCGCTCAAGCCGCCGCAAATGGTCGCCAGGATCGAACCGCCGCCACGGCGGCAACCAAAGCGCGACAAACCGGAAGTCGCCAAGGCCGCGCCGCGCGTGCGCAATGCGCCGACCGCCTCCACGACGCCGCAAGCGGCCGAGCCGCAGCCGGCCGTGGCCGCGCAGACGCAGGTTCAGCCAGCCGAGTCGCAAGCCATTACGCTGCCGCCCGCGCCCGATCCGCTGCATCCGGAGCAGCAGCCAAAACAGTTTGATATGAACGCGGCGCTGAAAACCGCCCGCAAGGTGGCCACCGAAAAAGATCCGGCCCGCGCCGGCTTGCCGGTGGCGCAGCTGGACGACCATCCGCTGTATCCGGAAAACCATGAGACGCAGCTGCAAAAAGGCGTAGCCAGCGCCAAGAAGGGCGATTGCCTGCAAAAAGGCGCCGGCCTCGGCCTGCTGGCCCCGCTGGTGTGGGCCTTCGACAAGCACTGCAAGTTTTAACCGCCGTCGTTCCCGCGCAGGTGGGAACCCATAGAACACAGGCCAACCAACCTCCGCATGGATTCCCGCGCGGGAATGACGGTGGCGGTTATTTCATCTAATCGGCGCTTTTCAGCTCCAGCGCGCGGTCGTACAGCGCGTTTTTCTTGCGGCCGGTGATTTGCGCGGCCAATCCGGCTGCCTGTTTGACAGGCAGTTCCGCCAGCAGGATTTGCAGGATGCGGTCGGCCTCGGCGTCGTTTTCGTCCTCCGCCGGCGGCGCGCCTTCCAGCAGCACCACGAATTCGCCCTTTTCCCGATGGCCGTCGGCCTTGATCCACGCTTCCGCCTCGGACAGCGGGCAGCGGTGGATTTCTTCAAACATCTTGGTCAACTCGCGCGCAAACACCACCTGGCGGGTCGGCTCGAACACCGAGGCCAGCGCGCTGGCGCAGTCCAGGATGCGGTGCGGCGCCTCATAAAACACCATGGTCGCCGTCACCGCCCGCAGCGTGCCGAGGAAATTCTCGCGCTGCTTGGCCTTGGCCGGCAGAAAGCCGACAAAGTAAAACTGGTCATTCACCAGCCCGCTGGCCGACAGGGCCGTCACCGCCGCCGACGCGCCCGGCAGCGGCAGCACCCGCAACCCCGCCGCCCGCACCGCATCGACAATCCGCGCACCCGGATCGGACACGGCCGGCGTACCGGCGTCCGACACCAGCGCGATGCGCTCGCCGGCCTGCAAACGGGCGATCAGCACTTCGGCCGCCTCGCGCTCGTTGTGCTGATGCGCGGCAATCAACGGCTTGTGCAGGCCGAAGCGGCCCATCAGCTGGGCGGTGTTGCGCGTGTCCTCGCATGCCACAGCATTGACCAGGCTCAAAACATGCAGCGCGCGCAGGCTAATATCCGTCACATTGCCTATGGGGGTCGCCACAACGTACAAGGTTGCGCTAGGATAGGTCTGGTGCGCCATTTCGCCCATGACGGGCAGGTTGGCGATGGAACTGGATACGAGGTCGCTCATTGGGGGGTAGGTAGGATGAATAGTGTGAGGTTGACGCTGCTGTGCATGGCTGCCGCAGTGCTGAGTGCATGCAGCACGCCGTTTTGCGACGCGCCGGGTGGATTGTGCGCGCCCCAGCCCGCAAAAACAAGTCCGCCGCCGCCAGTGGTGATGCAACCGGCGCCGCTGCCCAAGCCGCCGCCGGAGCCGACCCCGCCGCCGGCCGAGGTGTTCGCCATCACCTTGCCGGGTGCCACCGCCTCGGCAGACGAGGACCGCAGCCAGCTGCCGCCGCGCGCCGAGCCGCCGGCCGCCGTGCGCGACGTCGACTATAACGCCTTGCCGTCCGATACCCCAATCCGCATCGGCCTGCTGCTGCCATTGCGCTCGGAAACCCTGGGCGCCGCCGCCGATTCGGTGCGCGCCGGCTTCATGGCCGCCTGGGAGCGCGACCGCGCCAACATCACCGTCAGCGTGCTGGAAACCGGCGACGTGCCGCAGGATATCCTGTCGGCCTACGCCCGCGCGCTGCAGGACCAGGATATCGTGGTCGGCCCGCTGTCGCGCGCCGCCGTGGCCACGGTGGCAGCCAGCCCGCTGCTGAGCAAACCGACCATCGCCCTGAATTACCCCGAAGGCTACGGCCAGCCGGGCGCCGCGCCGCTGCCGCAGAACATGGTGGCGATCGGCTTGTCGATCGAGGAAGAAGCGCGCCAGGCCGCCCAATGGGCCGCCAATGAACAGCCGGACGGCGCCGCCCTGGTGCTGACCACCGGTTCGGCCTGGCAACGCCGGGTGGCGGCCGCCTTCGCCGGCCAGTGGCAAAAGCTGGGCCGCCCGGTGCGCACCATTGAGCTGAGTTCGCCGGACGGCTACCTGAGCGATCCGGAACTGGTGCAGCTGCGCGCCACCCTGCGCCAGAACCTGCCGGCGCTGCTGTTCTCGGCCATGGGCGCCGACCAGACGCGCCAGTTGCGCCAGGCGCTCGGCAGCACCGTCAGCACCGAGCCGACCAATCCGATCTTCAGCACCGCCGACGCGCTGCCGCCGCCACCGGCGGCGGCGCCCACCGAGCAATTCAGCAACCTGCCGATCTACGGCACCTCGGCGCTCAATCCCGGCAGCGGCGCCGGCTTCCCGACCCAGGACCTGGACGGCGTGCGCCTGCTGGACCTGCCGTGGCAAGTGCAGCGCGACCATCCGGCGGTGATGGTCTATCCGCGCCCGGTGCAAACCGGCGTCGGCAGCGCCGACATGACGCGCCTGTACGCGCTCGGCATCGACGCCTTCCGCGTGGCGCGCGAAATCGGCCGCCACCCGGTCGGCCGCTTCCAGCTGGACGGCGTCACCGGCCGTCTGACGGTCGATTTCGGCCAGGGCCCGGCCCGTTTCGAGCGCATCGAGCAATCGGCCGTCTACCAGAACGGCGCGCCGCAGCCGGTCAGTCCATGAGGATGCCATGCCGCGCACCCCACAGCAGCGGCTCGGCCGGCTGGGCGAGGACCGGGCGCTGGCCCACCTCCAGGCCCAGGGCATGACGCTGCTGGAGCGCAATTTTCTGTGTAAATCGGGCGAAATCGACCTGATCATGCAAGAAGGGCCGACGCTGGTCTTCGTGGAAGTGCGCCAGCGCGCCGCCAGCCGCTTCGGCGGCGCCGTCTACAGCGTCACCCCGGCCAAGCAGCAGCGCCTGCTGCGCGCTGCGCAATATTATCTGTTCCGTCATAAAATCCCGCCGCCGTGCCGTTTCGACCTGGTCGCCATCGACGATGAAAAGTTGTCATGGATACAAAATATGCTCGAGATGTAAGCATTTTTAACAGCGCTTGTCCGGTCTGCCGGACGACTGCACTATAATCAGCAACTATGACTAATCAACGCATCCTGGCGCACTTCCACGAAAGTGCCGAAATTAAAATCCAGTCCGCGACCGTGCTGGCCCCACACATTGCGCAGGCGATCGAGATGATGTTCTCGGCGCTGTCCAACGGCAACAAGATTCTGGTCTGCGGCAACGGCGGTTCGGCCGCCGATTCGCAGCACTTTGCGGCCGAACTGGTGGGGCGCTTCGAACGCGAACGCTTCCCGCTGCCGGCCATCGCGCTGACCACCGACACCTCGATCCTGACGGCGGTCGCCAACGACTACAGCTACCGCGAGATTTTCTCCAAGCAGGTGCAGGCGTTCGGCCAGGAAGGCGACATCCTGCTGGCGTTCTCCACCTCCGGCAACTCAGGCAACGTGGTGGCGGCGATTGAAGCGGCGCTGGAGCGCGAAATGCGCGTGGTCGCCATGACCGGCAAAGGCGGCGGCGCCATCGGCAAGATGCTGACCGACGCCGACGTCCACATCTGCGTGCCGGCCGACCGTACTGCCCGCATCCAGGAAGTTCACCTGGTCACCATTCATGCAATTTGCGACGGTATCGACGTCGCGCTGTTCGGAGGAGACGCGAATGAGTAAGTCCAGCGCTATCTGGAAACAAGTACAACGTCCGCTGGTCATGAGCGTGCTGTGCGGCGCCATGCTGGCATCGCTGTCGGGCTGCGTCGCACTGGTGGCGGGCGGCGCGATTTCCGGTACGCTGGCGGCCTCCGACCGCCGCACCTTTGGCGCGCAAACCGAAGACCGCGCGATCGAAGTCAAGGGCGCGATCAAGATCAACAACGTGACCGGCGATGCCGGCCATGTCAACATCAACAGCTTCAACCGCCGCGCGCTGCTGACCGGCGAAGTGCGCGACGACGCCATGAAGGCGGCGGTGGAACGCGAAGTGCGCGGCATCGAAGGCGTGATCGACGTCATCAACGAACTGGAAGTGGCCGGCCTGGCCAGCTACACCTCCCGTTCCAGCGACACCATCATCACCGGCAAGGTCAAGGCCAGCCTGGTCGACGCCAAGGACATTTCGGCCAACTCCTACCAGGTGGTGACCGAGCGCGGCGTGGTCTACCTGCAGGGTCGCGTGACCCAGCGCGAAGGCCAGATCGGCGCCGACATCGCCCGCGGCGTCAGCGGCGTGATGAAGGTGGTCAAGGTGTTTGAATACATCAGCGAGGACGAGCTGAAGCAGTACCAGCCTCAGCCTGCCAACACCGCCACCAGCAATTCGCAGAGCACACAATGAGCACCGCATCAGCCACCACTTCCCGCGGCTGGATCAAGCCGGTGATCGCCGCCGTGGTGATCGCCGCCATCGGCTTTGGCGGCTACACCGCGCTGGCCAAGCGCGAGGTGGCGCCGCAGCTCACCTTCATCAGCCTCAAAGGCGAGAAAATCACGCCGGAAAGCCTGAAGGGCAAAGTCGTGATGGTCAACTTCTGGGCCACCTCGTGCACCACCTGCGTGGGCGAGATGCCGAAGATGGTCGAGACCTACAACAAGTTCAAGGGCCAGGGCCTCGAATTCGTTGCGGTCGCGATGAGCTACGACCCGGCCAACTACGTCGCCAACTACGCCGAAACGCGCCAGCTGCCGTTCAAGGTGGCGCTGGACGCCGACGGCTCGGCCGCCAAGGCCTACGGCAACGTCTCGATGACGCCGACCACCTTCGTCATCGGCAAGGACGGCAAAATCCTCAAGCGCTACCTGGGCGAGCCGGATTTCCCGGCGCTGCACAAGCTGCTGGATGAATCGCTGAAGAGCTAACTGGCACACGGCTTGCGTGGCATAAAGCTCTCCTCAACTACGCCTGGCTGCAGATTGTGCCGTACAAAGGCTCGCTGCCGACCGCCGTGCCGACCGATCCGCCCTACAAATCCTACTAAGCCGGCTAGAAGCCGGCCTGCAGCGACAGGTACAGGCCGTGCTGCTTCTTCGGGTTGAAGATGGTGATGTCACCCAGCTCCGCATACGCGGCCGTCACTGACACATTCCGGGTCGGGAACCAGGCGACGAAGGCGTCGTAATACGCCTTCTCGTTGTCCACGCCCAGATTGTGCGGCTTGCGGCGGTACTCGGCGCCGAGCGCCACCTTGCGGGTGATCAGGTAGGCGGCCGAGAACTCCGGCATCAGGCGCGTGTCGTCATTGCGGTCGCCGCCGAAACCGAGGATGCCCATCTGGTTGGCGCGGGTGGCGCGCAGCGTAGCGTTCAGCAGCAGGCTTTGCTCCAGGTAGATCTTGGTGGCCGAGACGTAGTAGTCGTAGCCGTGATCGTCCTTGGCGCCGAGCTGCCTGACGTTGGTGACGCCCAGCGCTTCCAGTCCGCGCACGCCCTTGTTCTTCTTGTACATCAAGCCGATCGCCACCTGCGGCACCCAGCTGTCCTGCTCATACACGGCATCGCCCAGCACCTTCAGCTTGAGGCCGACGATATCCTGCTTGATGTTGAGCTTATCCAGCGGCGCCAGGCTGCCCTTGAATTCCTGGTTGGCGAAAGATACTTCCAGACGGTCGGCGATGCCGATTGCCACGCCGTAGCTGCCCAACTTGTAGTCCTGCGTGTTGATGTAGGTGTAGTGCGCATTCGCGCCCCAGCTGTCACGCGAGCCGTAGCCGCTGATCAGCGCCCAAGGCGTAATGCCGCCGCCGCCCGCACCTTCCACCTGAATCACGCCGCCGGTGGCCAGCAGCTTGCCCATGTCGGGCGACGATTGCGCGTATGCGCCGGCAGACGGGAATACCGCCAGCGCAGCCATCAAGGCTGGAATAATTTTTTTCATTGTGATGCTCCCGATGGCTTACTTGGTGACGATATCGCGCTGCATCGGCGCCAGCTTGGCGACCAGCTTGAGCGCGACGCGGCTCGGCACATTGTGCTGTTCCATCGCGATCTGCAAATCCTCGGTCAGCGCATTGAACATGGCGTTGGTGATCTGCAGATCCTGGTGCACGCTCTTCATGTCGCGTACCGGCCCCACGCCTTCCATTGCCTTGTCATGGTATTTGCCGGTGTACTTGCACGGACCGCCGGCGAACTCGCAAAACTGCTCCTGCAGGCGCACGTTCAGCTGCGGAATGTCGAAGTCGGTGAAGCTTTCCTTGATGCGCGGGTCGGCCAGCACCAGCGTGATGAAGGTATCGACGATCTTCTTGATGCCTTCCTTGCCGCCCAGCCCCTGGTAAGTGGAGTCCTCGGTGTAGGGCGTTTGCGCCATGGCCAGCGAAGAAGCCAGCAGCATGCCGCAGCCGAGCCGTTTGATGAATTTTTTCATATCAGTCCTGATTAAAGCGATAAAGAGAATTCAGCGGGGGCTCGGCTTCTACTGCAATTTATCAGATTATTTGGGGTACAAGATCATTTGCGTGCATCTGAACAACGCTATTGTCTTGCCAGTATCTTTGTTGATGACCGTGGCGTCCCACACCTGCGTGGTGCGGCCCAGATGCACCGCCGTGGCGGTTGCCACCACCGTGCCTTCGCGCGCGGTGCCGAGATGATTGGATTTCAACTCGACGGTGGTGAAGTTCTGCGCGCCTTCCGGCAGATGCGAGAAGCAGGCATAGCCGCAGGCCGTATCGGCCAGCGTGACCACGCTGCCCGCATGCAGGAAACCGTTCGGCGCGAGATGATAGCCGCTGACGGCAAATTCCGCCACAATCTCGCCTTCCTTGACGGATGTGATGACGATGCCCAGATGGTCCGGCAGGGTGCCTTTGCCGAACTGGTTGAAGTACCCGGTATTGAATTTTTCCGCGTCCATGCTGCTCCCTATTTACATTACGCGTACCCACGCGCCTTTGTAGAGTATAGGGCCAGTCGGACCATTCGGATCGGGCGAGCCGCCTTTCGGCTCCAGCGATACCGCCAGCAGCGCGACGTCGTCGCCGACCGCATTGCTGCCCAGCGCCAGCTTGACTTCACCTTTGTCAGCCAGCAGGCCGAGCGAACGCGGATTGCCTTGCTTGGGCACCGCCCACAGCTGCAGCGTCTTGTCGCTGGCCACCGGCGCGTTGCCGACCAGACGCACGGTCAGCGCCTTGCGATGCGTATCGCCGGTCAGCACCAGCGCGGTCTGCGATTTCGCATCGGTCAGCGTGGCGACGTAATCGAGCTGCGGCTGATCCAGCACGCGCGTGCCGATGACCACCACCAGCAAGGCCGCCATCGCGGTCGAGGCCAGGCCGAGCGAACGCCAGAAGGTCAGCGACACCAGCCAGCCGGCTGGCGCCGGCCGCAGATTCAGGCGCCGTTCGATGCCGGCCCACACCTGTTTGCGCGGCTGCACCGCCGTGGCAAATTCGGCCATCGGCGTCAGGCGGTCCTGCCACTCCACCGTCAGGCGGCGCAGCGCCGCATCGTTGTGCAGATACCCTTCGAAGCGGCGACGCGCGCCGCCTTTCAGCGTGCCGAGTACATATTCTGCCGCCAGCTTTTCGCGCAATGGCGCATTGTCGCGAATGTTCATGGACGCTCTCCCTTGGCCAGGCACGTCTTCAGCTTTTCCAGGCTGCGGCGTATCCAGGTCTTGACGGTCCCGATCGGCAGCGCCATCTGCTGCGCCACTTCGCTGTGCGACAAATCATGAAAGAACGCCAGTCCCACCACCTGGCGGTGCAGGCCTTCCAGCGCCGACATGCAATAGGCCAGCGCGCTGGCGTCGCGGCTGAGTTCCAGCGCCTCAATCGGCGTGGCGGCAGGGTCGTGCAGTGCATTCATGATAGCGGCGTCAAACGGGTCTCCATCGATTTCGGCGGCGACATCGCTACGGCGTAGCAAATCGAAAGCCTTGTTGCGCACGATGGTGGTCATCCATGTCATCGGTGCGGCCAGGTGGCTTTGATAAGTGCCGGCGTTGTGCCAGATCGCGACGAAACTCTCTTGCAACACTTCTTCAGCAAGTTCGCGCTTGCCTAATATACGCAGCGCAAAGCCAAACAGTTTCGCTGAAGTAGCGTCATATAACGAGCGGAAAGCTGCGGCGTCGTGCAGCGCAGCGCCATTCAGCCAGGTACGCAGTTGTTGGGGATCGAGAGTGTGAGTGTCGGACACGGCTTGCCTTAATCGGAGGATGAAGAAAATTACCATATTCCCAACGCAGTACAAACAAAATCATGAATCCGATTGGAACTTGCCTTCGTATAAGCATTACAACATGTAGCATCCAATAATGCGGGTAAGGGGACCAAATGACAATCAGCGGCACGATGACGGTAGTATCGACGACGTTACTGGCTATTACCCTGCATGGGACCGCGCTGGCTACCGAGGACAGCACCGGTGCGCTGGCCAGCGTGACAGTGTTGGGCCATTACGACAATGCCGTCGGCACCTCCGACGCCGCCAGCCAGGGCACGGTGACCGCCAACCTGATCGCCAACCGTCCGGCGCTGCGCACCGGCGAGCTGCTGGAGTTCGTGCCCGGCATGATCGTCACCCAGCACAGCGGCGACGGCAAGGCCAACCAGTACTTCCTGCGCGGCTTCAACCTAGACCACGGCACCGACTTCGCCACCTGGGTCGACGGCGTGCCGGTCAATATGCGCAGCAACGCGCACGGCCAGGGCTATTCCGACCTTAATTTCCTGATTCCCGAATTGGTGCAGCGCATCGACTACAAGAAAGGCAGTTACTTCGCCGACGAAGGCGACTTCTCATCGGCTGGCGCCGCCCACATCGGCCTCAGCGACCAATTGAAGCAGGGCATCGCCAGCCTGACTGCCGGCAGCTACGGCTACCAGCGCGGCGTGCTGGCCGACTCCATTGCCGCCGCCGGCGGCACGCTGCTGTACGGACTGGAGATCAGCCGCAACAACGGTCCCTGGCAAACCCCGGAGCAGGTGCGCAAATACAGCGGCACGCTGCGCTACAGCCACGGCGACGCGCAGGACGGCTACAGCATCACCGCCATGGCCTACCGCAACCGCTGGAACGCCACCGACCAGGTGCCGCTGCGGGCCGTGCAGGAAGGCCTGATCGACCGCTTCGGCAGCCTTGATCCCTCCGACGGCGGCGACACTTCGCGCACCAGCCTGGCCTGGAATATGCACCGCCGCGACAGCGACCATGTGACGCAGGCCTCGGCCTACCTGGTGCATTCCAGCCTGGACCTGTACAGCAACTTCACCTACCTGCTGAACGACCCGGTCCACGGCGACCAGTTCCAGCAAAGCGAACGCCGCACCATCGGCGGCGGCAGCGTCAGCCAGGCCTGGCTGAGCAACATTGGCGGCATCGACATGCGCAACCAGCTCGGCGTGCAGGCGCGCTACGACCACATCGCCCCCATCGGCCTGTACGCCACCGAGGGACGCCAGCGGCTGTCTACCGTGCGCGAGGACCGCGTCAACGAGGCCAGCGTCGGCCTGTATGCGGACAACACCAGCTACTGGACGCCGACTTTCCGCACCATCACCGGCCTGCGCTATGACGCCTATCGCTTCAAGGTCAACGACGACGGCGCCAACGCGCACAAGTTCTCGCCCAAGCTGTCGCTGATCTTCGGCCCGTGGGCCAGGACCGAATATTTCATCAACTACGGCGCCGGCTTCCACAGCAACGACGCGCGCGGCGTCACCGGTCCCGATCCGGCGCCGCCACTGGTCGGCACGCGCGGCGCCGAACTGGGCGTGCGCAGCGAATGGCTGCCGGGCCTGCAAAGCTCCTTGTCACTGTGGGCGCTGGATATCGATTCGGAACTGGTCTACGCCGGCGACAGCGGCCAGACCGAAGCCAGCCGGGCCAGCCGCCGCACCGGCGTCGAATGGAGCAACCACTACCTCGCCGCGCCGTGGCTGCTGTTCGACCTCGACCTGGCGGTGTCGCACGCGCGCTACCGCCAGAGCGACCCGGTGGGCAACTACGTGCCGGAGGCGCTCGACAAAGTGGCGTCGTTCGGCGTCACCGTCAAGGACATCGGCCGCTGGTTCGGCGGCTTTGAGCTGCGCTACTTCGGCCAGCGGCCGCTGATCGAAGACAACAGCGTGCGCTCGGCCGCCACCACGCTGGCCTACGGCCGCATCGGCTATCAACTGAATCAACGCACCAAACTGACGCTGGACGGTTTCAACCTGTTCAACCGGCGCGCCAGCGACATCGACTACTACTACACCTCGCGCCTGGCGGGCGAGCCGGCCGAGGGCGTGAGCGATGTGCACTTCCACCCGGTCGAGCCGCGCACGCTGCGGCTGACCCTCAGCCATAGTTTCTAAAAAATAATCTTATGAAATCTGAATCTGACGCGCGGTGCGCCGCGTATATCAGCCTGCAGTACCCACAGAAGGTCTACTCATTCGGAGGAAGCGAGATGCAAACTATCATCAATCAAGCCGTGCGCCTGGCGGTCATTGGCACACTGGCCGGCGCGTATCTGCCGGCGGCAATGGCGTCCAGCCATCGCGAAGCACCGTTCATTACGCAAAGCCCCAAGGTCGACGGCACCGACTTCTATATGTTCCGCAGCTACGAAACCGGCCGCGCCAACTTCGTCACCCTGATCGCCGACTACGTTCCGCTGCAAGACCCCGGCGCCGGTCCCAACTACTTCGCCATGGACCCGAACGCGCTGTACGAGATCCACATCGACAACAACGGCGACGCCAAGGAAGACCTGACGTTCCAGTTCCGCTTCAATAACACCAACAAGGACACCAAGCTGACCGTGGGCGGCAAGCAGGTCTCGATTCCACTGGTGATCAATGGCGGCGCCATCGCCGCGCCCAACGCGGCCGGCGCCAACATCCGCGAAACCTACACCATCAACGTGGTGCGCGGTGACCGCCGGACCGGCACCAAGGCCGCCGTCACCAATGCCGCCGATGGCGGCACCACCTTCGACAAGCCGCTCGACAACATCGGCAACAAGTCGATTCCAAACTACGCAGCCTATGCGGCGGCGCACGTCTACAACGTCAACATCCCTGGTTGCAGCACGCCGGCGCGGGTGTTCGTCGGCCAGCGCAAAGACCCGTTCGTGGTCAACCTGGGCGAGACCTTCGACCTGGTCAACATCAAGGCGCCGGCCACCGAATTTGCCGCCAATGCGGAAAGCGCCGCCAAGGATGACCTGGCCGGCAAGAACGTCACGGCCATCGAGATGGAAGTGGCAGCCTCCTGCCTGACCGCCGCCGGCAGCAGCGATCCGGTGATCGGCGGCTGGACTACCGCCAGTGTGCGCCAGGGCCGCTTGCTGAATCCAACGCCGAACACCGGCACGCCGTCGAAAGAAGGCGGCGCCTGGACGCAAGTCTCGCGCCTCGGCATGCCGCTGGTGAACGAAGTGGTGATCGGGCTGAAGGATAAGGACACCTTCAACGCCAGCAAGCCATCCGGCGATACGCAGTTTGCCACCTACGTGACCAATCCAACGCTGCCGGCGCTGATTGAAATCCTGTACGGCAGCGCCGGCGCCAAGGCGCCGACCAACTTCCCGCGCAACGATCTGGTGGCGGCGTTCCTGACCGGCGTTAAAGGCCTGAACCAGCCGGCCACCGTCACGCCGTCCGAAATGCTGCGCCTCAATACCAGCACGCCAGCGGTCGCCGTGGGCAGCCAGAACCGCCTGGGCGTGATCGGCGGCGACAATGCCGGCTTCCCGAACGGCCGCCGTCCCGGCGATGACGTGGTCGATATCGCGCTGCGCGTGGTGATGGGCAAGCTGTGCACGCTGAACCTCGGCTGCGCACCAGCCGATGCACCTGCCGGCGGCCTGCACTTCACCGACGGCGCCTTCCTGGACGCCAGCTTCTTTAACACCGGCTTCCCGTATCTGAAAACGCCGCTGCCAGGTTCGCCGCAAACCGGCGCCGTGGTGCAAGCCGCACGGGGGGCGCCATGAAGATCCGCATCCTGACGCTGGGCCTGGGTGCGCTGCTGGTGCTCAGCGCCTGCGGTGGCAGCAGCAGCCACTATGAATCGCCGACGCCGCCCGTGACCACGCCGCCACCGCCGGTCTCGATGGTGGATGCGTTCTTCACGGCCGTACTGGCAATCATCGGTGACGGCAGCGAAACCACCACCGAACCGCAAGCGATCGACAGCATCGTCGCCACGGCACCGGAAGATACCGAGCCAGTCGTATTGAAGTAACCCGCAACCGAAAGGGTCTGACCCCGTACGGGGTCAGACCCTGGCCTCCGCAGTCTGCGGGGTAACAAGTGCCGAGGGCCCATCATGCACAAACTCATCCTGGCGCTGGCATGTTGCAGCGCCGCTGCCATTCAGGCAGCCCCTTACATTCCCGCCAGCGGCCAGTTGGTGGTGGAAACCGTGCCGCGCCGGGGCGACCCTGCACAACAGGAACTGCGCCGCTTGCGCAGCCAACTGAACGCCAGCCCGAACGACATCACCCTGGCCGCCACCATCGCGCGCCGCTACATCGCGCTGGCCCGCAGCGAAACCGATCCACGCTACCTGGGCTACGCGGAATCCGCACTCGCCCCGTGGTGGCAACAAGCCGCGCCACCGACCGACGTCCGCCTGCTGCGCGCCACACTCCTGCAAAGCACCCACCAATTCATGCCGGCGCTGGCCGACCTGAAAGCCGTGCTGGCGTCCGAGCCGCAAAATGTCCAGGCCTGGCTGACGCAAGCCACCGTGCAGACCGTGCAAGGCGACTACACCGGCGCCACCACCAGTTGCGCGCGGGTGTCCGGCCTGTCGATCGAACTGGTGGCCATTACCTGCATCGCCAACATCGGCGCGGTCACCGGCAAGGCCGCCGCCAGCGAACAGCTGCTGGACCTGACGCTATCCCGCAGCGCCAACGCACCACAGGACTTGCGCGTCTGGGCACTGACGCTGCTGGCGGAAATGGCGCAACGACGCGGCGACGCGGCAACGTCCGAAACCCGCTTCCGCCGCGCACTGACGCTGAGCCCACGCGACAGCTATCTGCTGGGCGCCTACGCCGACCTGCTGCTGGAACAAAACCGCGCCGCCGACGTACTGGAACTTCTGCGTGATCAGGAGCGCATCGACGCGTTGCTGCTACGCCGTGCACTCGCCCTGCAACAGGCCGGCAAGCAAAGCGCGATGCAAGCCGATATCCGCGAACTGGCCGCGCGCTTCGACGCCGCCGCCCAACGCGGCGACACCGTCCACCAACGAGAACAAGCGCGCTTTGAGCTGGTGCTGCGTCACGACGCCAAAACTGCGCTGACCCTGGCGCGCAAGAACTGGGACGTGCAAAAAGAACCCGCCGACATCCGCATCTATCTGCAAGCCGCCGTGCAGGCACGCGATGCCGCCGCCGCCAAACAGGTCATCGACTGGGTCGCCACCCATCACACCGAAGATGCCGCCGCCACGCGGCTGATCCACCAACTGCAAGCGGGGACATGATGAAACGATGGCTACTTGGTTTGCTGCTGTGCTGCGCCATGCTGCCAGCGGCTGCGCACAAACCCAGCGACAGCTATTTGTCGCTCGACGTGCAGGGCGAACAGGTCAGCGGTCAATGGGACATCGCGCTGCGCGACCTGGACTACGCCATCGGCCTTGACCAGAATGGCGATGGCAAGCTGACGTGGGACGAAATCCGCACCCGCCACGCCGCGATTGCCGCCTATGCGCTGGAGCGCCTCAAGCTGGCGACCGATGCCGGCGCCTGCCGCGTGCAAGCCGGCCAGCAACTGATCGATGATCACACCGACGGCGCCTACAGCGTGCTGCGCTTCACCGCCACCTGCCCGTCGTCACCGTCCACGCTGATCATCGGCTACCGCCTGTTCGCCGATCTCGATCCACAGCACAAGGGCTTGCTGCGGCTGACGCATGCGGGCGTCACCTCCACCGCAATTTTCGAGCCGGCGCATGCGCAACAAAGTCTGTCACTGGCGGCGCCCGACCAGTGGCGCCAGTTCAGCGCCTACGTCAAGGACGGTGTCTGGCATATCTGGATCGGCTACGATCACATCCTGTTCCTGCTGTCGCTGCTGCTACCGGCGGTACTGCTGGCGGCGCCGGCCGACAATCTGCGCGGCGCCTTCATTGACGTGCTGAAAGTGGTGACAGCGTTCACACTGGCGCACTCGCTGACGTTGACGCTGGCCAGCCTGTCGCTGATATCGCTGCCTTCGCGCCTGGTGGAATCGGCCATTGCCGCCTCAGTGATTCTGGCGGCGGTGAACAACGTCTATCCGCTGTTTCGCGGACGTCGCCCGTGGGCGGCATTCGGCTTCGGCCTGATACACGGCTTCGGCTTTGCCAGCGTATTGATCGACCTCGGTTTGCCAAAAGGCGCGCTGCTGGCGAGTTTGTTCGGCTTTAATCTGGGCGTGGAGATTGGCCAGCTGTGCATCGTCGCGGTGTTCCTGCCGCTGGCGTTCTCGTTGCGCCGGACCCGGTTCTACCACCACTTGCTGACCGGCGGTTCCGCCGTCATCGCCCTGGTGGCGCTGGTGTGGTTCATCGAGCGTGCGTTTGATGTTCAAGCCCAGTGGATCGGCGTCTGACCATTGGCGGCCAGATAATCGTTCGCCCGCGAAAACGGCTTGCTGCCAAAGAAGCCTTTATGCGCGGAGAACGGCGATGGATGCGGCGACGTAATCACCAGATGCTTGCCGCTGTCGATCAACGCGCGCTTGGCGATGGCGTAGCTGCCCCACAGGATGAACACAATGCGCTCACGCTGCTGCGACAATGCGCGGATGGCGCTGTCAGTGAACGTCTCCCAGCCATGATTGGCGTGCGAACCGGCTTCACGCGCGCGCACGGTCAGCACGCTATTCAGCAAGAACACCCCCTGCTGCGCCCAGTCGCTGAGATCCGTCTGGCGACGATCGACACCCAGATCGTTGTGCAGCTCCTTAAAGATGTTCTGCAAACTCGGCTGCGGCCGATTCCCTTCCGGCACCGAGAAACAAAAGCCCATCGCCGCACCGGGCGTATGATACGGGTCCTGTCCGAGGATCACGACTTTGACGTCATCAAACGGCGTCAAGTCGAAAGCGCGGAAGATATCCTTGCCAGCCGGGCAGCACTGCGTCGCCGCATACTCGGCGCGCACGAAAGACGTCAGCGCTTCCCAATACGGCTGCTCAAACTCTCCCTGCAACCGCAGCTTCCACGACTCCTCGATACGTACACTCATTTGCGTTCCCGGACGATGCCAACGTTTTAGATTCACTCCGGCCGAGTATAGCGCCTTGGCGTAAAATCCATGATTCATCACCGAACGCTACGGGATCATTTTGGACATCCGCTCGCTCCGTTATTTCGTCACCACCGTACAGCTGAACAGCTTTACCCAAGCCGCTGAATCGATGTACGTCACCCAGTCCACCATCAGCAAGATGGTGCGGCAACTGGAGGAGGAAGTCGGCGAGGCGCTGCTGATACGGCAAGGCCGCAAGCTGGTATTGACCGACGCCGGCCGCATCGTGTTTGAGCGCGGCCAGGAGATGCTCAATTCCATGCGGCTGCTGAACACGGAACTGCAAGACACCAAGGCCTTGCAGCGCGGCCACCTGACGGTCGGCATTCCGCCGATGATCAACCTGCTGTTCACGCCGGTGCTGAAGGCGTTCCGCGAACGGCATCCGGACATCGCGCTGACGCTGCGCGAAGATACCGGTCAGGTCATCGAGCGGCTGGTGGCGACCGGCGAACTGGAACTCGGCATGACCGTGTCGCCGGTCGACCCGTCGCTGGACCTGCAATCGAAGGAAGTGGCCAAGTTTCCCATCTGGGCCGTGGCCAAGCCGGATACTTTCCGCCGCAATGCGGCCACCATCAAGCTGTCCAATCTGGCGTCGATGCCGCTGGTGCTGCTGAAGGATGAATTTGCGTTGACGCGGGCCTTGCGCCAGGTTTTCCAGCAGCATGGACTGGAGCCGGTGATCGCGGCGCAAAGCGGCCAGTGGGATTGGCTGGTGTCGATGGCATCGGCCGGCGTCGGCGTGGCCTTGCTGCCGGAGCCGTTCATCCATCGCCTGAACGGCGTCGAGGTGGCGGCGGTGCGCGTGGTCGAACCGGAAATCAACTGGCGGCTGGCCCACATCTGGAACGGCCGCTACCTGTCGCATGCGGCCCGCGCCTGGGTGGAGCTGTGCGAGACCATGCTGCCCGGGCACTGGCTATAGCAAGGCACGGCACGACGGCAACAAGCGCGTAGAATGGCGTCTTTAAAGAGGAACTCAACATGAAAAAAACAGGACTGGCCAAGGCCGACGCCAAAAAGCTGATGGGCAAGATGGTAGCGCCGGGCGCCGCCGGCTTCGGCAATGCCGATAACACCGTCATCGACAAGCGCGAGCAGCGCAAACGCGACCAGGCGCTGGGCCTGGTGCCATTCGCCGTCAAACTGAATGATGAACTGGTAAAACGCCTGCACGCCCTCGCCACCGAGCGCGGCCAGGATCTGAACCAGACCGTCGCCGAAGTGCTGGCCAAAGGCCTGGACGCCTAAGCGTTCAAATCAGCTCAACGAACGGGGAGTAGCTGGCCAGCAAACGATCAGCTCCTACTACCTTGTAGACACTAGAGCAGTATGTGAGTGTCCAGCAGCAAATGCACTATTTCCCCTCGAACGCAGCCTGTATGTCGTCAGGCAGCGGTGCGTCGAAGTCATCTGCGATCCAGATCTTGCCTTTCATGGTGCCGAGCCGGCGAACAACCTTTGGAGGACGAAGGGCAACCAGTTGGGCGACAGGTTCTCCGCCCTGTGAAATGACCACTTCCTCGCCGCGCCTGACGGCTTCCAGCAAGCCAGGGAGCTGATTTTGTGCTACTGCGATATCGATGATAGGCATGTGACCTCCGCCAGTTCAGTCTAGCCGTCCAGACCCACAGCGCAAGCCCTGCCATTTAAGACAAATCAAAAAAGGCTCCGTGAGGAGCCTTTGTTTTTAGCCTGCTGCCAGCACGTTGTGTGCTTGCTCGTCCGCATGGTACGAGCTGCGCACCATGGCGCCGACGGCGGCATGTTTGAAGCCCATTTTGTAGGCTTCTTCTTCGTACATCTTGAACACGTCCGGGTGCACGTAGCGGCGCACCGGCAGGTGGCTGTTGGACGGCGCCAGGTACTGGCCGATGGTCAGCATGTCGATGTCGTGCTCGCGCATGTCGCGCATCACCTGCAGCACTTCCTCGTCGGTCTCGCCCAGGCCGACCATGATGCCCGACTTGGTCTTCACGCTCGGGTACAGCGCCTTGAAATCCTTCAGCAGCTTCAGCGAGTGCATGTAATCCGAACCCGGACGCGCTTCCTTGTACAGGCGCGGCGCGGTTTCCAGGTTGTGGTTCATCACGTCCGGCAGACCGTCGGCGAAGATCGCCAGCGCTTTTTCCAGGCGGCCGCGGAAGTCCGGCACCAGCACTTCGATCTGGGTTTTCGGCGACAGCGCGCGGGTGTTCTGGATGCACTCGACGAAGTGCTGGGCGCCGCCGTCGCGCAGGTCGTCACGGTCCACCGAGGTGATCACGACGTAGCTCAGGCGCAGCTTGGCGATGGTGTGCGACAGGTTGGTCGGCTCATCCTTGTCCAACGGGTCCGGGCGGCCATGGCCGACGTCGCAGAACGGGCAGCGGCGGGTGCACTTGTCGCCCATGATCATGAAGGTCGCCGTGCCCTTGCCGAAGCATTCGCCGATGTTCGGGCAGCTGGCTTCTTCGCATACGGTCACCAGCTTGTTTTCGCGCAGCGTTTCCTTGATTTCGTAGAAACGGGTGTTCGGCGACCCGGCCTTGACACGGATCCAGTCCGGCTTCTTCAGGCGCTCGACCTGCTCGATCGGCACGATCTTGATCGGAATGCGCGAAGTCTTGCTGGCGCCTTTTTGCTTTTCGCTCGGGTTGTACGCTACGATGGTTTCAGTGGTCATAATCAGTTCATTCGTTGGTCGCCAGGACGCGGACTAATTCCTCGGCCAGCTGCTGTTGCACATCCGACAGTTTTGCCTGCGCGCCAACGGTGCGCATATCGACTGTTTCCAGTCCGGCATAGCCGCAAGGATTAATCCAGGAAAACGGGGCCAGATCCATCGCCACATTCAGCGACAGCCCGTGGTAGGTGCAGCCATTGCCGCGTACCTTCAAGCCCAGCGCGGCAATCTTCGCGCCTTTGTGATCGCCGCCGGCCATATAGATGCCCGGCGCGCCTTCCACGCGCTCACCGACCAGATTATACGCCTGCAAGACATTGATGATCGCCTGCTCGATTTTATGCACGAATTGGCGGGCATACAGCTTGCCGCCCGGCTTGTTGCGGCGCAGGTCCATCAGCAGGTAAATCACCACCTGGCCGGGGCCGTGATAGGTGACTTCGCCGCCGCGGTCGGTCTGCACCACCGGGATCTGCGTCGCCCCGGCCAGCAGGTGGCCGCGGTCGGCGCCCAGCCCCAGCGTGTAGACCGGCGCATGCTCGACGATCCACAGTTCGTCGCGCGAATCCGGCGTGCGGGCGTCGGTAAAGGCCCGCATGGCGGCGAAGGTGCTGTCGTAATCGGCTTGGCCGAGATGCTTGATCTCAGGGAAGGTAGGAGACGTCATCCCGGCATTATACGCCTGTGCGTAACTTTCATCCCGGCTGGTGGCGGGCCAGCCAGGCCTGCACCGACGGCCGCTGCCACTGGAAATCGACGTATTCGCGCAGCTTGGCGGGCACTTCATCGCCATTGCGCACCAGCCGGCTTAGCATGATGGCCAGGTCGGTATCGGCAATCGACCAGTCGCCGAACAGGTGCTGCGGCCCTTGCACGACGCGTTCGGCCACGTGCACCAGCTTGGCGGCGGCCGCCTGCGCGGTCTCGCTCAGCGGCGCGCACGGCTTCTTGAAAAACACGGTTTCGGTATCGCGCTCGACGCGCACCGGCACCAGGTCGCTGCGCACCCAGGCCTGGATTTGCCGCGCCAGTGCGCGCTGGCGGCGCTCCTGCGGATACAGCGCGATGTATTCCGGCGGCGGGAAGCTCTCGTCCAGGTACTCCGTGATGGCGCTCGACTCGGTCAGCACGAATTGCTCATGACCTTCACCTTCCACCAGCGCCGGCACGCGGGCGGTGAGTGCGCGGTCGGCAAACGCCGGCTGCTTCTGCTCGCCGCTGCCCAGATCCACCGTCTTGAGGCTGAAAGGCAGGCCCTTCTCGGTCAGCGCCACGAACACGGACAAGGCATACGGGCTGGTGAAAAGGCTATCGGCGTACAGTTCAAACGACATGGCGGCTCCGGCTTAGGTAGATTTATTCACATAGTAAACCTTGTGTAAGTGCCTGTATAACGGTATATTTTCGCAATTCTTGTTAGTTTTATTCACAAAGTTATCCACAGCATGGCCCGCAGGCTGCCCAATTTTTCCGCATTGCGCGCCTTCGAGGCGGCGGCCCGCCACGAGAATTTCTCGCGCGCGGCGGAAGAGCTGCACCTGACGCACGGCGCCATCAGCCACCAGGTACGGGCGTTGGAAGAGGAGTTGGGACGGCAACTGTTCGTGCGCAACGGCCGCCAGGTGAAAATAACTAACGACGGCCTGAAATTCGCCCAGTTCCTCGGCAAGGCCTTCGCCGACATCGCGGCCGCCACCGACGCCATGCGCGCCGCCAGCATCAACCAGCGGCTGACCATCACCTCGATTCCGTCGTTTGCGGCGCGCTGGCTGGCGCCGCGTCTCGGCAAATTCATCGAGCTGCATCCAGATATCGAAGTGGTGCTGCAATCGAGCGGCCACATGCAGGATCTGGCGCGCGAGGGCGTCGATGTCGGCATCCGCTTCGGGCGCGGCAACTATCCGGGCATGGTGGTATTGCGGCTGATGGGGGATGTGTATTACCCGGTAGTGAGTCCACACTATCGCGGTGGGCAGCTGCCGCTGGCGCCGGCCGACCTGGCGCGGCATACGCTGCTGCGCTCGGTGGAGCGCTGGACGCCGTGGTTGCACGCAGCCGGAGTCGACCTGCCGGAACCGTCCGGCGGGCTGCTGTTTGAGGATTTATCGATGCTGGTGCGTTCTGCCGCCGATGGCAACGGCGTGGCGCTGGTGCGGCACGTGGTGGCGATGCAGGAAATCGCCTCCGGGCAGTTGCTGCGGCTGTTCAACGTCGCCACGCCGAGCCCGGATGAATACTACTTCGTCACGCCGCCCGGTGCGGCGAGCAAGCCGCAGGTGCAGGCGTTTCGTGACTGGCTGCTGGAAGAGATTGCCGTCTTCCAGCGCCAGCATGCCTAGCCGTCATTCCCGCGCAGGCGGGAATCCATGCCGAGCGTGCCTGGTGACGGCGTAGGATTCCCACTTTCGCGGGAATGACGCTTTTACATGACGATTTTGACCATCGGATGCGCCGACAGTTCAGTGTACAGCGCATCCAGCTGCTCGCGGCTGGTAGCGCGCACGGTGCAGGTCAGGCCGGTGTAATTGCCTTTGGCCGAAGGGCGAACTTCCATCTTGCCTTCGTGGAAATCCTGATCGTGCTTTTGCACAACCACGGTAATGGTCGGGGCGAAATCGATATGAGTCGGACCCATGACCTTGATCGGGAAGTCGCTCGGATACTCGATGAGGGACTCTGATGGGGGGATCGCTTGCATATTCATTCCAATCTAAAAATATAAAACCTGAGACACCGAACGGCGTCTCAGGCCTATATTGTAGCCGGATCAGGACTTTGCAAGCGCCAACGGCTCGGCAGCGGGCTGGCCCGACAGGCGCTGCAAGCGCGCCAGCGCCGACTCATTGCCCAGCGCCGGCTGGCTGACCGATTTGCGGATCGCCTCCAGTTCGGCGGCCTGGTCCAGCGGCTTCTGGCCGATATCGGTAACGATGCGCAAGCCTTCGGCATTGGTACGGATGGTCTCGGCGCGACGAGTCAGGGCGCTCAGCGCGCTCGACTGGCCTTGCATACCCTGCAACCCCGTCAGCTGGGCCTGGCGCTCGGCGCGCAGCTGCTGCAGATCCTGCTGGGCCCGGGCCGACGCCAGCGCCTGCATCGCCTTCTTCGCCTGCGAATCGAACTCGGCCAGATGTTTCGACAGCGCGTCAACGATGGTTTGCAGCTCGTCCATGTACTGGCGGGCGTCGGCTTCCTCCTGCAGTTCCTGCGGCATGCGCGCCTTGTTCGACTCCAGCTCGTCGCAGAACAGCGTAATCGTCGATTCCGAAATCTTGCCGCTGGCCAGACGCTCGGCCAGCGTGCCGGCCGCCTGCTCGTCGGTGGCGATCAGCTGGCGCAGCTTGACGACGTCATCGGCCTCCTTGTTGAACGCGGCGCGGGCGGCGGCCAGCTTCTGGGCTGCGCCGCGCAGACTGTCCGCCAGACGGTCGCGGTCAGCCTCGGTGGCGGTTTCCGGATCAAAATTGGCGATCGCTTCGGAAACGCGATTGCCCAGTGCGCCGAAATGCTTGGTGATCAGGCGCGCGGTCAAACCCCAGCCATTCAAGTTGCTCATGTCAGTCTTCCTTCGTTGTCAAAGTTGCGCATCATTGGATAACGATGCGTTGCTGCTCCACCGGGATGCCAATCACAAAGTCGACATGGATCCCGCGTTGGGATGAATCGCCGTTCACGCTGCGGATAATTTCCGTCGTGATCAGCAAATACTCGTTGCCGCCGCCGCGCAAGGTGCGCACATACGGCATGAAATACATTTCCTGGCGCAGGCCGGTGCGGCCGCTGGCGTCGTCCAGCCGCACCTCGGTGCCGGTGAACGGCGGCATGTACGGCGTTTCCGGATCGCCGGCGTCGCGCCAGTAGTCGAGGCCTTCGCTGCTGCCGAACACCAGTTCCAGATCCAGGCCCAGATCGTCCAGCTGCTGGCGCCACAGCGTGTAGCTGCGGTCGCCGAGGCCGGCGCCGGCCTGGCCCGTGTAGGCGTCCTGATCGGCCGCCGTCTCCGGAATCACGCGCGCCAGCTGGGTGCAGTACATGATCTCGCTGACCTCGCCGCTGGCGTTCTGGTAGACCTGCAGGAACTTCTCCTTGTCGTCGCGGTCGCCGGTTTCCAGGTAATAGCGGTACAGCCCGCCAGACTGCTGGAGGCGGATCTGCGACACGGCCAGGATGCGGGTGTCGTCCGCGTCCGGCAGCGTGATCAGCGAACCATTGGCGACCGCGCGCAGCAGCGGCGACTGCTGGATGCCGACCACGCTGCCGATGCGCGCGCCGAGCGGGAGATCGCCATCGGTGCGCGGCGCCTGGTTGCCGGCCAGCCTGGCCGCGCCATTGCGCAGATAGTTGTATGCATCGGTCCAGCCCATCATCAATTCCTTTCAAACGAATAATTCGGCGCGGCGCGCAGGCGGCGGAACTTGCGTACCGAATACACCGCCGCCCACATCAGCAAACTCAACACGGACAACCAGGCAAACCAGCGCAGCACGCTCATGAAGAACGACGGCTGCGGCGCGGCTGCCGGCGCCGGGGCGCCCAGACCCGGCATGCCGGTCACCCTGCCGTCGCTATCGGTGCCCGCCGTCGTCGCGGTGGACTGCGTTGCCGGCGGGTTGCTGCTGGTGGTCGGGTAGGCCACCGGTTGATGGCTCTGGCTCATCGCCCGCCCCAGCATGAAGCCCATCACGCCGGCCATCAGGCCATTACCACTGCCGGACGGCTGCTGTTGATAACCCGGCCCCGGCGCCGGGTAGGCCGGCGCGCGGTACACGGGTGACGGTTGCTGCGGCTGGCGCAAGGTATCGTTCAGCGGCGGCGGCTGGTTATTGGCGGCGGCGCGCCGTTCATCCAGCGTCCTCAGCGCATTGGCGCGCGACGCGCTCTGGTCGACATCGCGCGACATGGCCGAGGTATTGCGTTGCGGCTGGGCCGGCGAACCGGCCTGCTGGCCGAAGGCACCCGGACCGCTCTGGCGGCTGGCGGGCGGCGCTGACGGTCTGCTATGCCTGGCGGCGTTGCTCTTTTGTGAAGAAAATCCACTTTTAAACGAGGACGATGTGCCAGAATGAGAAGTTGCGCCGGCATACACGGGCACATTGCCGGCCACGGCCAGGCAAACCGTCAACAGCAGCGCAGAGCGAAATGACTTCATGATGTGTTTTCACAAAGAGTTGAATGAAAAACAGCATAGCGCCGCGCGTCGGCGGGTGCATCGGTAATAAAAGGCACGCTTCACCATGACACGTAAATACCTGGACATGAATCAGCACGACGCGCTCTACAAGGTGGCGCGCGCGTATCCCGGCGGCATCGACGCCCTGGCGCAGGCGATGGGGATCTCGGTCAACGTCTTGCGCAACAAGCTGGCGCCGACGATTGCGTCGCACTATCCGTCGTTTGAGGAGGTGTCGACGGTGGTGGACCTGTGCCACAAGGCGGGCGTGGCGGACGCGCATCTGCCGCTGCACGCGCTGCTGGTGCGGCACGGCATGGCAGCGTTTGTGGTGCCGATGCCGGAAGCCATCGGCGAAGACGACCTGTCGCAGACGGTGTGCAAGGTGATGAGCCAGGTGGGAGCGGTGGCGGAAGCCGTCTCCACCGCGCTGCTGGATGGCAAGGTCACGGCGGCGGAAGCGGATTTGATCGAGCGCGAGTTTCAGGGCGCGCTGTCGGCGCTGGGCGAGTGGCGCGCCCGCCTGCGCCTCAAAGCCCAACAATAATCCGGGGTCAGGTCTCACATTTCTACACGGCCCCAACCGTAGCGGTTGCTACGGTTGGGGCCGTGTAGAAATGTGAGACCTGACCCCGTAGTTTACCGTAGTTTACTGGCGGTTGTCGCGGCGGTCGCGGTTTGGGTCTTTTTTCTCGTCGCGCGGTTTTTCGGCTTCGCGGCGTGGTTCGGCGCGCTGAGGTTGTTGTTGCGGTTGCTGCTGCTGTGGCGGCGGCGTGAACTGGCGTGGCGGCTGCTGCGCCGGTTGTGGCTGCTGCGGTTGCACTTGCGGTTGCTGCACCGGCTGCGCCTGCTGAGGCGGACGCTGCTGCTCATCACGCGGACGGAAACGGCGTCCATTGTCATCGCCCCCCCGGTCCGTGCGGTCGCGCGGCTGTTGCCACTGCGGCTGTTGCGGCTGTTGCGGCTGCTGAGGTTGTTGTGGCTGTTGCGGCGACACCTGCGCCGGCTGCGGCATCGTCGGCGCCTGCCAGCGCGGCGGCTGTCCCGGCTGCTGACCAGGTTGACCTGGCTGCACAGGCTGATTAAACCTGGGCCGCAATTCAATCCGCACATCATTCGGATTAATCGTCTGCGCCGGCGCATCCGGATGACCGAACTGATTCGGCGCCAGCGTGCTGAGCTGCCCGCGCGGCTGTTGCGGCGGCACCGGTACCGGCTGCGATGGCGCCGTCAGCACCCGTCCCGGCCGGTCATTGCGGCCGTCGTTACGTCCGTCATTGCGGTCAAACCGGTCCGGTATGCCATCATGATCGCGGTCACCGCCGCCACGGTTGGTGGTCAGCGTGCGCCCCGGCGGCTGCGGCGGCGCCACTGGCGACACATTGTTGACGAAACTCGCTGGCGGAATCACCTGCGCGCCCCGGTTCACCACCACATTGCGGCGGCCTTCAAACTGATCGCGCGGCAGCACCGTCAGGCCATCGCGACGGCCATTCCAGTCATTGCGCGGCGTGAACGGCTTGCCGTTGTGCGTCCACGTCACGCGGCGGTCGTAATCCGCCGACACCCGGTAGCCCGGCACAAACCGGTCGCGCGGCGACAGCGGATACCAGCCCAGTCCCGGCCCCGGACGCGGTCCGCCACCATTGCCGCCAACCCAGCCGACCAGCGCCGGCGCCCACACCGGCCGCCCGGCAGGACGGCCCGGCGCCCACGACCAGCGGCGCCCCACCATCACCCAGCGCCCATAGTGCGACGGCGCATAGCCCCACGGCGCGTTGTCGACCCAGGTCCAGCCCCACGGCGCCAGCCAGATCCAGCGACCGTCGCGGTACGGCGCCCAGTCCAGCGCCACATTGCGCGGCGTCCACAACGGGCCGTATTCGGGATTGTCGATCCAGGTGCCGTTGCGGTCCAGCTCTTCGTAGCCGGTCATGCCGCTGGAAACGAAACGGGTAGTGGTACTGTTGTCGTAGCGGTCGCGGTCCTCGGCCCAGATGTCGAAACCGTCGCGCCGCGCCACGCTGGTGCGCACGTCTTCGCCGGTCACGTCCACATGACGGCCGTTGCTGACCACCACCGACGAACCGGCGCCGTCCACGCGCGCGCTGCCGGCCAGCAGGCTGACCTGGCTGGTATCTGGCTGGCGGTCGACGTCGACCCGCAGAATGCCCTGCTCCAGCAGGGTGATGCGGGCTTGCGGTGTGGTCAGTTCAAAGTCGCGCAGCAGATCCGGATTGCGCACGCGGATGCTGACGCTGCCGTAGTTCAGGCGCAGGCGCAGCAGGTCGTCGTCCATGGCCGTGATTTCCAGGTCGGAATCGCCATCCACCCGCACGGCGGTCGAGCCGACGCGGAATTCGGTGCGGGCACCGTTGGCCGTGTTGATGTGGTTGGCTGCCGTCACCGGCCAATTCAGCGCGGCGCCGACCGGATCGCCATCCCCCACCAGCGTCACTTGCCCTTCGACGCTGGAGATGCGGCCGACGATCGCGGGCGGGTCTTCGGCCTGGGCCAACGCGGAAAAGCCGGCCATTGCGGCCAGCACGACGGTGTGGATAATCTTGCGGCTCATGGCAGCGTCTCCTGTGGGTAATGCCTGAATAACGCCGCACGGTCCGATCCGACGACAGCGGTTACAAATACTTGCAAAATTTCTAAGTTGCGGCGCTGCCACGCTTGACGAAGAACAGTGCCGCGCCGACCGCCATCAACAGGCCGCCGAATACCCGGTTCTGCTTCTTGACGGCACGGGCGTCGCGGAAAAAGCGCTGCATCGAAGAAGCCAGGAAAGCGTAGCTGTGCATCACCACCAGGTCGATGCAGCACATGGTCACAGCCAGGATCAGCAGTTGCGGCAGCAGCGGCGCCTTGTCGGTAATGAACTGCGGCAGCACCGCCACCATGAAGATGATGCCTTTCGGATTGGTGGCGTTGGTCAGGAAACCGGTCAGGAAGCGCTTTTTGACGGTTGGCACCACCACCGCCGCCTGCTGCTGTTCGCTGATGTGGACCTTGGCGCGCCACTGGCTCAGGCCGAGGTAGATCAGGTACAGCGCCCCCACCGTCTTGACGATGTTGAACGCCACTTCCGACGCCATCAGCAGCGAACCGACGCCGGCGCCGGCGATGAAGAACACCAGCAGCAAGCCGGTCTGCAAGCCGAGGATGGTGGCGCTGGCACGCCGCACGCCATACGACAGGCCGTGCGACATCGACAACACCGCGCCCGAGCCCGGCGACACGGCAATAATGCAGGCGGCAACAAAGAAGGTAATCCAGGTGGCGAAGCTCATGGCGATTCCGTTTAATTATTTAACTTAAGCAATCATCATTGTAGCGGTATCGTGGCGCGGCTTGCTTGGGTTAATATTGCCTGTCAAACCATACAAGGAGTACCCCCGATGGCCGGTTCCAGCCTGTTAGCCCTGATCGACGATATCGCCTCCATCCTCGACGACGTCGCCCTGATGAGCAAGGTGGCGGCCAAAAAAACCGCCGGCGTGCTGGGCGACGACCTGGCGCTGAACGCCCAGCAGGTGTCCGGCGTGCGCGCCGAGCGCGAATTGCCGGTGGTGTGGGCAGTCGGCGTCGGCTCGCTGAAGAACAAGGCCATCCTGGTGCCGGCGGCGCTGGCGATCAGCGCGTTTGCGCCGTGGGCCATCACGCCGCTGCTGATGGTGGGCGGCCTGTACCTGTGCTTTGAAGGCTTCGAGAAAATCGCCCACAGCCTGTTCCACAGCGGCGACGACGAACACAAGGCCGAGCTGCGCGAGGCGCTGGCCAATCCCGATGTGGATCTGGTGGCGCTGGAAAAGGAAAAGATCAAAGGCGCGGTGCGCACTGACTTCATCCTGTCGGCGGAAATCATCGTCATCGCGCTGGGCACGGTGGCGACGGCGCCGTTCCTGCAACAGGTGACGGTGGTGGTCGGCATCGCGCTGGTGATGACAGTCGGCGTGTACGGCCTAGTGGCCGCCATCGTCAAGATGGACGACGCCGGCCTGTACCTGAGCCAGAGCGGCGGCGCGGCGGTGCGCGCGCTGGGCCGCGTACTGCTGTCGGCGGCGCCGGTGCTGATGAAATTGCTGGGCATCGTCGGCACCGTGGCCATGTTCATGGTCGGCGGCGGCATCCTGACCCACGGCCTGCCGTTCGCCCACGACCTCATCCACCACGCCACCGAAGCCGTGGCCACCACCCCGGCGGTCGGCGGGCTGCTGGCCGTGATCGTCCCGAGCCTGCTGGACGCCGTCGCCGGCCTGATCGCCGGTGGCATTGCCCTGGTCGTGGTGTCGGCTGTCGGTCAAATCATCCGTCTAGTCAAAAAGGAATCCTGACAACCTTGAAAACTCGGACGTATCAACGATAATGTGTTCAGTTTATTGAACATTTTTAGGGCTTGATATCATGCAACTTCGCGAAGTAGGCATGCACGTCCGTGGCAAACGGAAAGAGTTCGGGATCAGTCAAGCCCAGCTAGCAAAGTTGGCTGGGCTATCACGCACCACCGTCAATCAACTGGAAAGTGGCGTTCTTGAGGATTTAGGGTATGTAAAGCTAAACCAGCTACTAGGCATTCTCGGTCTGAGCTTTGACGCCAAAGAAAGATTGACGAAGTCGCCTGCGCTCAAAATGGCGGCACAAACTGCCAGCACGAGCTACAAGAAGATTCTCACTTCCGATGTGCTGAAGCATATTTTGCAGTCAGGTGTGGTTCCGGACGAGTTCAAACCCCATGTCATAGCGCTATTGGACGAAACACCTGTGCAGTTAGTGGTCGGTGCTATTCACGAAGCTTCAATCCAAACACAAACGCCGACCAAGACAGTCATGAAGCACGTCTCCGCAATTGCGAAGGCTCTTCACACACATAGAACTGTCTGGTAATGACAAACGAAAAGACCTGGGAAGGCCTCTTTCAAAACGCCATGCGCTTGGTGGATGAAATCCAAGCTCGCGGTACAAGACACCTCTACTGGACCTTCGGTGGCGGGACAGCGCTGATGCGCAAATATCACCACCGTCTTAGCAAAGACATCGATATTTTCGTACCCGATCCCCAGGCACTCAACCATGTGAACCCTCGCCTGAGTCAGGTCGCAGAGGATATGGCCGTTCACTATGAAGAAGCAAACGACTTCATTAAACTATTCCTGCCCGAGGGTGAGATTGATTTCGTCGCGTCGCCGAATTTGACCGAGAACCCTTACGTCGACGAGGAAATATTCGGTCGCAAAGTACATGTCGAGACCGGAGCTGAAATTGTTGCAAAAAAATTCTTCCATCGTGGTAATCGTCTACTCGCTCGTGACCTGTTCGATTTTGCCTTGGTGGCTGAAAAGGAGCCGGATGACCTGTTAAATGCCAGCAAATTCCTTGTCCGTTACATAACTCCAATCAAGAAAGCGCTCGCTGGCGATCTCACCCACCTCCGATTGCAATTCGACGCGATAGAAACACTCTCTTACCACCCAACTTTTGAGCAAGTCTGCGACATCGTCAAACAAAAACTGGACGCTGCGGCCCTGCACGTCAACGGAGGGACTGCCTCGGCGGTGGCCGCCAGCAAGATCCTGCGTCCGGTCAAAAAGCACCCCTAAGTCTTCTGCTCTGATACGGAAGCGAGCGCCAGCCGGCCTCGCTTTCCCTATCGACAAGGAGCACGCATGACTACCCCTTCCAGCGCCTTCATCGGCGCATCGTGGCTGGCCCTGATCGCCGGCGCCCTGACCTATATGGCCGGCCTATGGAACGCCCAGCTGGCCCTGAGCGAGAAGGGTTTTTACGGCATGGCCTTCTTGATCAGCTTGTTCGCGGCGGTCACCGTCCAGAAGAACGTGCGCGACCTGGCGTCCATCCCTAACCGCTGACCAGTCCGGCTCTCTCCCCGGCGGGATCAGTACACGCTCCAATCCGGGGAAATTTGATCTAAATCAATAAATTCGACGGGTGGACTACGTAAACTGATCATATTCATTGCGATAAAGCAATAAAACACCGGCGGAGAGAGCTATGCGCAACAACCAACCAGTCACCAATCGCGAAGTCGAAGTGTTGGACGACCAGGCCATCGTGTCGAAAACGGACCTGAACGGCAACATCACTTATGTGAATCCTTACTTCACCCAGATCAGCGGCTTTGACGAGGAAGAACTGTTGGGCGCTCCGCAAAACATCGTGCGCCATCCCGACATGCCGGCTGAAGCCTTTGCCGACCTGTGGGCGTCGATCAAGGACGGCACGCCGTGGACCGGCATCGTCAAGAACCGCTGCAAGAACGGCGACCATTACTGGGTGCGCGCCAACATCACGCCGATCCGCGAAAGCGGCAAGACCATCGGCTACATGTCGGTGCGCGTCAAGGCCGAGCGCCACCAGATCGCCAAGGCCGAACAGGCCTACCGTACGATCCGCACCGAAGCCAATCACAACATCCGCATCAAGAACGGCCAGGTGATCCATCCCGGCTTCGCCAACCTGCTGTCGCGCCTGAGCCACGTGTCGCTCGGCTTCCGCATCTGGGCCGCCACCAGCGTAGTCAACGTGCTGCAGGTGCTGGTGTGCGCCGCCGCGCTGATGAACGGCCACGCCGCCAACAGCTACGGCATCTTCGCCGCCACCTTCCTCGGCCTGCTGATCAACGTCTTCCTGTGGTACACGCTGCGCGTCTCGGTGCTGCAACCGCTGGACCGCGCGCTGCACGGCGCCCGCCAGATCGCCGCCGGCGACCTGTCCGGCAGCTTCGACACCGAAGCCACCGATGAAGTGGGCCAGCTGCTGCGCGCCTTGCAGCAAATGAACAGCAACCTGATCGCCACCATCCGCGACGTCCGCGTCAACGTCGAGACCATGGCCGTGGCCACCCGCCAGATCGCCGCCGGCAACGCCGACCTGTCCGGCCGCACCGAAGCGCAGGCCGCCAGCCTGGAAGAAACCGCATCGAGCGTCGAGCAGTTCTCGTCCACCGTCAAGCAGAACGCCGACAACTCGGAGCAAGCCAACAAGCTGGCGCAAAACGCCTCCGACGTGGCGGTGCAGGGCGGCGTGATCGTGGCCGACGTCATCGCCACCATGGATGAAATCAACAACTCGTCGCGCAAGATCGTCGACATCATCGGCCTGATCGAAGGCATCGCCTTCCAGACCAACATCCTGGCGCTGAACGCCGCCGTGGAAGCGGCCCGCGCCGGCGAACAAGGCCGCGGCTTCGCGGTGGTCGCCGGCGAGGTGCGCAACCTGGCCCAGCGCAGCGCCACCGCCGCCAAGGACATCAAGAACCTGATCGACGTCTCGGTCGGCAAGGTCAGCGCCGGCATGGTGCAGGTCGACCGCGCCGGCGCCACCATGAAGCAAGTGGTGGCCTCGGTGCAGCAGGTCACCGCCATCATGCGCGAAATCTCGGTCGCCTCGCACGAGCAAAGCATCGGCGTCGACCAGGTCAACTCGGCCATCGCCCACATGGACCAGGTCACGCAGCAGAACGCCGCGCTGGTCGAAGAGGCAGCCGCCGCCACCGCCAGCCTGGCGCTGGAAGCGGGCGGCCTGACGCAAGCGGTCAGCCTGTTCAAGTTTGGTCCGGCCCGTGGCGCGCGCAGCGTCCGCGCAGCCGCGTCACAGTCATCCACCGTGAAACGCCTTGCCGCATAAATCATGAATACGCCTTTCCCACCCGTTGAATTTGACGCCGCCATCATCACCAAGCTCAGTCAGTCGGGACCACGCTACACCTCTTATCCGACCGCGGACCGCTTCCACAGCGACTTTGGCTACAGCCAGTTCCTGGAAGCGGTGGCCGGCCTGCGCATGCGCCGCAGTCGCCGGCCCTTGTCGCTGTATGTCCACATTCCGTTCTGCGACACGGTGTGCTACTACTGCGGCTGCAACAAGATCGTCACCAAGGATCACAGCAAGGCGGCCGTCTACCTCGGCTACCTGAAGCAGGAAATCGACATGCAGGGCCGCCTGTTCGACGGCATGGGCCAGATCGAACAGCTGCACTTCGGCGGCGGCACGCCGACCTATTTGAGCGACAAGCAGATGGGCGACCTGATGGCGCACCTGCACGCCAACTTCGATTTCGCCGACGATGCGCATGGCGAGTATTCGATCGAGATCGATCCGCGCACGGTCAGCGTGGAACGCGTGCACAGCCTGCGCGCGCAGGGTTTCAACCGCATCAGCCTGGGCGTGCAGGATTTTGACCCGGACGTGCAGAAAGCCGTCAACCGCATCCAGCCGGAAGCCGAGACCCGCGCCGTGATGGATGCCGCCCGCGCCGCCGGTTACCGTTCGATCAGCATCGACCTGATTTACGGCCTGCCGAAGCAGACCATGACCAGCATGACGCAAACGCTGGACAAGGTGATCGCCGCCTCGCCCGACCGCATCGCGCTGTACAACTACGCGCACCTGCCGCATATTTTCAAGCCGCAGCGCCGCATCGCCGATGCCGACATGCCGACGCCGGCGGTCAAGCTGGAGCTGCTGGCGATGTGCATCCAGCGTTTGTGCGACGCCGGCTACATCTACATCGGCATGGACCATTTCGCCAAGCCGGACGACGAGCTGGCCGTGGCCCAGCGCCAGGGGCGTTTGCAGCGCAACTTTCAGGGCTATTCCACGCGCGCCGAGTCGGAGCTGATCGCCTGCGGCGTGTCGGCCATCAGCGCGGTCGGCGCCACCTACAGCCAGAATGAGAAAACGCTGGACGCGTATTACGCCCGGCTGGATGACGGCGTGCTGCCGATCACGCGCGGCATCAAGATGGACAACGACGACCTGCTGCGCCGCATGGTGATCAGCAAGTTGATGTGCAATTTCGAGCTGTCGCTGTCGTCGATCGAGCAGGGCTTCCCGATCAATTTCCGCCAGTATTTTGCGGCGGAGCTGGACAAGCTGAAGGCGTTCGAGGACGACGGCCTGCTGACCGTCGATGACGAATGGATTTCGGTAACGCCGAAAGGCCGTCTGCTGATCCGCAATATCTGCATGGTGTTCGACCGTTATCTGGGCGTGGCGCAGGATGTCGCGCCGCAACCGCTGCGCTACTCGAAGACCATCTGAGGATGTCATGAATGCCGCCCAGCTACTGCCAGTGTTTGTGGTCGGCCTGGCCGGCAGCATCCACTGCGTTGGCATGTGCGGCGGCATCGTCACCGCGATGTCCACCACCACACGCAGCACCGTCATTCCCGCGCACGCGGGAATCCATGCTGAGTATCCGCTCAGGCGTTCCATGGGTTCCCGCGTGCGCGGGAACGACGTGGCGCATGTACTGTCCTACAACGCCGGCCGCATCAGCAGCTACATGCTGGCTGGCGCCCTGGCTGGCGGCCTGGCCAGCGGCGCCCGCAACATGGCGGCGCTGGCCGGCATCCAGCTCGGCTTCTACTGGCTGGCCAACCTGATGCTTGTCGCCCTCGGCCTGTACCTGATGAACGCCTGGCGCGGCCTGGCCGTATTGGAGCAGGGCGGGCGCGTACTTTGGCAACGCGCGCAACCGCTCATCGCCCCAGCCATGAAAACCCTGATGCCGGCCGATACCGGGCCTAAATCCTACGCCCTCGGCGCGCTGTGGGGCTGGCTCCCGTGCGGCATGGTCTACAGCGTGCTGACCACCGCGCTGCTGAGCGGCTCGGCCGCCGACGGCGCCGCGCTGATGCTGGCCTTCGGCCTCGGCACGCTGCCGATGCTGACCGGCCTTGGCATGCTCGGCGCACGGCTGCAACAAGCCATGCAGCGCCGCCAGGTCCGCATCGCCTGCGGCCTGCTGGTGCTGGCCTTCGGCGTCCTCGGGCTTGCCCGCGCAGCGGGAGGCGTCACGCCCGAATGGATGGAAATGCTATGCCTCACACCACACCCTTGAACGTCCTGGCGCCCGCACCGTGCTACCACTGCGGCCAGACGCTGCCCGATGTGGTGGATCACGCCTGGACCATCACCATCGCCGGCGAACCGCACACCATGTGCTGCCCCGGCTGCGCTGCCGTGGCGCAGACCATCGTCGACCTGGGCCAGGAAAGCTACTACCGCGACCGCACCGCCTATGCCGCCAGCGCAGAAGGCGCCCAGCAGCTGCCGCCGGAACTGCAACTGTACGACAACGCCGACCCGCGCTTCGCGCTCGATGAAGACAGCCGCGAATCGACCTTCACGGTGGAGGGCATCCGCTGCGCCGCCTGCGTATGGCTGATCGAAAACCGGCTGGCCCGTCTACCCGGCGTCGACAGCGCGCAGCTCAACGTCGCCACTGAGAAGCTCTACGTGCGCTGGCGCCGCGATGCCTGCCAGCCAGGCGACATCCTCGGCGCGCTGCACACCATCGGCTACGCCGCCTATCCGTACGAAGCCGACCGCCACGCCGGCCAGCAGCAGCGCGCCGCAAAGACGCTGGGCCGCCAGCTGTTCGTCGCCGGGCTGTCGATGATGCAGGTGATGATGTACGTCGCCCCGTCCTACCTGGCGCACGACGACGGCACGCTGGACGACAGCATGGCCTCGCTGATGCGCTGGGCCAGCCTGCTGCTGACGCTGCCCGCCATCAGCTACTCGGCGCTGCCGTTCTGGCGCGGCGCCATCACCAGCCTGCGTGCGCGGGCGCTGGGCATGGACGTGCCGGTCGCACTGGGCATCGCCGCCGCATTTGGCGCCAGCGTCATCGCCACCTTCACCGGCAAGGGCGAGGTGTGGTTCGACTCGGTGACCATGTTCATCTTCCTGCTGCTGTGCAGCCGCTACCTGGAACTGCGCGCGCGCCGCAAGGCCGGCGCCGCACTGGAGCGCTTGCAGCACGCGCTGCCGGCATCGGCCTCGCTGCTGGAGAACTATCCGGCCAGCCGCGCCGCCACCATCGTGCGCGCGGCGTCGCTGGCTGTGGATAACATCATTGTTATCAAACCCGGCGAAGCGGTGGCCGCCGACAGCATCATCATCGAAGGCCGCACCTCGCTCGACCTGTCGCTGCTGAGCGGCGAGAGCGTACCGGTGCCGAAATCCACCGGCGACGCCATTCCCGGCGGCGCCATCAACGCCAGCAGCGTGGTGCTGGCGCGCGTCACGCGCAAGGCGCAGGACAGCACCTTGTCCGATCTGGTGAAACTGATCAACCGCGCCGGCGGCGACAAGCCGCGCATCGCGCTGTGGGCCGACCGCGTGGCCGCGTATTTCGTCGCCGGCCTGCTCTTGTTTGCGCTGGCCGCCTTCAGCTTCTGGTTCTGGCACGACGGCAGCATCGCGCGCGCCTGGCCGATCGCGATCGCGGTGCTGGTGGTGTCCTGCCCGTGCGCGCTGTCGCTGGCCACGCCCACCGCGCTGGCCGCCGCCACCGACAACCTGCTGAGGCAAGGCGTGCTGGTGACCGGCCCGCAAACCCTGGAGACCCTGCACCGCACCACCCACGTGGTGCTGGACAAGACCGGCACGCTGACCTGGGGCCGGCCGGTGCTGCAGGGGATACAGGAACTGGGCGCGATGCGCGCCGACTTCTGCCTGCAGGTGGCGGCCGCGCTGGAAACCGGCAGCGCCCATCCGCTGGCGCGCGCCATCATCAGCGCCGCCGACGAAGCTGGGCGGCACCACTGGAGCGCCGTGGCGCTGACCGAAACCGCCGGCTGCGGCCTGGAAGGCACGGTGCACAATCGCCGCTACCGCCTGGGCAGCGCGCAGTTCGTCGCCGGCATCGCCGGTCTGGCGCCGGAACGTGCGGTGGCCGATGGCGTGACGCCGGTCTACCTCGGCGTCGAGGGCCAGTGGCTGGCCTGTCTCCAACTGCATGACGGCCTGCGACCCGATGCGCAGGAAACCGTCGACTACTTCCGCCGGCGCGGCAAGACCGTGGTGCTGGTCAGCGGCGACGATGACGTGCTGGCGCGCCGCGTCGGCGACCAGCTGGGCATCGAAACCACGGTCGGCGGCTACCTGCCGGCCGACAAACTCAATTTCGTGCAGCAGATGCAGCGGCGCGGCTGCGTGGTGACCATGATCGGCGACGGCATCAACGACGCCGCCGTGCTGGGCGCCGCCGACGTCTCGTTCGCCATGGGCAGCGGCGCCGCGCTGGCGCAGGCGCATGCCGATGCGGTGCTGCTCAACGGCCGCCTGGGTGCGGTGGCCGACAGCGCCCGCGTGGCCGAGCGTACCATGTGCATTATCCGCCAGAATCTCGGCTGGGCAACGGTCTACAACGTGGTGGCGATTCCAGCCGCCGCCATGGGCTGGCTCAATCCGTGGCTGTCGGGCGTCGGCATGGCGCTCAGCTCGGCCGTGGTGGTGCTCAATGCGCTGCGCCTGAGGAAAGGGACCGACTGATGGAAGCCCTTTACCTGCTCATTCCGCTCAGCGTGGTGCTGGTGTTCGTGGCGCTATGGATCTTCTTCCGCGCTTCCGACGACGGCCAGTTCGACGACCTGGTCGGCCCGGCGCTGCGCATCCTGCAAGACGACGACAAGCCGCCCATCGATCACAAGTGATCCGGCGAATTTTGACTTATATCAAGGATTTTTAAGCCTCTCCTAAGTAACCTTTGACCTACATCATCAAAGTGTTCCGGGGAGAATCAATTGGATCAACACTATAACTACAAGGTCGTGAAGCAGTTCACGATTGCGACCGTAGTCTGGGGCGTCGTGGGCATGCTGGTCGGCGTGATCATCGCCGCGCAGCTGGCCTGGCCGGCGCTGAATCTGGACATTCCATGGCTGACTTATGGCCGTCTGCGTCCGCTGCATACCAACGCGGTGATTTTTGCGTTCGGTATCTGCGGCCTGTTTGCTACCTCGTATTACGTGGTACAACGCACCTGCCAGGTGCGCCTGTTTTCCGACAAACTGGCCGCCTTCACCTTCTGGGGCTGGCAGGCCGTGATCCTGAGCGCGGTCGTGACGCTGCCGATGGGCCTGACCCGCGGCAAGGAATACGCCGAGCTGGAATGGCCGATTTCCATCCTGATCGCGCTGGTGTGGGTGTCGTACGCCGTGGTGTTCTTCGGCACCCTGATCAAGCGCAAGGTCAAGCACATCTACGTGGCCAACTGGTTCTTCGCCGCCTACATCATCGCCGTGACGATCCTCCACGTGGTCAACGGCATGTCGATGCCGGCCTCGCTGTTCAAATCGTATTCGGTCTACGCCGGCGTGCAGGACGCGATGATCCAGTGGTGGTACGGCCACAATGCGGTCGGCTTCATCCTCACCGCCGGCTACCTGGGCATGGTCTACTACTTCATTCCGAAGCAGGCCGAGCGTCCGGTGTACTCGTATCGCCTGTCGATCGTCCACTTCTGGGCGCTGATCTTCACCTACATGTGGGCCGGTCCGCACCACCTGCACTACACCGCGCTGCCGGACTGGACGCAATCGGTCGGCATGGTGTTCTCGCTGGTGCTGCTGGCGCCAAGCTGGGGCGGCATGATCAACGGCATGATGACCTTGTCGGGCGCCTGGCACAAGCTGCGCACCGACCCGATCCTGAAGTTCATGATCGTTTCGCTGTCGTTCTACGGCATCGCCACCTTCGAAGGTCCGATGATGTCGATCAAGACCATCAACTCGCTGTCGCACTACACCGACTGGACCATCGCCCACGTGCACGGCGGCGCACTCGGTTGGGTCGGCTTCATCACCATGGGTTCGATCTACTACATCATCCCGCGCATCGCCGGCGAGCAGAAGATGTATTCGACCAAGCTGATCGACCTGCACTTCTGGGTCGCCACCATCGGCGTGGTGCTGTACATCGCCGCCATGTGGATTGCCGGCGTGATGCAGGGCCTGATGTGGCGCGCGGTCAATCCGGACGGCACGCTGACCTACACCTTTGCGGAAAGCGTCAAGGCCACCTATCCGTACTACGTGGTGCGCTTTACCGGCGGCCTGCTGTACCTGGGCGGCATGTGCGTGATGGCCTACAACACGTGGATGACCTTGCGTAACACCAAGACTGCGGTCGCGCCAATTCCGGCGGTCAACGCAGCCCACGCCTGATATCGGAGCACAGTATGAAATTTTCCCATGAATGGATCGAGAAAAATCCCTGGCTGCTGATCGCGCTGGTGACGCTGGTGATCAGCGTCGGCGGCGCCGTCGAGATCGTGCCGCTTTTCTTCCAGAAGTCGACCACGGAACCGGTGGCGGGCCTCAAGCCGTACTCGCCGCTGCGCCTGGCCGGCCGCGACATCTACATCCGCGAAGGCTGCTACAACTGCCACTCGCAGATGGTGCGGCCGCTGCGCGCCGAGACCGAGCGCTATGGCCACTACTCGGTGGCCGGCGAGTTCGTCTACGACCACCCGTTCCAGTGGGGTTCCAAGCGCACCGGGCCCGACCTGGCGCGCGTGGGGGGCCGCTACTCCGACGAATGGCACCGCGATCACCTGAACAATCCGCGCGACGTGGTGCCGGAATCGAATATGCCGAACTACCCGTGGTTGTCGAAAAACACGCTGGTGCCGGCCGAGATCCAGCCGAAGATGCGCGCGCTGCGCCGCACCGGTGTGCCGTACACCGACGCCGAGATCGCCGCCGCGCCGGAAGAGCTCAAGGACAAGACGGAACAAGACGCCCTGATCGCCTATCTGCAAGGCCTGGGCACCCTGATCAAAACGAGGAACTAGCATGGCTATCGATACATTGTTTGACCACGCCAGCAGCATCATGACGGTGATCTCGTTCATCACCTTTGGCGGTATCCTGTGGTGGGTGTATGTGCACCGCAAGGCGGACGACTTCGCGGCGGCCGCCAACCTGCCGTTTGCCGACGACGAGGAGGTGCACCATGGCTGATTTCACCAACGGCTTCTGGGATATCTACATCGCCGCGCTGACCCTGCTGGGCATCATCGGCTGCGGCATCCTGCTGTACTCGCAATCGAAGGTCAAGGTCGCCAAGAGCGACGCCGGCCAGACCGAAAAAGTGGACACGACAGGCCACGTCTGGGACGAAGACCTGACCGAGCTGAACACGCCGATGCCGCGCTGGTGGATGTGGCTGTTCTACATCACCATCGTGTTCGCGCTGGCCTATTTGTTCCTGTATCCGGGCCTGGGCAGCTACGCGGGCAAGCTGGGCTGGAAATCCAGCGGCCAGTACCAGACCGAGCTGGCCAAGGCCGACGCCGAATACGGTCCGCTGTTCGCCAAGTACCAGCAGCAGGACCTGAAAACCGTGGCGGCCGATCCGCAAGCGCACGCCATCGGCGAGCGCCTGTTCCTGACCTACTGCGCGCAGTGCCACGGCTCGGATGCACGCGGCAATAAAGGCTTCCCGAACCTGACCGACAAGGACTGGCTGTTCGGCGGCGCGCCGGAAACCATCCAGGAAACCATCCTGCACGGCCGCGTTGGCGCCATGCCGCCGATGGGCGCCGCCGTCGGTGGCGACAAGGAAGTGGAAGCGGTCGCGCATTACGTGCTGAGCCTGTCCGGCTCGACCCACGATCCGATCAAGTCGGTGTTCGGCAAGGACAAGTTCGGCGCCTGCATGGCCTGCCACGGTGCGGACGCCAAGGGCAACCAGACGCTCGGCGCGCCTAACCTGACCGACAAGATCTGGCTGTTTGGCGGCAGTGTGGAAACCATCAAGGAGACCATCAACAAGGGCCGCACCACCACCATGCCGGCGTTTGCCGACTTCCTCGGCGAAGCCAAGGTGCATGTGCTGGCGGCATACGTCTGGAGCCTGTCGAACAACCCTGCCGAGGCTGCCGCTCCCGCAGCAGCCCCTGCTGATCCACCGGTAGCAGCTGAAAAATGAACGCCCCAAAGGAACAAGTCATCAAGATGTATGCGGCCCGCGAGGAGATCTATCCGCGCGAGATTGCCGGCCGCTACGCCCGCCTGCGCTGGCTGTTTGTCTGGCTGACGCAGCTGGCCTTCTACTGCACCCCATGGCTGCAGTGGAACGGCCGCCAGGCCCTGCTGTTTGACCTGGGCACGCGCAAGTTCTACATCTTTGGCCTGGTCCTTTGGCCGCAGGATTTCATTTACCTCGCGCTGCTGCTGATCATCTGCGCCTACCTGCTATTCCTGGCGACAGCGATCGCAGGGCGGGTGTGGTGCGGCTTCGCCTGCCCGCAAACGGTGTACACCGAAATCTTCCTGTGGATAGAACGCAAGATTGAAGGCAAGCGCAGCGCCCGTATCGCGCTGGACCGCCAGCCGGCGTCGCTGCGCAAGTTCGGCAAGAAGAGCGCCAAGCACGCCGCCTGGCTGGCGGTGGCGCTGTGGACCGGCTTTACCTTTGTCGGCTACTTCACGCCGATCAAGTCGCTGATGGGCGAAGTGGTGACGCTGAGCTTTGGCCCGTGGGAATGGTTCTGGGTGGTGTTCTACAGCTTCGCCACCTACGGCAACGCCGGCTGGATGCGCGAACAGGTGTGCAAATACATGTGCCCGTACGCCCGCTTCCAGAGTTCGATGTTCGACCGCGACACCCTGATCATCACCTACGACAGCGCGCGCGGCGAGCCGCGCAGCCCGCTGTCGAAAAACGGCAACGGCGACGGCGGCTCGTGCATCGACTGTTCGCTGTGCGTGCAGGTGTGCCCGACCGGCATCGACATCCGCAACGGCCTGCAGTATGAGTGCATCGGCTGCGCCTCCTGCATCGATGCCTGCAACACGGTGATGGACAAGACCGGCCAGGCGCGCGGCCTGATCCGCTACAGCACCGAGCGGGCGATGGACGAGCACCTGACGCCGACCGAAATCCGCCGCCGCACCACGCGCCCGCGGGTGCAGATCTACACCGCCGTGCTGGGCCTGATCGTGCTGGCCGCCGGCACCTCGCTGTACCTGCGCACGCCGCTCAAGCTGGACGTGATCCGCGACCGCGGCTCGATGGGCCGCGAGGTGGAGGACGGCATGATCGAAAACGTTTATCGCCTGCAGATCATGAACACCTCCGAGCAAGCGCATGTGTACAAGATCACCGTGGGCGGCCTCGACACGCTGAGCGTGGCCGATGCTGACACCGTGCGGGTCGCGGCCACCGAAACGCGCGCCTATCCGGTACGCCTGCGGGTGGCGCACGGCGCCGGGCACAGCGGCTCGAACAAGATCAACGTCACCCTGACCGCAGTCGACCAGCCGTCGCTGCAGGTGAAAGAATCTGCGGTCTTCATTGTGCCGCACTAAGGAGAAACAACATGTCCAACGCGATTCTCAATATGCCGGTCACGCCGTGGTGGAAACAGCGCTGGCCGTGGCTGCTGATGCTGGGCCCGGCCTCGGTGATGGTGGCCACCAGCTACACCGCCTGGCTGGCGATCAAGACCCCGGACGCCGAGGTGGTGGGCGACTACTACAAGCAGGGCAAGGCCATCAACCAGGACCTGCGGCGCGACCGTGTGGCCGCGCAGCTGGGCTTGTCGATGACGCTGGGGTATGACGCCGCCACCGGCGCGCTGAGCGGCCGCATCAACCGCAACGACACCGGGCCGCTGATGCTGCACCTGGCGCACGCCACGCAGCCGGAGAAAGATCTCAAGCTGATGCTGGTGCCGGACGCCGACGGCCACTTCAGCGTGGCGCTGCCGATGCTGGAACGCAGCCGCTGGGTGGTGCTGGTGGAGGGGGGAAAACGCGAATGGCGCCTGGCCGGCGCCTGGGTGTGGCCGGCCAACCACGGCATCACGCTGCTGCCGGACTAAGGCGGTCTAGCCGCAGGTTGCGGTGCCGGCGGTAATGGCCTTCAGCAGGCGCTGGTCGAGCAGTTCGATTTCGCGGTTGCTGACGCGCAGCAGGCCTTCTTTCTTGAACTTGGACAGCAGGCGCGAGATGCTCTCGATCGTCAGGCCGAGGTAATTGCCGATTTCCTCGCGCGACATGCGCAGCTGGAAGGTGTTGGGCGAATACCCGCGCGCCTCATAGCGCGACGACAGGTTGACGAGAAATGCGGCAAAGCGCTGGGTCGCCTGCATATTCCCCAGCAACAGCATCACGCTCTGCTCCCGCGTGATTTCCTGGCTCATCATGCGGTGGAAATGACGCAGCAGGGTCGGCATTTCCGCCAGCAGCAATTGCAGCGTAGCGAATGGAATCTCGCACACCTCACTGTCTTCCAGCGCGATGGCGGTGCAATGGTGCTCGTCGGCGCTGATGGCGTCCATGCCCAGCAGCTCGCCGGCCATCTGGAAACCGGTGATCTGTTCCGCTCCCTCGCGGTTGACCTGGTAGGTCTTGAAATGGCCGAGCCGGATCGCGTACAGGTTCTGGAATGGATCGCCGATGCGGAACAGCGTGCCGCCCCGCGGCACCTTGCGGCGGCGGCCGATGATCTGGTCGAGCCGCTCCATGTCGTTGTTGTCCAGCCCCATAGGCAGGCACAGCTGGTGCATGCTGCACGATGCGCAGCTTGCCTTCAGCACCTCAATTGTCGCGCCGGGAATGACCAGCGAAGGAAGTTCTCGTATCATGCAGCTAGTGTAGCCCATTCCACTTGATTTGCACCGCTATACCGCAGTCATCCAATCAGGTATTCGCGCGCGGGACCATATTTTGTTAGGCTAGCGGCATGACCCTGCCCAAGCCGCCCACCCTCGACCAGCATTTGTGTTTTTTAGTCTACAACACATCGCTGAAGATGACCCAGACCTACAAGCCGCTGCTGACTGCCCTCAATCTGACCTATCCCCAGTATCTGGTGATGGTGGTGCTGTGGGAAAAAGACGGACTCGGCCTCAAGGACGTGGCCGAGCGCCTGCAACAGGACTCCGGCTCGGTAACGCCGGTGGTCAAGCGGCTGGAAGCGGAAGGCTACCTGACGCGCGACCGCGATCCCCGCGACGAACGCAATCGCGTGCTGAAGCTCACCGCCGCCGGCCAGGCGCTGCGCGCCGCTGCGCTCAAGGTCAGCCAGGACTTCGCCGCCGAATGCCAGGTCAGCCACGAGGAGGTGGCGACGCTGATGGCCACCCTGGGCAAATTGAACCGTCATCTCGGCGATTGAGAAAATAAATCAAGATTTAACTTGCGTACGATTTTTTAGTGCGCTATATTTCATCTCAAGGAAACGCGCTAGTCAAGCAGCGCGTTTTTAAAACCACAATACTTAGCGCGCTAACAGTTAGCGCATACACTTGAAAGGAAATATCATGAAACGTACCTTCATCGCTTCCGCCCTGCTGGCCGCTACCGCTTTCGCCCACGCTGCCGCACCAGCCAACGACACCACCATCGTGCTGGTGCACGGCGCCTTCGCCGACGGTTCCAGCTGGAGCAAAGTCATCCCGATCCTGGAAGCCAAAGGCTACAAGGTGGTCGCCGTGCAAAACCCGCTGAGCTCGCTGGCCGACGACGTCGCCGCCACCCAGCGCGTGGTCGATGCGCAAACCGGCAACGTGGTGCTGGTCGGCCACTCGTGGGGCGGCACCGTGATCACCCAGGCCGGCACCAGCGACAAGATCAAGGCGCTGGTGTATGTGGCCGCGTTCGCGCCGTCGGAAGGGGAAGCCACCGCCAACCTGGGCAAGGACTACGCCGTGCCACCTGGCATCGCCACGCTGAAAGCCGACGCCGGCGGCTACCTGTGGCTGCCAACCGAATCGGTGGCGCTGAACTTCGCGCAGGACGTCACCCCGGCCGAGAAAAAACTGATCGCCGCCACGCAAGGCCCGATCGCCGCCAAAGCCTTCGGCGACACCACCACCGTGGCCGCCTGGAAGAACAAGGCCAACTACTACATCGTGGCCAGCAAGGACCGCATGATTGCGCCGGAACTGGAACAGGCCTTCGCCAGGAAAATCAACGCCACCGTGACCACGCTGCCAACCAGCCACGTGCCGATGGTGTCGCAACCGGCCAAGGTCGCTGAAGTAATTATCGCCGCCGCCCAGCGTTAATCTGCTTGCAGTTTGAAAGCCGACAGGCGTGCCACGGCACGCCTTTTTCTTTCTTGCCAACGCCAGTCTTTGATAGGAGAATCCAATCAGCCCCTGCACTCATCAAGGTTGATATGAAGCCACTCGGCATCAAGGCCAAAGTCGCGCTCGTTACCAGCATCACTTCGGTCCTGATGATCGGCCTCGTCACGCTGGTGCAGACCCAGCGCATGAAGGAGGACTATACCCGGGTGTTGTTCACCCAGCAGACGGCGCTGGTCAACCGCACCGCGCAGGAGCTGGACGACAAGCTGACCATGCTGCTCGATATCATCGCGCTGTCGGCCCGCAACCAGCCGCCGGCGCTGGCCGGCTCCGGCGACCAGTTGCGCGAGTATTACCAGGACCGCGCCGTGCTGGCCCTGTTCGACGATTTGCTGGTGCTGAACCCGCAAGGCAAGGTGATCTCCGACCTGCCGCTGGTGCCGGGCCGGGTCGGCATCGACGCCTCCGACCGCGCCTACTTCAAGGCCGTGATGCGCACCCGCAAGCCGATGATTACCGAGCCCATTATCGGCCGCGCCAACAAGCAGCCGGTGGTGCAGATGGTGGCGCCGGTGCTCAACAATAAAGGCGAAGTGGTGTGCCTGCTGGTGGGCGTGCTGCGGCTGTACAAGGACAATCTGCTGGGCCACCTGCGCACCGCGAAGGTCGGCAACAGCGGCTACTACTTCGCGCTGACCCGCAACGACAACCCGGTGTACGTGCTGCATCCCGATATTGCGCGCCTGCTCAAGCCGCGCGATCCGAACGCCAACCCGGCCACCACGCGTGCGCTGCAGGACGGTTTTGAGGGCACGGTCATGGGCCTGGGCGATGGCCTGCCGACCCTCAACAGCTACAAACAGCTGAAGTCGGTCGACTGGCTGCTGGCCACCTCGCTGCCGGCCGAGGAAGCATTCGAACCCTTCGACGGCGTCATCAAGCGCGTGCTGATCTGGAGCGGCGTGGCGGCGGTGCTGACCGCCTTGCTGATCAGCACGCTGACCTTGCGGCTGCTGGCGCCGCTGGCGCGGCTGCGCAACGCCATCGTCGGCCTGCGCGCCGAACCGGCCCGCTTCACGCCGCTGCCGGTGCACACGCACGACGAGGTCGGCCAGCTGACCACCGCCTTCAACGAGCTGATGCACGAACGGCTGGCGGCCGACGCGCGCCTGCAAAGCCTGGTGGAGTTCGCGCCGAACACCATCGTCGTGGTCGGCGTCGACGGCCGCATCGAGACTTTTAATCGCGAAGGCGAGCGCTGCTTCGGCTACGCGCGCGACGAGGTACTGGGCCAGCCGCTGGAGGTGCTGGTGCCGGAACGGCTGCGCCAGCAGCACGTGGTCCACCGCAACCGCTTCTTTGCCGACCGCCTCAGTGCCGAGCCGGTGCGCATGGGCAACGGCGCCGTCATCTACGGCCGCCGCCGCGACGGCAGCGAATTCCCGGTCGAGGTCAACCTGAGCGCGGTGCGCACCGACCAGGGCACCAAGGTGCTGGCGGTGATTTCCGACACCACCGAGCGCCAGCGTCTGCAGCACGAGGTGGAAACCCGCGCGCTGGAACTGGAACGCGAACGCGACCGCGCGCAGGCGGCCAACCGCGCCAAGAGCGATTTCGTCGCCAACATGAGCCACGAGATCCGCACGCCGATGAACGCGGTGCTGGGCATGGTCTACCTGCTTGGCAATACGCAGCTGACCTCGCAGCAGCGCAAGTACCTGAACATGGTGCGGGTCTCGGGCCAGTCGCTGCTGGGCATCCTCAACGACGTGCTGGATTTTTCCAAGATCGAGGCGCGCAAGCTGGACCTGTCGCCGGTCGATTTTGCGCTCGACGAGACCATGAACGCGCTGGCCACCATGATGACCATGAACGCCGGCGACAAGGAGCTGGAGCTGGCCATCAGCGTCGACGTGGCGATCCCCAACCGCCTGCGCGGCGACGCCATGCGCCTGCAGCAGATCCTGGTCAACCTGGCCGGCAACGCCATCAAGTTCACCGAGCAGGGCGAGGTGGTGGTCAGCGTGCAGCTGAGCGCGCGCGACGACCACAGCGCGCTGCTGCGCTTCGAGGTGCGCGACACCGGCATGGGCATGACCGAGGCCCAGCTGGGCCAGCTGTTCAACGCCTTCACGCAGGGCGACCAGAGCATTACGCGGCGCTTCGGCGGCACCGGCCTGGGACTGGCCATCACCAAGCGCCTGATCGAGCTGATGGGCGGACAGGTGGCCGTCAACAGCCGGCCGGGGCAGGGCTCGGCCTTCTGGTTCAGCCTGCCATTCGAGATCCAGGCCGACCAGACCGACGAGCGGCGCAAGCCGGCGCTTGGCCAGCTGCGCCTGCTGGTGGCGGACGACAACCGCACCAGCCGCGAACTGGTGGCGCGCCTGATCCGCGCCTGGGGCTGGCAGGCGGACGAGGTCGATTCGGGCGAGGCCGCGCTGCGCCGCTACCGCCAGAGCATCGACCACCAGCAGCCGTACGACGTGGTGCTGGCCGACTGGCACATGCCCGGCATGGACGGACTGGCCACCGCCAAGAGCATCCGCGCATCGGCCCACGGCAAGCCGCAGCCGATGGTGGTGATGCTGAACGCTTTTGCCCGCGACCGCATCGAGGAAATCTCGCACGCGCCGGAAGCCGACGTGGTGCTGGTCAAGCCAATCACCAGCTCCAACCTGTTCGACGCGCTGCACCAGGCGCTGGCCACGCAGGGCGAAGCCGAGCAGCAGGGCGTGCCCGACACCGGCATCGTCGGCACGCTGGCCGACATCCACTTCCTGCTGGTGGAAGACAACCTGCTGAACCAGGCGGTGGCGCGCGGCATCCTGGAGCACGCCGGCGCCACGCTGGACATCGCCGGCGACGGCCGCCAGGCGGTGGAAATGATGCGCAGCCATGCCGCCGAGTACGACCTGGTGCTGATGGACATGCAGATGCCGGTGATGGACGGCTTCACCGCCACCCGCATCCTGCGCCAGGAACTGCAGCTGGACCTGCCGATCATTGCGATGACGGCCGGCGTGCTGGAGTCCGAGCGCGACCGCAGCCGCGAGGCCGGCATCACCGACTTCATTCCCAAGCCGATCGAGGTGGACGAAATGCTGGCGGTGCTGCAACGCCATCTACCCAAGCGCGCCGCGCCGCCCCCTGCGCCAGTGTTGCCACCGCTGCCACCCATGCCCGCGCCGCCAGCGCCAGCGCCCGACCCGGCGCCTGTCGCCGCCGTGATGCCGACAGCATCGCTGGCCGAAGACGATCTGCTGGCCTCCATGGCCGCCGCCGCCGGCGTGCCAACATCGGCGCCGCCGGCTGCCACCGCAGCACGGGACACCGCCCCGGCGCCCGTGTTCGCGCCGCTGCTGGCGGTACCGCTCGGCGGCCCGCTGGCCAACGCAACGCAATCCTTGGCGCCGCCGCCCAAGCTGATGACCAACACGCCGCCAACCGGCGAAACCGCCATCTTCAACATGGACAGCCTGATGCGCGTGATGGGCAAGGACGCCAAGGGCCGCGCCGCCATGTACAAGATGGTGCGCGGCGCCCTCGACACTGGCATGGAGCCGGCTGACCAGGCCGGCCTGGCGTTGCAGGAAGGCCGCCTGCGCGATGCTGCCAAGCACTTCCATAGCCTGCGCGGCGCAGTCGGCATCCTGGGCGCCAAGCGCCTGATCCAGGCCACCATCGCCGCCGAAGACGCCATTGATAACCAGCGCGACGACGAACTCGCCGAGCGCTACCAGCAAGTCCGCGCCGAGCTGGCGCACACCCTGGCCCAGGCCCGCGCCTGGCTGGAACGCGAACAGTCCTGATCCCCTCACAGATGTAAGCAAACGTCGGCCGGATGACCGATCCGGCTGCCTGATTTATGGGCAATGTTTGGCGTTTACACCACAGTTTCCCCCGTCCCCGGCGCTTCCATGAATCATATTGATAATAATTCGCATTTACGTTACGGTATTTTATTGTTACAATCTTTCCCACTAATTTATTCCAAACCGGCAAGCCAGACGCCGCATGAACACCGTTTCAGCGCGCAGCCAGCCCTCTCTTTTTGACGAAAGAAGCACATGGCAATGATCAAGAGTCGCAAACACGCGCAGACGCGCTTTAATCAACACATGAGCGCAGCGCTGGCTGCGATGCTGCTGCCAGTGGCCGCCCACGCCGCCGAAGCCGCCGCCCCGTCCGATACCGACGCCCAGGCCAAGCCGCAAACCATGCAGGAAGTGCAAGTCAACGCCGCGCGTGAAAACGACTACAAGGCCGAACGTGCCTCGTCCGCCAAGTACACCGAAAAACTGGTCGACACCGCCCAGACCCTGACCGTCATCAAGAAAGAGCTGATCGAACAGCAAGGCGCCACCACGCTGACCGAAGCGCTGCGCAACACCCCGGGCGTCGGCGCCTTCTTCCTCGGCGAAAACGGCTCGACCAACACCGGCGACGCCATCTACATGCGCGGTTTCGACGCTTCCGGCAGCATCTACGTGGACGGCGTGCGCGACGTCGGCTCGATCGCCCGCGACACCTTCAACATCGAGCAGATCGACGTGCTCAAAGGCCCGGCCGGCACCGACAACGGCCGTTCGTCGCCAACCGGTTCGATCAACCTGGTCACCAAGCAGCCGCTGCTGGAAAACGCCTACCAGGCCTCGGTCACCGGCGGCAGCGGCAAGCAGAAGCGCGGCACGGCCGACCTCAACACCGTGATCGATGCCGACAGCGGCACCGCCTTCCGCCTGAACGTGCTGGACCAGGACAGCGGCAATCCGGCGCGCGACGTCGTCAAGAACAAGCGCTGGGCCATCGCGCCATCGCTGGCGTACGGCCTGAACAGCCCGACCCGCGTCTACCTGGACCTGCTGCACGTCAAGCAAAACAACATCCCGGACGGCGGCGTGCTGACCATCGGCCTGCCCGGCTACACCTCGCCGGACGCCACCCGTCCGTTCCTGACCAACGCCCGCCCGGTCGATCCGAAGAACTTCTACGGCTCCAGCCTGGACCATGACGATGTCAAAGCCGACATGGTCACGCTGAAAATCGAGCACGACTTCGCCAACGGCGCCAAGCTGGTCAACACCGCGCGCTACGGCAAGACCACCGAGAACTACCTGCTGACTTCGTTCATGGCGACCACCGCCAATCTGGTCACGCCGAACGCCGCCGATCCATCCACCTGGACCATGAAGCGCACCAACCTGACCTTCAAGGATCAGGTCAACGAAATCATCGCCAACCAGACCACGCTGACAGCCGACGTCACCACCGGCGCCGTCAAGCACACGCTGGTCGGCGGCCTGGAGTTCACCAACGAGAAGCAGACCAACTACACCTGGGCGGCCACCGGCGGCACCAGCCTGCCGCCGACCAGCATCTACAACCCGAACCCGGACGCGGCGGTCAACGTGACCTACGCCCGTAACGGCGCGCGCGGCAACGGCAGCACCAACACCGAGAGCGTCTACCTGTTCGACACCGCCAAGATCGGCGCCGACTGGATCATCAACGCCGGCGTACGCGTTGACCACTACAACACCACCTACAACGCCGTCACCGTGCAGGGCGCGGTCACCGCGCCTGCCCAGCAGGTGATCCCGGTCGGCACACTGCTGGGCAGCTCGATCGACGCCGGCGACACCCTGGTCAACGGCAAACTGTCGGTGGCCTACAAGCCGACCGCCGACAGCAGCGTCTACGCGCTGGTGGCCAGTTCGAAATCGCCGCCGGGCGGCACCACCTTCACCCTGAGCAGCAGCGCCAACAGCGCCGCCAACCCGAACTACGATCCGCAAACCACCACCAACTACGAAGTCGGCACCAAGTGGGATCTGCTGCAGCAAAAACTGTCGTTCACCGCGGCGGCCTTCCGCACCGAAGTGAAAAACGAGATCGAAGTCGATCCGACCAATCCGGCCGTGTACTACCAGAACGGTAAAAAACGCGTGCAAGGTATCGAGCTGGGCGTGACCGGCGAAATCCTGCCGAAATGGCTGGTCAGCGCCGGCTACACCCACCAGTCGACCAGCGTTGAATCCGGCAAGGTGGTGACCGCCAACGGCGAAAACCAGCTGAGCTACACGCCGAAGCAGGCGTTCACGCTGTGGACCTCGTACACGCTGCCGTTCGGCCTGCAAATCGGCGGCGGCGCGCGCTTCAGCGACAAGCTGCTGCGCGGCACCGACGGTGCCGTCGGCACCCCGGCCTACGCCGATTCGTACTGGGTGTTCGACGCCATGGCGGCTTACCCGATCAACAAGAACATCGACCTGCGCCTGAACGTCTACAATCTGGGCGACAAGGACTACGTACAGGCGATCAACAAGTCGGGCTACCGCTACACCCCGGGCGCGCCGCGTTCGGCCAGCCTGACGGCCAACTTCAAGTTCTAAGCACGCGGTCCCGATTCCGTGTTGCTGGCCCCGTCGCTACCCGTAGCGGCGGGGTTTTTGCATTGAGAGGAGCTTCATCATGATGTTGCATATTCCCGGCGTGCTGACCCGCGAGCAGGTCGCCGCCATGCGCGCCCAGCTGGACGCCTCGGACTGGATCGACGGCCGCGCCACCGTCGGCGAGCAGGGCGCCAAGGTCAAGCAGAACCGCCAGTTGCCCGAGACCTCGCCGCTGGCGCTGGAGCTGGGCCAGACCATCCTGGCGGCGCTGGCCCGGCAGCCGCTGTACTTCTCGGCGGCGCTGCCGCTGCGCACCATTCCGCCGCTGTTCAACCGCTACGCCGGCGGCGAGCACTACGGTGCGCACGTGGACGGCGCCATGCGCCGCATTCCCGGCAGCGGCGACTGGGTGCGCACCGACGTCTCGACCACGGTATTTTTGTGCGATCCGGACGAGTATGACGGCGGTGAGCTGATCGTTACCGACGCCTATGGCGAGCATGAAGTCAAACTGCCGGCCGGCGACGCCATCGTCTACCCGTCGACCAGCATCCACCGGGTCGAGCCGGTCACGCGCGGCGCCCGCGTCTGCTCGTTCTTCTGGACCCAGAGCATGGTGCGCGACGACATGCGCCGCAGCCTGCTGCTGGAACTGGACCAGAACATCCAGAGCCTGCGCGCGCGCCTGGGCGACTGCCCGGAACTGGTCGGCCTCACCGGCCACTACCACAACCTGCTGCGGCAGTGGAGCGAGGTCTGATTCAGGCCGCCGCGCTGGCCACGTCGACCACCCACACCACGCCGAAGCGGTCCTTCAGCCTGCCGTACAGCGGCGTCCATGGCGCCGGCGCCAGCGGCTGCTGGATGACGCCGCCTTCGCTTAGCGGATGCCACTGCGCGGCGATTTCGTCCGCATCGTTGCCCCGCAGCGAGACGAAGAACGCATTCTCGCCTTGATGCCACGCCGTGGCGGCCGCCACATCGCACGCCATGATGCGGAAGCCATTGGCGGCCACCACCTGGCCCCAGATGATGTGGTCGGCATCGGCAGGATCTTGCACATTGCCCATCTGCGCATAGGTCACCTGCGTCAGCTCGCCGCCGAAGACAGCTTGGTAAAAGGCCAGCGCAGCGCGCGCCTGGCCGCGCAGGTTGATGTGGGGAACAGTAGTGACAGACATGGGTAACTCGCTTTCTAAGTGGCATTAGCAAAATCGCTGACGCCACTATAGCCAGCCCTCCTGTCACTTTTTGTCAGCAGTCACGCCAGCGACTTCAACTGGCCTTTGAACACGCTTGCCAGCGTCTGGAACAGGAAGATCACGATGGTCAGGCTGGCGATGGCCAGCACCACCATGGCGATGGCGTCGGTGACCGGATCGGCGGCCCACGCGGCATAGCGGATCGCCGCGCCGGCCGAGGCCGCCAACGGGAAGCTGGCCGCCCACCACGAGACCCGGAACGGCGAGCAGTGCGGCAGGTGACGCAGGCGGCCCAGCAGCACTGCCAGCAGGAACAGCGTCAGCATGTACAGCACTTGCGCCAACAGGTCGATGCCGCCGGTGGTGGTGACGTAGGCGGTAAAGCCGACCGCGAACGGCGCCACCAGCACCAGCAGCGACGGTTGCAGCGGCGCCGGCAACGGTTCTTCCAGCACCAGCCGCTGGAAGATCAGCGTAAACAGCGGCACCGCGAAGAACAGACCAACCGCCAGCCCGAACACCATCACGCCATGCAGGCCATCCCATTGCAGCACCGGCACCGCCAGCGGCACGTCCAGCATGCCGACCACCGGCACGATCCACGGCGGCGACACATGGGACGCCACCAGCCGCAGCGTCATCCAGCGCATCACAATGACCCAGGCCAGCGCCGTCATGCCAATCGCACCCAGCACCCACGACAGGCGCGCCAGCGCCAGGCTGTAATCGACCAGCACGAACGGCAGCAGGAGCAGGCTGATCATCGGCGTGCCGAACAGGTTGGAAGCGATCGGGTGGCTGAACTCGGCGCGCACCGTATCCCAGCCGGACCAGGCCTTGACGCCGTAGGCGATCACCAGCGCGACAAAGGCGGCGACGGCCGCCAGCCCGATGGCCTGGCTGATCCAGACTGGTGCGCCAAAGTGGTGGTGCGCCGCCTTCCAGGCGACCGACAGCCCGGTCAGGCCCATGACGCCGCCGAAGATGCCAACCGGCAGGTAGGAGAGGGGAGTGGATTGGTTTTGCATGATGGACAACCGGTGACAGAGTAGCCACCATTGTCGAGCCGCCCGCCGCTGCTGGCGATGCTCCGGAGGATAGAGTTTTTGCTCGACCGTCTCAACCGCTACTTCCGAAAGAGAGGCGCCGGCCCGGCGCTTGCGTGGCGCATCAGAGTGAATATATACTTCGTATACGTTTCATATATCGGGGTAAGCTATGGGGATTGTGAACATCGACGACGAGCTGCACGACCAGCTGCGCAAGGCCAGCGCGGTGGCGTGTCGCTCGATCAACGCGCAGGCGGCGTTCTGGATCAAGATCGGCATGCTGTGCGAAATGAATCCGACGCAGTCGTTCAACGACATCGTCGGCCGCGAACTGCGCGCCGCCGGCGTCGATGCGCAAGTGCTGAGGGCAGTTTCATCATGACCAAGCGGCCGGAAGAAATCGCGCTGATGGCGGAATCTGGCCGGCTGCTGGCCGGTGTGTTCAGCCGTCTCGACCAGCTGAACCTGATCGGCATGTCGACCATGGCAGTGAACGACCTGGTCGACCGCTACATCATCGACGATTTGCAGGCGCGGCCGGCCAGCAAGGGCCAGTACGGCTACGCCTATGCGCTGAACGCCTCGCGCAACAGCGTGGTGTGCCACGGCGTGCCCTCGGCCAGCGAGATCTTGCAGGACGGCGACATCGTCAACTTCGACATCACGCTGGAGAAGAACGGCTACATCGCAGATTCCAGCAAAACCTACCTGGTCGGCGCGGTCTCGTCGGCCGCCCGCAAGCTGGTGCAGGTGACCTATGAAGCGCTGTGGATGGGCATACACACCGTGCGGCCGGGCGCGCAACTGGGCGACATCGGCCACGCCATCGCCCGCCATGCCAGCCGCAATGGCTACAGCGTGGTGCGCGAATACTGCGGTCACGGCATCGGCCGCGAAATGCACGAAGCGCCGCAGGTACTGCACTGGGGCAAACCGAAGACCGGACTGGTGCTGCGCGAAGGCATGACCTTCACCATCGAGCCGATGCTTAACCAGGGCGGCCGCGCCGTGCACACCGAGGACGACGGCTGGACCGTGGTCACGGACGACGGCAAACTATCGGCCCAGTTTGAGCACACAGTCGCGGTCACGCGCACCGGCGTGCAAGTGCTGACGCTGCGGCCGGATGAACAGGCGCGGCACTGAGCTGTTCGGTGAATTTGCTGCGTCTTCAGTGCCGCCTCAAAGGGAAACCACAGGGGCCTGGTGGAGATAGTCGCCGCTTTCCGCCACGCTCAACATAAAGCCAGCCAGATCGGCTCTCGACAGTCTGCCGGCAACGCCCGGCTTCAAGCTGGTGCTGGCGCGATAGTCGTCCATCGCTGCGCCGTTGGTCAGCGCGGGAGGGCGGACCAGGGTCCAGTCGGTGGTGCTGGCCCGTACCAGGTTTTCCATGCCATCCTTGTCGCGCATCTTTTCACGGATGATCTTGCGCACCAGGCGGATGAACCAGGAATCGTGCTGCGTTTCCGATGCACCGTAGGCGCTGAGCGCTATCAGGCGTTGTGTGCCGGTGTGCTGCATGGCTTGCAAAATACTGCGGATGCCGTCGGTGCAAACCGTCTGCGCGCCGCCCTTGCGGACGCCCAGCACGCTGATCACCGCATCGGCGCCTTGCACCACGGCGGCTATCGCATCAGGCTGATCCAGCTGGCCAACGATCCGTTGCAGGCGGACGCTATCCAGCGACAAGCTGCCGGCGCTGCGCAATAGCACGGTGACGTCGTGTCCGGCAGCCAACGCCTGTTGGACCAGCAGCCGTCCGGTCGCGCCCGAGGCGCCAAAAATAGCAAGCTTCATCGTGCATCCTCTCCTGCGAGGATGGCAACGGCTTGGGCCACCAACGCCGGCGCGCCGGCGAGAAAGCCGCTGCTGCCCAAATGCCACGGTGTGCCGTCCAGATCGGTTACGCTGCCGCCCGCTTCTGCCACCAGCAGCGCGCCGGCCACCAGACCGGAACGCACCTGGCTGTATTGCCAGAACAAGTCCTGACGACCGGCCGCAATCTGCACCAGTTGCAAGGTGGCGGGAACCGACACGCGCACCACCAGCGCCGCCGCCAGCATGGCGGTCACCGAGCTGCCCATGCGCTGATAGACAGCGGTGCCTTCATCCGGCACCGCCTGGCCGGTGCCCACCATGGCGGCGTTCAGTTCGGTTTTGCCGGAGACGTGCAGACGTGTGCCGTTCAACCAGGCGCCACCACCACGCAGGGCGGTATAGGTGTCGCCGCTCAAGGGCAGATGCACTGCTGTCAGCACCGGCAGGTTGTCGCGCACCAGCGTCGCTGTGACGCCCCAGTCGGGCAGGCCGTGGATGTGGTTGATGGCGCCCTCGACCGGGTCGGCGACCCACCAGGTGCCGGGCGGCAAGGCGCCTGCACCGGCCTCATCGTCGTCCCATCGCGCGTCAGCGCAGGCGGCTGATAACGCGGGCCGCAAGATATCGCGGGAGATGGTGTCGTTGGCGGCGATCATATTGCCGATGTCGTTTCTGTCGCACGGACGGGCGTTGACGCTAAAACGCGCCAACACGGCCTGGCCAGCCGACTGCACTGCCTGGACTACCTGCTGGAGCAGGTCAAAGTCCGGATGATTCAAGGGGTTCATTTGGGGTCTCGATTTCGCTTGACGGGGAGTAAAAATGATATGAGCATTAGCTCACATGAACAACTCGCATTCCACACCGGCCCGCTTGCAGCCACGCAAAGCCCCGTCCCAGCCCCGTTCCGCGCAAACCGTTGAAGCCATCTTGACGGGGGCGGCTCACATTCTGGAGCGCCATGGGCTTGAGGGATACACAACGAACGCCATCGCTGCCAAGGCCGGCGTCAGCATCGGCTCGCTGTACCAATACTTCCCAACCAAGGATGCGGTGACGGTCGCGCTGATCGAGCGCGAGATGGCGCAGGTGGTCGATGAGGCGACGCAGGCGCTCAAGCTCGCTGACCGGCAGGCGGCCTTGCGGCAGCTGATCGAAGTCGCGGTGCGCCATCAATTACGCCGGCCAGCGCTGGCGGTCTTGCTCGATTTTGAGCAGCATCGTTTGTCTGCAATAATGCCGCCGTCCGGCAACCGGATGACGATGCGCGCGGCGCTGGTTGAATTTCTCGGCCGCGACGCGCCCGCGCCAGAACTGGCGGCGGAGGACCTGATGGAGCTGATTAGCGCGCTCACCGATGCCGCCGGACGCCGCGGCAACGTTGAACCGGCACAGCTGGTGGAACGAATTGGTGGCGCCGTGCGTGGCTACCTCAGCGTGTTGTAACGACTTAAGGAACTGGTATGCCCCGTGGTTTCAAACAGGTAGACGTTTTCTCCGCCGTCCCGTTTCAAGGCAATCCGCTGGCCGTCATCCTCGATGCCGACGGACTCAGCGGCGATCAAATGCAGGCGATTGCACGCTGGACCAATCTGTCCGAAACCACCTTTGTGCTGCCGCCCACCGATCCCGCCGCCGATTACCGGGTGCGCATTTTCACCACGCAGGAAGAATTTCCGTTTGCCGGCCATCCCACCTTGGGCACGGCCTATGCGCTGTTGCAGGCAGGGCGGCAACCGAAGAACCCAGGCGTGCTGATTCAGGAGTGTGGCGTCGGACTGATGCCGGTGCGTATTGCCGACGACGGCGCGTTGGGATTCCGCGCGCCACCAGCGACGTTTGAGGAGATGAACGCTGCCCAGTTGCCGCTGCTGCACCGCGCCTTGGGCGTCAATCCTGGGCACGCGCCGGTGGCGGCCGACATGGGCATCTGCTGGCTGATCGTTCCCCTGGAAACGGTGGCCGAGTGCCTATCGGTCGCGCCGGATGCGTCGGCGCTGGATGAATTGATGCAGCTAACCCGCTGCAACGGCGTCGCCCTGTACGCCCCGCACGCCGCCGGTGGCCCCGCCGATTACGAGGTACGCGCCTTCCTGCTGGAAAACGGCCTGTTGCTGGAAGACCCCGTAACCGGCAGCGCCAACGCCTGCATCGCCCGCTTGCAGCCCGGCGAGGGCTACCGCGTGCGGCAGGGTACGGCGCTCGGCCGCGATGGCCGGGTCACCGTAGTCTACGAAAACGACGAGCCATGGATCTACGGCCAGTCCGTCACCATCATCGACGGTCAAATCAACTGCTGAAAATATTTCTGAGATTTTACTAGACGACTAGTCTAATTGTGTTTATAGTGAAGTCCATGAACACGACAGCCACCTCCGAAACCAACGACGTACGAGCGACCATTCTCGCCACGGGCCAACGCCTGATGGCTGGAAAAGGCTTCTCGGCGGTCGGGTTGAATGAAATCCTGACCGGCGCCGGTGTGCCCAAGGGATCGTTCTACCATTACTTTGGTTCGAAGGACGCGTTCGGCGAAGCGCTGCTCGACACCTATTTTGAGGACTATCTGGCGGAGCTGGACGTGACGCTGGCACAGCCGGGCCTGAACATGGCCCAGCGCCTGATCAGCTACTTTGAAGTCTGGCGCCAGACGCAGTCGTTTTTCGATTGCCAGGGCAAATGCCTGGCCGTGAAAATGGCGGCCGAAGTGGCGGACTTGTCGGAAGCGATGCGCCTGTCGATCAAGCGCGGCACCAGCGGCATTGTGCGCCGGCTGGCAGCCGCCATCGAAGCAGGTGTGGCCGAAGGCTCGCTGAGCATCGACGCCGATGCCGACAGCACCGCGCACAGCCTGTACCAGTTGTGGCTGGGCACCAGCGTCATGGTCAAGATTGAACGTGACGTTGCGCCATTCACGACCGCAATGAACACCACGCACCAAATTCTTCATCTGTCCCAGCACTAAGGGAACGATGACACGCATTTCACACGAAATGCTTTTTTTTTGCCCCAGTTATAGACGACTGGTCTAATAGTTGCAGTTTATTTGCTTTACTTACCTCTGGAGAAATATCATGAAAAAAGTTTTGATGGTTCTGACCTCGCACGATCAATTGGGCAACACCGGCCGTAAAACCGGCTTCTGGCTGGAAGAGCTGGCCGCGCCGTACTACACCTTCAAGGACGCCGGCGTCGAGGTTGTGCTGGCTTCGCCACTCGGCGGCCAGCCGCCGCTGGACCCGAAAAGCAATGAGCCGTCGTTCCAGACCGATCTGACGCGCCGCTTCGAGCAGGATGCCGCCGCCACCGCGCAACTGGCCGCCACCGTGCGCCTGGACTCGGTCAATCAGGCCGATTTCGACACCGTGTTTTACCCAGGCGGCCACGGCCCGCTGTGGGATCTGGCGGAAGACAAGCACTCCATCCAGCTGATCGAGTCCTTCCTGGCCGCCAACAAGCCGGTGGCATTGGTCTGCCATGCGCCGGGCGTACTGCGCCACGTCCAAACGCCGGCTGGCCGTCCGCTGGTCGAAGGCAAGAAAGTGACCGGTTTCACCAACACCGAAGAGGAAGCTGTCGGCCTGACCAACGTGGTGCCGTTCCTGGTGGAGGACGTCCTGAAAGCCAACGGCGGCGTGTATTCGCAAGGTCCGGACTGGGGCTCGTATGTGGTCAGCGACGGCTTGCTGATCACCGGCCAGAACCCGGCCTCGTCGTCGGCCGCCGCAGCGCTGCTGCTCAAGCAAATCGCCTGACCCGCTGTGCCGGCGCGGTGATCAATCGCGCCGGCAAGCCCGCCTACTACTGAGGTAAATGATGAACCATCAAGCACTGCTGACGCCGACCACCCTGGGACGGCATATCCTGAAAAATCGCATCGTCCTGCCGCCGCTCACGCGCCAGCGGGCCGCCCAGCCCGGCGATGTGCCGACCGACCTGATGGCGCTGTACTACCGGCAACGGGCCAGCGCCGGCTTCATGGTCAGCGAAGGCGCGCAGATCGAACCGCGCGGCCAAGGCTACGCCTGGACGCCGGGCATCTACAGCCAGGAGCAGATCGCCGGCTGGCGCAAGGTCACCGACGCCGTGCACTCGGAAGGCGGCATCATCTTCGCGCAACTGTGGCATGTGGGCCGCGTGTCGCACACAGCCTTGCAACCGGATGGCCAGGCGCCGATTGCGCCGTCCGCCATCCAGGCGCAAAAAGTGAAGGCCTTTATCGAAACCTCGGACGGCGCCGGCACCTTGGTCGAACCATCGATGCCGCGCGAACTGAGCCGCGACGATATCCAGCAGCTAGTCGCGCTGTATGCGCAGGCCGCGCAGAACGCGCTCGATGCCGGCTTTGACGGTGTTGAAATCCATGCCGCCAATGGCTACCTGGTCAACCAGTTTATTTCGGCGCACGCCAATCAGCGCACCGACGAGTATGGCGGCTCGTTGCAGAAGCGGCTGCGCTTTCTGCGCGAGATCGTGCAGGCCGTGGCGGCTGTGGTCGGCCCTGAACGGCTGGGCGTGCGCTTTACGCCGCTGTTCACCGGTACCGATCAAGACCGCGTCTACATCGGCCTGGTCGAAGAAGATCCGCACACGACCTACATCGAAGCCATCAAGATCCTCGAGCAGGCCGGCGTCGGCTATCTGTCGATCGCGGAAGCGGACTGGGACAACGCGCCCGATCTGCCGGACGCCTTCCGCCGCGCCGTGCGCAGCACTTTTAGCGGACACATCCTGTACGCCGGCCGCTACACCGCCGAACGCGGCGTGCGCCTGATCGAAGCCCAGCTGGCCGATCTGATTGCCTTCGGCCGCCCGTTCATCGCCAACCCCGACCTGCCGGCGCGCATCGCCAACGGCTGGCCGCTGAATGAACTCGCAGCAGCGTCGCTATACGGCGGCGGCGCGCAGGGTTTTACCGATTACCCCGCATACGCCGGGGCAACGCAGCCTTAACGGCCCAGTTCCATCACCTTGGCCCAGGCAGCGACGAAATCGGCGACGAACTTCTGCTCGCCATCGGCGCTGGCATAGACTTCGGCCAGCGCCCGCAGGTGGGCGTTGGCGCCGAACACCAGATCGACGCGGGTCGCTTGCCATTTGACGGCGCCGGTTTTACGGTCGCGGCCTTCAAAGCTGTCCGCCGCCGCCGAGGTCGCATTCCAGACCGTGCCCATGTCGAGCAGGTTGACGAAGAAATCGTTGCTCAGCACGCCGGGCTTGGCGGTGAACACGCCGGCCGCAGATGCCGGCGCGTTGGCGCCGAGTACGCGCAGGCCGCCCACCAGCACCGTCATTTCCGGCGCGGTCAGCGTCAACAGTTGTGCGCGCTCCACCAGCAACGCTTCAGCCGGCACGGCGTAGCGGGTTTTCTGGAAGTTGCGGAAGCCATCGGCGTACGGCTCCAGGAACTCAAACGACGCCACGTCGGTTTGCTCCTGGGTGGCGTCCGTGCGGCCGGGCGTGAACGGCACCGTCAGCGTATGGCCGGCCGCCGTTTCAATGCCGACTGCGCCGCCCAGCACGATCAGGTCCGCCAGCGAGACGTGCTTGCCGCCCTGGTTGAAGGCGCTTTGCACTTCCTCCAGCGCGGCCAGCACCTTGCTCAACTGCTGCGGCTGATTGGCGGCCCAGTCCTTCTGCGGCGCCAGGCGAATGCGCGCGCCGTTGGCGCCGCCGCGCAGGTCGGAACCGCGATAGGTCGCGGCGGACGCCCAGGCGGTGGACACCAGTTCCGCCACACTCAGGCCGGTAGCCTGGATGCTGGCCTTCAGCGCCGCGACGTCCGCTGCGTCGATCACGGGATGGGCTAGCGGCGGCACCGGGTCTTGCCAGATGAAATCTTCGGCCGGTACATCCGGTCCCAGATAACGCGTTTTCGGTCCCATGTCGCGGTGGGTCAGCTTGAACCAGGCGCGCGCGAAGGCTTTGGTGAACTTGTCCGGATTGGCCAGGAAGTCACGCGAAATGCCTTCGTAGACGGGATCGACACGCAAGGCCAGGTCGGTGGTCAGCATGCTCGGCCGCTGTTTGCCCGTGCCTTGCGCGTGCGGGATGACGTCGCCCGCATCCTTGGCGAACCACTGGTGCGCGCCGGCCGGGCTCTTGCCGAGCTCCCATTCGTAGCCAAACAAATGCTCGAAGAAATCATGGCTGAACTGCACCGGCGTCTTGGTCCAGGTCACTTCCAGCCCGCTGCTGATGGTGTCGTTGCCGTGGCCGCTGCCGAACTTGTTGTGCCAGCCCAAACCCAGGCCGTCGATGCCCGCCGCTTCCGGCTCCGGGCCGACGTTGTCGGTCGGCGCGGCGCCGTGGGTTTTGCCGAAGCTGTGACCGCCGGCGATCAGCGCCACGGTTTCCTCGTCGTCCATGCCCATGCGGCCGAAGACGTCGCGGATGTCGTACGCGGCCTTCAACGGATCGGGATTGCCGTCCGGACCTTCTGGATTCACGTAGATCAGGCCCATCTGCACTGCGGCCAGTGGATTTTCCAGAACGCGACTGTGGATATCGCCGTCGGCCTTGTCATCGGACACCAGCACGGCGCCGTCCTTCTCCACGCCGGGGCTGCCGTGGGCATAGCGCAGGTCGCCGCCAAGCCAGGTTTTCTCACGGCCCCAGTAGACGTCCTGGTCCGGTTCCCAGGTATCGACGCGGCCGCCGCCGAAACCCAGCGTCTTGAAGCCCATGCTGTCCAGTGCGACCGTGCCGGTCAAAATGATCAGATCGGCCCACGAGATCTTGCGGCCGTATTTTTGCTTGATCGGCCAGATCAGGCGGCGGGCCTTGTCGAGGTTGACGTTATCGGGCCAACTGTTGAGCGGGGCGAAGCGTTGCTGGCCACGGCGCGCGCCGCCACGGCCGTCACCGCTGCGGTAGGTGCCGGCGCTGTGCCACGCCATGCGCACGAACAGCCCGCCGTAGTGGCCGAAATCGGCCGGCCACCAGTCCTGCGAATCGGTCATCAACGCCGTCAGGTCGCGTTTGACGGCGGCCAGGTCGAGGCTGTTGAATTCCTTGGCGTAATCGAATGCCGTTCCCATCGGATCGGATTTGTCGGAGTGCTGATGCAGCAGGTCCAGGCGAAGTTGATCGGGCCACCAGTCACGGTTGGTGGTGCCGGCGCCGTTGGCCTGGGTGAACGGGCATTTGGCCGCACTCTCATTGTTGCTCATCGCTTGCTCCGGGAAGTAGAAGGGAAAGCATTCATGCTAACCAGTTCCGCGACCTCGTCATACCCACTTAGGATGAGTACCCGACATACCCGTTTAGGGGGGCTAGCGCGCAACTCGCTGGAACAACAGCCGCACCGGTTCCAGCAACGCCATGCCGAGGAAGACGCCGGCCAGGCGCTCGATGCCCAGCGCCGCGTCGGGTCCGCCGTCCGGCACCAACACCACCAGAAAAGCCAGCGCGAACTGGGTGCCGGCGTAGGTGATCGGCAGCTTGCCGTTTTCGATATGGCGGCCAATCACCACGCCGATGCAAGCGGCCAGCATCATGACCAGCGGCGACGCGTGGCTGAGCAGCAAAACAGCGGTGGCCAGCAAGCCACCGAGACTGGCGCCCACCAAGCGATGCCGCAGCCTGGTTGCCGCCGGCTGTGCCAGCGCAGCCAGATCCGCCATCGGCACCATCATCACGGCCATAATGGTGATGCTGCTCTGGCTCAGTGCTTGCAAGGGAAAAACCCGCCACACCCATGGAATCAGCGCCAGGGCGATACCGCCTTGCAGCGCATGCCGCCATGCCGCGCGCCGGCACGCCGGTGCGGCAGGGGCCGACGCCGGCGGCGCCAACGGTAACATGCCGCGCGGCAGCGCCAGCACCGCCAATGCGCTGACCAGCACCGCCGCACCGGTGCCGACGCACACTTCCAGCAAGCGCGCTTGCGCAAACTGGCCCAGCGGCTGGTCCGGGCGCTGCATGCCGTCCACCAGCACCATGGCAAACGACAGCCCGGCGATCAGCCAGCCATAGCCGCGCCGGTCCAGCAGCGCCCGATACAGCGTGATGGCGCCGCCCAGCGCCAGGGCGATGCTGAGCAAGGCGGTGGCGCGCATCAGGTGCGGCGCCAGCAGCCAGGCCAGCGCCACGCCGGCCGCCGTACCCAGCACGCGCAGGCCGCCGCGCCACAGGCTGTCTGCGAACGAGGTCCGGATCACCATGTAGGCGCTGAACGCGGCCCAGCCGACATTACCAACGCCCAGCAGATGCGACCAGAAGATCGCCAGCAACACCGACACCAGACAGATGATTTCGTCGGCCAGGCGCAGGCTCACCGCAGGCCATGGCGTAAAGTCACGCCACAGCTCGGCAACCAGCGCGCGCGGGCCGGTGTCGGGTTGATGGCAGTGCGGATGGTGCGGCTGCATGCTGGCCCGGACAGCGCATCGACATAGGCGCCAAATGTGGCCATGGTGTCGCTGTCGAGCGGCGTGTTGCCGGGCGTGGTGGTCACCGGCGAGATGCGGATGCCGACCCGCTCCGCCCCCCACACCTCAACCACGGCGCGGACTACCTCCAGCGGCAAGCGCAGGCGGTTTTCCAGCGAACCGCCGTATTGATCGGTGCGGTGGTTGGTGCTGTCGCGAACGAATTGCTCCAGCAGATAGTTGTTGGCCGAATGGATCTCAACGCCGTCGAAACCGGCCGCCCTGGCATTGCGAGCGGCTTGACGATAATCGTCCACGATGCCGGCGATCTCGGCCGTTTCCAGCGCACGTGGCGTGACGAAATCCTTCATGCCGTCGTGCACGCGGATCTGGCCATCCGGCCGGATCGCCGACGGCGCCACCGGCAGCGCGCCGGCCAGCTGGCCTCGGTGACGATCAAGCCGGCGCCGGCGCGCTGCGCGTAGTAGTCGGCTGCATAGTCGGGCGGTACGCCGGCCTCGTCGGCGCGGCTGCGCGTCATCGGCGCCATGACGAAGCGGTTTTTCAGGCGCAGGCCGCCAAGGGTGACCGGCTGCAGAATAGGGCTGATGGGGTTCATGATGTCTGCTCCCGTTCAGTCGACGATCTTGGCCCACACGGCCTGGGCGTTGGTGAATTCACGCAGGCCGAAATGCGACAGCTCGCGTCCATAACCGCTTTTCTTCACGCCGCCGACGGGAATGCGGGCGTTGGTGGCGGGATAGCCGTTGATGAACACGCCACCGGTTTCCAGACGACGGGCGATGCGCTGCGCGCGCGCCACATCGCCGGTCCACAGACTGCCGCCGAGGCCGTAGTCGCTGGTGTTGGCCAATTCGATCGCGTGTTCGGCGTTGGCGGCGACGGTGATGGCGGCGACCGGGCCGAAGGTTTCCTCGTCAAACGCGGCCATGCCGGGCTGTACGTCAGTGAGCACGGTCGGCTGGTAGAAATTGCCGGGACCGTCAATGATGTTGCCGCCCAGCGCCAGCGTGGCGCCGGCCGCGATCGTGCGTTCGACTTGGTGGTGCAACTCGGCGCGCAGATCGTTGCGCGCCATCGGACCGATGGTGCTGGCCGGATCGAGCGGATCGCCGGCTTTGATCAGCTTGGCGGCGGCGATGAATTTGCGGGTGAACTCTTCCGCAATCGGCTGTTCGAGGATGAAGCGCTTGGCCGCCAGGCACACCTGGCCGGCGTTCTGGAAGCGCGCCTCGATACCGGCTTTGACGGCCAGATCGATATTGGCGTCGGCCAGCACGATAAAGGCGTCGGCGCCGCCCAGTTCCAGCAGGCTGCGCTTGAGCGCCTTGCCGGCGGTGGCGGCGACAGCGGAACCGGCGCGCATGCTGCCGGTCAGCGTGACGCCGGCGATGCGCGGATCTTCAATCACGCGCGCCACCGTGTCGTTGTCGGCAACCAGATTCGCGAACAGGCCCGGCGGGAAGCCGGCATCGTCGTACGCCTGCTGCAGCGCGTAAGCCGAGCCCATGACGTTCGGCGCATGCTTGAGCAGGAAGCCGTTACCGGACAACATGATCGGGCCGGAGGCGCGCACCACCTGCCACAGAGGGAAATTCCACGGCATCACGGCCAGCACGGTGCCGATCGGCAGATACGACACATGCACCTGATCGTCACCCTCGACCGCGACTGGTTCGTCGGCCAGGATGGCCGGGCCGTTATCGGCAATCCAGTCAATGGTGGCGGCGCATTTCTCCACTTCACCGCGCGCGGCGCCGATGGTCTTGCCCATTTCGGCGGTGATGATGGCGGCCAACCCTTCCTTGCGCTCGCGCAGCGTGGTGGCCAGGCGGCGGTAAGCGGCGACGCGCTCGCGCATCGGCGTGGCGCGCCACAGGCGGAAAGCGGCGGCGTTGACGCTCAGCAGGCGCTCGACCTCGCTGGCGGTCTGGTACGCGTAGGTGGCGATCAGTTCGCCGGTGGCCGGGTTGCGCGAGGTGGCGACGGCGGGGATTTGTGGGTTGGACATCGTGACTACTCCTGACGGTTAGGGCAGCACAATTGCTGCGATAACAGTCAGTGTAGGCAGGTCCGACGGCGGCAAGAAGGCGTGTTGTTATCCTATGACTGCGGGTCACTGGCAGCGTGACGGGGGATGTACGTCACCAGCGACAGGTCGGGCCGGCCCTCTGGCGTCAGCGCCACATAGGTGAAATCGATGTGGCCGCTGGTGGGGTGCTTGAGGCGCTTGCTGCCCTCGTCGAAGCCCTTGACCTCGGTATCCGGCCACCAGGCGCGGAATTCCGGACTCAACTCCGACAACTCTTCGATCAGATGGTCGAACGGCGCCTTGTCCTGCGCTTGCGCACGCGAAGCACGGAAGGTGTGGATCATGCCGCGCGCCATCTGCTCCCAGTCGAGGATCAGGGTGCGGTAGGGGATGTAGAGAAACAGCAGCCGCAGCGTATTGCGCTCGTGCGGCTGCAAGGAACCGTAATCGACAAACAACTCGGCGATCGCATCATTCCAGGCCAGGATGTCGAGCTGGGCGTTGCGGACGTAGGCCGGAATCGGATTGATGGCGCGCACCAGCATCTCCAGGCCGGGACTGATGCCAGCCGCAGGGGCGGCGGCAGGCATTTCCAAACCGCACAGCGCATACAAATGGGCCGACTCCACCCGGTCCAGCTTGAGCACCTTGCTGATGCGGCGCAGCGCGTCGGCCGAAGGCTGGATATCGCGGCCCTGTTCCAGCCAGGTGTACCAACTGACGCTGACGCCAGCCAGCACCGCCACCTCTTCGCGCCGCAAGCCCGGCGTGCGGCGCGGCCGGGCGGGAAGGCCGAACTCTGCCGGCTGCAAGCGCGCGCGCCGGCTGGACAGGAAGCTGCCAAATTCGTGACGTTGTTCGGATGTGGCCCTGCTGGACATATCGCGCTTCTTCCTCGGTAAGTTCAAATTTACCGCCATATTGTCGGGCATTTTGAGCTTGTGTGGGGGAGGCTCACACGGCGTCAAGGCAAAAAAAAAGCCCGCGTCATCGCGGGCTTTAAATAAGCATGTCTATATTATTCAGAAAATTCTATCGATCTCATTGAAATAAATGGCCGGCGATTAAACCATCTTCCCTAGACCAAGGCTATCTGCCAGGTGTCTACGGCCGGTTGGAATCGGGCCATGACAAACTTTTAGCTAATCACTTGAATATTGCCGGCTTTTTCGCCTTTTGGACCAGTGCTGCGCTCAAACGAGACGCGCTGGTTTTCAGCCAGGCTTTTGAAGCCGTTGGACTGAATGTCCTGGAAGTGCGCGAACAAATCGTCGCCGCCTGCATCAGGGGTAATGAAGCCGAAGCCCTTGGCATCGTTGAACCATTTGACCGTACCTGTTTGTTGAGTGCTCATGAATTTTTCCTTTAGTGATAAATATAGGCAAGAACGCCATAAAGGCACTTGAAACCAAGAATTAAAACCGTGGGAGAGAAAACAGAACGACTAGAGGACAGCCATGCGGATTTGAGACCAACAAAATTACGACTTGATGCAAGTACAGGAATCAATATACATGGGTTTAGCTGAATCACCTAAGTTTATATTTATTTATTTTTAAGACCCCGCCGCGAATGTTCGTTGCCATTAGAGTTTGAGACAGGCTCTACTATAGAACGACGAATCCGCCTTACCGAATAAAGTGTGAGACAAATCGCAGTTCAAATAGCCACTTCCAATTCAATTCGCAGAATAGTTTGAGACTGGCTTTCATATCTAGCCAAACTCGATCAAGCGAACCGGAACGATTCCTGGTCGGCGCTGCTGGCATGCTCGATCGTATCGACGCACGTGCGCAGCGAGTCGCTATCGAGGTTCCTAAAGGACGCGGCGCGCAGTCGGCCGTTCCCGTTCATGACGGACAGCGACACCGCCGACATGCGCAGCGCATCAAGCCTGATAAAAATGCTGAAGTGCCAGACCGAATCGGACGAGGCGATGCGCATTCGCGGTGGCTTCGCGGTCCAGCGATCCAAGACCTTTTTCATTCCTCCGAGCCAACTTCATCATGACGCCATCAAAGTACAGTAGCTGCGATGGCGACAGGCGCTTGAACATATTAAAAAGTAGGTCCTGCAGATATGCATGACGCCAGCGATAATCATCAGCATAGCGCCGCGTTCCTTCCGCGCTCAGCTGGTAACCACTATTGCCATAAAAAAGCTGGCCGTACATTGCTTTTAATAATTCGATCGCTTCCGGCCCCACAAGATCCATCCGACGCTCGCCCAAGTTACGGGCAGGTATCACAGGCTTGGTTCGGCCGAGGGAAAACTCATCCGGCAACTTTATCTTGCCGAAGTGGCAGGCAGCAACCGCCAGCGCAAACAGGAAAGAGCTATATTCGGTTGCGTGCTGTCCACCTGCGTAATGACCACGAGTATGTGTGTACTGGTGCCGGATATGGCGGGCTTGAGCGAGCACTACTTCAAGGTCTTGTCCCCTCAGGCTGCACGGATACGTTTTGTCCTTTGCCACTATGCCGTCAGGCCCGAACCAGGCATCCAAAAGCTTACGTATACCGTCCTCATCGTAGTCGTAGTCGTTGTAGTGTGGGGCCTGAAAGATGCCGTTTCGGTTCAATGCCTGAAGCAATGCTTGATTGGCCTCAGCCCCTATGGCACCGAGACCGTCGAGCCTGGCGCGCTCCAGCAATACCCGGTTCGCCGCCATGTTGCACATGACGCGGAGAATCAGATGGCCTCGCTGTCCAGTATCCGCCACCTCGGGAAGCGGCTCACCCACAACGTACTCGCCCATGTCGAATGGCGCCCAGGAAAAAAGTCCAGTGATGGTCCAGGATGCAAGATGAAGATGAACGCGTTCCACAGCATCCTTGGCTAATTTTCTGATTGCACTGGATGGCGTAGCATCCGTATCGGGTGAACCGTGGCGCGTGCGGTATTCATCCTCAAGCAAGCGATACTCGTGGTTGAACATGTCTTCGACTGCATGGGTGAGCTGCCAAAGAACGATGTCCTTCAAATGCGGGTAACGTGCCACGCCGCTAACATCGACTAGTTCGTCAGCATCCCACGACAACAAGGGCGCATATTTTGCATGCACATTCACGCGAAGTAGTTCACTCAGCGCCGTATGCAAGGCCTTGCGATTATTCAACTGCTGCTGCGCTTTGGTGTCGCTGAATTCGCGATGCGACAGGTACTTCAGCGAAGTATAGGGATTCTCGCTTACTAGATAAGGACCTGATTCAGCCTCAAGCGGCTTCCAGTACTGGAAAGGTAGCAAGGTCATCGTATTCTGGCGCCATTCACGCGCGTGCTCGCCATACGCCTGAACTGTTTCTGCGAAGGCAACATACAGGTCCAAGGCGTCTTCGGGGTAGTCGCTGATCAGCACGTCGGCATCGTGCAACTCCAGCGTCAGGATATCAGCCAGCGTTTGCGTCAAATTGATACGCTGACTTTCTTCCATGTCCGCTAGCTTTTCAATCGATGACGCCGTGTTGCGAAGGGTGTTAGACATATTCGACATGATCAAGCAGCTCCTTTCACCGCCATTGAAGGGTGACGCGCGGCTTGTTCTGACTCCAGCACGCTGCGTGCTTGTCGATGCAAACATTGGCCATCAACGACTTGGCGCACAGCGCGAACTTGGGCACGCGCGATGTCTAGCGCCTGGAACTCGTCCAAGCTGCTATCTGACGCGAGGATCTGCTTGGCCAGCGCGCTGGTATGCATAATGGCACCATGTTTGTTTAGTGAGCAAACCGCGTGATAATGGTCTAGCGCTGCGTCCATCGAACTGGCATAGGGATTGCCGAATTGGGGTGGAGGTCGTGACATTGTCGTTCCTGTAAGGTTTATTGCTTAGCACTATCGCGTCAGCACCATTAGTATTTCCCGGAAAAACAAAAACGCAAATAACCAGTTACTCAAGTGATTAATGGCAACTTTTTTAGAGTGAGACGGTGCGACGACACCCTGCCAAGCGCGACGGTATCTAAACACTGCCAGCGCCGACTTTGCGCTGAAGTCTCTTCGGAGCCAAGCCGTATATAATGCACAAAATCGCCGAAGCGCTCGGATAGGGCCCAGTGAAAATACAGCCCTTCCTCCTGGATGGCAGCTCCCTGCTCAGCCGTCAACGAGGCACGGATAACACCATGATTCCGACGAAAGGCGTGAGCGGAACCAATAAGTCCCGCATCCTTGCCAAGCTTTACGATTAACAGCACCAAGAAGGAAGTCGCTGCCAAGTATGCTGTGATGAAAACGATGGGACTCGAATATCCGATTGCCGTTACCGGTCGTCCAGTGGCAAGCAGGTGGCGCAAAGCGACATCGATTTGCTGGTGCATACGCTCTCGATGGGCAAATTGCACCACGCCATGACAGAGAACGCCGCCGTTGCCATGTACCGCCGCAGCGACTCCGGGAACAGTTGTGAACCTAGAGGCCAGCGGCGGCGCCCGTGCTTCGATGCGTTTCGGCCATCCGTTCGGCACCCACTCTGCTTGATTGCCCGGAGATTTACTTAGTCACAAAAGACCAACAATTTCCCTCACTAGCTTGCCATCTTTGTCAAAAATGCCGAGACGCTCAGACCTCTCATTGGCCCGAACGGCAACCTCAAACAGCGCGAATGCTCTGCGCATGATGTCGACTTTCCCCAAATGATGGTTTGCGCATATCTGCTCCAGCCGAGCGTTCAGTTGCGGTGACAGATCCACGCTTACGCGAGGAGGCTTTTTCGAAGTTTCCATGTGTTGCTCTCCTTGCTCAATTATCACTTATATTCTAAGCGAAATTTATGTAATAGGCTTACCCCATTTATGTCAATGCGAAGATACGCTTATGTGGCGCAACAAAATTCCGTAGTAAAGCAAGGTTTAGCGCCCTATGACGTCCTCGTTCTCGCAGCAAAGGACGAAGACGTTCAGATGGGGGAAAACGGCGGAGCGGTTATCAAATCATGTCGGCTGTTCATGATTCGAAACTAAGGCTACAGGATGCCCTGCTTTTTTTGCCTGCACTAATATGGCGACAATGTCTTTGTCAGGTTTGCCGCTAACCATCAAAAACGCCGGCGAGGTCATGATAATGAGCATGTCTACGCTTCTCAATTTGTTTTGCCTGAGTACACATCTTGCTGATATTTTTGCAACTAATGGCTGCTAACTAGTTCAGAGACGCGGGTGTAGCCAGCATGTATCAGCGCTTTTGAGCTAGACCTCCTCGCTCTCCTGGCGCTGCGTACAGCCACACCCAGAAGTAATTTTGTTGCCAATAAAATACTTACTAGCGTCGCTGCCCTAGGTATAGCAGCGCTTCTTTTGCCAAATTTTGCTTAGCGAGACTGTATTCGATCGAATACGAAAACTTGACAGCATGTATTCGATCGAATACAATCGTTGTAAGCGTTGAGCAGAATCGCGAGGCAAATCTTAATAACAATTGAAGGATGGCAATGAAAATTGTGAAAGATCACAAGTTCATCGAGTTCTTCGAAGGAATCAAGGATGAGAAGACGAAAGGTGTGATCGCAGCACGGATTGCACGACTTTCGTTGGGAGCATTTGGAAATTCCGAATCAGTCGGCGAGGGTGTGCAGGAGCTGAAAATCGATTTTGGACCAGGATGGCGGGTGTATTACATCAAGGTTGCGGAAACGATGATCGTCCTTCTCGGCGGCGGATCGAAGAACGGGCAGCAGAAAGATATTGACGCTGCCAAAGATCGAGTTCGAACACTCAAGAAGAAGTAACAGCAGTGGCCGGGGTGGGAACCCCGGCTACTTATACGCCCAAGTGGGCATTAGCAGCAAAACAGGTCAACTATAAGAACCTTGCTTGCTATAAAATTATGTAAGGTAAAAACGAGGTAATCATGAGCACAGCAAACGAAATCATCGCAACGGATAGCGAGTTTGATCTTGATGCGATTAATTCTCTGCCGGAGTTTGATGCGGCAGACTATATTAAGACCGAAGAGACATTCCTAGCTTTCGTTAATGACTTTTTTGCTGAGGGTGATCCTGCAATGATTGCAGAGGCTCTTGGCATTGCAGCTAGAGCTAAAGGAATGACAGAAATTGCAAATAGAACGGGAATCAATAGAGAGTCTTTATATAAAGCTCTACGTGGAAATAGTCAGCCAAGACTAGACACAATAATGAAAGTTCTAAATGCTTTTGGGTTAAAGCTAGTAGCCCAGCCAATCTTAGAAAGAACAGATAATCAACTAAATTTATAGTTCTCCTTTGTTATATTTGCGTCTAACTGCTCAACGTATACTTGGATTTGGTGTGATTGCCTAATCTAAGTTATGTTTATATTTGGCCCCCATTTTTCATGGGGGCTTTTTTTTTACTAATTTTGTGCTTAATTGTGAGTTGTTGGCATCTTCTGTTAATACGGCGAACAAAAATACAGCGACTCGCAACTCTTCTTTATGCTCGACTTTACGTGACTTGGGAACTCAACTGGATGAACCACCATTAAGTTTTCTCCTCAAGACGTGCACTTTGGTAGCAAAAACAGGAATTCTGAGCAGCTGGTGTGGTGTGGAGATTACTCATCGTGAGCATAGCTTTTCGAATGCCCAACATATCTGCTCCAGCCGAGAGTTCTGTTGCGGTGACAGATCCACGTTTACGCGCGGAGGCTTTTTCGAAGTTTCATGGGCTGATCTCCACACTTAATTATCACTTATATTTTAAGTGAAATTTGCACAATTTCCTTGTGTCATCTGTGTCGATTTGACCAGACGCGTATGTGGCGCAAAAAAATTCCGTAGTAAAGCAAGGTCTTCATATCTGTTGACATGGAGAGTTCAATGACGATCAAGCATTGCGCTGGCTGCGGTCAGGCCTTTAGTGCGCGTCCACAAGCTCCAAATCAAGCTTACTGCCCAGCGGTGGAATGCCAGCGCATGAGGAAGCGCAGATGGCAGCAGAGTAAGCTGCAATCCGATCCCGATTACCGCGACAACCAACGAGAGGCGCAGCGCGCATGGCAAGAAGGTGTCAGCAGCGGTTGTAAACTGATACACGCAGCGATTGAAAACTGATACACCGTTTTGAGATGATGGCTGCTTTGCGGAGCGGCCTTGAAACCCAACGAGGTGTACGTGGAAATTCAGTTATTGAGCAAGCATGGGTTGAGTCTGCGGCGCATCGCCGCCGAGGTGGGCTGCGCGGTGAACACGGTGCGGCGGCACTTGGCACTGGAGGGGGTACCGAAGTACGAACGCAAGGTCAAGCGCCCTACGAAGCTGGCGGCGCACGAAAGTTATCTGCGCGAGCGGCAGGCGGCGGCGCAGCCGAATTGGATACCGGCCAGCGTCTTGCACCGCGAGATTGTCGAGCGTGGCTACCAAGGTGGTCTCAGCCAGTTGCGTGCGTTCATGCGCTCATTGCGTCCGGCGCTGCCGGTCGAGCCCGAGGTGCGCTTCGAGACAGCGATGGGCGAGCAGTTGCAGGTCGACTGGGTCGAGTTCCGCAAAGGCAGCGCGCCGCTGCACGCGTTCTGCGCCACGATGGGCTACAGCCGCGCCAGCTACGTCGAATTCGTCAGCGACATGAAGGTGGCCACGCTGATCGGTTGCCACGAGCGCGCCTTCGCCGCGTTCGGCGGCGTGCCGCGCAAGGTCCTGTACGACAACATGAAAACAGTGGTGATCGAGCGCGACGTGTAGGGCGACGGCCAGCACCGCTACCATGCCGGCTTCCTGGACTTCGCCAAGCACAGCGGCTTCATCATCAAGCTGTGCCAGCCGTACCGGGCCAAAACCAAGGGCAAGGTCGAGCGCTTCAACGGCTATCTGCGCCGTTCGTTTTACGTGCCGTTGGCGAGCCGCCTTGCCCAGAGCGGTTTGCAGCTCGACGTCGTGACGGCGAACGCCGAGGTGGCGCGGTGGCTGCGCGAGGTGGCCAACGAGCGGGTGCACGGCACGACGCAGGAGCAGCCGGCGGTGCGGATGGCGTTGGAAGTGCCGCACTTGCAGCAACTGGCGCCGCCGTGGCGCGGCGACGTGGCCGCCGCGCGGCCGCAGTTGGCCGAACCGGAGACGCCGCTGCCGCGACCTGCCATCGTGGCCGAGCGGATCGCCGAAGCGGCGCCGGCGCAGCACCCGTTGGCGGTCTATGAGCAGTTGCTGATGAACGTCAAGCAAGGGGTGGCGGCATGAACCTGCAATATGAACGGATCGCCCAGATGTGCGAAGCGCTCAAGCTGCCCTTTGTGGCACAGGGCTACGGCGCGGCGGCCCAGCAGGCGGCCAAGGATGAAATAGCCTACAGCGACTTCCTGGAGGGACTGCTGCGCGAGGAAGTGGCGGGACGGACGGTGCGCAAGCAGAGCATGATGACGCGCTTGGCCGGCTTCCCGGCGATCAAAACGCTGGAGCAGTTCAACTACGACTTCGCCAAGGGCGTCAAGCGCAGCCAGGTCGAGGAACTGGCCGGGTTGGGCTTCATCGAGCGCAACGAAAACGTGGTGCTCGTCGGCCCCAGCGGCGTTGGCAAGACCCACCTGGCGATGGCGTTGGGGTACAAGGCCACGCAGGCCGGCATCAAGACGCGCTTCATGACGGCGTCCGATTTGCTGCTGACGCTAACGACGGCGCACGCGCAAAACAGTTTGAAGACGGTAATGCACCGGGCCATCAAGGCGTACAGGCTGCTCATCATCGACGAAATCGGCTACCTGCCGATGAACCGCGAACAGGCCAACCTGTTCTTCCAGGTGATCGCGGCGCTGTACGAAAAAGGCAGCCTGATCGTGACTAGCAATCTGCCGTTCGGGCAATGGACGCGACGTTTGCGCAGGACGCAACGCTGACGGCGGCGCTGCTGGACCGCTTGCTGCACCACGCCCATATCGTGCCCATAGCTGGCGAAAGTTACCGGCTGAAGCATCAGCGACAGGCGGGAATTGTGCAGAGTATCAGGGGCGACCAGGCTGCTTGACCGGGCTACGAAAAGAGGAAAAATCCAGCGCGTGCTGGTGACGGAGGTGTATCAGTTTTAAATCGCTGCGAGCGCCAAAACTGTATCAGTTTTCAATCGCTGTTGACAACGAGCGCACGATATGGCTAATACTCAAAACGACTGGTGAGATTAAGCCGGCTGATCCACGCCAGTTGAGTCTGATCTGGCCTCGATGCGTGGGGGTAAAATCTTTGCGCACTCGTCGCGAGCCAATCGCATAGCCGCGTCAGCCTCCCGCAGGGTGACGCTTGAAAATTCCGCTGTCATTCGCCTGGACGGCAAGCCCGCGACATTGCTTTCGTTCATACCTTCTCTCTTGAGGAGAGTCGCGGCAAAGAGAACACGGGTGCGCGCGAACTCCAGGTGATACGCTACGTCTCGCGGTAGCACCGCAAGTGGCAGTATCTCCTCGCGGGTCCAACTGCAGAGCTCCACTAGCTTCGCCACGCGGAAGCCATATTGCGCCAACTGAGGTCCCCCATTCGCTTCAATGTCGAGCTTGTCGGCTATCTCGCGTGCAACTATGCCCGCATCGACCAATCTTGGATGCAATCCAGCACCGGTCAGAATCGCTCGTTGTAGCTCTTCATGCCTCTTCTGCCTATTCTGGTTCGTGGCGATCCACAAAGTTCCGGCAAACGCTGCCAAGGCTCCTACCGCAGCAGTCCAGGCGGCCAAGTCGGCGCTGCTAACAGGTGGGTTGTGAACGAAGCCGCTAGCGACGTACCCACAAAAAAAGGCTGGCGCGACCAGTGCGGTTCCAATTAAAGTCTTGTGCATTTTCATAGTTCCCCTTGGACGTGTCGTAGCACTCTTGCACAGTCCTGCTCATCGCGATGGAATGGGCTTAAGTCAATCATCTCGCCCGGAATCTGCTGCCACTGCTGACACCGGTCAGTCTTGGGCCAAGTTGCACCAAAAAGTACAGTCCCACTAGTGCTGATGCCCGTCACCATCGCGGATTGTTGAAATTCAAAAATACCATCACTGCCCCGGCTTTTCAGCACTGCGACTTGGTTTCGGTCAGCATTGTCCTTCAAGAATTCACTGTCCGCGAGCCTGCTCTTGACCGTCAAGAGGCAAATCCGCCCAGCCGGATTGCACGCGTGGCCTCATAGAAGCAACAATCGCGATTGTCGTAAGCCATACGCACAACCAATTTTTTCGAAGTGGACATATTAAGTGCTGTACGAATCGCCAGAGACTCCCTAGTAATAATGCTTTGCCAATAATGGAGCTCCCAAAAAATCTTGTCACAGTTGATCATGTCCTCTAGCGCATCTCCCGACGCAACCGTTCCGCCGGTGGGCGGAAGATAGACGGTGCCATCACTCACAGTGACCGGGAAGTTGGCGTTGTAGCCGCGTAATGAAAAACGCCTGGCAGCCGAAAACTCTTCTGGGCGTAATCCTATTTGCTTGCCACGAGCTATGATTGCGGGCCAGTTATCATGCAAAATTTGAAAAAGCTCAACATTCACCCATAGATGCTCCGCCCTATGAGATAACGCCTGAATTATGAATACGTCGGATTCAGTTATCACGCAGAACAAAAGCTGGTCAGTGCGTTCTGGACGAAAGTGCAGATGTTGTATTCCCCAGGAATTCAGCAATCTATCATTTTTATCTGGGCATTTTTTTTTGAGGACATCGCGGCTGAGGTAAGGCTTAAGATCACCGCCGGTCTTAATGAGAGTTACAAGTTTTTCGTAATCCTGCCAATATTCCGAGGGTATCAAAAGTGCCCGAGACTCTTGAAGATTTCGGGCTCTGGTTGCCGGGATACGACGGAAGTGCGCATTAAGAAACCGTATAGTGTTTTTTTGCGGTGTACAGGAGTCCTTGTACTTAAGGCCGCAGGCAGGAAGAGCAGTAAATCGAAGGTACGTCAACCAATCACGTTTAAAGTCCGCGTCGATTTGAATGGGTTCAGAATCGATATTGTGTTCATCAATAGCGAGGTTGGCTACATTTGGAATGAAAAAGTCCGAGACACGAAAATAGGGGCCGGCCTCTTTACTTTGCGCTGCCATCATACCCATCGCAGCCGCAGCCGCATGAGGGCCGTTTTTAGAATGGACTACCAACGTCCGATTGAAACCCTTGATTTTTTCAAGGAATTCGTCACCCATTATTGTCGCCCTATGCTCTAGCTATTAACAGTGATCCCTATCATAGCGTTAGCGTACTCAGCCGAGCGCTATCGCCCCCATCTGTACGTATACTTCATCAAAATATTCGACATCCTTCTAAACCACGTTAGTGTTGCGTCACTGATTTGGACATCAATATGATCCACCATTATACGGTGTGATTGGAGCAGGATTTTCGGACCTACGAACCGGGCACAGACAGGCGAAGCTGGAGACAGCGGAACCGTCGCGTCGCGGAAGTCGTTCGGGAAACCGTGCGGAACTGATTTTCCTGTCGTTGCTGTGCTAGTCCAGTGACAGGCGTGGGACAGTCGGTCTGATTTTTGGGGGATGCGCAGTCCGACGCCATCACCATTTTGACAAGCTGTCACGGCTTCCCAAGAAGCCGTTTTGCAATTTCGTCCGTTTCAGCGATCGATATTTCTTTCACCGGCCCGAATTCAGTTCCGCCCCCCTCTAGGGTGCCAGCGACATGAAAATGAACGTGGCTGATCGCTTGCCCCGCAGGAACTCCATTGTTCTGCCACACGGCAATCCCGGGCTTTGAGTAAGCACGGTCAATCAACTCGGCTGCATTTCTCACTTCGACACCAAGCGCGGCAGCTTCTGCATTTGTAAGTTCCAGAATGCTTGGGACATGTCGAAGGGGCAAAACAAGTAGGTGGGGATGCCCTCTTTGCTCTCGGGTGACGAATGTGGCCGTGTTTTCAGTAAGAGATAGGACCGTGTAGCGACGCTCGCCCCTGAGGTAGGCGCAAAACGCACAACTATTATTTTCTGGAAGGTCGATGTTCGATTCGGTACTCATGATGATCTTAGCGATGACAAGAAAGATTGCAGTTCGAGCCGATCTAATTTTTTGTAGTCTTCCGGCCTCACGACGATTCGAAGTTCGTCACAAACCTTCTCATTGCGCGATGCGAACATGAACGAGAGAATGGTGAGGCGAATTGCATCCTGAGCTGGTAGTACGCTCGATAGCCGCGCTTGCCCCCCACCGATTACTGGTACCGATACGGTACCACCATTTCCTCTTTTTGATATCTCGTCCCACAGTAAGCGGAGGCTTGTCCAAACTTTATCTGGTGTCGAGTGGGCGGTGTTTTGGGCATCCATTTCAGCGTAGGCGAGAAAGAAGATCAGCCTAGCCGCATGTCTGACCGTAGCGACGGTCCCGACACCGAAGCGTGTCTGCTTCCCTGCTTTTGCAATAGTACCCACGGTCGGCTTGCCCGTTAGCGCGTTGGTCAATTGCGCGTCAAGCTCTCTTAAATCACCACCGAAGAGTACTTGTAGGGCTTGTCCCTGGAGACTGCTCTGCGCAATGATATTTGGCGTCTCAGTATCGAAGGTATCATTCGTTCCTATTACGAGGTGCGTTGTTTCGGCGAGCATGTTACCTTCGACGATCGTTATCTTCGTTTTAGGTGCGCTGTAGTCTTGTGAAATCGGTCGTGGCCATGAGAGTTTGAGACCAAAAACGAGTGAAATGACAATGACCGCGATTAAGACGGGCGTGCCTTGGAAGATTTTCACTTCAGGATTTATTACGCTGCTCGTTTGCAAAACTGTCGATAACCCACCTAAGCATGCGAACGACATAGTCAAGAAGTGGCGCCAGAAGCGCCAGGTCCGAAGGTCCTGAAGAATTTCCATTTAGAGCCCGAGGTCGCTATAGACTTTAGCCGGATACTGGTGCGGCCCCTTTTTGTCACTTGAAGCGAAAGTGACGGCGTAGTTGTCCAGCGCGTGCATGATGATTTTCGGCTGGTACGAGACCGACACCATGTAGTAGTCCGCACTCAACAGCGGATCGGGGATATATTTCTTTTCCACCGTTCGATCTTGATCGAGATTAACCACGACCACTGGCAAATTGAACTCAATGATTACTTCGATTTCATGGGCTAGGAATGATACGCTGTCGCCGCCTTTTTTCTTCCCATCCTTGCTTCCCAAGAAGACGACCTGTTTTGCACTTTTGAGCCGTTCTCGGAGGTTTTTTTTAATCGTCTCTGGCTTGCTGGTGTCCCGAGAGACGAAGAGGTCATGCGCGTCGAAGAAGTCGAAATCAATATGCTCGTTAGCCTTCCATGCCTCCATCATGCGGTAGTGGCGAATGTCTTCGCTTGCAAATGCTACGTAAGTCTTGTTTCTATAGCCCATAAATCCCTCGTGGTGGTTTCGTTGGATGCTGGCGCACAGAATTTTTTACTAACAATGCGCGCAGGCCTGACGCAAACGCAGTGGATTTAAAAGTTGTCATGGCGTCTACGATCTTTTCCACTATACCTTATTGCAGATCATCAATGTACGTGAAAAACCACGTCATTTTGCTATGCATTGATTGCTGCACAAAAAATCTGAAGCGAGTTTACGATAAAAAAATGAGCCATGAGACCAGAATGTCACAGCCCGCTGAGTGGCTTGCTTCTTAAGCCTTGTTGACGAGATTCGACACCAACTGCGAAGTGTTGCGCAGCGCGCTGGCCGTTAGATTTGCATAGCGCTGGGTCATCACGCTAGAAGCAGGTCCTAAAAGTACCTGCGCCTGATCCAAGCAAGCGCCGTCGTTGACCAACATGCTGGCGAATGCGTCCCGCATGGAGTCGGCAACGGGCTACCTGCGCCGACGATGCGGTGCCAAGCCTTGGTTGGGTTATTGAGCCGTTTCATCGGATCTTTGCCTGGGAAGATCCACGGCGAGTCGTCCGGGCGCTGTTAACTAGCAGGGGTGCATATTAGCGAACAGATTGATTATTCGGAAAAATTATATTATTAAATATATTTTCGATTTAGCAGGTCATAATACGGGGTTAAAGTATATAAAACCTCGGCCTTTAAGTCTCATCGTCAGCTGGAATCAACTGCTCTGTTGCCACCTTTACGTCTATCGAAATTAATTTTGAATAGTACTCTTCACCCATCAGTGCTCTGATATTTCTTACAAAATCCGGCTCAACGGAGAGTGAGAACGCCAGCCATCCTTTCAGCTGCGTATGCAAGTTTGGATCAAGTTTTTCTTTTCGATAGTGATCCGCCATCACACGAATTAATCGTTTTCGTTCTCTTCCAAGAGAAACTTTCCCCTCACTAGACAAAATTAAACCGGTTAACTGTCGTTGGAATTTTTTGGATGTGAAAACAGTTTTTTCTGGATTTATCATTATGCGCGGATACTTGACGCAATTTAGTAATTCGCGAATATATTCATTTGCTTTATCTAACTGATGTGGTTTGTTCGTAGACAGTGCTAAATCATCAGCATATCTTGTATAGGTGATCTCATTTTCCTTGCAATATTCCGATAATTTGCAATCGAATTCGTACATTAGAGTATTTGAGATCGAAGGCGAGCTCGGCGCTCCAATCGATAAGGAAAGCCTTTTGTTTTCATCTTTTCTGAATAATAGGAGGGCCAGCTCTGAAGCTAACCTAGTATTCACTCCAAGATGTTTAACAATATGTCGAGTAAAATCACGGGCGCGTATTGATGGGAAGAAGTCCTTGAAGTCAATTTTTAGCAAATATTTATTTCCTGCATGCGAGCGAGCATGGTCTGCAATATTCTTTCCTGGGCGGTAAGCCATGGCTACATCATGAACCGGAAGGGGAGCAATAAATTTATTTACAATCCAGCGCTGAATAGTCTTGAGTTCTGCGGTAGGTTGCGCAATAAGCCGTCGGCCACGCCCATTCCGCTTTTCTATAAAGTGAACCTTATATCGCTTAGGGGCGCTACGGATAAGCTCCCATGCTTCTGCACGCGTAAACGGGTGCTCTTCGCACAGCAACTCAAGTAACTGTGAATTAGTGGCGTCCATGGACCTTTTCGTAGGCTTGACGGCGTGGTGAGTCCTGCTTTAGGACTTCTATAGCGCGAAGCTTGATCTGGACACGGTCCAGCCGAGCATTGGAATCCGGGAGTTTGTACCCGATAAATGCTTCGCGTTTGCCTTTGGGAGGGACATAGAAATGGCGTGACAAATGCTCAGAGGGCTGAATTACCTTAAGCAGGCAAAGCAAGTTCAGCATCTGGCCTATTCGTTGTTTTGTTAAAATCAAGCCGAAGGCGTTCAGCAGCTCTGTAATTTCCTTGAGGTTTAATGCGCCAAATAGTTCTACTACATCGGCGATAAAAAGAAACTGGTCCCGAACTTGTTGTGAGTTAAATGAATGTACTTTTAGGGCCTGTTGAGTCTTGTTAAGAACCTCGTCAGCCAGTTCTGACAATACTTTTTTGAAGTCTTCTAATGTGTCGCCATCAACGGGGCAAATAGAAGGTTCATCCCCTTGTACGCGTTTGAGGACGCGTAGTGGACCAAGTGCGATATATGAGTTCACCCTATAGTATTTGCTGTATAGGACAACATATAAGCGCTCAGCAAGTACCTCTTGTGTACAAAATGCGCCTAACTCCGCGAATGCGCCTTCGCTTTCCACAAACAATAGGACCGTTCTAGAAATGCAGCCTACGTCAGACTCAAACGCCGTTAAATCATCGTAGCCATCGAACTGATTCCATTCTGGATAGTCTTCTGGCAGCTTTAGACTTGGAGCAATTTTGTGTTTTGTTTCATGCGCCCATGAAACAAACATGTCGCGCATACCTGATGGTTCCTCGCTCGGGTCATCACGGAGGTGACGCCCGAATACGAAGACTATGGCCGGTAAGTTGATGACCTGCGCGCGAGCAGAGTCTACTTGCCCGACAAATTCCGCAAGGAGTGTAGAAAAAGTGCTCAATTACCTAAAATAGACACGAAAGCGGCTCGCGCCGAATCGGGACCTACCGGACACGGATTTGGCGCGAGCCGCTTTCGTGTCGTGATTGGTTTCCCACCTGTTCTCAGTCTGGCGAAGCGCCCGACATTGATAGCTATAACCAACTGCTACCGTTCGCGTAATTGACTAGGCGATTGTGCCTTAGTGATTGCTAAACTGCAAGGATTTACGAGGGGTGTACGTTTTAGGATAGGCTCCACCTCAAAGCTATCTGACGTCTGCAGAAATAGACAGCATTGGAGGATTGGACGATTTGATCGGACCGGTTGTGCGGTGTATACGAATCCGGAAATAAACCGGACACGAGGACTTCCTGTTCCAGAAACAAAAACGCCGATCTGCATGGATCGGCGTTTCGTCAAGTATGTTTTTGGTGGCCCCGGGGCGGAATCGAAGCACCGACACAAGGATTTTCAATCCTCGGGTCGGAGGACCCCTCCTACCACATCACTTTACTAACTTAGCAAGACATAGCTCTTGCTTGCGCAAAAATAAGCGATGGACAGTTTATTTAACCTCGTTGTGTCTCAAACTTTTTTGTCATGTCTCAGAGTCTAATGTCATGTCTCCGACATTATTGGCAACGAACAGCGAAGAAGCGGGGTCTTAAAGAATTACTCCACCGTCACCGATTTCGCCAGGTTACGCGGCTTATCCACATCGGTGCCACGGGCAACGGCAGTGTGATAAGCCAGCAATTGCAGCGACACCACGTGCAGGATCGGTGACAGCAGGCCGTAGTGTTCCGGCAGGCGGATCACGTGGACGCCTTCGCCCGAGGTGATGCGGGAGTCGACGTCGGCGAAGACGTACAGCTGGCCGCCGCGCGCACGCACTTCCTGCATGTTGGACTTGAGCTTTTCGATCAGCGCATCGTTCGGCGCCACCGTCACCACCGGCATTTCTTCCGTCACCAGCGCCAGCGGGCCGTGCTTCAGTTCGCCCGCCGGATAGGCTTCGGCGTGGATGTAGGAAATCTCTTTCAGCTTGAGCGCGCCTTCCAGCGCGATCGGGTAGTGCATGCCGCGGCCGAGGAACAGGGCGTTTTCCTTGCGCGCAAAATCTTCGGCCCAGGCGATGATCTGCGGTTCCAGCGCCAGTACCGAGGCGATCGCCACCGGCAGGTGACGCATCGATTTCAGATGTTCGGCTTCTTCGGCGTCGGTCAGGCGGCGGTTGATTTGCGCCAGCGCCAGCGTCAGCAGGAAGAGCCCGGCCAGCTGCGTGGTGAAGGCTTTGGTCGAGGCCACGCCCACTTCGACGCCGGCGCGGGTGATGTAGGCCAGTTTGCATTCGCGCACCATGGCGCTGGTGGCGACGTTGCAGATGGTCAGCGTGTGTTCCATGCCGAGGCTGCGCGCGTGCTTGAGTGCGGCCAAGGTGTCGGCGGTTTCGCCGCTTTGCGAGATGGTGACCACCAGCGTATTCGGGTGCGGCACGCTGTCACGGTAGCGATATTCCGAGGCGATTTCGACGTTGACCGGGATCTTGGCCACCGATTCGATCCAGTATTTGGCGGTCAGGCCCGAGTAATAGCTGGTGCCGCAGGCCAGGATCAGCACGCGGTCGATTTGCTTGAAGACGTTGTAGGCGCCGTCGCCGAACAGCTCGGGCATGATGCCGGTGACGCCTTCCAGCGTGTCGCCGATGACGCGTGGCTGCTCGAAGATTTCTTTCTGCATGTAGTGGCGGTACGGGCCCAGCTCGGCCGCGCCGGTGTGCGCCTGCACGGTTTTGACGTCGCGCTGCGCCGGCTTGCCGTTGCTGTCGACGATCCACACGCGGCCCAGTTGCAGGTCGACCACGTCGCCTTCTTCGAGGTAAATGATCTGGTCGGTGGTGCCGGCCAGCGCCATGGCGTCCGAGGCGACAAAGTTCTCGCCCTGGCCGACGCCGACGATCAGCGGCGAGCCTTGGCGCGCCGCCACCACGCGGTGCGGTTCTTCGCGGTGGAACACGGCGATCGCATAGGCGCCGGTCAGGCGTTTGACGGCTTGCTGCACGGTGTCGAACAGGTCGCCGTTGTACATGTCGTCGACCAGGTGGGCGATGACTTCGGTGTCGGTCTGGCTCTGGAATACGTAGCCGAGCGCGGTCAGTTCGGCGCGCAGTTCATCGTGGTTTTCAATAATGCCGTTGTGGACCAGGGCGATGCGCGCCAGGTCGGCCGACGGCGAAAAGTGCGGGTGGGCATTGTGCGACGCCGGCGCGCCGTGCGTGGCCCAGCGGGTGTGGGCGATGCCGGTGAAGCCCTTCAGGTGCGCTTCTTCGATTTGCTGTTCGAGGTCGGTCACGCGCGAGGTGCTGCGCGAACGTTGCAGCTGGCCATCCACGTGCAGGGCGACGCCGCAAGAATCGTAACCACGGTATTCCAGGCGCTTGAGGCCTTCCAGCAGGATGGGAGTGATATTGCGTTGCGCTACCGCGCCGACGATGCCGCACATGGGAAACCTCTTCAATTAAGTCAGGAAACCATCGTAGAACAGCGGTGATGAAATAAGCTTTCTAATTAACGCCATATTTGGCATAAAATTTCATCATCCACAGTGAGTGAAATATTCTTTCAATAAACCATGATAGATGAAATAGATCGTCGCATTCTGAATGCGCTGCAAGTTGATGCTTCTCAAACCAACGCCGAATTGGCGGCGGCCGTGCACGTCTCGCCACCGACTTGCTTGCGCAGGGTCAAGCAATTGCGCGAGTCGGGCGTGATCCAGCGTCAGGTGGCGATTGTGGCGCCGGAAAAAGTCGGCCCCAGCCTGACGGCGCTTGTGGAAATCTCGTTAGATATACAGGCGGCGGAGCGCATGGCGGAGTTTGAGGCGCTGGTCGCGGGCGAGGCGGCGGTGCTGCAATGCTACCGCGTGGCGCCGGGACCGGATTTTGTGCTGGTGGTGCAAGTGGCGGATATGCCGGCCTATCACGCGCTGGCACACCGCCTGTTCGCCAGCCACGCCAATGTGCGGAATGTGAAGGCGTATTTCTCCACTTTCCGCAGCAAGTTCGAGACGCGCGTGGCGTTGTGAACAAGGTTATACAGAGTTATCCCAGAACTGGGCACAGCTTATTCAGAGGCTTATACAAGGCTTTTCCTCAGCTTATGCATGCACAATCCACATGGATAGTCACAGGTTTATGCACAACCACTTCAATTGCCCCCTTAACGCTTGAGGCCGGATCGAGGCAAGCGCAAGTTATCCTGTGGTTGTTAGCATGATATTCCATGGCTTTTCCCCAGCTTTATACACAGGCGCTTGGACACCAGCCGAGTTATCCTGTACTTATCCGGGTCTTATCCAGCACTTGCTCAGGGGTTTACACACAGAGTTATGCACATTGATCAGAAATTGCCCGTGATGGCGCAGCACGCAGCGATATGCATGCAGGGTATACCTCGCTTGCGAATAAATGGCGTACTTGCTCACCTGTTTTCCCGCGCTTAATCAGGCCTTACTCACAACGTTATCCACAATAAGAAACGGCGCCCGCAGGCGCCGCTTGGCACAGTTATGTTGGGCCCGCTTATTTTTTGATCTTGACCGGACGCATCCAGTTTTCGATGGTGACCTGGCGCGGACGCGAGACGGTCAGCTTGCCGGCTGGCGCATCCTTGGTCAGCGTGGTGCCGGCGCCAAGCGTCGCGCCTTTGCCGACGGTGACCGGGGCCACCAACTGGCTGTCGCTGCCGATGAAGCAGTCGTCTTCGATGACGGTGCGGAATTTGTTGGCGCCGTCGTAGTTGCAGGTGATGACGCCGGCGCCGATGTTGACGCGCGAGCCGATGGTGGCGTCGCCGATGTAGGCCAGGTGATTGGCCTTGCTGTGCGCGGCCACCTGGCCGTTTTTGATTTCGACGAAGTTACCCACATGTACGTCCTCGGCCAGCACGGTGCCGGGACGCAGGCGCGCATACGGACCGATCAGCGAGGCTTCGCCGACCACCGCTTCCTCGATGTGGCAGAACGGCTTGATCTGCGCGCCGGCCAGGATGCGGGCGTTGACCAGCACACTGTGGGCGGCGATATGCACGCCGTCGCCCAGCTCAACCTTGCCTTCGAATACGCAACCGACGTCGATGGTGACATCGCGGCCGCAGATCAGTTCGCCACGTACATCGATGCGCGCCGGGTCCATCAGCGTCACGCCCTGTTCCAGCAGGCGGTTGGCGATGTTGCGCTGGTGGATGCGTTCCAGCTCGGCCAGCTGCAGCTTGCTGTTGACGCCGGCAACTTCCCACTGCGCCGACGGCTGGGCCGACACCACCGGCACGCCGTCCGCCACGGCCAGCGCGACGATATCGGTCAGGTAATACTCGCCCTGGGCGTTGTCGTTCTTGATCGCACCCAGCCATTTTTTCAGCAGCGGGGTGGGCGCGACCATGATGCCGCTGTTGATCTCTTTGATGGCGCGTTCGGCTTCGTTGGCGTCTTTTTGCTCGACGATGCGCACTATGTGTCCATCCACACGGACGATTCTGCCCAAACCTGTAGGATCAGCTTGTTCAACCGTCAGAATACCAAGCTTGTCGTTACCGGCGGCGGTCACCAGCGCCTGCAACGAGGCGGTGGTGGTCAGCGGCACGTCGCCGTACAGGATCAGGGTCGGGACCTGGTCGTCCAGCTCCGGCAGCGCCTGGATCACGGCGTGGCCGGTGCCCAGTTGTTGCTCCTGCAGCGCGGTGGCAACCGGCTCCGGCTGCTTTGCCAGCAGCGCCTGCACGGCTGCGCCGCCGTGACCGTAGATCACGCATAATCGGCCGGCGGACAGGCTGCGTGCCGTATCCAGCACGTGCTGCAACAGCGGCTTGCCCGCCAGAGGGTGCAAAACTTTCGGCAGCGCGGATTGCATGCGCTTGCCCATGCCGGCGGCGAGGATAACGACGTTCATAGAGGTGCCAAATCGAGAGAGTGTCAAATGCAAAAGTCTAACATGCCCCTGCCAGCCCGCCGGACGCTTTACAGCCTGTTCCTGATCGTGCTCATGGCCGCGCTGGCCGCCTGCAGTTCGCTGCGGCTGGCCTATAACAACGGCGATACACTGCTGTACTGGTGGATCGACGGCTACGTCGACCTGACGTCCGAGCAGAAGAGCGTGGTCAAGGAAGATATCGACAAGCTGTTCCACTGGCATCGCAAGACCCAGCTGAACGACTACGCGCAGATCCTGCAAACCGCGCAGCGCCAGCTGGCAGCCGGCGCCACCCAGGCCGACCTGCAAACCGATTTCGACGACATCAAGACACGCACCGAGGCGCTGCTGCTCAAGGCCACGCCGCAACTGGCCGAGCTGGCGCGCTCGCTGCAACCGGACCAGATCGCCACGCTGGAACGCAAGTTCGCCGCCAACAACGCCGACTTCCGCAAGAAAAACATGCGCGGCGACCGCGAGGCGCAGCAACGCTTCCGCTATAAAAAATCGATGGAGCAATTTGAACTGTGGTTCGGCAACTTCAGCTCCGAGCAGGAAGCGGCGATCCGCCAGGCCTCCGATGCGCGTCCGCTCAACAATGAAATCTGGCTGGACGAACGCACGCGCCGCCAGAACAATATCCTGGCGGCGGTGCGCAAGGTGCAGAGCGAGAAGCTGAGCCAGGAAGCCACCGAGACGCTGATCCGCGGCCTGATCAAGGATGGCTTCCAGCGGCTGGAAACGTCGGAGCGCAAAGCCTTCTTTGACAGCTACGAGGCGGCCAACCTGCAACTGGTGCTGACGGTGATCAAGCTGGCGACGCCTGCCCAGAAGGCCCACGCGCAGCGTCGCATGCAAGGCTGGATTGACGACTTCCGGACCCTGGCGGCCGATCAGCGATAAACGCCGCTGTGGTATCATGGCCTGTTGAATCAATGACTTAGAACAGCGTCACATGCCAAAGAAGCCCTCCAGCAAGCCCGCCAAACCAGCCAAGGTGCCGGTCCACGGTCCGCAACACGCCAACCAGGTGCGCATCATCGCTGGCCAGTGGAAACGCACGCCGCTGCCCGTGCTCAGCGCGCTGGGCCTGCGGCCGACGCCTGACCGCGTGCGCGAAACCGCGTTCAACTGGATCAACCACCAGCGCGACGCCAACTGGGCCAGCGCGCAGGTGCTGGACCTGTTCGCCGGCAGCGGCGCTTTGGGCTTTGAAGCGGCCAGCCGTGGCGCGCAGTCGGTGACCATGATCGACAGCAACGCGCAAGTCACGCGCCAGCTGGAAGAAATCAAGCTGAAGCTGAAGGCCGAGAATGTGCAGATCATGCGCGGCGACGCGCTGTCGGTGGCGCAATCGGCCGCCGCACGCGGCCAGCGTTACGACCTGATTTTCCTCGATCCGCCGTATCAGCAGAGCTTGCTCGAAAAAACCCTGCCGCTGTGCAGCAAACTGTTGAAAGAGGGCGGCCTGGTGTACGCCGAGTCCGGGCTGGCGCTGGAGTTCGCCGAAGGCGAGGCGCCGGCGTGGCTGGCGGACTGGGAAATCATCCGGGCTGACAAAGCCGGCATGGTGTTCTATCATTTATTAAAATACAAATCCTAAGCGGCTGTATTTCCTGCTAAAACCGCCCCAAATTAAGGCAATTTTAAGCAAAAGCCGAATTTCAGGCATAATGCGCGTTCTATATTGGTGCACTGCAAGGAGCCGCAATGGTAGTAGCTGTTTATCCAGGAACTTTCGATCCGCTGACCCGTGGTCACGAAGATCTGGTGCGTCGCGCATCCGGTCTGTTCGACACGCTGGTGGTTGGCGTGGCCGACAGCAAGAACAAGAAGCCGTTCTTCTCGCTGGATGAACGCCTGGAAATTGCCAATGAGGTGCTGGGCCATTATCCGAACGTGCGGGTGGAGAGTTTCTCCGGCCTGCTGAAGGATTTCGTGCGCGACCACGATGCCCGCGTGATCGTGCGCGGCCTGCGCGCCGTGTCCGACTTTGAGTACGAGTTTCAAATGGCGGGCATGAACCGCTACCTGCTGCCGGACGTCGAGACCATGTTCCTGACGCCGTCCGACCAGTATCAATTCATCTCCGGCACCATCGTGCGCGAAATCGCCATGCTGGGCGGAGATGTCTCCAAGTTTGTATTCCCATCGGTGGACCGTTGGCTGAAGAAGAAAATCGCCGCCCACCCCACTGACCAGGCAACGTAAGCGAGTTCTGTCATGGCACTAATGATCACCGACGACTGTATTAATTGCGACGTGTGCGAGCCCGAGTGCCCGAACGACGCCATTTACATGGGCGCGGAAATTTACGAAATCAATCCGGATAAATGCACCGAATGCGTCGGCCACTTCGATGAGCCGCAATGCCAGCAAGTGTGCCCGGTCAGCTGCATCCCGTTCAATCCGGACGTGCGCGAAACCAAGGACCAGCTGTTCGCCAAGTTCGAGCTGCTGCAGATCGCCAAGGCCTGACGAGCCAAACATCGGCAAAAAAGCATGACCGTGCGGCCACTCACGCCGCTGCGTCTCCGTGGTGGTATAGTCCGATCACACCTATCACGGAGACATTCATGAACCGTAGAACCATTCTGCATACCCTGATGGCCGTTGCGATCGCTGCGGCGCTGCCTTCCTTCGCCTTTGCCGCCGTCGATGTGGCAGGCGTCAAATTCGACGATAGCGTCACCGTGGCCGGCCAGCCGCTCAAGCTGAACGGCGCCGGCCTGCGCACCAAGGTCATCTTCAAGGTGTATGCGGCCGGTTTATACCTGACGGACAAGAAATCCACCGTGCCGGAGGTGCTGGCGGTACCCGGCCCGCGCCGGGTGGCCATCACCATGCTGCGCGAAGTCAGCTCGGAAGAGTTCGGCAAGGCCTTCACGGACGGCCTCAACGCCAATACCGGCAAGGACGAGCGCACCAAGCTGCTGCCGCAAATCATGAAGTTTGGTGAAGTGTTCGCGCAGACGCCGGTGCTGAAGAAGGGCGACCAGCTGTCGCTGGACTGGACCCCGAACGAGGGCACCCAGTGCTATTTGAATGGCAAGAAAATCGGGGAATTGATGCCGGACCTGGCGTTCTACAACGCCGTGCTGCGTATCTGGCTGGGTGATAAGCCAGTCGACAGTTCGTTGAAACCGGCGCTGCTCGGCGAAAAGTAATGCTGCGACGCAGTATCAGGCACGCGTCGCCAGCTGGCGGCGCTGCAGGCGCTGTTCGCGCGTCAGCTTCGGCTTGACCACCAGCACGGCGGCGCGCGCGCAACCCAGCAGCAGCGGCTTGAACAGCACCACCAGGCCGCCACTGACGGCGACCAGCAGCGCCAGCTTCATGACAGCAAACAGCGCGGCGAACAGAGAAAAATCTTGTATTGCGGAAATCATGATGGACACAGTTTGGCGGTAGCTTTAGAATCTGATGTAACTATAGTGCGCCGCAACATAGTTATCCAATTTCCTTTCGCGATAACAATTATTCGATTGGTGAATGGACTGTGCTATCGTTATTTCTCCAACATCTACTCCCCTGAGCCGCCATGAGCTTTCTGACGCTGGACCTGAACCTGCTGCGTGTTTTCGACGCCGTGATGACAGAGCAAAATCTGACACGCGCCGCCGGCCATCTGGCCATGACCCAGCCGGCGGTCTCCAACGCCATCAAGCGCCTGCGCGAAAGCCTGGGCGATGAATTGCTGATCCGCACCGCCTACGGCGTCAAGCCGACCCCGCGCGCCGAAGCGCTGTGGCCGTCCGTGCGCGGTGCGCTGGCCAGCCTGGAAGCGGCAGTGGCGCCGGAAACCTTTGACGTCTCGGCCGCCCACGCCACCTTCCGCATGGCGATGGCCGATGCGACCGCCGCCATGTGGCTGCCGTCGTTGATGCGCTCGATCGAGAGCGAAGCGCCCGGCATCAATGTGCGCATGGTGCCGCTGACCACGCGCGAGCCGCGGCCGATGCTGCTGCGCGGCGATATCGACCTGGCGGTCGGCTTCTTCCCCGGCGTGGCGGCGCAGCTGTCGTACGAAACCGGTTCGCCGATCCGTCACGAGCGTCTGTATTCGGGCAAATATGTGTGCGTGATGCGGCGCGACCATCCGCTGGCCAAGGTCGAACTGAACCTGGACAACTATTGCGCCGCCAATCACTTGCTGGTGAGTTTCTCCGGCCGCGCGCACGGCCTGGTCGATGAAGCCCTGGCGCAGATTCAGCGCGAACGCCGCATTCTGCTGACGGTGAACCAGTTCTTTACCGCCGGCCGCGTGGTGGCCAACTCCGATTTGATCACCGTGCTGCCGCGCCACCTGATCGCCGCCACCGGCATGACCGATGCGCTGGCGCACAAGGAGTTGCCGTTCCAGCTGCCGGCGGTCCACCTGGACATGCTGTGGCACGAACGCGATGCGCGCAGCCCGGCGCACAAATGGCTGCGCACCCATCTGGAAAAGATGAATACCCAGACCCAGCGCACGGTCAACACCCTGCCGACGCCGACCCAGGCGCCGGCTTCCAGCCGCTAACCCCACCATCGTCATTCCGGCGCAAGCCGGAATCCATAGAACCCCGGCTAAGCCAACTCAGCATGGATTCCGGCATTCGCCGGAATGACGCCACGTTCAGTGGCTGCTCAGTGGCTTGACCTGTAGCCGATGCGGAAACCGCCCCAGTGCTTGCCATCCACATAGATCGGCGCCGACAGGTCGTGCATGACCTCGCCGGTATCGCGTTTGTACGTCTGTAGCAGGAACGGCTTGGTATTCGAGCCGCAGCGCTTGCCCGTGCGGTCGCTGAAGATGCGCTTGGTGCGGTTATTGACGATGTCGATATCGTAGTTGCCGGTGAGCGGCTGCGAAAACTTCTTGTTATGCGTGGGGAAATAGCCGTTGTTATCCACAGTGCCGGCGTAGGCCAGCTGCGGCATGGCTTGCAGCAAGCCTTCCTGTAGCGGCGGCAGCACGCGGTCGGTGAAATCGTCGAACCTGGTCTTGTGCTTGGGCGGATCGGTATTCGGGATCGGCGTGTAGTGGCGGTCCCACAGCGCTTCGCGCGTGATCTGGCCGCTGGCGATGGCGCGCTCGAAGAGGCGGCCCACTTCCAGCGCCGCCCGCTGCGCCGCCTCGCGGATCGCATCGTGCGAGGTTTCAATCGACGACTCGCCCAGCGCGCCGGTAATGATTTCGGCCCGTTCCGCCAGCGCCATGGCCGAGCTGGCCGCGCGCGGCAATTCCTTCTCGGTGGACAACAGGCTGTCGCGGATGCTGGCGATCGCGTGAGCGATTTCCTCGGTGGTGACCACGTGCTCGCGCGACGCCCGCGCGATCTGGCCGATCTCATCCTCCGACACGCCCGACGACTGCTCGATATTGCCCAGCAGCCCGTGCACGGTTTCCACATTACCGGCCGCCTCGCTGACCTTGACGGCCAGCGAATTCATGCCGGTGGCGGCTTTTTCTGCCTGCTGGTTGATCTCGCGCACCATGGCGCTGATTTCATCGGTGGCTTCCTTGGTGCGCAGCGCCAGCTGGCGCACTTCGCTGGCGACCACGGCAAAACCGCGTCCCTGTTCGCCGGCGCGCGCGGCCTCGATGGCGGCATTCAGCGCCAGCAGGTTGGTGCGGGCGGAGATTTCGCTGATGGCCTCGGTAAAGCCGTAGATCTTGCGGGAATTGGATTGCAGCGCCGTCATCACGGCGGCGGCGGTTTGCGCGTCTTCGCGGGCAGTGCGGATCCGTTGCAGGCCATGGTCGGCCTCGGCGCGTCCGGCCACGGTCTCGCCGCGCACCTGGGCGGCGATCTTGGCGGCGCGCTCGGCATTGGCGGCGATGCGCTCGGTGGTGTCGGCGTTCAGGCTGGAGCTTTGAACGATGCCGCCTGCGGTGCGGACGTCCAGCTCGATCTTCTTCTTGACCGAGTCGACGAAATACGAGGTTTCCGCCGCGCCGATCATGATGGCGTCGATTTCCTCGCCGACGGTGTGGGCAAAATGCCGCACGCCGCCCTCGTCGCTATTCTGGCGTGAAGCCCACCACGCCACGGCGGCCCCGCCCAGCGCGGCGGGAATGGCCGCGGCGATGGGGCCGGCGCCCGCCAGGTTGAACAAATAAGCGAGGCAGGTACCGCCTGCCGTCGCCCCCAAAATCCACAATCCACGCTGCACCAACTTCTGCTGCAAAAGCTTCATCTGTCCCCCGTTGTTCAACAGGCGCCTTGGTCGGCTCCAAATTTTATTTCTTTGATGCTATTTTATGGGTAACTTGGTGGTATTCTTGACTTCTTCCATCACGGCGTAGGTGTGGGTTTCACGAACGCCTTTCTGGAGCAGGGTTTTACCCAGGAATTCGCGGTAGGCAGCCATGTCCTTGACGCGGGCTTTGACCAGGTAGTCGAAGCCGCCGGCAACCATGTGGCATTCCAGCACTTCCGGGATGACCTGCACGCTGTGTTTGAAGGCGTCGAAGACTTCGGGTGTGGTGCGGTCCAGCACGACCTCGATAAAGACCAGCAGGGAGACATCCAGCAGTTGCGGGTTCAACTGGGCGGTGTAACCCATGATATACCCGGACTCGTGCAGCTTGCGCACACGTTCCAGGCAAGCGGCGGGTGACAGATTCACCCGCGCCGCCAGCTCCACGTTGGAGATGCGACCGTCGCTCTGCAATTCCATCAAGATTTTTTTGCTGATCTTGTCTAACATTTCCGGGAACTCCCAAATAAATATTATTTGGTTAAATTGTCTCACTAAAAACAATCTATTGCTAGTCCCCCGCATTACCAGAATTAATCCAGAAGAATTACAACTACAATCGAATCATAAGCAGTTCACATTAAACCACGCTCGCCGGCTTTGCTGACGGGCGTGTTTTTGTACGTGGACCGGCTCCCGATTCTTCTTCTGAGAGTACCCCCATGCAAGCAGCAGTTTCCACCGGTTTTACCCCGTTTGCCGCCCTTCAGGCCGAAATCCTGCGCGACCCGATTCCCCTGCGCGCCGCAGTGACGGCCGCCTATAGAAAAGACGAAATCAGCGCGGTTCAATGGCTGATCAGCCAGCTCGGCAATCACGATGAAGTCAGCATTCAGCAGGCGCAGCAACTGGCCCATAAACTGGTTAGTTCGGTGCGCGCGGAACGCACCCGCGCGTCGGGTGTCGACGCCCTGATGCACGAGTTTTCGCTGTCGTCGGACGAGGGTGTAGCGCTGATGTGTCTGGCTGAAGCACTGTTGCGTATTCCCGACAATGCCACCGCCGATCGCCTGATTGCCGACAAAATCAGCAAGGGCGACTGGCGCAAGCACCTGGGCGAGTCGCCGTCGCTGTTCGTCAACGCCGCCACCTGGGGTCTGCTGATCACCGGCAAGCTGGTCTCGACCAATAGCGAAACCGGCCTGGGCTCGGCGCTGACCAAGCTGATTTCAAAGGGCGGCGAACCGCTGATCCGCAAAGGCGTGGACTTGGCGATGCGCATGCTGGGCAACCAGTTCGTGACCGGCCAGACCATCGACGAGGCGATCAAGAACGGCCAGGCCAACGAGGCGCGCGGCTACCGCTATTCCTACGACATGCTGGGCGAGGCCGCGCTGACCGAAGCCGACGCCAGGAATTACTACGCCTCCTACGAAACCGCGATCCACGCGATCGGCAAGGCCTCGAACGGCCGCGGCATCCGCAACGGTCCCGGCATTTCGGTGAAACTGTCGGCGCTGCACCCGCGCTACAGCCGCGCCCAGCACCAGCGCGTGATGGAAGAACTGCTGCCGCGCGTGCGCGCGCTGGTGCTGCTGGCCAAGCAATACAACATCGGCCTGAACATCGATGCGGAAGAGGCCGATCGCCTGGAACTGTCGCTGGACCTGATGGAAGCGCTGGCGCACGATCCGGACCTGGCCGGTTTCGAAGGCATCGGCTTCGTGGTGCAGGCCTACCAGAAGCGCTGCCCGTTCGTCATCGACTACCTGATCGACCTGGCCAGGCGCAGCGGCCGCAAATTCATGGTGCGCCTGGTCAAGGGCGCTTACTGGGATGCCGAAATCAAGCGGGCCCAGGTGGACGGCATGAGCGGCTATCCGGTCTACACCCGCAAGGTCTACACCGACGTCTCCTACCTGGTGTGCGCGCAGAAACTGCTCGGTGCACAAGGCCTGATCTATCCACAATTTGCCACCCACAACGCGCAAACCTTGTCGACCATCTACACCTGGGCCAAGCGCGACGGTGTGAATGACTACGAATTCCAGTGCCTGCACGGCATGGGCGAGTCGCTGTACGACCAGGTGGTGGGCAAGGACAACCTGGACAAGGCGTGCCGCATCTACGCGCCGGTCGGCACCCACGAAACGCTGCTGGCATACCTGGTGCGCCGCCTGCTGGAAAACGGCGCCAACTCGTCGTTCGTCAACCAGATCGTCGACGAAGCGATTCCGATCGAGTCGCTGCTGCGCGATCCGGTCGCCGCCGCGCGCGAACAGGGCGGCCTGCCGCATCCGGGCATCGCCCTGCCGCTGGACATGTTTGGCGACCGCAAGAACTCGGCAGGTTTCGACCTGGCCAATGAAAACGTGCTGCGCGATATCTCGGCCGCGCTGGCCGAACCACGCAACTGGCACGCCGCGCCGTTGCTGGCGGGCGGCGTCAGCGCCGGCCAGCCGGTGCAAAACATCACCAATCCCGCGCAACGTAGCGACATCGTCGGCCAACTGGTGGAAGCCAGCGCCACCGACGTGGAAGTCGCGCTGACCAGCGCCAGCAACTTCGCCATGGACTGGCAAACCACCGAACCGGCCGCGCGCGCCGCCGCGCTGCTGAACGCCGCCGACCTGTTCGAAGCCAATGCCGTCGAACTGATGACGCTGGCCATCCGCGAAGCCGGCAAGTCGCTGCCGAACGCGATTGCCGAAATCCGCGAAGCGGTCGACTTCCTGCGCTACTACGCCGGCGAAGTCAGCGGCGCGACCAACACCCTGGCGCTGGGCCCGGTCACCTGCATCAGTCCGTGGAACTTCCCGCTGGCGATCTTCACCGGCCAGGTGGCCGCCTCGCTGGCGGCCGGCAACGTGGTGCTGGCCAAGCCGGCCGAGCAAACGCCGCTGATCGCGCACCGCGCGGTCGAGCTGCTGCACGAAGCGGGCATTCCGCGCGCCGCGCTGCAATTCCTGCCAGGCCGCGGCGAAGTGGTCGGCGCCGCACTGACTGCCGACAGCCGCGTCAAAGGCGTGATCTTCACCGGCTCGACCGAAGTTGCGCAGCTGATCAACCGTACGCTGGCCAAGCGCGCCACGGCGGAAAACGCCGACATTCCGCTGATCGCTGAAACCGGCGGCCAGAACGCCATGATCGTCGACTCGTCGGCGCTGCCGGAGCAGGTGGTGCAGGATGCGATCTCGTCGGCCTTCGACAGCGCCGGTCAGCGTTGCTCGGCGCTGCGGGTGCTGTTCCTGCAGGAAGATATTGCCGACAAGACCATCAAAATGCTCAAAGGCGCGATGCAGGAGCTGAAAGTCGGCTCGCCGGACCGCCTGGTGACCGACATCGGCCCGGTGATCGATGCCGAAGCGCAGCACAACCTGCTGGCCCACATCAACAAGCTGAAGGCGACGGCGGTCGATTACTACTCGCTGGACTTGCCGTCGGAAGTGACCACGGCCGGCACCTTTGTCCCGCCAACCGTGCTGGAAATCCGCTCGCTGGCCGAGCTGACGCAGGAAGTGTTCGGCCCGGTTATGCACGTGATCCGCTACAAACGGTCGGACTTGCCGAAAGTGGTGGAGCAAATCAATGCCAGCGGCTTCGGCCTGACCTTGGGCGTGCATTCGCGCATTGATGAAACCATCGATTACATCACCAGCCGCGCGCATGTCGGCAATATCTACGTCAACCGCAACATCGTCGGCGCCGTGGTGGGCGTGCAGCCGTTCGGCGGCGAAGGCAAATCCGGCACCGGTCCGAAAGCCGGCGGTCCGCTGTACCTGAAACGCCTGCAACGCGGCGCCAGCACGACGCCGGTGCATGCCCGGGTCGGCACGCCGGCGCTGGATGCGTTGGCAGGCTGGGCCAAGCAACACGGCTACGAGCGCGCCGCCAGCCTGGCTGAGCAATACAGCCGCTCGACCATGCTGGGCAGCCAGACCACGCTGCCAGGCCCTACCGGCGAGCGCAACACGCTGGCGCTGGTGTCCCGCGGCTCGGTGGCCTGCATGGCCGGCACGCTGGAAGGCTTGCTGAACCAGCTGGCGGCAGTGCTGGCAACCGGCAACACTGCGGTTGTGTCGGGCGCTACCGCACATCTGGTGCCGGCCGACTTGCCGGTAGCCGTCAAAGACCGCATCCAGACCGTTGCCGACCTGGAAAACTGCGATTTCCAGATCGCGCTGGTGGAATCGATGATGGCCAAGAGCCAGCACAACGCTTTGGCGGCCCGTAGCGGGGCGCTGGTGGGCCTGATCAGCACGAACGAGGAGAGCAGCATCCCTCTGTGGCGTTTGCTCGCTGAGCGCGCTCTGTGCGTGAATACGACGGCAGCCGGCGGCAATGCCAGCCTGATGACGCTCGAAACTGCGTAATTTCGATCAGAAACAACTCAAAGCCGGGTTCGCCCGGCTTTTTTTACGCCTTGCAGAAGTTCTGGATCACATCAAACGCGTATCGCGAGGCGACGGTTTTGATGAAATGCATGAAATCCACCGCAGCGTCATCGTTGGCGTTGTCTGAGATCGTTCTGATCAAGGCAAACGGTATTCCCAGCTCAAAACACACCTGAGCAACCGCTGCGCCTTCCATTTCCACTGCCAATAAATCAGGCAACGCTGCTTTCAGCGTCTGGATTTGCCCCAATTTGCCTATAAACTGATCACCACTGGCGATCAATCCGCGATGTACACGCGTGATTGTCGATGCAGCGTCGGCCAATCTGTCCGTCAAAGCGACGTCGGTGGCGAAGCTGGACAAGCCGGTCAGCGGAATTTCAAATTTTGGAAACAGCGGGCTGGCATCAAAGTCGTGCTGAATCAAACTATCGGCCACCACGATATCGCCGACTTTCACGTTTTTATCCCCGCTGCCAGCGACGCCGGTGAAGACGATGTGCGTAACTCCGAACTTCTCCACAAGGATTGCAGCTGTCATTGCCGCTGCAACCTTGCCTATACGCGATAAAACGCACACAGCGTCGATTTCCCAGAGTTTCCCGGCCGTGTACTCCCTCATGCCGTGAACGTGCCTGGCGGGGCTCTGAAGGGCCTCTATCAGCCCCTGCTGTTCCTCAGCCAACGCACTGATGATGCCTAAACGCATGCTTTTCCTTCAGATTTTGAGTTATCGCTGTGGAGATCCTAGGCTTTTTCCACAACGCGTAGCGAAAAAAAGTGAATTTTAAGGCGTTTCTTACGGTCTGTAGGGCTTTCAAACATCAAACAGGCGCGCTATTCCGCCTGCGGCTTTTCCGACGTTACGCTTTTATTTGTTTACAAAAGGTTTATATAAACATAGTGGTAGTAGTAAACGTGAACATATCTGTGGATAAGTCATGTATACGTTTACAAATCATCTGTTTACAGCGTAAACAACCTGCTGCATAAGCGCTGTATCAGCTCAGGAACAGTTTTTGGATAAAATAGTGGCCTGTGGTTAAAACAGGTGCTTAGCCACATCTCGTCCTGTGGATATCCAATCACTTATGCACAGTCTCGGCGGTTTTTTAGCCGGAATTGGCATAATTGCAGCGATTTTGGCCTTTTGCTCGGCGCCATACATCGCTTTGTCGGCGCTTTTCAACAAACGTCGGCATCCAGGATTCCCTGCGCAATGCGCTCGATGTCGGCCGGTTTGCGCAATTCACTGAGAATCACGGTGAACTCATCCCCATACAGCATGTTCCGGTAACGCAATTCGCGTTCTTCCGGGCGCCTCAAGGTGCGCACTGAAAATGGTCGGCACTGATCATCAGCAACGGCAAGAGCAAAAACAGGGTTTTTCGCTGATTTTTCCGATGGCAGGTCCTCCAACAGGACAGTGATCAGGCGTCGTCGAAATTGCAGATACCAGGCGACCCGGAGTTTGTGTGTGGGGAGGTGAGCAAAACAACTCCGATTGAAGCTGTTTGTTTGGCAAGACCAGTACATCGAAGGTTTTATGGTTTACTCTAAAGATGTAATATAAAAATAGTGATAGTTGTTAACACCGACACTTTTCTGTGGATAACTGCTCATTTTGGATTAAAATCAGCCGTTTACGAGCTTTATAAACAGTCGCGTAAACCTTGTATGACCGAAGAACTGTTTTGGGATAAAAAAAGTCGTCCAGAACATTCGTTTGTTTACTCACATTTGGCACCTGTGGATATCCATATGCTTATCCACAGCCGTAAACAGGGGAATTGATGTCATTAACATCTGTTTTTCCGCATCCCATCGTCCAGGGACCGACCGCTGGTGGTTTCAACACGCCCGCGCAGATTGCTGCGGTCTCCAACGCCGGCGCACTGGGTTCGCTGGCCTGTTCCTTGTTGTCGCCAGACGCGATTCGCGACCAAACTGCGCAGATCCGCGCACTCACCGACCGCCCTTTTTGCCTGAATTTTTTCGTCCAGGAGACGCCAAATCCGTCTGCGCAAGAGGTGGAACGGGCCAAAGAATGGCTGAAACCCGCCTGGTCTTCTCTGGGTTGGACGGAGTTGCCGACGCCAGCCAAATGGTGCGAGGATTTCGCGCCGCAATTTGAAACGCTGATCGGCTTGCGGCCGGCGGTGGCCAGTTTTACCTTCGGCATCCTGAGCGTGGAGCAAATCCAGCGCTTGCACGAGGCCGGCATCTTCGTGATCGGTACCGTGACCCACGTCGATGAAGCGCTGGCCTGGGAAAGCCGGGGCGCCGATGCGGTGATTGCTTCCGGCGTGGAGGCGGGTGGACATCGCGGCACCTTCATCGGCGCGCAGGAAAATGCCACGCTGGGAACGTTTGAATTGCTGCCCGCCGTGGTGGCGGCCGTGAATATTCCGGTGATTGCCGCCGGCGGCATCATGGACGGCGCCGATATCCGCCGCGCGCTGGCGGCTGGCGCGCAAGCGGTGCAGATGGGAACGGCGTTCCTGGTCTGTGACGAATCTGCGATCGGCGCGGCCTACAAGCAGCGCTTGCTGACGGCCGGCGACCACCCCACCAGATTGACGCGGACTTTTTCCGGCCGCTATGCACGCGGACTGGAAAACCGCTTCATGCAGCAAATGACTGCCAACGAACGGTTACTACCGCTATATCCTATTCAAAATGCATTAACGTCACCAATAAGAGCCGAAGCGGCCAAGCGTGGCGAGACCGAACTGATGTCGCTCTGGTGCGGCACCGGCGTCTCCCGCGCGCGGGCCATGCCGGCGGCGAAACTGGTGGCGACTTTGCTGGCGGAGATCAGCGCGCAATAAACAAGGAGACCGTTTTTGGAATCAGCAGGCAGCTACGATTACATCATCATCGGCGCTGGTTCGGCTGGCTGCGTTCTGGCCAACCGGCTCAGCGCCGACAAAGACACCGAAGTCCTGCTGATCGAAGCGGGCGGCCGTGACGATTATGTGTGGATCCACATTCCGGTCGGCTATTTGCACTGCATCGACAATCCCCGCACCGACTGGAAATTCCGTACCGAAGCCGATCCCGGCCTGGGCGGGCGCAGCCTGCTGTACCCGCGCGGCAAAGTGCTCGGCGGCAGTTCCTCGATCAACGGCATGATCTACATGCGCGGCCAGGCGAACGACTATGACCGCTGGGCAGATCTCACCGGCGATGACAGCTGGCGCTGGCAGTCTGTGCTGCCGCTGTTCAAGAAGAGCGAGGATTACCACGGTGGCGCGTCGGACTTCCATGGCAAGGGCGGTTTGTGGCGAGTGGAAAAACAGCGTCTGTCCTGGCAGATACTGGATGCGTTCCGTGACGCCGCAGAGCAGACCGGTATCCAGAAAGTTGATGATTTCAACCGCGGCGACAACGCCGGCTGCGGCTATTTCGACGTCAATCAAAAACGTGGCATCCGCTGGAACACGGCCAAGGCCTTCTTGAGGCCGGCGGCGCGGCGTCCCAATCTGACCATCATGACCGGGTGTCACGTGGAACGTTTGCAGATCGAAAACGGCGCATGCACCGGCGTGGTTTTCACCGGCGGGGGTACGCAGTTCACTGCAGGCGCGCGCAAGGAAACCCTGCTGGCAGCAGGCGCCGTTGGCAGTCCGCAAATTTTGCAATGCTCCGGCATCGGTCCGGCGGCGCGCTTACATGAGCTCGGCATCACGCCGGTGGTCGACCTGCCAGGCGTCGGTGAAAACCTGCAGGACCATCTGCAACTGCGCATGATTTACAAGCTGGGCGGCAGCGCGCGCACCTTGAATACCATGGCCTCCAACTGGTTCGGCAAGATGCGCATCGGTCTCGAATATGCGATGTTCCAGAGCGGGCCGATGTCGATGGCACCGTCGCAGCTGGGGGCGTTTGCGCGCTCCAGCGCCAGCGAAGCGACGCCGAATTTGCAATATCACGTGCAGCCGCTGTCGCTGGAAAAGTTCGGCGACCCGTTGCACACTTTCCCCGCTTTCACGGCCAGCGTCTGCAATCTGCGGCCAACGTCGCGCGGCCATGTGCGCATCGCCAGCGCCGATCCGTATGCGCCCCCAAAGATTTCGCCGCTGTATCTGAGCACGCCGGAAGACCGCAAGGTGGCGGCGGAGGCGCTTACGCTGACCCGCAAAATCGTCGCCGCGCCGGCGCTGAAACAGTACGCGCCGGAAGAGTACAAGCCCGGTATCCATTACCGCACCGAGGAGGAACTGGCAGAAGCCGCTAGTCTCATCGGCACCACAATTTTCCATCCGGTCGGCAGCTGCAAGATGGGCCGCGCCGACGATCCGACAGCGGTGGTCGACAGTCAATTGCGGGTAAAAGGCGTGAGCGGATTGCGGGTGGTGGATGCATCCGTCATGCCTTTCATCACTTCCGGAAACACCAATTCCCCAACGATCATGATTGCGGAAAAAGCTGCCCAGCTAATCCGCGCCGCCTGAATCTAGATCAAAAATTCATCGTATTTATACTGTATTGTTAGCTAATTTGTTACTGTGTATGATCTAGAAAAAATTGGTACTTTGAAAAGAATAACAGGGAGACAGGATGTCCGACGTTATCTTGGAAACAAAGCATTTGACCAAGGAATTCAAGGGTTTTACTGCGGTCAATGACGTCAATCTGAAGGTCCAGCGCGGCCACATCCACGCGCTGATTGGCCCCAACGGGGCAGGCAAAACCACATGCTTCAATTTGCTGACCAAGTTCCTGGTGCCGACCTCGGGCCAGATCCTGTTCAACGGCAATGACATTACGGCCGCCCGGCCGGCCCAGATCGCGCGCATGGGCGTGATCCGTTCGTTCCAGATTTCCGCTGTGTTTCCGCACCTTACGGTGTTGCAGAATGTCCGCATAGGCTTGCAGCGCCAGCTCGGCACCAGCTTCTTTTTCTGGCAAAGCGAACGGGCGCTGGACCGGCTCAACGAGCGCGCCATGCAGCTGCTGGCGGAAGTCGATCTGACCGAGTTCGCCGACACCATCACCGTCGATATGCCATACGGCCGCAAGCGCGCGCTGGAAATCGCCACCACGCTGGCGATGGAGCCGGAGCTGATGCTGCTGGATGAGCCGACGCAGGGCATGGGCCATGAAGACGTTCACCGCGTCACCGAGTTGATCAAAAAAGTCTCGGCCGGCCGCACGATTTTGATGGTCGAACACAATATGAAAGTGGTGTCCGGCATCTGCGACAAGATTTCGGTGTTGCAGCGCGGCGCGATGCTAGCCGAAGGCTCGTATGCCGCGGTGTCCAGCAACCCGCAGGTGATGGAAGCTTACATGGGCACGGAAGCGGCAGTGCTGGAAGGAGCGCACTGATGACGGCCGCGCTGGAAATCTCCAACCTGCAGGCGTGGTACGGCGAATCGCACATCCTGCACAACGTCAACATGTCGGTGCAGCCGGGCGAAGTGGTGACGCTGCTTGGCCGCAACGGCGCCGGTCGCACCACCACGCTGCGCGCGATCATGGGCCTGACCGGCGCGCGCAAGGGCTCGATCAAGGTGAACGGCGCGGAAGCGATCGGCCTGCAGACGCATAAGATCGCCCACCTCGGCATCGGCTATTGCCCGGAAGAGCGCGGCATTTTTTCGTCGCTGTCGACCGAGGAAAACCTGATGCTGCCGCCGCAGTTGAACGGCGCGGACAAGGGCATGTCGGTGGCGGAAATCTACGCCATGTTTCCCAATCTGGAGGAACGCAGACATAGTCAGGGCACGCGGCTGTCCGGCGGCGAGCAGCAGATGCTGGCCGTCGCGCGCATCCTGCGCACCGGCGCGCGCCTGCTGCTGCTGGATGAAATCTCGGAAGGCCTGGCGCCGGTGATCGTGCAGGGGCTGGCGCGGATGATTACCACGCTCAAATCCAAGGGCTACACGATTGTGATGGTGGAACAGAATTTCCGGTTTGCCGCACCGCTGGCAGACCGGTTTTATGTGATGGAACATGGGCAGATTGTGGAGACCTTTGTTGCATCGGAGTTGAACGCCAAGATGCCGGTGTTGAACGAGCTTCTCGGTGTTTAAAAATAACAACCACGGTAGGAGACGAACAATGAAAATCAAAGCCATCACCCTTGCAGCCGCCGCGTGCGTATCGTCCATTGCATGCTTCTCCGCCCAGGCGCAGATTTCCAATGACACCATCAAGATCGGCCTGATCACCGACATGTCCGGCCTGTACACCGACATCGACGGCGCCGGCGGCGCCGAAGCCATCAAGATGGCGATTGCCGATGCGGGCGGCAGTATCAACGGCAAGAAGATCGAATTCATTTCTGCCGACCACCAGAACAAGGCCGACATCGCCGCCTCCAAGGCGCGCGAGTGGTTCGACCAGCAGGGCGTCGATATGCTGATCGGCGGCACCAACTCCGGCGCCAATCTCGCCATGGCAAAGGTGGCGGCCGAGAAGAAAAAAGTCTTCATCTCGATCGGCGCCGGCTCGGCCCGCTTGACCAACGAAGAGTGCTCGCCGTACACGGTGCACTACGCCTACGACACCATCGCGCTGGCGCGCGGCACTGGCGGCGCCATCGTCAAGCAGGGCGGCAAGAGCTGGTATTTCATGACCGCCGACTATGCCTTCGGCCAGTCGCTGGAAAAAGATACGTCCGAGGTGGTGAAGGCGGCCGGCGGCAAGGTGCTGGGCTCGGTCAAACATCCGCTGTCGGCCTCGGACTTCTCGTCCTTCCTGTTGCAGGCGCAATCGTCGGGCGCGCAGATCCTCGGCCTGGCCAATGCCGGCGGCGACGCGATCAACTCGATCAAGGCGGCCAACGAGTTTGGCATTACCAAGAAGATGAAGCTGGCCGGTCTGCTGATCTTCATTAACGACGTGCACTCGCTGGGTCTGAACCTGACGCAGGGTATGTACCTGACCGACGGCTGGTACTGGGATGCCAACGACGACACGCGCGCCTGGTCGAAGCGTTACTTCGCAAAAATGAAGAAGGAGCCGTCGATGCTGCAGGCCGCCGATTACTCGGCCGCCGGCAACTACCTGAAAGCGGTGAAGGCGGTCGGCACCGACGATTCCGACAAGGTGATGGCTTACCTGAAGGCGAACAAGATCAACGACATGTTCACCAAGAACGGCGTGATCCGTCCGGACGGCCGCATGGTGCACGATATGTACCTGATGGAAGTGAAGAAGCCGGCGGAATCAAAGTACCCATGGGACTACTACAAGGTCGTGGCCACCATTCCGGGCGACCAGGCGTACGCCACCAAGGCGGAGACCAAGTGCAGCCTGTGGAAATAAATCACGGTCGCTCCCGCGTCTGCGGGAGCCCATAGTCAGCATGGATTCCCGCAGACGCGGGAATGACGGCTCCTCAACCACCTGAATTACGGATTCCCATGGAAATTTTCGGCTATCCCTTGCCCGTGATTATGAGCCAGCTGCTACTAGGTCTGGGCAACGGCTCGTTCTATGCGATGTTGTCGCTCGGCCTGGCGGTCATCTTCGGCCTGCTCAATGTGATTAACTTTGCCCACGGCGCGTTGTACATGATGGGTGCGTTCCTGGCGTGGATGGGCATTGAATATTGCGGACTCAACTACTGGGCGATGCTGGTGCTGGCGCCGCTGCTGGTGGGCGTGTTCGGCATCGTCATCGAGAAGACCATGCTACGCCATCTGTACAAGCTGGACCACCTGTATGGACTGCTGCTGACCTTCGGCATCACGCTGCTGGTGGAAGGCGTGTTTCGCTCCTTTTATGGCGTCTCCGGCCAGCCATTTCAGACGCCCGAGGCGTTGGCCGGCTCCACCGACCTCGGCTTTATGCTGATGCCGAATTACCGCGCCTGGGTGGTGGTGGCCTCGCTGGTGGTGTGCCTGTCGACCTGGTTCGTGATCGAAAAGACCAAACTGGGCGCTTATCTGCGCGCCGGTACCGAGAATCCCAAGCTGGTGGAAGCGTTCGGCATCAACGTGCCGCTGATGGTGACGCTGACCTATGGCTTCGGCGTCGCTTTGGCGGGCTTTGCAGGCGTTCTGGCGGCTCCAATCATCCAGGTGCAGCCCCTGATGGGTCAGAACCTGATTATCGTCGTATTCGCCGTTGTCGTGATCGGCGGCATGGGGTCGATCATGGGCTCGATCCTGACCGGGCTCGGCTTGGGCGTCATCGAAGGGCTGACCAAAGTGTTCTATCCGGAGTTTTCATCCACCGTGGTGTTCCTGGTGATGGTGGTGGTGCTGCTGCTGCGTCCAGCCGGCTTGTTCGGGAAGGAAAAATGATGAACAAGAAAATCGGCTACCTGATCGCCTTTGCAATCGCCGTGGCGGCGCCGTTTATCGGCTACCCGGTATTCCTGTCCAAGCTGCTGTGCTTTGCGCTGTTTGCCTGCGCCTTCAACCTGCTGATCGGTTTTACCGGCTTGCTGTCGTTCGGCCACGCGGCTTTCTTCGGCGCTGCGGGCTACGTCGCCGGCAATGCGCTGAAGAACTGGGGCTTGCCGTTTGAACTGGGCGTGCTGGCCGGCGTCGCGGCCGCTGCGCTAATCGGGCTGGTGATGGGCGCGCTGGCGATCCGCCGCCAGGGCATCTACTTCTCGATGATTACGCTGGCGCTGGCGCAGATGGTGTATTTCGGCGCGCTGCGGGCAGGGCAGTTCACCGGCGGCGAAGATGGTCTGCAGGGTGTTCCACGTGGACGATTCCTCGGCGTGCTCGACCTCGGCGATGACACCAACCTGTACTTCGTCGTGCTCGGCATCAGCGTGCTGGCGTTTGCGCTGATCCTGCGCACCGTGCATTCGCCGTTCGGCCAGGTACTGAAGGCGATCAAGGAAAATGAACCGCGCGCCATCTCGCTCGGCTACGACGTCGACAAGTACAAGCTGCTGGCCTTCGTGCTGTCGGCCGCGCTGGCCGGCCTGGCGGGCGCCACCAAGACCGTGGTGCTGGGTTTCGAAACCTTGACCGATGTCCATTGGACGATGTCCGGTCTGGTTATCCTGATGACGCTGGTTGGCGGCATGGGAACGCTGGCCGGTCCGATGCTCGGCGCGATCATCATCGTCATGCTGGAAAACAAACTGGGCGACTGGGGTACGCTGTTGGCCAACGTCACCGGCATCGAGTGGTTTAACACCATCGGCGAAGCGGTCAACATGGTGGTTGGCCTGATCTTCATTATTTGTGTGCTGTTGTTCCGGCGCGGGATTATTGGTGAGTTCATTGCGCTGGCCGGGAAGAAGAAACCAGTGTGAGGAAACCATGCAAAGCAAAACGATTGTGCTGGCGCTGGCCAGCATCGCAGTCACCGCCTGCGGTTCGCACCATCATCACGATGAGCGCGAAGACCTGAACACCAAGCCGAGTTATCTCGGCGCCATCAGCAGCATCAGCTACGACGGCGTCAGCGACGATCTGCTGACCGCCGGCCTCGGCAAGACAGGACTGGCCGGCGCCACGCCGGCCTATGCCGACCCCAACAATCCCACCGCCCCGGAACTGCGCCGTAACGCCATCTACGCCAATTACCGGGCGGTGCTGGATATCGCCGCCAATAGCGGCTACGGCACGCTGTACGGCCCCAACGTCGATGCCAAGGGTGTGGTGGGCAGCGGCGAGGGCAAGGTCGCTGGCGTCGAATACATCGCCTATGCCGATGATGGCAGCGGCAACCAGAACGTGACCTTGATGGTGCAGGTGCCGGCGGGCTTCGACATAAAGAATCCCTGCATCGTTACCGGTACGTCGAGCGGCTCGCGCGGGATTTACGGCGCCATCGGCAGCTCTGGGGAGTGGGGACTGAAGAACAACTGCGCCGTGGCCTACGCCGATAAGGGCAGCGGCACCGGCCTCTATACCTTCGACGACGATGGCGTGAACTTGCAGAACGGGGTGCGCGCCACGCGCATTGCGGCGGGCAAGAACGCCAGCTTCGCGCCGGTGCTGACCGATGCCGAGCGAGCGGCGTTTGCGGCGGCTTATCCGGGACGCGTAGCGTTCAAGCACGCCCACTCGCAGCAGAATCCGGAAAAGGACTGGGGCAAAGTCACCTTGCAGGCGGTGGAGTTTGCCTTCTACGTGCTCAACGAAAAGTACGGCGCGCTGGCGCGGGATAACACCAGCCACATCGTCATGCTGACGCCGAAGAATACGATCACGATCGCCTCCAGCATTTCCAATGGGGCAGGCTCGGCGTTGCTGGCGGCGGAGCAGGACAGCAAGGGATTGATCTCCGGCGTGGCCGCCAGCGAGCCGCAGATCCAGCCCAAGTCCAGTGGCGGCTACACGGTGCGGCAGGGCGCGGCGGCGGTGACGGGGCAGGGCAAGGCGCTGTTCGATTACTCGACCTATGCCGCGTTGTACCAGCCCTGCATCGCCTCCACAGCGGCGGCGCCAGGCCGCTGCACGGCGCTGGTGTCGCGCGGCCTGCTGAGCGGCGCCGATCTGACGGCGCAGCAGACCGACGCCAAGGCCCGGCTGAAAGCGTACGGCTGGCTGCCGGATTCCGATGTGCTGCAGGCGGCGCATGCGGGCACCAACATCCTGGTGGCGGTGACCTACGCTTACGCCTACGGCAAATTTTCTGTGACGGATAAAGTCTGCGGTTTCACATTTGCGCCGACCGATGCGAGCGGCGTGCCGGTGTCCTTTACCGCCGCGCAGAAAGCCAGCAGCTTTGCCACGCAGAACGGCATTATCGGCAACGTGGTGTATGAGGATTCGGTGGGCGGGGCGAGGGCGTATAACTTCGGCGTGTCGCCGGTGAGCGGGATTGCGGATCAGTCGCTGGATGGTTTTCTGTGTCTGCGCTCGCTGGCAACGGGGACGGATGCGGTGACTGGCGCGCCGCTGACCGGAACGTTGGCGGCGCAGAGCACGCGCGTGCGCGCTGGTGTGGCAGAGGTGGCGGCCAGTGGCAATCTGAAGGGCAAGCCGGCCATCATCGTGCAGGGACGCAGCGATACGCTGATACCGGTGAATTTTGCTTCGCGTGCGTATGTGGGCTTGAATGCGTCGGTAGAGGGCAGTGCGAGCAAGCTGCGTTATATCGAGGTGACCAATGCCAATCACTTCGACTCGTTTGCCAATGCGCTGCCGGCGAATATCGTGCCGCTGCATGTGTACCTGTTCCGCGCGCTGGATGCGATGCTGGCCAACCTGCGCAGCAGCGCGACCGCCTTGCCGCCATCGCAGGTGGTGCGGACGGTGACGCGGGCGGATAACACCACCGCGATTACCGTCGCCAATGTGCCGCCGTTCGCCGCAACCCCAACGCCGGCGAACTCGATCGCTATCAGTGGCACGACAATTACAGTGCCTGATTGAGCGGCGCAGCCGACCCCGGTAGGTCGGGGTCAGACCCGTACGGGGTCTGACCCCTGCGACTCGCCGTGCGGGGTAAAACTTACAGCGCCGATGCATAGATAGCGCGCGCATCCTCCCGCGTCACGAGGCGCGGGTTATTGCCGAGTAACCGGGTCTGAAGCATGGCGTCATCCGCCAGCCGATCCAGATCCGTCTCCTTGATTCCGACCTGCTGCAACGTCCGCTCAATGCCCGTTACGGTAGCGATTTGTTGCATCGCAACAGCCAATGCCTCCGCCCTCGCCTCGGCCGAGCCGCTGGCTGCCGGCACTACAATCTCCGCCAGCTCCGCATAAAGCCCGGCCGCTTCCGGCGCATTGAAGCGCAGCACATGCGGCAACACCAGCGAATTCGACAGCCCATGTGGCACGTGAAAAATACCGCCGATTGGATACGCCAGCGCATGCACCGCTGCCACCGGCGCATTGGAAAATGCCTGTCCCGCCAGCATTGCTCCCAGAAGCATGGCCTGCCGCGCCGCCAGGTTCTTGCCGTCCTCACAGGCCGTAATCAGGTTGGCCGACAGCAGCCCCAGCGCCTTGCGAGCCAGCACATCGGACAGCGGATTCTTTTTATGTCGGGTAGTGTAGGCTTCGATGGCATGCACCATTGCATCAATCCCGGTGGCCGCAGTTACCTGCGGCGGCAGTCCGAGCGTCAGCTCTGCATCCAGCAATGCCAGATCGGCATAGAGTTGCGGCGCGACCACGCCCATCTTTGTGGTAGCCCCAGTCGTCACAATCGCGATATTGGTCACCTCCGAACCGGTGCCGGCGGTGGTGGGAATCTGCACCAGCGGCAGCCGCGTTCCCTTCACATTGCCGATCCCGTAGATCGCCTCGATGGGCTGCTCGCTGTCGGTCAGCACCGCAATCAGCTTGGCCACATCCATTGAACTGCCACCACCCAAGCCAATGACGATGTCAGCCCGGAACGCCCGCGCCGCGCCAACCGCCTCCAGTACCACCACCTCCGGCGGGTCCGCCACCACCTTGGAATACACCTCCACTGCCAGTCCCGCAGCCCGCAGGCTGGCCGCCGGTGCATCGACTAGCCCGGTCTTCAGGAAGCCTGGATCGGTGACCAACAGAGCGCGCCGGGCATCGGGAAAGCGCTGGGCGATGTGCTCGCCGAGGCGCGCAGCAGCGCCCAACTCGGAAACGATATGGGCCACGGTGCTGAAAGAAAAGGCAGGGAAGTCAGTCATGACGGCGTCCGTTCAGTAGTGAGTTCGTCGTCTAGCTTACCCCAAGCCATGCTGCATGCGCATAAGCTGGCGCAGATTTCTTCCGTACAATAGAGCCTTTGCACGTTACAGGTGGCGGGAATGATGGTGGACTTCTGGGTGTTAGGAATTGCTGCGTTCGGCGCAGGGCTGGTCGATGCGGTGGTTGGGGGAGGCGGGCTGATCCAGCTCCCGACCATGTTCACGGTGTTCCCCAACATGGCGCCAGCCACGCTAATCGGCACCAACAAGCTGGCCAGCATCTTCGGCACCAGCGTTGCGGCGGTCAGCTATGCGCGCCGGGTGGCGATTGCCTGGTCGGTGGCGACGCCCGCTGCACTGGCGGCGCTGGTATTTGCCTTCTTCGGTGCCTACACCGTTACCCACGTCTCGGCCGACTTCATGCGCACCGCGCTGCCGGTGGTGCTGGTGCTGGTGGCTATCTACACCTTCGCCAAGAAGGACTTCGGTAGCGTGCATGCGCCGGTCCACTCGGGCGCCAAGGAACAGTCGCTGGCGCTGGTGGTCGGTGCCGCCATCGGTTTCTATGACGGCTTTTTCGGTCCGGGTACCGGTAGCTTCCTGGTGTTCCTGTTCGTACGTGTGTTCGGGTTCGACTTCCTGGGCGCGTCGGCGGTGGCCAAGGTGGTCAACGTGGCGTGCAACTTCGCCGGCCTGGTGTGGTTCGGCTACGCCGGACACCTGATCTGGCAGCTGGGCTTGACCATGGCTGTGTGCCAGATCGCCGGCTCGTTGATCGGCTCGCGCATGGCGATGAAGCATGGCAGCGGCTTCGTCCGCAAGCTGTTCCTGGTGGTGGTGTCGGTACTGATCGTCAAAACTGGCTACGACGCATGGCTGCGGTGGTGATAACCTGGTGACACTGTTCCACGTGAAACAATAGAAAAAGGGCACTTGGCAACTCACCAAGTGCCCTTTTTTCATTGTTTCACGTGGAACACAGCCAACAATATTTTTGCCTAAAAAAGTCGCAGCACCAAAAAAACTCTATAATCTGACCTTGATCCCCTTCGCTTTAAATTCTCCACCATGCTATTTCCTACGAAATTCGACGTCATCGTTGTCGGCGGTGGTCATGCCGGTACCGAAGCTGCACTCGCTTCTGCCCGCATGGGCCAGAAGACGCTGCTGCTCACCCACAACATTGAGACGCTGGGTCAGATGTCGTGCAATCCCTCCATCGGCGGTATCGGCAAAGGCCATCTGGTCAAAGAAGTCGATGCGCTGGGCGGCGCCATGGCGATCGCTACCGATGAATCGGGTATCCAGTTCCGCATCTTGAATTCCTCCAAAGGTCCGGCCGTGCGTGCCACGCGCGCGCAGGCCGACCGTATCCTGTACAAGGCCGCCATCCGTGAGCGCCTGGAAAACCAGCCTAATCTGTGGCTGTTCCAGCAGGCAGTGGACGACCTGATCGTGGAGGGCGACCGCGTGGTCGGCGCCGTCACCCAGATCGGCCTGAAGTTCCTGGCGCCAGCCGTGGTGCTGACTGCCGGCACCTTCCTCGACGGTAAGATCCACGTCGGCCTGAACAGCTACTCCGGTGGCCGCGCCGGCGATCCGCCTGCCGTGTCGCTGTCCGCGCGCCTGAAAGAACTGAAGCTGCCGCAAGGCCGCCTGAAGACCGGCACGCCGCCGCGCATCGACGGCCGCAGCATCGACTTCACGCAAATGACGGAGCAGCCGGGCGACCTCAACCCGGTGCCGGTGTTCTCGGTGATGGGCAATGCCGCCATGCACCCTGAGCAAATGCCGTGCTGGATCACCCACACCAACCAGCAAACCCACGACATCATTCGTGGCGGCCTGGACCGTAGCCCGATGTACACTGGGGTGATCGAAGGCGTCGGCCCGCGTTATTGCCCGTCGATCGAAGACAAAATCCACCGCTTCGCGTCCAAGGAATCGCACCAGATTTTCCTGGAACCGGAAGGCCTGACCACGCACGAATTCTATCCAAACGGCATTTCCACCAGCTTGCCGTTCGACGTGCAGATCGCGCTGGTGCGCTCGATGAAAGGCCTGGAAAACGCCCACATCCTGCGTCCAGGCTATGCGATTGAATACGACTATTTCGACCCGCGCGGCCTGAAAGCCTCGCTGGAAACCAAGGCCATCAACGGCCTGTTCTTCGCCGGCCAGATCAACGGCACCACGGGTTACGAAGAGGCGGCGGCGCAGGGCTTGCTGGCCGGCGTCAACGCCGCGCTGCAAACCCAGGGCCGCGAAGCCTGGACCCCAGCCCGTTCTGAGGCCTATCTGGGCGTGATGGTGGACGACCTGGTTACGCAAGGCGTGATGGAGCCGTACCGCATGTTCACCAGCCGCGCGGAGTACCGCCTGAGCCTGCGCGAAGACAACGCCGACATGCGCCTGACCGAAATCGGCCGCAAGCTGGGCGTGATCGGCGATGCGCAGTGGGAAGCCTTCGACCGCAAGCGCGAGTCGGTTGGCCGCGAACTGGAGCGGCTGCGCTCCACGTGGGTGAACCCGCGCATCCTGGAAGCGGCCGAATCCGAACGCGTGATTGGCCAGGCTATCGAGCGCGAGTATTCGCTGGCCGACCTGCTGCGCCGCCCGGGCGTTGCCTACGACACGCTGATGACGCTCAAAGGTACTGACGGCCGCGAGCTGGCAGGTCCGGGCGAGACCGACGAAGCGGTCAAGGAACAGATCGAAATTCAGCTCAAATATTCGGGCTATATCGACCGTCAGACCAAGGAAGTCGAGCGCCATGAGCACTACGAAAACCTGAAATTGCCCGAAGGTTTCAGCTACCTGGACATCACCGCATTGTCGGTAGAAGTGCGCCAGAAACTGCACGCGCAGCGTCCGGAAACGCTGGGCCAGGCATCGCGTATTTCCGGTGTGACGCCGGCGGCGATTTCGCTGCTGCTGGTGCACCTGAAGAAGGCCGGTTTCGGCGGTTTTTTGAATAAAGAAGAGGCAGCTTAATGAAGGTGTTTGACCGCAGTGTAGTAGCGGATGTTTTGAAACAAGGCATCAAGCAGCTGCCCTTGCAGCTGCGCGAGGAACAGGTAGAAAAGCTGCTGGACTACCTGGCCCTGCTGAACAAGTGGAATTCGGTGTACAACCTGACCTCGGTGCGCGACCCCATGGAAATGGTCAAGCTGCACCTGCTGGACTCGCTGGCGGCAGTGCCGGCGTTCGCGGGCGCGGCCAATGTGCTGGACGTTGGGGCAGGGGGCGGCTTGCCGGGCATGGTGCTGGCGATCAGCCGGCCGGACATGAAAGTGTCGATGATCGACACGGTGCACAAGAAGACAGCCTTCCTCAACCAGGTGAAGGCGGAGCTGGAACTGGGCAATGTAACGGTGTACACCAGGAAGGTGCAGGAACTGGAAGTGAAGACCAAGTTCGACGTCATCACCTCGAGGGCCTTCGCAGACTTGTCGGACTTCGTCACCTGGTCCGGGCACCTGTTGGCGGACGGCGGGCAGTTTATCGCCTTGAAAGGCACGGCCCCGGCAGAGGAGCGAGAGCGACTTCCGGCACCATGGAAAGTGCAGAAACTGGAGCCTTTGGCGGTGCCGGGGCTGGACGCAGAACGCCACCTGGTATTCATCCAGGCTGATGAAAACGCAGAAATAGTATAAACGGTTTATACGATATAAATGGTTTATATCATATGAATAGTATAAATCGTTTATATCGTTTATACCGTATAAATCAAAAGCATCAACACACATAAGAATTACATGGCAAAAATTTTTTGCGTAGCAAATCAAAAGGGCGGCGTAGGCAAGACCACTACCACAGTCAACCTGGCCGCCGGTCTGGCCAAACTGGATCAGCGCGTATTGCTGGTCGATCTCGACCCGCAGGGCAATGCCACCATGGGCGCCGGCATCAACAAGGCGGGCCTGCCTTCATCGACGTATGAAGTGTTGCTTGGCACCGCCGACGTGGCCACCGCGCGCCAGCGTTCGGAGCCGGGCCACTTCGACGTGCTGCCGTCCAACCGCGAGCTGGCCGGCGCCGAAGTCGAGATGGTGGAACTGGACAACCGCGAACGCCGCCTGAAGGAAGCGCTGGCGGCTGTGGACAAGGAGTACGATTTCATTCTGATCGACTGCCCGCCGGCGCTGTCGATGCTGACGCTGAACGGCCTGTGCGCTGCACACGGCGTGATCATCCCGATGCAGTGCGAGTACTATGCGCTGGAAGGCTTGTCCGACCTGGTCAACACCATCAAGAAGGTGCACGCCAACCTGAACCCGGACCTGAAGATCATCGGCCTGCTGCGCGTGATGTTCGATCCGCGCATGACGCTGTCGCAGCAGGTGTCGGCGCAGCTGGAGCAGCACTTCGGCGACAAAGTCTTCAAGACCATCATCCCGCGCAACGTGCGCCTGGCGGAAGCGCCGTCGTACGGCGTACCGGGCGTCACCTTCGATCCGGCCTCCAAGGGCGCGCAGGCGTATATCGCCTTCGGCGCCGAGATGGTCAAACGCATCAAGAAAATGTAAGGCATAGGCAGGCACATACATGGCAACTAAAAAATTCAAAGGCCTGGGTCGCGGCCTGGACGCGCTGCTCGGCGGCGATAGCGACTTGACCACGGCGGACGCCAACACGCCGTCCGAACTGCCGGTGAGCAAAATGCAGGCTGGTAAATATCAGCCGCGCACCCGCATGGACGAAGGTGGCCTGCAGGAGCTGGCCGCCTCGATCAAAACCCAGGGCATCATGCAGCCTATCCTCGTGCGTCCGGTGGGCAAGGACAAATACGAGATCATCGCCGGCGAACGCCGCTTCCGCGCCGCCCAGCTGGCCGGACTGGACACGCTGCCGGTGCTGGTGCGCGATGTCGACGACCAGGCCGCCGCCGCCATGGCGCTGATCGAGAACATGCAGCGCGAGGACCTGAATCCGCTGGAAGAGGCGCAGGGCATCCACCGCCTGATCACCGACTTCAGCTTCACCCACGAGCAGGCGGCCACGGCAGTCGGCCGCTCGCGCAGCGCGGTGTCCAACCTGCTGCGCCTGATGAACCTGGCGTCGCCGGTGCAAACCATGCTGATGGCCGGCGATATCGACATGGGCCACGCGCGCGCGCTGCTGTCGGTCGACGCCGCCACCCAGATCAACCTCGCCAACATGGTGGTTGCCAAAAGATTATCGGTGCGCGAAACCGAGAAGCTGGTCACCAAAACCTTGGAAGAACTGCAAGCCTCGCCAAAAGAAGCACGCGCGAAAGAAAAATCCGGCGACATCGCGCGCCTGGAAGAAGAGCTGTCCGACAAGCTGGCCACGCCGGTGGTGTTCAAGATGGGCGCCAAAGGCCGCGGTCAGATGATCATCGACTTTGCCGATCTCGACATCCTCGACGGAGTCCTCGCCCGCCTGCGCGCCTAAACCCGAAGTTCTAACTTGGTGCAATGACAGCGGAAATGTTTCTAAAAGCGTCTCATTCGTGCACTAAATGCTCTGCTGCGGTGCAGCATGTTTGACGCGATACATGAAAGACACATATAATCACGCGTCTTTGGGGTTTAATCGGTTTTTAAGGAGGCTCGCAGTGAGTAATTCGACGAGCATTTCCAAGCCGGTGTTCCGAGTCGTCGCCCTCCAGCTGGCCATCGCCACTGGGTTCGCCTTGCTCACCTGGAATATAGGTGGCGTAATCAAAGCTTGGTCGGCCGCCTATGGCGGAGCAATCGCAGTCATCGGGAGTCTGATGTACGCGATGATTGTTGCGGGCGGAACAAATGACGCCAAAAAAGCCTTCCGCGCGCATGTGCGCGCCGAGGTGACAAAAATATTTATCACGGTAGTGCTGTTTATCGTCGCACTAGCGTTGTTTCAGTCGGCCTCATGGTTATGGCTGATCTTGGGTTTCGCGGTGTCAACTTTCGCTTACTGGCTGGCATTGCTCGCAATTTAATCACCAAAATCTTATATTTTTATGACCACTGAACACGTAGGGCACGAAGCGCCCACCAATATCGAGTACATTCAGCACCACTTGAGCCACCTGAAATCGGCCGACGGCGCCTTTAACCTGGACACGTTCTGGGTTTCGGCCATTCTGGGCCTGGTGTTCCTGGGGGTGTTCTACATGGCCAGCCGCCGCGCCACCGCCGGCGTGCCGGGCAAGCTGCAAAACTTCGTCGAAGCCGTGATGGAACTGGTCAACGAAGTGGTCAATTCGGCCTTCCACGCCAAGAGCAAGGTCATCGCCCCGCTGGCGATCACCATTTTCTGCTGGGTTTGGCTGATGAACGCCATGGACTTCCTGCCGGTCGACCTGCTGCCTAAGCTGCTGTCGTTCGTCGGCGTCCACAAGCTGCGCGTCGTGCCAACCGCCGACGTCAACCACACTTTCGGCATGTCGTTCGGCGTCATGCTGTGCATTATTGGTTTCTCGATCAAAGCCAAGGGTCTGGGCGGCTGGGGTAAAGAGCTGCTGACCGCGCCGTTCCACGCGCATGGCTTCATGGCCATCGTGCTGGCGCCGGTCAACCTGGCCTTCCAGCTGATCGAGTTGCTGGCCAAGCCACTGTCGCTGTCGCTGCGTTTGTTCGGCAATATGTATGCCGGCGAACTGCTGTTCATTCTGATCGCTCTGCTGCCATGGTGGGCACAGTGGCTGCTCGGTGGTCCGTGGGTGATCTTCCACATTCTGGTGGTGACCCTGCAAGCGTTTGTGTTCATGGCGCTGACGGTTGTGTATCTGGCCATTGCGGTTGAGAAGCACTAAATTTTCGTTTTTAACTTTTTAGTATCTGTAGTCTTTTTTAAATCTTAGGAGAAATTTCAATGCAAGCTCTGATCGCACAAGTACAAAGCATGACCGTTCTGGCAGCCGCTATCATCATCGGCCTGGCCGCTATCGGTACCGCGCTGGGTTTCGCCATTCTGGGCGGTAAATTCCTGGAAGCGTCGGCCCGTCAACCAGAACTGATGCCACAACTGCAAACCAAGCTGTTCGTGATCGCTGGTCTGCTGGATGCGATCTCGATGATCGGCGTTGGTGTTGCTCTGCTGTACACCTTCAGCAACCCATTCCTGGCCGCTCTGCAAACCGTCGCTCAGTAATCTGCTCCACCCTAGGAGAAACTTTTAGTTAGGAGCAAAGGTATGGACATCAATATGTCTCTCATCGGTCAGATGATCACCTTCGCGGTGCTGGTCTGGGTGTCGATGAAGTTCGTATTTCCATCGCTGAATGCAGCGTTGGATGAGCGTGCCAAGCGTATCGCTGATGGTCTGGCCGCTGCCGACCAAGGTCAGCAAGCAATGGTGGTCGCGGAAAAACGCGCCGCCGAAGCGCTGTCCGGTGCACGCGAAGAAGCTTCGCAACGCGTTGCCGACGCTGAAAAGCGCGCGCAACTGGTAGCCGAAGAAATCAAAGCGAATGCACAAGCTGAAGCGGACCGCATCATTGCGCAAGCCAAGGCTGAAGCCGAGCAGCAACTGGCCAAGGCGCGCGAAGCGCTGCGCGCTCAGGTGGCTGACCTGGCTGTGAAGGGCGCCGAGCAAATCCTCAAGCGCGAAGTCAACGCCTCGGCGCACGCCGATCTGTTGTCGCGCCTGGCTGTCGAGCTGTAATCATGGCAGAAAACGCAACCGTCGCCCGTCCCTACGCGGAAGCTTTGTTCCGCGTAGCCCAAGCAGGTAAGGAATCGTTCAACCTCGCGGCGTGGGCCGAACTGGTGGCCGAACTGGCCCAGATCGCATCCCACCCCGAGGTGCAAGCATTCGCCCGCAACCCGAAAGCGTCGGACAGCGATATCGTCGCCGCCTTCAAGGCCCTGGTGAAAACCCCGGTCAGCACGGAAGCCACGAACTTCCTGACGATGCTGGTGGAAAATGGCCGTGTCAGTCTGCTGCCGGAAATCGGCACGCAATTCCTGGCGTTGAAAAACGCCGCGGAAGGCGCCGCAGACGCCGAGATCACCAGCGCCTTCGAGCTCGACGCCGCGCAAGTGAGCACGCTGATCGCAACGCTGGAAAAGAAATTCAGCCGCAAGCTGAACCCGGTCGTGACCGTGGACCCAGCCCTGATCGGTGGTGTACGCGTGGTGGTCGGCGACGAAGTGCTGGACACTTCGGTGCGCGCCAAGCTGCAGCAAATGCGTGTTGCACTGGTCGCTTGAGCTTACCCTCGGCGACCGGCTTAGAACAGATTCTTCATCTCGCGCAAGCTGAGAGAAACACTTTTAGGAGTTAGTATGCAACTCAACCCATCTGAAATCAGCGAGCTGATCAAGAGCCGTATCGAAGGCCTTGATGGTGGCGCTGAAGTACGTAACCAAGGCACGGTGATTTCCGTCGCCGATGGTATCGTCCGTATTCACGGCCTGTCGGACGTGATGCAAGGCGAGATGCTGGAATTCCCAGGCAACACCTTTGGCCTGGCCATGAATCTGGAGCGCGACTCGGTCGGCGCCGTGATCCTGGGTGCTTACGAGCACATCTCGGAAGGCGACACCGTCAAAACCACCGGCCGCATCCTGGAAGTGCCAGTCGGTCCGGAACTGAAAGGCCGCGTGGTCAACGCGCTGGGCCAGCCGATCGACGGCAAAGGCGCAGTCGCTACCCAGCTGACCTCGCCAATCGAAAAGATCGCCCCAGGCGTGATCGCCCGTGAGTCCGTCTCGCAGCCGATGCAGACCGGCCTGAAATCGATCGACGCGATGGTTCCGATCGGCCGTGGCCAGCGCGAGCTGATCATTGGCGACCGCCAGACCGGTAAATCGGCCGTGGCCGTTGATGCGATCATCAACCAAAAAGGCCAGGGTATGACGTGTATCTACGTCGCCATCGGTCAAAAAGCCTCGACCATCAAGAACATCGTGCGCTCGCTGGAAGAGCACGGCGCGCTGGAGTACACCATCGTGGTGGCCGCCTCGGCATCGGAATCGGCTGCCATGCAGTACATTTCGGCCTACTCGGGTTGCACCATGGGCGAATACTTCCGCGACCGCGGTGAAGATGCGCTGATCGTCTACGATGACCTGTCGAAGCAAGCTGTTGCTTACCGTCAGATCTCGCTGCTGCTGCGCCGTCCACCAGGCCGCGAAGCGTATCCAGGCGACGTGTTCTACCTGCACAGCCGTCTGCTGGAACGCGCAGCCCGCGTCAACGCCGACTACGTCGAAGCCTTCACCAAGGGTGAAGTCAAAGGCAAGACCGGTTCGCTGACCGCGCTGCCGATCATCGAAACCCAGGCGGGTGACGTGTCGGCCTTCGTGCCGACCAACGTGATTTCGATTACCGACGGCCAGATCTTCCTGGAAACCTCGCTGTTCAACGCCGGTATCCGTCCTGCGATCAACGCCGGTATCTCGGTGTCGCGCGTGGGTGGTGCTGCTCAGACCAAGGTCATCAAAAACCTGTCGGGCGGTATCCGTACCGATCTGGCCCAGTACCGTGAACTGGCTGCGTTCGCGCAGTTCGCTTCGGACCTGGACGAGTCGACCCGCAAGCAGCTGGACCGCGGCGCCCGCGTGACCGAACTGCTGAAACAGAAACAGTACTCGCCACTGTCGATCTCCCTGATGGCCGCTTCGCTGTTCGCAGTGAACAAGGGCTACCTGGATGATGTCGAAGTCAAGAAAGTGCTGTCGTTCGAAGCCGGCCTGCATGCGTACCTGAAGACCAAACAAGCTGACCTGCTGTCGAAGATTGAAGCGTCGAAGCAACTGGACAAAGACGGCGAAGCAACGCTGTCGGCCGCCATTGCCGACTTCAAGAAATCCGGCGCATTTTAAGGTGCTTGGCGCTTCAGTTCACCCTGGAGCGCCGTCAGCGCAGAAGGAGTAAGGACTCATGGCAGTAGGCAAAGAGATACGTGGCAAGATCAAAAGCGTAGAAAATACGAAGAAGATCACCAAGGCGATGGAAATGGTTGCCGCATCGAAAATGCGCAAAGCGCAGGATCGTATGCGCGCCGCCCGTCCCTACAGTGAGAAAGTTCGTAACATCGCTGCAAATCTGGCCAACGCAAACCCAGAGTACACGCACCCGTTCCTGGCCGATGAGGCCAAGGAAACGGCGAAGGCGATTGGTTTCATCGTGGTCACGACCGACAAGGGTCTGTGCGGCGGCATGAACACCAATATCCTGCGTCTGGTGACGAACAAATCGCGTGAGCTGGAAGCCGCTGGCAACAAGATTGCTGCAGTGGCGATTGGTAATAAAGGTTTGGGTTTCCTGAATCGCGTCGGCGTGCCGGTGGTGGCGCAAGTCACCCAGATCGGCGACACCCCGCACCTGGAAAAACTGATCGGCCCGGTAAAAGTCATGCTGGAGAAGTTCCAGAATGGCGAGGTCGATGCGGTGTACCTGTGCTACACCAAGTTCATCAACACGATGAAACAGGAACCGGTGGTCCAGCAATTGCTGCCGCTGCCGGCTGCAACCAAGCAGGCTGACGCAGGTAATCACAACTGGGATTACATCTACGAGCCGGATGCAGCCACTGTCATCGACGAACTGCTGGAGCGCTATGTAGAAGCGCTGGTGTACCAGTCGGTGGCGGAAAACCTGGCGTCCGAGCAATCGGCGCGGATGGTGGCGATGAAGGCGGCCAGCGACAACGCGGGTAGTGTGATCGGCGAATTGAAGCTGATCTACAACAAGACCCGCCAGGCGGCAATTACCAAAGAACTCTCCGAAATCGTCGCCGGTGCGGCAGCGGTTTAAACGAATTTAACTATATTTGAAGGAACGAACATGGCTGATGGCAAAATCGTTCAGTGTATCGGCGCGGTGGTTGACGTTGAGTTTCCACGCAACGCAATGCCCAAGGTATTTGATGCCTTGAAGATGGAAGGCTCCGAGCTGACGCTGGAAGTACAACAACAACTGGGTGACGGCATCGTGCGTACCATTGCACTGGGTACGTCGGATGGTCTGCGTCGCGGCATGATGATCCAGAACACCGGCAAGCCGATCATGGTGCCAGTCGGTAAGGCAACCCTGGGTCGCATCATGGACGTGCTGGGTAACCCGATCGACGAATGCGGCCCGGTCGCGCACGACCAGATCGCCTCGATCCACCGCGCTCCTCCTGCCTACGACGAACTGTCGCCATCGCAGGACCTGCTGGAAACCGGCATCAAGGTGATTGACCTGGTCTGCCCGTTCGCCAAAGGCGGTAAGGTCGGTCTGTTCGGTGGCGCCGGCGTCGGCAAGACCGTGAACATGATGGAACTGATCAACAACATCGCCAAAGCACACTCGGGTCTGTCCGTGTTTGCCGGCGTGGGCGAGCGTACCCGCGAAGGTAACGACTTCTACCACGAGATGGCCGATGCCAAAGTGGTCGATCTGGAAACCCCGGAAAACTCCAAAGTGGCGATGGTCTACGGTCAGATGAATGAACCACCAGGCAACCGTCTGCGCGTCGCGCTGACCGGTCTGACCATGGCCGAAGCGTTCCGTGATGAAGGCAAAGACGTTCTGTTCTTCGTCGACAACATCTACCGCTTCACGCTGGCCGGTACCGAAGTTTCCGCACTGCTGGGCCGTATGCCTTCCGCCGTGGGTTACCAGCCGACCCTGGCCGAAGAGATGGGCCGTCTGCAAGAGCGCATCACCTCGACCAAAACCGGTTCGATCACCTCGATCCAGGCCGTGTACGTGCCAGCGGATGACTTGACCGACCCGTCGCCAGCGACCACCTTCGGTCACCTGGATTCGACCGTTGTGCTGTCGCGCGACATCGCCTCGCTGGGTATCTACCCTGCGGTGGACCCGCTGGATTCGACCTCGCGTCAGCTGGACCCGCTGGTGGTGGGCCAGGACCACTACGACACCGCCCGCGCCGTGCAGGGTACCCTGCAGCGCTACAAAGAACTGCGTGACATCATCGCGATTCTGGGTATGGACGAACTGGCGCCGGAAGACAAACTGCTGGTCTCGCGCGCACGTAAGATGCAGCGTTTCCTGTCGCAGCCGTTCCACGTTGCTGAAGTATTTACCGGCGCGCCGGGTAAATACGTTTCGCTGAAAGACACGATCAAGGGCTTCAAAATGATCGCGTCGGGCGAACTCGATCACCTGCCAGAGCAAGCGTTCTACATGGTCGGCACGATCGAAGAAGCCATCGAAAAAGCCAAGAAACTCAACTAATTGTTTGAGTTGTTCGCCTCCGCTGTAAAGCGGGGGCGTTCTACCCGATAGGACACACATGGCAAACACTATTCACGTTGACGTGGTTTCGGCAGAGGAGTTGATCTACTCTGGCGAAGCCGAATTCGTCGCGTTGCCGGGTGAGCAGGGCGAGCTGGGTATCTACCCGAAGCACACGCCGCTGATCACCCGCATCCGTCCGGGCGCGGTGCGCATCCAGGTTCCAGGCCAGGCTGAAGAAGAATTCGTCTTCGTCGCCGGCGGCCTGCTGGAAGTGCAGCCTGGCGCGGTGACGGTGCTGGCGGATACCGCGATTCGCGGCAAGGATCTGGACGAAGCCAAAGCATCGGCCGCCAAGAAACGCGCCGAAGAAACGCTGGCCAACAACAGCTCCGGCATCGACTACGCGAAAGCGCAAGCCGAACTGGCAGCGGCCATCGGCCAGCTGGCAGCCATCGCCAAACTGCGCGCGAAGCACTAAGCAACGCAACCCGGTAGCACAGCAAAAAAGGCAGCCTCGGCTTTAATGCAGTTAAGTTAAGCTGGAATTTCACATCGTCATTCCCGCGCAAGCGGGAATCCATAGGACGTTTGCCGGGCAAACGCGGCATGGGTTCCCGCTTGCGCGGGAACGACGGCGCTTAACTTAACGGCATTACAGCCTCGGCTGCCTTTTTTTTATTGCATCAGAGGATGTTGAGAGTCCCCCGCTGACGGGTGTCTCGCCGTTAGCTAGCGTTGCAGCTGACGCGGTAGTCGGAAGGGGGCTTGCCGACGAGTTTTTCGAAATCCATGGTGAAATGCGCCTGGTCGTAGTAGCCCAGTTGCTGGGCCAGTTCGGCCAGGCTGATGGCGCTGCCCTTGGCCAGCAGGTCGGCGGCGTCCAGCAGGCGCTTGCGGCGGATGATCCACTTCGGGCTGGCGCCGATGTAGTCCTTGAACACCAGCTGCAACTTGCGCACGCTGAGCCCGGTATGATCGGCCAGCTGCTGCACTTGCGTGATGTCGGCATGGCCGTCGATTACCTGCAGGATGGCGGCGATGCGCTCCACCGCCGGGTCCGGCGCCGGCAGCGCGCGGCGCAGGAAGGCGCTGGCGGCGGCGACCATGCCGGCATCGTCGGCCGCATCCAGCACGCTGCGCTCGGTCTGCGCGTCGTCGCAGGCAAACACGGCGGACAGCGGCAGCTGGCGATCGGTGATCGACTGCACCTCCGCCTGCAGGAAGGCGCGAAAGGCGCCGGGCCGGAAGCTGATGCCCAGCACCCGGCCGCTGCCTTGCAGCGTGTATTCAAACGATCCCGTCATCACGCCGAAGATCGCCGTGCGGCCCGCGTCAAACACCAGGTGGATGGCGTGGCGGGGCAGGGTGCGCTGCACATGCACCACGCCGTCCGGCAGCGTCCACGCCACCAGCCAGAAGTGTTCGACGAACGGCGCCAGATCGGCATCCGGCAGGTATTGCGCAAGCCGAAAAACTTTTTCGCCAGCCGCCGGATTCACCACACCGCGGGTCGGACGCGGTACACTTTGCAGTGTTGTCATATTGCGTTCGCGTTTTTACAAGACCTCCATCTTAGCAAGAGTTATCGTGAGTTTTCACCCAACCGAAGGAGAAAATCATGGCACCGCAACTGACTCTGTACCACTGCCCGCAATCACGCTCGACCGGCGTGCTGACTTTGCTGGAAGAACTGCACGCTCCGTACGAACTGCATGTGATGAACATGAAAAAGGGCGAGAACCGCGAAGCGGCCTATCTGGCTGTCAATCCCATGGGCAAAGTGCCAGCAATACGCCATGGCGACGCCATCATCACCGAACAGGTGGCGATCTACCTCTATCTGGCCGACTTGTTCCCGGACGCCAAACTGGCGCCGCCGCTCGGCGATCCGCTGCGCGGTCCCTACCTGCGCTGGATGGCCTTCTACGGCAGCTGCTTCGAGCCGGCGATTGTCGACCAGTGGCTAAAGAACAAGCCGGCCGACAAGCAAGCCTGCCACTACGGCGACTTCGACACCATGTTCAACACGCTAATCGAACAACTGTCCAAAGGCCCATACCTGCTGGGCGAACAATTCAGCGCGCTGGACGTGCTGTGGGGCACGGCTTTCGGCTGGATGGTGATGTTCGGGCTGGTGCCCAAGCTGCCCGTCATCGAGCAGTACATTGCACGGGTGAGCCAGCGTCCGGCCGCATTGGCCGCGCGTGAGAAAGACGCGGAACTGGTCGCCGAGCAAGCGGTGGCATGAGCGTTACATGCTGGAGAGGGCGTCCGGCAGCCGCTGTGCCCGAAACGCGTCGACGACAAAGTCGACAAAAGCGCGCGTCTTCGCCGGCAGCAGTTTCTGGCTGGTGAAATAGAGCGAAACCGCTCCCACATCGCCATACCAGTCGGGCAGCAGGCGCACCAGCGCGCCGCTGGCCAGATGTGGCGCGGCGTGGGGAACCGGTATCAATCCAACCCCGAGGCCGAGCATTACCGCTCGGCTGAGTGCGTCCGGATCGCTGACCAGCATTACCGCCTGCTGCTTTGCCGTGACTTCCTCGCCGGCCTGGGTCCGCATGACCTGGGTTCGCACGCGGCCGGTCATTGGTGAACGCATGACAATATTGGGCCAGCCGGCTAGCTCGGACGGGTCGGCGGGCGCTCGCTTGCCCTGCACCAGCGCCGGCGCCGCCACCGCGATCAGATGGATGCGCGCCAGTTCGCGCGCCACCATGCCGGGGGGCAGTTCAAAGCCGGCGCCGATGGCTGCATCGAAACCGCCGGCAATCAAGTCCAGCGGACGGCTGTCGAACACCCAGTCGGGCGTCACGCCAGGATATTTTTCGAGAAACGCTGGCATCAGCGGCAGCAGGAAATCCATGCCGAATCCCGGCGCGGCGCTCAGCTTCAGCACGCCGGCCGGCTGCCCGGCATTGACCTTGATGTCGGCGATGGCTTCCTGGATGCTGTCCAGTCCCCCTGCAACCGAACGCCGGAAACGCTCGCCGGCTTCGCTCAGCGCCAGGCCTCGCGTGCTGCGGGCGAATAGCCGGACCCCCAGATTGCGCTCCAGTTGCGCCACGTTGCGGCTGACCGCCGCCGGCGTCAAGCCGAGCCGGCGCGCCGCTGCCGAGAAGCTGCCGCTCTCGGCGCTGCGGACGAAGGATTCCAGATTGGCGAGGGTTTCCATGGGCTTGCCTTCAAGTGTTGATTGAAACTGATTATAGGCCAACCCCACTAACGTCATCAGCGCTGCCGGCCTAAGATTCAACTCATCAAATAATCACTTCAAAGGAAATATCATGAGTATCGGCATCATTGGTTCGGGCGCGCTGGGCGCCAGTTTCGCGCGCCTGGTGGCCAAGGCAGGACTTTCCGCCGTCATCTCCAACAGCCGTGGACCGGCCTCGCTGGCGGAACTGGTGCAGGAACTGGGCCCATCGATCCAGGCCGGCACGGTAGCGCAAGCGGCAAGTGCTGACATTGTCCTGGTGGCGGTGCGCTGGGTGGATGCGGCGAAGGTGCTGGGCAGTTTGCCGGCGTGGCAGGGGCGCATCGTAATCGATGGCACCAACCCGGTGGAATTCTTCGATCCCGCCACCTCGCCGGAGGCGAACGATCCCACCAACCCGCTGGCCGCTTACGGCATCAAGCCGGTCGACTTGGGCGGCAAGCATTCGAGTCAGATCATCGCGCAATTGGTGCCGGGCGCGCGCCTGGTCAAGGCTTTTAACCACAACGATGTCAACGTGCTGAAGGAGCCGCACACGGCCGGTGGCAAACGCGTGCTGTTTTATTCCGGCGATGACGTGGCGGCTAAAGCCGAAGTGCGCGCCATCATGGAGGCGGCCGGGTTCCTCCCGATCGACCTCGGCCCGCTGGAGGTTGGCGGCCCGCTCGCCTCCTTGCCTTTTGGTCCGCTGTCGACGCACAACTTCGTCAGTATCTAATCGCTATCGGCGGCCTGTGTGGGCGCCGCAGAGCGGGCAAGCAGGTGAATGCGGTGATGGGAGGTACAGGGCTGCAGCGCTGCGGTGATGATAGCAAGCGCTAACTCCGGCTGCGCGCTGCCGCACATGAAGAGGTCGGCGGCGGCAAAGCCGCATTCCGGCCAGGTGTGAATGGTGATGTGGGATTCGGCCAGCAGCACCACGCCGGTCACGCCCTGACCGTCGCCGAAGGCGTGGAAGTGACTGAACAGGATGTGTGCGCCGGCCGCTTCGGCGGCCTGGCGCAACAGCGTTTCCAGCCCGGCGCAGTCGCTCAGTTTGTCGGCGGCGATGCCGCTCAGGTCGGCCAGCACATGGGTGCCGGACGCCACATGCGTTGCCGCCGGTAGCGCTTCGCGCTTCACTTGTGGCCTCCACCGCCTGAACCGCCACCCCAGCTGCCGCCGCCACCGCCGGTGTGCGAACTCCACGAACTGCCGCCGGCGCTGCGGCCCGAGCCGCCGCTCACCATGCGCGTCCAGCTGCTGCCGGCGCTAAACAGTACGACGACGATCGCGTAGATAAAAAATTTGCTCATGTTTTTTCGTTATCGTCGAGGAAGACGGCAGGCAGATAAATGGCGATCGCGGCGATCGCGGTCATGAACCAGGTGCCGGAGAAGTTGAACAGCAGCGGCACCGCATTCACCACCAGCATGAACCAGATGATGTACTTGGCGGTGGTGCGATAGCGGTTGTTGCCGAACGGCTTGGCCTTCGACGGCGCTTTCACCTTGCCCTTGAAGCCGGTGCCGAACCACACCGCCAGCTGGTCGGCCGACACCGGCGAGGAGCGCGACCACGTCATCTCGCTGTCGGTGGTTTCGGCGGCCAGCCGCAACTGGCCGGCCTGGAACTCCGCCACCTGCGCCTTGTCGCCGACCGACACGCGCCAGTTGAAGGCGCCCACCGCATAAGTCACCTCCGCCTCGTAGCTGTACAAGGCGGAAAACTGCACCTTGTCCACCGCCACACTGCCGGCGCCGGGCATGTACGACATCGGCCACGACGACAGCACATTGGCGCCGGACCAGCCGTCTTCCGTCAGCACCAGCCACGAGAAGCCGGCGCGCGGGCCGTACATCAGGTATTCGTCCCACTCATTGGCTTCATCGTCGGCGCGCCGCATCATGCCGATGATGGTGAAGTCCTGGTTGTTGATTTTGGCGGTGGCGCCCAGCTCCAGCATCAGCGGCACGGCTTCCACCCGTTCGCCGGCGGCCACCACTTGCGCCTTGGGACTGGCGGCGTCGATCTGCGTGGCGCAGGCCGGGCACACCAGGTTGGCGGTAATGCCGGGCAGGTATTTGATCGGCGTGCCGCACGACGGGCAGTCCAGCGCCGACAGCTTGCCGCGATAACGGCCGGCCGCACGCTGGATGGTGTCGTCGTCGCGCAGCAGCTGGCATTGCAGGCTGTCCAGCGTGACGGCGAGGCCGGTGTAGACCACCGGCTGCGGTCCGTCGGAATAATCGAGGGTGATGAATTCCTGGCCGCGGCGGAAGTCGGCCACTTTGGCCTGGTAGCCATCGCCTACCTTGAACGGCAGCTCGCCCTGGCCGCCAATGCAATCGGCCACGCGCACTTCGGCTGCCGTATACAAGCCGCCGCCGATGCCGTAGGTACGGCCGGGCACCAGCTCCTCGAAAGCCTGCGGCGGTTTGGCGCCGTCATATTCGGCGGTGATGGTGTACATGCCGGACGAATCGCCCAGCCAGGAGGTTTTACCGTCGTCGAACAGCAGATACCACTCGTTCCACATGCCGGCCGAATAGCGCAGCTGGATGCGGCCGACCACCGTGAACGGCCGGCCACCGAGTACGCCAGCGGTGCCGATCTGGATCGGCGAGTAGTCCTCCAGCACGGACGACATCTTGCCCAGGTCTTTGACGGCGTCGGCGTCCTTGAGCACCCGCGTGCTGCAATACTCGCAGACCGCCATGACCGAGGCGTGCGAGTGGAATTTGACTTCCGCGCCGCAGCTGGGACAGGAAACGATTTGCATGCAGTATTAGCCGATCAGTTTTTTCAGCAGTTCAGCCTTGGTGCTGTCGTAGTCGGCGGCCGAGATCAGGCCTTTGTCGAGCAGGCCCTTGAGTTTCCCCAGACGGTCTTCGATCGATTCCTCGGACGTAGCTGGCGGAGCCGCAGGTACAGCTGCCGCCGCTTGCGGCGCCAGCGTGCGGCCCATGGTCTGGCCGATTACCTGGCCCACCGACAGGCCGGCGCCGAGACCCGCACCGATGCCGGCCAGGCCGCCCTCGTTGCCGGCCGCCAGCGGGATCGAGCTGGCCACCTGATACTTGGTGAAGCCGGCCAGCTTGTCGGCGCTCATGCCGCCCTTCATGCCGGCCGAGATGCGCTCGTCCAGCGCCGCCTGCAGTTCTTCCGGCAGGCTGACGCTGGCCACGTTGAATTCATCCAGCGCGATGCCGTAGCGGGCAAACGCCGTGGTCAGGTCGCCCTTGACCTGCTGCGCCATCAGCGCCTGGTTGGCCGCCATGTCGAGGAACGGCACTTGCGACGCGCCGAGCGAACTGGCCATGGTCGCCATCAGGATGCCGCGCAGCTGGTCCTCCACCTCGTCGCGGGTGTACACCTCGCGCGTGCCGCTGATCTCCGAGAAGAAGGTGCGCGCGTTGGTCACGCGGTACGAATACATGCCGAAGGCGCGCACGCGCACCATGTCGAAATCCTTGTCGCGGATGGTGATCGGCTGCGGCGTGCCCCATTTGCGGCCGGTCTGCACGCGGGTGCTGAAGAAGTACACGTCCGATTTGAACGGCGAGTCAAACAGCTTGTCCCAGTTTTTCAGGTTGGTCAGCACCGGCAGCGTGCGCGTGGTCAGCGTGTGGGTGCCGGGACCGAAGACGTCGGCCACCTGGCCCTCGTTGACGAACACCGCCACCTGTGATTCGCGCACCACCAGCTGGCCGCCGTTCTGGATCTCCTGGTCGGCCATCGGATAGCGCCACGCCAGCACGCCTTCGGTGTCCTCGTTCCATTGCAGTACATCGATAAACTGCTTCTTGATAAAGCTGCCGATACCCATGATGGTCCTCGCTTCGAAATTAGGAAATGCCGGCGCCGTTGATCACGCCGATGGAAATGGAAATCGCGCCGAGCAGGCCGCCGAACGCCGTGTTGTTCGCCTCAATCTGGTCCTTAGACATATTCAGCACCCGCGTGGTGATGGCGTACGCCAGCATCTGGATCAGCATTGCGCCGAGGGCCCAGGCGAAAAACTGCTGGTAGTCGAGCGTATGCATCAGGGCCGAACCGATGGTGATGGAAAAACCGATCAACGCTCCGCCCAGCGATAGCGCCGCCGCCTGGTTGCCCGCGCGGATCAGCTTCACCTCGTCGAACGGCGTCGACCAGGTGTAGGCCTTGAAGAACACGGCCAGCAGCAAAGCGGCCAGCAACAGGTGAATCAGGTAGTTTAGGATGGCGGGCACGGCACACCTTCAGGTAAAGTATTACTTGATAATAATGCAAATGAGCAGAAATGACCAAAAAGATTCTGATTTTGTCCGTCTTCGTCGTGGCGTCCTGTGGACTGGCGTATGAGCTGATTGCCGGGGCGCTGTCCAGTTATCTGCTGGGCGATTCGGTACTCCAGTTCTCGACGATTATTGGATGCTACCTGTTTGCGATGGGCGTCGGCGCGCATTTCTCCAAGTACGTCAAGGACGAGGATGTGCTGGCGCGTTTTGTCGATATCGAGCTGGCGGTGGGCCTGATCGGCGGCGTGTCGGCGGCGGTGCTGTTCCTGACTTTCTCGTGGATGGCGGCGCCGTTCCGCACGCTGTTGTACACCATGGTGTTCCTGGTCGGCGCCTTTGTCGGCATGGAGGTGCCGCTGGTGATGCGCGCGCTGAATGCGCGGCAGACGGAATTCAATGAACTGGTCAGCCGCGTGCTGACTTTCGATTATCTCGGCGCGCTGGCGGTGTCGCTGCTGTTCCCGCTGGTGCTGGCGCCGTATCTGGGCCTGGTGCGCACCGGTTTCTTGTTCGGCATGCTCAATGTCGGCGTGGCCCTGTGGACAATCAAGGCGTTTTCCACAGAGCTGAAAAACGTCACGGGCCGTTTGCTGCGCGCCAGCGCGGTGTTGTGCGCTTTGGTGTTCGGCTTTGCCTTCGCCGACAAGATGACCTACTGGGGCGAGCATGGCCTGTTCGGCGACGAAATCGTGTTTGCCACCACCACGCCGTACCAGCGCTTGGTGATCACCAAGTGGAAGGACGATACGCGCCTGTACATCAACGGCAATTTGCAGTTCTCCTCGCGTGACGAATACCGGTATCACGAAGCGCTGGTGCATCCGGTGCTGCAACCGCTGCCGTGGGCTCGGCGCGTGCTGGTGCTGGGCGGCGGCGACGGCCTGGCGCTGCGCGAAATCCTGCGCTATCAGAATATCGAACACGTAACGCTGGTCGACCTCGACCCGGCCATGACCGGCGCCTTTACGCACCGCGAGGAACTGGTCAAGCTCAATCACGGCTCCTTTAGCGACAAGCGGGTGAAGGTGGTGAATGCCGATGCGGCCATCTGGCTACAGCATAACGACGATATGTTCGACGCCGTGATCGTCGACTTCCCCGATCCCTCCAGCTTCGCGCTGGGCAAGCTGTATTCGGTGCCGTTCTACGGCATGGTGCGCAAGCATCTGGCGGCCAATGGGCTGATGGTGGTGCAATCGACGTCTCCGTTCTTCGCGCCGCACGCTTACTGGACCATCGATTCGACGCTGCGCGAAGTGGGCCTGAAAACCTATCCGTATCACGCCTACGTGCCGTCGTTCGGCGAATGGGGCTTCATCCTGGCGACGCCACAGGCCAACTACACACCGCCCACCAGCTATCGCCTGCCGATGCGCTACCTGAACGCCGACACCACGCGCGAGATGTTCATCTTCCCGCCGGATATGAAGCCGCTGCCGATGGAGCCGAATCGTCTCAACACCCAGTCGCTCGTGCACGAATTCGAGCAGGACTGGCGCCGGGTGATCCGCTGATGCAGCGTCGTTCTTTTCTCGTATGGGTTGGCGCTTCCGGCTTGGCCGTCACCGGCAGTGGGCTGGCGTTCCAGCGCTGGCAGGAGATTACGCCGGCCGTGCATTACGTCGGCCGCGATGAAGGCCACTTTCTGCGCGACCGCCGCGCCATTCCGCCGCCCTCGCAAGTTATCCACACCGATGTGGTGATACTCGGCTCGGGCGTGTCCGGCCTGACCGCCGCGTGGAAACTGAAAAAGCTCGGCAAGACCGATGTGCTGATGATCGACGGGCCGCAGCCCTACGGTAATGCGGCCGGCGGCGCGTTCGGCGAATACGAATATCCGACTGGCGCGCACTATCTGCCGCTGCCGTCGCCGGAATCCACGCACGTGCGCGAAATCCTGGCTGATCTCGGCATCATCCAGAAGGACGCCTTTGCGGAGAAGCCTTACTACGACGAGCGCTTCATCCTGCACGCGCCGGAAGAGCGCTTGCTGTTCAACGGCCACTGGCAGGACGGCTTCATTCCCACCGACGGCGTGCCGAAGTGGGAGCTGGATGAGCACAAGCGCTTCTTCGATGAGGTGCATCGGCTGCGCCAGCTGCATGGCGCAGATGGCCGCCGCGTGTTCGTGTTCCCGACCGTGATGTCGTCGGAAGATCCCGAGTGGCAGGCGCTGGACCGCATCTCGCTCAAGCAGTGGATGGAGCAGAACGGCTACAAGTCGCCGACGCTCCACTGGTATCTGAACTACTGCTGCCGCGACGATTACGGCACCCGCTACGACAAGGTCTCGGCATGGGCCGGCCTGCATTACTACTGCAGCCGCTGGGGCCAGGCCACCAATGCCGGCAACGGCGCGTGGCTGACATGGCCGGGCGGATTGCAGCCGCTGGTATCGGGCATCGAGCGCGCAGCGGAGGTCAAGCGCATGGCGGGGACGGCGATATCGCTGAAGAAGACCGCCGATGGCGTCGAAGCCCTGTGCTTCAAGCTGGAAAACGGCCAGGCCACCAGTTATCTGGTGCGCGCGCGCAAAGCCATCTGCGCCATGCCGACCTATGTGGCGGCGCGGGTTGTGGATAACATCGGCGAATACGGTTTCGACGCATCTAGGCATGTGCCGGAATACGCGCCGTGGATGGTGGCGAACTTCCTGCTCAAGCGTTTCCCCGAGGAGCTTCCGAATCAACCGCTATCGTGGGATAACGTGGTGTACAGCGAACCGGGGCTGGGCTTCGTGGTGTCCACTCACCAGGATATCCGCGTGCAGCCGCCGGAAAAGACCGTGTTCAGTTCCTATGTCGCGCTATCCGACCGCAAGGCCAGCACGGCGCGCCACTGGATGGCGTCGGCCAAGCCGGAAGAGCTGCTGGCACTGGCCAGCGCCGATCTCAAAACCGCCTACGGCGCGCAATTCGCCTCCTGTGTGGAGCGGGTCGACATTACCCTGAGGGGGCATGCGATGGCTGTGCCTTGGCCCGGTTTCCGCAACAACGCCGGCATGCGAGCATTGCGTGAAGCAGATGGGCCGATTTTATTTGCCCATGCCGACCTGTCAGGCTTTTCCGTCTTTGAGGAAGCTGCCTGGTGGGGATACCGCGCGGCGCAGCTCGCCGCTAAATGATAAGCTCAATCCCATGACACACAATGCCCGCCAGCGCTTTCGCGCACCGCCCAAATTCAAGCTTCGCGACGAAGACGCCGACGATGACGTCTTCTCCAGCCGTGCCGCCAATCCCAAGCTGCGCAAGTCCAAGGCCAAGGCGCTTGACCTGGATCGCACCGCCGCGCTGATCGACCGCATCGCCGCGTTGCAGGACAAGCTGTACGCGCAGCACAAGCAGAAAGTGCTGCTGGTCCTGCAAGGCACCGACACCGGCGGCAAGGACGGCACCGTGCGCGCGCTGTTCAAGGGCATCAGCCCGATGGGCTTGCGCGCCGTGGCCTTCAAAGGGCCGACCGACGCCGAACTGGCGCACGACTACCTGTGGCGCGTGCACCAGTACGTGCCGGCCAACGGCGAGATCGCCATCTTCAACCGCAGTCATTACGAAGATGTGCTGATCACCAAGGTGCAGGGCTGGATCGATGACGACGAGTGCAAGCGCCGCTACGCGCAGATTCGCGACTTCGAACGCATGCTGGCGGAAACGGGCACGGTGATCATCAAGGTGTTCCTGCACATCTCGAAGGAAGAACAGCGCGAGCGTTTGCAGGAGCGCCTGGACGATCCGGACAAGCAGTGGAAATTCAATCCGGAAGACATCAAGCAACGTGAAAAATGGGACGACTATCAGCGCGCGTACGAAAAGGCGATCCGCGAAACGGATGCCCCGCACGCGCCATGGTATGTGGTGCCGGCCAACTCCAAGACCCATCGCAACCTGGTGATCGCCAGCCTGCTGCTGGAAACGCTGGAAGGCATGGACCTGAGCTACCCGCCGCCGCATCCTGACCTGTCGTCTTTCACCGTGGAGTAAGGAGATGACTTATGCTGCAACTGAAAGATCCCAGCCTGCTGCGCCAGCAGGCCTACATTAACGGCGAATGGACCGACGCTGACGGCGGCGCGACGCTGGCCGTCACCAATCCCGCCACCGGCGAACAAATCGGCACCGTGCCGGTGATGGGTGCGGCCGAAACCAAACGCGCCATCGACGCCGCCAACGCCGCCTGGCCGGCGTGGCGCAAGAAGCCCGCCGTGGAACGGGCGCGCATCCTGCGCAAGTGGAATGACCTGATCCTGGAAAACACCGACGACCTGGCGCTGCTGATGACGGCGGAGCAGGGCAAGCCGCTGTCCGAGTCGCGCGGCGAGGTGGCGTATGGCGCTTCGTTCATCGAGTGGTTTGGCGAACAGGCCAAGCGCGTGGCCGGCGAGACGCTGGCGTCGCCGTGGCAGGATCGGCGCATCCTCGTGACCAAGGAGCCGATCGGCGTGTGCGCCGCCATCACGCCGTGGAATTTTCCGATTGCGATGATCACCCGTAAGGCCGGACCGGCGCTGGCGGCCGGCTGCCCGATGGTGCTCAAGCCGGCTGAATCGACGCCGTACAGCGCACTGGCGCTGGCGGTATTGGCGGAACGGGCCGGCGTGCCGGCGGGCGTATTCAGCGTGCTGACCGGCAAATCGAAGGACATCGGTGGCGAGATGACCGCCAATCCGCTGGTGCGCAAGCTGACCTTTACCGGTTCCACGCAGGTGGGCCGGCTGCTGATGGAGCAGAGCGCGCCGACCATCAAGAAACTGTCGCTGGAGTTGGGCGGCAACGCGCCGTTCATTGTGTTTGACGACGCCGACCTGGACGCGGCAGTGGAAGGCGCCATCGCCTCCAAGTACCGCAACGCCGGCCAGACCTGCGTGTGCGCCAACCGCATCTACGTGCAGGACGGCGTGTATGACGCGTTTGCGCAAAAGCTGGTGGCGGCGGTGGAAAAACTCAAGGTCGGCAACGGCGTGGACGAGGGCGTGACGCAGGGCCCATTGATTGATGAGAAGGCGGTGCAGAAGGTCGAGCAGCATGTGGCCGATGCGCTGGCCAAAGGCGGCCGTCTGCTGTTGGGCGGCAAACGGCACGAACTGGGACACAGCTTCTTCCAGCCGACCGTGATCGCCGATATCAACGCCGACATGCTGGTGGCCAAGGAAGAAACCTTCGGCCCGCTGGCGCCGCTGTTCCGCTTCAAGACCGATGACGAAGCCATCGCGCTGGCCAACGATACCGAGTTTGGCCTGGCCAGCTATTTCTACTCGCGCGACGTCGGTCGCATCTGGCGTGTGGCGGAAGGACTGGAGAGCGGCATGGTGGGCGTCAACACCGGTCTGATTTCCACCGAAGCGGCGCCGTTTGGCGGCGTCAAGCAATCGGGCCTGGGACGCGAAGGCTCGCACCTCGGCATTGAAGACTACCTGGTGGTCAAGTACATCTGCCTCGGCGGCATATAAGCGCAATGGTGGCGCCAGCCAGCCGGTCCACCATGCGTTTGACGGCCGCCATCTGGCGGCCATTTTTTTGCGCGTAGCGGGTGTCGTCATAGGCCCACCAGTCCCAGCAGCTGTTGGGATTGGCGAAGGTGGCAAGGGTTTGTGGATACAGCACCAGCATGCGGTTGGTGTCGGCCCAGGCGTTGTAGCCGGCGTGACGGATGAATAGCGTGCCGATGCTGTCCTGATTCTGCTGGCAGCCGTGGAACGCCACATGCAGCCGGCAGCCGCCGCTTTCGCATGATGCCGGCACGTACAGGTAGCCGGTGTCGGCCATGCCGTGCCAGGTGGGCAGGGCGATGAATTCCGACTGGTCGAAGGCGATGAAGCGGCCGCTCAGCGTGCCGGTATTGCGCGCGGCCAGCGGTCCGTAGATCCAGTTGAGCAGCTCGCCGGCGGCGTCATCGTTGCAGTTGTTGATGTAGGGCGAGCCGAGCGTGGCGCAGGTGTTGCCGTAGCTGTCGGTCGGCATCGCGTGTTCGGCCATCAGGTTGCGCCTGTAGGTGATGCGGTTGGCGTCGATGTAGTGGCGGTAGTAGGTGAGCAGATCGTTCATCACAGCCTGCGGGACCACGGAATCGAGGGTGCCAGACAGCATCCAGACCCGGTGGCTGGCCAGCGCGCTGGTGGGATCGATGCTTTGCGAGGCGGCGAACCAGTCGGTGAGGGTGATCAGGTCCGGCACGCGGGTGCCGCGGGGACGCACGCGGCAGGAGAAGAATTCGTTGGTGCAGCTGCAGGTGGTGGTGGCGGCGTAGACGCTGCCCTGGGCGCAGAAATACGGGCCGCCAGCAATCACCCCGGCGCCGATCACGGTACGCGAGAACGCCACCTCGAACTGCACCGCCATAAACGCGCCTGACGACAGGCCGGAGACGCTGACCTGGCCGGCGTTCAGCGCCGGTAGCGACATCACCTGCGCCTGGGCGACACTGACCAGCCATAGCAAACACCACAACAAGATACGCATAGCCGCCTCCATCGCATGCATGTCATTCCCGCGCACGCGGGAATCCATGCTGAAGCGGCCTGCACGCGGCCTATGGATTCCCGCCTGCGCGGGAATGACGTTAGCGCGGTGGGCGGCGTTTTGCTTAATCTGGATCAATCGTGCGACGGGCACTAATTTGGACTAGAATGGTTTTTTTACTATCCTTTCCCGGCCGACACCATGTCCAAGACTTTCGCCCAACTGTGCCTCGTTTCCTCGCTGACCATGCTGGCCAGCGCCTCCGCGTTTGCGCAAGCGCCTGCCGCTGCGCCGGCAGCCCCGGCGGCGACTGCTCCCGCCAGCTGCCCGGCCATCCTCAAGCAGTCCTTCAAGCGCCTGCAGGACGACTCGCCGCAGGACCTGTGCCAGTACTCCGGCAAGGTGATCCTGGTGGTCAACACCGCCAGCTACTGCGGCTTCACCAACCAGTACGAAGGTCTGGAAGGCCTGTACGCCAAATATGGCAGCAAAGGCCTGGTGGTGCTGGGCTTCCCGTCGAACGACTTCGGCCAGCAGGAACCCGGCAGCAGCAAGGAAATCGCCGATTTCTGCTACAACACCTACGGCGTGAAATTCCCGATGTTTGCCAAGTCGGTGGTGTCCGGCAAGGAGCCGAATCCGCTGTTCGCTAACCTGATCAAAGCGACGGGCAAGGCGCCGGCCTGGAACTTCCACAAATACCTGATCGACCGCAACGGCAATGTGGTCGCCAACTTCGGCAGCAAGGTCACGCCGACCGACAAGCAGCTGGTCAGCGCTGTCGAAAAGGCCCTCGGCACCTGACGCTTGGGTCTTGACTAAATGCTGGCCAGGGCGAAACCTTCGTCCAGCCAGCCGGTGATGCCGCCAGCCATCAGCTTGACCGGGCGGCCCAGCTGCGCCAGCCGCACGGCGGCGCGGGCGGCGCCGTTGCAGTGCGGGCCGGCGCAATAGACCACGAACAGCGTGTCGGCCGGGAATTCGGCGAGCTTCGATCCGATGATCTTGCGATGCGCCAGATCCAGCGCGCCGGGCACGTGGCCGGCCGCGTACTTCTCCGTTCCCCGTACATCCAGCAGCACGAAATCCGGCTGGCCGCCGGACATGGCATCGTGCACGTCCCAGCAATCGGTTTCGTAGCGGAAGCTGGCCTCAAAGTGGGCCAGCGCGGCGGCGCTGTCGGCGGCGGGAATGGCGGTAACGTGGGACATCGGACTCTCCTGTGTAGATGAGCCTTCATTGTGCGGACGCACCGCTGCGGCCAGAAGTGGCGCACATGCCATTATCCGCTAAGATTACGCCATGAAAAAACATCTGGTGGTGGCGCTGGCGTACGATCGCCTGTGTACATTTGAATTCGGCTGCACGGTCGAACTGTTTGCGCTGGAGCGTCCGGAACTGGACGTGGACTGGTACGACTTTGCCGTCTGCGCCGTCGAGCAGGGACCGATCCGCGCGGCCGGCGGCATCACGGTGCAGGCGCCGTACGCGCCGGAATTGCTGGCCCTGGCGGACACCGTCATCATTCCCGGCTGGCGCGATGCCGGCGAATTGCCGCCGCCGCAATTACTGGACTGGCTGCGCGCCGCCCACGCGCGCGGCGCGCGTTTGTGTTCGATCTGCTCGGGCGTATTCGTGCTGGCCGCCGCCGGTCTGCTGGACGGCCAGCGCGCCACCACCCACTGGCGCTATGCCGAGCGGCTGGCGCAACGTTATCCACTGATCGAAGTACAGCCCGATCATCTGTATGTGGATAACGGCCAGGTGATCACCGCCGCCGGCTCGGCCGCCGGGCTGGACATGCTGCTGCATCTGGTGCGGCGCGACCATGGCGCCAAGGTCGGCAATCTGGTGGCGCAGCGGCTGGTGGTGGCGCCGCATCGTGAAGGCGGGCAGGCGCAGTTCCTGCCGCGTCCCATGGCGCAGGGGGAGCAGGGACGCCTGTCGAAGTTGCTGGACTGGTTGCGCAGCCATCCGGCGCAGCCGCACACGGTGGCCAGCATGGCGGAACGCGCCGCCATGAGTCCGCGCACCTTGCAGCGCCAGTTCCAGCAGGCTACCGGCTTCGGCCCGCTGGAATGGCTGATCCGTGAACGCGTGGCCATCGTCAAGGAGATGCTGGAAGACCCGGAAGTGCCGCTGACGCAGATCGCCGAGCGCGCCGGTTTCGGCTCGGAGGCATCGCTGCGCCATCACTTCCGCCGTCTTGCCGCGACGACACCGGGCGCTTACCGCAAACGCTTCGTGCTACGCTAGCCATCTCACTTTCTGGGAGACAGTCATGGCCTACGTAGACGGTTTTGTGATTCCGGTGCCTGAGGAAAAACTTGAGGCGTACAAGAAAATGTCGCGCGAATGCGGCGCCGTGTGGAAGGAATTCGGCGCGCTGGAATTCCGCGAAACGGTGGCCGACGATGCGCCACCCGGCAAGCTGACCTCCTTCCCGCAAAGCGTGATGCTGGAAGAAGGCGAACGCGTGGTGTTCTCGTGGATCGTTTACGAATCGCGCGCCAAACGCGACGAGATCAACGACAGGGTGATGAAAGATCCGCGTGTGGCCGCCTACATGGACCCGGCCAACATGCCGTTCGACGCCAAGCGCATGATCTACGGCGGCTTCGAGATGATGATCGATCTTTAGCGTGCGACCCGCAGCACGCCGCGCAGGGCGTTGCAAAGGATGATGTCGTCGGCGGCGTCCAGCATGGCACGTGTGATCGGCGCTTCGCCGGCGTTCCAGTCGGGATCATCCAGCAGCACGCCGCGCATTACGCCTGGCAGCACGCCGGCGCTCAGCGGCGGCGTCAGCCAGCGGCCGTCGATGCGGACGAAGACGTTGCTGCGGCCGCCCTCGGTCAGTTCGCCGCGTTCGTTGAAGAACAGGGTATCGAACGCGCCGTGGGCTTCGGCGTCGCGCCAGGCGGCGTCGTAGCGCTGGCGGATGCTGGTTTTGTGGCGCAGGAACAGGTCGTTGCTGCTGGTATTGTCTTCTGCCAGCAGCACACGCACCGGTTCGGCCAGCGGCGACAGCGGCGCATGCTGCACGGAGAAGGCGCCGGACGGGCTGAGCGCAAGTCGCAAGCGATAGGCTGCGTGCTGCGGCTCCAGCATGGCGCAGGCGGTGTCCAGATAGGCATCCGCCGCCTTGGCATCCCATGGGAAACCGAAGTAGGCGGCCGATGCGGCCAGCCGTTGCAGATGACGTTCGCGATGGCGCACGCCGCCGGCTGGCGTCGCGCGCATGGTTTCAAACATCTCGAAATCGTTTTGCAGGCCGGTCAGGAAGCGTGCCTTGAGCTGGCACTCGGCGTATTCGTCGGCGGCGTCGCTGTCGAAGACGATGCCGGCGCCGACGCCCATTTCGCCGTGGCGCACGCCGTCCGTGCCTTGCGGCTGCAAGGTCAGCGTGCGGATCGGTACCGACATGCAGAAGTCGCCGACCTTGCCGCCGTCGCCATCCTTGCGCGGATCGAACCAGCCGATGGCGCCGGTGTAGATGCCGCGCGGGTCCGGCTCCAGTTCGCGGATGATTTCCATGGTGCGGCGCTTGGGCGCGCCGGTGATCGAGCCGCAGGGATACAGCGCATCAAAAATTTCGGGCAGCGTAGCGTCGTCCCGCAACTGCGCAGTGATGGTGGAGGTCATCTGCAGCACGCTGGTGTAGCGCTGCACTTCAAACAGTGCCGGCACCTCCACGCTGCCGGTGACGGCCACGCGCGCGATGTCGTTGCGCAGCAGGTCGACGATCATCAGGTTCTCGGCGCGGTTCTTGGGATCGGCGGCGAGGTGGGTGGCGCGCAGGATGTTTTCCGCTTGCTGCGCCGCCGGTGCGGCCGGCGCCGTGCCTTTCATCGGCCGCGCGGTCAGCACGCCGCTGCTGTGGCGCACGAACAGTTCAGGCGACAGCGACAACACGGCGCTGCCGTCGTCCAGCGCGATCAAGGCCCCGTAAGGGACGGGCTGGCGGCCGCGCAGGCGTGCGTACAGCGCGTGGATGCCGCCAAACGCGTCAAAACGCAGCCTGTACGTGTAATTGACCTGGTAGGTGTCGCCGGCCGCAATATAGTCGTGAATGCGCGCCAGCGCCGCGCTGAACGCCTGCTGATCGATGTTCGGCTGGATGTGGGCGATGCCGGCCGGCCGCTCGATCGGGAACGAGCGCGCCGCCAGCCAGTCGCCGACCTGCGCGGACGACAGCAGCGCGCAGTCGGTGAACAACAGGATCTGTGCCAGCGGTGCGCCACGCGCGGCGCGCGCCGGCGCATCGTCCATGTGCAAGGCCAGCAGTTCTTCGCCCAATTCGTAGCTGCACACGGTGACTGCGTATTCGCCGCGCGCCAGCGCTTGCTGCATTTGCGCCAGCAGCTGCGGCCACTGGCCGATGTCGTCGCAGCGCAGCGTGGCGCGGTGGCCGGTGTACAGGCGCGAACGGCCGCCGGCCTGGATGGCTTCCGGGCTGGCGTCATCCAGCAGGGCGAATACTTCGGTGTTCATACTTACGATAACAACAGTGTGATGTGCAGCGCCGCATCCTGCGACGGATTGTTTTTGAAACCGCTCTTGGCGTAACGGTGCCAGCGGCCGATGACGAAGCTGGTCAGCATCGCCGCGCGCGCGGTGGCGTCGGCTTCGTGCGCCTGGCCTTCGCTGGCGGCGACGCGCAGGGCCTGCTTCAACGCCAGCTCCACCCGGTCATAGAACTGGTTCATGCGCAGTTGCAGGCGCTCGTCTTCGTTGACCAGCGCCTCGCCGATCAGCACCCGCGTCATGCCGGGATTCTGGCTGGCGAAGTTGAGCAGCATGGCGACGATGTCGCGCGCCTGCGCCATGCCGTCTTGCTGGCGCTCGGCGATCTGGTTGATCAGGCCGAACACGCTCGATTCGATGAACTCGATCAGTCCCTCGAACATCTGCGCCTTGCTGGCGAAATGCCGGTACAGGGCGGCTTCGGAAAACGCCAGCTTGCGCGCCAGCGCAGCGGTGGTGATCTTGTCGCCCTTGGGTTGTTCCAGCATTCCCGCCAGCGCCTGGAGAATTTGCAAACGGCGCTGGCCCGGCGGTGTGCTTGCCATATGATCTCGCGGGTTAAATAAAAGGGAGGGTCAGCGCAACTGGTGCAGGCGTGACGGCAGGTTCCTGACAGATTTTACTTTGACATCGACATAAGCGGGGCGAATCAGTCGTTTTTGTGGATGGGCCAGGCCGGCGGTGTCGCCGATGGTCAGGTATTGCGTGATCCACGCGGTACGCATGCCCAGCTGGTGCGCGCTGCGCAGGTTGGCCAGCGTGTCTTCCACCAGGATGCAGCGGCCCGGCGTGAGCTGATGGCGGCGCATCAGCCGTTGCAGCATCAGCTTCGACGGCTTGGGCCGCATGTGGCGGTGCACCGTCATCGCTTCCACCGCGATGTGGTGCTGGAACTGGCGCTGCAAGCCCAGATGGCGCAGCACTTGCGACGAATAGCGGTGCGGCGCATTGGTCAGCAAAATTTTGCGGCCGGGCAGGCGGCGCAGCAGCTGGCGCAGTCCGCGCTCGGCGCGGATCATCGCGTTGAGGTCATCGAAGCGGTGGGTTTCTTCCAGAAAGTGCGCGGCCTTGACACCGTGGTGCTTGACCACGCCCAGCGTGGTGGCGCCGTAGCGCTGCCAGTAGCGGGTGCGGGTGGCGTTCACCAGCTCGTCGCTGGCGGGTGTGACGCCGTCGCCCAGCAGCCGCGCCAGATACGCGTTCATGCCCGACATGATGGCCGGGAAGATGGCGTGCGAGGCGTTGTGCAGGGTGTTATCAAGATCAAACAGCCAGACGGGTGTGGAGCGAGTAATATTCACGTCATCTCTATCAGTAAAGGTCACGAATGCGCCGCCAGATTATAGTGTTGTTCTGTAGTTTGTTCTTGTTTGCCCTCGGTCCGGCGGTGGCGGCCGAGCAGGGCGCGACGCCAAACGGCACGCCCAACCGCGGCGCGCTGTTCAAGGTGCAGCAGAATGGCCACACGCTGTATTTGTTCGGCACCATCCACGTCGGCGCCAGGGATTTTTATCCGCTGGAGCCGCGTCTGGCCGGCCTGCTGAAAAAAGCGCCGGTGCTGGCGCTGGAAATCGATCCGCTGGCCGATCAGCAAAAACTGGCGCGCGCGGTGCAGCAGTACGGCATGAGCGCTAAAGGCAGTTCGGGCCTGACGCCGGAATGGCGCGCGCGCCTGGCCAGGCTGCTCAAGCAGTACAACATCGCGCCGGAAGCGGTGGCGTCGATGAAGCCGTGGTTGCTGGCCAGCGTGCTGACGGTGAGCGAGTTTGCGGCGCAGGGTTATGACGCGGCGCTGGCGGTGGATGCGCACCTGTCGCAGCAGGCGCACGAGGCGGGCCAGAAAGTGGTCGAGCTGGAATCGGTGGACAGCCAGATGTCATTGTTCGACAAGATGACGGCGGCTGAGCAGCTGGTGTTCCTGCAGGAGGCCATCGCCGGCATCGAGGACAAGGAGCAGGCCGACCAGGCGCGCGAGATCGCCGAGGCGTGGCGTCATGCCGATGTGAAAGCGCTCGATGCGCTGGCGCTGAAGGCGGAACAGGACGATACCTTCTCCGGCCGCTTTGTGCAGAAGGAACTGCTGGACGGTCGCAATCCAGCGCTGGCCGACGGCATGGTCAAATTGATGGCGCGTGAAAACAACAGTGTGGCGGCGATTGGCGTGTTGCACCTGATCGGCAAAGGAAGCGTGCCGGAATTGCTGCGCAAACGCGGATTGAGCGTGGAACGGTTGTACTAGGAGGGAGCTAACTGCAGGGAAGGGTGCTGCGAGAAGTGGTGCCCTTTACGTGGATTGAACACGTGGCCTCTCCCTTACCAAGGGAGTGCTCTACCACTGAGCTAAAAGGGCATACAAATGTGGCGGTTTCACCGACTGCCGGCGAGACCGCCTTTTTTTCAGTGAGACCGGATCATAGTGCCAAATGCTTGTTCGGTCAAGACTTCGAGCAACAAAGAGTGCTCAATTCGTCCATCAATGATGTGCACGGTATTGACGCCGGACTTGGCCGCATCCAGGGCTGATGAAATTTTAGGCAGCATGCCGCCGGAAATCGTGCCATCGGCGAACATTTCGTCGATCTCGCGCGCCGACAGGTCGGTCACCAGGTTGCCCTGCTTGTCCTGCACGCCGGCGATGTTGGTCATCATGATCAGCTTTTCGGCTTTCAGGATTTCCGCGATCTTGCCTGCGACGACGTCGGCATTGATGTTGTAGGCCTGGCCGTCCTGGCCGAAGCCGATCGGCGAGATGATCGGGATGAAGGCGTCGTCCTGCAGCGCTTTGACGACTGCCGGGTTGATCGCTTCGATTTCGCCGACGAAGCCGATGTCCAGCGTCTGGCCCGGGTTTTCTTTATCCGGCATGGCCATCTTGCGGGCGCGGATCAGGCCGCCATCCTTGCCGGTCAGGCCGACTGCCTGGCCGCCATAGTGATTAATCAACATCACGATGTCCTGCTGGACTTCGCCGCCCAGCACCCACTCCACCACTTCCATGGTTTCTTCGTCGGTGATGCGCATGCCTTGCACGAAGGTGCCTTGCTTGCCGATTTTTTTCAGCGCGTTGTCGATCTGCGGACCGCCGCCGTGCACCACGACCGGATTCATGCCGACCAGTTTGAGCAAAATGACATCGCGGGCGAAGCCGTGTTTCAGGCGTTCGTCGGTCATGGCGTTGCCGCCGTATTTGATGACGATGGTTTTACCGTGGTAATTACGGATGTAGGGGAGCGCTTCAGCCAGAATTTGCGCCTTGATCCGTGGTTCAACAGCGGTCAGGTCGTCGGCGTCATTGCCTAGGTTCAGATTGGTCAGTTGGGTCATGGCGATTCCGGTAAGAAGAATTTGGGCGCAATTTTACAGCCTCGGGCTGCACTCAAGCACGCATTATAGGGCCATCCGGTTGTAATTTCCTGGAAGCTCCGATACGCTGAAGCCATGAGTACCTGTTCCCGCTGCGGCGCGCAGTTCTCCTGCGCCATGCAGGACGCCGATCCCGCCGTGCCCGCGCCACCATGCTGGTGCACCTATTTGCCGGCCGCGCTGCCGGTGCCGACGGCCGCCGGCGCCAGTTGCTGGTGCCCGGACTGCCTGCGCCAGCACATCATTGATCACCCTCAAACGCCCCCGGCAGCAGCCCCAGACAATAGCGCATAACCCTCACCGGGAGCGCTGACATGAACCAGACCTCGCTTGACAACCTAGGTGGCGCGGCAGACGATGGCCACATCGCCCGCATCGTGCGGCTGGAGACCCAAATGGACAACGTCACCAGCGCGCTACTGTCCTTGCAGCGCGCACAGGAAACACAGCATCAGGCCATGATGGCTGAGTTTGCCTCTCTGCGCGACAGGATCGATGACGTCCGAAAAGAAACAATGGCCCGCATCGATCAATCCGCAGCAACGACAGCGGAAAGGTTTGAGCGTTTGCTGGCAACTACGGCGGAACAACTCGAACACTCGATAGATCGCCAGGACCAGCGAATCGAGCATCAGAATAATCGATTCGACCAACTGAGCAATCGGATCGACCATCTGAGCAACCGAATCGACAGGCTGGTGTTCTGGATGGCCGGGCTGATGATTACTAACGTGGTCACGGTCGTGGGCCTGATTTTGCGGGTTGCCGGCGCTATCTGATCAGGCCACCGTGCTGAAGAAGCGCAGCATTTCGCGGCTGGCGTCGGGGCCTTTGGCGTCGGTGTAGCTGCCGGAGGCGCTGCCGCCCGACCAGGCGTGGCCGGCGCCGTGGACTACCCAGTGTTCGCCCAGCGGCGTGCCGTCCGGCTTGGTGTGCGTGGTTTGCGTGTAGCGGTAGCCATTCGGCACCGCGCCCGACTGCACCGACGGCCGCGCGCCCCGATGGTGATGCAGCCGCTGCTCAATCACCTGCTCGCCATTGCGCGGATTAACGGTGGTGTCGCTATCGCCATGAAACACGATAATCGGCTGCGACCCGTCGCCGGCCTTGCCCGCACTCTTGGCGCCGCGCTTCATGGCCGACAGCGCCGACGGCAAATCCTGCGCCGATGCAAACGGCAATCCCGAATGCACGCCCACTGCCGCAAACAATTCCGGATACAGCGTGCCGACGATTACCGCCATGGCGCCCCCGGCCGACAGGCCCGCCACATACACCTGGCGTTCATTAACCGGATACTCGTCGATGACCTGCCGCGCAATGCCGGCGATGATGGATGGCTCGCCCTGTCCGCGCTGCTGGTCGATGGCGTTGAACCAGTTCCAGCACTTGGAGTGGTTGGCGTTGGCCGGTTGTTCAGGATAGGCCACGAAAAAGCCCATTTCCTCCGCCACCTGATTCATCTGCGTGCCGGCCGCGAAGTCGTCGGGATTCTGCGTGCAGCCGTGCAGCATTACCAGCAGCGGCATGGCCTGGCCGTGATAGCTCGACGGAATGTACAGCTTGTAGTTGCGCATGCCGGCGTGGTTGCTGTAGCTGCTGCGGATAAATTGCGCCCCTTCCGGCATCGGCGCCGAAGTGGGCGAATGCAGCGAACCGAGATCGATGGCGCGGTCCAGGTTGGCCTGCAAATCGAGCTTGATGCCCATGCGGTTGAGCATGTCCTGCGCGTACTCGGCCGGATGCGTGGCCGGATTCGGCGCCTGGCCGCGTGCCGGCGCCGCTTCCGGCTCCGGCGTGGACGGCGCTGCGTTTGGCGGCGGCGGGTTAATATCGCGCATGGTCGGCTTGGCGGCCGGACGATGCAGGTGGACGCCCTTGTTGAGTATCTGTTGCGCAGCTTCGCGCATTTGCGTTAAAAAATTGAGTTTCATGGCACTCCTTAATGGATGCGCGTCGCCAGTGCAGTCTTGAGAACCGTGCTGGCATGCAGCGAGCCGAGTACAAAAATGGATTCGATTGTCGCCAGCGCCAGTTCGACCGAAACGTCGCTGGCGATGCTGGCCAGGCCCAGGACCTGGATTTGCAGCCGTTGCCCGGCCGCCTGGATTGCTTCCAGGTCGGCGCGCGAGTAATGCTGCATGCCCAGGACCAGGCTCTTGCGCGCCACGGTCTGCTTGACCACCTCGGCGTGCTGGTTCAGCTGATTGCGGATTGCCGTGCGTATCAGATCGGTACGGTTTGAGTAAAACCCTTCCTGTACCAGCAGGTCAATCTGTCCCAAGTCGATCGGGCCCAGATTGATGGTGATTTTTTCTGATTCGGCAGTCTTCAGCTTGATTTCTTGCTTGGCCACAGTGTCTCCATCTGATTACCATCTATATGGATGGTAAGTCTACGCCGATGCGCCCCCAAGTCAAGCGGCTTCGCGGCATAATGGGGCCATGAGTGATGCAACTAACTTAATCCCCGCGCCGGTGCCATCCCCTTGTGTCAGTTTGTGCAAGATGGACATGGAGCGCCAATATTGCATGGGCTGCCTGCGGACCATTGACGAAATCATCGCCTGGGGCAAGGCCGACGACGATTACAAACGCGCCGTGTGGACGGAATTGCCGCTGCGGCGCCAAACCCTCCGTTTCGACGACGAGGAGCTATGAGCGCGCTGCCGGATTCGATACAGGTGCTGGAACGGGGCTGGCTGTCGTCCAACAACATCATGTTGCTGGGCCGCCACGATACGGCCATCATCGATACCGGCTACGTCAGCCACGCGCCGCAGACGCTGGAACTGGTGCGCCACGTGCTGCGCGGCCGCCATCTGGACCAGATTCTCAACACCCACCTGCATTCCGACCACTGCGGCGGCAACGCCATCCTGCAAGCCCACTTCGGCTGCCAGACGTCGATTCCCGTGGCGGAGGCCGACAAGGTGCGGCACTGGGACGTGGAGGCGCTGAGTTTCAAGGCCACCGGCCAGCGTTGCGACCGCTTCACCTTCGACGCCACCATCGCCCCCGGCGACGTGCTGACGCTGGCCGACATGGAGTGGCAGGCGCTGGGCGCCCCCGGCCACGACCCGCATTCGCTGATTTTTTACTGTCCGCAGGAAAAGGTGCTGGTGTCCGCCGACGCGCTGTGGGAAAACGGCTTCGGCGTCATCTTCCCCGAGCTGGAAGGCGAGCCCGGCTTTGCCGAAGAGCGCGCCACGCTGGACCTGATCGCCGGCCTGGACGTGCGGACCGTCATCCCCGGCCACGGCGCGCCATTCACCGACGTGGCCGGCGCACTGGCGCGCGCGCGGTCCCGGCTGGAGTACCTGGCCGCCGATCCGGTACGCAATGCGCAGAACGCGCTGAAGGTACTGCTCAAGTTCCTGCTGCTGGAGCGTCAGCGGATTGCGCTGGCTGATGTACCCGTGCTGCTGACCTCGATGCCGGTGTTTGCCGCCGCCAACAACAACTTCCTCAAGCAGACGCCGGAAGACCTTGGCCGCTGGGCCGTGAGCCAACTGGTACGCAGCGTAGCGGCGCGCATCGATGGTGAGTACTTACTTAACGAATAAATGTAGAGGGGTGGATCTAGTTTCGGCACGATCGTACTATTTCCGATCTATAATCATCGGCACCGATTAACTCACGTCAGCGAGTACGCCATGACCTTGCCTGCAGTCCTGCAAAACCTCACCCTTCCCGTCATCGCCTCCCCGATGTTCATCGCCAGTGGACCGGCGCTGGTGGCGGCCCAGTGCAAGGCCGGCATCGTTGGCTCGTTCCCGGCGCTGAACGCGCGTCCGGCCGAGATGCTGGATGTGTGGCTGACCGATCTGCAAAAAGAGCTGGCCGAGTTTCAGGCTGCCAATCCGGACAAGCGCGTCGGCCCGATCGCCGTCAACCAGATCGTCCATCAGTCCAACGACCGTCTGGCGCATGACGTCGAAGTATGCGTGAAGCACCAGATTCCAATCATCATCTCGTCGCTGCGCGCGCCGCCGAAAGAGATGCTGGACGCGATTCACAGCTATGGTGGCATCGTGCTGCACGACATCGTCTCGATCCGCCACGCTGAAAAAGCGCTGGAAGCGGGCGTCGACGGCCTGATCCTGGTGGCCAGCGGCGCCGGCGGCCATGCTGGCACGCTGTCGCCGTTTGCGCTGGTGGGCGAAGTGCGCAAGTTCTTTAAAGGTCCGATTGCACTGTCTGGCTCGATCGCTACCGGCGACGCCATCTTGGCGGCGCAGGCCATGGGCGCCGACTTTGCCTACATCGGCTCGCGCTGGCTGGCGACCAAGGAATCCAATGTCAGCGACGGCTACCGCGAGGCGATTGTTGAATCGACGGCGGCGGATATCATCTATTCGAACCTGTTCACCGGCGTTCACGGTAATTACCTGAAAAAATCCATCGTCGCCGCCGGCCTCGATCCGGATGCGCTGCCAACCGCCGACAAGACCGCCATGAACTTCGGTTCCAGCAGCGCCAAAGCCTGGCGCGACATCTGGGGCGCCGGCCAGGGCGTGGGCCTGATGGACGACATTCCATCGACGGCCGAAATGGTCGAACGCCTGAAGCGCGAGTACGACGCCGCCCGCGCCCGTCTGGCGTTGTAATTACAGGCCGACGGCGAGGCTTTCGCGCGCCATCGGCTTGCCGCGCACCCAGACGGTGTCCACCGTATCGTAGGCACGGACGTCTTGCAGCGGCGACTCCTTCATCAGCACCAGATTGGCCACTTTGCCCGGCTCGATGCTGCCCAGGTCTTGTTCAAGATGGAAGGCGCGGGCATTGTTGATGGTGGCGGCCTTGAAAAGCTGCGCCAGCGACAGGCCGGCGTTGCGCAGATCCTGCATCTCCAGATAGCCGTTCAGTCCCGGAATATTGCCGTAGGTGGGCGAGGACGGCGTGTCGGTGGCAAACAGGAAATTCGCATTCTTGCTCGCCAAATAGGCAACCACCTGGCGCTGGCGGCGCAACGGCGCCTCCATATTCTTGCGGACGGTTTCGTCGGTTTCGCCTTCTTCGGCTACTTCTTCCTTGAACCAGTTGCCTTCGGGCGTCTTCAGCCACGCCAGCATGGCAGGCGGCAGCAGCTTGGACAGCACCGGCGTGTTCAGATATTCCGGATCGACATACGCGCGCAGGCCGTACAGCACTTGCATGGTCGGTTGGTAGCCAATATTGCGTTCGACGATTTTATCCAGCAATTGCTTGATTTCGTCTGGTAACTCCGGCGAATTGTTCAGTGCACCCCAGTGCCACATGCCATGGGCCAGCACGTCGACGCCACCGTTGACCGCGAAGGTTTGCGCCTCGAATGAATTCCCGTGCGTCACCAGCGTCAGGCCATCCTTGGTGGCCGCCGCGCGCACCTCGCCGTAGACGGCCGGACTCATCACGGGCAGGTTGTGCTGGGCTCCAAAACCGTGTTCGTAGTGGGTCTTGACGCAGATGGCGCCATCCGCCTTGGCGCGCGCCACGCCTTTGGCCGGGGTGTAGTCTTCCGGTTTATAGCGGGCGGGAATCTTGTCGGCCTGGGCCGGGTCGTAAATGAAATTGGAAAACGTCTCAAAGCGATGTTCGATAGGTGCGTACGATGATGGATAGCCGTTGGCGAACACCAGCGGCGGGCCGCAGTCATAGATGTCCGGATGGCGCGGCATGGCTTTGACGCGGTCGATGAATTCGCGGCTGCCAGCCGCCAGATCGATCACGGTGGTATAGCCGTAGTAGAGGTAGGAGCGCGGCATCTGCGCGAAATACTCCTTGGCCATGGTCTGCATGTGGTCGGCCTGCTCGAAGCTCATGCCGGGCACGGCAAACAGGTGGACGTGGGAATCGATCAGGCCAGGCGTCAGGTAGTAGCCCTTGCCGTCGATGCGGGCGGCGCCTGGCGGTGTTTTGCCGCCGGTGCCACGCTCGACCCGGACGATGCGGTCGTTATCGATCAGCACACTGCCGCTTTCGATGCGGTCGAGTTTTTCCGGCGAGATCAGTTTGACGTTGGTGATCCAGGTTTGACCGGCCATGGCCGGTGCGCAAATCATCAGGCTGGCTATCAGGTGAGGCAATTTCATGCTGGGCTCCTTGTTGTGATGCCCCAGTCTGCCGTGCCACGCCCCGGTTTGCGTCGCAAATGATGATTTGGCACGCGCTAGGCGGGTGTTCTGGCCTGGTCGCGGTACTCGCCCGGCGTGACGCCGGTGAATTTTTTAAATGTGCGGTTCATCGCGCTTTTGCTGTTAAATCCGGCGATCAGCGACAGGTCAAGTATACTGGTGCCGGCCAGTTGCGGGTCGCGCAGCGTGGTTTTGAGGGCATCCACGCGGTAGCGGTTGAGGTAATCGGCGAAATTGGCGCCGCAATGTTCATTGATCAGCTGGGAAAGTTCGTGCGGTGTCATGGCGACCTGCGCGGCCAGGTCCTCCAGCTTCAGTTCGCCATTGCGATAGGGCTGATCCTGTTCCATGCAGGCTTGCAGGCGGGCCAGGAAGGCGTCGCGGTCGGCTGTGGATAACTGTTTGTCGGCGTAGCGCGGCTTGGCCGCAGCAACCGGCGCTGGCGGCAACGTGCGCGGCCGGTAGCCAAGCGGCAGACGCATCGCCGTGTAGGCGGTGGCGAAGACGAACACGATCAAGGCGCCACCGTCCACCATTTCTACCGACAGCGGCGAGTCGATATCGAGCGCGGCCATTGCCACCGCGACGACGCTCAGCGCCCCGCTCACCAGCCACAGGCGCATCAGTCGGCGCAGGCCGCCCACCAGTTCTGAATCGGCCGGCACACGACGCACCAGGCGCACGCTGGCGCGCAGGTAGAAGAGCAGGATCAACAGCTTTGCCACCGCCGCCAGCCGCAGATACCATGGCCAGCCATGCCATTGGCGCATCCATGCCAGTTTTTCGTCAGCCGACCGCAAGTAGAAGGGCAGCATGCCGAGCGTGGCGACCGCAAACGGGACGAAATGCAGCCAGGCGCGGCGGCCCAGCGGCTGGTCGGACAGCATGGCGTGCAGGTAAAGATACAGCAGCGGCCCCACCGCCAGCCCCAGCGTGACGATGGCCAGCGCGCTGTGCGGATAGACGCGATACAGATGATTCAGCCCGAGCCACGCATGGCCGATGATGGCTGAAAAAATCAGCAGCAGCGCCGACAGCAGCCGGTTCGCCGTGCGCATTTCGGGCTGGCGCGGATTGAGCAGCGCGATGCTGAGAAAAACCGCCTGGGCAATAGCGGCCAGGAACAGCCAGGAAGCAATTGTATTCACCATGATACAAATCCTGACATTTTTAGCAATCCAAAGCAATTACAATTCACTCAATATTGCGGAGGATAACGATGAAAACTGTACGTGCAGCATCTCTGTTGTTAGCGCTGGTGTGCGCCGCCAGCCAGGCGTCTGTAAAACCAAATGCTGCTGCGGCACCGTTGCAGCAGGAAGGGACGTCGTTGTTTGCGCAGGGCAAATACAAGGACGCCATCGCCAAGTACCAGGAGGCGGCCAAGGCGGACCCTGGCGCATCGGAACCGTTGTCCGGCATTGCCAATGTACTGATGGCGGCGGCATCGCAGGCACAGGGTGACGCCAAGATCCGGCTGCGCCAGCAGTCCGAATCGGTGGCGCGCCAGGCGCTGACGCTGGGCCCGGATGATCCGCTGGCGCAGGAAGTGCTGCGCATCTTGTTGGACGATAAACCAGCGCCGCTGCACGTGCCGACCCCCGCCGCATGGAAGGCCATGCAGGAAGGCGAGGTGTTGTTCCAGGCCGGCAAACCGGCGGAAGCGCTGGTCAAATATGAGGAATCGGCGCGGCTGGATCCCTTATATTCCACCGCCGAGGTGAACGCCGGCGATAGTTTCTTTGCGCAGAAAAAATGGCCGGAAGCGGAGGAGCATTTCCGCAAAGCGACCGAGATCGAGCCGCTGAATGGCCAGGCCTGGCGCTTTCTGTCGGATGCGTTGCTGTGGCAGGGCAAGTTGAGCGCAGCGGAGGCGGCGCTGTTCAGCGGCATCGCGGCGCAACCGAACCAGTTGCCGACCTGGGACAAGCTGGCAGCATTGCGCAGCAAGGTGGGTTACCCGATGACCGCGTTACACCTCCAGCGCAAGGCCAGCGTGAAGCTGGATGCCAACGGCAAGTTCGTCATCAACCTGGATTCCGAATTCAGTGGCAACAGCGGCAAGATGGTGGCCGATGGCGCGATGTGGCTGGCGTACGCCACCTTTGAAGTAAATGCGCGTCAGAAGAACCTGCAGGACAAAGTCGCCGACCAGCCGTTTGCGATTGAAGTGGCGTCGTGGCGCGCGGCGCTGCAGGTGATTGACGAAGTGGTGGCCAGCGGCGGCCAGGATATCCAGGATCCCGCGCTGCTGAATATCCGCATGCTGGCCAAGGCCAATCAGCTGGAAACGGGGCTGATGCTGTTGCAGTACCGGGAGTCCTGGCGCGCTGAATTCGAAGCGTGGAAAAAAGCCAACCCGAACGGCATCCGCAAATTCGTCAATACCTACGCGCTGCGTCCTTAGCCTTCGTTATTGATCGCCCACAGGCCGGGCAGATTGCGCCAGTAGCCGTAAGCGTCCATGCCGAAGCCGACCACGAAGCGGTTGGGGATGGTGATGCCGACGATATCGGCCTGCACCGGCTTGGCCTTGCCGATGGCTTTATCGGCAAACACCGCCAGGATCACTTCCTTGGCGCCCATGTCCAGCAGGCGCTGTTTGACGTGAGCCAGCGTTTCGCCTTCGTCCAGAATATCATCCAGCACGATCACGGTGCGGCCGCTGACGTTCGAGCGCGGCACCACTTTCCAGACCACTTCGCCGCCCTTGTCTTCGTCGCCGTAGCGGCTGACGTGGATGTAGTCGAATTCGAGCGGGAAGGTCAGCTGCGGCAGCAGGTTGCCGGTGAAGACCACGGCGCCGCCCATCACGCCCAGCACCAGCGGGAATTCTTCGCTGTCCGGACGGTCGTAGCGGGCGTTGAGCGTATCGGCCATCGCGGTGACGGCGGTGTCGACGTCGTGCTTGGAGTACAGTTCTTCGGCGCTCTCCATCAGGGCACGGGCGCGGTTGTGGTGGAAGTCTTGCATGGTCTTTATATTAAACAAACGTGTGAAGGACGATATTTTACTGGTAATCGCGGACGTCTGCGATTACCTTGCCGTCATTGGGCAGGCTGCCGATGGCGACAAACCGCACCTCGCCACGCAGTTTGGTCAGCTTGCGGATCGATTCGATGATGGCGGCGCAGGTGGTGCTGTTAGCGCTGGCGGGATCGGCCACCTCGCAATGCAGCGTCATCGCCTCCTGCGCAATGTGGCCGGAGACCACCAGCCGCGCCTTTACAATCTCCGGATGGTGGCGCGCGATGTCATGCACCTGCGACGGATGCACGAACATGCCTCGGATCTTGGTGGTCTGGTCGGCGCGTCCCAGCCAGCCCTTGATGCGGGTGTTGGTGCGGCCGCACGGCGACGGCGGCGCATTGGTCAGGATGGCCGACAGGTCGCCGGTGGCGAAGCGGATCAGCGGGTAGTCCGGATTGAATACGGTGACCACTACCTCGCCCACTTCGCCAGCAGGTACGGGATCGCCGCTGCCAGGACGAACGATTTCCATGATCAGGTCTTCGTCCAGCACCATGCCGGGATCGCGTATGCCGCCGCTGCACGTTTCGTAGGCGATGCTGCCGATGTCGGCGGACGCATAGAGCTGCAGTACGCCCGGCACGCCATGCTCGCCAAACCAGGTGCGCAGAGATTCGGGCAGCGCCTCGGCGCTGACCAGCGCCTGCTTGATACTGCTGATGTCCACGCCCATCTCGTGCGCTTTCTCGATGATGATCTTCAGGAAGGATGGCGTGCCGACATAGGTGTCCGGCCGCAGCGCGTGGATGGCTTGCACCTGCATCTCGGTCTGGCCGCTGCCGGCGGGGATCACCGCGCAGCCAAGCCGCGCAGCGCCGCCTTCAACCATGAAGGCCGCAGGCGTGAAGTGATAGGCGAAGCAGTTCTGCAGCAGGCCGCCGGCGCGCACGCCCGCCGCGTACATCGGCCGTGCGAAACGCCACCAGTCCTGGCCGCGTCCCTCCGGATCGAAGATGGGGCCGGGCGAGATGTACACGCGCGCCAGCTGGCCGACCGGTGTAGTATTCAAGCCGCCAAACGGCGCGTGCTGCGTTTGCAGCTCGTGCAGCTCGGACTTGCGCGTGACCGGCAGCGTGGCCAGCGCCGCGCGGCTGTTGATGTCCACGGCGTTGACGTTCTGCAGGATGCGCGACCATCCCGCCGCCGCTTTGGCGCGCGCGACCAGTTGCGGCAGGCGCGCCATCAGATCGCGTTCGCGCTGTTCGGGTGGGCGTGCTTCCAGGCTGTCGAGGGTATCGGTCATAACCATCCTTATGCCAGCCAGCGCTTGCGGCGCCGGTAAAATTTCATGTCGCGGAAGCTCTTGCGGCCGGCGCCGGAGACGCCGAGATAGAACTCTTTTACGTCTTCATTGCAGGCCAGGTCGGCAGCCGCGCCTTCCATCACCACGCGGCCGTTTTCCAGGATGTAGCCAAAGTCCGCGTAGCGCAAGGCGATGCTGGTGTTTTGTTCGGCCAGCAGGAAGGAGACGTTTTCCTTGCTGTTCAAATCCCTGACGATGCCGAAGATCTCTTCGACGATTTGCGGCGCGATGCCCATCGATGGCTCGTCGAGCAAAATCATGGAGGGCTTGGCCATCAGCGCGCGGCCGATGGCGCACATCTGCTGTTCGCCGCCGGAGGTGTAGCCGGCCTGGCTGCTGCGGCGCTCGCGCAAGCGTGGGAAGTAGTAATAGACCTTTTCCAGCGATGCCTTCAGTTCTGAACGGGAGGTACTGCGCGTGTAGGCGCCGGTCAGCAGGTTTTCTTCGATGGTCAGGTGGCCGAAGCAGTGGCGGCCTTCCATCACTTGCGACAGGCCGCGCCGTACCAGTTCATTGGGCGTCAGCTGGTCGATGCGTTCGCCCTTGAACTGGACTTCGCCTTTGGTGACGTCACCACGCTCGCCGCGCAGCAGGGTGGAGATGGTCTTCAGCGTGGTGGACTTGCCGGCGCCGTTGGCGCCCAGCAGGGCGACGATTTTCCCCTGAGGGACTTGCAGCGATACGCCTTTCAGCACCAGGATGACGTGGTCGTAGATAACTTCGACGTTATTCACAGACAGATAAGGAGTCATATTAGTCGTCATTCCCGCGCACGCGGGAATCCATAGAACGGTTGTTTGCTTAGTCAGCATGGATTCCCGCCTGCGCGGGAATGACGGGGGTTACTTGATGCATGCTGGTGTGATTTTCTTCTCGGCCGCGTAGGCTGCGGAGCTTTCTTCCAGCAGCTTGCGGGTCAGCGCCTTGTCGCCGACGATCCAGTTTGGCGTGATGGCGTTCCACTTCTTGCCATCCCATTGCTGCACTTTCACCGCGCCCGAACCTTCATGATCGTCGCAACTGGTCTTCACCACCGGCAGCATGCCGAAGGCGCCGATGGCTTTCTGGCGCGCCTCGTCCACGTTCAGGTTCTCCAGGCCCCAGCGCATTTGCTCGCCGGTGATGCGCTTGCCCTTGCCGAATTTTTCCTGCGCGGTGCGCATCGCCTCCACCCACAGGATCGCCGCGCTGACGCCGCGCATGTGGTACACGCTGCCGATGCGGGCGGGATCGGCCATGTTGCCTTTGCCGGCGTCGTAGAGTTTTTTGCGGATCTCGTCCATCACCGGGTAATTGCCCGGCGTGTTGAAGGTCATGGCGCTGTAGCCTTTGGCCGCATCGCCTGTCGGCACGGTATCTTCTTCCGAGCCGGCCCACCACACGCCGAGGATTTTCTCGCGTGGGAAGCCGTTGCGTTGCGCGGTCTTGATGGCGACTGCATTCATCGAGCCCCAGCCCCACAGGATCACATGGTCCGGCTTGGCCTGGCGGATTTGCAGCCATTGCGACTGCTGCTCGCTGCCAGGCGGCGTGACGGGAATCTTGATCAGCTCAAAGCCGTACTGCTTGGACAAGGCTTCCAGTACCGGCAAGGGCTCCTTGCCGAATGCCGAGTCGTGGTACAGATGGACGATCTTCTTGCCTTTCAGCCTGGCCATACCGCCTTCCTTGTCGCCGAGATACTTGATCATGGCGGCGGCCTGGTTCCAGTAGCTGGTAATCAGCGGGAAGACGTATGGGAAGACTTTGCCGTTGGCGGCGTCCGAACGGCCGTAGCCGATCATCGTCATCGGAATCTTATCCACAGCCAGGCGGTCAAGTATGCCGTAAGCGACGCCGGTGGATAGCGGCTCTACCAGGGTTGCGCCACCGTTCTTGGTCTTCAAACGCTCGTAGCATTCCACGCCGCGCGACGGATTGTATTCAGTCTCGCACTCTTCCCACGAAATCTTCACGCCATTCACGCCGCCTGACAGATTGACCAGATTGAAGTAGTCGATAATGCCGCCATAAAATCCTGAACCGCCCGCCGCATAGGGGCCTACGCGGTAGGAGGGCAGGGCGATGTACTGTTCCGCAGGCTGCGCGATGGCCGCGCCGCTGGCGGCTAGTAGAACCACGGCGATGATGGATGCAAAGCGTTTCATAGACTTGTCTCCTGTATTTTTTTAGTGAGGGAACGGCCACAGACGCAATTTCTCTTTACCTATCTGCCACAAACGCGCCAAGCCGTGCGGCTCGACGATCAAGAAGAAAATAATCAGCGCACCAAACACCATCAGCTCCAGATTTGAGGCCACGCTGGTCGGCAGCGCAAGACTGTGTGCGATGACATTCAGCAGCACCGGCAGCAGCACGATAAACGCTGCGCCGAGGAAGGAACCGAGCACCGAACCGACGCCGCCGATGATGATCATGAACAGGATGCGAAAAGACAGATCGAGGTTGTAGGCTTCCGGCTCCACCGTGCCCAGGTAGGCATAGGCATACAGCGCGCCTGCCACGCCGCAGTAGAACGAGCTGACAGCAAACGCCAGCAGCTTGGTGCGCATCAGGCGGAAGCCTATCACTTCGGCCGCCACGTCCATGTCGCGCACCGCCATCCACGAGCGGCCGACGTTGGAGCGAATCATGTTCTTGGCCAGCAGCGCCATCACCGCCACCACCGCCAGCACCAGCAGGTATTTGCGGTCCGGCGTGTCGAAGTTGTAGCCGAAGATGACGATGGGCTGCGCAGTGATCACGCCGGAGGTGCTGTAGTTGGTCAGATAGGGAATCTTGGTCAGGCACCAGACCACGAAGAACTGCGTGGCCAGCGTGGCGGCAGCCAGATAGAAGCCGCGGATGCGCAGCGACGGCAGGCCGAAGGCGATGCCTACCAGCGCCGCACTCAAACCACCCAGCACAAACGCCACCAGCACCGGTAAGCCGGGAATGCGCAGGATGAAGTTATACGACGCGAACGCGCCGACCGCCATGAAGGCCGCCGTGCCAAGCGACAGCTGACCCGCGTAGCCGGTCAGGATATTCAGGCCGATCGCGGCCAGCGCAAAAATCAGAAACGGTATCAATATCGCCGACAGCACATACGGTGACGCCAGCAGCGGCACAAACACGATGGCGACAGCCAGCAGTGTCAGCAGCGCGATGCGGTCCTGCATGATGGGGAAGATCTGGCCATCGGCCTGATAGCTGGTCTTGAACTGTCCTGCTTCGCGGTAAAGCATCGCTCAGATCCTCCGGATGATTTTTTCGCCGAACAGCCCTTCCGGCCGCACCAGCAGGAACAACAGGGCCAGCACGTAAGGGAACCAGCCCTCGATGCCGCCGCCGACCATCGGGCCGATGTACACCTCGGCCAGTTTTTCGGAAGCGCCGATCAGCAGGCCGCCGACGATCGCCCCGGGCATGGAGGTAAAGCCGCCGAGGATCAGCACCGGCAGCGCCTTCAGCGCCACAAACGTCAGCGCGAACTGCACGCCATTGCGCGCGCCCCACAGCAGGCCCGCCACCAGCGCCACGATGCCGGCCACTGCCCACAGCACGGCCCAGATGCGCTGCAACGGAATGCCGACCGCCAGCGCGGCCTGGTGATCGTCCGCCACCGCGCGCAGTGCGCGGCCCACTTTGGTTTTCGAGAACAGCAGGGCCAGCGTCGTCACCAGCAGGCCGCACACCGCAGCGGCCATGATGTCGAATTGCGAGACGAGGATGTTGTAGTGGTCCATCAGGTACTGCGACGGCACGTCCTCGATCGGCAGCTCCAGCTTGCGCACCTGCGCGCCGAACATCAACTGCGCCAGCCCTTCAATGAAGAAGGCCAGGCCGATGGTCGCCATGAACAGCGTGATTTCCGGCTGGTTGACCAGTGGCCGCAGCACCACGCGTTCTATCGCCAGTCCGAGCACGATCATCACCGCCACCGTGATCGGCAATGCGATCCACAGCGACACGCCCAGCTTGTCCATCACGCCAACGCAGGTCAGTGCGGCGAAGTACACCATCGCACCCTGCGCAAAATTGAACACGCCGGAAGCTTTGTAGATCAGCACAAAGCCAATCGCCACCAGCGCGTACATCACGCCGGATAGCAGGCCACCAATCAGCACCTCGAAGAAGAAATTCATGAACAGGCCACTCCGAGGTAAGCGTTGATCACGTCCTGGTTGCAGCGCACTTCGTCCGGCGTGCCGTCGCCGATTTTCTTGCCGTAGTCGAGCACCACCACGCGGTCGGAGATATCCATCACCACGCCCATATCATGCTCGATCAGCACGATGGTGGTGCCGAATTGGTCGTTGACGTCGAGGATGAAGCGGCACATATCCTGTTTTTCTTCGACGTTCATGCCGGCCATCGGTTCGTCCAGCAGCAGGATTTCCGGCTCGGCGGCCAGTGCGCGGCCCAGTTCCACGCGCTTTTGCAGGCCGTAAGGCAGGCGGCCCACCGGCGTCTTGCGGATGGCTTGAATCTCCAGAAAATCGATGATCTCTTCGGCCTTGATGCGGTGGGCGATTTCTTCGCGCCGCGCCGGTCCCCAGTACAGCGCCTGCATCAGAAAATTGGATTTCATCTTGAGATTACGGCCGGTCATGATGTTGTCCAACACCGTCATGCCCTTGAACAGCGCGATATTCTGGAAGGTGCGGGCGATGCCGGATTTGGCGGCGGCGTGGCAGTCCATATTCTTGCGTACTTCGCCGCGATAGGTGATCTGTCCTTGCTGCGGGCGATACACGCCGTTGATCACGTTGAGCATCGAGCTTTTGCCGGCGCCGTTCGGGCCGATGATGGCGCGGATTTCGTGCTGGCGCACGTCGAAGGAAATGTCAGTCAGCGCGCGCACGCCGCCGAAGGACAACGAGATGTTGTTCAGGTCGAGGATCACCGGCCCGGTCTCCCGTCTTGCTGTAACTGCGCCTGCGCCGAAGTGTGCCTCTGGCTCGTTCATTTGCATCTGGGCCTCCGTCATGCCGCTGCCTGTATGGCAGGGTAGGTCTTGCACGCTTCGATCTTCAGGTCCGCCGCCACCAGGCCGGTGCGGCCATCTTCAAACTTCACTTGCGTCTCGATGTACTGCGAGGTCTGGCCGCTGTAGAGCGCCTCGATCAGCACCGCGTACTTTTCGGCGATGAACTTGCGGCGCACCTTGCGTGTGCGCGTCAGTTCGTCGTCGTCGGGATCGAGCTCCTTGTGCAGCACCAGGTAGCGGTGGATTTGCGTGTCGCTCATCGCCGGCTCGGCGGCCAGGTCGGCGTTGACCTGCTCAATGCAGTCGCGCACCAGCCCATATACGGCGGGATGTGCGGCCAGGTCGGTGTAGCCGGAATAGGCGATGCTGCGGCGTTCCGCCCAGTTACCCACAGCCTCGATATCGATGTTGATGAAGGCGCAGACCTCGTCGCGCTGGTGGCCGAACACCACCGCCTCTTTGATAAACGGGAAGAACTTGAGTTTGTTCTCGACGTAGTTAGGGGCGAAGATGGCGCCGCTGTTCATGCGACCTACGTCGGCGGCGCGATCGATGATCTTCAGGTGGCCGTCGGCGTCGAACAGGCCGGCGTCGCCGGTGTGAAAGTAGCCCTGGGCGTCGATCGCTTCGCTGGTGGCGTCGGGGCGCTTGTAGTAACAGTCCATCAAGGTTGGCGACTTGACCAGCACTTCGCCGTTGTCGGCCAGCTTGACCTCGACACCCGGCGCCGGCAGGCCGACGCTGTCGAATTTAATCTGGCCGTCCGGCTGCAGACAAATGTAGGCGCAGGTTTCGGTGGAGCCGTAGAACTGCTTCAGATTGACGCCGATGGAGCGGTAGAAGCGGAACAAATCCGGCCCGATCGCCGCGCCGGCAGTGTAGGCGACGCGGATGCGCGACATGCCCAACACATTTTTCAGCGGGCCGTAGACCAGCAGCTTGCCGGCGGCGTAGCGCAGGCGGTCGGCCAGCGGTACCGGCTTGTTGTCTAATATTTGAGCACCGCAGCGCCGCGCCACCGCCATAAAGTAGTGGAACATGCGGCGTTTGACGGCGCCGGCGTCCTCCATGCGTATCATCACGGTGGTCAGCATGTTCTCGAACACGCGCGGCGGGGCAAAGTAATAGGTCGGGCCGATCTCGCGCATGTCGGTCATCACGGTTTCGCCGGATTCCGGGCAGTTGACGGTGAAGCCGGCGCTCATCGCCTGGGCGAACGAGAATAAACAGTCGCCCACCCACGCCATCGGCAGGTAGGACAGGATGTCTTCGGCGTCGGTCAGCTTTTCGAAACCGACGCCGCCGGTGCCGGCCGCCGTCAGCGCGGCGTGGGTCTGACACACGCCTTTCGGCTTGCCGGTGGTGCCGGAGGTGTACAGGATGATGGCGTTGTCGCTGCCGCGGCCTTCGGCCACCTGGGCGTCAAAAAAGCCCGGATGGGCCAGATCCCAGGCGCGGCCCATCTCCTGCAGGCGGGCGCAGGACAGCAGGCCGGCCTGGCGATAGTGGCGCATGCCGCGTTCGTCGTCGTAGGCGATGTGGCGGATGTGCGGGTACAGGGATTGCAATTCCAGTAATTTATCGACCTGTTCCTGGTCTTCGACGATGGCGTAGTGGATGTCGGCGTTGTCCAGCACGTAGGCCATGTCCGCGGCGGGCGCATCCTGGTACAGCGGCACCGGCACGCCGCCCAGGCATTGGGCGGCCAGCATCGCCCAATATAAGCGCGGCCGGTTGTCGCCGACGATGGCCAGGTTCATGCCGCGCTGGAAGCCCAGCGCGGCGAGACCGCAGGCGAGCGCGCGTACTTCGTCGTTGACCTGGGCCCAGTTCCAGCTCTGCCAGATGCCCAGATGCTTTTCGCGAAACGCGGGTTTCCCCGGCCGCTCCTGGCCGTGCGCGAGCAGGCGCCGAGGGAAGGTCTCGTGTTCTTTTTGCACCAGTGTCTCCTGTTGCTGTTTTGTTTTTTTGTGTGATGATATTAACTTGCCACGGGGTGGCCAGTTGTCTTTTCGACGACAATTCACAGACTTTTCTATGGTGCATCGCAAAAATGTCTGATCGAGATCAAATGACTTTGCAGGCAGCGTTGCGTTCAGCGATCTGGGCTAAAGACTTGACGCCGGAACAAATGGCGCGCGTGGAGGCTGATACGTTTGAAACGTTTGTGCCGAAAGGCGGTTATGTCTGCCGCAAAGGGGAAATGGTCGAGAATTGGCTGGGGATTATCGACGGCCTGGTCAAGATGAATAATTTCTCTTCCACTGGTAAAAGCGTGACGTTTACCGGCGTGCCGCCGGGTGGCTGGTTTGGCGAGGGCACGGTGTTAAAAAACGAAGTGCTTAAATATGATGCGATGGCGTTGCGCGATAGCCGCATTGCGCGCATGCCGGCGGCGACGTTTATGTGGCTGCTGAATAATAGCCTGCCATTTAGCCGGTTCTTGCTGATGCAGTTAAATGAACGGCTGGGCCAGTTTATCGGCACGGTGGAAAATGACCGGTTATTGAATCCGGATACGCGGGTGGCGCGCTGTCTGGCGTCTTTATATCATGCGCATTTATATCCGAGCCTGGATAAGATCGTACATATATCGCAGGAGGAGTTGGGATTATTATCCGGCGCCTCGCGTCAGCGCGCGAATCAGGCTTTGCAGCTGTTGGAGAAGCAGGGATTGCTCAGCCTGGATTATGGCGGCATCCGTATTCTGGATCTGGAGGGACTACGGCGTTATGAGGCTTAGCGGCATTTTTTTTGCCGAGCTTATGCCAATTATTGGCATGTACTCGCCAAATCCAGGCACGACAGCTCCGTCAAGCCGCATTGCGCAGCCGCTCCTGCCAGCGGTCCTGCATCTCCTGAAGGGTCAGTAAGCTTGCCGGTGATAGATTCACTAATTTCGAAATACGCTCAGCCATCGCAGGCGTGATTCTGGATTGACCATTTAAAATTCGATTGATAGTGGACGGCGACACACCTAATTGCGAAGCAAATTTTCGAGCGCTAGTTTTGCTTGGCTTTCCCAGCCAATGTGCCGGTCTCATAAAACTTGCGTAATCCCTTGTGGCGGAATGAGACGATCATGATCAATATAGACCCGCGTTGTTAACACAACAAGCTGAGCCATTTAAACATTCCGCTACCCCAGTCGTTTAGCGACAGATCATGTAATCGCGGTATCATGGGACCAACTATTTAGGTCTTTCCCCATGAATACTCCAGACCCCTCCCAAGTCGCCGAGCGCCTGGCGCTGTTACGGGCGGCGATGCGTCAGGCGCATATCGATGCGCTGATGATCCCGTCCGCCGATCCGCACCTGTCCGAATACCTGCCCGAGCGCTGGCAGGGCCGCGAATGGGCCTCCGGATTTACCGGCTCGGTCGGCACCCTCATCGTCACGCCGGAATTCGCCGGCCTGTGGACCGATGCCCGCTACTGGACCCAGGCCGAACAGCAACTGGCCGAAACCGGCATCCAGCTGATGAAGCTGACCTCCGGCGCCAGCGTGCAATATGTTGACTGGCTGGCAAGCCACCTGAAATCCGGCCAGACGCTGGCGGTCGACGGCGCCGTGCTCGGCCTGGCCATCGCCCGTCTGCTGCAAACCGCGCTGGACGCCAAAGACGTCACGCTGCGCACCGACCTCGATTTGCTGCAACAGGTGTGGCAGGACCGCCCCGCGCTGCCGACGGCGCCGGTGTTCGAGCACCTGCCGCCGTACGCGTCGAAAAGCCGCAGCGGCAAATTGGCCGATTTGCGCGGCGCCCTGCAGCAGGCCGGCGCCAACCGCCACCTGATCTCGACGCTGGACGATATTGCCTATTTGTTCAACTTGCGCGGCGCCGACGTCAACTTCAATCCGATTTTCCTGTCGCACGCGCTGGTGACGCCCACCCGCGCCACGCTGTACGTCGCCGACGGCAAAGTCTCGCCCGAGCTGCGCGCAGCGCTGGCCGATGAAGGCATCGACGTCGCGCCATACGACTCGGCCGCCGCAGCCCTGGCCGCGCTGCCGGCCGACAGCACGCTGCTGCTCGACCCGCGCCGCGTCACCCACGGCACGCGCCAGTGGATTCCGGCCAAGGTCAAAGTGATCGAGGCGATCAACCCGACCACGCTGGCCAAGTCGCGCAAGAGCGAACAGGACGCCATCCACGTGCGCGCCGCCATGGAGCAGGACGGCGCCGCGCTGTGCGAATTCTTCACCTGGCTGGATCAGACGCTGGCCAACCCGGACCGCGCGCCGCTGACCGAAGTCGATATCGACCAGCAGATCACCGCCGCCCGCGCGCGCCGTCCCGGCTTCGTCAGCCCCAGTTTTGCCACCATCGCCGGCTTTGGCGCCAACGGCGCGATCATGCATTACCGCGCCACCGCCGCCCGCCACGCCACCATTGAAGGCAACGGCCTGCTGCTGATTGATTCCGGCGGCCAGTATTTGGGCGGCACCACCGACATCACCCGCGTGGTGGCGGTCGGCCGCATCGGCGACGAGCACCGTCGCGATGTCACGCTGGTGCTGAAGGCGATGATCGCCTTGTCGGCCACCCGCTTCCCGCGCGGCACCAGGTCGCCGATGCTGGACGCCATCGCCCGCGCACCGCTGTGGGCCGAAGGCCTGGACTACGGCCACGGCACCGGTCACGGCGTCGGCTACTTCCTGAATGTGCACGAAGGGCCACAATCGATTTCACCATCGGCCATGCCGGAGCCCCAGACCGCGATGGAGCCGGGTATGATCACGTCGATTGAACCGGGCTTGTACCGGCCGGGCCGCTGGGGCATCCGCATCGAGAACCTGGTGCTGAACCGCAGCGCCGGCCACACCGAGTTCGGCGAGTTTCTCAATTTTGAGACGCTGACCCTGTGCCCGATCGATACCCGCTGCATTGAACCCACGCTGCTGCGCGATGACGAAAAGCGCTGGCTGAACGATTACCACGCGACGGTGCGCAAGCGCCTGTCGCCCTTGCTGTCCGGCGACGCGCTGGCATGGCTTGTACAACGAACGGAGACATTATGAGCGCACGCGCCACCCGCGCCACCACGGCGGTCGACCGCCTGAAACGCCGCACCGGCAATGAAAAATATTCGATGTCGGTGACCGGCAGCGGCCACTTCTTCCTGTCCGACGGCGCCGGCAATCCGCCGCTGTGCCCACCGATGGAGCTCGACGAGTTCGTCGCCTTCGTCAAGACCATCGCCCCGGAAGCGCCCAAGCGCATGAGCAAACTGGATATCGCCTTCGAAAAGCAGCTGGTTAAAAAATAACGTCAAAATAAAATAAGGCTTCCCATGCCCGCATTCGATTTTCTGTCCGCTTATTGGTCGCATTCCGAACTGGCCACCAATGCGGTGATTCTGCTGAATTTGCTGGGCGCGTTGGCACTGGGACTGATGGTGGGCTACGAACGCTCGTACCACGGCCGCGCCGCCGGCATGCGCACCTATGGCCTGGTGTGCATGGCGTCGGCCGGCCTGACCGTCATCGGCGGCTATCCGGCGCACTGGTTCGGCGGCCATGTGTCGCAGTACCTGATCAGTTCCGATCCGACCCGTATCGTTCAGGGCATCGTCACCGGCATCGGCTTCCTTGGCGCCGGCGTGATCATGCGCGAAGGCTTCAACATCAGCGGCCTGACTACGGCGGCGTCGATCTGGGCCTCGTCGGTGATCGGCGTGATGGTGGGGGTGGGCTTTTATGCCGGCGCCATGGGCCTGGCCGTGCTGTGCGCCGGTTCGATGATCTTCCTGACGCGGCTGGAGGCGTGGCTGCCGTCGCGTCACGCCATCGCCATCACCATGCGCTTCAAGGCCGGCTACAAGCCGCAGGAGCCGGCGCTCAGGGCCATGGCCGGGCAGCGCGGCTACGAGATCGCCGGCGGCTCGCTGATGATCGGCAATGACGGCGGCATGCAGGAGTGGCGCTTCGTCGCCATCGCCTTCAGCAAGCGCAGTGGCGCGCCGATGGCGGTGCTGTCGGCGGAGCTGGCCGAATTCGAAGGCATCCATAGCTATCAACTGACGCACGCGCGCAACTGATATGAACGCACAAGCACAGGCAATATTCGATTTCTGGTTTGCCGGCGAACTGCCGCGCAAGGCGTGGTTTCAAAAGGACGACGCCTTCGACCGCGAGATCGCCCAGCGCTTCGGCGCCGAGATCGAACAGGCGCTGGAAGGCGGCCTGCATCACTGGGACGCCGAAGGACCGCAGGCGGCGCTGGCGCGCATTCTGGTGCTGGACCAGTTCTGCCGCAATGTGTATCGCGGCACGCCGCTGGCGTTCGCAGGCGACCACCAGGCGTTGCAGGCGGCGCTGGACATGATCGACGCCGGCGAGGACCAGGCGCTGGCGCCGTTCGAGCGCGCCTTCGTCTACCTGCCGCTGGAGCATGCCGAGGATATCGCCATGCAGCAACAGGCCGTCGCGCTGTTTACGCGCCTGGCCGAGGCGCAACCAGGCAATCAGGGCATTGCCGGCATGCTGGATTACGCGGTGCGCCACGAGCGGGTGATCCGCCGCTTTGGCCGCTTCCCGCATCGTAACGAGATTTTGCAGCGCGAATCGACGCTGTCCGAACTGGAGTTTCTCAAGCAGCCTGGATCGGGGTTCTGATGGCGCCTGCATTGAATCTGATCGGCGCCGGCCATGTGGGCCGCGTGTTCGGACGGTTGTGGGCGCAACAGGGCGGCTTTCGCATCCAGCAGGTGCTGACGCGCTCTGCGGCGTCGGCGCAGCAGGCGGTCGACTTCATCGGCGCCGGCAGCGTGGCGACGGCTTACGCGCAGCTGCAGCCGGCGGCGGTGCATGTGCTGGCAGTCGGCGACGACCAGATCGTCGCCGCCAGTGCGGCGCTGGCGCGCGCCGTGCCGCTCAAGGACAGCATCGTATTCCATTGCAGCGGCGCGCTGGCGTCCGACCAGTTGGGCGCGGCGCGCGACGCCGGCGCACTGGTGGCCAGCGTGCACCCGATCCGCAGCTTTGCCGATCCGGGGGCGGTGGCTGCCCAATTTTCAGGCACTTTCTGCGGCATCGAGGGCGACCCCGGCGCGTTGGTGGTGCTGACCCCGGCCTTGCAGGCGATCGGCGCGCAGCCGGTGCCGATCGACGCGTCGGCCAAAACCGTGTACCACGCGGCGGCGGTGTTTGCCAGTAATTACCTGGTGACGGTGCTGGACGCGGCGCTGCGCGCCTACCAGGCGGCCGGCATTCCGGAACCGGTGGCGCGGCAGCTGGCGCAGCCGCTGGCCAGTGAATCGATGGCGAATGTGTTCCGGCTCGGCGCGGCGGCGGCATTGAGCGGACCGATCGCGCGTGGCGACCTGGCGACCGTGGCCCGCCAGCAGCAGGCTGTCAGCCAGTGGGACGCCGACACCGGAGCGTTGTATCAGGCTCTTGTCGGTCCGACCACAGCATTGGCCGCCAGAAAGCGGCAGAAATAGGGCTTCCTCGCGTATCTTCTTGCAAATTACTACTTAACAACTATATTTCAACTAGTTAGCCTTGTTGTCCGGGACAAGCTGGTTGCAGTTGTAATGACACGAATTCACAAATAAGTACCGGGATCAGTCGACAAATGCCGCGATTAGCAATAAGCTTGTTTCTTAGAATGTTTTCTATAAGAATCAATCTGCAAGCTAACCGGCGCCAATTTGGATAGTAGGGGTAAGAACATGTTATTTCTGAAAAGTACAACCGTCACAAAAGCGCCTGGCATCTACGATGTAGACATTGCCGCCAAACCGCCTGGCAAGACCTTCGGCGTGTTCCTGGCCACCGATCCGGACAATCCTCCTGCCGAGGTGCTGGCCCAGTTGGCCGCGCTCGGCTTCAAGCAAACGTATAGCGGCGGCTATACCCACAAGGACCGCGGCAAGGTATTGGACCTGCATTTCCAGAAAGCCGGCACCGATCTGTTCGAAGGCTGGAAGGCCGATGAACTGGAAGCCAATATGGCCGCCATTACCGCGCTGTTCGGCGGCATCGGCATCACCATCGCGCCACGCGTCATGAGCCTGGCCGAAGCCTACGCCTAAAGGCTGCGTTTAGGCCTGCACATCGATGTGATACAAGCCCCACGGGCACAAGCCAAACCGCTCCGCTAGCGGTTTGGCGGCCATCTCGGCCACCTTGTCCGCATCGTACACCGCCCACAGTGGTCCCAGCCCGCCTAACGCCATCGGCGCGCCATCCAGATGGGTGGCGACGATGTAGCGCTGCGCCGTGGCCTGGGCCACCGTTACCGTCACCGCAAAACCATCCACCGCGCGCAGCACCAGCCTGGTCGTGCCATGCAGAGTGGCGCCGGCCGCCTTCATCACGTCCACCAGCAGCGGGCCGCTCAGGCCGTGCGGTTTGGCGTCGTATTCCAGCGTCGGCTTGATGGCGATGGCCGGCAGCGCGTTCAGCGCCGCGTAGTCGAAGCCATGCGCGCGCTCGAAGCTGAGCTTTTGCTTGTACATCATCTGATCGCGCACCGGATCGAGCTTGCCTCGGTTGGGCTTGCTGATCGCGCCCGTCACGGTCAGCAGGGTGGGGCCGTTGTCGGCGGCGGCGCGCGCCGGCAAGCTGAGGGTGGCGGACACGCCGGCCAGCGCGGCGGTGCCCAGAAACTGGCGTTTGTGCATGCGAAAACTCCTTGATTGCGTGGTCCGGTATCATACCGCGCATGGACTTATTTGCCGACGACTCCGCCTTCACGCCCATCCCCATCGACGATGGCGAACTGTGGTTCCAGCAGCGCCTGGCGCTGGACCTGGCGCCGGACGAGGTGATGCGCCGCCTGTTGGCCGAAACCGACTGGCGCGCAGAGCAGATCCAGGTGTGGGGCAAGCTGCACATGCAGCCGCGGCTGTCGGCCTGGCATGGCGAGGCCAGCTACCGCTATTCGGGCAAGACCTTCCATCCGCTGCCGTTTACGCCGCTCCAGCTGCACATCAAGCAGGTGGTCGAGCAGGTCACCGGCCGGCGCTTCAACAGCGTGCTGCTCAACTACTACCGCGACGAGCGCGACAGCATGGGCTTCCACGCCGACGACGAGCGCGAACTGGGCCCCGATCCGGCGGTCGCCTCGGTCAGCTTTGGCGCGCCGCGCACCTTCATCCTCAAGCACCGCACGCTGCCGAAGACCATCAAGCTGGCGCTGGGCGACGGCTGCCTGCTGCTGATGGCGGGAACGCTGCAACAACACTGGCTGCACGGCATCAACAAGGAACGCACGCCGCGCGGGCCGCGCATCAACCTGACCTTTCGGCTGATTGCCTGAGCGGTGGCGCTTCCGCGCCATGCCGCCGGCGCCAGTCGGCCACCGCCTGCTCGACCGGCTCCAGCGCGTTGAATACGCGTACGCCGGCCGGCGCCGGCAGGTCGGCCGGCACGCCGCTGCCGCCAGCCCATACCTCCACCGATGGCGGCAGCGCGGCGCGCAGGCTGCCCAGGGTATGCGCCACATGCTTGCGGGCGCTAAAGGAGCTGAACGATAGCGCCACGATGTCGGCGCCGCATTCCCGCGCGCCTTCCTCGATCTCATGCATGGGCAGTTCGGTGCCGAGCTGGATGCAGGGCGCGGCCATGCTGGCCAATATCGCCTGCACCATCAGGTTGCCCAGGGCGTGATGTTCGCCATGCGGCGTGGCCAGCATGACCAATGGCCGGCCGCTGGCGGTGCGCAGCGTGGCCAGCGCGTTCTGGATCAGCATCGCCACCTGCACGCTGTACGCATGTTCGCACCGCACCGGCAGCCAGCCGTGCTGCCACGCCTCACCGACCTCGACGTTGAGCGGCGCCAGGATGTCGATGACGAAGCGGCGCAAGCCGAGCGACATCAGGCGCAGCTGCAGCAGGTTGCGGAATTCGTCAAAGCGGTACTGGCGCAGCAGCTGGATGGCCACATGGCGCGGGCGCTCCTGCGCGCCTTGCTGGTCGGTCAGCGCCGCCAGGTCGGCGCCGCCGCCGCTGAGCAGTTTGCCGGCGCGATGGCCCTGCGCCATCAGGCGGCGAATGTTCAACAGCCGCTCGACCTGGTGGGGGGGATAGACGCGGTGACCGAACTCGTCGCGTAGCGGGCGGGGAAAGCCGTAGCGGCGCTCCCACATGCGCAGCGTGGCTTGCGGAATGCCAGTGTGACGTTCGACATCGCCGATGGGCATCAAGGTGGTCATGCGCGCTCCTGTTTGCACCAGTGTACTGCGCGCCCCGGGCAGTGGGCGCGCGCATGGTTTTGTTGGGCCGAACTGACAGTCATCGAAATTGCCCAAAAAAAGATGTTTCGGCGCCTGCCGCGTTTGTTCTGAACAAACGGCGCACACACCACTGCGGTAATGCCACCCGGCACCTTTGTTCAGAACGATGGCGGCCATGGCGCAGGTTGAAGCGGCGGGCATGCCGCGCGGCGTCGACACAAGCGCCGTCCTAGCTGGTATGTTGGACCAACCTGCTGATTGCAGCTTATCGCCGAGGAGCATCTATGTTGAAGAGTATGAAAGTCAGTTCCAAACTGATAGCAGGGTTTATCTGTGTCGCAGTGCTGGGCGCGTTGGTGGCCGGCATCGGCATCGTCAGTATGGGCCGCATCAATGACATGGCCGAGACGATGTACACCGATGACCTGCTGGGCCTGTCATACATCAAGGAAGCCAACATCAACCTGATTTACGTGGGCCGCTCGCGTGGCAATTTTCTGCTGGCCACGACGGAAGCCGAGCGTGCGGGCCACCGCAAGGACATCACGAATTATCTGAAGGTGATCGACGATTACCTGGCCCGGGCCGCGCCGTTGTTTGTGACGCCGGAGGCGAAGAAATTGCTGGCCGATTATGCCCGCGAAACCCAGCAGTACCGGCAGCTGCTGGGCACGGCGCTGGATCGCGCCGAGGCGGAGCCCTTGCAGCAACGCAGTCCGGAGCTGACCCAACTGCTCACCAACGCACGCAGCCAGGCCAACGTGCTGGACGACATGCTGACCGCCATGACCAAGATCAAGGAGAAGCGCGCCAGCGACAAGGCCGCTGAAACCAAGGCGCTGTTCCGCTCCAGCGAGATGCTGATGGCCTGCCTGGTGATCGGCAGCCTGGTGCTGGGCGTCGGCCTTGGTGTGCTGATCACGCGCAGCCTGACCCGCCAGCTCGGCGGCGAACCGTCGTACGCCGCCGAAGTGGCCGGCAAGATTGCCGGCGGCGACCTGACGGTGGACGTCGCCCTCGGCCAGAACGACCAAAGCAGTGTGCTGTTCGCCATGAAGCACATGCGCGACAGCCTGGGCGGCATCGTCGGCCAGGTGCGCAGCGGCACCGACACCATCGCCACCGCCTCGGCGCAGATTGCCAGCGGCACGCAGGACCTGTCGTCCCGCACCGAGGAGCAGGCCGGCGCGCTGGAAGAGACCGCCTCGTCGATGGAGGAACTCACCTCCACCGTGCGCGCCAACGCCGACCATGCGCGCCAGGCCAACGAACTGGCGCGGTCGGCCTCGAGCGTGGCGCAGAAGGGCGGCGCCGTGGTCAACGAGGTGATCGGCACCATGAGCGCGATCAACGCGTCGTCCGGCAAGATCGCCGACATCATCGGCGTCATCGATGGCATCGCGTTCCAGACCAACATCCTGGCGTTGAACGCGGCGGTGGAGGCAGCCCGCGCGGGCGAACAGGGCCGCGGCTTCGCAGTGGTGGCGTCGGAAGTGCGCACGCTGGCGCAACGCTCGGCCACCGCCGCCAAGGAAATCAAGCAGCTGATCGACGAGTCGGTGAGCAAGGTCGGTGACGGCGCGCGTCAGGTGGACGAGGCCGGCGTGACGATGCGCGAAATCGTCGCCAGCATCCAGCGCGTGACCGACATCATGGCCGACATCCAGGCCGCCAGCGGCGAACAGACCACCGGCATCGAGCAGATCAACCAGGCCATCGTACAGATGGACCAGGTCACGCAGCAGAACGCCGCGCTGGTCGAGGAATCGGCGGCGGCGTCGGAGGCGATGCAGGATCAGGCCCGCAAGCTGGCCGAACTGGTCAGCGTGTTCCGCGTAGCGCCAGGCCGTTCAGGCACGGCCGCGCCGGCGGCGCCGCGTCTCAGTCCGCGTCCGCCGGTGCGGGTGGCGGCCAAACCGGCGCCCAAACTGGCCCGGCCGGCGCCCGCCAAGTCTGTTGTTAAAGAATCGGCAAGCGATTGGGAGGAATTTTAAGCTATCCTTAAGTTTGGCGCATCTTGAAATTTCCCAATGATCATTTGGCTTACATCTCGTCACACTTCTTACTAATTCGGCCGTGACGTTGGTTGGCGGGAGTGCTATCTTGGATACATCGCAATTCAATAGCAACTGCGATCCCAAGCAAGTCCCGCTTCAACCATTTTGCTGAAAGATCAAAATCATGAAAAAAATTATCTTTGCTTTAGTCGCTTCCGCCGCCGCTTTGAGTGGTTCCGCAGCTTTCGCCCAATCCAATACCCAGGATGCAGCCGGCACCGGTTACATCGGTGCAGGCGTGGTTGGTAGCCGTTATGACTTCGGCGATTCCGTCGGCGCCGGCGCCGTCAGTGGCGACAACCACAGCGGTACCAAGGCAGCTGGCAAGATCTATGGTGGCTATAACATCGACAACACCTGGGCAGTGGAAGCCGGTTACACCGACTTCGGTAAACGCAGCTACAACTACACGCAGAACGGCGCCGCCGGCGGCCTGAACACCGACGCGCACTCGTACTATGTGGCGGGTAAAGGCACCTGGCCAGTGGCCCGTGACTTCGCCGTATTCGGCAAGCTGGGTGTGGCCCGCAACCACAACGAAGTGACCACCTCGGGCATCGCCTCGGTGAACGGCAGCGACAACAAAACCGCGCTGTACGCTTCGGTTGGTGGCGAGTACGCCATCAACAAGAACGTCAAAGTCTCGCTGGAATATGAGAACTACGGCAAGAGCGACATCGACACCGGCCGTAAAGCCGGCGCCGTTACCGCCGGCCTGCGCTACAACTTCTAAGCGCACCGCAGTGTAAAAAAGCCGGGCCTGCTCACGCAGGTCCGGCTTTTTGCTGTGCAGCAGACCTCAGCCAGGCTGATTAGTTGGTCAGCGGCTTGTAGCGGATGCGTTTTGGCTTGGCGCCTTCTTCACCCAGGCGTTTCTTCTTGTCGGCTTCGTACTCCTGGTAGTTGCCGTCGAAGAAGGTGACTTGCGAGTTGCCTTCGAATGCCAGGATGTGGGTGGCGATACGGTCCAGGAACCAGCGATCGTGCGAAATCACCATCACGGAACCGGCGAATTCCAGCAGCGCATCTTCCAGCGCACGCAGGGTTTCGATGTCCAGATCGTTTGACGGTTCATCCAGCAGCAGGACGTTGCCGCCCTTGAGCAGCGTCTTGGCCAGATGCAGGCGGCCGCGCTCACCACCGGACAGGTTGCCAACGATCTTCTGCTGGTCGCCGCCCTTGAAGTTGAAGCGGCCCAGGTAGGCGCGCGACGGCATTTCGAAGCGGCCCACGCTGAGGATGTCGGCGCCGCCGGAGACGTCTTCAAACACGGTCTTGGCATCTTGCAGCTTGTCGCGATTCTGGTCGACCAGCGACACGCGCGCGGTCTGGCCGATCACCACTTCACCGCTGTCCGGCTGATCCAGGCCGGCGATCATCTTGAACAGCGTCGATTTACCGGCGCCGTTCGGGCCGATGATGCCGACGATGGCGCCCGGCGGAATGGTGAACGACACATTGTCCAGCAGCAGGCGGTCGCCGAAGCCTTTCGACACGTTCTTGAATTCGATCACTTCATTGCCCAGACGCTCGGCCACAGGGATGAAAATCTCCTGGGTCTCGTTGCGCTTCTGGTATTCGTACTCGCTCAGCTCGTTGAAGCGGGCCAGACGGGCTTTCGATTTGGCCTGGCGCGCCTTCGGATTCTGACGCGACCATTCCAGTTCTTTTTGCAGCGCGCGCTGGCGCGCCGATTCGGTGGCTTCTTCCTGCTTCAGGCGGTCCTGCTTCTGATCCAGCCACGACGAGTAGTTGCCTTTCCATGGAATGCCATGGCCACGGTCCAGTTCCAGAATCCACTCGGCGGCGTTGTCGAGGAAGTAGCGATCGTGGGTGATGCCGACCACGGTGCCCGGGAAGCGCAGCAGGAACTGCTCCAGCCATTCGACCGATTCCGCATCCAGGTGATTGGTTGGTTCGTCGAGCAGCAGCATGTCCGGCTTGGACAGCAGCAGCTTGCACAGCGCCACGCGGCGCTTTTCACCACCGGACAGGATGCCGACCTTGGCGTCCCATGGCGGCAGGCGCAGCGCGTCGGCGGCCATTTCCAGCTGCAGATTCAGGTTGCCGCCGTCGGACGACGAGATGATCGCTTCCAGGCGCGCCTGCTCGGCGGCCAGCGCGTCGAAGTCGGCGTCTTCGTCGGCGTAGGCGGCGTACACGGCGTCCAGCTTGGCTTGCGCTTCAAAGGCTTCGCCCAGGCCGGATTCCACTTCCTGGCGCACGGTTTTTTCCGGGTCCAGCTGCGGTTCCTGCGGCAGGTAGCCGATGTTCAGGCCCGGCATCGGGCGCGCTTCGCCCTGAATGTCGGTGTCGATGCCTGCCATGATTTTCAGCAGGGTGGACTTGCCCGAGCCGTTCAGGCCCAGTACGCCGATCTTGGCGCCCGGGAAGAAGGACAGCGAGATATCTTTCAGGATCTGGCGTTTGGGCGGGACGATTTTGCCCACGCGATTCATGGTGTAGACGTAATTGGCCATTACTGAGGCTTTCTAAAAAAATAAACAATGCTGATTGTACAGGCGATGGCGTGCATTATAGGCGCGCCGCCGGCCAGGCGGCACGCGTGCGCCATCGCCGCAGCGCTTTATTTCAGCGCGGTGCTGGCCGGCACCACCGGCAGCAGGACCGAGCTGGCGCCGGCCGCGCCGCGCTGCACCGAGATCGTCGCTTTCTGGAAATCTTGCGGTTTGGCGAAGAAGATATTCGGCACGAAAGTCTGCGGATTGCGGTCATACAGCGGGAACTGCGACGACTGGATCTGCACCATGATGCGGTGGCCCGGCTTGAACACGTAATTCACGGTTGGCAGGCGGAATTTGTATTCCTGCACCACGCCGGCCGGAATCGCCGTCGGATGCTCAAAGCTCTGGCGGTAGCGGCCGCGGAAGATGTCCTGGCTGATCGCCAGCTGGTAGCCGCCCATTTCCGGCTGCTCGGCCACAAACGGCGGGAACACGTCGATCAGCTTGACGACGAAGTCGCCGTCGGTGCCGGTGGTCTTGGCGAAGATATCGGCCATCGGCGCGCCTTGCAGCGTGACCGGCGCGGTCAGCACCGGCGTCTGGTACGACAGCACATCGGTGCGGGTGGCCACCGCGCGCTGGTCCTGCAGCAGCCAGGTGGTCCAGCGGTCGTGGTCGGCAAAGCTGACCGGCGGCGCCAGGAACGGCACCGGCTTGGCCGGATCGGAAACATAGCTGTCCTCGCCGGCCGGCGCCGCCTGGAACGCCAGGCCGCTGTCGGCTTGCAGGTACAGCGGCGTCAGCTGGGTGGTGCCCGGCCAGTCGGCGAACTTGTCCCATTGCTTGTTGGCGGCGTTGAAGATCATCACCGGCGCCAGCGGTTCGGCCGGCTTGCGGTCCTTCAGATAGGTGTTGAAGAACGGGATCAGCACGTCGCGGCGGAAATCGGCGGCGGTGTCGCCATTCCACTTGAGCGGACCCAGGCGCTCGGCGGCGCGGTTGATCTGGCTGTGATACCACGGCCCCATCACCAGGTGGTTATTGCCGGCCTTGCCCTTGGCCTTCAGCGCTTCCCAGGCGGTGATGGCGCCGTACATGTCTTCCTGGTCCCACAGGCCTTGCAGCCACATGGTCGGCACGCTGGACGGCTTGGCGGTCATCATCTTGTCCACTGCCTGTAACTGCCAGAAGGCGTCGTACGACGGATGGGCCGCCAGGCGGTTCCAGAAGCCCAGCTGGTCGAAACCGTGCTGCCTGGCCCAGTTGCCGGCGGTACCGGCGTCGAGGAAGGTCTGGTAATCGTCGGCGCCGGGACGCGGCACAGTGCTGCCCTTGCCGGTCTTGCTGGTCTGGCCGGAGAAATAATCGAGGTTGACCTGACGGAAGGCGCCGTAGTGGAACCAGTCGTCGCCCATCCAGCCGTCGACCATCGGGCTTTCCGGCGCCGCCACCTTCAGCGCCGGGTGCGGGTCGCGCAGCGCCATGGTGACGGTCCAGCCGTCGTAGGACGAGCCGATCATGCCGACCCGCTGATTGCTTTCCTTGACGTTCTTCGTCAGCCACTCGATGGTGTCCCAGGCGTCGGTGGTGTCATCGGTCTTGGTGGTGTTGAGCGGGCCGATCGGCGGGCGCGTCATCACATACTTGCCTTCCGAGCCGTACTTGCCGCGGATGTCCTGGTACACCAGGATATAGCCGTCGTCGGCCCATTCGCGGTTGGCCGAGCGCACCGCGTCGCGCAAATTCAGCGGGCCTTTCTGCGCAAAGCCCTCGGCATCGTACGGGGTGCGTTCCAGCAGCATCGGCAGCTCGCGCGCGCCGTTCGGCACCATGATCACGGTATGCAGCTTGACGCCGTCGCGCATCGGTATCATCACCTCGCGCCGCACGTAGTTGTAGGCTTCCTCCGGGGCTTTCCATTTGGCCGGGATATCGCTGCCGAGCTGGATCATGGACGCGTCCGGCGTCTGCGCCAGCGCCGCGTTGGCGGCCAGTGCCGTGGTGAGGAGGAGGGGGAGAAGATGATTACGCATGCCGCAGGCCCTTTAAGTACTGTGTGGAAAGTCGTTCAATTGTAGACCAGACAGCCTGCATTGGCGTCAGGCGGGCGCGCGATTTCGCCGGCTGACCCACAGCCCCTCCAGCACGTACAGGATCAAGGCTGTCCAGATGACCAGGAAGCCGGCCAGCCGGGCGGCAGGGAAGGCTTCGTGGAACACCCACACGCCCAGCAGCGCCTGCATGGTCGGCGACAGATACTGGATCAGCCCCAGCACCGCCATCGGAATCTTGCGCGCGCCGGCGGCAAACAGCAGCAGCGGAATCGCCGTGATCGGCCCGGCGGCGGCCAGCAGCCAGCGGGTGCTGTCGTGCGGCGTATTCAGGAAGGCGTTGTGGCCGTGCCAGCTGAGCCACAGCACATACACCAGCGCCAGCGGGAACAGAATCATGGTTTCCAGCGACAAGCCTTCCAGCGCCGCCAGCGCGGCGGTCTTGCGCAGCAGGCCGTAGCCGCCGAAGGTGAGGCCTAAAATCAAGGCAATCCACGGCAGTTCGCCGGCCTGCCAGGTCAGCCAGGCCACGCCGCTGGCGGCCACCGCCATGGCGATCCACTGGCCGCGGCGCAATTTCTCCTTCAGCACCACCAGCCCCAGCAGCACGTTGATCAGCGGATTGATGAAATAGCCGAGGCTGGCGTCGATGACGTGGCCGTTGTTGACCGACCAGATATAGATGAACCAGTTGGCGGTCAGCAGCAGCGCGCTGGCGACAAAGCTGGCCAGGATGCGCGGCTGGCGCAACACCTTGGGCAGCCATTTCCATTGCTGGCGCACGGTCAGCACGATCGCCAGGAACAACAGCGACCACAGCATGCGATGGGCGAGGATTTCCTGCGGCGGCACCTCGTCGAGGGCATGGAAATACAACGGGAACAGGCCCCAGCAAAAGAACGCGAGCGTGGCGTACAGAATACCTAAGTTCATGGGGCGGATCGGCTAAAAGGTGTGGACAGTCTGACATTATCTCCCATCTGTGTCCGCTCCGCTGGCGGCCGCACTCGCGCTCGCGTCCGTGGCGGCGTACACTCACGGTATTGACCGTTTTGAACGATTTCTTATGCCAAAATCTCCTTGCCTTTTGCAAAGTCTTGACCTATTGTGCAATGCACCAAAACAACAACAGGTGCAATCTTGACCGAGCAACACAAGAAAAGCAGTCTCGCGGCACTCACGCTGGCGGCTGTCGGCATCGTTTATGGCGACATCGGTACCAGTCCCCTCTACACCCTCAAAACCATCTTCGATCCCGAGCACGGCCTGGCGCTGAGCGAAGGCAATCTGCTGGGCATCATTTCGCTGATTTTCTGGGGCCTGACGCTGATCGTGTCGCTGAAATACGTGACGCTGGTGCTGCGCGCCGATAACCGCGGCGAAGGCGGCATCATGGCGCTGATGGCATTGGCGCTCAATTCGGTCACCAAGGCGGCGCCGCGCTGGCACTATCCGCTGATGCTGCTGGGCGTCTTCGGCGCCACCATGTTCTACGGCGACTCGGTGATCACCCCGGCGATTTCGGTGCTGGGCGCGATCGAGGGCCTGGAAGTGGCGGCGACCGGACTGGAACAGTACATCGTGCCGCTGACCATCATCGTGCTGATCACGCTGTACGCCATGCAGCGCCACGGCACCGCCGGCATCGGCCGCTTCTTCGGCCCGATCATGGTGGTGTGGTTTGCCGCGCTGGCCGTCATGGGCCTGGTCAACATCGTCGAAGCGCCGCAGATCCTGTACGCGCTCAATCCCTATCATGCGCTGCGCTTCATGTACGAAAACCGCATGATCGCCTTCGTCGCGCTGGGCGCGGTGGTGCTGTCGCTGACCGGCGCCGAGGCGCTGTATGCGGACATGGGCCACTTCGGCAAGAAGCCGATCCGCGCCGCCTGGTTCCTGATCGTGTTCCCGGCGCTGGCGCTGAACTACCTGGGCCAGGGCGCGCTGCTGCTGACCCGTCCCGACGCGGTATCGAATCCCTTCTTCCACCAGCTGGGCGAGTGGAGCGTGTACCCGCTGGTGGTGCTGTCGACGCTGGCGGCGGTGATCGCCTCGCAGGCCACCATCTCCGGCACCTTCTCGATGACCAAGCAGGCCATCGCCCTCGGCCTGCTGCCGCGCATGCGCATCCTGCACACCTCGGCCAGCGAGATCGGCCAGATCTACATCCCGGCCGTCAACTGGCTGCAACTGGCGGTGGTGCTGCTGGCGGTGGTGGGCTTCGGCTCGTCGGACAAGCTGGCCGGCGCCTACGGCATCGCGGTCACCGCCACCATGCTGGCCACCACCTTCCTGACCTTCTTCGTGATCCGCTACCGCTGGCATTTGCCGCTGGCGCTGTGCTTCGCTGCCACCGGCTTCTTCATCGCGATCGACATCGCGCTGTTCTCGGCCAGCACGCTGAAGCTGTTCCACGGCGGCTGGTTCCCGCTGCTGCTGGGTTCCATCCTGTTCACCGTGATGCTGACCTGGAAGCGCGGCCGCGAACTGGTGTTCGAGAATCTGCAGAAGCACGCGATTCCGCTGGAAGACTTCCTGTCCTCGCTGTTTGTGGCGCCGCCGACCCGCGTCTACGGCACCGCCATCTTCCTGCGCGGCGAGAGCGACGGCGTGCCGCACGCGCTGCTGCACAACCTGTCGCACAACAAGGTGCTGCATGAACGGGTGGTGTTCTTCACCGTGCACGTGGTGGAAGAGCCGTGGGTGCCCGAGGATGAACAGGTCAAGGTGACGGACCTGGGCCACCAGTGCTACCAGTTGAACGTCTACTACGGCTTCAAGGACGAACCGGATATTCCGAAGGTGCTGGCGCTGTGCGAATGCCTTGGCCTGCCGTTCGAGATGATGGAGACATCGTTCTTCATCGCCCGCCAGACGGTGATTTCGACGCCGGGCTCCGGCATGGCGACCTGGCGCGAGCACCTGTTTGTGGCGATGTCGCGCAATGCGCGCGGCGCCGCCGACTACTACCAGATTCCTCCCAACCGCGTGATTGAACTTGGCACGCAAGTGGAAATTTGAATACAAAATAATGTAACTGAATGTAGTGCCGGGAGTGTAAGTGCCGACGTCTGATAAACTTCTGCGCCGGGACCTACCGACTATACGAATTCGATCAAAGGTAAATATGAAAGCGATGTTGAAATTATTCGCCGTTGCGGTGTGCGCAGCGGTGCTGGCCGCTTGCGGTGGCGGTGGGGATAAGACGCCGAAGCCGGTAGTGGTTGTCCAGCCGGCCTACAAGATGACTGAAACCGCGGTCGGCACCGGCCGCGCGGCCGTGGCGGGTGATCTGGTCACCTTCACCTATGTCGGTTACCTGTATGACTCCACCAAGTCCGACTTCAAGGGCGAAAAAATCGAAAGCTCGGTCGATATCGGCACCACCTTCACCGCCACCGTTGGCGTGGGCTTGATGCTGACCGGCTGGGACCAGACGCTGATCGGCATGCAGGCGGGCGGCAAGCGCACCGCGATCATGCCGGCCAACCTGGCCTATGGCGCCAACACCCGGGATGCGCAAACGGTCAACAACATCAAGTACGCCGCTATCACGGCCAATGCACCGCTGGTGTACGACTTCGTGATGGTCAACGTCAGCCCGCAGGTCGTCATTCCTAACGTGCCGGCGACCGACCTGAAAACCATTGACGTCACCACCGGCACCGGCACTGCGGTGGTCAGCGGCCAGACCGTGAGCGTGCGCTACACCGGCTGGCTGTATGACGGCACCCGCAGCACATTCAAAGGCGCCAAGTTCGACGACAACACTGCTACCGGGGACACCTTGCTGCAATTCGTCACCGGCGGCACCGGCGTCATCTCCGGCTTCAGCACTGGTGTGATCGGCATGCAACTGAACGGCACGCGTACTATCATCATCCCGGCCAACCTGGCCTACGGCGCTACCGCGAAAGCCGGAAATGCACGCTACGGCGTGGCGATTCCGGCCAATTCGGCGCTGGTATTCGACGTCACGCTGGTTTCGTCGCCATAAGCGTATTACACATGTAAAAAAGGGCAGCCAGTGGCTGCCCTTTTTTTATTGGCGCAGCGCCTGCGCGGGCGCGATGCGCATCGCCGACCAGGTATGGCGCGCGGTGGCTGCCGCCACCACCAGCAGCACCAGCACCAGCGCCACCAGCGGCGCCCATCCACCCAGCGGCGAGTGCTCGGCAAACGGCGCCAGATAGCGCGCAATCGTCAGCCAGGCCGGCGGCAGCGCGATCAGCGCCGCCACCGCCGTCAGCAGCGCAAATTCGCGGCCCACCAGCGCCGCAATCGCCGCGCGGCCGGCGCCATGCAGCTTGCGCAGCACGATTTCGCGCGCGCGCCGTTGCACGCTGTGCGCCGCCAGCACATAGATGCCAAACGCCGCCAGCACCAGCACCACCGCCGTCGCACAGGCCAGCAGGTGCGCCAGCCGCACATCGTCCGCATACGCTTGCGCGTAGTAGCTGGCCGCATGTCGTACCACCGGCGGACGGGTGGGAAAGTAGCGCTGCCACGTGTTCAGCATGGCCTGCTCCACCGCGTCGGTTGGGCCTTGCACGCGCACCGTCAGCAGCCGGCTGTTGGTCGACAGCGAATACATGATCGGCTGCACCGGGTCGCGCAAGGTTTCCCAGCGCAGATCTGGCGCCACGCCGACGATCCGCGTCTGGGTGCCGTAGATACGCTGCCCCACCGCCTCGCGCGCCGAGGCCCAGCCCAATGCGCGCACCGCCGCCTGGTTGAGTATCACGCTTTCCTCGCCCTTGCTTGCCGCCTGCTCGATGCGCGGGTCGAACAAGCGTCCGGCCAGCGGCTGCAGGCCGTACACCTGGAAGAACGAGGCGCCTATCCAATGCACCGAGATGCCGACGTCGCTGCCGTCGTTGCGCTTGACGGTCATGCTGCCGCGGGTACCGGTATGGTCGTCGCGGCCCGGCAGGTCGCTGCTGTCGGCCACGCCGGTGACGCCGGGCAGCTGCGCCAGCGCATCGCGGAAGGCGCGACCAGCGGGGTCGTTGACGTCGACCGGCAGTTCCGCCGTCAGCAGCGGCGCCGGATCGAAGCCAGGAGAAGCGGAGGTGGCAAACTGGGTTTGCCACAGGATCGCCAGCGCAATGCTTCCCATGCCGATGGCGGCGGCAAACTGCAGCGCGGTCAGTGCACGCCGCAACCACGCGCCGCCGGACGTTTCGCCGCCGCGCTGCGCCAGCGTAGTGCGCATGTCCACGCCATGCGCCAGCCAGCCGGGATACCAGCCCGACAACGCCCCTACGATCGCGCCTAACAGTAGCCCGGCGCCGGCCGCCAACGGCGTGAACACGCCATCCAGAGGACGTTGCAGCAGTTCCGACGCCAGCGGCAGCAGCAGCCACGCCAGCAGCAGGCCCAGTGCGGCGGCGGTGGTCGACAGCAGCATGGCCTCGGCCATGAACTGCACCAGCAGCTGGCGCGTGCTGGCTCCAAGTACGCGGCGCATGGCGATCTCGCGCTGGCGGCCGAAGGTGCGCACCGTCGCCAGATTGATGTGGTTGACCACCGCCAGCAGCAGGATCAGCAAACCGGCCAGGCCAAGCGCCAGCACCATGCGCATGTCGCCGCGCGGGCCGGCGCCCATGGTGTTGGCGACGCTGCGGTCGAAATAAGCCTCGCTCAACGGTCCAAGCCCGATATCCACCATCTTGCGCGCGGCCAGCGTCGCCTTCATTTCAGGTGTCGCCAGGTTATCCCATGGCGCCTTGTCGATGACGTCCTGCAGCGCCTTTTGCAGCGCCTGCGGGTTGGCGTCGGTTTTTACGTAAATGCGGCCGGCGATGCCCATCCAGTTGGACAACACCTGCTGGCGCTCCTTTTCAGACCAGAGCGTGCTGCCGATGCCGACCAGTGCGCCGAACTGCATGGTACTGGCGGACGGCCGGTCCGGCAGGATGGCGCGTACCTGAAGCACTTGCTGGTTGACGACGACGGTGCGGCCGAGCGCCTGGCTGGTGCCCAGCAATTGCAGTGCCGCCTGCCGCGTCAGCGCCAGGCCGTCGGGCGTGGCCAGCGCCTGCCGCAGATCGCCTTGCAGCGCATGCAGCCCGGCGATCTGCTCGAATGCCGGATCAACAGCGGTGATGTCAATCTCGCGCAGCTCGCCATTCTGGTTCAGCAGCGCCTTGCTGGGCCACCAGACGCTCGCCTGCAGCGGCAGGCCGCTGCGCAGCGCCACCTCGCGCAGCGCGAATGGCGTGTACTCCATCCACTGCGGCTGCGGGATAAAGTTCAGCCGGTGCTTGATGACGAACACGCGCTCGCGCTGCGGCACATCGCGGTCGTAGCTGAAGGAATAGTACACAAAAGCCGTCAGCAGAAAGCATACCGCGAAACCGGCGGCGAGGCCGAACAGTTCGACGGCGGTATTGAAAGGCTGGCGGAGCAGCAGGCGCAAGCCGAGACGAAAATTTTTCATCGCTTAATCCTTGAGTGCCAGCAGCGGCGGCATGCGCATCGCCGTCAGCGTGTGGCGGGTAGTGGCCAGTAGCGCAACCACAATCGCCAGCAGCAGCGCTGCCGCCGGCGTCCAGACGCCAACCGGCGCATGCTCGGTGTAGCCGGCCAGGTAGCGTTGCGTGGCCACCGCCGCCAGCGGCAGGCCGATGATGGCGCCGGCGCCCACCAGCACCGAGAACTCGCGCCCCAGCATCAGCGCGATGTCCTTGCTGCCGGCGCCGTGCAGCTTGCGTAGCACGATCTGGCGCCGGTTGCGCTGCACGCTGTAGGCCGACAGTACATAGATGCCAAACGCCGCCAGTGCAATCGCCGTAATGCTGCTGATGGCGAGGATGCGCATCAGCCGCGCATCGGCGGCGTAGCGGTCGGCCAGCACCGTTTCCTGCGTGGTCAGCGCCATGATCGCGTTGGGGAAGTTGCGGTGCCATAGCGGTTCGATCATGTCGTATGCCTGGTCCACCGTAGCGCTGGTGCGTATCATCGCCACGCTGCCTGGACGCACGCGGTAGATCAACGCCTTGGATGGCGCGTGCAGACCCTGGAAGCGCAAGTCCGGCGCGATGCCGATGATGCGGAAGCCCTGCGGCATGCTCACGCCCACCGCCTCCTGCGGCGTCGCGAATCCCAGCGCCGCCGCAGCGGCAGCGTTCAGCATCACGCCGCCGCTGTCCCGCTCATCGTGCGGATCGAGCGCCGGATTGAAGCTCTGGCCGAAGACGGGCGTCAGGCGGTTCACTTCAAACCAGTTAGGGCTGACGAATTTTGCCTCCAGCGGGATTTCGCCGCCATCGCGCGTGGTCACCAGGTTCATCAACTTCATGCCGTCGCGTCCTACGGCTTCCGAAATGGTGGCGACACCTTGCACGCCGGGTAGCCGGCGTAGCTGTTCGAGCATGGCGTCGGCGGATGGCTTGCCTTCACTCTCGCGGGGCAGGTCCAGTATCAGCAGGTGCGCCGGATCGAAGCCGGGCGACGCGTGGCTGGCGTACCAGGTCTGCCAGGCTACCGCCAGCGTGCCTGCGCTGAGTGCCATGGCGCTGCTGAATTGCAGCACGGTGAGCACGCGGCGCAGCCACAGGCCGGAGACGGTTTCGCTGTTGCCGCGTCCTGCCAGCGCACTGGCGGGACGCGCATGCTGCGCCAGCCACGCCGGGTACGCGCCGGCCGCAAGACCGATGATGACACTGAAGCCCAGCGCGATCAGGCAGGCCAACGGTGTCATCATGCCTTCCAGACGGCGGTTCACCAGGTCCGAGAAGGTCGGCAGCAGCAGCCATGCGAGCATGATGCCGGCGACGGCGGCCAGCATGGCGGTCAGCACCGACTCGCTCAGGAACTGCCGCAGCAGTTGGCCGGTGCTGGCGCCCAGCAGCTTGCGCAAGCCGATTTCGCGCTGGCGGCGCAGTGTGCGCACGGTGGCCAGGTTGACGTAGTTGATCGCCGCCAGCAGCAGGATCAGCAAGCCGCCGGCGGCCAGGCCGAATACGCCGCTGGTGCTGCCGTAGGCGTCGCCACTGCGACTGGCGGCCATGTCGGCGTCGAAGTAGGCATCGCTGAGCGATTGCAGGCGGATGTCCGAGACGTTACGGCCATTCAGGCCTTTGCCCATGGCGCCGTTGCGTACGCGCTGGTTTAGCGGTGACTTTTCAATCGCCGTCTGCAGTTGCGCGGTCAGGGCGTCAATCGCGGCGCCGGGCTTGATCTTCAGGTAGACCATGCCATTGACCCATGTATCAGGTGCGCGGTTGCGCTCGGGCCAGGCGCTGCTGCCGGTGCCGATCAGCGCTTCGTATTGCTGGGTGCTGTTGGCCGGTGGATCGGGCAGCACGGCGCGCACTTGCAAGGTGGTGTCCTCAAGCCGCACGGTGCGGCCCAGCGCCGATTCTGTGCCGAATAGCTTGGCGGCGGCGCTTTGCGTCAGCGCCAGGCCATCCGGCTGGGTGAGCGCGGCCTGCACATCGCCAGTCTGCGCCTGCAAGCCGAAGATGCTGCGGAATGCCGGGTCCACCGCATACAGCTGCAAGGCGCGCAACTCGGTGCCGGCACGCAGCGGCGTGTCGATGCTCTTGACGAAAGCTGCTTCGCTGACTGCGCCGCTGTTGATGGCGACATCGCGCAGCGGCAGGGGCGCGCGCAGCTGCCAATCGGGACGCGGAAACACGTTGACGCGCTGTTTGATCGTCAGCACGCGCTCATTATCCGGGATGCTGCTGTTGAAGTTGAGGCAGAAGGCCACGTAGCCGAACAGCAGGAAGCAGGCGGCAAAACCGATTGCCAGGCCGCCGATCACCACTACCGAGTAGGCTGGCTGCTGCAACAACAGCCGCCAGCCGATGCGGAAATCGCGCAGCATCATGCTGCTTGCAGCGCATCGACCATGATGCGGCCGTCCAGCAGGTTCAGGGTGCGCGAGGCTTGCGCCGCGTGGTCGGGCGAGTGGGTCACCATCACCACCGTTGTGCCTTCAGCATTGATGTCGCGCAGCAGGCGCATGACTTCATCGCCGTGGGCGCTGTCCAGGTTACCGGTAGGTTCATCGGCCAGCAGGACGGCGGGTCCGGACACCAGCGCGCGCGCAATCGCCACGCGCTGCTGCTGGCCGCCGGACAGCTGCGACGGCCGGTGGCCAGCGCGGTGGCCGACGCCCAGCTTGTTCAGCATCGCGGTGACGCGCTCGCGTCGTTCGCGTGCCGGCGTGCCGTTGTACTCCAGCGCCAGTTCCACGTTCTCGAACACCGTCAGTTCTTCGATCAGGTTAAAGCTCTGGAAGATGAAGCCGATGCGGCCGCGCCGCAGCTTGTTCAGCTGTGCTTCGCTCCAGCCGGCGATGTTCTGGCCTTCAAACCAGTATTCGCCGCGGGTCGGCACGTCAAGCAGGCCGAGGATGCCGAGCATGGTCGACTTGCCGCAGCCGGAAGGCCCGGTGATGGCGACGTATTCGCCGGCTTCGATTTCCAGGTCGATGCGGTCCAGGGCCGTGGTCTGGATTTCTCCCGCTTGATGAACTTTGCTGACGCCGACGAGTTTGAGCATTGGATGTGCCTTATGGTGAGGTAAAGAGAGATTACTGCGGAATTTGCAGCCTTGGTGAATTTCCGTAAGCGGCGTAGCTGGACAGGATCACCTTGTCACCGACGCTCAGGCCTTCCAGCACTTCGATCTGGCTGTTGTTGCGGCGACCGGTGCGCACTGCGCGCCGCTGGGCGCCGTGGCCGGTGGCGTCCAGCACATAGACCCAGGCGCCGCCGCTATCGTTGATGAAGGCGCCGTTGGGCAGCAGCAGCGCCGGCGCCGGCTCGCCAAGGGTGATGCGCGCGTCCAGGCTCTGGCCGGGATTGAGCACCGGCGGCTGGCCGTTGGTGAACACCATCTCCACCGTGAAGCGGCCGTCCTTGATCTGCGGGTAGATGGTGCTGATGTCGGCGGCGTAGCTGCGGCCATCCTGCTGCACGTTGCCGTGGCGGCCGACCGCCATGCGGTTCAGGTAATACTCGTCCACGCTGGCCGACAGCTTGAAGCGCGTCGGATCGTCGATGCGGCCGATGTTCTTGCCGGTGGCGATGGACTCGCCCACTTGCAGGCGGAAGTTGGTCAGCCGGCCTTCGACCGGGGCGCGCACCGCCAGCGCATCCACCGTGGCGGAGACCAGTTTCAGGCCCGAGTTCAAGCCCTGGATCGAGCTTTCCATCTGCTGGTCCGCGCTTTGCCGCACACGCGATTCGGCCACGTTGGCTTTCTGTTCCTGTTTCAGCGCGCGTTCCTGTTGCGCGAGCTTGTCTTCCGACTCTTCCAGCACCACACCGGAGATGAAGCCTTGCGCCGCCAGTTTCACATTGCGCGCATGCTGCTTGCGCGCCTGGTCGAGCGCGAACTGCAGGTCGTCCAGCCGGCGCTGGTGGTCGCTGGCGCTGGCCTCCTGCGCCACGCGCAGGTTGGACAGATTGAAGACGCTGACCGAATGTTCGTACTGGCGCGCCAGCAGTTCCAGGTTGCGCTGCGGGTTGGAGATGCGGAACAGCAGCTGGCCTTTTTTCACCAGCGCGCCGTCGACGGCAAACACTTCCTCCACCCGGCCAGATTCCACCGCATCGAGGATCACGGAGTTGAGCGGCTCGGCATTCGCGCGCACGATGATGTCGTCGATGAAGACGCCGCGCGTGGCCTGGCCGATGCGCAGGTCGGCGCCGTCGATTTGCAGGCCGCGCGGCATCCACGACCACAACACGTAAGCGGCTGCTGCTGTCGCCACCATGCTGGCGATGATGATGGCGATGCGCTTGCCGCGCCGGCGCGGCACCACGGCGTCCATGGCCACGCCGCTGGCGGGGAGGTGAGGGGCGGCGTCAAATTTTTTTTTGATGTGCATAGCGGTCATACAGCAAACGCTGTGCCATGCCGAAAATGCCGCTTTTAGCCGAATGCGGCGCGCAAGTGTTCATTTCCGGACAGTGCCCGCTGTTCGCAACTGGACAGCCGCCGGAAGTGGGCGTTTACAGCATCCGGGTGGCTGCTAGAATGCTTGCATGTCCGCCTATATCCTGATCCTTGATGACGATGCCGATGTCGCTACTGCCGCCCAGATGCTGCTGCGGCGGCGCTACGGCCAAGTGGCCACGCTGTGCGATCCGGCCAGCTTGCCGGCCTTGCTGGCGCGCGGCGTGCCGGACGTGGTGTTGCTGGACCTGAACTTCACGCCGGGCCGCATCAACGGTGCGGAAGGCCTGGCGCTGCTCGACGTGCTGCGCGCGCAGGCAAATCCGCCGGCGGTGATCGCGATGACGGCGTATGCCGATGTGCCGCTGGCCGTGGAGGCGCTCAAGCGCGGCGCGGGAGATTTCATCACCAAGCCCTGGGATAACGCGCGCCTGATCGCGGCGGTGGATCAGGCGCTGGCGCGGCGCGAGGCGGGGCGTGGCGCGTCGGCCGGTTCGCCGGAGTTGATGGGCGAGTCGCGCGCCATGCGCGAGTTGAAGGCCTTGATCGCCAGCGTGGCGCCGACCGAGGCGAATGTGATGGTGCTGGGTGAGAATGGCGTCGGCAAGGAGTTGGTGGCACGGGCGATTCATGCGGCATCGCGCCGCGCTGGCGGCACGCTGCTGGCGGTGGATATGGGGGCGTTGCCGGAATCGACGTTTGAGAGTGAGCTGTTTGGCCATCGCAAAGGCTCGTTCACCGATGCCAAGGCGGACAGGGCGGGGCGCTTCCAGGCGGCGCGCGGCGGTTCGCTGTTTTTGGATGAAATCGGCAACATGCCGCTGGCGGCGCAGGCCAAGCTGCTGACGGCGCTGGAGCGGCGCGAAGTGACGCCGATCGGCGCCGACAAGCCGGAGGCGATCGATGTGCGCATCATCAGCGCCACCAATCTGGATGAAGCGCGGCTGTTCGATCCGTCGGTGTTTCGGGCCGACTTGTTATTCAGGCTGAATACGATCGTGATCCGCGTGCCGCCGTTGCGCGAGCGGCGCGAGGATGTGCCGCTGCTGCTAGCGCATTACCTGAAAATGTATGAGACGCAGTACCAGCGGCCGGTGCGCAATGTGGCCGCTGCCGCGCTGGATACGCTGGTGCGGCACGACTGGCTCGGTAATGTGCGGGCCTTGCGGCATGCCTGTGAGCGCGCCGTGATTCTTGGCCAGGGCGCGGAATACGGCGTCGCCGACTTCGGCCTTCCCAGCTTGGTCCAATCCAGTGCACCGGCCGCAGCAGCCGGTGCATTGCACGCCGTCGCCGACACTGCTGTCGCGCCAGCGTTGGCCGATGTGCCGCCAAGTGCGTCCTCTGGCGACACCACGCTGGACGCGATCGAGCGTGCGGCGATTGCGGCGACGCTGGCGCAATTCAACGGTAACATCAGTCACGCAGCGAAGTCGCTTGGCATCAGCCGCGCAGCGCTGTACCGCAAGCTGGGCAAGCATGGCATCTGAACGCGCGCTGAAGCTGGGCGTGGCGGCCGGCGCGGCGGGGCTGATGGCGCTGTCCATCGCCGCCGACCTGCTGTCGTCAGCACCGGAGCCACGCCGCATCGTGTTGTGCGGCTTGCTGGCCGTGGCGCCGGCCAGTCTGGTGTGGCAATGCCTGCGCCGCCTCGCCCCGCGCGTGCCGCGCATGGAGAATGCGTACCACCGCATGACCGGCGACGACATCCCGCAGCCGCTCGGCGGCAGCACCGGCGACGACGGTAATATCGCCACCACCGTGTTAGCACTGCAGCCCGCGCAATTGCAGCCACACCAGCACGCTGGCCGCAGCAGTGCCGCACATCCGCCATCGCCGACCGACACCATGCTTGCGCTGGAAGCCCGTCTTGAACACGCACCCATCGCGCTATTCCGCATCGAGCACGCGGCGGGCGCCGGCGCGGTGTCACCGCTGAACGCCGCCGCCCGCCGGCTGCTGGCCCCAGGCCGCGCCAGCGCCCCGCAAGACCTGCATCAACTGCTGGCCGCACAAGCGGTCGGCCACCGCCAGCTGGTCAGCTTCGACACCGAACGCGGCGCCGAGCGCGCACTGGTCGCCGTCTCCGCATTGGCACTGCAAGGCGCATCGCAACGTCTCGCGGCCCTGATGCCGGTGGAAAGCGAACTGGAAGCCGAAGCCCTCAACGCCTGGCGCGAACTGGTGCAAGTGCTCACGCACGAAATCATGAACTCCCTGACGCCGGTGGCCTCGCTGTCGCGTACCGCCTGCGGCCTGCTGGACGAAGCACAGGCCAGCCTGCCGCCCGACATCCACGCCGACCTGGGCACCGCATTGGACGCCATCGCCCGCCGCGCCGCCAGCCTGGTCGATTTTGTCGGCAGCTACCGCAGCCTGTCTACCGTGCCGCAAGCGCAGGCGCAGCGCGTGCTGCTGGAAGAATTGTTCGAGCGGCTGAAGGCGTTGCTGGAGCCGCAGTGGCAGGGCAAGCTGACGTTCTCGGTCGAACCGGCGTCGCTGGAGGTGATGATCGATGCGGGGCAGCTGGAGCAAGCCCTGATCAATCTGCTGAAGAACGCAGCGGAAGCCGGCACGCAGGCGCAAGTGCGCGCGCGCCTCAGTCGCGGTGGGCGGCTGCGCATCGAAGTCGCGGACAATGGTCCCGGCGTGCCGGAAGCGTTGGCTGCCCACATTTTCACGCCATTCTTCTCGACCAAAAAACAGGGCAGGGGCATCGGCCTGGCGATGGTGCGTCACCTGGTGCACGCAAACGGTGGCACGGTGCGCCACGCGCGTTCGGTCGGCGCCGGCGCGCGCTTCATCCTGACGTTTTAACGCACCAGAATCAGCGCACCATATCCACGTGCATGATGCCGTCTTCATCGTACGGCGCGGTCACCGTCTGGAAGCCAAAGCTGCCGTAGAATTTTTCCAGGTGCGCCTGCGCGCCGATGCGGAAGCGATAGCCCGGATGCAGCTTCTCGGACAGCGGAATCGCCTTGGCCAGCAGCTCGCGGCCCACGCCCGTGCCACGGCCGGCCTGCGTGGTCAGCACGCGGCCCAGCGACATCTCGTCAAACTTCACGCCCGGCGGCACGCAGCGCAGATAGGCCACCAGCGTACGCTGGCCGTCGATCTCGCGCCAGCCCATCAGGTGATGGCAGACCGGATCGCAGCCGTCGATATCGGGATACAAACAGGTTTGTTCGAGGATGAAGACAGCCTGCCGCTGGCGCAGCACCTCATACCAGTCGTTGCGGGGAATGTCGTCAAAAGCCAGCCAGTGCCACTCAATCATTGCGCGTCTCGTCCAGGGTCAAAGCGTTGATTGTATGTGAAAAAGGCCGGCGCCTCCGAAGAGGGGCCGGCCTTCGCCGCGTGTGGCGCTGAATCGCTTAAACGATGGTCAGGGTCACGTCGATGTTGCCACGGGTGGCGTTCGAGTAAGGGCAAACGATGTGCGCTGCGTCGACCAGTTTCTGCGCGGTTTCGCGGTCCATGCCTGGCAGCGAAATTTTGTGCTCAACTTGAATACCGAAGCCGGTAGGCAGTGGGCCGATGCCGACGGCGGTTTCCACCGACAGGTCGGCTGGAATGGCGATCTTGTCACGGCCGCCGACGAATTTCATGGCGCCGATGAAGCAGGCAGCGTAGCCGGAAGCGAACAGTTGTTCTGGATTGGTACCTTCACCGCCGCCGCCGCCGAGTTCTTTCGGGGTGCTCAGTTTGACGGACAGGTGACCATCCGACGAAGCCGATTGGCCTTCGCGGCCGCCGGTGGTTTTAGCGTGTGCAGTGTAGAGGACTTTTTCGAGCGACATGATATTTCCTTTCAGTGAGTGATACCGTTAAGTTTAGTTGGCTATTCAATCGCTTGCTATCTACCATCTGGGAGTACAGCTTGCTAATCTACTACAACTCGCGCTGTTTGCAGCGCCCATGACCACACTATACATAGCACGCGATTTAATAGCAAGCTATATTTGTATCGGTTTGTAACAGCGATTTTTAATCGGATGCATCTAATCCGCCGAAAAATAGTTGTGAACATCGAAAAATAGTCATGAACAATGAAAAATAGTCGTGAACACATGTCAAATCAAAAAATTGTCACCCCGATCTTGCGTCTGAAGCCAATACCAGGCCTGCTGCTGGACTGGTTGCCCGGTGAAAGCCTCTACACATCGACGCCCGAGCGCAAATGCGTAGGCGTATCTGGCTGGTTGACGAGCAATTCGACACTGGACAGTTCTCGCAACGCCTCAAGCACACTCAAAAAGACACCGATGGAAACACCTGGATCGCCGCGTTCGAGGCGTGCGAGTGTTTGCCGGTGCACGCGGCACGCGCTTTCCAAATCGACCAACGAGCGCTTCTGTGCTTTTCTAGAGGTGCGAATACGCTCACCAAGACGCTGAGCAGCACTCTGGACAGCAATGGAATTAAAGTTTTGATCGTGTCGCATGATTGATAGTTCTAAGACTGATGGTTCTCACGCTATCGTCAATGTCGCTTAGATGCATCATTTAATGAATAAATGATGTTTCTAAGCATCTTTTGCAATTTTGTTGAGAACTTGCTTTCATAAACAAAACCTCCTCGCATATAAGGATAATATCTCATATACATTGATTTATCCCCGTATATGAGGAACAATGTCTCAATCAAATTTAACTCAATTGCCGACGTGTATTCCGATGAATGGTCTGAAAAGGCCGCCAACAAACTGAAGGCCGAATTGCGGCTGTCGGGAGTGGGCTACGGTGAGTTAGTCACACGCTTGGCCCAAATTGGCGTAGAGGACACCTATAAGGGTGTCGCTACTAAAATTACGCGCGGCCGCTTCACGTTCGCATTTTTTATGCAATGTATGAAAGCCTTAGGTAAAAATGAGGTGCGGTTTGACTAACTATTTATTGCGTAGTGCGACGAATTTACAACTGTATTAACATACAGTTGTCTTACATTTTTGGAGAGCATCATGGGCGTCAACAGTAAGATTGAGTGGACCCATCACACATTTAATCCCTGGTGGGGGTGCCTACGCATCTCGCCTGCATGCAAACACTGCTACGCTGAGACTTGGGCGAAGCGTGTAGGTATGAATGATCTCTGGGGAAAAGAAGCGCCTAGGCGTTTCTTTACTGATGCTCACTGGCGCGAACCACTTAAATGGGACAGAGATGCCGCCGCTGCGGGCGAACGCAGACGAGTATTTTGCGCATCGATGGCGGATGTGTTTGAAGATCGGGCAGATTTGAACGAAACTCGGGAAAGGCTTTGGGCGCTGATTGAAGCGACGCCAAATCTCGATTGGCTGCTGCTGACGAAAAGGATACGCCACGTTAAAAAACTGGCTCCTTGGTCTGGAAAGTGGCCCGAGAACATTTGGCTGGGCACCAGCACCGAAAATCAAAATTGGTTAGAAAAAAGAGTAGACCATTTGCTTCAGCACAATGTAGTGGTACGCTTCGTTTCAGCAGAGCCACTTTTGGGTCCTCTGAATTTGCGACCTTGGTTACAAGCACCAGGGTCAAGTGTTCCGGGAATCAATTGGGTGATTGCAGGCGGTGAGAGTGGACCAGATTCGCGGTCCATGAATCCCGCGTGGCCGGAAGACCTGCGCGACCAGTGCAACGAAGCCAATGTACCCTTCCACTTTAAGCAGTGGGGGCATTGGGCGCCCGAAGAACTGATTGCAGAGGGCATATCGGCCAGAGCGCAACGTATCGACGTCGTGGGCCGCGATGGGGCAATTATTCGGTTGGTCAAGGTTGGTAAATCAAAGGGTGGACGGGAATTAGGTGGAACGACGTGGGACCAAGTACCTTTGCTAGACGGAGGGCTTGCACGATAACGGGACGAATAATTGACTAAAACTGGCGATAAATGGCAATGGATAATTGGAGATGCACCTCCTCCACTTGATCCACACTCAAAAGTAAAACATCAGCTAGTTAGGGATTATCTCTACAAGTACATTGGCGTCTTGATGGCCAACGAGAAGATCCCGCGGCTTAAGCTCACGCTGGTCGATGGTTTTGCCGGCGGAGGGCTGTACACCGACGGCAATGGTATTGCACCAGGATCCCCGCTGATCATGCTTCAGACCGTGAAGGAGGCTGAGGCCTATCTGAACGCCACACGCACGCAGACCCGTCGTGCGGTAGAAGCTCAGTACCATTTCGTCGAGCCCAATCCGAGTTCGTTTGAGTACCTCACGCACACCCTCAAGGCCGAGAATTACGGCCACCTCATCGATAACGACATCCGGCTGTACAAGAATAAATTCGAGTCGGTCTGCGCCGACATCACTGCGGCCGGCGTTTCACACCAAGGCGGACAGCGCGCGATTTTTCTTCTCGATCAGTACGCATACAATGATATTGCGATGCCCACGGTGCGCAATATTTTCCAGAACCTTAAAGGTGCCGAAGTCATCTTAACGTTCAACGTCGACTCGCTGCTGACGTTCCTGACAGATAGCAAGCAGTTCCACTCGATCACGCAAAAAATCGGATTGGAGCATTACATCAATTGGCAGGATATCGCGCGCCTGAAGGCCGGCTCCCACTGGCGCCAGATGATCCAGCGTCAAATCTCGCACGGTATCTGGAAGGCCAGCGGTGCCCGCTTTATGACTCTTTTCTTCGTTACGCCAAAAGGGAACCGCCCCTGGTCATATTGGCTCGTACATTTGTCCAATGCGTACCGCGCGAATGACGTAATGAAGACAGTGCACTGGGAACATGGCAATAGCTTTGGGCACAGCCTTGACGGTGGCTTCTTCGAAATCGGCTACGAGGCAAACAAAGACATTGATGTCACGTCTCAGTCCGAGATGAATTTTACGGAAACGCGCGCTTTCGATGACACGCTCCGCTCGAAAAGCGTGGAGACGCTTCAGGATCTGCTTCCTCGCATGATCTATAGCAATCCAAAGGGCCTTCTGTTCAACGACCTCATGTCGCAGATCGCCAATCAGACCACAGCCACGGAAAAAATCGTCAAAGAATCGCTCCATGTCGGCGTGGCATCCAAGGAAGTGCAAGCAGTCATCGAGGGTGGCGGGTTGCGTGCGAAAGGCAGTTCCATCCACGGCACCGACATATTGATTCCGCACCGTCAACGATCGATCTTCTTGGGGCACCTGTGATGAAATTTGATCCACACGAAATTATTCCGTCGCCCTACGTCGGCCGCGAGCAGGCATACATAAAGCATCTGCTACTGGATGGGTATCTCGAACGACTACTCTACATTGTCGGCTGGAGCGCCAGCAAACTCGGTCACGAAGAGATCATCTTTGTCGATTGCTTTGCAGGGCCCTGGAAGGACGAGAGCGATGACCTGGCATCGACATCGATCGCAATTTCTATGAACCTGCTCTCGATGGTCCAATACGCCCTTGAGAAGGTCGACAAGTCAGTGAAGTTCCGAGCTGTATATGTAGAAAAGGACGATGGTGCCTTCGGCCGGCTAAGTCAGTTCTTAGCAAGTCATTCGCCTGCGAACGTAAAAACCGCAGCAATTCACGGGGATTTCACGCGGAGCATTCCAGACATCCTGGCACGTTGCCCGCCCAAAAGCTTCGCATTCTTTTTCATTGACCCGAAGGGGTGGATGGCGGTGAAACCTGACATTCTTCAACCGTTGCTAGAACGCCCGCGCAGCGAGTTCCTGATCAATTTCATGTACGACTTCATCAACCGCGCGGCCTCAATGAATGCTCTGCGTGACGATATCGCAGCGCTCCTTGGTGGCCAACTTGATGCGGAAAAAATACCAAGCAACCCAGCTCAGCGCGAGCAGTTTTTACTGGAACGATATCGTAGTGCGCTGGCAGACCGCGTGAGCACCGCAAACGCTAAAGCTTTGTCTGGATATGTCACCATACTCGATCCTACTGTGGACCGAACAAAGTACCATCTCATCTACCTGACTCGGCATCCCAAAGGGATTATCGAATTCATGAAGCAATCGGAAAAGCTGGCTGGGGTGCAAAGCGCCGTGCGCAATGCCGCCAAATACAATAAACAAACCCAAGCAGATAAAACAGGCGACCTTTTTGGAATCGACGCCGGTCAGATGGAACCGAGTTGGAACGAATCGAACGCACGTATCCATGAGCTCCAGCAGCTTTGGCTTGCGCGCATTGGCGATCAGAATTTACTGGTCACGGAACCCGTATTCGCAAACCTCATATGTCAGAGCAATTGCTTCCCATCGGAGCTTCAACTGGCCTTGAGGGGGCTGATCGAACGTGGTGAAGTTCAAAACGTCACTGCAGGCCCGAAACTGCGGCCGAAAAACGTTGTCGACTATGAGAAGGGGGAAACGCTTACGAGGACAGTCCCGCGTTAGGATGCCTCATAAGCTTTAGCGCGCAGGAGCATGGCATGAAGCAGCTCCTAGTCGCCGGTGACGTCACAAGCATCGCTGGCTTTGCGGTCTAACTGCCATACCAGATCAGCCCTAGAAAGAAGTAATCAATTATGCGCGACACTCCTTCGTACAAGTTCGTCAACTGGTCAGGACAGTTCCGCGATTTCCTGCTGGGCACGATGGGTATAACATGTTTAGGAATCGCGATCTATTCCACGATTACCGACAAGCTGCAGGCTGGGACATTGCTGTTCACCGCCGGCCTAATTCTGATTGCCTTTTCCAGCCTCTCCCGTTTCGAATCGATTAAAGCGCTAGGCGTCGAAGCGAAGATGGTTGCTTTGAACGATAAGCTGTCTGAAGCAGATAGCCTTCTGGCGCATATGCGAAACATGGTCGGTCTGATGGCCGATACATCATTTCAGATAATTGGCAATATGGGCCGATGGGACGCCGAAATTCCGAAGCCAGAAATGATCAAGATTGTAGAAAATTTCGAACAGTTGTTGGTAGCACTGGGCGAACCCGACGAAGCTATCCAACGCAAGCTTGAACCGTGGCATCAGGCGAATACGCGCGACATGGCACAGTCTATTCTCGGTGCACTGAATAAGTTTCAGCAGTATCAGAATCAAGTACTAGCGCAAGAAGCTAGAGATCGAACTACTCCTCTTGCAGACCCCAGTGAGGACTCACGCCGTTTCGATCGGAACACAGAGTTTATTCGACAAGCGAATGAGCTCTGGGAAGGCCAGATTGACGATTTCCCTGATCAGGTCGAGAAGCTTATCGGCGAAACCGATATCGCTGAGCCTACACAACTACGGTGGTTGCTACGAGAGGTGAATCCGATGATCAAAGAGCTACGCCACTACCTTGAACATAAGAAGTTCAAAGACAGAAACGGCTGGCTGGCGCGATCATACCTTCATGAGATACCACTGGATTTCACCCTGATCCAATCGGCAAAGTAGCCATCGAAGGTCCTACCGATACTGTCTCACTACGGTCCGGTTGCGAATGAGGGGACTTGAACTCAACGGTTAATTTGGATCAGGTGGAATGGAAGGCCTAACGTCGATCGACCGCTTCGAGAATAAGCTGCCAATCATCCGACGCCGCAGCTATCCCCAACGCATTTCCCCTCAGGCGAATGGCTCGACAAATCGGACACTGTAAAGTTTGACACTTGCGCGGGGAAGATGTCGCGGTAATATTGCCACACATCAATCACATGGAAGTGCATATGAGTTTCAAACAGTTTGTGATGGACGGATTCGCCGAAAGCTTTGGGCGTCCGGCAAAACTACTTCGATTGCTTACCGAGCAGTCCGATATTCGGGTACCACTTGTCGAGACGGACAAAAGCATCGCCAGCGAGAAAGTGGTCCGTTGGCACGAGTTTGGAGTTTCAACTGACATACTTTTAAGCCGGCGAAAGCAAGGAAAGTTGCTTGGATGGCGAAAGAAAGGAGGCGGGTACTACAATAGCTTCTATCTTCACCGGCCGGAGTTCGAGCAACTGGTCACCAAAATAGTCATCGAACGTTGGCAGTGCGAGATCCAAGAAGTACATGGCTTCTCAGCCTCCAAATCGGAACTGACAAAATTCAGCTCGATGGACGAGATGGTGGAGTGTAATTCCAGAGAGATGATCACTGATATCTCGCCTCAAGGCTTGGCAAAAAACCTCGCCCATAATGAGATTCGCATCATGCGGCCAAATACGGATGACTGCTTCAAATATCACCGTTGGGATGGACGACTATTTCTGATCAATAGCGGTGGTTCACACCACTTTGCTGCTGCTAAGTACATCGCTTTGCGCATCGGTGCGCCGGTACCACTGGCAGGCCGTCTGCATTCATATGCGCTCAATCCTGACGCCATCGCATCGCTGCGTCGCGACTTTGATATTTTCATGATCTCAGATAAACCAGCGATCTCCGTAGCCTTCAACGAGGCCATGCGCAGCTTCGAAGCGACATGGCTGTGGACGCACCTCCCTCGGCCTTACCACAAAGCCCGCGCGATCCTACTGCCAAAAAACGAGCGTCGATCCCAGCGGGTCGCGCAGGCATTTCAAGAGGCGGCCATTGTCGATCTCGGTGCGTATCTGGAAGGACTATCCCGCACTGGAGATGAGAACGGCCGTGCAGACCTTAGGTTCATCACGATTACTTAAATATTTTCCTGCGACTACATGAGAGCTCTCAAAAGATACAAGCAATGGATATTCTTAATGCACCAGATACACGAAGCCTAATATTACATTGGACGAAGTGCTGAACTAGGTCATCCACATCTATGGACATCCTATGCCAAGATTCTCGATTTTATTGCGCACTTCAAGAGTGCACTCAATGCATATGCCAAATGCTTTGTAAGCACCGGTGCAGGTCGAGTAAAGCTTGACGCATCGTCCATCTTTCGATCAAGCGAGGAGAGCATAGCGCAGCACCAAGTAATCATGGACCTGCGGCACAAGTACGTTGCTCACAGTGACGAGAATCAATTCGAGTTTGCTTCTATTTTTGAGGAGAACACGACCGAAGAGTTAGTGCTTCATCTTGAATACAAATTATCCTTTCCATTCGATCGCCTTTATGAACTTCAAAATTTGATTTCCTTGGTTGAGGTCTACGTTGTGGATCGACAACGAGGCCTGCTTGAAGCAATTGAGCGTGAAGCTGGAAAGCCTGTCCGAGTTCAAGAGGGAACTGACGATCTTCAATAGGACGAGCCAGAAGTGGAAGATTGCCGGCGGCCATTACAAGGAGACAGTGGGGACGGGGTTCTGGGGCGTTAACCTGTCAACTTCCGCCGGTTTCGAGCGAACCTTTTTCAATCAACCGCTTGCACTACCAGCATTTAGCTCATTACCTTTCGCTTGGTCAGGAGGATGCACGTGTAATTTAATTTTGCAGTGAAGGTGTCAGCGTAATTGCCGTTATGGCAATACAAGACACCTTAGTTCATGACTATTTTTCAAAGATTTTGCAGTTTTTATGTCTCTATGACACAACTGTCTTCGACATTAGCCGATCTGGGGCTATCACTTGAGAAAGCTTAAGCCCCAGAGCTAGTTCACGACTATTTTTTAACGGATTATGCATCAAGCCGCCGGTTTGCCGGTGCGCCCAGAGGAAGGCTTGCTGGAATGTGTTCCGCCAGCGAGACGAAGTGTCTCAATATACCGTCTTTTGGATCGACGACGAGACGGCTAACATGGATTCATCTTTCAACCGTACCTCAAGGAGAAATACCATGACCATCCTCGTTACAGGCCCCACCGGTCGCGTCGGCAGCCAAGTCGTTCCGCAACTCGTTAAGCGCGGCGCAGCAGTGCGCGTGCTGGTGCGCGATCCGTCCAAAGCTGCGCTTCCCGCCGGCATGGAGGTGGTGCAAGGCGACCTGCTCGATCTCGATGCCCTGCGCGCCGCGTTTGAAGGCGTCAACACGCTGTTTCTGCTCAACGCCGTTGCGGGCGACGAGTTCACCCAGGCGCTGATTACCCTGAACATGGCGCGCACTTGCGGCGTCGAGCGCGTGGTGTACCTGTCGGTGCTGCACAGCGACCGCTTCGCCAACGTGCCGCACTTCGCGGTGAAGCTGGGCGCCGAGCGCATGATCGAACAGATGGGTTTCAGCGCGACGATACTGCGGCCGGCGTACTTCATCGACAATGACCACATGGTTAAGGATGTCATCGTTAACCATGGCGTGTATCCGATGCCGATTGGCGGCAAGGGGATTGCGATGATCGACGTGCGTGACATCGCCGAGGTGGCAGCGATCGAACTGATCCGCCGCGACCAGGCGCCCGGCAAACTGCCCAACCAGATCATCAACCTGGTCGGCCCGGACACGCTGACCGGTTCGGCGTTAGCGGCAATCTGGACCGAGGTGCTGGGACGCCCGGTCGTCTATGGCGGCGATGACCCGAGCGGCTTCGAGCAGAACCTGGCCACCTTCATGCCGAAGTGGATGGCGTATGAGATGCGCCTGATGGCCGAACGCTTTGTCAGCGATGGCCTGCTGCCGGAAGCGGGCGACCAGGAGCGACTGACCACGCTGCTCGGCCGCCCCTTGCACGCCTATCGCGAATTCGCCTCCGCGATGGCGGCGCAGTAAGCGTATCAATATGGTCAAGGCTTTGCTAAGCGTGAGTCATAGAGCCACTTGCGCACCTTCTTTGCGCGGAGCTTGGAGGCGTCGGAATGTAGTGGATTGATCAGTACGTTGTACTCTTCGGGGACGATAACGGAGGGTACGATCATCAGCGTACTGCTCTGCGCCTTGACCCAGCTATCTCCAGCGTCGAGGCTGACTGCTGCTGCAGGGATCGCATCCCATCCCACTGGAGGATGGCGCATGTCATGCGCCTTGTTCCAGACGTCATCCGGCACATCGATTTGAACCAGATAGCGATTGAGCGGCAGGCCGCCAGCCTTGAGGTGGACAAAGGTTTCGAGAGCCACCAAGGCGATATTGGCTCCACAGTAGAGCATGGCATTGCCGGGGCGGTTCCAGCGCCCTCCGGAAACCTTGGCGCCGACACCCGACATATCGTCCGCTGTGTAATCAGGGGTATCGGTAGCGATTCGCCAGACGATCACGCATAAGCTCCCGTCTGCATCATCGAGAGCAGGCGCGATACCATTTCCTGGCCCTCGATGGTGTCCATGTAGTCGGCGGGGCGTTTCCCGCCCAAGGCAGGAACCGGTTCCTCTATCCATTTCGCCAGCCACTTCGGCGCATCGAAATCTTTCGTCAGCTCGGGGTCGCCTGACTGTTCGAGGATGGTCTGGGCCTGTCCAACCAGCTTTGCCATACCCACGATCTTTTCGCTTTCCTCGGTCGACAGCGTTTGCTGCTTCGATGCTTTCCGCGTGACCGTCGCTTGGGCGATGCCGAACATGCGGAAAAATCGGTCTTGTGGAATACCAAGGTCGACAGCAAAAGCCTTGGTTTCGGTGGCGCCAACACCTGCACGGATGATCTGGATACGATCCTCTGGCGAGGACAGGTAAAGCGAACGAAAATCACGAATCTTCGCCGCTCCGGTTCCCGTAAAGAGCCGCTTTACCGCGAATTTGCTCACGTTAAACCTCCATGCTCAAGATGTTCGCTTGAGCAGACAGATTAAGCCAAATGAGCAGATACGGCAATCGCCGTCGCGCTAAAGTTGAGGTCCGGAGCGCGGTCCCAGACCTCGGTTTGCTTAGCGCTTCGGCGGCATCAGTTCGAGCAGGATCGCGGTTTCGGCCTTGATGGTGTTCATCAAGGTCGGCTGCAGGTCCGGCGCCCACTGTGGCGAGTGGGTGCCTGGCAGTGGCTGGCCGGCTTTCTTCGCGGCCGCCAGACGGTCGGCATCGACCGCGCCGACGTGGATCAGCAGCGCTTTCACGCCTGGCTGCTGGCCGTACATGGCGAAGTCTTCCGACGTCATCTTCGGCGGCATCTCTTTCACAAATTCCGGACCGACAGCTTTTTCCACCGCCTTGATGGCGCGCGCCATCAGTTCCGGGTCGTTGTAGACCGAATCCGTGCCTGGCTTGATATCCACCAGCGGTTCCTTCGGCGCACCGGCCGCGATGGCTTCGCCGCGCGCTTCGCGGGCGATGCTGGCCAGCACGCGCTGGCGTACTTCCGGGCGGAAGGTGCGCACCGTCAGCGCCAGTTTGACCTGGTCCGGCACGATGTTGGCCTGGGTGCCGCCCTGGATGCTGCCGACCGTGATGACCACCGGGTCCAGCGGATTGTTCTCGCGCGACACCAGCGTCTGCAACGCCAGCACCAGGCGCGCCGCCATCACCACCGGATCGCGGGTTTCATGCGGCACGGCGCCGTGGCCGCCCTGGCCAAACATGGTGATGGTGACGGTGTCGGCCGATGCGCGGAAGGCGCCGGCGTGCCACATGATGGTGCCGGACGCCATGCTGGCGTCGTCATGCATGGACAGCGCGTAGTCCGGTTTCGGGAAGCGCGTGAACAGGCCGTCCTTCAGCATGGCGGCGGCGCCGTTCAGCGGTTCTTCCGACGGCTGGCCGACCAGCATCAGCGTGCCGCTCCAGGCCTTGCGATTTTCCGACAACAGTTTCGCCGTGCCATACCAGGCCGACATGTGCAGGTCGTGGCCGCAGGCATGGGCCACCGGCACGGTGTCGCCGGCGGCGTTCTTGGTGGTGACCGCGCTGGCAAACGACAGGCCGGTTTTTTCCAGCACCGGCAGCGCGTCCATCTCGGTCCGCAGCATGACGGTCGGGCCGGGGCCGTTGCGCAGGATGGCGACAACGCCGGTGCCGCCCACGCCCGTAGTGACGTCAAAGCCCAGTGCCTTGGCGCGCTCGGCCAGCTTGGCGGCGGTTTCGTGTTCGTTGAAGCTCAGTTCGGGGTGCGCGTGCAGATCCTGATAGAAGCTGGCCAGTTTGGGGTAATCGGTGGTCAGCTGGGCCGCCAACGGAGCGGGCAGCGATGCGGCCTGGCTGGCGGCGGCGGCGATCAGGCAGGCAGCCAGTAGCGTGCGGCGGAACAAACGGGGAGATTTCATGGGAACTCGCTTCAGGGTTGAGGAAGAACGCGATACATTTTACAAGCAAATGTTACATAAATGAATTTATTGTTTCTTTGGAGAATTGGTTGGCGTAAAATCTTGCATATTCAGTTAAGCATATGCAAAAGGACGATAAGCATGGGGTTTCTCTCAAATTTCAATATCGGAAAGCGCCTGGGACTGGGCTTTTTCCTCATTCTGGCGATGACGGTGCTGATCGCGGTGGTCGGCGTGTGGCGCCTGGCCGAGGTCGGCGATTCGACCCGCACCATGATGGCCGCGCCGCTCACCAAGGAGCGCATGATTACCGACTGGTATAGCCTCAATTTCGCCTCGATCCGCCGCACCGCCGCCATCGTCAAGAGCGAAGATCCGTCGCTGGGCGCCTATTTCAAGGCCGATGCGGCCGAGTCGGTCAAGAAGGCGGCTGAGCTGCTCAAAGGTATCGAGCCGCTGATCGCGGAAACCGGTCCGGAGCACGAGCTGTTTGCCCGCATCCTGGAACAGCGCAAGGCCTATAGCGCCTCGCGTGACGGCGCCGTCAAGGCCAAGGGGGAAGGCAACGCCGAGGAAGCTGCGCGCATCCTGGACCAGAAGTTCACCCCGGCCGCGCAGCTGTACCAGGATCTGCTGCAACAACTGGTGACCATGCAGCGCGACAGCATCGACGCCACGGCGCGCGCCATCGACGCCAATACTGGCGAGAGCCGCATGCTGATCGTGGTGCTGAGCGTGATCGCGGTGGCGGTCGGCGCCGTGCTGTCCTGGCTGCTGACGCATGGCATCGTGCGGCCGATCCAGGACGCCGTTACCGTGGCCGAAACGGTGGCCGCCGGCGACCTGACGCACGTGATCGACGCGCGCACCAATGACGAGACCGGCAAGCTGCTGCGTGCGCTGCGCAATATGAATGACAGCCTGGTGGGCATCGTCAGCGAAGTACGCGTCGGCACCGACACGATTGCCACCGCATCGCATGAAATCAGCGCCGGCAACCTGGACCTGTCGTCGCGCACCGAGCAGCAGGCCAGCGCACTGGAAGAAACCGCCGCCTCGATGGAAGAATTGACCACCACCGTGCGCCAGAATGCCGACAACGCGCGCCAGGCCAACCAGCTGGCCATCGCCGCATCGGAAGTGGCGACCCAGGGCGGCGCCGTGGTCAGCGAAGTGGTGACCACCATGAGTGCGATCAACGAATCGTCGAAGAAAATCGTCGACATCATCTCGGTCATCGACGGCATCGCCTTCCAGACCAATATCCTGGCGCTGAACGCCGCCGTGGAAGCCGCCCGCGCCGGCGAGCAGGGCCGTGGCTTCGCCGTGGTCGCCAGCGAGGTGCGCACGCTGGCGCAGCGCTCGGCCGCCGCCGCCAAGGAAATCAAGGAACTGATCACCGCCTCGGTAAGTAATGTGGATGCCGGCGCCAAGCTGGTGGACACCGCCGGCGTGACCATGGAACAAGTGGTCAGCAGCATCCGTCGCGTCACCGACATCATGGCCGAGATCACCAGTGCCAGCCAGGAGCAGACCGGCGGCATCGAGCAGGTCAACGGCGCCATCGGCCAGATGGACCAAGCCACCCAGCAGAATGCCGCGCTGGTGGAAGAGGCGGCCGCTGCTGCCGGTTCGCTGCAGGAGCAGGCGACCCGCCTGGCCGAAGCGGTCGGCGTGTTCAAGATCAACGCCCCGGCCAAGGCCGCGCCGGTGTTCGAACGCAAGGCGCCGGCGCCGCGTCAGTTGAGCACTGCCCGTCCGGTCGCCGCCAAAGCGGTCAAAAAGGCGACACACGCCAGCGACGACTGGGAAGCGTTCTGATTCTCATTAATTGATAATCATTCTCATTACGTGTAAAATCGACGGCATTCTTCTTACCGATCAATGCCATGTGCCATCTGCCTCCGTCCCTCGTGCTGCCTGCCGTTAAACTGAACGCGCAGGTGGGCCTGTGAAAAAGCTCTGGTTCCAGCTGCATTGGTTCGTCGGCATCAGCGCCGGTACGGTCCTGATGGTGATCGGCCTGAGCGGCGCCGTCCTCGCCTTCCGCGAGCAGATCCTGGATGCGCTCAATCCCGGCGTGCGCGCGGTGGCCGTGCAAAGCGCGCCGGTGCTGGCGCCGCAGCAGTTCGCGCTGGCCGCGCGCGCGTTGAAGCCGCACGAACGTGTCACCAGCATCATCCTGTACGACACGCCGGGGGCCAGCGCCCGCATCGGCCTGGCGCCAGCGCCGGGCGCGCGCAAAGGCGAAACGATTTATCTCAATCCGTACACCGCCGCGCTGCTGCCGGAGCTGAAGTACGACGGTTTCTTCGAGTGGACCGAACAGCTGCACCGCTTCCTGCTGCTGCCGCGCGATCCGGGCAAGATGGTCAGCGGCGTGCTGGCCTTCTGCCTGATGGGGCTTGCGCTGAGCGGCCTGTATCTGCGCTGGCCGCGTCGCGTATGGGACTGGCGCACCTGGCTGACCTTCGATCCGCGCATGAAGGGCCGTTCCTTCCTGTGGGGCTTGCACTCGGTGGTGGGCACGTGGGTGCTGTTGGTGTTCATGGTGTTCACCGTGTCCGGCGTGTACTGGGCCTTCGATCCGATCCGCGACATGGCGGACGGCTGGATGGGCACCATACGTCCGCCGCGCGAAGCGGCTACGCCCAAGCCCAAGCCGGCCAAGCCGCCGAAGGCCGAACCGGCCGACCTGACGCCAAGCTGGGCCACCTTCCAGCAGACCGCGCCGAACTGGCAGATGGCTTTCCTGCGTCCGCCGGAGCGCGCCAACGCGCCGCTGCAGATCCTGTGGGTGGCCAAGGATGCGCCGCATGTGCGTGCGCGCAGCAGCATGTCGATCAATATGCAAACCGGCGCGCTGCTGAAGAATGAGCTGTATGCGGACAAGCCGGTAGGCGCGCGTCTGCAGTCGACCATCTATCCGCTGCACCTCGGCACATATTTCGGCGTGGTCGGCCAGCTGATCGTGTTCATCGCCGCGCTGGCGCTGCCTGGCTTTGGCATCACCGGCTGGATGCTGTATCTGAATCGCCGCAAGCAGAAACGCATCGCCCGTGCCGAGCGCGCGCAGTTTGCCGCTTTGGCGCCGGCTGGCGTGGCGCAGGATGATCCGGTGCTGATGGCCTATGCCAGCCAGACCGGCCAGGCCGAGCGTCTGGCGCTGCAAAGCGCGGCCGCGCTGCAAAAGGCCGGCGTGGCGGTGCATGTGCAGTCGCTGGAAAAACTGACGCCGCCGCAGTTGGGCAAATACCGCCGCGCGCTGTTCGTCGCCAGCAGCTTTGGCGAAGGCGAAGCGCCGGATAGCGCGCGTCGCTTCAGCCGTCTGCTGCATGCGGCCAAGGAAGAACTCCAGCATGTGCAGTACGCCGTGCTGGCGCTGGGCGACCGCAATTACGCGCAGTTCTGCGGCTTTGGCCGCACGCTGGATCAGCGCCTGAGCTTTATGGGTGCGCAGCCGCTGCATCCGATGATTGAAATGGATAACGGCGACGCCGGCGCGCTGGCGCGCTGGGGCAATGCGCTGCGCGGCTTGATGGGCGAGGGCGCGGCCGATGCGGCGGAGGTGACGCTGAGCGCTGCCGCCGACGACGGAGAATATGTGAGCTGGCGTCTGGAAAAGCGCGTGCTGCTCAATCCGGGCAGCATCGGTTTTCCGCTGTACGAGATCACGCTGGGCGGCCACATCGGAGCTGGCTGGCATCCCGGTGCACTGGTGGATATCTGGCCGGGACATTATGGCGTGGATGCGGCGCCGCGCCGCTACTCGCTGGCGTCAGTGCCCCAGGATGGCAGCTTGCAGCTGGTGGTGCGCCAGGTGCAGTGCGAGCGCGGACTGGGCCTGGCCTCTGGCTGGCTGACCGACCAGGCGGCAATCGGCGACGAAGTGCGTGTGCGCCTGATCGCGAATCCGTCGTTTGACGCGTATCCGCAGCCGGCGCCGGCGATCTACATCGGCAATGGCTCGGGCATTGCCGGCCTGCGTTCGCATCTGCGCGCGCGGGTGCTGGAAGGCGCGCAGCGCAACTGGCTGATTTTCGGCGAGCGTCAACAGGCGCATGACGCCATTTGCGCGGACGAGATCAAAGGCTGGCGCGCGCAGGGCTTCCTGCCGGAGCTGGATCTGATGTATTCACGTGACGTTACCGGCGGCGGCTATGTGCAGGATTGCCTGCAAGAGCGCGCCGATACGCTGCGCCAGTGGATCGCCGATGGTGCGGTGATCTTCGTCTGCGGCAGCTTGCAGGGCATGGCGGGCGGGGTGGATGCAGCGCTGGCCGACATCATCGGCCGCGCGCAGCTGGAGCAGCTGGCAGAAGATGGCCGCTACCGCCGCGATGTGTATTAACCCCTCAAGCGAAGGGGTCTGACCCGTTCGGGGTCAGACCCCGAGCCGTCGCAGTGCGGGTTCAGGGCCGCTACAACGCTGTCTCGAAGCCTTCCAGCACGTTCACGACGTTCACCCCGAGTTCCTTGACGACGTTGCCGCCTTCGAAGATGAAGACGGTGGGGACATTCAGCCAGGCCAGGCGTTCGCCGATTTTCAGGTAGTCGGCGCTTTGCAGGTTGAAGCGGCCCAGCGGATCGCCGGCAAACGTGTCCACCCCCAGCGACACCACCAGCGCATCCGGCGCAAAGCTGCCGATGCGGATGCAGGCTGTCTCCAGCGCCGAGAACCACGCCTGCGCGCTGCTGCCGGCCGCCAGCGGCAGGTTCAGGTTGTAGCCCATGCCGGCGCCCTGGCCCCGCTCATCCGCATGGCCGAGATAAAACGGATACTCGCTACGCGGATCGGCGTGTATCGATATAAACAGCACGTCGTCCCGATGGTAGAAGATGCTTTGCGTGCCGTTGCCGTGGTGGTAGTCGATGTCGATGATGGCGACTTTGCGCGCGCCGTCATCCAGCAGGTGCTGCGCCGCCAGCGCGGCGTTATTCAGGAAGCAGGAACCGCCGAAGAAATCCGCGCCGGCATGATGGCCGGGCGGACGGCTCAACACAAATGTGCCGCGCTCACCCAGCCGCAGCGCATGCGCCGCATTGACCGCGCAATCGGCCCCGGTCTTGGCGGCGGTCCAGGTGCCGGCGGTCAGCGGCGTGCCGCTGTCCATCGAATACAGCCCCATACGCGCGGCAAAATTTTCCGGTTCGATATCGCTGCGCAGCGTGCGCACCGGCCACACCGACGGAAACGCGTCCTTCCTGGCGTTGGCCGGATCGAGCGCCACCCATTCGTTCCACGCGCCGCGCAAAAACTGCAGATAGCGCGGCGTATGAATCCGCTCCAGCGACATCAACGGTACGCCATGCGGCGTGACGATGCGGCCCAGGCCACGCCGGCCCAGTTCCGCCAGCACCGCATCCGCACGCTCCGGCTTTTCAAAGCAGGGCACCAGTTCGCCGCGAAACATCTCGTGGCGCCCTTTGTGCTGCGCGTGCAGTTCGTTGTAGAAGGTGAGCATCGGAAGGTCAGTCAGCGTCCTGCTTCGATTGGCACAAGTTGCTGTTGCGGTAGGCCGCCACGTAATCGTCGAAATTCGATTGCGGTGCGGCTTCCATCTCGGCCTGTTCGGCCAGCGAGACGGCGGCCAGGCCATCGAAGTAGGCGGCTTCCTCGGCGCTCGGCGCATGGCTGCGGAAGTAGGCCGCATGCTGTTCGCTTTGCGCCAGCGCGAAGGCGTTGAACGAGTTGCCGTGCGATTTCAGCGCTTCCAGCACTTGCGCCGATGGCGTCAGCGTCGGGTCGTTCAGCTTGCGCATCTGTGCCGCCAGGGCGTCGCCGTGGATGCTGTCGCCGCGCAGCGTATCGAGCAGCGCGGCAGCGGGGCGGATGCGCTCCAGCAGGTCGGCGCCCCATACCGGCAGCGGCACTTCGGCGTCGCCGTTGTGCAGCGTCAGGCCCGGACGGCGGCCTTCCTTGACGGTGCGGGCAAAGTTCTCGGTGTAGCGCGCGCTTTGTTCGGGCGTGATCTGCGGGCTTTCTTCCAGTGCGCAGAACAGCAGGAAGGCGTCGAGGAAGCGGCCGGCCGTTTCGCTGATGCCGACCGGTTCAAACGGGTCGACGTCCATGCAGCGCACTTCGATGTACTGCACGCCGCGCGCGCACAGCGCCTGGATCGGCCGCTCGCCGGTCTGGATCACGCGCTTGGGACGGATGGTGGAGTAGTACTCGTTTTCGATCTGCAGCACGTTGGTGCTCAGCTGGATCCATTCGCCGTCGCGCTTGGTGCCCAGCTTGGCGTACGGTTCGTACGGCTGGTTGACGGCCTTGGTCAGCGCCGCCACGTAGCTGTCGAGGCAGTTCTCGTGCGGGCGAAGACCGGACTGCGCGTCGTTCTGGTAACCGAGGTCGCTCATGCGCAGGCTGGTGGCGTATGGCAGGTACAGCGTATCGGCCGACAGCGTCTCCAGCTTGTGCGGCCGGCCGCGCAGGAAGCCGGCCGACAGCACCGGCGAGGCGCCGAACAGGTACATCAGCAGCCAGCTGTAGCGGCGGAAGTTGCGGATGGTGGCCAGGTAGGCTTCCGACTGGAACGCGCGCGGCGTCAGGCGCTTGGCGTCCGGCTGCTCCCTGGCCTCGTGCTCGGCCAGCACGCGCCACAGGCGTTCGTCCAGCGAGTAGTTGTAGTGGATGCCGGCGATGCACTGCATCGCCTTGCCATAGCGCAGCGCCAGGCCGCGCCGGTAGACATGCTTGAGCGTGCCCAGGTTGGAGGTGCCGTACCAGGCGATTTCGATGTCTTCTTCCGCCGGCAAGGTGCACGGCATCGACTGGCTCCACAGCAGCTCATTGCCCAGCTTGCTGTAGGCATAACGGTGGATGCCGTCCAGCTTGGCGAGCGTGACGCCAATATCGTTTTCAGCGGGCGTGATGAATTCCAGCAGCGTCTCGGCGTAATCGGTGGTGATTTGCGGATGCGTCAATGCCGACCCTAGTGCGCCCGGATGCGGGGTGTGCGCCAGATGCCCGGCGCGGTCCACGCGCAAGGTCTCCCGCTCGATGCCCCGCAGCCCGCCTGCCAGCACGGCGCGGTGTTTTTCTTCGGCCAGCAAGGCCAGGCGTCGTGTCAAAAGAGTTGGCAATTTGAAATCCTTTCTGGTGCAGCTAATAAATTATTGGTGCAGAGAGTAACCGATATTGGCTGAACTCGCCGAAAGGCGGCAAGAAGAGCATTTTAACAAAAAGCGCTGCTTTTTCTTTGTGCGCCAAGCGACCTCCGCATTTGCCATACCGGACAGAACGTTTGGCAAACAGGAAAATTTTGTAATCCATTTGAAGCTACTCATAATCAGTTATCGGCAAGAATGATGCGGAGAAGCAATATGAGCAGCCCGAATAGAACACATAGCGCAGTGCTATTCATCGACGCCAGCGTGGTCAATGCCGACGCGCTCGCGGCCGGCGTTGCGGATGATGTACTGGTCGTGAAACTGGCTTCATGGCGCGATGGCGTCGAGCAGATCGCCACCGTGCTGCGTAACCATGCAGGCCTGGACAGCATCCAGATCGTGTCGCATGGCGCCGCCGGCCAATTGCAACTCGGCAATACCGTACTCGACAACGCTCACCTGGAGGATTATCAGGCCGCCGTGCGGGAATGGGGCGCCGCGCTGTCCGATGGTGGCGACCTGCTGCTGTTCGGTTGCGACGTCGCCGCCGGCGCGGCCGGCCAGAGCTTTGTCGATGCACTGTCGTTTGTCAGCGGCGCTGACGTGGCGGCTTCGACCGATATCACCGGCGTGCATGGCAACTGGGAGCTGGAATACCATAGCGGCGCCATCGAGGCCGCGTCCGCGCTGAGCGCCGCCGCCGAGCAGGCGTATGCCGCCGACCTGGCGCTGGTGAATAATGGCAGCAACGGCACCATCACCTTTGGCACCAACGCCAACGTCACGCTGCTCAACGCCACCGGGCTGGCGGCCGGCACCGTGGTGCACACCGATAACATTCTCGGCCTCGGACTGGACCTGTACGCGCAAAGTACCAACGGCGGCGGCGTGCAGGTGGTGAACGTCAATGGCAGCAACCTGATCGGCGTTCCGCTCAGCGACGACCGCCTGACCGTCAACGGCTCGCTGCTGTCCCCGGTCAGCTACGTCGACCTGCGCGCCAACAGCGGCGTGTTCGACGCCGTCAGCCTCAACCTCGGCAGCGGCAGCCTGGTGGGCAACCTGCTGGGCACGGTCGTGTTCACCGTGTACGCGCTGGACGCCAATTACCAGCCGACCGGCGTCGGCGTCTCGCTGACCAGCCTGCTCGTCAACGAATACGGCCTGCTGAATTTCGCCTCGATGGCCGACTTCAAGGGCATCTACGGCATCCGCATCGTCAACCCGCTGGGTTTTGAGGTGGCGATCGACGATTTGCAGATCGCCAATGCGCGCGTCGCCAACAGCATCACCTCGGCCGCCTACAACGCCGGCACCGGCGTGCTGAGCCTGACGGCGGTCGGCATCCGCGCCGGCGACGCCATCGATCCGACCAAGCTGACCATCACCGGCGCCAACGGCGCCACCTATACGCTGACGTCGTCGGTGGTCAGCGCCAGCAGCACCACGGCGGCCTCGATCACGCTGAACGCGGCCGACAAGCTGGCGCTCAACGGCCTGCTGAACAACAACGGTTCGTCCAGCGTCGATGGCAAGACCTTCAACATCGCCGCCGCCGCCAACTGGGATAGCAACCTCAGCAACGGCACCGACCTGACCGGCAATCCGATCGCGGTCACCAATGTTCAGCTGCCGACCATCAGCGCGGCCAGCTACAACGCCGCCACCCATGTGCTGACCGTCACCGGCGCCAACCTGGTGGGCGTGGTCGGCGCCAACAACGACATCACTGTCGCCAAGCTGGGCCTGACCGGCGAGGGCGGCGTTACGCGTTTCCTCAACACCAGCAGCAATGTCGAAGTCAACAGTTCGACTTCGTTCTCGGTCACGCTGTCGGGCGCCGACATCGCGGCGGTGGAAGCGCTGCTGAACAAGAACGGCAGCATCTCGGCCGGCGGCACCGCGTATTCGCTGTCGGCCGGCGATGACTGGAACAGCGTGATCGGCAATGCCAACACCGCCGTCAGCGCCGCCATCGTGGTGGTCAACAACACCAGCAACAGTGCGCCGACCATTACCGGCACCGCCACTGCCGGCGTCGGCGACAACGCCACCATCAAGCCGTTCTCCGGCGTGACCGTGGCCGATGTCAACGGCGACAACGTCAGCATGACGATCAGCTTCAACGCCGCCAACGGCACGCTGAGCGGCGCCGGCCTGTCCGGCAGCAACGGCAGCTATACGCTGAGCGCCGCCACGCCGGCCGCGCTGACGGCGGCGCTGAAGGCGCTGACCTTCACGCCGACCGCCAACCAGGCGGCGGTGGGCGTCAACGTCAGCACCACCTTTACCATGGTGGCCACCGACGCCAATGGCGCCGCTGTCACCAATACTGCCACCGTCATCACTGCCACCTCGGTCAACGATGCGCCGGTCCTGGCCGGCACGGCGGCGGCGCAGAACGTCACCGCCGGCGGCACGCTGCATCCGTTCTCCGCCATCACGCTGAGCGATCCGGATGTCGGCGCGTCAGTGATCGTCACCATTACGCCGGACAGCGCCGCCAAGGGCGCGTTCACGCCGGCGTCGCTCAGCGCGTCCGGCTTTGTCACCACCGATGGCGGCGTGACCTATACCTTGTCGGCAGCGGCGCCGGGCGCCGCGCAGGCGGCCTTGCAGGCGCTGATTTTCAAGAGCGCGGCCGGGGTCAGCGCCACCACCACGTTTACCGTCGCCATCAACGACGGCAGCGTCATCGTCAGCAACAGCGCCACCACCGTGGTGTCGGCGGTGCCGAGCGGCACCACCGCGCTGGGCGTGACGTTCTCCGCCGATACCGGCGTCAGCAATACCGACCTGATCACGCAGAGCGCCGCGCAAAATATCACCGGCACGCTCAGCAGCGCGCTGCTGGGCAACGAGAAGGTCGAAGTGTCGCTCGACAACGGCAGCACCTGGACCACCGCCACCGCTGCCACCGGCTCAACCAGCTGGGCGCTGAACGGCCAGACGCTGAGCGGTTCCGGCACCTTGCAGGTGCGCGTGACCAATCCCGGCGGCAGCAGCACGCCGCTGAGCGCCAGCTATTCGATCGACAACACGGCGCCGGCCACCACCTCGGCCAGCGTGGCGTTCTCGGCCGATACCGGCGTGCCGGGCGACCTGATCACCAAGACGGCGGCGCAAACCATCAGCGGCACGCTGAGCGCCAACCTGGCGGCCGACGAGCATGTGGAAGTTTCGCTCAACAACGGCAGCACCTGGGTCACGGCCAGCGGCAGCACCGGCAGCGCGGCCTGGTCGCTGGCCGGCCAGACCCTGACCGGCAGCAATACGCTACAGGTGCGTGTGGTGGATGCGGCCGGCAACGCCGGCGCCGCCGCCAGCAGCGCCTACCAGCTGGACACCACCGCGCCGACGGTATCGCTGAGCAGCAATGTCAGCGTGCTGAAGAGCGGCGAGCGCGCGCTCGTCACGCTCACCTTCAGCGAAACCCCGGACGGTCTGGCGCTGGGCGACCTGACCGCCAGCGGCGGCACGCTGGCCAACCTGGTGGCCACCGCCAATCCGCGCGTGTACACGGTGGAATTCACGCCGAATGCCGGCCTCAGTGGCGTGCTGGGCAGCGTCACGCTGACCAACAACAGTTACGCCGACCTGGCCGGCAACAACGGCAGCGGCGCCACCTCGTCGGCGATCTCGATCACCACGCTGGGCCCGGGGGTGGTCATCACCAGCGATGCGGCCACGCTGAAAACCGGTGAAACCGCCAACATCACGTTCACCTTCACCAGCGCGCCGAGCGGCTTTAGCGCCGGCGATATCAGCGTCAGCGGCGGCGCCATCAGCGGCCTGACCAACCAGGGCGGCGGCGTCTACACCGCGCTGTTCACGCCCGGCGCCAACGTCAGCGCGCCGGCCACCATCACCGTCGCCAGCGGCAGCTACACCGATGCCCTGGGCAACCAGGGCGGCAGCGGCGTGACGCCGGTGATCCTGGTCGACACCAAAGCGCCGACGCTGGCCATCACCAGCGACCTGGCGTCGCTGAATGCCGGCAGCGTGGCCAACATTACCTTTACCTTCAGCGAAACGCCGCTCGGGTTCACCTCCGCCGACGTGGCGGTCAGCGGCGGCGTGCTGAGCGGCTTTAGCGCCACCGCCAATCCACTGGTGTACACGGCGCTGTTCACGCCGTCGGCCGGCATCGCCAGCGGCGCGGCCAGCATCACGGTGGCCGGCGGCAGCTATACCGACCTGATCGGCAACAGCGGCACGGCCGCGCCGTCGCCGGCGGTCAGCATCGACACGGTGGCGCCGGGCACCACCGGCGCCAGCTTTACCTTCTCCAACGATACCGGCGTCAGCAGCACTGACCTGATCACCCGCACCGCGGCCCAGACTGTCAGCGGCACGCTGAACGCGGCGCTGGTGGCGGGGGAAACGGTGCAGGTGTCGCTTGACAACGGCGCCACCTGGAGCAACGCCGGCAGCAGCGTCGGCAGCGCCAGCTGGAGCCTGGGCGGCGTCACGCTGAGCGGCAGCAACACGCTGCAGGTGCGCGTCAACGACGCCGCCGGCAACCATGGCGCCGCCGCCGGCGCTGCCTATGTGCTGGACACCGCCGCCCCCACGGTGCTGGCCACCAGCGACCTCGGCGCGCTGCGCGCCGGCCAGAGCGCCACGCTGACCTTCACCTTCAGCGAAGCGCCGTCCAACTTCAGCGCCGCGTCGCTGACGGTTACCGGCGGCAGCGTCAGCGGCCTGGCCGCCACCGGCAACCCGCTGGTGTACACCGCCACCTTCACGCCGGCCGCCGGCCAGCTGGGCGTGACCGCCACCGTGCAGGTCAACGCCGGCGGCTACATCGACGCCGCCGGCAACAACGGCCAGGCCAGCCTGACGGTGCCGATCGCCATCAACACCACGCTGCCGTCGCTGCTGATCAGCGCCGACGATGTGGCGCTCAAGGCGGGCGAGGCGGCCACGCTGACCTTCACCTTCAGCACCCCGCCGGCCGGCTTCACCAGCGGCGATATCGTGTATAACAACGGCACGCTGAGCGGCTTTACCGCCACCGCCAATCCGCTGGTGTACACGGCGGTCTTCACGCCCAACAGCGGCGTCGGCGGCGGCACGGCCGACATCAGCGTCGGCGCTGGCGCCTATACCGATGCGTTTGGCAACAGCGGCAGCGGCGCCACCGGCCCGGTGATCAATATCGATACGCTGGCGCCGACCGTGGCCATCACCAGCAATGTGACGGCGCTCAAGGCCGGCGAGACCGCCACCGTCAGCTTTACCTTCAGCGAGCTGCCGGTCGGCTTTGGCGCCGGCGATGTGGTCACCGCCGGCGGCACGCTGAGCGGGCTGGCGGCGACCGCCAATCCGCTGGTCTACACCGCCACCTTCACGCCCACCGCCGGCATCCAGAACACGGCGGCCAGCATCACCATCGCCGCCGGCGCCTTCACCGACGCCGCCGGCAATGCGGCCGGCGGTGCTCTGACGCCGCCGATCGCCATCGACACGCTGGCGCCGACGGCGGTCGCCAACACCGTGCTGTTCTCCATCGACCACGGCAGTAGCAGCACCGACCTGGTGACCAACGCCAGCGCCCAGGACATCAGCGGCACGCTGGCCGCGCCGCTGGGCAGCGGCGAATATGTGGAAGTGTCGCTGGACAATGGCGCCAGCTGGAGCACCGCCACCGGCGCCGGCAGCGCCTGGTCGCTGGCCGGCCAGACCCTGACCGCCAGCGACACGCTGAAAGTGCGCGTCACCGATGCCGCCGGCAACCACGGCGCCGCTTACGCGGTCAGCTACGTGCTGGACGCCACGCCGCCGACCGCCACCATCAGCAGCAACGTCGCCGCCGTCAAGGCCGGCGAGACGGCCACCATCACGTTCACCTTCAGCGAGGCGCCGAGCGGCTTCGGCCTGGGCGACATCAGCGCCGCCAACGGCGTGCTGAGCAACCTGAGCGCGACCGCCAATCCGCTGGTGTACACCGCCACCTACACGCCGGCGGTGGGCGTCAACGGCGTCACCGACAACATTACGCTGACCGCCGGCAGCTACACCGACCAGGCCGGCAACGCCGGCGGCGGCGCCAGCTCGCCCGGCATCGGCGTCGATACGCTGGCGCCGCTGACCTCCGGCGCCAGCGTGGTGTTTTCCAGCGACGGCGGCACACCCGACCTGGTCACGAATGTGGCCGCGCAAGACCTCAGCGGCACGCTCAGCGCCAACCTGGCGGCAGGCGAGACGGTGGAAGTCTCGCTCAACAACGGCGCCACCTGGGTCAGCGCCAGCGCCAGCGCCGGCAGCAACGGCTGGACTCTGGCCGGACAGACGCTGACCAGCGGCGCCGGCCATACTGTGCAGGTGCGCGTCAGCGACGCCGCCGGCAACCATAGCGCCGCGCACAGCGTCGCCTACACGCTGGACCAGACGGCGCCGACGCTGGCGATCAGCACCAGCAAAGCGGTGCTCAACAGCGCCGATGCGCCGCTGATCACCTTCACCTTCAGCGAAGCGCCGCTCGGCTTCGGCGCCGGCAGCGTGGCGGTCAGCGGCGGCACGCTGACCGGCTTTACCGCCACCGCCAATCCGCTGGTGTACACTGCCGTGTTCACGCCGACGGCCGGGCAGGCGGCCGGCATTGGCTCGGTGACGGTGGCGGCGGGCGCCTACACCGACCTGGCCGGCAACAGCGGCCAGGCCGGGGCGACGCCGAACATCACCTACGCCACCGTGGCGCCGGGCGTGGCCATCTTCAGCGATGTGAGCGCACTGAAGGCCGGCGACACCGCCAACATCACCTTCAAGTTCAGCAGCGCGCCGACCGGCTTCGGCGTCAACGACATCGTGGTCGGCGGCGGCACGCTGAGCGGCCTGACGGCAACCGCCGATCCGCTGGTCTACACAGCGGTGTTCAGCGTCGGCGCCGGCATTGCCAACGGCAGCGGCGCGGTCAGCGTGAGCGGCGGCAGCTATACCGACAGCCTGGGCAATCTGGGCGTGGGCGGCAGCATGGCGCCGATCGCCATCGACACGCTGGCGCCGTCGCTGCTCATCAGCAGCAACGCCATCGCGCTGAACAGCAGCGGCACGGCCGTCATCACCTTCACCTTCAGCGAGACGCCGGCCGCGTTCACGCTGGGCGACATCAGCGCCACCAACGGCGCCGTCAGCAACCTGGTGCAGACCGCCAATCCGCTGGTGTACACCGCCGTGTTTACGCCGGCCGCCAATGTGGCCGCCGGCAGCGCGGTGATCAGCGTGACGGCCGGCGCCTATGCCGACCTGGCCGGCAATGGCGGCAACGCCGGCGTCTCGCCCGCCATCAGCATCGACACGCTGGCGCCGCTGCTGGGCGGCGGCAGCGTGCTGTTCTCGGCTGACACCGGCAGCAGCAGCACCGACTTGATCACCCGCACCCCCGGGCAAAACATCGCCGGCACGCTCAACGGCGGCGTGCTGGCCGTTGGCGATGTAGTGGAAGTGTCGCTTGACAACGGCGCCAGCTGGACCACCGCCAGCGCCCCTCCGGGCGGCGCGTCGTGGTCGCTGTTCGGCCAGACGCTGAACGGCAACGGCGCGCTGCAGGTGCGCGTCAGCGACGCCAACGGCAACCACGGCGCCGTCAGTACCCACACCTACCTGCTCGACGTCACCGCGCCGACGGTGGTCGTCAGCAGCGACACCAGCACGCTCAAGGCGGGCCAGAGCGCCACCATCAGCTTCATCTTCAGCGAGGCGCCGTCCGGCTTCACGCTGGGCGACCTGATCGCCACCGGCGGCACGCTGAGCGGCTTTGCCGCCACCTCCAATCCGCTGGTGTACACGGTGGTGCTGACGCCGACGCCGGGCTTCAACGGCAGCGCCAGCGTCACGCTCGGCAACAACCTGTACACCGACACCGCCGGCAACGATGGCAGCGGCGCCAGCTCGCCGGCGATCAGCGTCGACACGCTGGCGCCAACGCTGGCCATCACCAGCAGCGCCAGCGCGCTGAAGGTGGGCGAGACCGCCACCGTTACCTTCACCTTCAGCGATGCGCCGACCGGCTTCGCGCTGGGCAGCATCAGCGCCAGCAACGGCGCGCTGAGCGGCCTGACCGCCACCAGCAACCCGCTGGTGTACACCGCCACCTTCACGCCCGGCGCCGGCATCGCCAGCGGCAATGCCGTCATCAGCGTCGCCGGCAGCGTCTATGGGGACGCCGCCGGCAATCAAGGCGTCACCGTCAGCAGCGCGCCGATCGCGCTCGACACGCTGGCGCCGACCGCCAGCGGGCTTACCGTCGCCTTCTCGGCCGATAACGGCGTCGGCGGCGACCTGGTGACCAACGCCATCTCGCAAGTGCTCACCGGCACGCTGAGCGCGCCGGTGGGCGCCGGCGAATATGTGCAGGTTTCGCTGGACAACGGCGCCACCTGGATGACGGCGGCCAGCACCGCGCCCGGCCAGTGGGCGCTGACGCCGCAGCTGCTCAGCGGCAGCGGCACCCTGCAGGTGCGCGTCAGCGACGCCGCCGGCAACCACGGCAGCGCTTTCTCGGCCGGCTATGTGCTGGACCTGGTGGCGCCGAGCATGACCATCACCAGCAGCGCCACCACCCTCAAAGGCGGCGACGCGGCGACGCTGACCTTCACTTTCAGCGAAGCGCCGACCGGTTTTGCGCTGGCAGACCTGGTGGCCGTCAACGGCACGCTGAGCGGCTTTGCCGCCAGCGCCAATCCGCTGGTCTACACGGTGGTGCTGACGCCGGCGGCCGGACTGGCCGGCGCCAGTGCCGGGGTGACGCTGGCGCCCGGCCTGTACAGCGACCTGGCCGGCAACCTCGGCGGCGGCGCCGTCTCGCCGCCGATCACGGTCGACACGCAGCCGCCGGTGCTGAGCATCGCCAGCAGCGCGGCCAGCCTGAAGATCGGCGAATCGGCCACCATCACCTTCACTTTCAGCGAACTGCCGGTCGGCTTCACGCTGGGCGACATCGCCGTCAGCGGTGGCACCTTGAGCGGCTTCGGCCTGACCGCCAATCCGCTGGTCTACACCGCGCTGTTTACGCCGACGCCAGGGGTGTCGGCCGGCAGCGGCACCATCGTGGTGGCCGCCGGCAGCTTCCTCGACGGCGCCGGCAACGCCGGCGCGGCGTCGGCCATCACGCCGATCAACTACAGCACCCAGGCACCGAATACCGGCATCGCCACGGTGGCGTTCAGCAGCGATACCGGCTTGCCGAACGACCTGATCACCACCAATCCGGTACAGACCGTGCACGGCACGCTGGACGCCAATGTGCAGACCGGGCAGATCGTCGAAGTGTCGACCGACAACGGCCTCAATTGGGTCAACGCGGTGGCGCCGGTGGGCGGTTCCACTTGGACCATGGCGGCGCCGCTGTTCCTGAACGGCAGCGGCACGCTGCAGGTACGCGTCACCGATGCGGCCGGCAATCACGGCGCCGCTTACTCGGCCGCCTATGCGATCGACGTTACCGCGCCAACCGTGGCGATCAGTTCCAACGTCGGCGCGCTGAAGGGTGGCGAGAGCGCCACCATCACCTTCACCTTCAACGAACTGCCGCAGAACTTCACCGCTGCCGATATCGTGGTGCCGCCCGGCAGCGGCAGCATCACCGGCTTCACCGTCACCGCCAATCCGCTGGTGTACACGGCCCAGTTCACGCCGGCCCCCGGCTACAGCCTGCCGGCTGCGGTATCGCTGACGGCCGGCAGCTATACCGATACCGCTGGCAACCTCGGCCTTGGCGCCGCCAGCAGCGCCATCAGCATCGACGCGGCGCCGCCGACGCTGACCATCAGCAGCAGCCTGGCCGCGCTGAAGATCGGCGACACCGCAACGATTACCTTCACCTTCAGCGAACTGCCGGCCGGCTTTGCCGCCGGCGACGTCACCGCCACCGGCGGCACGCTGAGCGGCTTCACCGTCACCGCCAATCCGCTGGTGTACACCGCCGTGTTCACGCCGACGCCGGGCGTCAACGCCGGCAGCGCCGCCATCAGCGTGGCGCCAAATGTCTACAGTGACGCCGCCGGCAACGGCGGCCTGGGCAGCACCGCGCCGACGCTGACGCTCGATACGCTGGCGCCGCTGTCGGCGGCCACCGGCGTGCCGACATTCTCCAACGACACCGGCGTGGCCGGCGACCTGATCACCTTCAACCCGACGCAAACGGTCAGCGGCAGCCTGTCGGCACCATTGGCCGCCGGCGAAGTGGTGCAGGTCTCGTTTGACAACGGCGCCAGCTGGCAGAACGCCACCGTCAGCGCCGCCAGCTGGAGCCTGGCGCATACGCTGACCGGCAGCGGCGTGATGCAGGTGCGCGTGGCCGACGCCGCCGGCAACTACAGCGCCGCCAGCGTGACGCCGTACGTCTTCGACCAGACGACGCCGACCGTGACCATCAGCAGCAATATGGCGGTGGCCAATGGCGTGACGCCGGCGCAGATCACCTTCACCTTCTCCGAGCCGCCGTCAGGCTTCAGCAGCAGCAACATCAGCGTGGCCGGCGGCACCCTCGGCACACTGACGGCGACCAGCGATCCCAAGGTGTTTACCGCCAGCTTCACGCCGACGCCGGGCGTGCCGTCCGGCACCGCCACCATCACCGTCAGCGGCTACACCGATACCGCCGGCAACGGCGGCGTCAGCGGCGCCATCCCGTCGCTGCAGATCGATACCGTGGCGCCGGTGGCCGCCGCCAGCGGTGGCGTGACCTTCTCGAGCGACACCGGTACCGGCGGCGACCTGATCACCAATAATCCGGTGCAGAATCTCAGTGGCAACCTCAGCGCGCCGCTGGCGGGCGGCGAGGTGGTGCAGGTGTCGCTCGACGGCGGCCTGACCTGGCACCAGGCGGCGGTCAGCGGCACTGTCTGGTCGCTGTCGCACACGCTGTTGCCGGGCACGCGCATGATGGTGGTGCGGGTGGCCGATGCGGCCGGCAACATCAGCGCCGCCCACTCGGTGCAGTACACGGTGGACACCACCGCCCCGACCCTCACCGCCACCAGCAGCGGCGGCACGGTGGCGCAGGGCGGCGTGGCCACCATCACGCTGACGCTCAGCGATCCGGCCGTGCTGACGCAGGGCGACATCGTCGTTGCCGGCGGCGTCATCACCGGCTTCAGTGGCAGCGGCAGCACCTACACGGTGATCGTCACGCCGCCTTCCAACAGCACCACGCCGATTACGGTGAGCGTCGGCGGCAATCTGTTCACCGATGCGGCTGGCAACGGCAACGCCGCTTCGGCGCCGCTGGTCGTGAGCGTCAACACCAATCCGGCCACCAATCCAGGCACGCCGTCGACGGTGGATGGCGTGCTGCTGACCACCGTTACCGGCATCGACGCCCGCACCGGCCTGGCGACCCGCACCATCAACGTGCCGACCGTCACCACCAGCCGGCCAGAAGACACCAGCACCGAGCATGCCCACCTGGCCGACATCCCGATCGGCATCGCCGCCAGCGGCGCCAATCCGGGCACCAGCCTGGTGGTCAGCCTGCCGGTGGGCGTCGGCTTCGAAGCGGCCGGGCCATCGTCGCTGCTGGGCGGCAGCATGGCGTTGACCGACCTGATCGGTCGCATCGATGATCACACGGCCGCCGGCCAGGCCACCCGGGTGGCGATGGAGGCGCAGGCGCAGGAATTCCTGGCCGGCCTGGCGCCGAATGTGCTGCTGCAACACGCCACGCTGACCATGAGCGCGGCCAGCAACGCGGCCGCCGGGGTGGTGATCGTCGACGGCAGCGACCTGGTGGGCGCCAGCGGCGGGCCGGCCCAGCACGCGACGGTACCGGACCACACCGCCACCGCGCTGGTGATCGACGCCCGCGCGCTGCCGCAGGGCATCGGGCTGCAGCTGGACGATGTGCACTTCGCCGCCATCATCGGCGCGGCCACGGTGACCGGCGGCGCCGGTGACAACTTCTTCATCGGCGACGGCGAGGCGCAGCGCTTCGTGCTGACCAGCGGCAACGACAACGACACGCTGTACGGCAACGGCGGCGACGACATCCTGCTCACGGCGGCCGGCAACGACTACCTGAACGGCGGCGATGGCGCCGACCAGCTGGCCGGCGGCGCCGGCAACGATGCGCTGCATGGCGGCGCCGGCGGCGACGTCGTGCAAGGCGGCCGCAGCGACACCGGCCAGTGGCAGTTCTACCTGAAGGACGGCAAGGTGGTCGGCATCCACCAGACCGCGCTGGCCAACGCCAGCGGCACCGAAACGCTGACGGCGGCGGAAATCAATCAGAGTGAAGCGATCCTGAAGTTTGTCGGCGCCAGCGCCACCAAGCTCGACATGCTGTCGCTGATGTATCACGCGGCCTTCGACCGCGCGCCCGACCTGGCAGGGCTGAACTGGTGGGTACCGCATAACCTGAGCGTGCAGCAGCAGGCCGAAGGTTTCCTGCAGGCGCCGGAGGCGGTCAACGGCATCATGACGCTCAGCAATCACGACTACGTGGCCGCTTTGTTGCATAACGCGTTGGGCACGACGCCGGACGCCAGTGCGCTGGCGCCGTACCTGGCGCGGCTGGATGCCGTCGCCAGCGGCGACCTGGCCAGCCGCGCCGGCGTGTTGGCCGACATCGCCCTCAGCAGCGTGCACCGCGCCGCCTACGATAGCGGCGCCGGCCTGGCGCTGGGCGGCCAGCTGCTGACGCAGGAGCAGGGCTGGATCGCCAATTCCGGCGACGACCGGCTGGAAGGCGGCGCCGGCAACGACCTGCTGGTGGGCGGGGACGACGCCGACACCATCGTCTACAGCGGCGCCGCCAGCCAGTACAGTCTGGCGCTGAGCAAGGGCGGCGATGTCATGGTGGCCGAGCCGGACAGCGGCATCGATACCATTCGACAGATCGAGCTGGGCGAATTCAACGGCGTCACGCGCGACCTCAGCTTCACCCAGGCCGGCGCCGGCACGCTGCAGGAACTGGGTATGTTGTACCACCTGACGCTGGGGCGGGCCGGCGACCTGGCCGGCTTCCTGCACTGGCTGGGTAGCGGCTTGCAAGGCAGCGCGCTGGGCGCCGGCTTCATCGAGTCCGCCGAGTTCCACAACCGCTTCGGCGCCATGGACGATAACGCCTTCATCAACCTGCTGTACCACAATGCCGGCCAGCAGGCCGACAGCGCGGCGCTGGCCAGGTGGGACGGCTATCTGGACAGTCACAGCCGCTACGACCTGACCATCGCCATGGCGCACGACGTCACGCTGGTGGGCAGCCAGTTCGGCGCCAACGGCATGAGCCTGGTGGGTAGCTTGTAGCTTGCCATTCTAAAAGGAGGGGCAGCGGTTTTGCCCGAAGACGAACTCGACAATTTCTGAAAAAACGGCGGCATAATCGGACGCTAGTTCCTGAACAGGGGGGCGCACCATTCTTGCCTTGACCACAACTGAAGCAGTAAGGCCGGGTATTCTGATCGTCGACGACGAACGGGAGGAGTTGCGCTTCCTGACCGATCTGCTGCGCCGCCAGCGGTACCACGTGCGCACCGCCAGCGACGGCATGGCGGGATACCAGGCCGCGCTGGCCGCGCCGCCGGACCTGATTCTGCTCGACGTGCGCATGCCCGGCATGGACGGCTTTGCCGCCTGCCGGCTGCTGAAGGCCAATCCGGTGACCCGGCCGATCCCGGTGATCTTCCTCAGCGCGCTGGACGAGCCGGACGAGCGCGTGGCCGGGCTGGCCATGGGCGGGGTCGATTTCGTCGCCAAGCCCTACCATCCGGCCGAGGTGTTCGCGCGCGTGCGCATCCACCTCGAGCTGGCCGGGCGGCGCAAGGCCGTCACGGCGGCGCCCGCGCCGGAGGCGCCGCACGATCCGGACGAGGTGATGGCGCTGGCCGCGATGCGCCTGATCGGCGACAACCTGGGCGCGCCGCTGACGCTGGCCGGCATCGCCCACGCGCTGGGCACCCACGAAAAGCGGCTGTCCCAGGCCTTCCGCCGCCACGCCGGCATGACGGTATTTGCCTACCTCGGCGAGGCGCGCATCCGGCGCGGCCGCCAGCTGCTGGCCGACACCGACCTGAGCGTGCAGCAGATCGCCGAGCAGACCGGGTTTAGCAGCGCCGCCAATTTTGCCACCGCCTTCCGTGAACAGACCGGCGCCACGCCCACCGCCTATCGCCAGGCGATGCGCCAGCATGGGCCGATGGCCGAACACCAGCAGGCATTGCCGTTCGACTGGCGGCAGGATCCGCAACCGTGAGCGGGTCCGAGCATGACGCCGCCCGCATCCGCGCCCGCCTGCTGGCGGCCTTGCACCACGACCTGCGGGCGCCGCTGGCGCGCATCGCCACCCGCGCCAGCACCGGCTTTGCCGACCTGCCGGCGCTGGAGAGCGAAGCGCGGCGCCAGCTGGAATGGCTGTCCGACCTGCAGGAATGCGCGCGCTTTGAATTGCAGGCGCCCGAGCTGACGCCGGCGCCGGCTTATCTGCACGCCTTGATGCGCCAAGTGTCGCACGACGGCGTCGGCCTGCCGGCGCTGGCGCTGCTCGATGGGCGCCGACTGGGACAGGTGCTGGCGCGGCTGCGCGACCACTCGGGCGGCCAACTGGCGCTGCGCGCGCAGTGCACCCCGGGCGCGGTGCGCATGCAGTTTCAAGCTGGCGAACCAGATGGCCGCTGGCACGACTTTAGCGGCACGCTGGCGGACGACCGCATCCTGCCCGGGGTGATGGTGGCGGCGCACCTGGTGCGCGCCATGGGCGGCGTTCTGCAGCACAGCGGCGATGGCTTGCGCTTCGAGATCGGCGCGCCGCTGGCGCAGGAACAGGATGCGATGCCGCCGACCCCGCATTTCGACTGGCCGGAGCCGTTCGGCGCCGGCCACGCCATCCTGCTGCTGGAGTCGCACCAGCCGATGCAGGATTATCTGAGCGAGATCCTGGAGAGCGCCGAGTTCGACGTGCAGTACGAGCCGCAAGACCGCGTACCGGCGCTGATCCTGTGCGCCGACGAGAGTGTGTGGGAGATCTGGCCGCGCGAGGAGGCGCCGCCGGTGCTGCTGCATGGCATGCTGCCGCCGCAGCGGCCGCTGGATTTTGTCGAGGTGCTGTACAAGCCGGCGCCGCCGGCCATGCTGCTGTCGGCCTTGCGCCGGCGCTTGCAGATCAGGCTTTGATTAGCCTGGCAGCTGGCCGCCGCTGACGCGTTCGATGCCGGCCAGGTCGGGCCAGCTTTGCACCTCGCCATAGCCGGCCGCCGTGAGCAATGCGCGCACCGCCTCGGCCTGGTCGTAACCGTGTTCCATCAGCAGCCAGCCGTGCGGCTTGAGGTGCGGCGGCGCGCCGGCGATAATGGTGCGCAGCGCCGACAGGCCGTCGGCGTGGTCGGTCAGCGCGCCCACCGGTTCGAAGCGCAGATCGCCTTCGGACAGATGATGGTCGCCGCTGGCGATGTAGGGCGGGTTGGAGGCGATCACGTCGAACGGTGCCGCGCCTTGCAGTGCGGCGTACCAGTCGCTTTGCAGGAAGGTGACGCGGGCGTGGTTGCTGGCGGCGTTGCGCTGCGCCACGGCCAGCGCGTCGGCGCTGACATCCAGCGCGGTGACGTCGGCATCCGGCCGCGTGTGGGCCACCGCGACGGCGATGGCGCCGCTGCCGGTACCCATGTCCAGCACGCGGCCGTTGCGCGGCGTGCGCTCCAGGGTCAGTTCGACCAGCAGTTCGGTGTCGGGACGGGGAATCAGCACGGCGTTGCAGACGTCGAACGGCAGGCCGAAAAATTCGCGCTGGCCGACGATGTAGGCGATCGGCTCGCCGTCCAGGCGGCGCTGCACCAGGGCGGCGAAGCGCTGCGCTTCGTCTTCGGTAAGCTCGCGTTCCGACTGGGTGATCAGCGCGATGCGGTTGACGCCCAGCGCGTGGCACAGCAGCACGCGGTTATCCAGCGGATCGAGCGCGGACTGGCGTTGCAGGGAGCCGATGGTGCTGGTCATTTGGCGCGGCGGATCAAGACCCAGGCCAGCGCCAGCGTGAACAGCGCGAACCACAGGAACGACCACTGCGGAATCGACAGGCCGAACCATGGCGCCAGCGCGTCTTCGCACAGGCCGTCGGCCTTGAACAGGAACGGCAGGTAGGTGGCGGTGGGGATTTTGTTGAGCATGGTCTCCATCGGATCGATGCCGCACGACAGGCCCGGATGGGCCAGCACCCACAGGTGTTTGCCGGCGGTGCCGAGACCGCCCAGCGCAGCCAGCAGGCTGACGCCGGCCAAGGCTTTCGGCTGACTGGTGTAGGCGCCGATCAGCGCGAACACGCCGATGGCGAGGAACAGGTAGCGCTGGATCACGCACAGCGGGCAAGGCAGCATGTCCAGCCCGTGCTGCAGGTACAGGGCGACGCCGATCAGGCCGAAGGCGGCGAGGGCGATGGACAGCAGCAGGGAGCGGGTATGTATCATGAGGTGGTCCGGTCAGGGGTAATGCGCGCAATTTTCGCACAATGTTGCTTGTTAGGCCTTAGACGGCTCTTAATTCCACCCCGCAGCCCGCATGCCGGGGTCTGACCCCGTACGGGGGCAGACCCCTTTTTGCCCAGGGGTTAATTATCGCCCAGCGCCGCCAGCAGTTCGGCCTGGTGCTCGGCGATCAGCGCATTGGTCATCTCGGTCAGGTCGCCGTCCATGATGAAGTCCAGCTTGTACAAGGTCAGGTTGATGCGGTGATCGGTCATGCGGCCCTGCGGGTAGTTGTAGGTGCGGATGCGTTCGCTGCGGTCGCCGGAACCGATCAGGCTCTTGCGGGTGGCGGCTTCCTTGGCCTGCGCCTCGCGCAGCTGCACGTCCTTGATGCGGGTGGCCAGCACCTTCATCGCCTGCGCCTTGTTCTTGTGCTGCGAACGGTCGTCCTGGCACTCGACCACAATCCCGGTCGGCAAGTGGGTGATGCGCACGGCGGAATCGGTCTTGTTGATGTGCTGGCCGCCGGCGCCCGAGGCGCGGTAGGTGTCGATGCGCAGCTCGGACGGATTGATGTTGACGTCTTCCACCTCGTCGGCTTCCGGCATCACCGCCACCGTGCAGGCCGAGGTGTGGATGCGGCCCTGGGTTTCGGTGGCCGGCACGCGCTGCACGCGGTGGCCGCCGGATTCAAATTTCAGTTTCGAATACACGCCGTTGCCGACCAGGCGCACGATCACCTCGCGGTAGCCGCCCAGGTCGGACGGCGATTCCGACACCATCTCCACCTGCCAGCGCTGGCGTTCGGCGAAGCGGGTGTACATGCGCAGCAGATCGCCGGCAAACAGCGCCGATTCATCGCCGCCGGTGCCGGCGCGGATTTCCAGGAAGATGTTGCGCTCGTCGTTGGCGTCCTTTGGCAGCAGCATTTTTTGCAGCTCGACGTCGAGTTCGGCGGTGCGGGTTTTGGCGGACTCGATTTCTTCCTGCGCAAAATCCTTCATGTCCGGATCGGCCAGCATTTCTTCGGCGGCGGCGATGTCGCCCAGCGCTTCCTGATAGGACTTGTAGACCGCCACCAGCGGGCCGATTTCGGCGTGCTCGCGGGTCATCTTGCGGTAGCTGTCCATGTTATCGGTCGCCCCTTGGGACATCAGCAATTCATCGAGTTCGACCAGGCGATTCGCCAGTTGGTCAAGCTTGGCCAGCATGGATGGTTTCATAGCGTATTGTGTGAGAGTGAAGCAGGCGCCGCATGGCGCGGCGGGGGAATGACGGGGAACGCGGGCCCGCGAGCGGGTGCAGCTAACGGCGGCCGCGGAACATCTGTGGCAGCAACTCGGCCAGCTGGGCGCGTTCGTCGCCCTGGGCATGGCGCAGCGCTTGCTGCGGGCCGTGCATGAATTTGGCGGTCAGGCCGCGCGACAGCGCTTCCAGCACGGTGTCGATATCTTCACCCTTGGCCAGCATCTTGCGGGCGCGTTCCAGTTCCAGCAGGCGCAGCGCTTCGCTGTTTTCCTGCAGACTCTGGATCACCGGCACCACGGCGCGGTCGTCGACCCAGTGCATGAAGGACTGCACGCGGGTTTCGATGATCGCTTCGGCCTGGGCGACGGCGGCCTGGCGGCTTTCCAGACCGGTCTGCACCACTTTGCCAAGGTCGTCGACGGTGTACAGGAAGGCGTCGTTGAGGCGCGCCACTTCCGGTTCGATATCGCGCGGCACGGCCAGGTCGACCATGAACATCGGCTTGTGGCGACGGGCCTTGATGGCGCGCTCCACCATGCCGAGGCCGATCAGCGGCAGCGACGAGGCGGTGCAGGAAATCACGATGTCGTACTGGTGCAGCCTGTCCTGCAAATCGGCCAGGCGGATGGCGCGGCCGCCGAAGCGGTGCGCCAGCAGTTCGCCGCGGTCCAGCGTGCGGTTGGCGATGGTGATGCTTTTCGGGTTCTGCGCCGCGAAGTGGGTGGCGCACAGCTCGATCATTTCGCCGGCGCCGATGAACAGCACGTTCTGCTCGGCGATCTTGTCGAAGATGCGCTGCGACAGGCGCACGGCGGCGGCGGCCATCGACACGCTGTGCGCGCCGATCTCGGTGGTGCTGCGCACCTCCTTGGCCACCGAGAACGAGCGCTGGAACAGCTGGTGCAGATAGGTGCCGAGGCCGCCCGCTTCATCGGCGGTGCGGATGGCGTCCTTGATCTGGCCGAGGATCTGGGTCTCGCCCAGCACCATCGAATCGAGCCCGGAGGCGACGCGGAAGGTGTGGCGGACGGCGTCGTGCTGCGGCAGCATATACAGGTGCGGGCGCAGTTCGGCGTAGTTCAGCTGGTGGAAATCGGCGAGGAAATGGGCGCCGGCGTCGAGCGGGTCGGGCACGGTGCTGGCGGCGTACAACTCGGTGCGGTTGCAGGTCGACAGAATCGCCGCCTCGTCGCCGCCCCGGTGGTCGATGCGCTCGAACCACGACCGCGCCGCCACCACCGCCTGCCCCAATTGCTCAGGGGCGAACGCCAGCTGCTCGCGAAGCGAGACCGGTGCGGTGTTGTGGTTGAGGCCGACGGCAAGCAGCTGCATTTCGGGTCCAGACGATAGTTATGACGGCATTATACCCCTACTGCCATCATGTTGCCCGTGGGACTGCCCAATGCTATAGCAGTCCCCTTTGCTATCGATCAGGCGCCGAGTTTTTCCAGACGGTAACCGTAGCTGTAGACCGGGACCAGGCGGAAGCCGTTTTCTGGTTTGAGTTGCAACTTGTTGCGGACGCGCGAAACGTGGGTGTCCATGGTGCGCGACGGCACGGCGGTCTCGCGTATCCATACCGCTTCATGGATGTAGGCGCGCGACAGCGGACGGCCGATGTTGCGGAAAAATAACAGTGCCAGATAGAACTCTTTGTGGGTTACATCCAACACAATGCCGTCCATTAGCAGGCGGCCCGGGCGGGTTTCAAACACGTACTGACCGAATTGCAGCTGTTCGGCGCCGTTCTGCGCCGGGTAGGCGCGGCGCAGCAGGGCTTGCACGCGCGCCACCATCTCGCTGCGGCGCAGCGGCTTGATCATGTAGTCGTCGGCGCCGGCGGCCAGGCCGGCGACGATGTCGTCCTCGCCCGAGCTGGTGGTCAGGAACAGCACCGGCGCATTGTCCGGCAGCTTTTCCTTGGCACGGCGCAGCACTTCGGCGCCGCCCAGGTCGACCACTTGCCAGTCGAGAATCATCATGTCATAGCTGTCCTTGCGCAGCTGCGCGAGCACATCTTTGGCGGTCTGGAAGCTGTGACAGATGTGGCCGGCTGCGGTGAGCACCTGACAAATGAGTTCGGCTTGACTGCGATCGTTGTCGAGTACGGCAATTCTCATGCTGTTGCCTGCTGTTAAATGTTAAGGAGAAGTCACGTCAAATATAACAGAGATTCACAAATAGATTAGCAAAAAGGCTAAAAATATTTTCTTTCGACACTATCCATAATTTCTTGGCAATGCTGGTTTTCACTGTGCCGAGCAGCATCTGGATTACACGGTACACCGGAAAAACCCCGAATTCAATGCAGAAGTTGAAAAATGGCAAGAACTTACAGGGCAGGCAAGGAGGGGTGATGGGCGGCAAAAAAGACACAAATCGGACGCGGGGGCGTCTCGGAACGCGACATCGCGGCGGTGCGCGAACGTTGCCGTCAGCTGGTGCGGCGGCTACCAGCACGTGGATGCCTGCGCCAAGGCGGCGCAGGAGTTGCTGCCGGCCGGCGTGCACCGGCCAGCCTGAGATTATGCGTCGGGCAGCACCACGTTGACGTCGAGGACTTCCAGGTTGCCCTGGCGGTCCAGCGAGATCTTGATGTCGTCGGCGTTGACCTTGGTGTACTTGGAGATCACCTCGATCAGTTCCTTGTGCAGCGCCGGCAGGAAGTCCGGACCGGCGCGGCCGCTGCGCTCGCGCGCGATGATGATCTGCAACCGTTCCTTGGCCGCAGTCGCGGTTTTGGGTTTGGGCGGAAACAGGAAGGAAAGCAGTGCCATGATTACTTGCTCCCGAAGATACGCTGCAGCAGGCCTGGCTTTTCATAGGTGGTAAAGCGCAACGGCAGTTCCTGGCCGAGGAAGCGCGCCACCACGTCTTCGTAGGCTTCCGCAACGTCGGTGCCCTTGAAGTGAATCGCCGGGTTACCCTGGTTCGAAGCATGCAGCACCTGTTCCGATTCCGGAATGATGCCGATCAGTGGAATCCGCAAAATTTCTTGCACGTCCTGGTACGACAGCATCTCGTCGGCTTCCACGCGTTTCGGCGAGTAACGGGTGATCAGCAGGTGTTCCTTGACCGGCTCGCCGCCGGTCTGGGCGCGGCGCGACTTGGCCTGGATGATGCCGAGGATGCGGTCGGAGTCACGCACCGACGATACTTCCGGATTGGTGACGATGATGGCTTCGTCGGCAAAGGTCAGCGCCATCAGCGCGCCGTGCTCGATGCCGGCCGGCGAATCGCAGATGATGAATTCGAAGCCCATGTTGATCAGTTCGTGCAGCACGACTTCCACGCCGTCTTCCGACAGCGCATCCTTGTCGCGCGTCTGCGACGCCGGCAGGATGAACAGGTTGTCGCAGTGCTTGTCCTTGATCAGCGCCTGGGTCAGCGTTGCTTCTTTATTGATCACGTTGATCAGGTCGTACACCACGCGGCGTTCGCAGCCCATGATCAGGTCGAGATTGCGCAGGCCGACGTCGAAGTCGATGACCGCAGTCTTGTGGCCGCGCATGGCCAGGCCGGTGGAGAAACTGGCGCTGGAGGTGGTTTTACCGACACCGCCCTTGCCGGACGTTACAACAATAATTCTTGCCACGAATAATCCTTTTCAGAGAGGGGTGCGTCAAGCGCGGTTAGCCGTATTGACAGATGATATATCGATTCTGTCACCGACCAGGCGAATTTGCGTCGGCGAGCGTGCATATTCCTGGGGGAAACCGTCTTCAAACGTGCTGTAGACGCCGGCGATGGAGACCAGCTCCGGCGACATGTTCAATGCAAAAATGCGGGCCTGGGCATTGCCCGAGGCGCCGGCCAGCGCGCGGCCGTTGAGCGTGTTGTAAACGTGGATGCTGCCGTCGGCGATGATTTCGGCGCCGTTGTTGACCACGGCGGTGACCACCAGGTCGCAGCCGCGCGCGTAAATGCGCTGGCCGGCGCGCACCGGGGTGTCGATGATCATGACGTCGGTGCCGTTGCTGGCCGGTGCCGGCGGCTGGGCCTGGGCGGCGGCGACCGCCACCGGGGCTGCCGCTGGCGCTGGGGCCGGCGCGGCGGCGGCTTCCTCGCGCGGCTTGGCGCCGGCGGTTTCCAGGCTGAGGCCGTGGGCGGCGATTTCGGCGGCCATTTCCGGCGGCGCGTTGCGCACGGCGACCGGGTTCAGGCGGTATTTTTTGAGCAGGGTGATCAGGCCGGCCCAGTCGATCGGCTCGCAGCCGGCCGGCAGGGCGGCGATGTCGATCACGGTCAGGTCGTCTTCGAAAAAGTCGGTGGTGCCGCCGGTCATTTCGGCCAGCGCGGCGTCGAGCGCGATGCGGTCAGCGGTGGCCAGGATGGCGGAGACGGCGACGACGGTGGAAATCTTGATTTCGATGGGCTTTTGAAACAGGCTCTTGGACATGGGCGACAGTATCAGGGGTTATCCCCGCGCGCATGCGCAGGCACCAGCATTCTACTGTGGAAAAAGCAGGAAGGGGAGGCCCGCAAGCGTGCGGGCCTGTAAAAATGCGGGGTTTAATTGGTTTAATAGATGGCGCGCAGCTGGTGGGCGGCGGCCACCATATTGCGCAGCGCGCTTTCGGTTTCCACCCAGCCGCGCGTCTTCAGGCCGCAATCGGGGTTGACCCACAGGTTGGCCGGCGGGATCACGGCGCTGGCCTTGTGCAGCAGGCGCACCATCTCCTGCCGGTCCGGCACGCGCGGCGAGTGGATGTCGTACACGCCGGGGCCGATCTCGTTCGGGTAGCGGAACTGGCCGAAGCCGTTCAGCAGTTCCATGTCCGAGCGGCTGGTCTCGATGGTGATGACGTCGGCATCCATGGCGGCGATCTGCGGCAGGATGTCGTTGAACTCGGCATAGCACATATGGGTGTGGATCTGCGTCGCGTCGCCGACCGCGCTGGCCGACACCCGGAAGGCGTGCGTGGCCCAGTCCAGATATTCCGTCCAGCGGCTGCGGCGCAGCGGCAGGCCTTCGCGCACCGCCGGTTCGTCGATCTGGATGATGCCGATGCCGGCCTGTTCCAGGTCGGCCACCTCATCGCGGATGGCCAGCGCAATCTGCAGCGCGGTGCGGGCGCGCGGCTGGTCGTCGCGCACGAACGACCATTGCAGGATGGTGATGGGACCGGTCAGCATGCCTTTCATCGGCTTGCCGGTCAGACTTTGCGCATGCACGGTCCAGTTGACGGTCATGGCGTGCGGGCGGCTGACGTCGCCGTAGATGATGGGCGGCTTGACGCAGCGCGAGCCGTAGGATTGCACCCAGCCGTGCTGCGTGAAGGCGAAACCGGCCAGCTGTTCGCCGAAATATTCGACCATGTCGTTGCGCTCGGCTTCGCCGTGCACCAGCACGTCGAGGCCGAGCGCTTCCTGGCGCTGCACGGCGTCGGCGATTTCGGCGCGCATCGCGGCTTCGTAGTCGGTCAGGCTGAGGTCGTCGCGTTTGAAGCTGGCGCGGGCGGCGCGGATGGCTGGCGTTTGCGGGAAGGAGCCGATGGTGGTGGTCGGAAAGTTGGGCAGCCGGAAGCGGGCGCGTTGCGCGGCCTGGCGCTCGGCGAACCGGGCGCGGCGCTGGTCGGCGCCGGCCGGCAGGTGTGCCAGGCGGTCGCGCACGGCTTGCTGGTGCACGCGCGGGCTGGCGCGGCGGCTGGCGATGGCGGCGCGGGAAGTGGCCAGCGCGGCGTCTGCACCGGCTTCGGCGTGCAGTGCTTGTTTCAGCGTTTTCAGCTCCGCCAGCTTTTCGGTGGCGAAGGCCAGCCAGGAGCGGGTCTCCGCATCCAGCGCGGTTTCGGCAGCCAGCGTGAACGGCACGTGCAGCAGCGAGCAGGACGACGATAGCCACAGTTTACCGGCACGTTTGTCGACGATGGGCTGGAGCACGGTCAGCGCGGCGTCGAGGTCGGTACGCCAGATGTTGCGGCCGTCGACGATGCCGACCGACAGCACTTTGTGCACCGGCAGCCAGTCGGCGATGCTGGTCAGTTCCTGCGGCGCGCGGACGCCGTCCACGTGCAGGCCGGCCACCGGCAGGCGGCACGCCAGGCTGAGGTTTTCTTCCAGCGGCGAGAAGTAGGTGGCCAGCAGCAGCGGCACGCCGACCTGGTTCAGTTGCCAGTAGCTGTTTTCGAAGGCGCTGCGCCATGGCGCGGGCAGGTCGAGGCCGAGGATGGGTTCGTCGATCTGGACCCATTGCACGCCCTGAGCTTTCAGGCGGTCCAGGATCTGGCCGTAGACCGGCAGCAGTTTATCCAGCAGCGAGAGGCGGTCGAAGCCGTCGGCCTTGGTTTTGCCCAGCCACAGGAAGGTCAGCGGGCCGATCAGCGCGGCTTTGACGGCGTGGCCCAGTGCCTGCGCTTCGGCGACTTCGTCGAACAGGCGTTCGCAGGCTAGCGCGAAGGCGGTGTCCGGCGTGAATTCGGGGACCAGGTAGTGGTAGTTGGTGTCGAACCACTTGGTCATTTCCAGCGCGGCGGCGGCGGGCAGGGCGTCGGCGTCGTGCGCGCCGCAGCCGCAGCCGGCGTCGTGATCCGCCGAGCCGCTGCGGCCGCGCGCCATGGTGAAGTAGCGGCCCAGTTGCGGCTGGTCGGGCTGGAAGCCGTAGCGCCCCGGCTCGCAGCCGAGCAGCTGGATGTGGTTGGCCACCTGGTCGTAAAACGCGAAATCGCCGACCGTCACGAGATCCAGCCCGGCGTCGCGCTGCAAGGCCCAATGGCGCGCGCGCAGGTCGCGGCCCACATCTTCCAGTTCAGCGTCGGACAGCTCGCCGCGCCAATTGCGTTCCAGTGCAAATTTCAATTCACGGGCGGCGCCTATGCGCGGGAAGCCTGGAATGTGGGTAGATATCGTTTTATTAGTGTTGGTCATGGTGCTGTCATCCGCATTTAATATTGGTGATATAAAGTGTGCGGCAAACCGGTCTATAATCAAAACGAAAGATTTTGTGCGTTCACATGAAAAAAATTAATAGACCATGCTAGAGATACGCCATCTACGCACCTTGAGCGCCTTGCGCTCGGCCGGCAGCCTGGTGCGCGCTGCCCAGTTGCTCAACCTGACCCAGTCGGCGTTGTCACATCAAATCAAATTGCTGGAAGATCGCTACGGCGGGCCGCTGTTTGAGCGCAAATCGGTGCCGATCGGCTTCACCGCCACCGGCTCGCGCCTGCTCAAGCTGGCGGACATGCTGTTGCCGGAAATTGAGACCGCAGAGCGCGAAGTTGCGCGCCTGATGCAGGGAGATACGGGTCAGTTGCGGGTGGCGTTGGAGTGCCACACCTGTTTCGACTGGCTGATGCCGGTGATGGACGAGTTCCGCAAGCGCTGGCCCGAGGTGGAAATCGATCTGGTCTCCGGTTTTCATAGCGAACCGGCCGATTTGCTGCGCAGCGGCGAAGCCGATTTGGTCATCGGTTCGGCCTATGGCCCCGAATTCAGCACCTTCCCGCTGTTCCGTTTTGAAATCCTGGTGGTGATGGCGCAGAAGCACCGGCTGGCGCAGCAGCGCCGCCTGAGTGCCGCCGATTTTGAGGGCGAAACCCTGATCACCTACCCGGTGCCGGAAGAGCGTATCGACCTGATCCGCGAAGTACTGAACCCGGCCCACGTCCAGTTCCAGCGCCGCACGGCCGAGTTGACGGTGGCCGTGCTGCAATTGGTGGCAAGCCGCCGTGGCATTGCTGCGCTGCCCAATTGGGCCATCAAAAACTATGTCGACTACGACTATGTCATTGCCCGCCCGGTCGGTGAGCAGGGCCTGTGGAGCGACCTGTTCGTCTCCGTGCCCGAAGCGCAACAGCACAAGGCCTATGTGCTCGATTTCGTCAATGTGATACGCGAGCAATGCGCGGCCTCATTGGACGGTATCAAATTATTATCGTGACAAATAGTTATTGTTTCTGCAAAATATATACCGGGGGTTTGACGCGCATCAAAGTATGCGCGGAAACCCGCGCATACGATTAGTGCCCGACTTGCAACTCTGGCGATTTTTCTCGCGGCAGCGCAGCATTGAAACCTGCCACGGCTAGCAGGTGGAGAGCGTATGATAAAAGTTCGCGTTGTTGCTCAACTTAGCCGGCTCCGGCTGGCGCATTGGAGAATCAAATGGATGATGTAGTTATCGTTGCCGCTGGCCGTACCGGCGTGGGTAAATTTGGCGGCAGCCTGGCCAAGACCCCGGCCGCCGACCTGGGCGCGCATGTGATCAAGGGCCTGCTGGCCAAGAGCGGTATCGATCCCAACCTGATCAGCGAAGCCATCCTCGGCCAGGTGCTCACCGCCGGCGTCGGCCAGAATCCGGCGCGCCAGGCTGTCATCAAGGCCGGCCTGCCGAACACCATTCCCGGCTTCACCATCAACCATGTCTGCGGCTCCGGCCTGAAGGCCACCCACTTGGCGGCGCAAGCGCTGAAGGCGGGCGACTCGCAGATCATCATCGCCGGCGGCCAGGAAAACATGAGCGCCTCGCCGCACGTGATTCCCGGCTCGCGCGACGGTTTCCGCATGGGCGACTTCAAGGCGATCGACAGCATGATCGTCGACGGCCTGTGGGATGCGTTCAACCAGTACCACATGGGCACCACTGCCGAAAACGTCGCCAAGAAATACGAGATTTCGCGCGCCGAGCAGGACGAATTCGCGCTGCAATCGCAGCTGAAGGCGGAAGCCGCGCAGAAAGAAGGCAAGTTCAAGGATGAGATCCTGCCACTGGAAATCGTCCAGAAGAAAGGCAGCTTCGTCTTCGACAGCGATGAATACATCAAGCCGGGTTCGACGCTGGAAGGCCTGGCCGGCCTGCGTCCGGCCTTCGCCAAGGACGGCACCGTCACCGCCGGCAATGCGTCCGGCCTGAACGACGGCGCCGCCGCCGTCATCATGACCACCGCCAGCAAGGCCAAGGAACTGGGCCTGCCGGTGCTGGCCAAGATCAAGGCCTACGCGTCGTCCGGCCTGGACCCGGCCTTCATGGGCATGGGCCCGGTCACCGCGACCAAGCTGTGCCTGAAAAAAGCCGGCTGGACGCCGGATGATCTGGACCTGCTGGAAATCAACGAAGCCTTCGCCGCCCAGGCAGTCGCAGTCAACAAGGAAATGGGCTGGGATACCAGCAAGATCAACGTCAATGGCGGCGCGATCGCCATTGGCCACCCGATCGGCGCGTCCGGCGCCCGCATCCTGGTCACGCTGATCCATGAAATGATTCGTCGTGACGCCAAAAAAGGCCTGGCCTCGCTGTGCATCGGCGGCGGCATGGGCGTGGCGCTGGCGATTGAACGCGCTTAATTTATAAAAACAGCGGCCCGGCCCCAGGCCGGGCCAACTTCGAATGTTGGCATCAAACGAGGGGACAATTATGGCAAGAGTAGCATTGGTAACCGGTGGCATGGGTGGTCTGGGCGAAGCAATCAGTTATAAGCTGTCGGCCCTGGGCTATTGCGTGGTCACCACGTATTCCCCGGGCAATCCGAAAGTTGAACAATGGCTGGCCACGACCCGCGACCAGGGCTATAACTTCCGCGCCTATCCGTGCGACGTGTCGGATTTCGACTCGGCCCAGGCCTGCATCGCGGCAATCGAAAAAGACATCGGCCCGGTCGATATCCTGATCAACAACGCCGGCATCACGCGCGATATGACCTTCAAGAAGATGGACAAGGTCAATTGGGACGCGGTCATGAAGACCAACCTCGATTCCGTGTTCAATATGACCAAGCCGGTGTGCGACGGCATGATCGAGCGTGGCTGGGGCCGTATCATCAATATTTCGTCGGTCAACGGCCAGAAGGGCGCGTTCGGCCAGACCAACTATTCGGCGGCCAAGGCTGGCATGCATGGCTTCACCAAGGCGCTGGCGCTGGAAGTGGCCAAGAAGGGGGTGACCGTCAACACCATCTCGCCGGGCTACATCGGCACCAAGATGGTGATGGAGATTCCGCAGGATGTGCTGGATAGCAAAATCATCCCGCAGATTCCAATGGGCCGTCTGGGCAAGCCGGACGAGGTGGCCGGCCTGGTGGCCTACCTGTCGTCGGATGAAGCGGCGTTCGTGACCGGCGCTAATATCGCCATCAACGGCGGCCAGCATATGTCCTGACCCGCAAAGCGGACACAAGGGTCTGACCCCGTACGGGGTCAGACCCTTTTCGCCGTATTGTGGGTTGGCGGTACAATCTGGCTATCACAGCCAAAGGACCGCCTCATGTTCGACCCTGCCTCCACCCTGTTCCCGCCGATTACGCCGTCCCGCCACGGCATGCTGGCGGTGGACGACCTGCACACCATTTACTGGGAAGAAGTCGGCAATCCGGACGGCATCCCGGTGATCTTCCTGCATGGCGGCCCGGGCGCCGGGCTGTCGCCGGCGCACCGCCGCTTCTTCGATCCCGAGCAATACCGCGTGATCCTGTTCGACCAGCGCGGCGCCGGCAAGTCGACGCCGGTGGGCGAGTGCCGCAACAACACCACCCAGCTGCTGATCGAGGACATCGAACGCCTGCGCGTGATGGCCGGCATCGAGCAATGGCTGGTGTTCGGCGGCTCGTGGGGCTCGACGCTGGCGCTGGCCTACGGCGAGGCGCATCCGGAACGCTGCCTCGGCTTCGTGCTGCGCGGCATCTTCCTGTGCACGCAAAAGGAAATCGACTGGTTCCTCGACGGCGCCCAATGGTTCCACCCTGAAATCCATGCCGAGTTCATCGCGCCGATTCCGGAAGCCGAACGCGGCAACCTGCTGCAAGCCTACGTGCAGCGCATCATGAGCGACGACCCGGCCGTGCACTGGCCGGCGGTGCGCGCCTGGAGCCGCTTCGAAGGCCGCCGCGTGTTCCTGCTGCCGCAGCCGGACGACGCGCCGTCCGATGCGCTGGACCTGGGCATCGGCCGCCTGGAATCGCACTATATGGCCAACCTCGGCTTCTTCAGCGACGACCAGCTGATGCGCAACGTCAGCCGCATCGCCCACCTGCCGGTGGCGATCGTCCAGGGCCGCTACGACGTGATCTGCCCGCCGGTGTCGGCCTGGCGGCTGCATCAGGCCTGGCCCGGTTCGGTATTGCACATGATCCCGGACGCCGGCCACGCCGCCATGGAACAAGGCATCGCCCAGGCGCTGGTCAGCGCCACCGAACAGTTCAAGCGCAACCGCGCGTTCGCCTGAAAATCAGCCCGCCGGAGACGCGGGCTGCTACACTGTAGACTAATCAATAAGAATAAATTGTATGGCCATCATGAACATCCAGACCGGGGATATCGGTCACATCATCCAGCTGGCGATTGCGCCGGTTTTCCTGCTGTCGGGCGTGTGTACCAACCTGATCGTGCTGACCAACCGGCTGGCGCGCATCATCGACCGCTCGCGCGTGCTGGAAGACCGGCTCGACGTCGCCTACAGCGACCCCTACCTGAATGAACTGGACGTGCTGTACGGCCGTTCGCACCTGATCAACATGTCGATCTTCCTGTCGACCGCGTGCGGGCTGTTCGTCTGCGTGATCGTCGCCATGCTGTTCCTCGGCGACATCACCAACCTCAGCCTCGACAAGTACATCGCCGGCACTTTCGTGGTGGCCGTGGTGTGCCTGGTCGGCAGCTTCGTTTCGCTGCTGCGCGAAATCTTTATTGCGTCGGCGTGGATGCGATCCCAGCGCCATATCCGCCGCAAGCGTTAAACTTTTTTTGTGAGAACATCATGCACGACTACCAACGCCCGCCCACCCTGTACCGCTACGGCGTGCGCGAAGACCTGGAACTGGCGCTGACCCAGGGCCAGTTCATCCTCCGTCCCGCGTCCAACTGCCTGACGCTGAGCTTTTCGCAGGTCTGGGACAGCAAGCTGTTCGAACTGTTCTCGTCCGATGCCTGCCTGATCATCCACAACACCGAGGAATTCGGCGAGCGCCTGCACCGCGCGGTGCAACGCGCCTTGCCGAGCTGGGCCGGGATTGACGGCGCCGTCGAATACGGCACGCGCGCGGCGCTGGGCGCGGCCTTCACCAAGACCGCCGCCGAGGCACAGGAGCAGGAATGGCAGTTCGCCTGGCGCGCCATGCAGGCCAAACTGAGCCTGAATCCGGTGCTGATCAAGATCGGCAGCCTGGAAAACTTCGCCGAGCTGCGTTCGCAGGATACGTATTTGGCCTGAGTGTCGTTCCCGCGCACGCGGGAATCCATGCTGTGCATCGCGGCAGGCTCGGCATGGGTTCCCGCCTGCGCGGGAATGACGATTTACTGCTGCGGGATGGCCTCCACCCGCGGCGCGTCGCGGCGGTCCAGGCGCGCCAGCACGGCGTTCATCATGCGTTCGATGTCGTTGCGGACCATTTTGGAGCCGAGCAGGCTGGGGACGTAAAAGTTTGGCAGCAGCTTGCCGTGGTAGATGATTTTGGTGCCGCCGGTTTCCGGCACCGGCACCAGCTCCCAGCGCGCTTCGTAGTGCTTCATGTCGCCGGAGATCAGCGAGATGTCGATCGACGACATCGGTTGTTCGACCGCGCGCACGATCAGGTGGATGGTGCGGCTCATGAACAGGAAGCGCGCCACGCCGAATTGTTCGATGATCACCTCACCGCCATTGCGCGACAACACCTTGGACGATTCCATCTCCGGCACGAATTCGGCCATGCGGTCGTAGCCGGTGAGGATGCGCCATACCTTGGGCAGTGGCGCGGCCACCGTGCCGGTGGCGTCCACTTCATACATATGTTGGCCGTCATGGTCGACGCGGTTGACCGATACTTCCAGTTTTGGCAATTCAAGCTTTGGTGCTTGCGCCATCACCGGGGCGGTCACACCCAACAACAAAAACACAAGGAATCGCATCATTTGGCCAGCGTACGGTAAAGGGTGGCAGAATACAAGCGCAGCACGCACGGACTTTTTAGTAGCCCAGGTCTAGAGAATTCGGATTTAATGCGGGCATTATGAAAACGACACCATACCCCCACCTGCTGGCGCCCCTCGATCTTGGCCATACGACGCTGCGCAACCGCGTCATGATGGGATCGATGCACACCGGCCTCGAAGACCGCTTCTATCACTACGGCAAACTGGCGGCATTCTATCGTGAACGCGCGCGCGGCGGCGTGGGTTTGATCGTCACCGGCGGCATCTCTCCCAACCGGTCCGGCTGGCTGCTCCCCTTTGGAGGTACGCTCAACTTCAAGGGCGATGTGCTCAACCACCGGCGCGTGACCAGGGCGGTGCACGAGGAGGGCGGCAAGATCCTGATGCAGATTTTGCATGCCGGCCGCTATGGCTATCAGCCGCTGGTGGTGTCGGCCTCCGACAAGAAATCGCCGATCTCGCCGTTCAAGCCGCGCGCGCTGACCGAAGCCGGCATCGAGGACACCATCCGCGACTACGCCCGCTGCGCCAGACTGGCGCGGGACGCCGGCTACGACGGCGTGGAGGTGATGGGCAGCGAAGGCTATCTGCTCAACCAGTTCCTGTGCGCGCGCACCAACCTGCGCACCGACCGGTGGGGCGGCAGCATCGAGAACCGCATGCGGCTGTCGGTGGAGATCGTCAAGCGCATCCGGGCGGAAGTCGGCAATGACTTCATCATCATGTACCGCCACTCGCTGCTGGACCTGGTCGAAGGCGGCAACACCTGGGACGATGTAGTGGCCGTGGCCAGGGCCTTGCAGCAGGCCGGCGTGTCGATCCTGAATACCGGCTACGGCTGGCATGAGGCGCGCGTGCCGACCATCGTCACCTCGGTGCCGCGCGGCGCCTTCGCCAGCCTGGCGGGCCGCCTGCGGCTGGAGGTGACGATCCCGGTGGTGGCCTCCAACCGCATCAACATGCCGGCCGAGGCGGAAGGCATTCTGCAGCGCGGCGAGGCGGACATGATTTCGATGGCGCGGCCGTTCCTGGCCGATGCGCATTTCGTGGTGAAAGCCGCCGAGGGCCGCGCCGATGAAATCAACACCTGCATCGGCTGCAACCAGGCCTGCCTGGACCACACCTTCTCGCGTCAGCGCGCCAGTTGTCTGGTCAATCCGCGCGCGTGCCACGAGACGGAACTGGTGTACGCGCCGGCCGTGAAGAAGCGCCGGGTGGCGGTGGTGGGCGCCGGGCCGGCCGGCATGTCGGCCGCCACGGTGGCGGCGGAATGCGGACACCATGTCACCTTGTTCGATGGCGCCGACAGCATCGGCGGCCAGTTCAAGATCGCCATGCAGGTGCCGGGTAAGGAGGAATTCGCCGAGACCATCCGCTACTTCGGGCGCAGGATCGAAGTCACCGGCGTCAAGCTGCAACTGAACACGCGGGTGACGCGCGCGCAGCTGCTGGCCGGCGGCTATGACGACGTGATCGTCGCCACCGGCATCAAGGTGCGCAAGCCGCCGATCGACGGCATCGACCATCCGAAGGTGCTGTCCTACCTGGACGTGTTGCGCGACAAGGCGCCGGTGGGCAAGCGCGTGGCCATCATCGGCGCCGGCGGCATCGGTTTCGATATGGGCGAATACCTGCTGCACGATCCTAAACATCCGCTGCCGCTGGCGCTGGATGTCTGGGCCAGGGAGTGGGGCGTCAGCATGAAGGGCGATACGCCGGGCGGCCTGGTGCCGGCGGCGCAGCCGGAGCCGGTGCGCCAGCTGTATCTGTTGCAGCGCAAGACCTCGCGCCTGGGCGCAGGCCTGGGCAAAACGTCGGGCTGGGTGCACCGCGCGGTGTTGGCGCGCAATGGCGTAGTGATGCTGGCCGGCGTGCAGTATGACCGCATCGACGACCAGGGGCTGCACATCACGGTGGGCGGCGAACAGCGCCTGCTGTCGGTCGACAACGTGGTGATCTGCGCGGGGCAGGACAGCCTGGTGGAGCTGATGCCGAGCGCGGAAGAGGCCAAGGCTAACGCGTCCTGGCCGCGCTTCCACAAAATCGGCGGCGCCGCGCTGGCGGCGGAACTGGACGCCAAGCGCGCCATCAAGGAAGGCGCCGAGCTGGCGGCCGCGCTCTAGCAGGCGACAGTCAGCAGCTGCTTTCGGCGCTGCGCTTGTCGAGGTACTTCAGCACCGCGTGCGCTTTGCTCATGCGATCGATGGCCTCGTTCAGCGCCGGTATATAGCTGTTGAAGGACGAGGCTTTCGGCACCGCGATCACCACCGGTTCGGCGTTGACCGGCCTGGCCATCACCGCCCATTTGCTGGCGCCGGGGAACAGGCAATTCAAGCGCACTTCCAGCTGCGGGGCGGCGCGGTTGCTGTCGATGACTATCGCGTCGACGCGGCCGGTGTCGAGCATCTTGAAGCGGCTGGCGATCGTGACAGCGTTTTCTTCGACAGTAAACGTTTTGCCGCGCTGCGCCTCGAATTCGGGCCCGAGCTGGCCGCCGCTCGGAATCGAGACGACCTTGCCGCGCAAGTCTTCCCAGCTGCGGAAATCGATCGGCCGCTGCGCCGTCGTCACCAGCCACTGGTTGACCTCATACAGCGGTTTGGTGAAGTTGAAGAGGCGTGCGCGTTCCGGCGTTTCGGCGGCGCCGAACAGCAGGCCTTCGCCGTTCTTCGCCTTCATCTGCGCGCGGCGCCATGGGTAGGCCTGCACCACCAGCTTCAGCCCCGACTCGGCCGCCAGCAGGTTGATGATGCCGGTCATGGTCACCATGCCGGTGGAGGGCTGGCCATTCGGTTCGATCTGCTCGGGCAGGAACACCGGAATTTCCTGCCGCGCGTCGGTCGCCATGGCGGGCGATGCGGCGCATATGATGGTGAGCGCGGCGGCCACGCCGGCCCAGGAGGACATGAACTTGGACATGGTTTAACAACCTGAAATGTTGGCGACGCGATCGACCGCCTTTTGTATATGGCCTGACTTCTGCAGCCGGACGATGGCCTGGTTCAGCGCCGGCAGCAGCTTGCCCAGCGGCGCGCTTTTCGGCACCGCGATCAGCAGGGGTTCAAACCCCACCGACTTGTCGGCCACCACCCAGTGGTCGTCGGGGAAGCGGCAATTCAGGCTGGCGCCCAGCTGCGCCGGATTGCGGAAACTGTCGACCAGCACCGCATCGACATGCCCGGCGCTGAGCATTTTCAGGCGGCTCGCCATCGAGCCGGCGTTGTCTTCGATCTTGAACAGCTTGCGCTTGCGCTGCTCGAACTCGGGGCCGTATTTGCCGCCCTCGCCGATCGAGATCACCTTGCCGCGCAAGTCTTCCCAGCGGTGAAACGCCAGCGGCGCCGACGCGGACGACACCAGCCATTGGTTGGCGTCGTACAGCGGCCGGGTGAAGGCAAGCACGCGGCGCCGCTCCGGCGTGATGGCGGCGCCGTACAGCAGGCCCTGGCCACGCTCCGCCATCATTTGCGCGCGTCGCCAGGGATAGGCGCGCACCACCAGCCTGAGTTTCGATTCGGCCGCAAGCTGGCCGATGACCGCCTCGATGATGGGAGGCGTCGGCAGCGGATGGCCCTGCGGGTCGATCGACTCGGCGATCAGCACGGGGATTTCAGCCTGCTGGTCGGTGGCCTGCGCAGGGGCGCCTTGCAGCAGCACGACAAGTGCGAAAAAGGCAGGAACAGGTTTCTTCATCAGTGCGCGTGGTCGGTTTTCTTGAGCGTGTCGATCACGTAGGCGGTCATGCCCTTGGCCAGTTCCTGCTCGCCCATGAAGATCTCGCCGGCGCGTTCGCTGCGCAGCAGGTCGGCCTCGGCGTCGTTGTGGGTGCGCACCACGGTCTTGATGGCGGGGTTGAGCGCACGCGCCGTTTCGATCATGGCGCGCACATGGAAGGTGTCCGGGGTGGCGATCACCAGCATCGCCGCGTGGGCGATATGGGCCTGGATCAGCACCGCCGGTTCGCCGGCATTGCCGGCCACCGCCGGCGTGCCTTCCTTGCGCAGCTGGTCGACCACTTCGCGGTTCTGCTCCGCCACCACGTAGGGAATGCCGCGCTCCTTGAGCGCGGCGGCGATGCGGCGGCCTACGCGGCCATAACCCACCAGCACCACCTGGTTGCGCAGGTGCTCGTGCGGCACGTTCATCGGCAGCTCGGCCAGCGGATCGGCGGTGCGGTCGAATTTGGCGGCCAGGCCGTGGTCCTTGCTCAACCAGCGTTCCAGCGGCTGGGTGATGCGGAACACCACCGGATTCAGGGCGATGGAGATGATGGCGCCGGCCAGGATCAGGCTCTGGCCTTCCACCGGCATCAGTTTCAGCGACACGCCCAGCGCGGCCAGGATGAAGGAGAATTCGCCGATCTGCGCCAGGCTGGCCGACACCATCAGCGCGGTCTTGGCCGGGTAGCGCAGCAGCAGCACCAGCAGGAAGGCCGCCACCGATTTACCGACGATGATGATGGCCACCACCGCCAGCAGCTTGAGCGGCTGTTCGGTCAGGATCGACGGCTCGAACAGCATGCCGACCGAGACGAAGAACAGCACCGCGAAGGCGTCGCGCAGCGGCAGCGATTCCTCGGCGGCGCGGTGCGCCAGCGCCGATTCGCGCAGCACCATGCCGGCGAAGAAGGAGCCCAGCGCAAACGACACGCCGAAGTAGTGGGTCGACGCGTAGGCGATGCCGACGGCGGCGGCGATCACGCACAGCGTGAACAGCTCGCGCGAGCCGGTGCGCGCCACTTGCCACAAAATCCACGGGAACAGCTTGCGCCCCACCACCAGCATCAGCACGATGAAGGCGGCGACCTGGCCGAGGGTGATGGCCAGCGTGGTCCACAGATTGCCGTCGGCGGCGCCATGGCCGGCATCGGGCATTTCGCCGCCGAGCGAGCCGGCCAGCGCCGGCAGCAGCACCAGCACCAATACGGTCACCAGGTCTTCCACCACCAGCCAGCCGACCGCGATGCGGCCGTTGAAGCTATCGAGGATGCCGCGTTCTTCCAGTGCGCGCAGCAGCACCACGGTGCTGGCAACCGACAGCGCCAGGCCGAATACCAGGCCGCCGCCGATGGTCCAGCCCCAGAAGTGGGCCAGTCCCATGCCAAGCGCAGTGGCGACGGCGATCTGCAGCACGGCGCCCGGCAGCGCCACCTTGCGCACGTCCCACAGGTCGTCGAGCGAGAAGTGCAGGCCGACGCCGAACATCATCAGCATCACGCCGATTTCGGCCAGCTGGCCGGCCAGGGCGGCATCCGCCACATAACCCGGCGTGGCCGGACCGATGATAATGCCCGCAGCGAGATAACCCACCAGCGCCGGCAGCTTGAGGCGCGTTGCAATATAACCGAACAGGAGACCTGCTCCCAGGGCGGCGGCGATCGTGGTAATCAGACTGATATTGTGGGGCATGCGTCGGGGGATCCTTCAAAAATGGTAAGGGAAACCCTGAGATTAACATACGCTGTCCGCCAGCCTGTCAAACAGAATGGTTGTCTAAAAATTAGGGCGGCGATGCCGCCAGCTGGTTAAGCCAGTGCGGCCGGTTGCATGCGCATGCTGACGCCGAAGCGGTTGAAGGCGTTCATCAGCGCGACGGCGACGGTGATGTCGGCCAGTTCCTGCTCGCTCAGCACTGCCAGCGCGGCCTGGTAGTCGGCATCCGGCACCTTGCTTTGTTCGACGCAGGTGACCACTTCGGCCCAGGCCAGCGCGGCGCGTTCCTTGTCGCTGAACAGCGCGGCCGCTTCTTCCCACACCGGCACCAGCGCCACCTTGTCGATCTTGACGCCGTTCTTGAGCAGGTCGCGGGTGTGCATGTCGATGCAGTAGGCGCAGCCGTTGATCTGCGAGACGCGCAGGTTGACCAGTTCCAGCAGCTCGCCCGGCAGCGCCGACGACACATAGTCCTTGACGGCGCCGAAGCCTTTGTAGGCGGCGGGGGCAAATTTGAATACTTCCAGACGCTTGCTCATGATGATGTCCTTGGTGGGTTACGATGGAATCATTGTGCGCTTTCATGGACCATGCAGGAAGGGCCATAAATAGGCATTTGAACTAGGCCATGATTTTCAAAATGCGCTTGCCCAGTTCGCGCGCGCGTTCCGGCGTATCGATATTGGTAAAGGCCAGCAGCAGCGCCGAGGCGGACGCCGTATGCGGCAGCACGCCGCGCTCGGACAGCGCCAGCGCCGACATGCCATGTTCGATCATGCGTTGCGCCAGCGCGCGGTCGGTGTGGCGGCCTTTCATGCGCAGCACCAGATGCATGCCGCCCGGTTGCGGCTCGACCTGCATATGCTTGCCCAGCACCGACGACAGGCCGTCGGCGGTGATCTGGCGGCGCTCGGCGTACAGCCGGCGCATGCGCTGGATGTGGCGGGCGAAGTGGCCTTCGTTCATGAAGTCGGTGACGATGTGCTGCATCAGCGCCGGCCCGGCCATGGCGAGGGTGCGGCTGATGTGGTCAAAACGCGGCACCTGCGCCGGCGGCACCACCAGGTAGGCCAGCCGCAGCGCCGGGAACAGCACCTTGCTGAAGGTGCCGGAGTACAGCACGCGGCCATTGCGGTCCAGGCTTTGCAGCGCCGGCAGCGGGCGGCTGACGTAGCGGTATTCGCCGTCGTAGTCATCTTCGACGATCCAGGCGTTGGATTGCGCGGCCCAGTCCAGCAACGCCAGGCGGCGCGGCAGCGACAGCGAGACGCACAGCGGGCTTTGATGCGCGGGCGTGACGACGGCGGCCTGCGCGCGCGGCGCGGTGGCGATGCCGTGCGCCACCATCAGGCCGTCGGCATCCACCTGCACCGGTACCGGCTGCATGCCGGTTTCGCGCAGCAGGTCGCTGGTGGGGGGATAGCCGGGATCTTCGACCCACACGCTGTCGCCGGGTTTGAGCAGGGTGCGCGTGATGAGCTCCATGCTGTTGCGGTAGCCGCTGGTGATGAACACCTGCGACGGCGTGCAGTGAATGCCGCGCGCAAGTTGCAGATAGGTGGCGATGGCGATGCGCAGTTCCGGCAGGCCGGCCCAGGCGGGGTAGATCATGTCCTGCGGCTGCATGGCGCGTGCCGCGCGCGCGGCCAGCCGTGCCCACACCTTGCGCGGGAAAGCGTCCAGCGCCGGTATGCCCATCTGGAAGGGTTTGGTGGAGGAGGCGGCGTCGCCCAGCTGGCTGTGCGCGGGTGCGGGTGCGGACGCGGTGCGGACCGCCGACGCCGATGCCGGCCCGGATGACGGCAGGCTTCCGCTCCCGTTGGGGCGCCGCGCCAGTGCCGGCGTCACCACCGTGCCAGCCTGTCCGCGCGCCTCCACATAGCCTTCCGCCGTCAGCAGCGCGTAGGCCGATTCCACCGTACCGCGCGCCAGCCCCAACTCCACCGCCAACGCCCGCGCAGCCGGAATACGATCCCCCGGCTGCAACAAGCCGTCCGCAATCGCACTGCGAAAACGCGTATAAATCTGCCGATAAAGCGGCTCAGCCGCGCTGCTGTCCAGCCGAAGAAAATCCATGACCGGCTCTGCGCGCCGTGCTGTTTAGAGGCGTTTGACCACCACGCAGCCGATCGAGTAGCCGGCGCCGAAGGAGCAGATGACGCCCAGTTCGCCCGCTGCCATGTCGTCGGAATGCTTGTGGAAGGCGATGATCGAGCCGGCCGACGAGGTGTTGGCGTATTCGTCCAGGATCACCGGCGCTTCGCCCGGCTCGGCGTCGCGGCCCAGCACCAGGCGGCTGATCAGCAGGTTCATGTTCAGATTGGCCTGGTGCAGCCAGAAACGCTTGACCTGCGGCACTTCCAGGCCGGCGTGGGCGACGGTGTCCTTAATCATTTCGGCCGCCATCGGGCAAACGTCCTTGAACACCTTGCGGCCCTGCTGGCGGAACAGCTTGTCCGGCTGGCCGATGCCGGCTTCGTCGAAGCGGTTGAGGAAGCCGAAGTTGTTGCGGATGTTGTTGGAGAAGCTGGTCTTCAGCTTGGTATCCAGGATTTCCCAGCGGTGCGAACCTTTGGCCGTGTCGGCCGCTTCGATCACCATCGCCGTGCAGGCGTCGCCGAAGATGAAGTGGCTGTCGCGGTCGCGCCAGTTCAGGTGGCCCGAGGTGATTTCCGGATTCAGCACCAGCACCGCGCGCGCCTGGCCGCTCTGCACCGCCGCCACCGCCTGCTGGATGCCGAAGGTGGCCGACGAGCAGGCCACGTTCATGTCGAAGCCGTAGCCGTCGATGCCCAGCGCGCCTTGCACCTCGACCGCCATGGCCGGGTAGCCGCGCTGCATATTGGAGCAGGCCACCAGCACCATATCGATGTCGGCGGCGGTGCGGCCGGCGCGGTCCAGCGCCTGGTGGGCGGCGGCCACGCAGATTTCCGCCTGCAGCGACAGTTCCTCGTCGGCGCGCTCGGGAATGTGCGAGACCATGCGCTTGGGATCGAGAATGCCGGCTTTTTCCATCACATAGCGGGCCTTGATGCCGGAGGCTTTTTCGATGAAGGCCACGCTGGACGGTTCCAGCGCCGTCACCGTGCCGTCCGCAATCGCGGCGGCGTTGTCGGCGTTGAACTGTTCGACATAGGTGTTGAAGCAGATCACCAGCTCTTCGTTGCTGATCGACTGCGCTGGCGTGAAGAGCCCGGTACCGCTGATGACGGCTTGTTTCATGATTAAACTTTCAAATTAAGCAATGGCAGATGCCAATAATGAGGCAAATTCTACACAATGCCTGCAGGTTCGGCGCAAATAAAAGCGGCGCCCTTGAGGCGCCGCCGAGTTCGCTACAACAGACCGCTTATTTTTTGCTAGCGGCGCTATCCACCGACACCACCGTGGTCCCCTGTTTGGCGAGCTGAACCGGCAAGCCCTTCAGGTGATTCAGCGCCTGCTGCAACTGGAAATCGTCGCCGCTACCGTATTCCAGCGGCTTGCGTTTCTTCTCCAGCGCGACGATGCGCAGCTGTTCTTCCAGCTCGTCGCGCTTGCCCTTGGCGCCTTCGGTTTCCTTGTCGTTGACCAGGTGCTTGTCGAGGTCGGCTTCGCGGGTGCGCAGCGCGTTGAGGCCGTCGCCGTCGGCGTTTTCATCCACCGCCACGTCCGGCGTGATGCCCTTGGCCTGGATCGAGCGGCCGTTCGGCGTGTAGTAGCGCGCCGTGGTCAGCTTGACGGCCGTGTCGGCCGTCAGCTGGCGGATGGTCTGCACCGAACCCTTGCCGAAGGTCTGCGAACCGATGATGTCGGCCCGTTTGTAATCCTGCAAGGCCCCGGCGACGATTTCCGAGGCCGAAGCGGAACCGGTATTGACCAGCACCACCATCGGCACTTTCTTCAGTGCGGCCGGCAGCTTGGCCAGCGCGTCGTTCTCGCCGCGCAGTTCGTAGTATTCAGGACGGCCGTAGAAAATCTGTTTCTGATCCGGCAACTGGCCGTTGGTCGATACAATCGGCGAATCCTTCGGCAGGAAGGCGGCGGCGACGCCGATCGCGCCTTGCAGCACGCCACCCGGATCGTTGCGCAGGTCCAGCACCAGGCCCTTGATGTTGGGGTCCTGCTTGTACAGTTCGAGGATCTTGGCGGCCATGTCGTCCACGGTCGGCTCCTGGAACTGCGAGATGCGCACCCAGGCATAGCCCGGCTCGACCAGCTTGCCCTTGACGCTCTTCTGGTGGATTTCCTCGCGCGTGATGTTGAACACCAGCGGCTCGGCCTCGTCCTTGCGCAGGATGGTCATGCTGACCTTGCTACCCGGCTCGCCACGCATCTTCTTGACCGACTCGTCCAGCGACATGCCCTTGACCTGCATATTGTCGAGACGACTGATCAGGTCGCCCGGCTTGATGCCGGCGCGCCAGGCCGGCGAATCCTCGATCGGCGCGACGATCTTGATATAGCCGTCCTCGCTCTGGCCGATTTCGATGCCGAGGCCGACGAACTTGCCCTGCGATCCTTCCCGCAGTTCGGCATAGGCTTTTTTATCCAGGTAGGCGGAGTGCGGGTCGAGCGAGGCGACCATGCCGGAGATGGCTTCGGTCAGCAGTTTCTTGTCTTCGACCGGCTCGACGTAGTCGGACTTGATCAGGCCGAAGACATCGGCCAGCTGGCGCAGCTCTTCCAGCGGCAACGGCGGGTCCACCGGCTTTTGCGCCATGGCGGAAAATTGCAGCGAAATGGCGACGCCGGCGACTACGCCCAGGCCGACCAGACCGGAATTCTTTAATTTCTTGCCCATGTTTCACCTGTCCTGAATCGCCGCGGCGAATTTGCGGCGGCTGAATTGAGTATAAACCTGATTCCCAGCAAACGTTCTAGCCGTCACGAAATGATTTATACCTTTACGGCGTTTTACAACGCTTGTTATTGACTTTGAAAGCGCACCAACGCCGGCCTGGTGTAGGGTCATGTTGACACTTTTGTGTACAGTGTATCCCCCGCGTTGACGACGGTAAGTAATTGTAAGAACCCCTGAAACACCCAATTTCGCGGCCTAAACTGGGCTCGTATTTCTCTCTACCCTGAAGTGGTTTTTCGCCAGCGCCCCAAGCGCTGGCTTTTTTTTATCTACGGAGCCTCCATGCGATTTCTGTCACGTCCATCCTCATCCGTTCTGCGCCGCCTCAGTGCAGCGCTGGCCTTGTCGGCCCTGTTGTCGCCGGCGTTTGCGTTGCCGGTGATGGAGATGCGCGCCGAGGATTACCTGCCGATGGCCGCAGAATTGAAGAAGTCGCTGAGCCTGAATACCAATCAGCAAACATTGTGGTCGCAGACCGAGTCCAAGACCCGCAACCTGCTGCGCGAACGCAAGGCCCGCCGCGAGCGCCTGCAGGCCGCCACGCTGGCCGCCGCTCAGGGCGCCAATGTCGAGCTGCGCGATGTGGCCAAGGCCATCGACGACGAAACCAACCTCAGCACCGCCGAAGAGAAACAGCTGCGCGAATGGTGGCTGACGGTCAATGATGCTTTGTCGGAAAGCCAGCGTCAGGCGGTGGTGCAGATGCTGAGCGAACAATTGCAGCGCGTGCCGGACAGCGGCAGCGCGCCGCGTCCGGAGCGCAAGGAAGAGGGCGGCGAACACCGTGGCGGCAAGGGCCGCGGGGGCATGGGCGGCGGAGGCGTCGGTGTGGGCGCCGGCGGCGTCAACGTCAACCTGCCGGGCGTGGGCGTGGGCGGATAAGGGATACCCTTAGAAAAAAGTGTTGTTGCTACTGTATCGTAAAGTAAAAAGCCTCCGGCAAGCTCTTTTGCCGGCTGGCATGACGGTAGAATTCTTCGCAAGAATTCCACCTGACAGAGTACATGAGCAAATTACTACCCCTCGCCTGGCTGGCCATGCTGGGCGCGGCAGACGCATGCGCGCAAACCCAGACCGATAGCGCAGCGCAGCAGGCGGCACAGCCGGCCGTCAAGGCCGCAGCCGACAAGTCCGCGACCGACAAATCCGCAGCCGACAAGCAGATGCAGCAGGTCACCATCAGCGGTGGCCGCGCCAGCGATATGGACGAGCGCCGCAACTCGGTGGCCGGCAAGCAGATCTTCGGCCGCGAGGAACTGGACCGCAACGGCGACAGCAATCTCGGCGACGTGCTCAAGCGCCTGCCCGGCGTCACGCTCGGCGGCCGTCCGGGCCGTGGCGGCGACGTGCGCATGCGCGGCATGGGCAGCGGCTACACGCAGATCCTGGTCAACGGCGAACGGCCGCCGGCCGGCTTTTCGATGGAATCGCTGGCGCCGGACCAGGTGGAGCGGGTCGAGATCATGCGCGGCCCGGTGGCCGAACACAGCACGCGGGCCATCGCCGGCACCATCAACATCATCCTGCGCGACGGCTATCAGCAGCGCGACAACCAGCTCAAGCTGACCGACTCGATCGAGCAAGGCCGCCACTCGCCGAACGTGTCGCTGACCGTGCCAGGCAAGGTCGGCAGCCTGACCTGGCTGCTGACCGGCTCGCTGTTTGAAAACCGCCAGCACGACCAGACTGAAACCCACAACCTCGACACCCGCGCCGACAACGTGGTGGTCAAGGACGAGAACGTGCTCGACGAGACCCGGCGCGAGACGCGCGGCCTGTTCCTGACGCCGCGCCTGTCGTATAAATTCGACGGCGGCGATACGCTGAACTTCCAGCCGTTCCTGATGGTCAACCGCAGCGACAGCAAGGCCCGCAGCGACCTGACGCAGAATCCCGGCCTGGTGCCGCCCGGCTTGCTGCTGCCGCCGGAATACAACCTGGCGCTGACCGACGGCCATACCGAATCGACCTTCCTGCGCGGCTTCGGCAACTGGGTGCACAAGCTGCAAGGGGCGGCCAAGCTGGACGTCAAGTTCGGCTTCGGCGCCGGCCACAGCGACAACGATTCGCTGCGCTACCAGTACGACAACAGCGGCGCGCTGCTGGATCGCTTCACCGACACCGCCACCGTGCGCGACCGCAGCGCCAGCACCGGCGGCAAGTACAGCACGCCGCTGGGCCGCGAACACTCGCTGGCGGCCGGCTGGGATGTGGAACTGGGCCACCGCGAAGAAACCAAGACCTCGCTCGACAAGGACGGCGTGCCGCAGTTTGCCGATTCCGGCGACAACCTGACCGCCGACACCCGCCGCGTGGCGGTGTTCGTGCAGGACGAGTGGGATATCTCCGCGCAATGGTCGGGCTATGCCGGCGTGCGCTGGGAAGGCATCCGCACTTCCAGCAGCGGCGCCAGCACGGGCGATGTCAGCAACACCAGCAGCGTGCTGAGCCCGCTGCTGCACGCGGTCTACCGCATTCCCGGCCACGACAAGGACCAGATCCGCGCCAGCCTGACCAAGAGCTACAAGGCGGCCAATATCCAGGACCTGATCGCGCTGCCGTCGCTGTCGCGCCTGAACAGCGCGACGCGTCCCGACCGCACCGGCAATCCGAATCTGAAACCGGAACTGGCTACCGGTCTGGATCTGGCCTACGAGCATTACCTGGGCCGCGCCGGCATCCTCAGCGCCAGCGGTTTCATCCGCAATATCGACGACCTGATCCGGCGCGATATCGCGCTGGAAACCACCAGCACCGGCCCGCGCTGGGTATCGACGCCGCGCAATATCGGCAGCGCGCGCAGCACCGGCATCGAGCTGGAAGCCAAATTCCAGCTGCAGGAGCTGATGGCGGATGCGCCGGCCATCGATTTCCGCACCAACTACAGCCGCTTCTGGTCCAGCGTCGACGATATTCCCGGTCCCAACAACCGCCTCGACGCGCAGCCCAAGCAGACCGCCAACCTCGGCCTCGACTACCGCATGAAGGACTTGCCGCTGACCCTGGGCGGCAGCCTCAACTGGACGCCGGAGACGCTGATCCAGAGCAGCCTGTCGCAGCTGGTTTACACTAGCCGCAAGCGCTCGTTCGACGCCTATGGTTTGTGGCGCTTCAACGCCAGCAACCAGTTGCGCATCTCCGCCAACAACCTGGTGGCGGAAGACGCGATCGGCGCCAATACCGTGAGCACCAACGGCCTGACACAATTGGCCAATACGATCAACCAGACGTACGTCGTCTGGAGCGTCAAATATGAAATGAAGTTCTAACCGTAAGGACCTGCTGTGAAAAAACGACTTCTGCTGACCACGCTGACACTGAGCCTGATGACTGCCTTCGGCGCCGCCACCGCTGCCGATACGGCCGCGCCGATCTCCGGCATCGACATCCCCAACATGGACACCAGCGTGCGTCCGCAAGACGATTTCTTCACCTACCTCAACGGCAGCTGGCTGAAGACCACCGAGATCCCGTCCGACAAATCGAGCTGGGGCACCTTCGCCAAGCTGCGCGACGACACGCTGCCGCAGCTGCGCGGCCTGATCGAAAAAGCCGGCGCCGAAAAAGCCAAGAGCGGCACCGAGCCGCAGAAGATCGCCGACCTGTACGCCAGCTACATGGATGAAGCCAAGCTGAACGATCTGGGCATCCGTCCGCTCAGCGGCGAACTGAACCACATCCGCGCGCTGAAGGACAAGAAAGGCCTGCCGATCCTGATCGCCCACCTGGCGCAGATCGGCATCACCACGCCGTACGGCGTCGGCGTGCGCCAGGATGCGCGCGAGTCGACCAGGTACGCGGTCTACGTCGGTCAGAGCGGCCTGGGCCTGCCGGACCGCGACTACTACCTGAAAAAAGACGACGCCAAGCTGGCCAACGCCCTGGCCAAGTATGAGCTCTACATCGCCAGGGTGCTGGGTCTGTCGGGCGACCACAACGCCACCGCCGATGCCAAAAAAATCGTCGCGCTGGAAACCGCGCTGGCCGAAGCGCAATGGACCAAGGTGGCAAACCGCGATCCGGTCAAGCGCTACAACAAGATGCCGATCAAGCAGCTGGCCGAACTGGCGCCAGGCTACGACTGGGGCCACGCGCTGGCTGCGGCCGGCGTGGCCAACAAGACCGACTATGTGATCGTCAACCAGCCGAGCTTCCTGACCGGCTTTGGCGCGCTGCTGGAAAAGACCGACCTGGCCACCTGGAAAGCTTACCTGGAATGGCAGCTGCTGCGTGAAACATCGCCGTTCCTGTCGAAGGAATTCGCCGACGCCCACTTCGATTTCTACAGCACCGTGCTGACCGGCGTGGCTGTCAAGCCGCCGCGCTGGAAAACCGGCGTCAGCCTGGTCGAAGGCAGCCTGGGCGAAGCGCTGGGCAAGCTGTACGTGGCCGAGTACTTCCCGCCTGAGCGCAAGGCGCGCATGGACCAGCTGGTCAAGAAAGTGCTGGCCGCCTACAAAACCTCGATCGATAATCTGGACTGGATGAGCCCGGCGACCAAGCTGGAAGCGCAAGCCAAGCTGGCCAAGTTTACGCCGAAGATCGGCTACCCGGACAAATGGCGCGACTACTCGACGCTGGTGATCATCAAGGGCGACCTGGTGGGCAACGTGCTGCGCACGGCCAACTACCGCCACCAGCGCATGATCGCCAAGCTGGGCAAGCCGGTCGACCGCGACGAGTGGGGCATGACGCCGCAAACCATCAACGCCTATTACAACTCGACCATGAACGAGATCGTGTTCCCGGCCGCGATTTTGCAACCGCCGTTCTTTGACGCGCGCGCGGACGATGCGGTCAACTACGGCGCCATCGGCGCGGTGATCGGCCACGAGATCAGCCATGGCTTCGACGACGGCGGCAGCCAGTCCGATGGCGACGGCAACCTGCGCGACTGGTGGACCAAGGAAGACCGCGCCAACTTCAAGGCCAAGACCGACGCGCTGATCAAGCAGTACAACGGCTACAGCCCGCTGCCAGGTTATAACGTCAACGGCGCGCTGACGCTGGGCGAGAACATCGCCGACAACAGCGGCATGGCGATCGCCTACAAGGCCTACAAGATGTCGCTGGACGGCAAACCGGCGCCGGTGATCGACGGCTTTACCGGCGACCAGCGCTTCTACATGGGCTTTGGCCAAGTGTGGCGCGTGAAGATGCGCGAAGACCAGCAGATCCTGCAAATCAAGACAGACCCGCATTCGCCGGGCCAGTTCCGCGCCAACGGACCGGTGGTCAACCAGCCGGGCTTCTACGACGCGTTTGGCGTCAAGCCGGGCGACAAGCTGTATGTTGCGCCGGAACAGCGCATCATCATCTGGTAATCGTTTATTCATAGCAAAAAAGCCACCCTGCGTGGCTTTTTTGTTATTGTTTTGGATCTTAGGGAGAGCGTAACAATGAAAAAATATCTGCTTAGCACGTTGATGCTGGCGCTGCTGGCCTCGGCCGGCGTACAGGCACAACAAAAAACCTCGGGCGTCGACCTCGCCAACATCGATCCATCGGTGCGGCCGCAGGATAACTTCTTCCTCAACCTGAACGGCAAGTGGCTGGCCAAGACCGAGATCCCGGCCGACAAGTCGAGCTGGGGTTCGTTCGAAAAGCTGGACGATGATACCAAGCCGCAGCTGCGCGCGCTGATCGAAGCGGCCGCCGCTACGCCGGACAAGCAGGCCGGCACCGAAGCCCAGCGCATCGGCGATTTCTTCGCCAGCTACATGGACGAAGCCAAGCTGGAGCAGCTGCGCCTGGCGCCGCTGAAGGCCGACTTCGACCGCGTGGCCGCACTGAGCGACAAGAAGCAGATCCCGGCGCTGATCGCTCACTTCAACCGCAACGGCTACACCGCGCCATACGGCTTCGGCATCCATCAGGACAACAAGGATTCCACCAAGTACGTGGCCGACCTGGGCCAAGACGGCCTGAGCCTGCCGGACCGCGATTACTACCTGAAAAAATCGGACAAGAAACTGGCCGACACGCTGGTCAAGTATGAACAGCACGTGGCCAAGATGCTGACGCTGGCCGGCAACCCCAACGGCGCGGCCGACGCCAAGGCCATCGTGGCGCTGGAAACCGAGATCGCCAAGCTGCAGTGGACCAAGGTCGAGCTGCGCGATCCGGTCAAGGCCTACAACAAGGTGCCGCTGGATAAGCTGTCCAAGCTGGCGCCGGGTTACGACTGGACCACCTGGCTGAACGACACCGGCATCGGCGGCAAGGTCGATTACGTCATCGTCAGCCAGCCGAGCTTCATCACCGGCTTCAACAAGCTGCTGAACAAGACGCCATTGAGCACCTGGAAAACCTATTTCCAGTGGCAGGTGCTGCACGCCAACGCGCCGTACCTGGCCAAGGATTTCGCGCTGGAGAATTTCGCCTTCTACGGCAAGGTGCTGAGCGGTATCGATGAGCAGCAGCCGCGCTGGAAACGCGGCGTCAACGCCACCGACGGCGCGCTCGGCGAGGCGCTCGGCAAGATGTACGTCGAGCAGCACTTCCCGGCCGAGCGCAAGGCGCGCATGGAACAGCTGGTGAAGAACCTGCTGGCCGCGTTCAAGGAAAGCATCAACACGCTGGACTGGATGAGCCCCGAGACCAAGCTGCAGGCGCAGGCCAAGCTGGCCAAGTTCACCACCAAGATCGGCTATCCGAACAAGTGGCGCGACTATTCCAAGCTGACGGTGGTCAAGGACGACCTGGCCGGCAACGTGCGCCGTTCACATGTGTTTGAGTACGACAAGGAAGTGGCCAAGCTGGGCAAGCCGATCGACCGCGACGAGTGGGGCATGACGCCGCAAACCGTCAACGCGTACTACAACCCGGAGCTGAACGAGATCGTGTTCCCGGCCGTGATCCTGCAGCCGCCATTCTTTGATGCGGACGCCGACGACGCGGTCAACTACGGCGCCATCGGCGCGGTGATCGGCCACGAGATCAGCCACGGCTTCGACGACCAGGGGGCACAGTACGACGGCGATGGCAATCTGCGCGACTGGTGGACCAAGGCCGACCACAAGAACTTCGCCGCCAAGACCAGGATGCTGGTCAAGCAGTACAACGGCTTCAGTCCGGTAAAGGGCTACTTCGTCAACGGCGAATTGACCTTGGGTGAAAACATCGCCGACAACAGCGGCGCCGCCATTGCCTACAAGGCTTACCTGATTTCGCTGGGCGGCAAACCGGCGCCGGTGATCGACGGCCTGACCGGCGAGCAGCGCTTCTACATGGGCTTCGGCCAGGTGTGGCGCAGCAAGATCCGCGACGCGCAGCAAATCGTCTATCTGAAAACCGATCCGCACTCGCCGGATCAGTTCCGCGCCAATGGCACGGTGCGCAACCAGCCGGGCTTCTACGAAGCCTTTGGCGTCAAGCCGGGCGACAAGATGTACCTGGCGCCCAAGGATCGCGTCATCATGTGGTGATGTGATATAAACGCAGCGTAGCAAGTGGTACTGCGCCCATGTGAGCAATGGGCCTTTCATTTAAATCTAGAAGGAAAACTCGTGAAACGTCATCTCGTAAGTGCATTGATGCTGAGCCTGATCGCAGGCCTGGCAGGCGCCGCGGACACTGCCAAAAGCACTGCTCCGGTCAGCGCTAAAGAAAGCAAGAAACCCGTCTCCGGCATCGCCACCGAATACATCGATCCGGCCGTGCGCGTGCAGGACGACCTGTTCACGCACATGAACGGCAAGTGGCTGGCGACGACCGAAATCCCGGCCGACAAATCGAGCTGGGGCAGCTTTGCCAAACTGAACGATGACATCCAGCCGCAGCTGCGCGCGATTATCGAAGGCGCCGCCGGCAACAAGGCGGGCGGTGCGGAAGCGCAACGCATCGGCGACTTCTACGCCAGCTTCATGGATGAAGCCAAGCTGGAACAACTGGGCCTGAAACCGCTGAACGCGGAACTGGCCAAGGTCGTGGCACTGAGCGACAAGAAACAGGTGCCGGCGCTGATCGCCCACTTCAACCAGATCGGCGTGAGCGCGCCGTACGGCTACAGCATCCACCAGGACAACAAGGATTCGACCAAATACGTGGCCGACATCTCGCAGGACGGCCTGGGCCTGCCGGACCGCGACTACTACCTTAAAGCCGACGACAAGAAACTGGCCGACATCCTGGCCAAGTACGAACTGCACGTGGGTAAAATGCTGACGCTGGCGGGCGACGCCCATGGCGCCACCACCGCCCACGCCATCGTCGAGTTTGAAAAACAGCTGGCGCAACTGCAATGGACCAAGGTCGAGCTGCGCGACCCGATCAAGGCCTACAACAAGGTCGACATCGCCAAGCTGAGCGAGGTCGCTCCGGGCTACGACTGGAACGCCTACCTGACCGACGCCGGCGTTGCCGGCAAGGTCAGCTACGTGATCGTCAGCCAGCCGAGCTACCTGAAAGGCATGACCGCGCTGCTGGACAGCACGCCGCTGGACACGCTGAAGGCCTACTTCCAATGGCATCTGCTGCGTTCCAACGCGGCTTACCTGAACAAAGCCTTCGTCGACGAAAGCTTCTCCTTCTACGGCACCGTGCTGAGCGGCGTGACCGAGCAGCGTCCACGCTGGAAACGCGGCGTGTCCGTGACCCAGAGTGCGCTGGGCGAAGCGGTCGGCAAACTGTACGTGGATCAGTATTTCCCGGCCGAGCGCAAGGCGCGCATGGAAGAGCTGGTGAAGAACCTGCTGGCGACCTACAAGACCAGCATCGACAAGCTGGACTGGATGACCCCGGCCACCAAGAAGCAGGCGCAAGCCAAGCTGGCCAAGTTCACCTACAAGATCGGCTACCCGAACAAATGGCGCGACTACAGCGCGCTGACGATCAGCAAGGATGACCTGGTGGGCAACGTGCTGCGCTCGCGTCAGTTCGACTACAACAAGGAACTGAACAAGCTGGGCAAACCGATCGACCGCGACGAGTGGGGCATGACGCCGCAGACCGTCAACGCCTACTACAACCCGGAGATGAATGAAATCGTGTTCCCGGCAGCGATCCTGCAGGCGCCGTTCTTCAACGCCGACGCGGATGACGCGGTCAACTACGGCGCCATCGGCGGCGTGATCGGCCACGAAATCAGCCACGGCTTCGACGACCAGGGCGCCCAGTACGACGGTGACGGCAACCTGCGCGACTGGTGGACCGCCGCCGACCACAAGGCGTTCGCCGCCAAGACCAAGATGCTGGTCGACCAGTACGACCAGTTCAGCCCGCTGCCTGGCTACCACGTCAACGGCCAGCTGACCCTGGGCGAGAACATCGCCGACAACAGCGGCGTGGCGATCGCCTACAAGGCTTACAAGCTGTCGCTGCACGGCAAGAAGCCGCCAGTCATCGACGGCCTGACCGGCGACCAGCGCTTCTACATGGGCTTTGCGCAGGTATGGCGCCTGAAGATGCGTGAAGCGGCGCAGATCCAGCAGATCAAGACCGATCCGCACTCGCCAGGCCAGTTCCGCGCCAACGGCCCGATGCGCAACCAGCCGGGCTTCTACGACGCCTTCGGCGTCAAGCCAGGCGACAAGATGTACCTGGCGCCAAAAGACCGCGTGATCATGTGGTAATGAGGTAAATAAGGGCCGCAGCGATGCGGCCTTTTTTCATTTCAGAGTAAACTAGCGGCTTCCGATGTTAAGAAGCTGATTGCCATGCGCCTGCGTTACACCCTTCCTCTTGTCCTGCCGCTGCTACTGAGTGCCTGCGGCGATTCCTTTACGCCGGTGGATGTTTACATGGCCCAGACGCCGGAGTGCAAGGACTGGCAGGACGGCTCGCGCTTCGAGCTGCCGCGCGGGATCAGCGTGTCGACCACGCCGCCGGTGACGCTGCCCGATGGCGGCGCCGAGTTCACCTTCGTCTATCTGGTGCCGCGCGGCGAGCGCGCGCTGTTCCTGACCCGCGACTTCAACGTCACCCAGCCCAAGGGGCCGGTGCTGGCCAAGGCCAAACTGGTGACCTTTTACCAGCGCACCACCAACTCCGCGCCGGAAATCGTCGAGGCGATCCCCAAGGTGCCGGATATGCTGATCGCCGGCGCCACTGGCGAGGAAACCATCTGGCGCGTGCGCCTGCGCGTGACCGAGAAGCTGCCGGAACGTTTCGACGTGGTGCCGCCGGCGTTCGAGATCGCGCTGCATAAGTATCCTATGCGCACCTTCACCTACCGCTACTTCCCGGAGCGCAAAGCCTACGGCTTGTGCCGCTAATAAAAAAACCGGCCGTCAAGGCCGGTTGTTGGTTGGCGCGCTGACGCCGTTTATTTTGCCGGCGCCGGGGCCGCTGGTTCAGTTGCCGGCGCCGCTGGTGCGGATGCTGCTGCTGCGGCGGCGGCCGGTGCGGCCGGCACTTCTGGTTCCTTGAACTTGGCGCCGCCATGGTTGGCCATGTAAACCACCGCGCGCGCCACTTCCACGTCGTCCAGATCAGGATTGCCACCTTTGGCCGGCATCGCGCGCAAGCCTTCCAGCGCGTGCTTGAGGACGGTGTCGTAACCCTGGGCGATGCGCGCGCTCCAAGCGCCGCTGTCGCCGAACTTCGGCGCCCCGGCAACGCCGGCGCCGTGGCAGGCCGCGCAGGTGGCAGTGTAGACCGCCTCGCCGGACTGCAGCACTTTCGGGCCGCTGGCGTCTTTCAGCGTGTAGCCCTCGTTGGCCACCGGCGCAATGCGCGCGGCCACTTCTTCCGGCGCCTGGCTGTTGGAGCCGGCGCCGGTGAGCTTGGTGGTGGTGACATATTGGACCAGCAGAATGATGCCGATGATCGTGACCGCGAAGAAGCCGACCACAGCGCCAACCAGCTGTTTCGGGGTACGGATGAGGGATTCGTGTTCGTTGTGTGCGTCGCTCATGATTTCCTTAAGAGACTAATTTCAGCCGGGGTGGCGCGAGAGTGAATCAGCGGCTACCTTGTAAAAAACTTCACCAAACGGCTGATTATAGACACAAGAATGCCGCGAAGGAAACGCAAACATAAGCAAAAGAACATTGCCCCATGGACGGCTGCCAATAAAAACGGTATCCTACGGCACGCGTTCGCGTATCCCTCGTCGCGGCTGTAGCTCAGTGGATAGAGTATTGGCCTCCGAAGCCAAGGGTCGCTGGTTCGATTCCAGCCAGCCGCACCAAGTTTTCCCAGTAAAATCAATTGCTTAGCAGTCACATGGCGATGCGCTGTCGTTTCCGCCAACGCTAGGCTTGGCACAATCGCTGCGCCAATTTGTTTCATTCGCCGATAGTTGTATTGTGCCACCGCAGCAATTGCCTTTGCGGTGATGCCCGCACAACCCAGCCGAGCGCTCTTTTTGCCAACGTTTTACTGCCTATTTAGGACGAAAATCTTTCGTTGGTTTTTGATGTGCATCAAAAATCCGTCCAATTGATTTGCACTCCCGTCGCTATATCAACCACACGCTTGGCGTCCTCGCGTTGACATCAAAGATTTTCCGGTGCTATAGTTTCGTCAATAAGTGGAAACGATTCCATTTATTTCATAAATAAACAAACGGAGACGGGCGGACGACGATCTGCCTGCGCGAGGAGACACATTCATGACTGCAAGCCCCGCTTTGCCGGGCGATGGACAACTGCGCCCATCGTCTTTGAAATCCCTCTTTAAAATCATGCTGTTAGGCGCGCTCGGTGCAGCGTTGCACGGGTCCGCGCAGGCGCAAACCGTGCAGGCCTGGATCACCACCGGCGACCAGACCCAGCTGCTGGCGCGCGGCGCCGACAGCCGTTTCCACGGCGGCGCCACTGCCGCTACCATCATTGAAGTCGACCCCAGGCAGCGCTTTCAGGAAATGGTCGGTTTCGGCGCCGCCATCACCGATGCGTCGGCCTGGCTGATCCAGAACAAGCTGAACCCGCAGCAGCGCGCCGACCTGCTCAACGAACTGTTCGGCCGGTCGCCGGGTGCTAATTTCAGCTTCACGCGGCTGACCATCGGCGCTTCTGATTTTTCCCGCAGCCATTACAGCTTTGACGATATGCCGCCGGGCCAGACCGATCCGACCCTGCAGCATTTTTCCATCGCCCCCAACCGCGCCGATGTGCTGCCGGTCACCAAGGCGGCGCTGGCCATCAATCCCAGGCTGCGCGTGATGGCCTCGCCATGGAGCGCGCCGGGCTGGATGAAGTCGACCGACAGCCTGATCCAGGGCACGCTGAAGCCGGAAGCCTTCGCGCCGTTCGCCGGCTATCTGTCGCGCTACATCAGCGCCTACGAAAAGGAAGGCGTGCCGATCTTCGCGCTGACCTTGCAGAACGAGCCGCACTTCGAGCCCAAGGATTATCCCGGCATGCGCGTCGATCCGGCCAAGCGCGCGGCTTTCATCGGCGGCTATCTCGGCCCGCTGCTGGCCAAGGACCATCCGCACACCAAAATCCTCGACTGGGACCACAACTGGGACGAGCCGTGGTCGCCGGCCGAGGTGCTGAAAGATCCGGTCGCCAACAAGTACGTGGCCGGCGTCGCCTGGCACTGCTATGGCGGCGACGTGCGCGTGCAGTCGGCACTGCACGACCGCTGGCCGGACAAGGAAACCTATTTCACCGAATGCTCGGGCGGCAAGTGGGCGCCGGTATGGTCGGACAATTTGCAGCACTTCGCCCGCACGCTGGTGATCGGCGCCACGCGCGGCTGGGCCAGGGGCGTGCTGCTGTGGAACCTTGCGCTGGATGAAAACGATGGCCCGTACCTGGGCGGCTGCAAGGAATGCCGCGGCGTGGTCACCATCGACAGCCGCGACGGCAAGATCACCCGCAACGAAGAGTATTACGCGCTGGCCCACGCCAGCCGCTTCGTGCGCCAGGGCGCGCGCCGCATCGCGTCCACCAGCGGCTACGACCAGCTCGACACGGTCGCCTTCCGCAACGCCGACGATGGTTCGCTGGCGCTGCTGGTGGTGAATTCGGCCAGGGCGCCACGCCAGTTCGCGGTGCGCATCGGCCAGCGCAGTTTCGATTACACCTTGCCGGCTGCCAGTGTGGCCACCTTCACCTGGAAATAAAACGATAAAAGGGAGACGAAAAATGAAGGCCAAGATGACACCCATCGCTGCCGCCTGCGCCGCACTGGCTTTTGCCGCCAGTCCAGCCATGGCGCAACAGCAAACCGCCGCACCCAAGGCCGACAAGACCGACGACGGCGCGGTGCAGGAAGTGGTCGTGACCGGGATCCGCCGCAGCATCGAGACTTCGATGGCGATCAAGCGCGATGCCGACGCCATTGTGGAGGCGGTGACGGCGGAAGACATCGGCAAGCTGCCGGACGTCTCGATCGCCGAGTCGATCGCCCGCCTGGCCGGCCTGACCGCGCAGCGCGTCGAAGGCCGTGCGCAGTCGATATCGATTCGCGGCCTGGCGCCGGACTTTTCCACCACGCTGCTGAACGGCCGCGAGCAAGTGTCCACCAGTAATAACCGCAGCGCCGAATTTGACCAGTATCCATCCGAACTGATCAACGGCGTGGTGGTGTATAAAACGCCGGATGCGTCGCTGGTGTCGGGCGGCCTGTCCGGCACCGTGGACCTGCAGACCGTGCGGCCGCTGGACGTCCGCCAGCGCACCTTGGTGCTGAATGCGCGCGGCGAGCACAATTCCAACGGCAAGCTCAACTCCAACACCTCGGCCAACGGCAACCGCGTGAGCGCGTCGTATGTCGACCAGTTCCTCAACAACACGCTGGGCATCGCGGTCGGCTACGCGCATCTGGATTCGCCGGGCCAGCAGCAGGAATACAAGTCGTGGTGGTGGGGCACCAATAAAAACCTGCCGGCCGACATGCAGAACGTGGTCACGCTGAACGGCGCCGAAGTCACCGCCTCTTCGCGCGAGCAAAAGCGCGATGGCCTGATGGCAGTGGTCGAATACCGTCCGTCGAAGGAATTCCGCACCACGCTGGACATGTACTATTCCGAGTTCAAGCAGAACACCACCATGCGCGGCCTGATGTGGAACTCCAACCAGGACAATCCGATCCGCTATCTGAATCCGCAGGTTGAAAACGTGGGCGGCACGCGCGTGCTGGTCGGCGGCGTGCTGACCAACCTGGAACCGATCGTGCGCAACGACTACAACCAGCGCAAGGACCAGCTCGGTGCGCTGGGCTGGAACAACACCTTCAAGAAAGATGGCTGGACGCTGGTCGGCGACCTGTCGTACTCGAACGCCAAGCGGCGCGAGGAAGTGCTGGAAACTTACGCCGGCCTCGGCCCTGCAGGGTCGAAAAATACCGACAACAATTTCCAGTTCCACATTCCCACCGCCGGCGGCTTGCCGACCTTCACCCCGAGCCTCAACTTCGCCGACCCCAGCATCATCAAGCTGACCGACGTTGGCGGCTGGGGCAAGGATGCGGACATGCACCATCCGGTGGTCGAAGACACGCTCAGTTCGGGCAAATTTTCGGTCAAGAAGGAGCTGGACGGCATGTTCCGCAGCCTGGAAGGCGGCCTCAACTACAGCAAGCGCGAGAAGACCCACGCCGACACCAATAACTACTGGTTCCTGAAGAACGGCCGCACACCGGCCACCGTCTCGTCCGACCTGTTGCAGCCGTCGACCTCGCTGTCGTTCGCCGGCATTCCCTCGGTGATGAGCTACGACGTGCTGGGCGTGCTGAACAAGTACTACGACAAGCAGCCGGCCCGCCCCAATGACCAGGCCTTGCAGGACTGGGGCGTGACCGAGAAGATCGCCACCGCCTACGCCAAGCTGGGCATCGACACCGACCTCGGCCCGATCCCGCTGCGCGGCGCGCTTGGCCTGCAGGCGGTCAATGTCGACCAGAAATCACGCGGCGCCACCGTCAACGCCGGCGTGCTGGGCACCATCAGCGGCGGCAAGAACTACACCGACTGGCTGCCGAGCCTGAACCTGAACTTCGATCTGGACCAATACCTGTCGACCACCAATCTGCGCCTGGGCCTGGCCAAGACCGTGGCGCGGCCGCAGATGTCCGATATGCGCGCCGGCATTTCCGGCGGCGTCGACGCCACCACCCGCATGTGGAACGGCAGCGGCGGCAATCCGGACCTGGAGCCATGGCGCGCCAATTCATATGACCTGTCGGTGGAGAAGTACATCGGCAAGCGCAGCTACATCGCCGGCGCGCTGTGGTACAAGAAGCTGCAGAGCTATATCTACAACCAGCAGACCGCGTTCAGCTTTGCCGGCTTCCCCAATCCGTCGGCGGTGATCCCGCTGCAGGACATCGGCACGTTGAACCGTCCGGCCAACGGCAACGGCGGCCAGGTCAAGGGCGTGGAACTGTCCGGCGCGCTGGATGCCGGCCTGCTGTGGGCGTCGCTTGAAGGGTTCGGCGTCACCGGCAGCATGTCCGGCACCGAGAGCTCGATCCATCCGAACGGTCCGGGCACCAAGGAGAAGCTGCCGGGCCTGTCCGGTGTGGTGTCCAACTTCACCGTCTACTACGAGAAGGATGGCTACTCGGCGCGCGCCAGCCGCCGCTACCGCTCGGCGTATCGCGGCGAGGTGACCGGTCTGTTTGCGCAGCGCGCCTTCAGCGAGATCCTGGCCGAGCGCCAGATCGACCTGCAGCTGGGCTACGCGATCGAGGAGGGCACCTACAAGGGACTGTCGTTCCTGTTCCAGGTGAATAACCTGAACAACTCGCCGTACCAGACGCGCCAGGGCGATCCGTTCTCAGGCGGCTCGTATGCACCGGAGCGCTATACCACCTATGGCCGTCAGTTCCTGCTGGGGCTGAACTACCGGCTGTAAGTACGCTAGCGAACACAGTCATTAGCTGTGCTGCCTGGGTCGGTCGAGGGATGATAGAATTCCAGCTTCTCCCCCTCGAAAAAGCGACTTCGCCCGATGCAAGCGACCGATCCCGTCACGCTGGACAATTGTGCGGATGAGCCTATTCACATCCCGGGCAGTATCCAGCCGCACGGGGCTTTGCTGGCGTTCGACCTGGCCGGCGGCTTGCTGGCCTGGAGCGACAACGCGCCGCAACTGCTCGGCCTGGCGCCGGCGCTGGGCATGGCGCTGGCCGACCTGCCGTTGCCGGCCGGCGTACACGACGTCGCCGCCGAATGCCGCGACAGCGTCGAGGAGGGCGAGGCGCCGGCCATCGCGCTGGAGGTGGCCCTCGGCGGCCGCCAGTTCGACTGCATCGTCCATGCCTATCAGTCCCGCCTGATCATCGAATTCGAACTGCGCGACACGCCCAGCGACGCCGTGGCCGCTTTCGCGCTGAAGGCGCACGCCGCCATCGACCGTCTGAAACGGCAGAAATCCATCGATGCGCTGCTGCAACTGGCGACCGAACAGGTGCGCGCCATCACCGGCTTCGACCGCGTGATGGGCTACCGCTTCCACCAGGACGACAGCGGCGACGTCATCGCCGAGGCGCGCCGCGACGACCTGGAACCCTACCTCGGCCGACGTTATCCGGCCAGCGATATTCCGGCCCAGGCGCGGCGGCTGTACATCATCAACACCTTGCGGCTGATCGCCGACGTCGGCTACACGCCGGCGCCGCTGCGCGGCCGCGCCGGGGATGCACCGCTGGACCTGAGCCACAGCGTGCTGCGCAGCGTATCGCCGATCCACATCGAGTATTTGCAGAACATGGGCGTGGGCGCCTCGATGAGCGTCTCCATTGTCGTCAACGGCCGCCTGTGGGGCCTGCTGGCCTGCCATCACATGGCGCCGTTGCAGGTGCCGTATTCGATCCGCATGGCGGCCGACGTGATGGCGCAGGTGATCGCCTCGCTGGTGCAGTCGATCGAGGCGCGCGAACGCACCCGGCTGGTGGAAGAATCGGCCGAAGTGCGCACGCGCGTGATGGAAGCGCTGCTGCACCACGACGAACCGGCGCGGGCGCTGCTGGAACATGCGCCGGCGCTGTGCCAGTCGCTGCAGGCCGAGGCCATGGTGGTGACGCAATACGGCAAGACCATGGTGTATGGCGAGATTGACGCCGCGCTGGCGGCGCGCATGGTGGCGTCGCTGTCGGAAGGCGAGGGCGATCTAGTCGAACGGGTTGCCGTCAGCGACTGGCCGCAGGACATCCAGCCGGCGCTGGGACAGTGGGCCGGCATGCTGGCGCTACGCTTCGATCCGGCCACGGGGGGCTGGCTGCTGGCGCTGCGGCGCGAGCAGATCCATACCATCCGCTGGGGCGGCCGGCCGGAAAAACTGGTGGTGCCCGGCCCGCTGGGGCCGCGCCTGACGCCGCGCGGCTCGTTCGACGAGTGGCGCGAGATGGTGCGCGGCCGTGCGGTGGCCTGGGACGCCAACGAAAAGCTGGCGGCGACCCAGTTGCTGGGCGAGATGCACCGCGCCAGCGTTGCCAAACACATCGAGACCGACCGCGCCCGCGCACAGCTGCTGGCGATGCTGGGCCACGACCTGCGCGGCCCGCTGCATTCGATCAATATGGCGGCTACCGTGCTGCAGCACGGCGGCGCCGCCAGCACCATGAGCACCCGCATTCAGGCCTCCAGCACGCGCATGGAACGCCTGATCAGCCAGGTGCTGGACATGAGCCGCATCAACGGCGGCATCGGCCTGGGCCTGACCCGCAGCGAAGTCGACCTGGTGGCGCTCTTGCAGGACCTGATGGAGGAAGCGCGCCTGTCGCATGCCGAACTGCGCATCGAAACCAGCCTGCCGCCGACGCTGCTGGCGCAGGTCGACGGCGACCGCATGACGCAGGTGGTGAGCAACCTGGTCAGCAATGCGCGCCACCACGGCACGCATGGCGAGCCGATCCACGTCAAATTGTCGGAGCAGGACGACCAGGTGCTGCTCGAAGTGCGCAACGTCGCGCCGGAAATTCCGGCCGAGATGGTGCCGATGCTGTACAGCCCGTTGAAACACACGTCGGTCGGCAATGTCCGCAACCGCGGCGGCCTCGGCCTTGGCTTGCACATCGCGCAGGAGATCGTGCAGCAGCACGGGGGCCAGATCGCCTACCGCTACGAAGCACCGCAAGTTGTCTTCACTGTAACGTTGCCGCGCGTCTGACACTTTTCACTTTCACAACAATGTGGAGTTTCTGTGAAGAATTACGGCAGTTTCAAAGCAGACGCTTGAAGCTGGCCCGGCATCGTGGCTAAATGGCCTGATGGTCAAGATCGGTATCACCGCCCGCCTATTTCTGTCGTTGCTGATCGTCAGCATGCTGACCGCAGTCGGCGTCGGGCTGGGCACGCGCTGGAGTTTCACGCGCGGCTTCCAGGGTTATCTGAACGAAGTGGAGGCGCGCCGCATGGAGGCGATGGCCTTCGAGTTTTCGCGCGCCTACCAGCAACACGGCAACTGGGACTTCATCCGCAACAACCGCGAAGCCTGGGAGCGCTACACCGGCGCCATCGGCCGCGAACGCGCCACCTCGCCGCGTCCCGGCGGCGACTCCATTTATTACGCGGTGCCGGACAAGGCGCCGCGCCGCCTCGGCCTGTATGACGAACACGGCAACCACCTGGCCGGCAACCTGCAGGCCGGCGCCGACCTGCGCTACCAGCCGGTGCTGGTGGACGGCAAAAGGGTCGGCACGCTGGCTGGCGCGCCGCTGCGCGGCTTGCAGGAAGAAGCCGAACAAACCTTCCAGGCACAACAGCAGCGCGACAGCCTATTCATCGGCCTCGGCACGCTGGTGCTGGCGGCGCTGGCGGCCATGCTGCTGGCGCGCAGCTTTGTGGCGCCGACGCGACGGCTGATTGCGGCCGCCTCCAAGGTGGCCGCCGGCGATTACGGCGTGCGCGTGCCGCATGCGCAGCGCGACGAGCTGGGTACGCTGGCGCGCAACTTCAACATCATGGTGGCCACGCTGGAGAGCAACGAGGCGCTGCGCCGCCACTTCATGGCCGACATTTCGCACGAGCTGCGCACGCCGCTGTCGGTGTTGCAGGCGCAGCTGGAAGCGATGGAAGACGGCATCGAGCCGATCGACGCCGGCAGCCTGAAGGCGCTGATGGACGAGGTTGCCACGCTGAGCCGGCTGGTGGAGGACATGCGCCAGATCACCTTGTCCGAAGTGGGCGCCTTCGACTACCGCCGCGAGCCGCTGGACCTGGCCGCACTGCTGGACAGCGAAGTCCACAAGTGGCGCGAGCCGCTGGCGCAGAGCGGCACCGAAATCCGGGTCGAGCGTCCATCTACCATGATCATTGATGGCGACACGGTGCGCCTGCGCCAGCTACTGCGTAACCTGTTCAACAACACGCTGCGCCACGCCGAAGGCGCCACGCAGTTGCGCATCAGCCTGCATATCATGCGGCAGCAGGCGGTGCTGACGCTGGCCGACAACGGCCCCGGCGTCAGCGATGCCGGCCTGCTGATGCTGTTCGAACGCTTCTGGCGCGGCGACCACGCGCGCAGCCGCAGCACCGGCGGCAGCGGCCTCGGCCTGGCGATCTGCCGCAGCATTGTGGAAGCGCACGGCGGCAGCATCGGCGCCATGCACACGCATACGCAGTTGGCCACAAACGCACCGCGCGGCCTGACCATCCGCATCATGCTGCCGCTGTCCGGAGAAATCGCATGAACGCGCCGCACGTGCTGGTGGTGGAAGATGAACAACGGCTGGCGCGGCTGCTGGTCAGCTATCTGCTGGCGGCCGGCTACCGCGCCAGCGCCCAGCACGACGGCCTGGCGGTGCAGGCCACCGTGGCGGCCGGCGACGTCGACCTGATCCTGCTGGACTGGATGCTGCCCGGCATGGACGGCCTGAGCCTGTGCCGCCTGCTGCGCGCCAACAGCGATATCCCCATCATCATGATGACGGCGCGCGCGCAGGAAGAAGACCGTCTCGACGGCCTCGACAGCGGCGCCGACGATTACATCTGCAAACCGTTCAGCCCGCGCGAGGTGGTGGCGCGGGTGCGGGCGGTGCTGCGCCGCCGGCCGTCCGGCACGCCGCAGCCGGGTTTGCAGATTGACGATGCCGGCATGCGCGCCTTTGTGCACGGCAAAGAGGTCGCGCTGACGCCGGTGGAATTCCGCTTGCTGAAACTGTTGCGCGATGCACCGGGCAAAGCCATGTCACGCGATGACTTGCGCAGCTGGGTGTATGAGGACCGGCGCATCGTGCACGACCGCACGATCGATACGCATGTGAAGAACCTGCGCCGGAAACTGGAGGAGGCCGGCCTGGCCGAAGCGATTTCGGCCGTTTATGGGGTCGGCTATCGATGGGAAGCGCGCAGCGCGCTGCAACCCTGACGTCTTACAACGAGGAGAAAGCAATGTCTGACGACACACAGTCGCCGTCCCGGCGCAACCTTATCAAAGGCATGGTGTTCATACCGATCGGCGCGGTGGCCGCGACCGGCGCGGTGCGCGCACTGCAACCGGCCACTGCGGCCGACGCCAATGCGCCCGAGGGCAAGCCGGACGCGTACACGCCGGCGTTTTTCAACCAGGTGGAGTGGAAGTTCCTCAACGCCGCCGTCGACCGCCTGATCCCGCACGATGAACACGGCCCCGGCGCCATCGAGCTGGGCGTGCTGGAATTCCTCGACTGTCACATGCAGACGCCGTACGCCACCGGCGATATCTGGTACATGCAAGGCCCGTTCGTCAAGGCGGCACCGGAGTTCGGCTACCAGGGCAAGCTGGGCCTGCGCGACATCATCCGCGTCGGCATCAAGAACGTCGACGGCTATTGCGCCTCGCAGTTCGGCGGCAAGGCGTTTGCCGACCTGGACCGCAAGCAGCAGGAAGAAATCCTCAAGGGCTGCGAAGGCGGCAAGCTGAAGTTCGACGACATTTCGGCCAAGCTGTTCTTCACCAATCTGCTGAACGAAGTGCGCAACGGCTATTTCGCCGATCCCAAGCACGGCGGCAACAAGGGCATGGGGTCGTGGAAAATGATCGGCTATCCCGGCATGCGCGCCGATTATCTGGACTGGGTGGAAGTTCGCGACAAACCGTATCCGATCGGCCCCGTCGATCTGGCTGGACGCAGAGGTTAATGACATGAGTATCGTAAAAAACAAAGTAGACGCCGTGATTGTCGGCATGGGCTGGACCGGCGCCATCATGGCCAAGGAGCTGACTGACGCCGGCCTGAGCGTGGTGTGCCTGGAACGCGGCCCGGACCGCGACACGCAGCCGGATTTCGCCTATCCGCGCGTGGTCGACGAGCTGGAAGGCTCGGTGCACCGCAAGTACCTGCAATCGCTGTCGAAGGAGACGGTGACCATCCGCCACAATATGAACGACACGGCGGTGCCGTATCGCCAGATGGGCTCGTTCAAGCCGGGCACCGGCGTCGGTGGCGCCGGCAGCCACTGGTCGGGCTGCCATTTCCGCGCGCTGCCGGAAGACTTCAAGGTGCGTTCCAACGTGGAGCAGCGCTACGGCAAGAAGTTCATCCCGGCCGGCATGACGATCCAGGATTTCCCGGTCACGTATGACGACCTGGAACCGCATTTCGACCACTTTGAGTACGTGTGCGGCACCTCCGGCAAGGCCGGCGTGCTGAACGGCCAGAAGGTCGAAGGCGGTAATCCGTTCGAAGGCTCGCGCTCGCGGGAATTCGCGCTGCCGCCGAACCCGAACTACCTCGGCGCCGAACTGTTCTACAAGGCCGCGCGCGAGATGGGCTACCACCCGTATCCGATTCCGGCGTCCAACGCGTCCGGCCCGTATGTGAATCCGTACGGCTGCCAGATGGGGTCGTGCAACTTCTGCGGCTTCTGCTCCGACTACGGCTGCCTGAATTACTCCAAGGCCAGCCCGAACGCCTGCATCATGCCGGTGCTGCGCGGCCGCAAGGGCTTCGAGCTGCGCACGCTGGCGCAAGTGCTGAAGGTCAACCTGACCGCCGACAAGAAGAAAGCCACCGGCGTCACTTATCTGGACGCGCAAGGCCGCGAGACCGAGCAGCCGGCCGACCTGGTGGTGCTGTGTGCGTTCTCGCTGTTCAATGTGCATTTGATGCTGTTGTCGGGCATCGGCGTGCCGTATGACCCGGTGAGCAATACCGGCACCATCGGCCGCAACTACTCGTACCAGAACCTGAACCGCGTCTCGCTGTTCTTCGATGAAACCGTGCACGCCAACCAGTTCATGGGCATCGGCGGCGGCGGCACCACCATCGACGACCTGAACGGCAACCAGAACGACAGCACCAAGTCCGGCTTCATCGGCGGCGGCCTGGTCTGGGCGCGCCAGCCGGGCGGCGGTCCGGTGCGCGGCATCGCCACGGCGCCGGGTGTGCCGAACTGGGGCAGCGGCTGGAAGAAGGGCGTCAAGGAAGCCTTCCGCCATTCGTTCTACTACGAGGTGCAGGGTTCGTGCATGTCCTACCAGGACGCCTACCTGAGCCTGGACCCGACCTACAAGGACGCCTTTGGCCGTCCGCTGCTGCGCATGACTTTCGACTGGCATGACAACGAGGTCAAGGCGTCGCAGTACCTGGTGGAGAAAGCCTCCGACATGTGCAAGGTGCTGGGTCCGAAAGCCATCAAGGGCGACGCCAAGAAGGACGGCGACCACTACAACGTGACGCAGTACCAGTCGACCCACACCTGCGGCGGCGCCATCATGGGCAGCGATCCGAAGACCTCGGCGCTGAACCGCTACCTGCAGTCGTGGGACGTCTCCAACGTGTTTGCGCCCGGCGCCAATGCCTTCCCGCAAAACAACGGCTACAACCCGACCGGCATGGTCGGCGCGCTGACGTACTGGTGCGCCAAGGCGGTCCGCGAGCAGTACTTGAAAAACCCGGGCCCGCTGGTCCAGGCTTAAGGAGACGACGACATGAGCAATGTAAAAAAAGGAATCGCGGTCGTCGCGGCGGTGGCGGTAGTCGGCGTGGTGGGAGCGTTTGCTTACGCCAAACAGACCACGGTCACCAGGGACATCGGCGCGGGCGCGGAGAATCTGACGGCGCCGAGCGCGCAGCTGGTCGAGAAAGGCCGCTACCTGGCCGTCGCGGCCGACTGCGTGGCGTGCCACACGGCGCCGAAAGGGCAGCCGTTCGCCGGTGGACTGGCGATGGCGACGCCGGTTGGCGCGGTGTACAGCTCCAACATCACGCCGGACAAGGCCACCGGCATCGGCAACTACAGCCTGAACGACTTCGACCGCGCAGTGCGGCACGGCATTGCGCCGTCGGGCGATACGCTGTATCCGGCCATGCCGTATCCGTCGTACGCCAAGGTCACCGACGACGACCTGCGCGCGCTGTATGCGTACTTCATGCATGGCGTGCAGCCGGTGGCGCAGGCCAACCATGGCAGCGGCATCAGCTGGCCGCTGTCGATGAACTGGCCGCTGGCGATCTGGCGCAAGACGTACGCGCCGGCCGTGGCGCCGCTGGTGCTGAGCAAATACCAGGGCGAGGCGCTGGCGCGCGGCGCCTATCTGGTGCAAGGCCTGGGACATTGCGGCGCTTGCCATACGCCGCGCGCGACGACCATGCAGGAGCTGGCGCAGGATGAGTCGAATCCGGCCTTCCTGGCCGGCGGTCCGGTGATCGATGGCTGGCTGGCGGTCAACCTGCGCAGCAATCCGGCCGGCGGCCTGGGGCGGTGGAGCGAGCAGGACATCGTCGATACCCTGAGCAAGGCACGCAATGCGCATTCGGCGGTGGTCGGTTCGCCGATGGCGGATGTGGTCCTGCACAGCACGCAGTCGATGTCGCCGGAAGACCTGAAGGCGATCGCGGTGTACCTGAAATCGCTGACGCCGGGACCGGATGAGAAGTCGCGCTATGCCGTGAGCGACGTCACCGCCAAGGCCCTGAAGGCGGGCCATGACGAGACGCGCGGTGCCCAGCTGTATCTGGACAACTGCGCGGCTTGCCATCGCAGCGATGCGACTTCCAACGCCAAGGTGTTCCCGGCGCTGGTGGGCAATCCGTCGGTGTTGTCGGATGATCCGACCTCGCTGATCCGTCTGGTGCTGGCGGGCAGTTCGCTGCCGTCCACCAAAGGCGCGCCGTCACCGCTCGGCATGCCGGGCTTTGCATGGCGTTTGTCGGACCAGGAAGCGGCGCAGCTGGTGACCTTCGTGCGGCAGAGCTGGGGTAACCAGGCATCGGCGGCCGATGCCGGCCAGGTGGCGAAGATCCGCAAGCAGATCGACGCCCAAGCTCAGCACTGACAGCGGCACTAAGCCGCTGCAGCGGGCGTGCCGGCTGCCATCCTGGCAGTGCGGTACGCCCGCGGAGAGTGCCCGGTCACGCGCTTGAAGGCGTGGCTGAAGGCGCTCTCCGATGTATAGCCTAGCGATTGCGCGATCACCGCCATCGGCGTGTTCTGGCCCAGTTCGCGTTCGGCCAGCCGCATGCGCCAGCCGGTCAGGTAGGTCAGCGGCGCCACCCCGGCGATGGTGCGGAAATGCAGCGCGAAGGTGGTGCGCGACATGGCGCACGCCTTGGCCAGTTCATCGAGGTGCCAGGCGCGGGCGGGATCGCCATGCATCAGCCGCAACGCGGGCGCGATGCGGGGATCGCCCAGCGCCCGCAGCCAGCTGGCCGGCATCGGGCTGGTGGTCTGCAGATGCGCCCGCAAAATCTGAATGAACAGCAGTTGCGCCAGTTGCGCCGTCGCCAGCTGTGCGCCCGGCAATCCGGCGGCGCGCTCTGCCAGCAATTGATCCAGCAACCAGCGGAAAGTTGTGGCCTGCGGCGATGCCGCCGGCACGTGGATCCATGGCGGCAGCACATCCGCCAACAGGCGGCCGCTGGCGGGATCGAGCAGCACGTGGCCGCCGATGTGGGCGAAATCCCGGCCGTCGCCGACGGTGGCGGTGGAGCGGCCCGCGCCGGAGAACAGGCGCATGGCGTCCTGTGGCGGCACCTCCGGCGCGCTGGCCAGCACGAACGAGCGCTTGGCCGTCAATAATCCCACGTCCCCGGTATTGAACTGGAGCGGCGCTTCGCCGTCGATACAGACCCAGCAATGACCTTTGACCACCGCGAAGAATTTGATTTTCTCCGGCGCGGGAAAGCGCAGCGACCAGGCGCCGCCGGCGCTGAAGCCGCCCGTCACCAGGGTTTCGGCTTTCATCAGCTTCAGGATGTCGGAGAAGGGATCGGCGTTCATTTCCGCACTATTGCACAAGTAATGCGCACTTTCAAGCATTCCAAGTCCGGCATACCGCACGTATCGTGGCGGCTGTTGAAACCTGAAAGGAATGGAATGGACGATACCTTGGTACTGGTGACCGGCGGCACCGGATTTATCGCGCAGCATTGCATGCTGGCGTTGTTGAACAGCGGCTATCGCGTCCGCACCACGGTGCGTTCGCTGGCGCGCGAGGCGGAAGTGCGCCAGCAGCTGCGCAACGGCGGCGTGGAGGCGGGCGAGCGGCTGTCGTTCGTCGTCGCCGACCTCGGCGCCGATCACGGCTGGGCCGAGGCCGTGGCCGGCTGCCGCTTTGTGCTGCACGGCGCCTCGCCGACGCCTTCCGGCGACCAGGTGCGGGAACAGGACTGGATCGAGCCGGCGGTGGACGGCAACCTGCGCGTGCTGCGGGCCGCGCGCGATGCCGGTATCCGGCGCGTGGTGCTGACGTCGGCTTTCGGCGCAGTGGGCATGGGGCATGGGCGGCGGGAGCGGCCGTTCAACGAATCGGACTGGAGCAACCTGAACAGCAATATTGCGCCGTACCAGAAATCCAAGACCCTGGCCGAGCGCGCCGCGTGGGCGTTCATCGAAGCCGAAGGCGGCGGCATGGAACTGGCGGCCATCAATCCGACCGCCGTGCTGGGGCCGGCGCTGGGCTCGGACTATTCGCATTCGATCCGGTTGATCAAAAATATGCTGGACGGGCAGCCGGGTTGTCCAAGAATCAATAGTTGCTTTGTCGATGTGCGCGATGTCGCCGACCTGCACCTGCTGGCCATGGTGCATCCGGCTGCCCGCGGCCAGCGCTTCCTGGCGACCTCGGGCGACAGCGCGTGGCTGGTGGACGTGGCCCGCTTGCTGCGCCAGCACCTGGGGCAGGCGGCGGACAAGGTGTCGACGCGGGTGATCCCGGACTGGCTGATCCGCCTCGGCGCGCTGCGCAATCCGGCCCTGAAAAGCATCCGCTCGATGCTGGGCGTGAACATGAACGCCAGCAACGAGAAGGCGCGGCGGCTGCTGGGCTGGACGCCGCGCACGCGGGACGAGGCGATTCTGGCCTGCGCAGAAAGCCTGGTACAGCTGGGGCTGTTGGCTACGTAAGCGCCGCCGCCAGCAGGTCGGTGAAGACGCGGATCTTGGAGGCGCCGCGCCGGTTGGCCGGATACACCGCATAAATCCCCACATCCATTTCTCCCGGATTGGCCTGGTATGCACCGAGCACCGGCACCAGCGTGCCAGCGTCCAGGTCGGGCTGGATCAGCCAGGTCGGCAGCAGCGCCAGGCCGAGTCCGCCCAGCGCGGCCTGGCGCAGCATTTCCGCGTTGTTGACGTGCAGGCTGCCGCCGACGTCCACTTCGGTGGCCAGATCGGCGTTGCGCAGCCGCCACGTGGAACGGCTGGCGCCGTAGGCGAACAGCAGGCAGTTGCGCTGGCTCAGTTCGTCCGGCGTCTGCGGCGCGCCGTGGGCCGCCAGGTAGGCCGGGCTGGCGACGATGTGGCGCGTGTGGCCGGCCAGCTTGCGGGCGATCAGGTTGGGCTGCTGTTCCGGGTTGCCGATGCGGATGGCGACGTCGATCGCTTCATCGACCATATTGGTCAGGGCGTCGCTGAGGCGCATGTCCAGTTCCAGTCGCGGATAACGGCGCGCCAGTTCCGGCAGCAGCGGGGCAATGTAGCGGAGCGCCAAGGTGACCGGGGCGGCGATGCGCAGCACGCCGGCCGGTTCGGCGTCGCGGCCGGCGGCGGCGTCATCGGCCTCGTCCAGCGCGGCCAGGATCTGGCTGGCGTGGTCGAAGTAGCTGCGGCCGCTGTCGGTGAGGGTGATGCTGCGCGTCGAGCGGTTCAGCAATGGCGCACCGAGGCGTTGTTCCAGCGCGTCCACCAGCCGGGTCACGGAGGAGGTCGCCACATTGAGCTGGCGCGCGGCGGCCGAAAAGCCACCGTTGCTGGCGACCAGGCAAAACGCTTTCAGTTCGGCAAATCGGTCCATGATGTTGCGTCCTGCGCAAAGGTGTGTGCGAATTTGCCTATCTTATCAGCAGACCGGGGCGGGATTATAGTCATTTCATACTGCAATACTTAAGGAGGATGTATGAAAATCACCCCGCTTCCCGTAGGTTTTGGCGCCGAAATCGACGGTGTTGATATGCGCCAGGCCGACCCCGGCACGACTGAATTGCTGCGCTCGGCGCTGCTGCAATATGGCTTGCTGGTCATTCGTGGCCAGTCGTTCACACCGCCGGAGCAGATCGCCGCCAGCCAGCTGTTCGGCAGCCTGGAGACCTTCCCCACCATGCGCGGCCAGCTGAACGGCTGGCCGGAGATCTTCCGCGTCGCCAGCCGGCCGGAGGATGGCCATGTCGAGGTCGGCCGCTACTGGCACTCGGACGGGTCGTTCCGCGAGGATCCGACGCCAATCAGTTTCTGGTATTCGGAAGTGCAGTCGGAGGAGGGCGGCGATACGCTGTTCACCGATTTGCAGCAGGCGTATGCCGAGTTGCAGCCGGAGATACAGCAGGAGTTTGCCGGCCTGAACACGGCGCACCGCAACGGCGTGGTGCATCCGCTGGTGCTCAAGCATCCGAAAACCGGCGTGCCGGCGCTGTACCTGAACCTCGGCCTGACGGCCGGCGTGCTGGGCTACAGTCCCGACCATTCGCGGGCGCTGATGGAGGCGGTGGACCGCCATTACTCGCGGGACGGGGCCACCTACCGCCATCACTGGCTGCCGGGCGACGTGGTGGTGGCCGACAACCTGCACGTGGCGCACAAGGCGACGCCGATCACGCCGTCCACCCGCCGCATCCTCAACCGCACCACCATTCGCGCCGACGGTGTGATCTGGTACGACGGCGGGCAGAAACAGGCGGCTTGAGGACAATTTGCGTGAGGGATATGTTATTTCCTTCACGCACGATTGAAATGGTGGGTTGGTTAAGCTTGTGTTTGAGATAAACTTCTTGTTTCTTAAGTTAATCTGGCCCAGACCATGCCGAATTCCACCACGCTGGACGACCGCGGTTTCCGTCGCATCCTTGTTCGTAACGTTACGCTGCCGCTGGCGGCCGGTGTCGTCAGTGCAGGCGTGTTTGTCGTCCTGCTTGCCTATCTGATCACCACCATGAACTGGGTCGAGCACAGCGAGCGTGTCATCGGCAATGCCAACCAGGTCGGCAAGGAGATGGTCGATATGGAAACCGGCTTGCGCGGCTATATGCTGGCCGGCGACGAGTCGTTCCTGCAACCCTATATCGTTTCCAAGCCGAAGGTGGCGTCCAACCTGGCCGGCCTGATGAAACTGGTGGAAGACAATCCTACCCAGGTCGACCGCCTGCGCACCATTCAATACCAGCAGCAGCAATGGGACTTGTACGCCCAGGAAATGATCCGCCTGCGCGCCGCCAATGCCGATGTCACCGGTCCGGTCAAGACCGGCCGCGGCAAGACCCAGTTCGATGAAATCCGCCGCCTGCTGGACACCTTCGTCGCCGCCGAAGTACGCATGCGCGTGGACCGCGCCGATGAAGCGCGCACCGTGACCACCTGGGTGGCGGTGCTGTATCTGATTCTGACGTTGGGCGTGGGCGGCGCGCTGGCCTGGTTCGGCCGCCGCGAGCTGACCGGCTTGTCGCGGGTCTACACCAAGGCGCTGAACGAGCATGCCGAGCATGCCACCATGCTGCAACAGCAAGCCTGGCTGCGCACCGGTCAAAGCGAACTGGCGCAGCAGGGCATCGGCCAGCTGGCGCTGCCGCAACTGTCGGCGGCGCTGCTGCAATTCCTGGCGCGCTATATGGGCGTGGTGGTCGGCGCGCTGTACCTGCGCCGGCCGGACGGCAGTTTCCAGCGCGTGGCCTCGTACGGCTTCAGCGATGAATGGGAGCGGCGCGACCAGCAGATCAAGCCAGCCGAAAGCCTGGTGGCGCAGGCGGCGCTGGAGCGCCGCGTGCTGCGGCTGGAGCCGCTGCCGGCCGATTACATCCGTGTCGCGTCCGGCCTGGGCGGCGGCGCTCCGGCCAGCGTGCTGCTGGCGCCCGTGGACAGCGATGGCGATATCAACGGCGTGGTGGAACTGGGCCTGCTGCGGCCGATCACCGAGCGCGATGTCGAGTTGCTGACGCTGGTGAAGGGCAATATTGGCAGCGCCATCGAGGCCAGCCATTCCCGTCAACGCCTGCAGGAAGTGCTGGCCGAAACGCAGCAGCTCAACGAAGAACTGCAAGTACAGCAGGAAGAACTGCGCACCGCCAACGAAGAGCTGGAAGAACAGTCGCGCGTGCTGGAAGAATCGCAGGCCAGCCTGGAAAACCAGAAAGCCGAGCTGGAACAGACCAACGAGCAGCTGAACGAGCAAGGCGTGGCGCTGGACCAGAAGAACGCTGAGCTGCAAAAAGCCCAGCTGGACCTGGAAGAGCGTGCCCGCGACCTGGAGCGCGCCAGCCAGTACAAATCGCAGTTCCTGGCGAATATGTCGCACGAGCTGCGTACGCCGCTCAACAGCTCGCTGATCCTGGCCAAGCTGCTGTCGGAAAACGCCGCCGGCAACCTGAACGACGAGCAGGTGCGCTTCGCCAACACGATTTACTCGGCCGGCAACGACCTGCTGAACCTGATCAACGACATTCTCGATATTTCCAAGGTCGAAGCCGGCAAGCTGGACCTGGTGCCGGAAAACCTGTCCACCCGCCACGTGGCGGAAGGCATGGCGATGGTATTCGAGCCGCTGGCGCAACAGAAGAAGCTGGCCTTCCGGTTGCAGGTCGCCGACGGTGTGGCGTCGCACATGGTGACCGACCGCCAGCGCCTGGAACAAATCCTGAAAAACCTGCTGTCGAACGCGCTCAAGTTCACCAGCAGCGGCCAGATCACGCTGACGGTGCAGCCGGCCGCCAACGGCGCGGTGGCGTTTGCCGTGCAGGACACCGGCATCGGCATCCGCGCCGAAGACCAGCAAGGCATTTTCAACGCCTTCCAGCAGGCCGACGGCACCACCAGCCGCAAATACGGCGGCACCGGCCTCGGCCTGTCGATTTCGCGCGACCTGGCACAATTGCTGGGCGGCGCCATCAGCCTGGTCAGCGAACCAGGCAAGGGCAGCTGCTTCACGCTGACGCTGCCGACTGCGTGGACGGCGCCCGAGCCGGGGCCGCGCCTGGGCAGTTCGACGTCCTCGGCGGAAGTGGAAATCGGCCTGACCTCGCTGCCACGCGCACCCGTGCCGGAACCAGCCCCGTCACCAGCGCCGGCCCTGCCGCGCGCGTTTGACGACGACCGCGAGTTGCTCGACGCGCCGGACGCCGTCCGCGGCCGACTGGTGCTGGTGGTGGAGGATGACGTAGCGTTCGCCCACATCCTGTACGACCTGGCGCACGAAAAACAATACCTTTGCCTGGTGGCGTTCGACGCCGAGGAAGGGCTGGCGCTGGCCCGCCAGTACAAGCCGGACGCGATCATGCTGGACATCCGCCTGCCGGACCGTTCCGGCCTGTCGGTGCTGCAACTGCTGAAAGACGATGCGCTGACCCGCCACATTCCGGTGCACGTGGTGTCCGGTACCGAAAACGGCGAAGCGGCGCTGCACCTGGGCGCGATCGGCTTCGCGCTGAAGCCGACCACGCGCGAGCAGCTGATGGAAGTGTTCCGCCGCATCGAAACCAAGCTGACCCAGAAGATCAAGCGCGTGCTGCTGGTGGAAGACGACGACCGCCAGCGCGACAGCGTGGTGCAGCTGATCTCCGACGACGACGTCGAAATCGTCGCGGTCGGCAGCGGCGAGGAAGCGCTGGCGCTGCTGCGCACCACCATCTACGACTGCATGATCATCGACCTCAAGCTGCCGGACATGCAGGGCAACGAGCTGCTGCAACGCATGGCCGGCGAGTCGCTGGCGGCGTTCCCGCCGGTGATCGTCTACACCGGCCGCAACCTGTCGCGCGCCGAGGAAGCCGACCTGCACAAGTATTCGCGCTCGATCATCATCAAGGGCGCCCGCTCGCCGGAGCGCCTGCTGGACGAGGTGACGCTGTTCCTGCACAAGGTGGAAGCCGACCTGTCGAGCGAACGCCAGCGCATGCTGAAGACGGTGCGTTCGCGCGACCGCGTGTTCGAAGGCCGCCGCATCCTGCTGGTGGACGACGACGTGCGCAACATCTTCGCGCTGACCAGCGCGCTGGAGCAGAAAGGCGCGCTGGTGGAAGTCGGCCGCAACGGCTTCGAGGCGCTGGAGAAACTCGACACCGTGCCGGACATCGACCTGGTGCTGATGGACGTGATGATGCCGGGCATGGACGGCCTGGAAGCGACGCGCCGCCTGCGCGACGATCCGCGCTTCGCCCGCCTGCCGGTGATCGCGATCACCGCCAAGGCCATGAAGGACGACCAGGAGCAATGCCTGGCGGCCGGCGCCAGCGATTACCTGGCCAAACCGATTGATTTGTCCCGTCTGTATTCGCTGCTGCGCGTCTGGATGCCGAACGCTGAACGGAACTGACCATGCAGCACAGTGATACCGATATCGAGCTGAAGATGCTGGTAGAAGCCATCTACCTGAAATACAGCTACGATTTCCGCGACTACACCGGCGCCTCGCAAAAGCGCCGCGTGCTGCACGCGCTGAAGGAGATGGATTGCGACAGCATTTCGGCCCTGCAGGCGCGGGTGATCCACGAGCCCGCCGCTTTCAGCCAGCTGCTGCAATACCTGACGATACCGGTCACCTCGATGTTCCGCGATCCAACCTACTTTGCCGCGCTGCGCGAGCATGTAGTGCCGGTGCTGCGCACCTACCCGTCGCTGAAGATCTGGATTGCCGGCTGCAGCACCGGCGAGGAAGTGTATTCGATGGCGATCCTGCTGAAGGAAGAAGGCTTGCTGGAACGCAGCATGATTTACGCCACCGACATCAATCCGAAATCGCTGGACAAGGCGCGCCAGGGCGTGTTTCCGCTGGACGCGATGCGCGAATACACGCAGAACTACCAGGCGGCCGGCGGCACCCGCAGTTTTTCCGACTACTACACGGCGGCCTACAACGCCGCGCTGTTCGACAAGTCGTTGTGCGAAAACGTCACCTTCGCCGACCACAGCCTGGCGACTGACGCGGTGTTTGCCGAGACCCACCTGATCAGCTGCCGCAACGTGATGATTTATTTCAAGAAGAAGTTGCAGGAGCGCGCCTTCGGCCTGTTCCACGAGTCGCTGTGCCATCGCGGCTTTCTCGGCCTGGGTAGCAAGGAAAGCATCGACTTCTCGGCGTACGCGCCGAGCTTCGAGCCGGTGCTGAAGCGCGAACGCCTGTTCCGCAAGCGTTGACCATGGACACGTCAGCACTCCGCACCGCACTGGCCGGCCGCAAGGTGGAGGCGGTGGTGATCGGCGCCTCGGCCGGCGGCGTCGGCGCATTGCTGCGTCTGTTGCCGGGCTTGCCGGCCGACTACGGCTGCGCGGTGGTGGCGGTGCTGCACATTCCCGATGGGCGCCAGAGCCATCTGGCCGGGGTGTTCCAGCAGCGCATGAACCTGCCGGTGCGCGAAGCGCAGGACAAGGAAGAACTGGCGTCCGGAACGCTGTACTTTGCCGGTTCGGGCTACCATTTGTCGGTTGAGCGCGATCGCAGCTTTTCGCTCAGCTGCGAGGCGCCGCTGCATTTTGCCCGTCCGGCGATCGATTATCTGATGGAATCGGCGGCTGACGCTTATGGGCCGGCGCTGATGGGCATCCTGCTGACCGGCGCCAACCACGATGGCGCGGCCGGCCTGGCGGCGATCGGCGCGGCCGGCGGCCTGACCGTGGTGCAGGACCCGCACGAGGCCGAAGTGCCGACCATGCCGCAGCAGGCCATCCGGCTGCGCGCGCCGGACCTGATTTTGCCGTTGGAACAGATACACACCCTGTTGATGATGCTGGAGAATAAGTAATGCAAGACGCATCCCCTACCAAGTTGCTGATCGTCGACGATCTGCCGGAAAACCTGCAGGCGCTGGAAGCGCTGATCCGCGGCGACGGCCGCGAAGTATTCCAGGCCGGCTCCGGCGAGGAAGCGCTGGCGCTGCTGTTGCAGCACGATTTCGCCATCGCCATCCTCGACGTGCAGATGCCCGGCATGGACGGTTTCGAGCTGGCCGAGCTGATGCGCGGCACCGAGAAGACCCGCCACATCCCGATCGTGTTCGTGACGGCGGCCGGCAAGGAGCTCAATTACTCGTTCAAGGGCTACGAGGCGGGCGCGGTGGACTTGCTGTACAAGCCGCTCGATCCGCGCGCGGTGAAGGGCAAGGTGCAGGTGTTCGTGGCGCTGTACGAGGCGCGCGAAGCGATGCGGCGCCAGGTCGAGGCGCTGGAGGCGGCGCAGCAGAAACAGGCCGCGACCCAGGCCCAGCTGGAGCGGGCGCTGGTGATGCGCGACGAATTCATGTCGATGGTGTCGCACGAGATGCGCACGCCGCTCAACACGCTGTACCTGGAAACCCAGCTGCGCAAGATGCAGCTGGAGCGCGGCAATATGGCGGCGTTCGGCGCCGAACAGTTGCAGCGCATGGTGGCGCGCGACGACCGCCAGATCCAGAGCATCATCCGGCTGATCGACGACATGCTGGACGTGTCGCGCATCCGTAGCGGCAAGCTGTCGCTGCGGCCGGGCTGGGTGGAGTTGTCCGGCCTGCTGCGGCGGGTGGTGCATGACCTGACGCCGCAGGCCAATACGGCCGGCACCAGCATTTCGCTGGAGGCGGGCACGCCGGTCAGCGGCTGGTGGGATGAGTTCCGCATCGAGCAGATCGTGGTCAACCTGCTGACCAATGCGATGCGCTACGGCTGCCAGCAGCCGGTCAGCGTGAGCCTGACGGTGGAGCAGGACTGGGCCCGCATCGACGTGCGCGATTGCGGTCCGGGCATTGCACCGGAAAACCAGGCCAAGATTTTTGAACCGTATGAACGCGGTGTCGGCAGCGATGCGCCAGCCGGCCTGGGGCTGGGCCTGTACATCTCGCGCCAGCTGGCCGAAGTGCACGAGGGCAGCCTGACGCTGGAAAGCAAGCCGGGCGAAGGCTCGACCTTCAGCCTGACCCTGCCCCGGCGCGACGCGCCGCCGCAGTAAAGAGGACAGTTAGCGGGAATGCGCCTCTTCTCGGCGCTGGATCAGGAAGGCTTTGAGGTCGTCGAAGCTGACCGCGCCGCGCTGGGCGGTGTCGATGTGGTCGAAGTTTTTATCGACCACGGTCAGGCCGGCCTGGCGCGCTTCGTCGCGGCTTAGCACGCCGTTGCCGTCGAGGTCGGCGGCTTCAAACCGTTTCTTCAGTTTCAGCATCGGCTGGTAGCGCAGCAGCGCGGTGCCGGTGGAGGCGTCGCGCAGCGGCTTGCGGAGCGCCGGCGGCAGATAAGGATCGGCGCCGCGCAGAGCGGACGGCGTATCTGTTTGCGGTGCCTGCGCGCCGGCAGACGATATGGCTGCCATGCCCAGGGCGGCCCAGATGGCGAATTGTAAAAGCTTCATGATTGTCTCCCCGCATCTGAATGATGCATGGCTTAGGGAGATACTGTGATCCGATTGCGCCAAATAATCAATGCAGTTTCATGCCGGCCGCTGATAGTGTCGCCCGGAAACATCATTTGGATTCGGAACTTTGTTATTTGTGCCAGAAGTCAGCGTGCGCAAGGCGCGCCTCGTCTTCGCGCAGCGGTCCGATCACTTCGGTCGGGCGCTGGCCGGCGGCAAACACGGTGCGGCACGGCAGCGACAGCGTCGGATTTTCGGGATCGCTGCCGGTCAGTGCCAGCAGGCTGGCTTCCGACATCGCATACACCACCCGTCCCACGCCGCTCCAGTAGGTGCCGCCGGCGCACATGGCGCATGGCTCAGCGTTAGCGTACAGCGTGGCGCCGGCCAGTTCGGCCGGGCCGTATTGCTGTGATGCGAGGCGCAGCGCGTTCATTTCGGCGTGCGCGGTGCGGTCGCTGCTGGAGGCGTTCATCGCTTGCGAGATGATGGTGCCGTCGGCCGCCACCACCATGGCGGCAAACGGATGGTGGCCTTCGTCGCGCGAGCGCTGCGCCAGCGCCAGCACGCGGGTCAGGAAATCGTGGTCTTGTGCGGTTGCTGTCATCGAATCACTCCGTATTGCAGGTTCAGTTGTTTGAGATAGCTGCGGTAGGCCAGCGACATGCGGTCGCAGGCTACCGACACTTCGGCACCCGGCGTCAGCGGCAGGCGCGCCGGGTGCTGGCTTTCCAGGATCGGCAGGTCTTGCAGGAAGATGGTGTCCTGGAAGGCGCGCAGCGCGTCGTCGCTGGAGGTGAAGTCGTTGAGCGCGAGGATGATCCACGCGCGCGTGGTGGTTTCGGTCAGCGGTTGCAGCAGCAGCGCGATCGCTTCGCGGATGGTGTCGGGCGGATGCTTGGTCAGCACCGCCGTCAACGGCCGCACCACGCGGTAGGTGTATTCGATATCGCTGCCGCCGGTGGCGGCCTTGCTGGCTTTCGGCTGGAAGGCGTGGCACTGCTTCGCCCATACGCCGCTGCCGTATTCCGCATCGTCGAATGCCTCGACGCTGTAGTCGGGAATGACCGGGTGCTGCTGGTCGCCCAATATGCCCTCGTGCACAAACGCGAAGTGCGCCATGTCGAGGAAGTTCTCGATGATGCGCGGCGCGCTGCTGCGCACATCGTAAGGCCCGCACCAGACCTTGCGCAGCTGCGCGTCGCCAAACTCCGGAAACGCTGGCGGCCCCGCATGTGCCGGTGTGCCGAGGCACACCCACGCCAGGCCATACTGCTCCTGCACGTGGTACACATTGACATGCGCCTTGAGCGGGGCCTGCGGCAGCGCCGGGATACGCGTGCAGCGCCCCTCCTTGCCGAAGGTCCAGCCGTGGTAGGGACAGGTCAGCGTGTCGTCGCGCAGGGAACCCATGGAAAGCCGCGTGCCGCGATGCGGACAGCGGTCTTCCCATGCATGCAGCACGCCGCCGCTGTCGCGCCACAGCACCACGCGCGTTTCCAGCAGATCGGTGGCCAGCATAGAGCCAGTCGCAATCTGCGTGGACAGCGCGACCGGATGCCAGTCGTTGAGCAGCAGCCTATCCATGCTTACTTCGGAATGGCGCCGTCCACGCCCTGCACGTAGAAGTTCATGCTCATCAGGTCCTTCTCCGGCGCCTTGACGCCGGCCGCGTACTTGATGGCGCCCGATTGATCCTTGATCGGACCAGTGAACGGTGCGAAGGTGCCGGCGGTCAGCGCGGCCTTCTTCTCTTCAAACGCCTTGGCCGCATCGGCCGGCACCACTGCGTTCAGCTTCGACATCTTGACCATGCCTTCTTTCAGGCCGCCGTTGTAGGAGCCGGTTTTCCAGGTGCCGGCGATGACGGCTTTGGCGGTGTCGACGTAGTAGCCGGTCCAGTCGTTGGTGGCGGCGGTCAGGTGGGCTTTCGGTGCAAACTTGGACATGTCCGAATCCCAGCCGAAGGCGTACACGCCTTTTTCCTGCGCCACTTGCAGCGTGGCCGGCGAGTCTGTGTTCTGCGCCATCACATCCGCGCCTTGTGCCACCAGGGTTTCCGCAGCCTGGCGTTCTTTTGCCGGGTCGTACCACGAGTTCACCCAAATCACCTTGGTCTTGATTTTCGGGTTGACGCTTTGTGCGCCGAGCGTGAAGGCGTTGATGTTGCGGATCACTTCAGGCACCGGGAACGAGGCGATGAAGCCCAGCGTGTTCGACTTGGTCATCTTGCCGGCCAGGATGCCGTCCAGGTAGGCGCCTTCATACAGGCGCGATTCGTACACGCCCATGTTCTTGCCGGTCTTGAAGCCGGTGGCATGCAGGAACACCACGCCCGGCGCGGACTTGGCGACTTTCTCGGTCGGGTTCATGTAGCCGAAGGAGGTGGTGAAAATCAGCTTGTTCCCTTCCGCCACCAGCTTGCGGATCACGCGTTCGGCATCGGCGCCTTCCGGCACGTTTTCCACGTAAGTGGTTTTGACTTTGCCGGCCAATTCCTTTTCCATCGCCAGGCGGGCCTGGTCATGCGCGTAGGTCCAGCCCGCGTCGCCGACCGGGCCGACGTAGACGAAGCCGATCTTCAACGGGTCGGCGGCAAACGACGGTGCGGCGACGAAGGCGGTGGCTGCAGCCAGGGTAGCCAGTACTGTGCGACGATTCATCATACGGTTTCCTTTACGTTGAGAGAGTTAGAAGTGATATTCCGCGCGCACCATCGGCGTCTTGGCGGTGGCGCCAGGCACGGTGCGGTCGGGGTTGCCGAATTTGTTTTTCCAGTACTGGTACTCGATGCCGATCTTGAAGGTGTTCTTCGGCGTGCCCACTGCCTCGCTGATGTCGTACATGATCTGCATGTCGATGTTGGTCTCCGGCGCGGTGCCGCCGCCGAATTCATTGGTGCCCTTGCCAGTGATGAAGTTGGCGTAGCCTTCGAACGACAGCGGAATGCCGACGTTGAATGGAATGCCCCAGGCGCCGGTCAGCATGGCATGCGTTTTGTAGGCGTAGCGCGGCGTAGCCTGGTTGGTGAAGGTGTTGTACGGCGCATTGGATTCCCACAGCGCGAGCAGGCTGATATCGAGGAAGCCCGGTACGTCCATCATCAGCGTCGGGCCGGCGACGACCATGCGTTTCTTGGAGTTGTAGCCGGCGTCGGTTTTGCTGTTGTAGTCAAAGCCGGCGGTGGCGCCAAGGCCGCGCACCGGGCCGAAGGCGTAGCTCTTGTTGAAGATCTTGCCGAAGTCCAGCGTATGGCGATACACCACGTAGGCTTCGTGCGCACCGCTGTTGGAACCTGGCGCCGATGGATCGAGTTCGGACGACATCAGCAGGTCAACGCTGAAGAAGTTCTTGCCGTACTTGTAGCCGGAGACGCTGCTCAGGTTGACGATGTTCTTGGTGATGTCATTGCTGTTGTATGGCTCGGCGAACTTGGTGCCATAACGATAGCTGAGCGAGGTATCGGTCCAGTCGGCGGCTTGCGCGCTGCAAGCTGCAAAGAAGGCGAGAGCAACAGTGGTGCGTACGAGATGTGACATAGGCGAACTCCGGTCGGTGAGGTTTGAAAGCACTTTGTTTGTATCCAATTCGTTTTAGTAATTGGATTCAATCTCGTCTACTTCTTTAGCAATAAGTGGGCCAATGCAAGGCTAACTTTTAAAAACCAGACAGCGCTTCCGCCAGATTCACTTTCTTGTCCTGCTCAGCGAGACGCAGGCGCGCCTCAATCTCCAGCAGATGATGCTCGATCAGATGGGTGGCTTCTTTCACCTTGCCCTTCTCGATCAGCGTGGCCAGATCCTCGTGTTCATCGTTCTCGCACATGGCGCTGCCGGGTGTTTCATACAGCGCGATGATCAGCGAGCAGCGCGATACCAGCTCCGCCATGAAGCGTCGCAGCACATGGTTGCCGGCCAGCTCCGCCAGCAGCAGATGGAACTCGCCGCCCAGTCGTATCCAGCCGGCGCGGTCGCCGCTGCGGCGCGCGGCGTCTTCCGCCGCAATGGCGGCGCGGATTTGCTTCAGCGATTCGGGCGTGGCGTTCTGTATTACCAGTGGCACGATCTCGCGCTCCAGCGCGCGCCGCGCGGCGAAAATCTCGCGCGCTTCCTGCGGCGTGGGGGAGGCGATGACTGCGCCGCGATTGGGCCGCAGCTCGATAATGTGATCGTGCGCCAGCCGTTGCAGCGCCTTGCGCACGATGGTGCGGCTGACGTTATACAGCTCGCAGAAATCCGCCTCGCCGAGGTGGGTGCCGGGCGGCAGGCGGTGGCTCATGACGGCGTTGACCACCGCCTTGTATATGCGCATATCGATGGCGGTGGTACCGCGCTTGGTAGGCATTGAAAGACTCCATATCTGGTTGATACTGTCCGCTATAAAGCAGGAAGCGTGCTAACTCGTATACAAAGCTGGATACATCCTGTGCACGCTTTTGGGATGCATTGCATCCCTCTTTGGTGCAGGACGCCGCCAAAACAGCGCATTGCCCTTGGGGTGGGCGTGGCATGCTAATTGCGTCTGTTCCGGCATCCGATTTGTATACGATGAAGGAAGGCGCCGATGACTGAACCGCGCTTGCAGATGCTGGGCATCTCCAAGATCTATCCCTCGGTGGTGGCCAACGCCGATGTGAACCTGACTGTGATGCCGGGCGAGATCCATGCTGTGCTGGGCGAGAACGGCGCCGGCAAAAGCACGCTAATGAAGATCATCTACGGCGTGGTCAAGCCGGACGACGGTCAGATCATGTGGGAAGGCCGCCAGGTGCATATCCATTCGCCGCACGACGCGCGCAAGCTGGGCATCGGCATGGTGTTCCAGCACTTTGCGCTGTTCGAGACGCTGACGGTGGCCGAGAACATTGCGCTGGCGCTGGACGACAAGGTGTCGCCGGCCGCGCTGGCGCCGCGCATCAAGCAGGTCTCCGAACAATACGGCTTGCCGCTCGATCCACAACGGCGGGTGCACAGCATGTCGGTCGGCGAGCGGCAGCGGGTGGAGATTGTGCGCTGCCTGCTGCAGTCGCCCAAGCTGCTGATCATGGACGAGCCGACGTCGGTGTTGACGCCGGATGCGGTGCTCAAGCTGTTCGAGTCGCTGCGGCGGCTGGCGGCGGAAGGCGTCAGCATCCTGTATATCAGTCACAAGCTCGATGAGATCCAGACGCTGTGCGACAAGGCCACGGTGCTGCGCGCGGGACGCGTTTCCGGCACCGCGCTGCCGAAGCAGGAAAGCGCGAAGTCGCTGGCCGAGCTGATGATCGGCCGCGAACTGCCGGTGTGCGTACACCAGCCGCGCGAGCCGGGCGAGATCCGGCTGTCGCTGGAGCATCTGAATGTAGAGAGCAGCGATCCATTCGGCACGCGGCTGAAGGACATCAACCTGTCGCTGCGCAGCGGCGAGATCGTCGGCATCGCCGGCATTTCCGGCAACGGCCAGCAGCAGCTATTGAAAGTGATTTCCGGCGAACGCACACTGGGCGTGCGCGAAGGGACGCTGCGCCTTGTCACGCGTGACGTAGGCCTGCTGGATGCGGCACAGCGCCGCCAGCTGGGTCTTGGCTTAGTGCCGGAGGAGCGGCTGGGACGCGGCGCCGCGCCGGAATTGTCGCTGGCTGATAACGCGCTGCTGACCGGCTACGTGCCGGCCGCCACCACCGGCATGGTCAAGCGTGGCCTGATACAGCGCGGTGCGGTGCGCGCGTTTGCGCAGCAGGTGATCGAGCGTTTCAAGGTCAAGTGCGGCGGCGCGCAGTCGGCGGCGGCCAGTCTGTCCGGCGGCAACCTGCAAAAGTTCATCGTCGGCCGCGAGATCATGCTGGCGCCGAAGGTGATGGTGTTTGCGCAGCCCACGTGGGGCGTGGACATCGGCGCCGCCATGCTGATACGCCAGGCCATCATCGACATGCGCGACCAGGGCGTGGCGGTACTGGTGCTGTCCGAGGAGCTGGACGAATTGTTCATGATGAGCGACCGCATCGCCGTGCTGGCCGATGGCCGGCTGTCGCGCGCGGTGCCGGCGGAAGCCACTAGCATCAACCAGATCGGCGTGTGGATGAGCGGCGATTTCGATTACCAAGGAGCAGAGCATGTCCCGGCTTGAACGACGTCCCGAACCTTCACGCCGCATGATGCTCGCCTCACCGTTGATTGCGGCGGTGGCGATGCTGTTTACCGGCTCGCTGCTGTTCTTCTTTATCGGCCAGGCGCCGCTGCATGCGTTCTACGTTTACTTCGTCAAGCCGTGTACCACGTTGTACAGCGTGGGCGAACTGCTGCTGAAGGCGACGCCGCTGATCCTGTGTGGCGTGGGCCTGGCGATCGGCTTCCGCGCCAACGTCAACAACATCGGCGCCGACGGCCAGCTGACCATCGGCGCGATTTGCGCCGGTGCGGTGGCGCTGTATTTCGACGAGGTGCAGGCGTGGTGGGTGCTGCCGCTGATGCTGCTGGCCGGCGCGCTGGGCGGCATGCTGTGGGCGGCGATTCCGGCGCTGCTGCGTACGCGCTTCAACACCAGCGAGATTCTCGTCAGCCTGATGCTGGTCTACGTGGCGTATCACTTGCTCAGCTATCTGGTGCACGGGCCGATGCGCGATCCGGCCGGCTTCAACTTCCCGCAGTCGAAGATGTTCAGCGAGTCGGCTACCTTGCCGCTGCTGGTGGAAGGCTTGCGCGTCAACGCGGCTTTCATCCTGTCGCTGCTGGCGGCGGGGGCGGCGTGGTTCTTCTGCAAGCACACGTTTGCCGGCTACCGCATGCAGGTCAGCGGCATGGCGCCGGCGGCGGCGCTGTACGCCGGCTTCAGCGAGCCGCGCAATGTGTGGCTGGCGTTTATGGTCAGCGGCGCGCTGGCCGGCATCGCCGGCGTGGGTGAAGTGGCGGGGCCGCTGGGGCAGCTGCAGCCGTCGGTGTCGCCGGGCTATGGCTTCGCCGCGATCATCGTCGCGTATGTGGGGCGCTTGCATCCGCTCGGCGTGGTGCTGTCGGCGGTGCTGATGTCGCTGCTGTACATCGGCGGCGAGACGGCGCAGATCGAGTTGCAGACGCCGTCCGCCATCACCGGCATCTTCCAGGGACTGCTGCTGTTTTATCTGCTGGCGGCGGACCTGTTCATTCACTATCGTATCAAGCCGCACAAGCGTGTGGCGGGAGTGCCGGCATGATGACCACTGAATTGTTGATCGCTTTCCTCGCCAGCACCGCCGGCGCGGCCACGCCGCTGGTGGTGGCGTCGATGGGCGAGCTGGTGACGGAGCGTTCCGGCGTGCTCAATCTGGGCATGGAGGGCATGATGCTGATCGGCGCGGTGGTCGGCTTCGGCGTCACGCTGGGCACCGGCAGCATGGCCGCCGGCTTGCTGGCGGCGGCGGCGGCGGGCATGTTGATGTCGCTGATCTTCGGCTTCCTGGTGCTGACGCTGCAAACCAACCAGGTAGCCACCGGCCTGGCGCTAACCTTGTTCGGCATCGGCGCATCGGCCTTCATCGGCCAGGGTTTCGTCGGCCAGACGGTGGCGCCGATGCCGCACCTGCATTTTCCGCTGCTGTCCGAACTGCCGTTTGTCGGGCCGCTGCTGTTCCGCTTTGATGCGATGGTGTATGCGTCGGTGGCGCTGGTGGTGGCGATCGGCTGGATGCTGGCGCGCACGCGGCTGGGCCTGATCATCCGCGCGGTGGGCGAGTCGCCGCACAGCGCGCACGCAATCGGCTTTCCGGTGATCGGCCTGCGTTATGGCACCGTGCTGTTTGGCGGCGCGCTGGCGGGACTGGGCGGCGCCTACCTGTCGCTGGCGCTAACGCCGATGTGGGTCGAGGGCATGACGGCAGGGCGGGGCTGGATCGCGCTGGCGCAGGTGGTGTTCGCGACGTGGAAGCCGCGCGGCGTGCTGGTCGGCGCGTATCTGTTCGGCGGCGTGACCATGCTGCAGTTCCACGGGCAGGGCATGGGGCTGGCGATTCCGTCGGAGTTCCTGTCGATGCTGCCATACCTCGCCACTATCGTGGTGCTAGTGATTATCTGCCGCAATCCGCAGACAATCTTGCTGAATAAGCCAATGTCTCTGGGGCAGAATTTCAAACCTGACTAGATTGCCTGTTGTATCGTTGCACAAAAAATCGCATTGCGACAATTGGTGACTTTCGTCGCGCCAGAAACCACTATTCTGTGTACACAGGCCCATTGCGTGCCTGTGGCGCTCCCCAGCCCCCGGTTCGCCTCTACTGATACTGATCCCATAAAAGCAAGTAAAGGAACCGTCATGCGAGTAAACAGCCCGGTTACGTCCAACGAATACGTCATGGACGATGGCAAGACCATCGTCTCCAGTACCGATTTGCAGGGCAATATCAATTACGCCAATCCGTACTTCATTGAAGTCAGCGGCTTCACGGAAGAGGAGTTGATGGGCGCGCCGCAAAACATCGTGCGTCATCCGGACATGCCGGTCGAAGCCTTCGCCGACCTGTGGGCCACCATCAAGGATGGCATGCCGTGGACCGGGCTGGTGAAGAACCGCTGCAAGAACGGCGACTTCTACTGGGTGCTGGCCAACGTCACCCCGGTGATCGAGAACGGCAAGCCGGTCGGCTATCTGTCGGTGCGCACCAAGCCGTCGCGCGAGCAGGTGCGCGAGACCGATGCGGCGTACCGCGAAATCAAGAATGGCAATCCACGCAAGCTGCGCATCGTCAAGGGCCGCGCGGTATCGACCGGGGTGCTGGCGCAGCTCAAGGCGTTGACCACGACGTCGCTGTCGGCGCAGATCGGCGCCGCCACCGCGCTGCTGGTCGGCGTGCTGGGCGTGCTGGCGCTGATGCTGCTGGTGATGGACGACGCCACCGCCGCCAAGGCGCATGGCTGGCTGGGCGGCGCCGCCATCGTCGCCATGCTTGGCATGCTGGCGTTCGGCCGCAACCTGTATGTCAACGTGGCGCTGCCGCTGCGGCAAGCCACCAAGGCGGCGCGCATGATGGCCGGCGGCGACCTGACCGCCACCATCGACATCCAGCGCGACGATGAAGTGGGGCAGCTGCTGGCGGCGCTGCGCCAGACCAATATCAACCTGCACAGCATCATCGGCGACGTACGCGCCAACTTTGACCAGATCTCGCTGGCCACCGACGAGATTGCCGATGGCAATATGGATTTGTCGGGCCGCACCGAATCGCAGGCGTCCAGCCTGCAGCAGACGGCGTCCAGCATGGAGCAGCTGACCGCCACTGTTCAGCAGAGCGCCACCAATGTCGCCAGCGCCAACGAACTGGCCGAGCGCGCGCGCGAAGTGGCGACACAGGGCGGCAGCATCGTTTCGCAGGTGGTGACGACCATGGGCGACATCAGCGCCTCGTCCAACAAGATCCTCGACATCATCGGCCTGATCGACGGCATCGCGTTCCAGACCAATATCCTGGCCCTGAATGCGGCGGTGGAGGCGGCGCGCGCCGGCGAGCAGGGACGCGGCTTTGCGGTGGTGGCCAGCGAGGTGCGCGGGCTGGCGCAGCGTTCGGCCACGGCGGCCAAGGAGATCAAGGAACTGATCGATACGTCGATCCAGAAGGTGCAGGCCGGCACCACGCTGACCAACAACGCCGGCGTCACCATGAACCAGGTGATCGAGTCGGTGTGCCGCGTGTCGCAGGTGATGGGCGAGATTTCCAACTCCACGCGTGAACAGAGTTCGGGCATCGGCCAGGTCAACGAGGCGGTGATCAAGATCGACGACATCACGCAGCAGAACGCGGCGCTGGTGGAGCAGGCCGCCGCTGCCGCCGGCAACCTGGCGCAGCAGGCGCGCTGCGTGTCGCAGGCGATGGCGGTGTTCAAGCTGCAGCAGTTGCCGGGCGGCGCGCGCGGCGCCCGGCCGGTGGGCGGACAGCCGTCGCGGCCGCAGGTCAACAGCAAGCCCCAGTTGCGGCTGCCCGCTTGATATCATGTTGCCTTTAATGGGCAACATGGATGGCAGGCATGAAGGTGACGCTGGCAGGGCAGGGATGGACCTTTGAGGCGGCGGCACCGGATACGTTGCTGCAGGCGGCCGACCGCGCCGGCATCCGCCTGCCCAGCTCGTGCCGTAACGGCACCTGCCGCACCTGCATCTGCCAGGCCACCAGCGGCAAGGTGCGCTACAAGATCGACTGGCCGGGCCTGAGCCCGGACGAAAAACGCGAGGGCTACATCCTGCCCTGCGTGGCCATCGCCGAGACCGACCTGGTCATTCTGGCGCCCGCCGCCGGTAAGCTCCCGGTCCTACCCCGTACTGACGCTTGAAGGCGCGGTTGAACGCCGCCTCCGACTGATATCCCACTGCTTCACCGACCACGCCGGCCGGCTGGCCATCATCCAGCAGGCGGGCGGCGCGCGCCATACGCAGTTGCGCCAGCACGTCGGCCGGCGTGGCGTTGGCGGCCTGCTTGAACAGACGGGCGAAGGTGGCGCGCGACATGTGGCTGGTGTCGGCCAGCTGTTCCAGCGTCCACGGCTTTTCCGGCGCGGTCAGCATGCCGTTGAGGGCGGCTTGCAAGCGGCGCTCGGCCAGTACGCCGAACAGGCCGGGCACCGCCAGCGCCTGCTCCAGCCAGGTGCGGATCAGCAGAGCGAACAGGGCCGAGGCCAGCTGACGGATGATGGCTGCCGAGCCGCCGCGCGGCGTTTCCGCCTCTTCTTGCAGCATGCGCAGCAGGTGACGCAGGCTTTGCGCGTCCGGGCGGCCGGCGGTGTGCACCACCAGCACCTCCGGCAAGGCCGCCAATAGACCGGCGCTGCCGTGGGCATCGAAGCGGAATTCGCCGCACAGGATGTCGGTCTGCGGGCCGTCACCGTCGTTGGCCAGGGAACGCAGCACGCCGGGCGCGCTGTGCGGGGCCGACGCGTGCTGCGGATCGCCGATGTGCAGCCGGTGGGCGCGGCCATGCGGGAAGACGATGATGTCGCCGGTTTGCAGCGTCTGGCCTTCGGCCTGCGCTTCGCCGCGCACGATCAGGTGGTAGGGAGCAACGCCGCGTGGCGTGCCTTCGTGGTCCAGTACCCATGGCGCGCCAAAGCGGCAGCGCACGTCGAGCGCGGTGCGCACGGGGTACAGGGAGAGCAGGTGGCTGAGAGGGTCCATAAGTAAGTGCTGAGACGATAGAGCAAATTATAGAGCATTTGAGGTATTCAGCATCGCAGACGAACGGCCTAAACTGTTTCTCATACCAACCGACTTTGAAAGGAAACACATCATGTCCCGCCTGTTCACCCAACCCGTCTCGGAAGCCACCGGCCAAGCTGCGCAACTGTTCACCGCCATCAAGGGCGCGATCGGCAAGGTGCCGAATGCCTATGCAGCTGTCGGCAGCAACAGCCCGGTAGCGCTGGAAGCCGCGTTAAACCTGGATGGCGCGCTGCGCAAAGGCAGCCTGAGCGCGAAGGAAATCGAAGTGGTCAAGCTGGCCGTCAGCCAGGATGCCCAGTGTGACTACTGCCTGGCCGCGCACACGCTGATGGGCGGCAAGGCCGGCCTGAGCGCTGACGCCATCAAGGCCGTGCGTTACGGCCAGGACAGCGGCGACGCGCGCCTGAACGCGCTGGCTACCTTTGTGCACAGCGTGGTGACCACCAGCGGCGACGTGCCGGCCGAGGTGGTGGCGGCGGTCAAGGCAGCCGGCTACAGCGACACGCAGATCGTCGATACGCTGCTGGCGATCACGTCGATTACGTTCACCAACCTGTTCAACCGGGTCAACGTGACTGACATCGACTTCCCGCGCGCCGCTTAATTGTCCTGCGTAGTCATTCCGGCGCAGGCCGGAATCCATAGACCGCATGCGCTTACGCAAAGCACGCGTTCCATGGGTTCCGGCCTCCGCCGCAACGACGGGCGTGGCTTAATCTTCGCCGGGTTTGCGGAGGCGCTGCAGGAGCGCCTCCGTGGTCTCGCTGAGCGGCACGCCGTGCCGTCTCAGCAGCTGGATATTCAGCACCATGTTTTCCAGCACCAGCTTGGCCGCCACGGCCAGCAGCGTCAGGTGTTTGTCTTCGTCGCTGAAGCTTTCCATCGCATCGGCCATCTCGCACAGATGGTTGGAGATCAGTCCGCGCAGATCGTGTTCTTCAAAGGGCAGGTCGGCGAAGTCGATCGGATCTTCCTTCTCCACTTCCTGCATCAGCAGTTCCAGTTCTTGCGGCGTAATCGACATGCAGGACTCCGTTGGTTGAGGCAATTTCATTTTAGCGCCAATCGGCATAGAATCAGTGCGCATGGCGCATCTCATCTTCACACAACAGTTAGGGCGCTTCATGACCGTGCCGCAGGTGGAGACCCAGGCGGCCGATCTGCGCGGCGCCCTGGACGCGTGCTTTGCCGACCACCCGCGGCTGCGCGGCTACGTGCTCGACGAGCAGGGACACCTGCGCGAGAACGTGGCGATCTTCATCGACGGCCGGCGCGCGCGCGATCCGCGCCGGCTGGATGATGCGCTGGCGCCCCAATCCCAAGTCTATATTCTGCAAGCTTTGTCAGGAGGCTGACCATGTCCGACCGTGCCTACTTCGCCACCCGCAAGGGTCTGTTTGAAGCCTACCGCACGCATGAGGCGTGGCGGCTGGACCAGCAGCATTTCCTCGGCGACCCGGTGTCGATGGTGCTGCCGGACCGGCGCGACGGCACGCTGTACGCGGCGCTCAACCTCGGCCACTTCGGCGCCAAGCTGCACCGGCGCGACGCCGGCGGCGCCGACTGGGTCGAGGTGGCGGCGCCGGCCTTTCCCGAAAAGCCGGCCGGCAGCAGCGATCCGGTGGAGTGGAAAGTGCGCATGATCTGGTCGCTGGCGGCGGGCGGGCCGGACCAGCCGGGCGTTCTGTGGGCCGGTACCTTGCCGGGCGGCCTGTTTCGCTCGCAGGATCGGGGCGACAGCTGGCAACTGGTGGATGGCCTGTGGAACGTGCCGGAGCGCGCGCAGTGGATGGGCGGCGGCTACGATGTGCCGGGCATCCACAGCATCTGCGTCGATCCGCGTGACAGCCAGTCGGTGCTGGTGGGGGTGTCCTGCGGCGGCGCCTGGCTGACCGAGGATGGCGGCGCCAGCTGGTCGCTGCGCGCCAGGGGCATGGTAGCCAGCTATATGCCGCCCGAGTTGCAGGAGGTGCAGGCGATCCAGGACCCGCACTGCATCGTGCGCTGTGCGGGCGAGCCGGACAAGCTGTGGTGCCAGCATCACAACGGCATCTGGCGCAGCGTCGACAATGGCGCGCTGTGGACCGAGGTAAAGCCGGCGGCGCCGGTGTCGAATTTCGGTTTCGTCACCGCCGTGCATCCGCGCGATGGCGAGACGGCGTGGTTTGTGCCGGCCGAGGCGGACAGCAAGCGGATTCCGCCGCACGGTTCGCTGGCGGTCACGCGCACCATGGATGGCGGCCGGCACTTTACCGCCTGGCGCGGCGGCTTGCCGCATGAGCATTGCTATGACCTGGTGTACCGGCATGGGCTGGCGGTCAGCGACGACGGCCAGATTCTGCTGATGGGCTCGACTACCGGCGGCGCCTGGGTGTCGGAAGATGGTGGCGGGCAGTGGCAGACGATTTCTACCCATCTGCCGCCGATTTACTCGGTGGCGTTCGCCTAGTCTTTAACCTGCATAAGCCAGGAACATCTCGACGGTGGTTTCGACCACCTGGCGTTGCGTTTTCTCGTCCAATGGCGGCTGGTTAAGCGTCACTTGCGGCCAGAAGGCGAAGGTTTTCAAATTCCCCTGCAACATTTGCGAGGCCAGCACCGGATCGGCGCGGGTCAGCTTGCCGTCGGCCTGCGCGGCGCGCAGCCAGGTGGTGACGGCTTCTTCCTTCACGCTCAGCCGCGCCACCATTTCCTGCGCCCGCTCGGGCGAGTGAATGGCTTCGGCGATGGCCACCCGCGCCAGGTCGAGGAAATAGCCGTCTTGCAGGCCCGCCATCTTCTTGCTCAGCAAATCCAGCAATTGCGTGCGCAGCGGTTTTGCCGGGTCGTAGGGCGGCGGCGGCATCGACGCGATACTGGTCCACAACTCATGCAATATTTGCGCGAACAGTTCGTCTTTACTGGGGAAGTGGTTGTAAACGGTGCGCTTGGAAACCCCGGCCGAGGCGGCGATCTTGTCCATGCTGGTGGATTCGAAGCCGGTCGAACGGAACTGGGCGATGGCGGCATCGACAATCGCCTGGCGTTTGCGGTCGGTAAGTTTGAGGGGCGCGTTCATGGCTTTATTTTACACCGGCTAGTTTACTTTTCAAAAAATCGGAACTACACTGTGTAGTGTACATTTTAATTCGCAGGAGTGCCATCATGACGTTTCCATCTGCCGTAGATAGCCTGGACAACCTGTCCGTGCCGAGTGCGCCGCGTGCGCGTAACGGCCGTTTCCGCAATCCGGTCAAGATGCACAAGATGGGCTTCTTCAAGACGCTGGGCATCATGCTGCGCTTTGCTTTCGACAAGCCGAAAGACACGGTGCCCACACTCCCGATTCCCGTTCACGCGATCACGCAGCAGCAATTATTGGCTGCTCCGGATCGCAGCCTGTTCCGTCTCGGTCACTCGACGGTGCTGCTCAAGCTCAATGGCAACTTCTGGTTGACCGACCCGGTGTTTTCCGAGCGCGCATCGCCGGTGCAGTGGGCCGGGCCGCAGCGTTTCCACCAGCCGCCGATCAGCATCGACGACCTGCCGCCGATCAAGGGCGTGATCCTGTCGCATGACCACTACGACCATCTGGACTATGCGGCGGTGAAAAAGCTGGCCGGCAAGACCGAGCATTTCATCACCACGCTGGGCGTGGGCGACCGTTTGATCTCGTGGGGCATCCCAGCCAAGAAGGTGCAGCAGCTGAGCTGGTGGCAGAGTACCTATGTAGCCGGCCTGAAACTGGTGGCGACCCCGGCGCAGCATTTCTCCGGCCGCGGCATGGGCGACCGCAACAAGACGCTGTGGGCGTCGTTTGTGATTGAAGACCGCGATGTCCGGATCTTTTTCAGTGGCGATAGCGGCTATTTCGACGGTTTTAAGGAAATCGGCCGTCGTTACGGCCCATTCGACCTGACCATGGTGGAAACCGGCGCCTACGATCCGCAATGGCCGGACGTGCATATGCAACCCGAGGAATCCTTGCAGGCGCACATCGATTTGCAGGGCAAGGTGCTGCTGCCGATTCATAACGGCACCTTCGATCTGTCGCTGCATGCCTGGCACGATCCGTTCGACCGCATCACCCAACTGGCCGAAGAGCGCCGCTTGCCGATCGCCACGCCGGAAATCGGTCTGGCGCTGGATATCTTGCAGCCGCAGGCGGAAACCAAATGGTGGGAACCGCTGGCGCAGCAGGAAGCCGCGCTCGAGGCGGCGCGCGCCTGATCAGGCGGTAACGTTGACGAACTTGCCGATGGTCTGCCCGAGCGTATTGACCTGAGGCTTGGGCGCCACCAGATCCGCCGGCAGTTGCTGCTCGGCGCGCGGCGGGTTTTCGATGGCGCTGGTGAGATTCACCGTGCGCAGCGGCTTTTGCGTTGCTTGCGCGGCCTGGTTGCTGTCGCGTTGATTGTCGGACAGCGTCTGCTTGTCCTTGTTGAGTTGATCGCGGCTGGCGTCCAGCCGGTCGGCGTCCTCGCTCACACGCACCTGATCACGCTGTACTTGCCTTTCAGCCTGGACAACCGATGCTTGCAGCGCGTTGATGGAGGACAGTGAAGCCACGTTTGTTTTCGCTTATGCACAAGACGGACACGTTTCTTGTAGATTAGACCATGAAAATAAAAAAGGCAAGGCCAACATCGCCTTGCCTGAAGAGGGACATTACCTGATCAGAAGCGGTACAGAAGCGACGCTTCCCAGGTGCGGCCGAACAGTGGACGCGCGTTGATCGGGCCGCTGCCGCCGGTGGTCAGACGCGAGTTGCCTTCGGTCAGGCCGAGCTCGTTGTTGAGGTTGGTGCCAGCCAGGCGTACTTCGATTTTGTCACCCAGCGAGAACAGCACGCCCGCGTCGATGGTGCGGTAGGACGGCAGGTATTGCGTGTTCAACTGATCCGCCCAGCGCTCGCCGATCGAGGTGTAGGTCGCGTACAGCTTGGCCGAGTTGCCGTCGCCGAAAGGAATGCGGTAGGTCGGCGTGAAGCGGAACTGCAGCTTCGGCTGGCGCTGCACGACTTTGCCGGCCGTGTCCGGATTGTCCTTGTACTCGGACTTCTGGTAATCGCCGGTCAGCGACAGTTGCAGGTTCTCGATCGGGCGCACCGCCACCTCGAACTCCACGCCGTTGCCTTTGGAGCCGCTGATGCGGTGCAGCTCGGTGCCGTCGGTGAGAATCTGGGTGAACGCGATACCGTCAAAATCGGTGTGGAAGGCGTTGATATACGCGGTGTAGAGCTGCGTTGCCGTCTTGAAGCCGATTTCGTACTGGCTCACTTTCGGCGTCGGCAGCACGCTGCGGTCGTTGGCGGCCGCTTGCGTGCCGGCGCCACGGATATCGTCAAACGACACGAAGGTATGGCCGCGGTTGGCGCGCACGAACACCGAGCTGTTGGCCGCCAGTTTGTAGTTGCCGCCCAGCGTGAAGGAGTTGGCGCTGTCGGTGCGGCTCAGGTAGGTGTTGGAACCGTTCGGCATCGAGGTGCCGTTGTTGTACACCGTCAGCAGGTTGCCATCGGTATCGCCGGAACTCAGGTTGGAGATGGTGCCGCTGATTTTCTGCTGTTCGTGACGGACGCCGGCGTCGACCTTGATCTTGTCGTTAATCTGCCACTCGTCCGAGACGAAACCGGCCGTGTTGCGGCCATCATACGAGGCCACCGGCGCAAAATTGACCGGACCGTCGGTGCCGTTTTTCGACACCACCACGCCGTTGTTCAGGGTGACGTTGATCAGGCTGGCCTGCGGCTGGGCCGTCATCAGATGACTGTTACCCAGATACCAGACGTCATGCGAGGAGTAATCGGCAAAGTAGCCGCCCACGGTCAGCGTATTGCCTTTGAACAGTTCCTTGCTGACGTGCAGCTCGTCGGTGAACGATTTCAGCTTTTTTTCCACCGCCCACAGGCCGGCCTGCACCACCTGCTGGTTGCCGGCCACCGCGCCGCCGTGCACATACGATGCCGTGCCCGAGGTCGCCACGCCGCCGGCTGCCGCCACGACTGCCGGGTTGCTGTTGGCCGAAGCAATCGCCTGGCTGATGTAGTCGCTCATCGACAGCGGGTTGTTACCGGTGAACATGGCGATAGTGTTGAGGTCGCCGTCAAAGCGGTTGAACTTGTTCGATACGCTCCAGTCGCCGATCTTCTGGTCGAAGTTGGCGCCGAATACGGTGGCTTTCAGGCCACGGCCATCGCCCAGATCCTTGGTCAGCGTCTTGCCGGGACCGGCTTCGATGGTGAAGTTGCGCATTTCGCCGCTCATCAGCGTGCCGGTCAGCGGATCGAAGCCGGGGAAGGCGCTGATGGTGCGGCCGTTGTTGCTGGAGATTAGCGGTACGCCGGTGTAGAAGGCGTTCTTGTCGTCGGTGCTGCGCGCATACAGGGTCAGCTTGCCCTGGTCGAGGTTGCGGGTCAGCGTGGCGGTGATCTGGTGGCCGTCGTCGGCCGGGAAGCCGGCGTCGCGCACGCCGTCGGTCTTGCGGTAGAAGCCGCCGACCGAGCCGTACCAGCCATCGCTGATCTTGCCGCCGTAGTACATATCGACGCGGCGCAGGCTGCCGGTGCCGGTGGTGAAGCGCACCGTGCCTTCCGGCGTGTCGCTGCCTTCTTTCAGGATGAAGTTCATGGTGGCGCCCGGCTGGCCGTTGGACCAGATGGTCGACGGGCCGCCGCGCAGCACTTCGACGCGCTCGACGGTGTCGTCCAGGCGGAACGCCGACGAGCCTTCAAAGAACGACAAGGTCGGCGGCGGGAAGATCGGGTTGCCCATCATTTGCACCGACACGAACGGCGAATCGGAGCCGGACGGGAAGCCGCGCACCTCGATGTTGGCGCCGGACTGGCCGCCGGTCGATTCGGCATACACGCCCGGCACGATTTTCATGATGTCGGCGGTGCTGCTCGGGGCGGCCTGTTTCAGCTGCTCTTCGTTGGCGGTGGTGATGGAGAAGGCCGAGTCGACCTTGCGCACGCCACGCGCCGAGGCGACGCCGGTCACCACCACTTGCTGGATTTCCTTGGAAACTTCTCTGGACGGTTCGGGGGCGGTGGCTTCTGCGTTCTGGGCCTGGGCGCTCTGGTTGACCAGGATGAGGACGGCGGCCGCAATGGCCGATGGCAGGAACGGGTTTTTCATCGTGTCTCTTCTTTCTTATAGGATGTGTCGTCTCCGGAGACAGCGTTCCGCCATCGCCGATTTAGTCATTGAAACAAGAAATGTTATCGATGTCAATTGAAATGTTATCGATGTCATTTTTCGCGACAAACGAAAATTTTCTGTCATAATGCGTCCGCACTCCCGCTTTTTATACCTATAACAACGATGCCCGCAAAGAAGACTGTAGCCGCTACGCTGACGATGGAAGACCTGGCCAAGCTGGCTGGCGTGTCCAAGATCACCGTGTCGCGGGCATTGCGCGACAGTCCGCTGGTGACGGTCGAGACGCGCGAGAAGATCCGCGCGCTGGCCGAGCAGCAGGGCTATCGGTTGAATGTGAGCGCGCGCAACTTGCGCATGGGCCGCAGTTATTCGGTCGCGGTTGTTGTAGAAATGACACCCGTGCGCGGCCGGCCGATGTCCGATCCGTATCCGCTGGAGCTGTTGGGCGGCATTACGCAGGAGCTGACCACGGCCGGCTACAGTGTTGTTTTAACGTCCAAGCAGTTGATGAACACGGCGCCGGTGATGGGCGCCGACGGCCTGATCCTGCTGGGCCAGGGGTCGCACGGCGAGGCAGTGCGCACGGTGCAGCAGACCGGCATGCCGCTCGTCGTGTGGGGCGCGCCGCAGCCGGGCAGCGACTACATCGTGGTCGGCTCGGACAACCGCAAGGGCGGCATCAGCGCGGCCGAGCGCTTCATCGCGCAGGGCCGGCAGAAGCTGGTGTTCCTGGGCGATGTCGACCACGCCGAGGTGCAGGAACGCTGCGCCGGCTTCATCGACGCCATGGGCGGCGCGGCCATGGTGCACATCATCCGGCCGAAGGCGTTCACCTTCGAGGCCGGCTTTGACAGCATTTCCGCGCTGCTGAAGAAGAAGGGTGCGTCGTTCGACGGCGTGTTTGCCGCCAGCGACTTGCTGGCCATGGGCGCGATCCGCGCGCTGGCCGAGAAGAATTTGCGGGTGCCGGAGAATGTCTCCGTCATCGGCTACGACGATACGCCCGGCGCGGCCAGTTTCGTGCCGCCGCTGACCAGCGTGCACCAGTATCTGCGCGACGGCGGCGTGTTGTTGGCCAAGAAGATGTTGGGCCTGATCGAAGGCCACGCGGTCGCTTCCGAAATGCTGCCGACCACGCTGATGGTACGCCAGACCTAGTTTTTCCCGAAATCGCCAAAAAGACCTCAAAAAACGGCGTATTTTGAAATTCAAACCGCTTTGAATCGCTTTTCTAAGGAATTCGCTGTGCAAGAACACACTTATCCTCTTGAAGCCTGGTGCATCCGCGAGACCAGCTTTGATACCGACTCCCACTTCCTCGATGAGACGCTGTTCGCGCTGGGGAATGGCTATATCGGCCTGCGCGGCACCGGTGAAGAGGGCTACAGCGGTCCGGCCGGCACCTCGCTCGATGGCACCTATCTGAATGGCTTCTACGAATCGGAGCCGATTCAGTATCCAGAAGCGGCGTATGGCCTAGCCAAGGTCAACCAGTTCATGCTGAATGTGCCGAACGCGAAAGGCATCGAGCTGTGGCTGGACGGCGAGCGTTTCGATCTGCTGACCGGCTCCGTGCAGACCTACGAGCGCGTACTGGATTTCCGCACCGGTCTGCTGACGCGTGTGGTGGAGTGGACCTCGCCGCAAGGCCGCAGCGTGCGCGTGTGCAGTCGCCGCCTGGTCAGCTTCGAGAACAAGCATCTGTTCGCGATCGAGTTTGAGGTGACGCCGCTGACCGACATTGATAATCTGCGCCTGGTCTCGGCGCTGGATGGCGCGGTGAAGAATCTGGAAGCGGGCGACGATCCGCGCGTCGGCTCGGCGATTTCCGGCCCGACGCTGCACATGATCGACAGCGAACAGTCGGACAGCTTCGCGGCGCTGGTGCAGAAGACCCACAACAGCGGTTTCACGCTGATCAGCGCCACCGAGTCGGTGCTGAGCGCCGGCCTGCCGGCGGTGACCGCGCAGGAAGGCCAGCGCCTGACACAAAGCTGGACGCTGGCGGCGCGCGCCGGCCAGCCAATCACGCTGACCAAGTACGGCAGCTACTACTCGTCGCGCGACCACGACGCCAAAGAGCTGATGTGGCGCAGCAAGGACACGCTGTCCAGCGCCGCCGCCGCAGGCTTCGACGCGCTGCGCCTGGCGCAGGAACAGTACCTGGCCGACTTCTGGCAGCAGGCCGACGTGCAGATCGCCGGCGACGACGCGCTTCAGCAAGGCATGCACTTCAACCAGTTCCACCTGCTGCAATCGGTGGGCCGCGACGGCAAGACCAATATTTCGGCCAAAGGCGTGACCGGCGAGGGCTACGAAGGCCACTATTTCTGGGATACGGAAATCTACATCTTTCCGTTCTTCCTGTATTCCAAGCCGGAGATCGCACGCAAGCTGCTGGAGTACCGCTACGCCGGCCTGCCGAAAGCGCGTGAGCGCGCGCGCCAGATGTCGCATGACAAAGGCGCGCTGTACCCATGGCGCACCATCGCCGGCGAAGAATGCTCGGCCTACTTCCCGGCCGGCACCGCGCAGTATCACATCAACGCCGATATCGCCTACTCGATCAAGACCTATATGGAAGCGACCAACGATCAGGAATACCTGATCCAGGCCGGCGCCGAGATCGTGATGGAGACGGCGCGCATCTGGACCGGCATCGGTTCGTATGACCGCGAGGGCCGCTTCTGCATCAACCAGGTCACCGGCCCTGATGAATACACGGCGCTGGTCAACAACAACTACTACACCAACGCCATGGCGCAGATGCACCTGAACTTTGCAGCCTCCATCGCCGAGCAGTTACAGGCGGAGGCTCCGGCCGAATTCGCGCGCATCGCCGCCGCCATGGCGCTGGATGCGAACGAGCCGGCCGCGTGGCGCCGCGCCGCGTCGCTGATGAATCTTCCGTACGACGAAGCACTGCAAATCCACGCGCAGGACGACAGCTTCCTGTCCAAGAAGGTGTGGGACTTCGCCAACACGCCGAAGGAGAACTACCCGCTGCTGCTGAATTACCATCCGATGGTGATTTACCGCCATCAGGTCTGCAAGCAGGCGGACGTGGTGCTGGCGACGCTGCTGCTCAGCGACCAGTTCTCGCTGGACGACAAGCGCCGCGACTTCGACTACTACGAGGCGGTGACCACGCACGATTCGTCGCTGTCGACCTGCATTTTCAGCATCATCGCGGCGGAAGTGGGCTATGAAGACAAGGCCTACGACTACTTCATGGAGACTGCGCGCCTCGATCTGGACGACACGCACGGCAACACGCACTACGGCGTTCACACGGCGGCGATGGCCGGCACCTGGATGGGCGTGGCCTACGGCTTCGCCGGCATGCGGGTGGTCGGCGGCGAACTGCACTTCGCGCCGAAGCTGCCGAAGCAGTGGCGGCACTACACCTTCAAGATCCACTTCCGCGGCGCGCTGCTGGAAGTGCACGTGCAACCGGGCCAGGTGGAATATCGCCTGCTGCAAGGCGAGGCGCTGGACTTTACCCATGGCGGCGAAGCGGTCGCGCTGACCCTGTCGCAACCCAAGCAATCGAGGAGTTTGGCATGAGCCGTTTTAAAGCAGTCATATTCGATCTGGATGGCGTGATCACCGATACCGCCCATTACCACTACCTGGCGTGGAAGCAGCTGGCGGAATCGCAGGGCGTGCACTTCGACCATGCATTCAACGAGAACCTGAAGGGCATCGACCGCATGGGTTCTCTGGACCTGATTCTTGCATCGTCGTCGCGCACCTACACGCCGGAAGAGAAGCTGGCGCTGGCCGACGCGAAAAACCTGCATTATCAAGAGCTGATCGCCACCATGTCGTCCAAGGATCTGCTGCCTGGCGCCGTGGAGGCGCTGGACACGGTGCGCCGCGCCGGTTTGCGTATCGGCCTGGCATCGGTTAGCAAGAACGCCTTTACGGTGCTGGAGCGCCTGGGTATCACCGATAAATTCGACTACGTGGTGGATGCCGCCATCATCGCGCGCGGCAAGCCGGACCCGGAGATTTTCCTCAAGGCGGCGCGGGAATTGGGCGTGGCGCCGGCGGATTGTCTCGGCGTCGAAGACGCGGTGGCCGGCGTGGCGTCGATCAAGTCCGCCGGCATGTTCGCTTTGGGAATAGGCCATCCCTTCGTGCTGACCGAAGCGGATGTGGTGATTACGAGTCTCAAAGAATTCAACCTCGCCGCCTATTAACCGTCACTCCCGCGCAGGCGGGAGTCCATAGAACGCCGGCTCGGTATGGATTCCCGCGGATGCGGGAATGACGGGGCGATGGCCGGGAGATAACGGAGACAGCATGAAGAACAACAAAATACTATTTGCGCTATTCCTGATCTACTTTGTTTTCGCCATCCTGCTCAACAGCGTGGGCACGGTGATCCTGCAGGTGATCAGCAACTACGGCGTGAGCAAGTCCGCCGCCAGCGTGCTGGAAGGCTTCAAGGATTTGCCGATCGCGGTGGTATCCTTTCTGGTGGCGTCGTTCCTGCCGCGCGTGGGCTACAAGAAGGCCATGCTGATTGGCCTGGCCATCGTCACCTTCGCCTGCGTGGCCATGCCGCTGCTGCCGTCGTTTGCCACCACCAAGGCGCTGTTCTTCTGCGTCGGCGTGTCGTTCGCGCTGGTGAAGGTGTCGGTCTACTCGACGCTGGGCCTGATCACCGCCGACCGCAAGCAGCACGCCAGCACCATGAATTTGCTGGAGGGCTTCTTCATGCTCGGCGTGTTGAGCGCCTACTGGGTGTTCGGCTACTTCATCGACTCGCACAATCCGCAATCGCAAAGCTGGCTGCAAACCTACTGGGTACTGGCGGTGCTGTGCGCGGCGACCTTCCTGCTGATTCTGTCGACGCCGTTTAACGAAGCGCCGGCGGCGCTGCCGGAAAATCGCGGCATCGCGCAGGACTTCGCGTCCATGCTCAAACTGTTCATCAAGCCGCTGGTGTGCGTGTTCATCATCACCGCCTTCCTGTATGTGCTGATCGAGCAAAGCATCGGCACCTGGCTGCCGACGTTTAACAACGAAATCCTCAAGCTGCCGGCAGCCATGAGCGTGGAGGTGACCAGCATCTTCGCCGCCTGTCTGGCCGTTGGACGGCTGTCGGCCGGCGTGTTGATGCGCAAATTGAACTGGTATCCGGTGATGAACGGCTGCGTGCTGGGCATGGGCGCCACGGTGCTGCTGGCGCTGCCGCTGACGCACGACGTGGTGGCCGATCCGGGCATCACTTGGGCCACCGCGCCGCTGGCGACCTTTTTGTTCCCGCTGATTGGCCTGTTCATGGCGCCGATTTACCCTGGCATCAACTCGGTGATGCTCAGCTCTTTGCCGAAGAACCAGCACTCGGCCATGACCGGCCTGCTGGTGATTTTTTCGGCGTTGGGAGGCACCACCGGTTCGCTGATTACTGGTTACGTGTTCGGTAACTTCAGCGGTCACTTTGCGTTTTATCTGACGCTGGTGCCGATCACGATTGTGCTGGTGATGTTGTATTTCTTTAAAAAGGCAGTCGATCACGGTGGCGGCGGGTTCGATGCAAACGCTATAATCAGCAGTCAACATTGAACTTTAGGCCATGAACCTCGCTCGTCTCGCAAATCACCTTGGCATGTCCAAGACGACGGTGAGCCGGGCGTTAAACGGTTACCCCGAAGTCAATGTGCGGACCCGCGAGCGCGTGCTGAAGGCGGCCAAGGAAGTCGGCTACCAGCCGAATCCGATGGCGCGCTCGCTGGCGCTGGGCCGCACCAATGTGTTCGGCATCATCTATCCGCTGCTGCCGACGGACCTCGGCGATCCGATGTTCCTCGACGTGGTGGCGGGCATGTCGGCCGCGCTGGAAGCAGTCAACAAGAACCTGATCATCGCGCCGGTGTCGCCGGCGGCGGAGCAGCCGTCGTACCAGCAGATTGTGCGTGGGCGGCGGGTCGATGGCCTGGTGGTGGGCCGCACGCTGGTGCGCGACGAGCGCATCGCGTTTCTCAGCAAAGCCAAATTCCCGTTTGTCGCGCATGGCCGCACGGACTTGAATGTGCCGTATGCGTGGTTCGACTATGACAACGAGGCCGGCGTGCGCATCGCGGTGGAGCGCCTGCTGGGATTGGGCCATCAGCGAGTGGCGCTCATCAGCGCGCCGCTGGAATTGAACTTTGCGCGGCAGCGCAAGGACAGCTTTGTCACCGCGCTGGCGATGGCGGGCCTGGCGGCCGATCCGCGCTACCTGATCGATAACACGCTGGATCGCCGCAGCGGCTACCAGGCCATGCAGCAGCTGCTGGCCTGCTCGCCGCGGCCGACGGCGGTCATCGTCGACAATCATCTGTCCGGCGTCGGCGCGGTGCGTGCTTTGCTGGATGCGGGCGTGGAGATCGGCAAGGAGATGTCGGTCATCGTCTGGGGCAGCATGGCCGACACGCTGGCGGGCGCCCACGTCACCACCATCGACCAACCCGACCCGCGCCAGGCCGGCGGCCGCATGGTCGAGATGCTGCTGTCCCTGATCGACGGCACCCCCGCCAGCGACCTGCACGAACTCTGGCAGCCCATCCTGCTGGAAGGCGCTACCGTCGGCCCGGTCACGGAACGCCGGATCTGAACTGTATTTTTTGCAGAGCTTGCCTCGGACGCAGTATGGGAATGTTGTAGTAGCGATTTAGAATTATGAGGTCTTTATCGCCAGTGACAATGGCGGATGCCTGGGCTGCGAGAGCGCAAGCAAGAACGATGTCATCCTTTGGATCTCTGGCAATTTGAGGATACGGACGCGGAACTGTTATTCGACAAGAGACCTGTTCGAACTTTTGCCTCAGCTCGTCGGGTCGTCGTTGCATTATTGTAAGTCTAGACGCAATTTTTTTACGACGTAGTACTGCCTCCAGCTCGTCTAAGAGTTCAATGGACGTGTAGATTTCGAAGCGGTTCCCGCGTGCGGCCTGTAACAGTTCATATGGGACACCTCGCGCTATGAGTGCTGACACAATCACGTTCGTATCAATTACTAGTCGCATTTTGCTCAGCCCTCGCTGCGCGCACCTCCGCTACGACTTCCTCTTCACTCATAGGCACTATTCCTGCGGCCTCTAGTTCGGGGGCAATACTCAAAAAGCTTTCGAATGCCGTTTTCCGGATTTCGTTGCGCAAAATTGTTTCCAGCCGCGTGCTTTCTAACAGGCCGAATTCGGTCGCATCCTTTACCAGATCGTCTGGAAGCGATAGCTGTATCGTTACCATGATTGCTCCCGGTTGAACTATTCAATCAGTATAAGCAGCAGGATGCGAAAACATAGGGGATATGTTTGATGTGCCTCAGTTCTCCAGCAATTGATAAGGTAGAGTGGCGGTATCGCCACTTCTACGGGCTTGCGCATGAAACCTCTTCTGGCTTATGGCTCCATTTTGCTGCTGCTGGGCGGCTGTGCGAGCGTGCCGTCTGTGCGCACGGTGCAGGTGCTGGAAAATACCGGTACCGAGTTTCCGACCATGTGCATGCTGTTGCAGTCGGACGGCAGCCTGCAGTTCAAGGGCGGATTCGATTTTTATAATCCGAGCAGCTGGCGCCGCCAGGGCGATGTGCTGGTCATTACCGTCGGCGGTAAATCGCCGTTCCCTGCGGACCTGTACAAGGAACAGCTGCCTAAACGCGTCGGCGGTCTGACCGGTTACAACGCACAGCGTCGCGAAATTACCTACCGTTTCGGTGCAGCAGCCGAATATATCAGCTTCGATAACTTTTACTTCTATCGCGCCGAACGCTGTCACGCTCAGTAAATCTGCTGCTGAATCGCGGTCGCCTCGATTTCAAACAGCATGCCGTCCAGTGCCAGTCGGGGCACGGGAATCAATGTGCAAGCCGGCGCCGGATGATCGCTCCACAGCGCGCGCAAGGCCTTGCTGAAGATGGCGAGACGCGCCTCGCTATGATCCACAATCAACGCCGTCACCTTGGATACCTCGGTATGCGCGGCGCCCGCAGCGGCCAGCGCGGGCGCATCAAGACGCTGACGCAGCTGCGCGATCAGCTGGACGGCTGCATCGGTTGCGGATGCCTGTCACTGAAAGCCTGCCCGCTGCGCAATGTGGATGATGCGATGGCGCAGCAAGGCGCCGGTCCGCATTTCGACTAGTTGCATTATTTTTTCTACAGGATTAGTATTTACACACCGTTGACCGGAGTAGTCTGCACTGCCAACGGATGACCAGCGCGAACTCGGTTCCCTCAACCCTCTTCGCAATGGCGGCAGGTACGCAAGGTGCCTGCATGTTGATTCGTCCCACACATAACACTTCTTCGATTGCTACGTGCAAGGCACGTGCACGTGGGTACGGATCATCGCGAGCTGTCAGTGAATTTCACCATTGGAGACAACCATGAAATATCCACTACTCGTTGCCGGCATCGTGCTGGCTTCATCCGCGCAAGCCGCTATCATCGACGCCAGGACGTTGACCGGCGCCAGCACGCCCTTGCAAACTGCGCAGTACGGGGTGCGCAACTATTCGGCGCCGGTGCTGGTCAACGGCTTGCACGATCCGGCCAGTTACGCGGCGGCGCCCAAGCTGCCGGCATGGCAGTTTGCCGCCGCCGATCCCACCGGCGGCGTGCTGACCTTCGAGCGCGATCCGGCGCCTGCCAGCGGCTGGCACGCGCAGTCGCGCAAAGGCGCAGTGCTGGTGACCGGCGGCGGCGCGGCCATCGCCAACCGCGTCTACACCGTGTACAACGGCCAGCAACTGGTGGCTGCGATCAATCAGGCGGGCAATGATCCGAAGATCATCCGCGTGATCGGCCATATCGATCTGCGCTGGAGCCAGAACAACACAGTGTTCCGCGAATACACCAGCTATTCGGACCAGAAGTACGGCGGCTCGATTGCGCTGCCGTCGAACACCACGCTGGTCGGCATCAACGACGCGCAGGGGCGCCCGGCGCGCATCACCGGCACCGCGCTGCTGATCGGCGGCGAGCTGCCGCTGACGGCCGGCGGCGATCCCGAGACGGACTTCAAGAAGTGGATTGCCGACGGCAAGGATGGTGAGGACTATCCTACCTGGACCCGCAATGTCATCGTGCGCAACCTGGTAATCGATACGCCATGGGACGTTAATCCAGAGGACTCGGACAACGCTTATGCCGACGGCCTGACGGTATCGCGCGGCCAGAATATCTACCTCGATCATCTGACCATCAGCGACGGTGATACACCGGATTCGCTGGCCACCGGCACCTACGACACGCGTCACGACGGCGCGCTGGATGTGGTGCGCGGCAGCGACTACGTCACCATCGCCAACAGCTACTTCGGCAAGCACCACAAGACTACGCTGGTGGGCAATGGCGATTCGGGCCGCGCGTGGAGCGACGAGGGACGTCTGCACGTCACCTTCAACGGCAACTGGTGGAATGGCGCAACCACGCGCCTGCCGCTGAACCGCTACGGCCAGGTCCACCTGTTCAACAACCTGATCACCGGCAGCACCTCGACCAAGGACACCGACGTCAAATTCGAAAGCGGCACCGATGCGCGCTACCGCTCCAACATGCTGCTGGAGAACCAGTACTACAACTTCACCGGCTTGAAGGTGATGGAGTTCTGCGGCAAGGCCATCAAAGGTAAAGACTTTATCGGCTTCCGCTCATCAGGCCACATCTTCACCAGCGACAAGTCGGGCACCAGCGCGGTGGATGGCCAATGCGGCTACGCCCTGCCGCCGGCCGCCAGCCTGTGGACGCCACCGTACGCCTACACGCTGCAAACCGCGACCGCAACGCTGACGGCTGTCCCGGCCAACGCCGGCGCGGGCAAGCTCCAGTAGCATTTCACGGCCCGGCAATGCGCCGGGCCGTCTTCACCTCGGATTACATATTGCGGCGGTACTGGCCGCCGACTTCAAACAGCGCGGTGGTGATCTGGCCGAGGGAGCAGACGCGCACGGCGTCCATCAGCTTGTCGAACACGTTGGCATTGTCGATGGCGGCTTGCTGTAACGCGGCCAGCGCTTGCGGCGCTTCGCCGGCGTGGCGTGTGTGGAAGTCTTCCAGACGCTTGAGCTGCGATTGCTTTTCGTCGTCGGTGGAGCGGGCCAGTTCGATCTGCACCGGCGCTTCAACGCTCTTCGGATTGCGGAAGGTGTTGACGCCGATGATGGGCAGCGTGCCGTCGTGCTTCTGGTGCTCGTACAGCATCGACTCTTCCTGGATCTTGCCGCGCTGGTAGCCGGTTTCCATCGCACCCAGCACGCCGCCACGTTCGGCGATGCGCTCGAATTCCTGCAGCACCGCTTCTTCCACCATGTCGGTCAGTTCGTCCATGATGAATGAGCCCTGGTTCGGATTCTCGTTCTTGGCCAGGCCCCATTCGCGGTTGATGATCAATTGAATTGCCAATGCCCTGCGCACCGATTCGTCGGTCGGCGTGGTGATGGCTTCATCGTAGGCGTTGGTGTGCAGCGAGTTGCAGTTGTCATAGATGGCGATCAGCGCCTGCAGCGTGGTGCGGATGTCGTTGAAGTCGATCTCCTGCGCGTGCAGCGAACGGCCGGAGGTCTGCACGTGGTACTTGAGTTTTTGGGAGCGGTCGTTGGCGCCGTATTTGTCGCGCATCGCCACCGCCCAGATACGGCGGGCGACGCGGCCGAGCACCGTGTATTCCGGGTCCATGCCGTTGGAGAAGAAGAACGACAGGTTGGGTGCGAAGTCGTCGATGTGCATGCCGCGCGCCAGATAGGCTTCCACAAACGTGAAGCCGTTCGACAGCGTGAACGCCAGTTGCGAGATCGGGTTCGCGCCTGCTTCGGCGATGTGGTAGCCGGAGATCGACACCGAGTAGAAGTTGCGCACCTGGTGGTGGACGAAGTATTCCTGGATGTCCCCCATCACCTTCAACGAGAACTCGGTTGAGAAGATGCAGGTGTTCTGGCCCTGGTCTTCCTTGAGGATGTCCGCCTGCACGGTGCCGCGCACGTTTTGCAGCACCCATTCCTTGATCTTGGCCGCTTCGTCGGCGCTCGGCTGGCGTTTGTTCTCTTCGACGAATTTGTCGATCTGCTGGTCGATGGCGGTGTTCATGAACATCGCCAGGATCGTCGGCGCCGGGCCGTTGATGGTCATCGACACCGAGGTGCTTGGGCTGCACAGGTTGAATCCGTCGTACAGTACCTTCATGTCGTCCAGGGTGGCGATCGACACGCCGGAGTTGCCGACTTTGCCGTAGATGTCCGGCCGCAGTGCGGGATCGGCGCCGTACAAAGTGACCGAATCGAACGCGGTCGACAGGCGCTTGGCGTCCATGCCAGTGGAGACCAGCTTGAAGCGGCGGTTGGTGCGGAAGGCGTCGCCCTCACCGGCGAACATACGGGTTGGATCTTCACCTTCGCGTTTGAAGGCGAACACGCCGGCGGTGAAGGGGAAGGAGCCGGGTACGTTTTCCAGCATCAGGAAGCGCAGGATTTCGCCGTGGTCTTCGTAGCGCGGCAGCGCGACCTTGCGGATGCGCGTGCCGGACAGCGTGTGCTGCACGAGGCGAGTGCGGATTTCCTTGTCGCGGATCTTCACCACGTAGTCGTCGCCGGCGTAGGCGGCTTGCATGTCGGGCCATTGCGCCAGCAGCTTTTTCGCGCCGCCGTCCATCTCGGCATCGCGTTCGGCGATCAGGTCGTCAAAGTCGGCCGATTTGTGGGCGATGGCCAGCATGCGTTTCGATTCGCTGAGCTGCTGGCGTTCGCGCGCCAGCGTGACCTGCTTGCGCGTGAAGCGATGGTAGCCGCGCACGGTGTCGGCAATCTCCGCCAGGTAGCGCGCGCGGGCCGGCGGCACGATCACGTGCTTGCCGCTGGAATGACGCACGTCCATCGCCAGCAGCTTGCCTGCCTGCGCCTTCAGACCGAATTGCGCCAGCTTGGGCAGCAGGCCTTGATACAGCGCGGTGACGCCGTCGTCGTTGAAGCGCGAAGCTTGCGTGCCGTAGACCGGCATTTCTTCGGGACGCTTGCTCCACAGTTCGCGGTTGCGCTGGTACTGCTTGGCGACGTCGCGCAGCGCGTCCTGCGCGCCTTTGCGGTCAAACTTGTTGATGGCGATGAAGTCGGCGAAATCGAGCATGTCGATTTTTTCCAGCTGCGAGGCGGCGCCGAATTCCGGCGTCATCACGTACATCGACACGTCCACATGTGGCACGATGGCGGCGTCGCCCTGGCCGATGCCGGAGGTTTCGACGATCACCAGATCGAAGCCGGCGACCTTGCAGGCGGCGATGACGTCGGGCAGCGCTTGCGAAATCTCGGAGCCGGCTTCGCGCGTGGCAAGGGACCGCATGAATACATGCGACTGGCCGGCCCACGGATTGATGGCGTTCATGCGGATGCGGTCGCCCAGCAGCGCACCGCCGGATTTGCGGCGCGATGGATCGATGGAGATGACGGCGATGTTCAGCATATCGCCCTGGTCGAGGCGGATGCGGCGTATCAGTTCATCGGTCAGCGAGGATTTACCGGCGCCGCCGGTGCCGGTGATGCCGAGCGTCGGCACCGGCAGGTCTGCGGCAGCGGCCAGCAGTTCGGCGCGCAGCGCTGGCGCGGCTTTTTCGTTTTCGAGTGCGGTGATCAGCTGCGCCAGCGGGCGGTGACGGCCGGCGACGTCCGCGCCTTCACGCAGCGGCGCCAGCGAGGTAGGGGAGTATTGCGACAGATCGATGTCGCACTGCTGCACCATCCACTGGATCATGCCGACGAGGCCCATGCGCTGGCCGTCTTCGGGGCTGAAGATTTTGGTAACGCCATACGCGTGCAGCTCTTCGATCTCGCTCGGAACGATGACGCCGCCGCCGCCGCCGAATACCTTGATGTGCGCGCCGCCGCGCTGGCGCAGCAGGTCGATCATGTATTTGAAGTATTCGACGTGGCCGCCCTGGTAGCTGGAGATGGCGATGCCTTGCACGTCTTCCGCCAGCGCGGCGGTGACCACTTCGTCCACCGAGCGGTTATGGCCGAGGTGGACGACTTCTACGCCGTTCGATTGCAGGATGCGGCGCATGATGTTGATCGAAGCATCGTGGCCGTCGAACAGCGAGGCGGCGGTGACGAAGCGAACTTTGTTCTGCACACGCGGCTCGTCCGCGACGGCCGCGAGTTTCGGAGTCGAGAGATCGTTCATTGGTGTCCCTAATAATATTTTTTATCGATTATATGACGTTTACGTTAACGTCAAGCTGCTCGTTGATGGCTGAATTGTGTCAACAGGCGGGCCTTCTCGGTACGGAAGGTGGCGACCGCAGCCTCCTTCACATGGCCGAAGCCGCGCACTTTTTCCGGCAGCGCTGCCAGTTCGACCGCCGTCGGGTGGTTGTCCGCGTTCAGTTGGCCGATCAACGCCGTCACCATGTCGCGATATTCGCCGATCAGCGCACGCTCCATCCTGCGTTCTTCGGTGTAGCCGAAGATGTCGAAGGCGCCCCCGCGCAGGCCTTTGAATTTGGCCAGCATCTTGAAAGCGCTCCACATCCACGAACCAAATTCCGCCTTCACCAGATGGCCCTTGGCGTCCTTCTTCGCCAACAGCGGCGGCGCCAGGTTGAACTTGACGCTGAAATTGCCCTCGAACTGCTGCTGCAGTTGTTCGACAAAGCGGCCATCGGTGTACAGGCGCGCCACTTCGTATTCGTCCTTATAGGCCATCAGCTTGAAGTAGGACTTGGCGACGGCGCTGGACAGCTTGTTGCCGAGGCCGAGCGCGGTCTCTTTTGCGCGCACCTGCGCCACCAGCTCCGAATAGGTGCTGGCGTAGGCGGCGTTCTGGTACGCGGTGAGGAACTCCATGCGCTTGGCGATGATGCTGTCCAGGCTTTGTGGCATTTGCAGCACGATAGGCTGCGACGGCGTGGCGGTGCGTTCGACGCGTTTCAGGTCCACGGCGGCGCGTCGACCCCACAGAAGGCTCTTCTTGTTCGACGCTACCGCCACGCCATTCAGCTCAATCGCGCGCAGCAGCGATTCTTCTTTCAGCGGGATGCGGCCGCGTTGCCAGGCGTAGCCCAGCATGAACAGGTTGGCGGCAATCGAGTCGCCCATCAACGCGGTGGCGAGCTTGGTGGCGTCGATGAAATCGGCGGCGCCTTCACCGACCGATTCCTCGATCAATGCGCGCACCTCGGCGGCGGGATATTCCCAGTCGGCGTTCTGCGCGAAGGTGCCGGGCGGCTGTTCGTGCAGGTTGACGATGGCCAGCGTGCGTCCGGGACGCATCTTCGAGACCGCATCGGCGGCGCCGGCGGTCAGCATGTCGCAGCCGAGGACTACGTCGGCTTCGCCGGTGGCGATGCGCTGCGCGCGCAGGTGCGACGGCGTGCGCGCGATCTTCACGTGCGAGGTGACCGAGCCGTTTTTCTGCGACATGCCGGTCATGTCCAGCACCGAGGCGCCTTTGCCTTCGATGTGCGCGGCCATGCCCATCAGCGCGCCGACGGTGATCACGCCGGTTCCGCCGATGCCGTTGATCAGGATGTTGTACGGGTGTTCGCAGTCCGGCAGCGTTGGCGCTGGCAGTTCATCCCAGCCGTCATCGCTGGACGTAGCGCCGGCTTTGGATTTCTTCAGCGCGCCGCCTTCCACCGTAACGAAGCTCGGGCAGAAACCCTTCACGCACGAGTAGTCCTTGTTGCAGGACGACTGGTCGATGGTGCGCTTGCGGCCGAATTCCGTTTCCTTCGGCAGGATAGAGACGCAGTTGGATTGAATACCGCAGTCGCCGCAGCCTTCGCACACCGCTTCGTTAATCACCATGCGCTTGGCGATGTCCGGATAAGCGCCGGTTTTGCGGCGGCGGCGCTTTTCAGCAGCGCAGGTCTGGTCGTAGATCAACACCGACACGCCGGCCACTTCGCGCAGTTCGCGCTGCACCGCGTCCATATCCTTGCGGTCGTGCAGCGATACATTGGACGGCAGCGCCGAACGGTCGCTGTAGCGCGACAGGTCTTCCGTCACCAGCGCGATGCGTTTGACGCCTTCGGCCGCCATCTGCTGCGCAATCATCGGCACCGAGGTCTGGCCGTCCACCGGCTGGCCGCCGGTCATGGCGACGGCGTCGTTATACAAAATCTTATAGGTCATGTTGACCTTGGCCGCCACCGCCGCGCGAATCGCCAGGTAGCCGGAGTGGAAGTAGGTGCCGTCGCCGAGATTCTGGAACACGTGCGGAATCTTGGAGAACGCGGCCTGGCCGATCCAAGGCGCGCCTTCGCCGCCCATGTGCGTGGTCAGCTTGTTGAATTCCGGGTAGATCGAAGTGGCCATCACGTGGCAGCCGATGCCGGCCAGCGCGAACGAACCATCCGGCACCTTGGTCGAGGTGTTGTGCGGGCATCCGGAGCAGTAGAAGGCCGGGCGGAATGGCGTGTTGATGGCCTTCTTCAGCACCGCGTCCTTGGCGTCGAGGAAGGTCAGGCGCGCCTTGATCTGGTCGTGGATATTGGCGTCGCTGATGTAACGCGCCACGCGGCTGGCGATCACGCGCGCCACTTGCGACACCGAGAAGTCGGCCTTCGGCGGCAGCAGCCATTCGCCGCGCGGCGCGACCCATTCGCCCTTGTCGTCGAATTTGCCGACCACGCGCGGCCGCACGTCGTCGCGCCAGTTGTACAGCTGTTCCTTCAACTGGTATTCGACGAACTGGCGCTTCTCTTCGACCACCAGGATTTCGTCTAGGCCCTGCGCGAACTCGCGCACGCTGTCCGGTTCCAGCGGCCATGGCATGGCGACCTTGAACAGGCGCAGGCCGACCTTGGCGGCCATGGCTTCATCGATGCCCAGTTCTTCCAGCGCTTCCAGCACATCCAGATAGGATTTGCCGGAGGCGATGATACCCAGCTTGGCGTCTGGTGAATCGATGGTGGTGTGATTCAGTTTGTTCTCGCGCGCATAGGCCAGCGCGGCGTAGATTTTGTAGTCCTGCATCAGCGCTTCCTGATTGCGCGCCTGCTGGCCCAGTGGCACGGACGACAGGCGGGCATTCAGGCCGCCGGCCGGCATGACGAAGTCCTTCGGCATCCTGGTCTCGACGCGGAATGGATCGGCGTCGATCGAGGCGGACGATTCCACCGTGTCGGCCAGCGCCTTGAAGGCCACCGCGCAGCCGGAGAAGCGCGACATGGCCCAGCCATGGATGCCGAGGTCCAGATACTCCTGCACGTTGCAAGGGTAGAGCACCGGCACCATGCAGGCCGAGAAGATGTGGTCGGACTGGTGTGGCAGCGTGGACGAATACGCGCCGTGGTCGTCACCCGCCACCAGCAGCACGCCGCCGTGCCTGGCGGTGCCGGCGTGGTTCATGTGCTTGAAGACGTCGCCGCAGCGGTCCACGCCCGGCCCTTTGCCGTACCACATGGCGAACACGCCGTCGTATTTCGATTCGCCAATCAGGTCGACCTGCTGCGAGCCCCAAACGGCGGTCGCGGCCAGATCCTCGTTAACGCCGGGCACGAACTGCACGTTGTGCGCTTCCAGATGCGGCTTGGCCTTCCACAGGTTTTCGTCCAGACCGCCCAGCGGCGAGCCGCGGTAGCCGGAGATGAAGCCGGCGGTGTTCAGCCCGGCGGTCTTGTCGCGCGCATGCTGGATCATCGGCAGGCGCACCAGCGCCTGGATGCCGGACAGGAAGATTTTGCCGTTGGTGGAAGTGTACTTGTCGTCGAGGCTCACGGACGTGAGGGTGCTGGCGCCGTCTGGCATGGTGGTGTCTCCGTTTTTGGTATCAGATCGCGCTTGGACTGGAGGACGCCGGGTAAGCGGGCCAGGCACAAGCCATGGTGCCGCATTGTTAGCGGCTTGGTCCCAGTATGGGCGCGCGTTGACGTATACGGAAATACCGTTTGCCGATGGGGGTATAAGAATAACTTATAGGGGTGTGGCTCCGGGCCATAGCCCCTCCACGCACAGCTTTTCGCTGACCTGGCGCACCAATCGGCTGATGGCGGTGGCCGCATTGGTCAGTGGGATGTTGCGGGAATAACACAGTACGACGGTGCGGGAAATTGATGGTTGGTCGATGCGTTGCGCGCGTAAAGTGCCGCGTTGCAGTTCGTCCAGGACAGGCGCCGATGGCAGCAGCGTCGCCCCCATGTCCGCCAGCAAGGCGGATTTGAGGATGGCGATGGAATTGATTTCGATCACGTCGCCAACCGTCAGGCCCGCGGCGCGCGCCACGCTCTCGATGCGCGGCCGCACGCCATGTTGCAAGCCCGGCAGGATCAGCGTGGTGGCCAGCGCCTGTCGCAATGTAAGTGATTGCTCACCTTCGCCGTACGGCCGGTCGGTGCGGCAGATGAAGCGCAGTTCTTCCTCCGCCAGCGGCGTGGTGGCGAACTGGCCGAGCTGGCCATCGTCAAACAGCACGGCCAGGTTGAGGCGGCCGGATTTGAGCTGGTCGCCCAGGTTGCCGGTCAGCTCTTCGGTCAGTTGCAGCGTGATTTCCGGGTACTGGGCACGGGTGGCGGTCAGCAGCGGCAGCGCCAGCGCACCGGAGATGCTGTGCGGCAGGCCCAGCGTGACGGCGCCGCTGGGCCGCTCGGCCGATTGCGCCACGGCGGAACGGGCGTCTGCCACCTGCTTGAGGATGGCCTGGGCGTGCTCGTAGAACACCTTGCCGGCATCGGTGCTGAGCACCCCTTGGGCGGAACGGTGCAGCAATTGCACCCCCAGGTCCTCTTCCAGCTGGCGTAACTGCTGGGTCAGCGCGGGCTGGGCGACGTGCAGGATCAGCGCCGCCCGGGACAACGATCCGTGGTCGACGATGGCAACAAAATAGCGCAGCTGACGTAATTCCATACCAATAAGTAAAGGTGAGAGACTTGCTCAAAAGTAGTTGTAGTTGTAAATTTGATCCCCGCAGGAAACACAGTTTGTTATACTGCTTGCATCGTGGGTCGTCATTCAGCCCCTATTCTGACGGGTATACGCATGTTAAAGAAAGTCGATTCTTCTCAGCTGAAAGTGGGCATGTATATTCATGACCTGAGCTGCGACTGGATGACCCATCCGTTCGTGCGCAACCGCTTTCTGATTACCACCCACGATGAAATCCGCAAGATCCTCAATGCCGGCATCCACGACGTTGTCATAGACAGTGCCAAGGGCCTGGATGTGCAGGATGCGCCGTCGCTGGCCGAAGCGCAAGCCGCCACCGAACGCGAAATCGTTGAAATCGTCGCCAAGGCGCCGGTGCAGACCCGGGTGTCGCTGGGCGAGGAGATGCAGCGGGCGGTGCAGATCCGCCACCAGGCGTCAACGCTGGTGCGTTCGGTGATGCAGGACGCCCGTCTCGGCAAGGCGATCGAGCTGGACCAGGTGCAGCCGGTGGTGCAGAACATCACCGAGTCGATCCTGCGCAATCCCGGCGCGCTGGTCGGGCTGCTGCGGATCAAGAACAAGGACGATTACACCTTTTTGCATTCGGTCAGCGTATGCACGCTGCTGGTGGCGTTCTGCCGCTCGCGCAATATTGCGGCCGATGTTACCCATCAGGCCGGCCTGGGCGGGTTGTTGCATGATACCGGCAAGGCGCTGGTGCCGGACGCCATTCTCAATAAACCGGGGCCGCTGACCGACGAGGAATTCGCCATCATCAAGAAGCATCCAGAAGATGGCTACAAGATCCTGAAGCAAACGCCGGAGATCGGCCCGATTCCGCTGGATATCACGCTGCACCACCACGAGCGGCGCGACGGCAGCGGCTACCCTGGCAAGCAGGCCGAGGGCGAAATCAGCGAATTGGCGCAGATGGCCGCCATTGTCGACGTGTACGACGCCATTACGGCCGATCGCTGCTATCACAAGGGCATGTCGGCGGCGGCGGCGTTGCGCAAGATTTACGAGTGGAGCAAGTTCCACTTCAACCCCGGCTATGCGCAGGAATTCATGCGCTGCGTCGGAATTTATCCGGTGGGCACCATGGTGCTACTGGAGTCGGGACGCCTGGGGGTGGTGGTCGAGCCGCATGAGACCAATCTGCTGGCGCCCAAGGTCAACGTGTTCTTCCACACCAAGAAGAATGTCTACATCAAGCCGGAAACCGTGGATTTGTCGCGTGGACTGGGCTTTGGCGGCGGTGACAAAATCGTCGGCCACGAATCGCCGGCCAAGTGGAACGTGGACCCGATGCGCTTCCTCAGTGTGGCTTAAGCCTTAGAAAAATTCCGCCGTATCGTTGGACTCGATGGTCTGCAATAGGCCGCCGCTGACCAGCTCGTCGTAGTGGCAGACCAGGTTGCGACCGTGGCTCTTGGCGTAGTACAGCGCCTGGTCGGCATGGCCGAGAATGATCACCGGCGCTTCCAGCGCGCTGATGCTGACAAAGCCCACACTCACCGTCACCTTGCCTACTTGCGGGAAGTCATGCCCGGCTACGTTCATGCGGAAGCGTTCGATGATTTTCTTGGCGTCGTCCAGCGTGGCCGAGCGCAGCAGCACGACAAATTCTTCGCCGCCGAAACGGAACACCCGGTCTTGCGCGCGGAATGACGAGGTCAGCAGGTTGGCGATCAGGATCAGCACTTCATCGCCGTACAAATGGCCGAAACGGTCGTTTACATGCTTGAAATGGTCAACATCCACCACCGCCAGCCATTGCTTTTCTTCCTGGCGGTGGATGCGGCGCTCCGGCTCGCCCGGCAGCGTCAGCGCGTCCTGCTCGGTGCTGGCGGCCAGCATCTTGGATAGCTGGTCGTCGAAGGTCTTGCGATTGAGCAAGCCGGTCAGCGAATCGCGTTCGCTATAGTCGAGCAGGTTCTGGAAATTGCGGTAGACACTGACGATGCCGCCAATGACGTGGATGGTTTCCTTGGTGTACGGCGTCGGGTTGACGATTTCCAGGCAGGTGTCGGCTTTGTCGCCCAGCCAGATCGGCAGCCACAGCGTGTGCTCGTCGGCTTCGTTGGCGATGTCGGCGCCCGATTCGTGGCGCGCGATGCATTGCGCCAGCGCCGGGAAGCGGTCGATCGGATCGCCCGGATGCTGCTGGTCCGAGGTATCGACCATGCGCGCAGCTCCGCCTGCGCTGATGATGGCGCGTGGTCGGACAAATACCTTCCCCCTAACCGTGGCCAGCGTCAACACACGGACTTGGGTGGCGTGAGCAAGCTCCTGTACCGCCGAAATCACCGAGATGTCGAGCATCGTGTGATCGCGGTGACCGGTCATGTCCACCATGTGTTTCAGTAGGGAATCCATTTGCCTTTCCAAAAAACAGCTGGTCAGCATAATAGCTTTTTGCAATCAAGGCAATTCTTGTGTGCTAAAAAAAACCTACATAAATGAAGAATGAGACCTTTTTCCGACAATTGACTTCATCATAGACTAAAAAAGATTCCGCATGGAAAACTTGCGTAGTGTCAACTCTTATAAATTTGTGGTCCGTATAGTGGAACGCAATGGCACAGCACACCGCGCCAGAGGCTTTCATCAACCAACCCAGGAGTACGACATGAACTCGCTGATTGCAGTTGCAAAAGAGTTTGCGCGCGACGAGGACGGTATCACGGCAATTGAATACGGCTTGATCGCGGCGACCATGGTGGCCGCCGTGGTCGCCGCGTTCGGTTTCCTGACGCCGGCGCTGAGCGATGCGTTCCAGGCCATCGGTAACAAGATCAAGTCGCCGTAAGCAGTAGCAGGCTTTCCGGCAGCAGCCAGGCCGGAAAGTCTTTCCTTGGAGAAATCTCATGCTGAACGCAGTTGAAGTCATCCTGATCTGCCTGGTGACGCAGGCGGCGCTGACCGATCTGGCCATGCGCAAGATTCCCAACGTGCTGGTGCTGAGCGGTCTGCTGCTGGCGCTGCTGTTGCACCTGCTGGGCGGGCCGCCATGGGCGCCGCTGTCGCAATGGCTGGCCGGCATCCTCGCCGGTTTTTTTTTATTCCTGCCGCTCTACCTGCTGCGCGGCATGGCGGCCGGCGACGTCAAGCTGATGGCAATGGTGGGCGGTTTCACCGGGCCGTGGCTGGCGCTGCACATCGCCGTGCTGTCCTACCTGATCGGCGGCGTGATGGCGCTGGTGCTGTTGCTGGCCAGCGGCCGCTGGCGCGACAGCGCCCGTAATCTGTGGCAGATCTGCAAGCCGTTGCTGTTGCGCCTGCTCGGCGTGCCGCTGCAGCCGGTGCCCTTGGCGCCCACCGCCAGCGTCGGTGGCATTCCGTACGGCGTCGCGATTGCGCTCGGCACGGCCGGCATGCTGGCCTGGACCCATCACTGAACAGGGCTTGCTGCACGTCAATGTCCGAAGCGCAGGGCTGGATAGACTTAATTCCATGCCGAAATTAGTGCCTTGTGGAGATAACGATGCTTGCCCTGGAACCCCCATCCCCCTACACCCAGCTGCTCGATGCCGAGCCGGACGCACTGCTGCCGTCGCCGCCGAAATCGGTGCGCGATACGGGCCTGACGCAGCAGCTGATCGTGGAGCTGATCGCCAAGGCGCTGTACCAGGGCGGCAAAAGCCACCTGCCGGTGCTGACCACCAGGCTGCACCTGTCGATCAATGTGCTGCGCGAAGTGCTGGATTTCATGGTGGCCGAACACGTGGCGGAAGTGGCGTGGCGCGGCGAGTCGGACCTCGACGTGCAATACCAGCTGACCGGCGCCGGCAAGCAGCGCGCCGCCACGTGGCTGGAGCGCAGTCCCTACGCCGGGCCGGCGCCGGTCACGCTGGAGGCCTACCGCGCCATGGTCGAACGCCAGGCCAGGCAGCTGCCGCAGCCGTGCGCCGATGAACTGGCGGCCGAATTTGCCGACGACTTTTTGAAACCGGCGGTCCAGCGCATGCTGGGCGCGGCCATGCATGCGGGCCGCAGCGTGCTGTTGTACGGCCCTTCCGGCAGCGGCAAGTCGACGCTGGCGCGCCGCCTTGGCGCCTTGCAGCAAGGGCTGGTGGCGGTGCCGCACGCGCTGGTGGTGGGGCAGGACATCGTGCAGGTGTACGACGCAGCGGTGCACCGCGCACCGCTGGCGCGCCAGATGCGGCAGACGCCCGAACGTCGCAGCAGTGATGCACGCTGGGTGCTGTGCCAGCGTCCCGTGGTGGTGCTGGATGGCGCGCTGGACGCCGAGATGCTGGACCTGCAGCCGGATGCGGCCAACGGCTGCTACCGCGCGCCGCCGCAGCTGAAGGCCAACAACGGATTGCTGATCGTCGATGACCTGGGGCGCCAGCGCCTGCCGGCGGCCGAGCTGCTGAACCGCTTCGCGCAGGCGCAGGAGGCCGAACATGGCGTGCTGTCGCTGGCCGGCGGCTATCACTTCCAGGTGCCGTGCCGTCTGCGGCTGGTGTTCGCCACCAGCCTGCCGCCGTCGGCGTTGCTGGACGAGCCGGCGCTGCGCCGCGTCGGCTACAAGATTCCGGTGGAGGCGCTGAGCGCGGCCAATTACCGCACGCTGTTCCGCCAGCAGTGCCTGGCCATGGGCGTGGTGTACGACGAGGCGGGCCTGCGCTATCTGCTGGATGAATTGCACGCCGGCTGCGGCCTGCCGCTGCTGGCCTGCTATCCGCGCGAGATCATCGGCCGGGTGGCGGATTTCGCTGGCTACATGGGCGAGTCGGCGCGCATTTCCATCGCCACGCTGGACCAGGCCTGGATCAGCATGTTCGCCGGCGGTAGCGGCGCCACCGCCATGCGCGCGGCGGACGATGACGTCGGGATGCGGATAGCATGAAGAACCGGCGCGCACTGCTGATGATGGCGTTGGCCGTCGTGTTCGGGCTGGCGGCGGTAGCGCTGGCCTCGCGCTGGCTGCTGCGGCAGACGCCGGGCGGCTCGAACAAGATCGTGGTGGCGGCGCAGGACGTCAATCTCGGCCAGCGCCTGACGCCGGAGATGCTGAAGCAGATCGACTGGCCGGCCGACGCACTGCCACGCGGTGCGCTGCGCGACGGCAGCAAGCTGGTTGGCCGAGTGCTGAAAAACAGTGTGCTGCGCGACGAGCCTTTGAGTGAAGCCAAGCTGGCGCCGGCCGGCACGCTGGGCGGCCTGTCGGCGCTGATCGCCGAAGGCAAGCGCGCCATCACCGTGCGGGTCAACGATGTGGTGGGCGTGGCCGGTTTTGCCTTGCCGGGCAATTTTGTCGACATCATCGTCAACACGCAGGCCAATGACAGCGCCATCTCCAAGATTGTGCTGGAGCGGATCCTGGTGCTGGCCGTGGCGCAGGAAGTGGGACGCGACGAGACCAAGCCGCGCGTGGTCAACGCCGTCACGCTGGAGGTGACACCGGCGCAGGCAGAGAACCTGGATCTGGCGCGCAGCGTGGGCACCTTGTCGCTGGCGCTGCGCAATCAGGTCGATCCGCGTCCCGGCACCACGGACGGCGCGACCAAGGGCACGCTGCTTGGCATGCAGAAGCCTGCCACCACTGCGCCGTCCGCCGCGCCACCGGTACCGGTGACGGTGGCGGCCAGGCCGCGGGTACAGGTCGCAACAGCCGCGCCGCGCGCTTGCGTCGGTGTGATCGCGGGCGTGCATCGCACGCAGGAATGCCTGTGAGCGGGCCATGGACCTTCACCATCACGCATGGGCGCCGTTTGCCGCCGCGCTGACATTGGCCGGATCGGCGTGGGCTGCCGCGCCGTCGGCACCGCCGGCTGATGGCGCGGCGCTGCGCTGCACCGGCCAGTCGGCGCAGCCGGGCAGCCTGTCGCTGCAACTGGGGAAGTCCACCCTGATGCGCATGCCGGAAGCGGTGCAGGCGCGAAGCGTCGGCAACCCCGCCGTGCTGCAGGCGATGCTGGTGGCGCCGGATACGCTGTACGTGGTCGGCGTGGACATCGGCAGCAGCAATATGATTGTGCAAGGCCGCAGCGGCATGTGCAATGTGGTCGAAGTGGTGGTTGGTATCGACCCAACCGCCTTGCAGCAGGCTTTGGCCGCGCTGCTGCCGGATCAGAAGAACATTCAGGTCAGCGCCGCCGGCGATACGCTGGTCCTGAGCGGCACCGTCGATGACGCGCCAACCGTGGCGCGCGTGCTGGAACTGGCGGCCGCCTTCGTGCGCCGTCCGGCGCAGGCCCTGGAAGGTGCGCGGCGTGAGGGGGCGGATTCCAACGCCGCCACGCAAACGGCGAATGCCTCCGCCGCGCAGGCCAGCACGCGCATCGTCAATTTTCTCAACGTCGGCGCGCCGCAGCAGGTGATGCTGGAGGTGAAAATCGCCGAAGTCTCCAAGTCCCTGCTGGAAAAACTGGAGGCCAACGTCGCGCTCAACTTCGGCGGCGGCAGCTGGGCCGGTGCGCTCAATGCCAGCTTTGTCAGCGGCACGCTGAAAAGTCTGCTCAATATCGGCCGCGCCGGCGGCAACCGTGGCGCCATCGCCGCCGACAAGCAGGACGCGCTGGTGCGCATGCTGGCCGAGCCCACGGTGATGGCGATCAGCGGGCAGGAAGGCAGTTTTCTGGCCGGTGGCCGCATCTTTGTGCCGGTCGCGCAGGACAACAACAAGGTCACGCTGGAAGAAAAAGAATTCGGCGTCGGCCTGCGCTTTACGCCCACGGTGCTGGCGGGCGGCCGCATCAACCTGCGGGTGGCGCCGGAGGTCTCGGAGATTTCGCGCGAAGGCATCGGCATCACCGCCGCCGGCTTTTCCGGCGCCGCCATCCTGCCGCTGTTCACCACGCGCCGCGCCGCCACCACCGTCGAACTGTTCGACGGCCAGAGTTTCGCCATCGGCGGCCTGATTAAGAACAGCCAGACCAACAGCATCCACGGCCTGCCCATCCTGGGCGAGCTGCCGGTGCTGGGCGCGCTGTTCCGCAGCACCGACTTCCAGCAGGACCGCACCGAGCTGCTGTTTGTCGTCACACCCCACTTGGTGCAACCGCTGCCGGTCAACTACAAACTGCCGACCGACAGCGTCACTTCCCCCAGCCGCGCCAGGTTATTCCTCGGCGGCCAGCTGGAAGGTGCGCCGTCGGAGCAAGGCGCGGAACGCAAATAACCAGGGACTGACTATGCGCTATCTTTTGATCCTGCTGGCGGCAGGCACACTTTCCTCATGCGTCCAGACCACGCCGCAATGGGATGCCCGCTTTGGCCTCGACACGCGCACGACGCTGGCGCAGCAGATCGCCAATCCGGCTGCGGGCCGCAACCCCAATCCGGTGGCCGGCATGGACGGCCACAGCGCGCGCGGCGCCTACGAGCGCTATCAGAAAGCCAGCGGCGGGCAGCAGCCGTCCGTGATGAACGGCGGCCTGAAATGAAGGCGCTGATGATCAGCAAGGACAGCCTGCTGCACGCGGAGATTGCCGCGCAAGGTTCGGCGCGCATGCCGCCGGTGCAGCTGGTGGCTTCCCGCAACGGGCTGCGTGACGCGGTGGAGCGCCAGTTGCCGGAAGTCCCGGAGCTGGTGGTGCTGGACGCCAGCGACATCACTGCCGACGAAGGCGAACTGGTTGAGCGCCTGAGCAAACAGTATCCGTCCGCCACCTTCATGCTGCTGACGCGCGATCTGCAGCAGGACCTGCTGATACGCGCCATGCGTGCCGGCATGCGCGAGGTGCTGCCGCTGCCACTGGTGCACCGCGCCTTCCACGAAGCCATGGACCGCATCGAGGTGGCGGCCGGACTGAGTCCCGTCCGGGAAGGCAAGGTGCTGGCCTTCATCTCCTGCAAGGGCGGCAGCGGGGCGACTTTCTTGTCCACCAATTTTGGCTACGCGCTGGCCGCGCTGGCCGACAAGAAGGTGCTGCTGATCGATCTGCACGGCCAGTTTGGCGACGCCACGCTGTATGTCTCCGATCAGAAGCCGGCGATGACGCTGTCCGACATCTGCGCCCAGATCAGCCGCATGGACGGCGCCTTCCTTGATTCCTGCCTGGTGCACGTGGCCTCCAACTTCGGCGTGCTGGCGGCGGCGGATGATCCCAATCGCACGGTCGACATGAAGCCGGAACACATGGACACCATCCTGCGCATCGCCCGTCAGCATTACGACTTTGTGGTGCTGGACGTGGGCCGCCAGATCGACGCCATTTCGCTGCGCGCGCTGGACCAGGCGGACACCATCTACCCGGTGCTGCAACTGGCGCTGCCGGACATCCGCGACGGCCGCCGCCTGCTGGACATTTTCCGCTCGCTCGGCTACCCGAACGAGCGCACGCGCCTGATCGTCAACCGCTACGAAAAGGGCGGCAAGCTGCGGCTGACGGATCTGGAACAGGCGCTGGGCGCGGACGTGGTGCACACGGTGCCCAACGACTACCTGTCGGCGACCGATTCGGTCAACCAGGGCATACCGGTGCTGCAGCTTTCGCGCAGCAGCAATGTGGCGCGCAGCCTGGCGGAACTGGTGGAACTGGTGGCGTCGCGCCGCGTGGCGGAGAGCAAAGGCCTGTTCGACCGCATCTTTGGCCGTAACGATGGAGGATGAGATGAGCTTACGCGAACGCCTGTCACACGCCGACGAAAGCCGCAACGGCAGCAACGGTCCGCCGGGCCTGGCCGCCGCGGCGTATCAGGAACTGAAGAAGAGCATGCACCAGATGATCCTGGACCGCATCGACCTGGAGCGGTTGAAGCGCCTGACGCCGGAGCAGTTCAAGCACGAGCTGGCGCTGCTGGTCCAGCGCATCATCGAGGAAGAACGCATCGTGCTCAATCAGCATGAGCGGCATAACCTGGTGCTCGACATCCAGCACGAGATGCTGGGCTTTGGTCCGCTGGAGCCGCTGCTGGCCGATCCCGGCGTGTCGGACATCCTGGTCAACACGGCCAGCAAGGTGTATGTAGAGCGAGCCGGAAAGCTGGAGTTGACCGAAACCACCTTCAACGACAACGCGCACCTGATGAAGATCATTGAGAAGATCGTCTCGCGCGTGGGCCGGCGCGTGGATGAATCCAGTCCGATGGTGGATGCGCGCCTGCCCGATGGCTCGCGCGTCAACGCCATCATCCCGCCGCTGGCGATCGATGGGCCGATCCTGTCGATCCGCCGCTTTGCCGTCAACCCGCTCAGCATCGACAACCTGCTGGCCTACCGCAGCCTGACGCCGCCGATGGTGCAGGTGTTGCAGGCGCTGGGGCAGGCCAAGGTCAATATCCTGATCTCCGGCGGCACCGGCTCCGGCAAGACCACCATGCTGAATGTGCTGTCCGGCTTTATTCCGGCGCACGAGCGTATTGTCACCATCGAGGATGCGGCCGAGCTGGCGCTGCGGCAGCCGCATGTGGTGCGGCTGGAGACGCGGCCGCCGAACATCGAAGGCAAGGGCGAGGTCAATCAGCGCTCGCTGGTGCGCAACGCACTGCGCATGCGGCCGGACCGCATCATCCTCGGCGAGGTGCGCGGCCCGGAAGCGCTCGACATGCTGCAGGCGATGAATACCGGCCACGAAGGTTCGCTGGCCACCATCCACTCCAATACGCCGCGCGACGCTTTGTCGCGGCTGGAGAATATGGTCGGCATGGCCGGCGTGAACCTGACGCCGCGCGCCACGCGCCAGCAGATCTGCTCTGCCGTGACGGTGGTGATGCAGGTGTCGCGCCTGACCGATGGCACGCGCAAGCTGGTCAGCCTGCAGGAAGTCACCGGCATGGAAGGCGAGGTGATTGCCATGCACGAGATTTTCCGTTTCGAGCAGAAGGGCGTGGATACGCAAGGCGCGGTGCAAGGCAGCTTCTACGCCACCGGCGTGCGGCCGCGCTTTGCCGACCGGCTGCGCATGTTCGGCGTGGGTGTGCCGGACAGCGTGTTCGATCCGGACCGGGTCTACGAGTAAGCGCCATGGACGGCGTGTTTACCGCCTTTGCCGTGCTGCTGTTCGCGGCCGTGATCCTGATGCTGGAAGGCGCCTGGCTGTGGTGGTCCGGTGCGCATGGCGGCGCGGCGCGGCGCATCGCCAAGCGTTTGCGGCTGATGGCCGCGACCGGGCAGGGCGGCATCGAGCGGGTGGATATCCTCAAGCGCCGCGTCTACAGCAGCCATCCGGCGCTGGACAGGCAACTGCGCCGCATCGCCCGACTGGCCGCGCTGGACCGCTTGCTGATGCAGGCCGGCGTGCGCTGGTCGGTGGCGCAGTTCCTCGGCGGTTCGCTGGTGATGATGGTGGTGGGACTGCTGTCGCCGACAATGTTCGCCATGCCGTTTTTGCTGGCGGTCGGCACGCTGGCTGGCGCCACAAGCCTGCCATGGTTGCTACTGATGCGCATCCGTGGCGCGCGCCTGCGCAAGCTGGAAGAGCAGCTGCCCGAGGCGGCGGACTTCCTCGGCCGCGCGCTGCGCGCCGGTCACTCCTTCGCCAACGTGATGCAGATGGTGGGCGAGGAACTGCCGGACCCGATCGCCAGCGAATTCAAGTTCGCTTACGAGGAGATCAACTACGGCGTGCCGATGAACGAAGCCCTGCACAACCTGGCGCTGCGCGTGCCGCTGACGGACTTGCGCTATCTGGTGATCGCCGTGCTGATACAGCGTGAATCCGGTGGCAACCTGGCCGAGGTGCTGGGCAATATCAGCCGCCTGATACGTTCGCGCCTGAAGCTGCTGGCTCAGGTGCGGGTGATGTCGGCCGAAGGCCGCATGTCGGCCTGGATTCTGGGCGTGCTGCCGCTGGGCGTGATGCTGCTGATGGTGATCTCCAATCCCGCCTACGTGCGCTTGCTGTGGACCGATCCGATCGGCGTCAAGCTGATGTGGTACGCGTTTGGCGTGGCGGTGTTTGGCGTGCTGTGGATGCGCAAGCTGATACGCATCCGCGTATGAAGGAGACGACGATGAATGGATCGCAGATCATCTTCCTGGCGATTGTGTTTTTGGTGGCTGCCGGTGTGGCGGTGGCGGTGCTGCTGGTGTTTTCGCCGCAGGCGCTGCGTGAACGCCTGACCGAGGTGGTGGAGCCGACCGGGGCGGCGCCGGACACTGTGGCCACCGGCTGGGTGGAAAAGGTGGCACATGTGGCGCAGCCGTTTTCGCGCCTGTCGCTGCCCGAAGAGGGCTGGGAGAAATCGGCGCTGCGCACGCGCTTCATGAATGCCGGCTGGCGCAGCGCGTCGGCGCCATCGCTATATTTTGCCGCCAAGACGGTGCTGGCGCTGGCGTTTCCCGCGAGCGTGGCGCTGGGCGGCGCTTTTGCGCTGAACGGGCCGCAAAAGGGATTCATGTACCTGTTGCTGCTGGTAGCGGGCATCGGCTACTACTTGCCCAATGCGGTGCTGGCGCATAAGGCGGCGGTGCGCTGCCGCGACATCTTCGAGAACTTCCCCGATGCGCTGGATTTGCTGACGGTGTGCGTGGAGGCGGGTCTGAGCCTGGAGCGCGCGCTGGCCAAGGTGGCCGGCGAGATTCACATCAAGAGCATGGCCCTGGCGCAGGAGCTGCAACTGGTGCTGATGGAAATGCGCGCCGGCTTTACCAAGGAGCGCGCCTTGCGCAACCTGGCCTTGCGCAGCGGCGTGGAGGATGTGGATACGCTGGTAGCGATGCTGATCCAGTCCGAGCGCTTCGGCACCAGCATGGGCGATTCGCTGCGCATCCATTCCGATAACCTGCGCAGCAAGCGCAGCGTACTGGCCGAGGAAGCCGCCGCCAAGATCGCGCTGAAGCTGCTGTTCCCGCTGATCTTCTGCATTTTCCCCACCCTGATGCTGGTGCTGATCGGCCCCGCCGGCATCCAGGTCTACCGCTTGATGCAGCAAACTCACTAGGATGCCATGATGAAGAGATCACTCCTCACCGCGTGCGCGCTGCTGGCGGCATGCAGTGGCGTGCAGGTTGTGGAGCCGGTGGCCGATGTCATCACGCCGCTGGAGCAGGCATGCATGCGCGATCCGCTCGACCCGGAGCGGTGGGAGCGGCTGGGTGCAGCGCTGGCCGTCGCTGGAGAGCGCGAACGCGCCGCCATCATGTATCTGCAGGCGGCGTCGCTGCGCTCTTATGATGTGCGGCAGGACTACGCCACGCTGAAGCAGGCGCGCGACGAAGCGGTGGGCGACAGCATGCCGCGCACGCAGATCAAGCGTCTCGGCCCGGCGCTGGTGGCGGTGCTGCGCAGCGCTGAGACAGTGGGAGGATCGGCGTCGGCGTCGGCGTCGGCGTCGGCGTCGGCGTCAGCGCCGGTGGTGCGGCTGGAGATCAGCAACGGTAACGGCGTGGCCGGCGCGGCGGCGCGGCTGGCGCGCTCACTGGAGGCGGACGGCGTTAAGACGGTGCGCTTGTCGAATCTGCGGCCGTTCGTGGTGCCGGTCAGCCGCATCGAGTATCCGCGCGAACAGCGGCTGGTGGCGCAGGCGCTGGGCCGGCGTCTCGGACTGCGGCTGGAGGAACGGCTGGAGCGGCGCGCCGGCCCGACGTATGTCGACATGCGCATCGTGCTCGGTCACGATATCCGGTATCTGAAATAAAAAAACCGTCCAGGAGGGATCACCTTCCGGACGGTAAAAAACACACCCATGTGTTTCCTGCTGTGCCGGTGTCACACACCGGCGCATTCCTTACTTCCAGCTCACGCTGCCCATGCCGCGTGCGCTGGCGTTACGCGTGGTCGGATTGCCGTACACCTTGGCCGACCCCATGCCCGTCAATTTCAGATTGGCGCTGGTCTTCGCATACACGGTGGCGCTGCCGAGGCCAGACATATCGATGTCGATGGCGTCGGCGCGCAGCTGCTGCGCGTCCAGACTCCCCACGCCGCCGAGGGAGGCGTGTAATTGCTTGGCCTGGCCTGTCATCTCGATGCGACCAGCGCCGTTCAGTTGCAGATCGATGTTGTCGCTGCTGCCGCCATTGACGGTGATGCCGCCCACGCCGCCCAGCCTGACATCGAGATTGCGATACTGTGCGTCGACTTTCACCGACCCCGCGCCTTCCAGCGAGAGGCGCAGATTGTCGCCGCTGAATCCACTCACTTCCGTCGATCCCACGCCGCCCGAAGTGACTGCGCGCAGATTCGGCAGCGTCAGTTCGGCGCGCAGTTCGCGCTTGTTCCCAAAGTGGACCGAATTCATTTTCTGGGTGCCGATGTGCAGCGTGTCGCCGCTTTGTTCGACCACCACTTTCTTGATGGCGTCCGGTTCGCCGTAAATCGTCAGCGCCGCCGGGCCTTGCTTCACTTTGATGCTGATGACCCCATCGAGTTCCAGCTTGACGGCGCGTGCATCCACACTGCGGCTCTCGCTGATGATGTCGTCGGCCAGCGCGGCGTGGCTGCCGCTGCTCAGTACCGCCGCCATCATTGCGGCCTTCAGGTAGGTTTTCATGATGCGCTCCGTCGGCTCGGTGGGGTTACAGTGCGGCTTTTTCTTCAGCGGTCAGGCGCTTGGCGGTGATGGTCACGGTGGGCATCTCGGTCGCTTCAGCTTTGACAGTGATGACTTCCGGTGCGCGCACGGCGGCGGTGGCGAAAGAGGTGGCGCTAGCGATGACGATGGCGGCGACGAAGATGGCTTCCATGTTTTTTGCGATGTTCATTTTGAGCTCCTTGTGGGTGGTTAGTTCGTTGCGTTGAGTGAACTATAGACAAGGGCACCCCGTCCATCCACCGGGATGTGACGAACTGCGAAAAACGGGGGACAGAATGCGTTTTAGCGGTGCGAAGCTGCGCCGCACAACAGCTGTTCGCTGGCGGCATAGGTCTGCGACAGCCAGGCCGAGACGGTTTTAAAGCGGGCGATTGAGCCGGCGTCGCGATGGCTCAGCAGCCAGATGTCGCGCAGCACCTCGACCTGGTCGCCGATGCGCTGCAAGCCTTGTTGCCGGCCCATGATGCACGGCAGCAGCGCCATGCCGACGCCGGCGTGGCAGGCGCGCACCATCGTGCTAAGGCTGTTCACCTTGAGCACTTTGCGCGGCGGCGGCGACATTGCGGCCAGCCATTGCATTTCGGTGGTGCCGGCCAGTTCGTCGGCGTAGGCGATCCACGGCTGGGTGCCCCAGCAGGCGCGCGGGGTATCGGCAAACTTCGGATGGCCGTAGACGGCAAAGCCGAGATCGCCCAGCTTGCGCATCACCAGCGCGGCGTCTTCGCCCGGCTGGCCCAGGCGCAGGGCGAAGTCGGCCTCGCGCCGGGTGAAGGACAGGTTCTGGTTTTCCGCCTGCAAGGTCAGTTGCAGATGCGGGTGCTCGGCGTGCAGCGCCGGCACGTGTTCCAGCAGCCAGTAGTCGAACAGGAAGTCGATCGAGGTGATGTTGACCGGGCCGGCGGTGGCGTCGGCTTCCTGCGATGAGGCTTGCAGCATGCTCTGGACATTGCCATACACCGCCTCGCCATGGGCGACAAAGGTCTTGCCGGCGTCGGTCAGCTGGTAGCCGGTGTTATCGCGGATGAACAGGCGCAGCTTCAGCGCCTTTTCGGCGGCGGCGATGCGGCGGCTGATGGTGGAGGCGTCCACACCCAGGTGGCGGCCGGTGGCGCTCATGCTGCCGCTGCGGGCCAGGGCCAGGATCAGCGGGATGTCGTTCCAGTCGAAGTCGGTACTAGTGGGCATGAGGGGGTCTGCATTTTTGCAAAGTGGCCTTGCAGGCTTGTCTGTTCCACAAACGTTGGCCAAGGCCTAAGATTCATTCCATCGCAGCTGCAGAACGAAAAGACTGTAGCACAACTACTGCTTATATATACATCGACCAAAAGGAATAAGATCATGAACGCCAACGTCAACCTGTCCCGCCGTACCGCGCTGTTCAACTCCGCCGGCGGCGCCGCCGCCGCCGTGGCCCTGCCGCTGGCTGCCCTGGGCTCCGCCGAAGCGCAAGCCGCGACCGCCAAGAGCGGCCCGGTGACCAAAACCGCCAGCACCATCACCACCCGCGACGGCGTCGAGATCTATTACAAGGACTGGGGCCCACGCAACGGCCAGCCAGTCGTGCTGAGCCACGGCTGGCCGCTGAATGCGGATAGCTGGGAATCGGCAGCGTTTTTCCTGGCCAATAACGGCTTCCGCGTGATTACCCACGACCGCCGCGGCCACGGCCGTTCGAGCCAGCCTTGGGACGGCAATGACATGGACCACTACGCCGACGACCTGGCGCAAGTGATCGAAGCGCTGAATCTGAACAACATCATCCTGGCCGGCTTTTCGACCGGCGGCGGCGAAGTGGCGCGCTATGTGGGCCGTCACGGCACCAAGCGCATCGCCAAGCTGGGCCTGATCTCGGCAGTGCCGCCACTGATGCTGAAAACCGCCGACAATCCAGACGGCACGCCGCTGGAAGTGTTTGACGGCCTGCGCGCCGCCTCGGTCAAGGATCGCGGCCAGCTGTACCTGGATCTGGCGTCCGGCCCGTTCTACAACTACAACCGTCCTGGCGCCAAACCATCGCAAGGCATCATCCAGGCCTGGTATGCGCAGGGTATGCAAGGTGGCTTCAAAAACACCTACGACTCGATCAAAGCCTTCTCGGAAACCGACTTCCGCGAAGACCTGAAAAAGTTCGACAAACCGACCCTGATCATCCACGGTGAAGACGACCAGATCGTGCCGATCAAAGCCGCGGGCATCGCCTCGGCCAAGATCGTGAAAAACGCCAAGCTGATCACCTACCCAGGTGCGCCACACGGTTTGACCGACACGCACAAAGAGCGTTTCAACAATGACTTCCTGGCTTTCGCCAAATCGTAATCGCCGATACGGCCCCGGTTGGGGCCGTATTTACATAACCTTGCATAGCGATACATTAATTTACCCGTAAATACTTGCCTTATCGAAAAAATTGTGGATGAAAAAGGACAAATTCGAATTGCAAGTGGTTTATTTTAACGGCCGCTGCCATGACTGTTTTTGACACGTTGGCGGCATTTCTATATTACTAATTCGAAAAAAAATGGCGGCAGATAGACGATAAATGCACGATTAAGACTGAAAGTTACCCTGTTGTTGCTTTGCAACGACGGCATTGGCATGAGTGTGGTTGAGTGCGGAAATAGGGGAATCTCTACATTGACGGAATTTTCCACGGGTGTTTCCATCATCCCGTTTGAGAAAAAATGTCTTTCTTAAACATTCACCAGCCAAAAAAAAAAGCCACTTCAGGGAGCAGTTCATGATGAAAGAAACAGTGCTGGCGCGTTCCGTGCGCCAGATGTTCGCAGGCGGTTTTGCCATCGCCACGTTGAGCGTGATGGCCCATGTGCAGGCGCAGGAAGCCCAAGGGCCGATCCAGCGCGTCGAGATTACCGGTTCCAGTATCAAACGTGCAACTGCCGAAACGGCATCGCCGGTTCAAGTCATTTCCCGCGATGATCTGATGAAGTCGGGCAAAGCCACCGTGGCCGACTACCTGCAAACCCTGACGGCAGACGGCGCCGGCTCGCTGCCGACCGGTTTCGGTAACGGTTTCGCCGCTGGCTCGACCGCCATTTCGCTGCGCGGCCTGGGTGCGACCTCGACCCTGGTGCTGCTGAACGGCCGCCGCATGGCGCCATTCGCCCGTGCCGATGACGGCCAGAAGAGCTTCACCGACCTGTCGACCGTGCCGATGCAAATCGTCGAGCGCATCGAGATCCTGAAGGACGGCGCGTCGTCCACCTACGGCGCGGATGCGATCGCCGGCGTGGTCAACATCATCCTGCGCAAGGACTTCACCGGCCTGACCTTCAAGGCCGACACCGGCGCGTCGCGCTACAGCGACGCCCAGCAGCACAAGGCCTCGATCACCTACGGCAAAGGCAGCCTGGACGAAGACAAGTACAACTTCGTGGTCAATGCCGAGTACTTCAAATCCGACCCGCTGATGAACAGCGACCGCAAGGACCGCGCCTACATCGGCAAGGGCGACCTGCGTCCGTATGGCTTCCCGATCGGCACCCAGTTCGCCTCCGGCTACATCAGCGGCAACAACAACGCCGCCGCCAGCCCGGTTGGCGCGATCCGCAACCCAACCACGCTGGACTACGTGTCGCTGCCAGGCTGCTCCAAGCTGTCGACCGCGTCGCCGCAAGATCCGAAGGGCGGCTGCCTGTGGTATCAGGACCAGTTCCGCTCGATGCAGCCGAACATCGAAGGCATCAACCTGTACACCCGCGGCACCTGGCAGGTCAACGAGAACACCCAGGCGTATGCGGAAGCTGGCTATTCGCAGCGTAACACCTCGTTCACGCTGACGCCGCCGTCGATCACCCCGACCGTGGCGTTCCCGCCCAACGCCACCAATCCGACCGGCGTGATCAACTACGGCTCCGGCGCCGGCACCACCATCGTGCTGGCCCCGTCGCACCCGCAGAACCCGTTCGGCGCCGCCGCCCGCGTGCGCTACAGCGCATTCGACGTCGGCCCAAGCACCCGCGCGGTGGACAACAACTTCACCCGCTTCGTGGTCGGCCTGAAAGGCTCGGCACTGGGCTGGGACTACGACACCGGCTTTACCCACTCCGAGTCCAAACTGGACCTGGACTACAGCAATATGCTGAACATGGCGGTGGTCAAGGCTGCGCTGGGCGATCCGACCAGCAAGTACTTCCCGTACTACATCGGCGACCAGGCCTCCAAAAACCCGGCCTCGCTGTATGCCGCGATGGTGACCCACGCTTATTCGCATTCGTCGACCAAGCTGGACATCATCGACTTCAAGGCCACCCGTTCGCTGATGACCCTGCCAGGTGGTGATCTCGGCCTGGCAATCGGCGCGGAACATCGCCGCGACAAGCTGTCGAACCCATCGCTGTCGGGCACCGAAAACGGCACCATCAACGCCAGCTACGTGGCGGCGTTTGGCGACACCAAAGTGTCGGCAGTCTCGGCCGAATTGTTGGCGCCGGTACTGCAAACGGTGGAATTGTCGGCCGCTGTACGCTACGACAAATACGACCGCTTCTCGTCGACCACGCCGAAAGCCGGGGTGAAATGGACCCCGGTGAAGAGCTTCGCGCTGCGCGGCACGTACTCGGAAGGTTTCCGCGCGCCGGGCCCTGCGGAAAACAGCGCCCAGTCGCAATCGACCGGCACCTCGACCGTGCGCGATCCGATCCGTTGCCCGAACGGCACGCCGTTGCCGGGCGCGACCTCGACCGACTGCGCGGCGTCCGTGGCAGCTGTCAAGATCGGCGATCCTAACCTGCGTCCGGAAACCTCGAAAGGCCTGACCCTGGGCCTGGTGTGGGATCCGCTGAACGACCTGTCGCTGTCGCTGGACGGCTGGAAGATCAAACGTTCCGACGAGATCAACCCGCTGCCGTACAACGAAGCGGCGGCCCTGCCGACCGCGATCCGCGCCGACAACAACCTGGTCATCAATGGCGCGGTGGTGCCGAACAGCGGCACGCTGCTGATCACCAAGGCGCCGTACCGCAACTCCAGCTTCACCGAAGTCAAAGGTGTCGACCTGGATGTGAAACAGCGTCTGCGTCTGGGCGACTATGGCCGCGGCAGCGTTGGCCTGACCTGGACCCACGTGGCATCGTGGATCCGCGCCGAGTCCGCCACCGTGCGTTACCAGTTCGCCGGCACCCACGGCAACTGCGATACCTCGAACTGCGCCGGTACGCCGAAAGACAAGATCAGCGTCAACGCATCGTGGGATCCGAACCAGGCGTGGAACTTCAGCGCCATCGCCAACTACCGTTCGGACATGAAGAACGTCCTGTTCGAAGGCGACCTGTGCGCATCGAAGCTGGCCAGCGGTGCGGACGCACCAAACGGTTGCAAAATCGCGTCGTTCACCACGGTTGACCTGTCGGCCCGCTGGAACGTGAGTAAGCAGTTCCAACTGTTCGCTTCGGTCAACAACGTGTTCGACAAAGTCGCGCCGCTGGATCCGCTGACCTACGGCGGCATGAGCTACAACCCGATGGATGCGAGCGGCGCCATCGGCCGTTACTTCAAAGTCGGCGCCAGCTACAAGTTCTTCTGATCGCTGCGTAGATCGAAAGAGCCGGGAACCATTCCCGGCTTTTTTTTTATTTTTAAAAATAGCTTGCTATTGAATAGTGTGCGATATATATTAAGCACATGGGCAGCGCAATACAGCCCGGCAAGACTGAAAATAATAGTTCACTACTTAATAGTTACCTAAATAAATGGAGCCTCTCATGAGCAACAATACCCAAGACCAAGTCAGCCTGTCCCGTCGTTCCGCAATGTTCAGTGGCGCTGGCGCCGCAGTAGCCGCTGTTGCCGTGCCCCTGGCCGCGCTGGCTGGCGGTAGTGCAGAAGCCGCTCCAGTGGCAGCGGGCAAAAGCCTGGTGACCAAAACCGCCAGCACCATCACCACCCGCGACGGCGTCGAGATCTATTACAAAGACTGGGGCCCACGCAACGGCCAACCAGTCGTGCTGAGCCACGGCTGGCCGCTGAATGCGGACAGCTGGGAATCGGCAGCGTTTTTCCTGGCCAATAACGGCTTCCGCGTGATTACCCACGACCGCCGCGGCCACGGCCGTTCGAGCCAGCCTTGGGACGGCAACGACATGGACCACTACGCCGACGACCTGGCGCAAGTGATCGAAGCGCTGAACCTGAACAACATCATCCTGGCCGGCTTCTCGACCGGCGGCGGCGAAGTGGCGCGCTATGTGGGCCGTCACGGCACCAAGCGCATCGCCAAGCTGGGCCTGATCTCGGCAGTGCCGCCGCTGATGCTGAAAACCGCCGACAATCCGGACGGCACGCCGCTGGAAGTGTTTGACGGCCTGCGCGCCGCCTCGGTCAAGGATCGCGGCCAGCTGTACCTGGATCTGGCGTCCGGCCCGTTCTACAACTACAACCGTCCTGGCGCTAAACCATCGCAAGGCATCATCCAGGCCTGGTATGCACAGGGTATGCAAGGCGGCTTCAAGAACACCTACGACTCGATCAAAGCCTTCTCGGAAACCGACTTCCGTGAAGACCTGAAAAAGTTCGACAAGCCGACCCTGATCATCCACGGTGAAGACGACCAGATCGTGCCGATCAAAGCCGCCGGCATCGCCTCGGCCAAGATCGTCAAACACGCCAAGCTGATCACCTACCCAGGTGCGCCACACGGTTTGACCGATACGCACAAAGAGAAGTTCAACAACGACTTCCTGGCCTTCGCCAAATCGTAATCGCAAGTAAACCCCGCGAACAATCGCGGGTTTTTTTTATGCCAGCCGGGCGCGCAAGAAGTTGACCGTGCGCTGCCAGGCCAGCTTGGCGGCGGCCTCGTCGTAGCGCGGCGTGGTGTCGTTGTTGAAGCCGTGTTCGACGCCGGGATAGACGTGGTACTCATAGTGCACGCCAGCTTCCTTCAAGGCTTTTTCGTAGGCCGGCCAACCGGCGCGGATGCGTTCGTCCTTGCCGGCATCGTGGATCAGCAGATGCGCCTTGATGCGCGCCGCGTCTTCCGCCTTCGGCTGGGCGCCGTAGAACGGCACCGCCGCCAGCAGATCCGGCAGCTGCGTCGCCAGATAGTTAGCGATGCCGCCGCCGTAGCAGAAGCCCACCACGCCCAGCTTGCCGTTGCCTTCCGGCTGCTGTTGCAGCCAGCGCGCGGCGGCGACGAAATCGGCGCGCGTCTTGGTCTGGTCCAGCTTGCCGAACAGGTCGCGCGCCTTGTCCTCGTCGCCCGGATAGCCGCCCAGCGGGAACAGCGCGTCCGGCGCAAAGCCGATAAACCCGTCCAGCGCCAGGCGGCGCGCGATGTCTTCGATATGCGGATTGAGGCCGCGATTCTCGTGCACCACCAGCACCGTCGGCAGCTTGCCCTTGGCGCCGGCCGGCGAGACCAGATACCCGCGCACCTTGCCATTGCCCTGCGGCGACGGCAGCTCGACATAGCGGGCGGTGATGCGCTTGTCGTCCGGCGTGACAATCGGCGCCGCAAAGCTCGGGCTCAGCGTGGCCAGCAGGCCGGCCGCCGTCGTGCCACCCACCGCATAACGGGTGGCGGACGACAGGAAACCCCGGCGGCTGATGCCGCCGTGCACGTACTGGTCAAACAGCTTGAGAACTTCCGGATCAAAATCGGCGGCGGTCTTGCGGGTCATGTCTCGGCTCCATTTAATAATAAAGTGAGACCAGTGTAGCCTACAGACTCATTTCCAGCCGCACCGAGAAGCGCGTGTACGCATCGTTATTGCTGTAGCGGCGCAGCGTCTGGTTGGCGCCGTAGTACTCGTTGATGCTGTTGCTGTCCTTCGCCAGCAGATTGTCGATGCTGAAGACCAGGCGCTGCGTGGCGTTGACCTTCCAGTTGGCGTTGGCGTTCAGCGTGAAGCGGCTGGACTGGTAGGTGCGCTGCGTCAGGTTGTTGCGGAACCAGTCGCCGGGCAGCCAGTTGGCGTCCAGGTTCAGCTTGACTGGTACATCGGTCAAGCCATAGCCGGCGCCCAGCTTGGCGCGCCATGGCAGCTGGCCTTCCAGGCGGTTGTCCGGCCCCGGCAGATCGCGCAGTTCGGAATGCGCGTAACCGACGCTGCCTTGCAGATCCAGATTCGGCGCCGTCTTCCACAGATCGCGCATGGCCAGGCGGCCTTCCAGATTGATGCCACGCAGCGTGGCGTCACCCAGATTGGCCGGACGTATCACATAGCGCGGCACGGTCGCCCAGGCAACGTTTTCCAGCGTCAGTTCGGTGCCGATCTTGTGCGTGATATCGCGCGTGTAGAACTCGATCTTGGCTTCGCTGCTGGCGCCCAGACCGTGGGCATAAGACAGGTTGATGCCCAGCGAACGCTCCGGCAGCAAATACGGATTGCCCGCGCTGTCGGCCGTGTCCAGCGTATTGGCGCCGCACAGTGCGCGGTCGTAGCAGGGCGCCAGGGGGGTGATGCTCGGATGCAGCAGCAGCTGGCCGGTTTCGGGCGCCTGGAAGGTGCGGGCCACCGAAGCGCGCAGCTGACGTTTGCTGTCGCCGCCAATCTTGTACGCCACGTGCGCCGATGGCGACCAGATGCTGAAGCGCGGATTGTTGTGCACATTGCCCTCGTCCAGCTCGTGCGTACGCCGCTCGTAGACAGCCCCAGGTTGACGGACAGGTTCTTGCTCACCCGCCATTCATCCTGCGCGAAAAACTGATGCTGCGCCACGCGCGTGTGGTTGCTGGTCCCCAGCACCGCCTGGCTCAGGTCGGGCAGGCCGTCGATCAGGTCGGTGTAATCGATGTCGCTGTCGTTGCGGATCAGCTTCAGGCCGGCGGAGAAATCGTGGCCGTCGCTGAATGCCGTCTTGAAGGTCAGGTCCAGCAAGCGGTTGGTCATATCGCGGTCCTGGTCTTGCGCGCGCAAATGATCGCCCTCGGTTGACCAGTCTTCCATGCGCTGGCCGGTGGTGGTCCTGCGCGTGCGGTTGAGGCGCGCCTTCAGCGACAGGCTGCTTTGCGGGCTGACGGTCCAGTCCCAGCCAAGCGGCAAGCCGATGGACGTCAGGCGATCGCGCTGCTGCCGCCCGATGGACAGGGTGCTGCTATCGGCCCATAGCCGCTGTTCCTGGCCCCGTGTCTTGACGCCGAAATAGGTTGCCTCCGGGCTGATCGACAGCTTGTGCCCGGGATTGACGGTCCAGGCGATATCGCTGCTGGCCAGCAGGGTTTCCATGCGATTGACGCTGGTGCTGTCGCCGCGCAATTGCGGCGTTGGCGCGGCCGTGCCCAGGCTCTGTGTCTGCTGGTACTGTTCGGCGCTGGGCGTCGTGCGGCTGCTCGCGTTCAGCATGAAGTTGTAGCTCAACGGCAGATTGGACGGCAGCTGATTGCTCATCAGCATAGCGTTGGCGCCGCCGTAGCCGGACGCCGTGGTGCCGCCGGCGCGCAACTGCGTCATCGCCTTGCGCGCGGCCTTGCGGCGGATGATATTGATGGTGCCGGCAATGCCGAACGGCCCGGTCGCCGCAGTGGCCGACTTGATAATCTCGATCTTCTCCACCTGCGCCAGATCCATCGCGGCCGGATCAATGACGCTGAAGTTCGGTTGGCCGTCGACCAGCATTTGCGTGTAGCCCGGCAGTCCGAGCAGTCCCAGCGTGCCGTTCTTGCCGACGGTGATGGCCGGCTCGCGCCGCAGCGCATCGCCGACGCTTTGCTGGCCACTTTCCTCCAGCGTCTTGCGGCTGATGATGAGTTTGCCGGCGACGAAATCGCGGCTCGCTTCCACATCGGTCTGACCATTCACCACCACTTTTTGCGGACTGTCATCCGCGTACACCTGCGTCGATGCCAGCAGCATCAGGCAGCAATATTTCACCTTCATTGCACTATTGTCTATTGAGAAAACAATATTATTGCATGAAATAAAGATGCCAAAAAGAAAATCTCAGCAGGTGGTTAGCGGCATTTTTCGATGGTGGTGGCACTGGGGGTATCGCTGCGACGGCGGACCGAGGCGGTGGACAGCACGCGCAGGATCGTTTCCCTCGGCACATCATGCGCCTCCAGAAACGCCCACGCCGTCGCCGCGCCACTGAGTGCATCGATGACGACTGCCTGCTCGACAGCCTCGGAAAACCGTTGATTGATACGGGATTGCATAGTTCTCACCTTGAGGAATTGCTCACGGGGTTGGGTGAGAGCTACAGCTACTGGATGCGCGGTGGTTAGGCGCAGGTAGCAAACTAGAAGCATTAACTATAGCAATTCTTTAACAGTTTCAGGATGCATATCTTCAATCGTACATGGGCAATTGATAGTGTGTATAGAAGGCCCGCAAGACGATGAATAGTCGAAATTTACAGCTATAAGGCTGTAAATAATAAATACAGTTTTTGAGTTGTATTTAAAATTTACAGCTTCTATACTGTAAAGACAGATGAAAGGCCCGACCAATGGATTATCCGATTCGAACTTTGCAGCAGATACGGCCGCTACTCGTCGGCTTCCGAAAGCGGGCAGGCTTGTCACAGGCCGAGGTGGCGGCGTTGCTCGGGGTGACGCAGCAGACTTACGCGAAGATTGAGGCGAACCCTACCGCGACCAGCGTGGAACGGTTATTCACAATCCTGCGACTGCTGGGCAGTGAAATCGTATTGGTACAACGTGGTGAGTCAAACGACGACATGGCGGTAGATACGGTGCCGGACCCAGCGCAAGCACGGCTACCTCTGCCCGCGCTCAAGTCAAAGAGGGCGAGCGTGGCTGCGCCTTCCAAAGTGACACCGCCGTCCAAGAAGACGGAGCGCTGGTAGCATGGGCCGGCGAGCGCACGCGCAGCGATTGAATATCTGGCTCAACGGCTCGCCGGTTGGTTACTGGGATGCCTCGGCCGGCGGGAATACGCTGACCTATTTTGATGAGTGGATTGACGATGAGCAGGGCCGTCCGCTCTCGCTTTCCCTGCCTTTCCAACCTGGCAATGCACCGTATCGCGGCCAGGTGGTGCAAAACTATTTTGATAATCTGCTGCCCGACAGCGATGTCATACGCCGCCGGATCGCGCAGCATTTCAGGACAGCGGGCACGGAGCCTTATCAGCTGCTGGCCGCTGTCGGACGCGATTGCGTCGGCGCGATTCAGCTGCTGCCGGCAGATGAATCGCCCACCGATCTCTTTTCGATCAGCAGTGAGCCTTTGGATGACCACGGTGTCGCGACGCTGCTGCGGCACATTTTGTCGGATCGGCCGTTGGGGCAAGGGGACGAGGCGGATGACCTCCGGTTGTCGATTGCCGGCGCGCAGGAGAAGAGCGCGCTACTGTGGCATGAAGGCCAGTGGCAACGGCCGCTCGGAAGTACGCCGACGACGCACATTCTCAAGCTACCGCTTGGCCTCGTTGGCGCAATGCAGGCGGACATGCGCACCTCCGTCGAGAATGAATGGCTGTGTTCGCGCATCATGCAGGCATTCGGATTACCGGTCGCACGCTGCGAGATTATGCATTTCGAGGATATGAAAGTGCTGGCGGTTGAGCGTTTCGACCGCCGGCTGGCGGCAGACAGCAGCTGGATCGTGCGCCTGCCGCAAGAAGATTTTTGCCAGGCCACTGGCACCTCTCCGCTGCACAAGTACCAAGCGGATGGCGGGCCGGGGATCAGCAAGATCATGGAAATCCTGTTGGGGTCGGAACAGGCGGAACAAGATCGTTTGAACTTCTTCAAAACTCAGCTGGTGTTCTGGCTGCTGGCGGCCACCGATGGGCATGCGAAGAACTTCAGCATTTTCCACTTACCCGGAGGCCGCTACCAGGCGACGCCGCTATACGATGTGCTCTCCGCACATCCCATTATCGGGCCGGGCGCGAACAATGTGGCGCCGCAGAAGGCGAAGCTGGCGATGGCTGTGCGGGGTTCGCAAAACTACTACCACCTTCAGCAGATACAGCGTCGCCACTGGCTGAATCACGCCAAGCTGGTCGGCCTGGGCGCCGCTGCAGCGGAAGCGGCGATTGCTGACGTGCTCAGTGCCGTTGATGGTGTCGTGGACTCAATCGCTACCGAGATTCCCACCGGGTTCCCGGCAGATCTGGTTGAGTCGATCCTTCGAGGCTTGGTGCAGCAACGGGATCACTTGGCGCAGATGTAGTTTTGAGGTGGATATCCCTATGCGGAATGTACTCGCGTATAACCTGTTGAGCTTGACCTCGGGCAGGTTAGACAGGCTGAGTTGCCAAATCGTGGTCCAAAAAGGGGACCTTACTTCGCCGCAAGCGAAGGCGTAAAAAAACCCGGAGATCCCCTATGAAGCAGGCGATTTCCGGGTTTTTTCGCTCGTTGTCTACAACGCCATTTGGTGCCGACTGCCGGTTTCGAACTGGCCACCTGATGATTACAAATCAACTGCTCTACCAAATGAGCTAAGTCGGCGTGACTTTTACGGTGCGAATTATACGCTATTTAATACGCGTAAGGGTGGGGCGGCCGCCCTTTTTGGGTGGGTCGGTGTCGTCGCCGGGCGGGGCTGGCGGCTCGGTTTTGACGTCGGCCGAGGCGCTTGGCACGGCCGATAACACCGGCGCGACCGGCGCTGCCGGCGCGTCTTCTACTGCGTCCGTGGCCGGCGCCGAAGCCTGGCCCAGTTGCGGTTCGAACGCCATGCCCTGGCCGTTTTCGTTGGCGTAGATCGCCATCACGTTGTTGACCGGGACGTAGATTTCGCGCGAGACGCCGCCGAAGCGGGCGTGGAAGCGGATGCTGTCGTTGTCCATCTTCAGGCCCGAGGTGGCGCCGAAGCTGATGTTGAGCACGATTTCGCCCTTCTTCACGTATTCCATCGGCACCGTGGTGCCGGCGTCGACTTTGACCGCGAGGTAGGGGGTGTAGCCGCTGTCCGTGCACCATTCATAGATGGCGCGCAGCAGGTAGGGCTTGGTTGAGATTTCAGACATGGGATTCCAGACTGCGGTAAAGCACGGCGCGCCGCCCGCCGGGGCCGGCAAACGCGCCGCAGTACTTCGACTAAACGGGTAGCGTCCGATTAACGGCGCATGACCTTTTCCGACGGCGTCAGCGCTTCGATGTAGGCCGGACGCGAGAAGATGCGCTCGGCATATTTCATCAGCGGGGCGGCGGTCTTCGACAGTTCGATGCCGTAGTGATCCAGACGCCACAGCAGCGGCGCCACGGCCACGTCCAGCATCGAGAATTCATCACCCAGCATGTACTTGTTCTTCAGGAACAGCGGTGCCAGCGTGGTCAGGCGGTCGCGGATTTCGGCGCGCGCCTTGTCGTGGCTCTTGTCGTTGCCCTTGGCGCGTTCGCTTTCCAGCGTGTGCACGTGGACGAACAGTTCTTTTTCGAAGTTGAACAGCATCAAGCGGGCACGGGCGCGCATCAGCGGATCGGCCGGCATCAGCTGCGGGTGCGGGAAGCGCTCGTCGATGTACTCGTTGATGATGTTCGATTCGTACAGGATCAGTTCGCGCTCGACCAGAATCGGCACCTGACCATACGGGTTCATGGTCGAGATGTCTTCTGGTTTGTTGAACAGGTCGACATCGCGCACTTCAAAGTCCATGCCTTTTTCAAACAGGACCAGGCGGCAGCGTTGCGAGAATGGGCAGGTCGTGCCCGAGTAGAGAACCATCATGTTTATCGTTCCTTAGAAGAACAAAAGGGGGTGGGCCGCGAACGGATCACCCCATATCGGCCCGTCAATATGCGGGCTTCGCAAAACAAGCGCCGGCCAGCCGGCGCTCTCGTCTTATTTCACCTCTTTCCAGAACGACGCATTCAAGCGCCATGCCAGGAAGGCGAACAGGGCCATAAACAATACCACCACGGCACCTAATTTTTTGCGGGTCTGCGCAGCAGGCTCCGCCATCCACTCCATGTAGCCGACCAGGTCGGCCACGGCGGTGTCAAATTCCAGCTTTTGCAGTTTACCCGGAGTGACCTGCTCAAATCCAGCAAACTGATGAATCATTTTGCCGTGTTCGTGCGGATCGGGTACTTCTTTCATGACCACTTTCTGCACGCCTTGCAATTCCCACAACACATGCGGCATCGCCACATTGTTGACCACCAGGTTGTTCCAGCCGGTCGGGCGGGTGTCGTCCTGGTAGAAGGTGCGCAAATACGTGTACAGGTAGTCGCTGCCGCTGCCGGCGCCCGAGGCCTTGGCGCGCTGGATCACCGATAAATCCGGCGGCACCACGCCAAACCAGGCTTTGGCGTCGGCCGGCTTCATGGTGGTGGTCATCATTTCCCCCACCTTGTCGCCGGTAAACAGCAGATTGGCCTTGATTTGCTCCTCGCTCAGGCCCAGGTCTTTCAGGCGGTTGTAGCGCATCGAGGACGCATTATGACAGTTTAAGCAGTAATTGACGAACAGTTTGGCGCCGTGCTGCAGCGCCGCCATGTTATTCGAGCGGTCCGGCGCCTTGTCGAGCGCCACGCCACCTTCATTGGCCAGCGCCAGGCCGGGCAAGAGTGCCAGAATGGCAAGCAGTCGTTTCGGGAAGTTCATGTGTTGTCCTTTATGTACTTTGGCGGTCAGTGGGCGTGGAAGACCACGCGGTCCGGAACCTTCTTGAACGTGCCCATGGCGCTCCACCATGGCATGAACAGGAAGAAGCTAAAGTACAGCAGGGTGCACACTTGCGAAACGATGGTGCGGGCGTCGGTCGGCGGCAGCGTGCCGAGGTAGCCCAGGGTCAGGAACGACAGGAAGAACACGGCGTACACATACTTGTGCCAGCTCGGGCGGTAGCGGATCGACTTGACCGGCGATTTGTCCAGCCACGGCAGGAAGGCCAGGATCACCACCGAGCCGCCGAAGAACACCACGCCCCAGAACTTGGCGTCCAGCACCTGCGGCAGCATGCCGATGATGGCCAGCAGCGCGATCACGGCGATGATGATCTTGGTCAGGCTGGCCAGGCGCGACTTGAGCCAGACGAACACCACGTAGGCCGCCACGAAGAACATCAGCACCCACATGAAGTCGGCGGTGGTGGCGCGCAGCACCGAGTAGAACGCGGTGAAGTACCAGGTCGGGGCGATGTGCAGCGGGGTTTTCAGCGAGTCGCCCGGCAGGAAGTTGTTGTACTCGAGGAAGTAGCCGCCCATTTCCGGCGCGAAGAACACCACCGCGCTGAAGATCAGCAGAAACACCGAGACGCCGAACAGGTCGTGCACCGTGTAGTACGGGTGCGACGGGATCGAGTCGACCGGGTGGCCGTCCGGGCCCAGGTTCTCTTTGACCTCGATGCCGTCCGGGTTGCTGGAACCGATTTCGTGCAGCGCGATCAGGTGCGCCGCCACCAGGCCCAGCAGCACCAGCGGGATGGCGATCACGTGGAAGGCGAAGAAGCGGTTCAGGGTGGCGTCGGACACCACGTAGTCGCCGCGGATCCACAGCGACAAATCCGGGCCGATGAATGGAATCGCGCCGAACAGGTTGACGATCACCTGCGCGCCCCAGTACGACATCTGGCCCCATGGCAGCAGGTAGCCGAAGAACGCTTCGGCCATCAGGCACAGGAAGATGGCGAAGCCGAACAGCCAGATCAGCTCACGCGGCTTGCGGTACGAGCCGTACAGCAGCCCGCGCGTCATGTGCAGGTAGATGATGATGAAGAACGACGAGGCGCCGGTCGAGTGCATATAGCGCACCAGCCAGCCCCACGGCACTTCGCGCATGATGTATTCGACCGAGCCGAAGGCCAGGTTGGCGTCCGGCTTGTAGTGCATGGTCAGGAAGATGCCGGTGACGATTTGCAGCACTAGCACCAGCATCGCCAGCGAGCCGAAGATGTACCAGAAATTGAAGTTTTTCGGGGCGTAGTACTTGCCCCATTGGTCGTTCCACAGCTTGGTCAGCGGAAAGCGGTCATCGACCCAGCCCAGCGCTTTTTGCGCTGCCGGCGCGTCGGCCGGGAATTTTGTCTCCTTGAATGCCATCTTATGCCTCGCCTTTCTCGTCTTTACCGATGACCAGCTTGGTGTCGCTCAAAAACATATAGCGCGGAACTTGCAGATTGTCCGGCGCCGGTTTGTTCTTAAATACACGGCCAGCCATGTCGAAAGTCGAGCCGTGGCAAGGGCAGAGGAAGCCACCTTCCCAGTCGTCCGGCAGCGAGGGCTGCGGGCCGGGCGTGAACTTGGACGAGGGAGAACAGCCCAGGTGGGTACAGATGCCGACCGCCACCATGAGCTCGGGCTTGCGCGAGCGCCATTCGTTGCGGGCGTATTCGGGGGTAAATTCGTCGGGGTTGCGCTTGGAGTCGGCGTCGGCGACCTTGCCGTCGGTCTTCTTGAGCGACGCGATCATTTCCGGCGTGCGCTTGATGATCCAGACCGGCTTGCCGCGCCATTCGACGGTTTTCATTTCGCCGGCGTTGAGGGTGGAAATATCCACTTCGACCGGTGCGCCGGCGGCTTTCGCGCGCTCCGACGGCTGGAAGGTGCTTACCAATGCTCCGGCGGTGGCCAGACCTACGACACCGCCTGCCGCGCCGGTCGCAACCAGCAATCCGCGACGGCCTGAATCGACCTGCTTTTCGTTACTCATACAAACCCCAATCAGTCAAAGTGCGAACAAAATCTCGAGAACTGTGTACAAACCTGAAGCTGAAAACTGGATAGCACGAAATCCCGCCACCTTACATGAGAAGGTATGCGAGATGCAACTCTTTACACCAACGTTGCTCGATTCCCAAGTTTAGCCAGGTTAACTGCGGTTCCCGGTGCGATGATAGAGGCTGGGGGTATGAGCCGAAATTGATGTAGGTCAATTTATAGCGTAATTCGGCTTGCAAATGCGTAAACGACAAGCGTGTTTGGAATCCAATTGAAAAAATAGTATGATCCAAGCGCAGTTTTGTTCACAATTGACCACACAGCGAGGATAAAAAAATGGCAATGATGCAGGAATTCAAAGAGTTCGCGATGAAGGGCAATGTGGTCGATCTGGCGGTCGGCGTGATCATCGGCGGCGCCTTCGGCAAGATCGTCGATTCGCTGGTGGCCGACATCATCATGCCGCCGATCGGCAAGCTGTTCGGCGGGCTGGACTTCGCCAACTACTACATTCCGCTGAACGGCCAGGCCGCCACCTTGAGCCTGGCGGAAGCAAAGAAACTGGGCGCCGTGTTCGCATACGGGAATTTTGCTACTATCCTGTTGAACTTTATCATTCTGGCGTTTGTGATCTTCCAGATGGTGCGCATCATGAACAAGGCGCGCAACCTGGGCATCAAGCGTGACGAGGCGGCCGCGGCCGCTGTGCCGCCACCACCACCGCCGGAAGATATCGTGCTGCTGCGCGAAATTCGCGATTCCCTGAAAAAATAATTGAAAGCCGCCCCCCGAGCGGCAGGCTGGACTACGATGCGACGACTCTGGTTATTGTTTGCGCAAACGGTGACCGTCGTATTGGCACTGTATTTCGTTTACACGGCGGTGGGCCGCGAGCGCCCGGCGCCGGTGCGCGTGCAGCAAATGGGCAGCACCGACCATCCGGCCGCGATGCTGGAGGCCGGGCCGTCCAAGCCGCCGCTGTCGGCCGGCGGCTCGTACCGGGCGGCGGCGGCGCGCGCCATGCCGGCGGTGGTCAACATCATCACCAGCAAGGCGCCCAAGCGCGGCAAGCATCCGCTGCTGCGCGATCCCTTCTTCAAGAAATTCTTCGACAACCGCGACCGTGACGACGACGACGAGGAGTCCAGCCTGGGCTCGGGCGTGATCGTGTCGGCGCAGGGCTACATCCTGACCAACAACCACGTGGTCGAGGGCGCCGACGAAATCGAAGTGGTGCTGGCCGATGGCCGCAAGGCCGCCGCCAAGCTGGTCGGCACCGATCCGGAGACCGACCTGGCCGTCATCAAGATCAGCCTCGACAAGCTGCCGGTGATCGTGCTGGGGCAGGCCGAGCAGGTCCAGGTGGGCGACGTGGTGCTGGCCATCGGCAATCCGTTCGGCGTCGGCCAGACAGTGACCATGGGGATTATTTCCGCGCTCGGCCGCAACAACCTGCACATCAACCATTTCGAGAACTTCATCCAGACCGATGCGGCGATCAACTTCGGCAACTCGGGCGGGGCGCTGGTGGATGCCGGCGGCAACCTGCTGGGCATCAATTCGGCGATTTATTCGCAAACCGGCGGCTCGGTGGGGATCGGCTTTGCGATTCCGGTGTCGACCGCCAAGAACGTGATGGAAGCCATCATCAAGACCGGCCACGTGGTGCGCGGCTGGATCGGCGTGGAAAGCCAGGAAATCACGCCCGAGCTGGCCGCCAGCTTCGGCCTGCAGCGCCAGAGCGGCGCCATCATCGCCGGCGTGGTGCGCAACGGCCCGGCCGACAAGGGCGGCATCCGCCCCGGCGACATCCTGCTGTCGGTGGACGGCAAGCCGGTGGCCGACACCAACAGCATGCTCAATCTCATCGCCCAGCTGGCGCCGGGCGGAAAAGCTAAAATGACGGTCCTGCGGAAGAGCAAAGAAACCACGCTCGACATCACGGTCGGCAAGCGCCCGCCCAATACGAAATAAGGACTGTAATGCATCTGCGTGACCTGACCCAATACCTGCGCGAACTGGCGGACAACAACAACCGTCCGTGGTTCATCATGAACAAGCCGCGCTACGACATCCTGCGCGAAGAATTCCTGGCCGTGGTGACGCAGATGATTGCCGAACTAGGCAAGTTTGATCCGCAGGTCAAGTTCAGCAATCCGAAAAAGGCGATGTTCCGCATCAACCGCGACGTCCGCTTTGCGCACGACAAAAGTCCGTACAAGACGCGTTTTTCGGCGGCGGTGGCGCCCAACGACATGCGCCGTCCCAGCAAGGCGGGCGGGCCGACCTACTACATGCAGATCGACGGCAGCGGCCGCATGCTGTTCGGCGCCGGCGAATACATGCCGCCGCCGCACCGCCTGAAAGCGCTGCGCCAACACATGGTGGAGGACGCGGCCGGCTTCCGCAAGGTGCTGAAGAACAAGAAACTGGTGGCGACGTTTGGCGACATCCAGAACGAAGGCAAGCTGATGCGCCCGCCGAAGGGTTTCGATCCGGAGCATGAGCACATCGAGTACATCAAGCTGAAGAGTTTCTTCATCTGGACCGAGATCGAGCTGCCGCTGAACCAGCCTGAAAAGCTGGTGCCGCTGCTGGCCGCCGGCCTGAAGGACGCCTACCCGCTGGTGCAGTGGATGCGCGAGGCGAAGGAAGAGCCGGTCGAAGAATAATCCGGGGTCAGATACCGTCTTGAATAGCAAGCCCTTTCGCCAGGTAATTGGGGTCAAAGGGCTTGTTTGTTTTGATGACGCCGTAAATGAAATGCGCCAGCTTATGCATGACGGCGCCGATGACG
>NZ_WWCS01000020.1 GCF_009857535.1 Duganella margarita
GCCGTCATCGGCGCCGTCATGCATAAGCTGGCGCATTTCATTTACGGCGTCATCAAAACAAACAAGCCCTTTGACCCCAATTACCTGGCGAAAGGGCTTGCTATTCAAGACGGTATCTGACCCCGGAGTTTTAGCGGCCCCGGCCGCCGGAGCGGTGCTGGGCTGCGGAGCGCGGCGCGCCGGCATTGCCGCCGCCGTTGCCGCGCGGCGCGCCACCAGTACCACCGTTGCCGCCGCCAGCCGCACGCGGCTTGTTGCCGCCGCCGTTACCGCCACCATTGCCGGCGCCCGGCTTGCGCGCTGCGCCGCCTTGACCTTGACGGCCGCCGTTGCGGTGGCCTGGGTTGCCGCTGCGCAGCTGAATCGGCTGCGCGCGTGCGGTCGGGTCCGGCTCGAAGCCTGGAATCACTTCACGCGGCAAGGTCTGCTTGATCAGCTTTTCGATGTCTTTCAACATGTCGTTCTCATCCACGCACACCAGCGATACCGCTTCGCCCGTCGCGCCGGCGCGGCCGGTACGGCCGATCCGGTGCACATAGTCTTCCGGCACATTCGGCAGGTCGTAGTTGACCACGTGCGGCAGCTGGTCGATGTCGATCCCGCGCGCGGCGATGTCGGTGGCCACCAGCACTTGCAGCTTGCTGTCCTTGAACTCCGACAGCGCCTTGGTGCGCGCCGACTGGCTCTTGTTGCCGTGGATCGCCATGGCCTTGATGCCGTCCTTGTCCAGCTGTTCCACCAGCTTGTTGGCGCCATGCTTGGTGCGGGTGAACACCAGTACCTGGGTCCAGTTGTTGGACTTGATCAGGTGCGCCAGCATCGGGTGTTTCTTGTCGCGGTCCACCGGGTGGATTTTCTGCGCGATGATTTCCACCGTCGAATTGCGGCGCGCCACTTCGATCGTCGCCGGGTTGGTCAGCAGGCCGTTGGCCAGCGCCTTGATGTCGTCCGAGAAGGTGGCCGAGAACAGCAGGTTCTGGCGCTTGGCCGGCAGCTTGGCCAGCACTTTGCGGATGTCGCGGATGAAGCCCATGTCGAGCATGCGGTCGGCTTCGTCCAGCACCAGGATCTCGATCTTCGACAGGTCGACCGTGCCCTGGTCCATGTGGTCCAGCAGGCGGCCCGGGGTGGCGACCAGGATGTCGACCCCGTGTTTCAGTTGCTTGATCTGCGGGTTGATGCCGACGCCGCCAAAGATCACGGCGGAATTGAGCTTGGTGTACTTGCCGTAGATGCGCACGCTTTCCTCGACCTGGGCCGCCAGTTCGCGGGTCGGGGTCAGGATCAGGGCGCGGATCGCGCGGGGCGAGGTGTTGCTGGTCAGTTTGGCGCCGACCGGGTCAGTCGACAGGCGGTGCAGCAGCGGCAGGGTGAAGCCGGCCGTCTTGCCGGTGCCGGTTTGTGCGCCGGCCAGCAGGTCGCCGCCATTCAGCACGGCCGGGATGGCCTGCTGCTGGATCGGGGTCGGCGAGGTATAGCCAGTGTCGGCAACTGCGCGCATCAGCGCATCGGACAAACCGAGGGAGGAAAATGACATATTAACTTTTTGTTATGATCGACCTGTCGCCACGGTGGGCGTCAGTCGCAGGCAATCGGTTGTTCTTGAGCTTGCGGTACAGGACTGGGCGTAGGCCGCAGCTTTCAGTATAACAGCTAAGTGCGGCTTATGTTTCGCTAAGGAAAGACAAAGGGCGCCGTAGCGCCCTTAATTTGTAACAAATTGTCGAACTAACGTAAAGTTACGCGAACGGCGTCAGCAGACCAATCATCTGGCCGAACACTTTCGGGCTGCCGGCCACGATGTCGCCCTTGTACAGGTAGTCCGACTCGCCGTTGAATTCGGCGACGATGCCGCCCGCTTCGGTGACCAGCAGGGTGCCGGCTGCGATATCCCACGGTTTCAGGCCTTTTTCATAGAAGCCGTCCAGGCGGCCGCAGGCGACGTAGGCCAGGTCCAGCGCGGCGCTGCCGGCGCGGCGGATGCCCTGGCTGCGTTCGGCCATGATGCCGTACATTTCCAGGTATTCTTTCAGCGCTTTCGGGCTGCCGGTCTTGTAGCCGGTGGCCAGCAGGGCGTTGGCGATGCGGTCCAGCTTGCCCACGCGGATGCGTTTTTCGTTCAGGTAGGCGCCGGCGCCCTTGGTGGCGGTGAACAGGTCGTTGTGGACCGGGTCGTAGATCACGGCCTGCGTGATGATGCCGCGGTGCGACAGCGCGATCGAGATCGAGTACTGCGGGAAGCCGTGCAGGAAGTTGGTGGTGCCATCGATCGGGTCGATGATCCAGGTGTATTCTGCCTCGTCGTGCGCATTGGCGGAAGCGCCGCTTTCTTCGCCCAGGAAGGCGTGGTCAGGGTAGGCTTTGGACAGCACTTCGATGATGGCTTGCTCGGCAGCCTGGTCAACGTCGGTGACGTAGTCCTTGTGGTCCTTCTCGGTCACGATGACGCGGTCGAGGTCGAAGGAGGCGCGGTTGATGACGGCGGCGGCGCGACGAGCGGCCTTCACGGCCGTGTTAATCATTGGAGATTGCATGGACTATTCCGTAATAAAAATGCTAACGCCCACCGGAAGAATTTCAATCCGGCGGCACGACAGGAGACAAAATGACAAAGAGCGGGGCGGCTTCAACAAGGTAGAATTCTGCATGAATTCCTGTTTTGACACCGCGTAATTCCGCTATTTTAAATGAACCTGTCCCAAATCAACACGAATCTTTTCAAACACCTGCGATTTATTCTGGTCGAAACCAGCCGCGCCGGTAACATCGGGGCGGTCGCGCGCGCCATGAAAACCATGGGTTACAGCGACCTGGTGCTGGTGACGCCGCGCTTCGAGCATGCGCTGCAAGACCCGGAGGCAGTGGCGTTCGCCAGTGGTGCGCAGGATATCCTGGCCAATGCGCGGGTGGTCGGCAGCATCGCCGAGGCGCTGGAGGGGATTAATTTTGCGGCGGCGGTGTCGGCGCGGCTGCGCGAGTTTTCGCCGCCGGTGTTATCTCCGCGTCAACTGGCCGGCCAGCTGGTGGCGCAGCCTGAATTGCACGCGGCGCTGATCTTCGGCAATGAGCGCTTCGGCCTGCCGAACGAACTGGTGCAAAAGTGTAATGTCTTGATTAATATTCCCGCCAATCCCGAGTATTCGTCGCTGAACCTGTCGCAGGCGGCCCAGGTGCTGGCCTACGAATGCCGCATGGCGCTGCTGGAGTGTGCGGGCGTCACCCACACGCCGCGCTTGCCGGTGGCGGAGGCCAGCGAGGTCGGCTTCCACGGTGAGGCCGCCAGCGTCGAGCAGATCGAGGGCATGTACGCGCACCTGGAGCAGGCGCTGGTGGCGATCGGTTTTCTCGACGCCAGCAATCCGCGCAAGCTGATGCCGCGCCTGAAGCGGCTGTTCGCCCGCGCCCAGCTGGAGACGGAAGAGGTCAACATCCTGCGCGGCATCGCCCGCCACATGACCGGCCGTCATGACAAGGACAAGCAATGAACTGGGACCATCCGCAACCGTACACGCTGGCACTGACGCCGTCGGCCGCCGATATCGACGGGCTGGACCACACCAACAATGCCGTCTACGTGCAGTGGTGCGAAAAGGCCGGCTGGGCCCATTCGGAAGCGCTGGGCCTGAGCCTGGCCGACTACCGCCGGCTGGACCGGGCGATGGCGATCCGCCATGCCGAATACGATTACATCCTGCCCACCGCCGCTGGCGAAGCGCTGTTGCTGGGCACCTGGCTGTACAGCACCGACGGCAAGCTCAACATGGAACGCCGTTTCCAGCTATTGCGCGCCAGCGATGGCGCTACTGTGTTGCGCGGACGGTGGCAACTGGTGTGCATCGAGATCAGCAGCGGCCGCGCGCGGCGCATGCCGCCGGAATTCTGCGACGGCTACCTGCCGGCCGTGGTCGCCGATGGTGTGCCGGACTAGACGCCTTCCTCTAGTTTTGCCGGCTACACTAGCTGCAAAACCATAAAAAATGGACGGAGACAATGCAAGTATCCCGCAGATCTTTTTTGAAGATCGGCGTGGCCGGCGCGTGCACACTCGCAGCCGGCGGCGCCATCTATCGCCTGGTCAATCCGGCCAGTTCGCCGCACCGCTTTGCCCTGGACGGCCCCGCCCAGACGGTACTGGACGCGGTCATCCCGGCCATGCTGGGACCGGCGCTGCCGCAGGCGGCCGAAGCGCGCGCGATGGCCGTGCGTGCCGCCAGCCAGCGCGTGCGGGACGCCGTGCTTGGGTTGCCGCTGACGACGCAAAAAGAAGTGCAGGATCTGTTCGGCCTGCTGGCGCTGGGACCGGCGCGGCGCTTGCTGGCGGGCGTGGCGGGTGGCTGGGAGCAGGCCGATCCGCAGCTGGTGGCGGCCTTTCTGCGCAGCTGGCGCACGCACAGCCTGCAGACGCTGCAAGTCGGCTATCACGCGCTGCATGACCTGATCATGGGCGCCTGGTATGCCGATCCGTCCACCTGGGAAGCGATCGGCTATCCGGGTCCGATGAAGGAGTTGCTGGCATGAGCGTGATTCCCGATCCAATCGTCGCCGGCCTGGCCGCCGGCTGGCAGGTGACCGATGGCGCGCAACTGCAAGCCGACCAGACGCTCGAGGCCGACGTGGTGATCGTCGGCAGCGGCGCCGGCGGCGGCGTCACGGCCGAGATCCTGGCGCTGTCCGGCCTGAAAGTCATCATTGTTGAAGAAGGCGCGCTGAAGTCGTCGAAGGATTTCAAGATGCGCGAGGCCGAGGCGTACCCGACGCTGTACCAGGAGTCGGCCGCGCGCAAGACCAGGGACAAGGGCATCACGATCCTGCAGGGCCGCACGGTGGGCGGCAGCACCACCATCAACTGGACCAGCAGCTTCCGCACGCCGGACATCACGCTGCAGTACTGGAACCAGCATTTCGGCCTGAATGACTACACGCCGGCGACGCTGGCGCCGTGGTTCGGCATGATGGAAGAACGCCTGCACATCAGCGACTGGCCGACGCCGCCCAACGAGAACAACGACCTGCTGCGGCGCGGCGCCGCCAAGCTGAATATCCCGACCGGGCTGATACGCCGCAACGTCAACGGCTGCTGGAATCTCGGCTACTGCGGCATGGGCTGTCCGACCAATGCCAAGCAGTCGATGCTGGTGACCACCATCCCGTCCGCCTTGCAGCACGGCGCGCAGCTGTTGACGCGCATGCGCGCGGAGCAACTGGTGATCAAGAGCGACCGCGTGACCGAGCTGAGCTGTTTGGCCTTGGCGGCCGACGGTCTCAGTCCCACTGGCCGGCGCGTCACGCTGCGGGCCAGGCATTTCGTGCTGGCTGGCGGCGCCATCAATACGCCGGCCTTGCTGATGCGCTCGGCGGCGCCCGATCCGCATGGCCTGCTGGGCAAGCGCACTTTCCTGCATCCGACCGTGGTCTCGGCCGGCTTGTTTGAACAGCGTGTCGACGGTTACGCCGGCGCGCCGCAAACCGTTTATTCGGACCACTTCCTGCACACCGAGCGCATCGACGGTCCGGTCGGCTACAAGCTGGAAGCGCCGCCGCTGCATCCGCTGCTGTTCGCCACCACCATGCCTGGCTTTGGCACGCAGCATGCGGGCGTGATGCGGCAGTTCCCGCATGTGCACGCCTTGCTGGCGCTGCTGCGCGACGGCTTCCACCCCGACGTGCCAGGCGGCAGCGTGGCGCTGGTCAACGGCGCGCCGGTGCTGGATTATCCGATCAGCGATTTCCTGTGGGATGGCGCGCGGCGCGCGCTGCTGACCATGGCCGAGATCCAGTTCGCCGCCGGCGCGCAATCGGTCACGCCGGTGCACGAGCGCGGCGAGGCGTACCGCACCTGGGCCCAGGCGCAGGCCGGCATCAACGCGCTGCCGTTCAAGCTGTTGCAGACCAAGGTGGTGTCGGCGCATGTGATGGGCGGCTGTGGCATGTCGGACGATGCGCGGCTGGGCGTCACCAGTTCGCTCGGCCGCTATCACGGCCTGACGAATCTGTCAGTACACGATGGCTCGCTGTTCCCGACTTCGATCGGCGCCAATCCGCAGCTGTCGATCTACGGCATCGTGGCGCGCCTGGCCAGCGGGCTGGCGCAGCAGCTCACCGGCCAGCCGGCGCCTCGCCCCAAGGCTTCCTGAACGCGCTATCATGCAGTCATGATCAAACGACTGCTGATACTGCTGCTGGTGGTGCAGGTGGCCTGCATGGCGCTGCTGGCGACCGGCCTCTATGATTGGTGGCGCCCGGCGTGGGAGGCGCAACTGAGCGCGCCGGCGACGGCGCTGTTCTATCTGGCCTGCGGCCTGCTGGCGGTGCTGCTGGTGCGGCTGCTGATCTCGGCCAATAACTTCTATCTGAGCTGGCGCGCCGGCAGCGTCACGCCGCCCGATCATGCGCTGAACCTGCGCAGCGCCGCCAACCTGTTCTGGCATGAATTCCATTCCTCGATGCTGACCTCGTCGTACTACATGCTGCGGCCGGTCGGCATGCAGTTGCAGCCGCCGGATCAGCAGCAGGGCTTGCCGGTACTGCTGATCCACGGTTACGCCTGCAACAGCGGCTACTGGCTACCGATGAGCAAGCTGCTGAAGCAGGCGGGCATCAGCCATTACGGCGTCGACCTCGAACCGCCGGGGGCATCGATCGATGATTTCGTGCCGCAGGTGCAGGCGGCGGTGGCGCGCCTGCGGCGCGAGACTGGCAGTGCGCAAGTGATCATTCTGGCGCACAGCATGGGCGGGCTGGTGGCGCGCGCGTATTTGCGCGACTGCGTGCGCCGCCATGCCGATCCCGCAGTGGCCCGCGTGATCACGCTCGGCACGCCGCATCACGGCACCGCGCTGGCGTCGTTCGGACCGGGCAGCAACGCGGCGCAAATGCGCCGTGACAGTCCGTGGCTCGACGCGCTGGCCGCGTCTGAGGCAAATACGCAACGGATGTTGTTCAGTTCCATCTACTCTGTCCACGACAACATTATCGCGCCGCAGGACTCTAGCGACCTGCCGGGTGCGCGCAATCTGGTGTTCGGCGCCATAGGCCACGTGGCGCTGGGACGGCATCCGGACATCATGCGGTGCGCGTTACAGGAGATTACCGCCGCCGCCTCGGTGTGACTTTGTGTGATGTTCTTGCGCCCGCCTTGCTGTATGGTGGATCTGTGTACACGCAAGGAAGGCGAGGCGATGACGGTCGATTTCGGCGCATTGATTCTGAACCAGATTCCCGATGCCGTGGTGGTCACCACCACCGGCGGCGAGGTGGTGTGCTGGACCAATGGCGCACGGGCCGTGTTCGGCTATACCAGCGCCGAAGCGCTGGGGCGTCAGCTCGATGCGCTGATCGTGCCGCCGGCCCTGGTCGGGCAGGGCGCCAGCCTGTCGCAGCAAGCCCAGGCGGACGGCGTGACCAGCTACGAATCGGTGCGGCGCGCCAAGGACGGCACGCTGATCTATATCGACAGTTCGTGCAAGCTGGTGCGCGGCGTCGATGGCCAGCCCGACTATCTTTTGTGGAGCAAGAAAGACGTCACCCCGCTCAAGGTGCTGCGCGACGCCAAGCTGGTCGAGGCGCGCTACGACGGCATCCTCGAGTCGATGCCGGACGCCATCATCATGGCCAACGCGGCCGGCCGCATCGTGCTGGCCAACGGCCAGGCGGAGCGGCTGTTCGGCTATCCGCGCCACGCGCTGCGCGGCATGGTGCTGGAGACGCTGATGCCGCCGCGCTTCCGCGCCGCGCACATCGGCTACCGCGCCGGCTTTGCCGCCGAGCCGCTGGTGCGCGCCATGGGCAGCGGCCGCGACCTGTACGGCCTGCGCAGCGACGGTGTCGAATTCCCGGTCGAGATCAGCCTCAGCCCGATCAGTACTGAAGAGGGCACCCTGGTGATGAGCGCGATCCGCGACATCACGGAACGTAAACAAAGTGAAGTTGCGCTGCAAGAAAAGAATGTCGAACTAGCAAAAGCCATCGCCACCAAGGACCGCTTCCTGGCCGGCATGTCGCACGAATTGCGCACGCCGTTGAACGCGATCATCGGTTTTACAGGTACTATGCTGATGAAGTTGCCTGGCCCCATCAATGATGAGCAAGGCAAGCAGTTGCGCATGGTGCAAAGCAGTGCCCGCCATCTGCTGTCGCTGATCAATGACTTGCTGGATCTAACCCGCATCGACTCGGGCCGGGTCGAGCTGGACGTGGGGCCGCTGCGGTGCCGCGCGCTGATCGATGAGGTGTTGAGCTCGTTCAAGCCGCAGGCGCGCAGCAAGGGCCTGGCGCTGGAATTCGATCCGGCGCCCGACGACGTGACGGTGTCCAGCGACCGCCGGGCGGTGCAGCAGATCCTGATGAACCTGGTGCACAACGCCATCAAGTTCACCAACAGCGGCACGGTGCTGGTGCGGCTGGCCAAGTCGGTGGTGGGGCAGCGGCCGTGCGCCACCATCAGCGTCAGCGATACCGGCATCGGCATCGGCGATGAGCAGCGCGGCACCCTGTTCCAGGCCTTCTCGCAGTTGGACGGCAATGCGCTGCGCCAGTTCGAGGGCACCGGGCTGGGCCTGCATCTGAGCCGCAAGCTGGCGGCGCTGCTGCACGGTGAAATTTTATTTGACAGCGAATACGGCAAAGGCAGCGTGTTTACGCTGGCGCTGCCATTGCAAGAGTAACCAGGAAAGGGAGATCGAACGTGTCAGCACGGATTCTGATCATAGAGGACAACGCCACCAACATGGAGTTGATGGTGTATTTGCTGCGGGCGTTCGGTTACGAGCCGCTGTCGGCCAGCGATGGCGAGGCGGGCGTGGCGGCAGCCCGGCGCGAACGGCCCGACCTGATCATCTGCGATGTGCACTTGCCCAAGCTGGACGGTTACGGCGTGGTGGCGGCGCTCAAGGCCGACCCCGAGGTGCGGCATATTCCGGCGCTGGCCGTGACCGCGCTGGCGATGGTGGGCGACCGCGAAAAGCTGCTGCAGGCGGGCTTTGACGGCTACATCGGCAAACCGATCGAGCCGGACACCTTCGTGGCGCAGATCGAGTCTTTCTTGCAAGGGGTGGTGTCGTCCCCGGGGAATAAAAACGATACCGCCACGATCCTGATCGTGGACGATCACGTACTCAATCGTGAATTCCTGATGACGCTGCTGAGCTACGGCGGTCATCGGTTGCTGGAGGCCGCCAACGGCGCCGAAGGCCTGAAAATGGTGATGGCGGAAAAGCCGGACCTGGTCATCTCCGACATCCTGATGCCGAATATGGATGGCTACGAATTCGTCACCCGCATGCACGCGCACGCCGAGACCGCCGACGTGCCGGTGATTTTCTACACCGCCACCTACCGCGAGCGCGAGGCGATGGCGGTGGCGCAGTCGTGCGGCGTGCGCTGGGTGCTGCCCAAGCCCTCCGATCCGGAAGTGATCCTGGCGACGGTGCACGAGGCGCTCGGCATGGCCGACAACATCACGCCGTCCGCAGCGCGGCCGGGGAGCGCGCCGGAACCGCCGCCGGAAGGCCGGCTGCACGATATCGACCACCAGGTGGCCGAGTACCTGGACGAGCTGGAATCGAGCAGCCAGCTGATGAGCTTGATGGCGGCCGACAACACCGACTCGACGCCGGAAAACCTGAGCCACATGACGCAGCGGCTGTCGCAGTCGCTGTCCAGCCTGCAGGCGGTGAGCCTGCGCCTGACCGCGCTGATCGAACTTGGCATCGAGCTGGGCGCCGAGCGCGATCCGCAGGCGCTGGTCGACATCGGCTGCCGCGTGGCGCAAAACATCTGCGTGGCGAAATATGCCTGCATCGGCGTGCTGGAGCCGGGGTCCGCCGAACTGAGTTATTTCTCCAGCTGCGGCGCCGGCATGCCGACCCGCCAGATCGCGCAGACGCCGCGCGCCGGCGTGCTGCGCGGCCTGCTGGACCAGCGCCTGCCGTGCCGCATCAACGACCTCAACGGCGATCCCGCCACCATCGGCCTGCCGCCGACCCATCCGCCGGTGCACTCCTTTCTCGGCGTGCCGATCGCCTCCGGCGAGCGCACCCACGGCTGGCTGTACCTGGTCGACAAGCTGGGCGCCGACGGGTTTACCGAAGTCGACGAGCGGGTGGCCGCCACGGTGGCGGCGCAGGTCGCGGTGGCGTTCGAGAACTTGCTGCTGTACGACGAAATCAAGCGCCACCACGCGCAGCTGACGCTGGACATGAACGCCCGCATCCGGCTCGACGAAGATCTGCGCCGTTTCCGGCTGGCGATGGACGCCACCGCCGACGCCATTTTTCTGGTCGACCGCGCCGGCATGTGCTTTGTCGACGTCAACGCCACCGCCTGCCGCATGCTGGGTTTCGCGCGCGAGGACTTCCTCCAGGTCGGCCCGAATCGCGCGCTGGAAGGCGAGCTGCACAAGCTGGAAGAACTGTACGACAAGTTGCTGGCCGGCGACCAGAGCGGCGCCATGACCGAGCTGCTGTTGCAATGCAAGGATGGCGCGCCGCTGGCGGTGGAAGTGCAGCGCCGCACGCTGCGCTCGGGCAGCAGCTGGATCCTGGTGGCGGTGGCGCGCGACATCACCGAACGCAAGGAGGCCGAGCAGCGCCTGCTCAAGCTGGCCCACTTCGATACGCTGACCGGCTTGCCTAACCGCAGCCAGTTCTACGATTCGCTGGTGCATTCGGTGCGCCAGGCGGAAGAGCATAAATGGTCGCTGGCGGTGCTGTTCCTCGACGTCGACCGCTTCAAGAACGTCAACGACACGCTCGGTCACACCATCGGCGACGAGCTGTTGCGGCAGTTTTCGAGCCGCCTGGTTGATTGTTTGCGCGTGCGCGACACCATCGGCCGCTTCGGCGGCGACGAGTTCGCCGCTATCCTGATGCTGCCGGAAGGCGCGCAGAACGCCATCGCGGTGGTCGACAAGATCCGCGACTCGCTGCGCCGGCCGTTCGACCTGAAGGGGCACGAGGCCACCGTTACCGCCAGCATCGGCATCGCCGTCTATCCGGACGACAGCGTCGAGCCCGATACGCTGATCCAGTACGCCGACACCGCCATGTACCGCGCCAAGGAGGCGGGCCGCGACGCCTTCCGTTTCTTCACCGCCGAGATGAACGCGCAGTCGCTGGCGCGGCTGGAGCTGGAAAACGCGCTGCGGCGCGCCATCGACAACCAGGAATTCGTGCTGCATTTCCAGCCCAAGGTGCACATCAGCAGCGGCCGCATCAGCGGCGCCGAGGTGCTGATCCGCTGGCAGCGGCCAGGCCACGGCATGGTGTCGCCGGCGCTGTTCATCCCGCTGCTGGAGGAGACCGGGCTGATCGTGCGGGTCGGCAGCTGGGTGATCAACGAGGCCTGCCGCAAGATCGCCGCGTGGCAAAAGACCGGCGCCGGCGCGGTGCATTTGTCGGTCAACGTGTCGGGCATCCAGTTCTTTGTCGGCGGCCTGGAAGAAGAAGTGCTGAAGGCGATCCGCGAACACGATATCGCGCCCGATTTGCTGGAGCTGGAACTGACCGAAAGCTCGCTGATGTCCAACGCCGAGGAAACCATCAGCGTGCTGCAGAATCTGAAGGCGCTGGGGATCCAGATTTCGATCGATGACTTCGGCACCGGCTACTCGTCGCTGGCCTACCTGAAGCGCTTCCCGATCGACAAGCTGAAGATCGACATCGCCTTCGTGCGCGAAGTCACCAGCAATCCGGACGATGCGGCGATCGTGCTGGCCATCATCAACATGGCGCACAGCCTGAAGCTGAAAGTGATTGCCGAAGGGGTGGAGAAGGAGGCGCAGCTGGCCTATCTGCACCGCCACAACTGCGACGAGATGCAGGGCTATTACTTCAGCCGGCCGTTGCCGGAGCAGGAGTTCGAGGCCATGCTGCGCGAAGGCCGCCGCCTGCAGGCGCCGAGCGAAGCGCAGCTCGTCGACCAGCAGACCCTGCTGATCGTGGACGACGACGCCTTCATGCTGGACGTGCTGACCGATTTCCTGTCGCAGGACGGCTACCGCATCCTGACGGCGCAGACCGCCGCCGAGGGCTTCGACATCCTGGCGCGGCACCGGGTGCAGGTGATCCTGTGCGACCAGTGCATGCCGCTGATGAGCGGCACCGAGTTCATGGAGCGGGTCAAGAACCTGTGCCCGGACACCTTCCGCATCATGCTGTCGGCCTACGCCGACCTGACGCCGATCATGGCCGCCATCAACCATGGCGCGATCGACCGCTTCTACACCAAGCCGTGGAAAGGCGCGGTGCTGCGCGAGAATATCCGCGAAGGTTTCCGCCTGCATGCGCAGGCGCATGGGCCGCTGGCTGCCATCGGGTCACCGGCCGATACTGAAACGATCAAGGAGTAGCGTTGGGATTTTTAGATTTCTTCCGTTCCACCCCCACCCTCGAACAATTCGCGCAACGGGCCATGCAGGCTTTTGCCGAGGCGGGCAATCCCTCCCAACTGCGCTACGACGCCGATGAGTGCCGGCTGCTGGGCACCGGCGACGGCGCGCAAATCATCAACCTGGACAACGGCTACCGCGCCTATTGCGCCGCCCCGCGCAAGCAACGCGCGCAGGCGCTGGCGAATTTCGTCCAGGGCATGATGGCGCCGCCGCTGCCGGCCAGCTTCGCCGCAGCGCGCCCCAGCCTGCGGCCGGTGATACGCGGGCGCGGCACGCTGGAATATCTGCGGCTGATGCCGGCGACGCTGGCGGACGCTGCCGTCAAGCCGCTGATCGACGCCTATGCGCCGTTCAGCAGCGACAGCGTGATCATGCTGGCTTGCGACAGCGCGCACTCGATCCAGACGCTGACCGGCGCCACGCTGATCGAGTGGGGCGTCTCGTTCGACGAGGCGCTGGCGGTGGCCACCGATAATCTGCGCGACAGGACGGTGTCCAACTTCGCGCAGGTGGCGCCCGGCGTTTTCCTGGGCGGCTGGAACGATGCCTACGAAAGCTCGCGCCTGTTGTTTGCCGATCTGTTCTACCGCATGGAACTGGGCGGCGAGCCGGTGGTCATGGCGCCGTCGCGGCACAAGCTGCTGGTGGCGTCCGCCAACCAGCCGGCAGCGCTGCTCGGCATGCTGGCGCTGGCGCGCACGCTGGCCGAGGAGGAGGGGCGCCAGGTATCGGCGCTGATGTACCGCTTCGAGAACGGCAAGCCGGTCGAATACCAGCCCGGCGACGCGCAGGTGGCGCAACGGGCGGCCGAACTGAAAAAGCTGTTCCTGCTGGAGGATTACCAGTCGCAGAAGCACATGCTGGACAAGCTGAACGACAAAGCCAGTCTGGACCTGTTCGTCGCCAGCTACACGCTGGTGCAATCGGAGGCGACCGGCCGCCTCCACAGTTACGGCGTCTGGACCGATCAGGTCGACACGTTGCTGCCGGAAGTCGACAAGGTGGCGCTGGTGCGCTATCACGAGGAAAGCGGCGAGCCGGACATGCGGGTGGTCGATTGGGCCGAACTGCGCGCGCACATCAAGGAGTTGCATCACAGCGTGCCAGGCTACCCGGCGCGCTACCGGCTGCCAAGCTTTCCCAGTCGCGAACTGCTCGACCGGCTGGCCGTCACCGATCTGGTCAGCTGATTCCAAAGCTACCGTCAGGATCGAAACTTAGGTTACCATGGCGCATGAACCTGATACGTCTCGTTTGCGCACTGAGCTGGCTTCTGGCAGGCATTGCTGCGGCTGCGCCGTTGAAAATCTACGGCATGGACAGCGCCCCGGTCAGCTTCATGCACCACGGCCAGGCCGACGGCTTGGTGGTCGAGCTGGCGGCTGCCATCCAGCAGCGGCTGGGGCAGCGCGATCCGATTGAGATTGTGCCCTGGGCGCGTGCCAATACGCTGGCGCTGACCGAGCCTGGCGTGCTGCTGCTGTCCATCGTACGCACCCGCGAACGCGAGCACACCATGCACTTTGTCGGGCCGCTGTTCAATACCTGGGTGACGGCGTTTGCGCTGAAGGGCAAGGCTGCCGAGTGGCAGCGCGACCACACCGATCTCCACAAGTTGCGCGCCGGCGCGCGGCGCGGCAGCGTTTTCGTCAGCCTGCCGGTGGCGCAAGGCTACAACGTAGTGGATCAGACCAATACTTCCGTTACCGCCGCCAGGATGCTGATGAACCAGCGGTTCGACCTGTGGTTCGACGGTGAGGAACTGCATGACGATGCGCTGCGGCGCGCCGGCTATCAGCCGAGCGAGGTCGAGGTGGCGTTCCGGCTGGACCCGATGCAGGTCTATTTTGCCTTTTCCAAAGGTACGCCAGTGGCCACCGTGCAGGCGTGGGATAACGCGCTGGGCGAGATGAAGCGCGACGGCAGCTTCCTGAAAATCTACCGCAAGTGGCTGCCCGCGCATCAGTTGCCGGCGGATGTCGCCCAGAGCCATTAGTAACCATGCTCTAGTCCTGCTGGCATAGAATAAAATACCGGCAAACAGCACTCACGGGATGGAAATGGCTAAGAAGTTGAAAAAGAACGACGACCAGCTGGCCGACGCGGTACGCATGTCGTCACAGGAGATCTGGCAGGCCGGCCTGGCGGCCTTCGCCAAGGCGCAGGACGAGGAGGGCAAGTTCTTCTCGATGCAGCTGTTCGAGGAACGCGTGCTGCGCGCGCTGAGCTCGATCGGCGTGCCGAGCCGCCAGGAAGTCGACGCGCTGCATTTGCGCATCGACCAGCTGAGCGCGCAGCTGGCGGCGCTGACCGACCCGCCGGCTACCGCGAAAAAAGCCGTTCCCAAGGCCGAAAAATCCGCTCTTAAAAAGCCGGCCGCCAAGAAAGCTGCGGCTAAAAAGCCTGCTGCCAAGAAAGCGAAATAGCTAACTGGCGGCATCTGGCTGCTATGTGCGCCTAAAAGCGTGCGCGGGTGTTCCTCTGTGATGTGCATCGGTGTTATGCTTGCGCGAGAATAAACAGAGGTTCCCTGCTATGCTACAAAAAGCCCCCCGCCGCACCCGCGAACGCATCCTTGAGCTGTCCTTGCGCTTGTTTAACGAGTTCGGCGAGCCCAACATCACCACCACCGTGATCGCCGAAGAGATGAATATCTCGCCGGGGAACCTGTACTACCATTTTCGTAACAAGGACGACATCGTCAACTCGATCTTCGTCCAGTTCGAAGCCGAGATTGAACGCATCCTGACCGTGCCCAACGGCCGCCGTTCCAATATCGAGGACGTCTGGCTGTATCTGCACCTGATGTTCGAGCTGATCTGGCGCTACCGTTTTTTCTACCGCGACCTGAACGACCTGCTGTCGCGCAACCGCAAGCTGGAACTGCACTTCAAGCAGATCCTGGCGCACAAGATCAAGGTCGCCAAGCAGCTGTGCGAAGACCTGCGCAGCGAGAAATCGCTGGAAGCGTCCGACAACGCGATCGACGCCATGGCCACCAATATGGTGGTGGTGGCGACGTATTGGTTATCCTACGAATACGTGCGCAATCCGCGCAAATACAGCGAGCAGCAATCGATGGCCGACGCGCTGGCGCGTGGCTGCTACCAGGTGCTGTCGCAGATCGGCCCGTATTTGCGTAACGAGACGGCGCTGCTGTTCCAGAAATTGTCCGAAGAATACCTGAAGAAACTCAAGTGAGCTGAAGGAGGCTTTGATGGCGTGGACCGCTTTTCCGTACCCTGATCCGGCGTTTCGTTACACGCCGGAGACCTTGCAGGCGGCTTGGCCGCAGCTGCATGGCGGCGACCGCGAAGCGTTTCCCACTCATCCGGCGCTGGTGCAGGCCTGGATCGCCTTCCACGCCGGCGAGTTCGAGCGCGCCGCGCGGCTGGGCCTGGACGTGGGCGTCAACGGCTATGCGGTCGCGCACAAGGCGATCTGCATGTACGCCAATTATCTGGAACCGAACGACAAGCGCCGCCTGGCCACCTTTGAATGCGTGGCCGAGCGGTGCGAGCGGCAGCAGCTGGAACAGCCGGGCAATCCGGCCGGCTACTACTGGCATGCGTATGCGCTGGGCCAGTATTCGCAAGGCATCTCGGTGGTGAAGGCGCTGTCGCGCGGCCTGGGCACTAAAATCAAGCGCAGCCTGGAGATCGCCATCAAGCTGGAACCGCAGCGCGCCGATGCGCACGTCGCGCTGGGCGTGTACCACACCGAGATCCTGGACAAGGTCGGTGCGGTGCTGGCCGGCCTGAGCTACGGTGTCAAAAAGGACGAGGCATATCGCCAGTTTGAACTGGGCATGCAGCTCAATCCCGACTCGGCCATCGCCCGCATCCAGTATGCGCGCGCGCTGTTGATGCTGGACAAGAAAAGCAAACTGGCGCAGGCCATGGATTTATACAAGCAGGCCGCCTGCTGCAACGTGCGCGACGCAACCGAGCGGCTGGATCAGGACGCGGCGCAAAAAGAACTGGAAGAGGAAAAGTTTAGTGGTTAAAAATATTTGCGTGTACTGCGGCGCCAATGCCGGCATCACTCCCCAGTATGCCGAGGCGGCGCGGGGGCTGGGCCAGGCGCTGGTGGCGCGCAACCTGTCGCTGGTGTACGGCGGCGGCAATGTCGGCCTGATGGGCATCATAGCCGACGAAGTGCTGCGCCTGGGCGGCGAGGTCACCGGCGTGATCCCGACCGCGCTGGTCGAACGCGAGGTGGGCCATACAGGCCTGACGCGCCAGTTCATCGTCAAGGACATGCACGAGCGCAAGGCGATGATGGCGCAGCTGGCCGACGGCTTCATCGCCATGCCGGGCGGTATGGGCACGCTGGAAGAGCTGTTCGAGATGCTGACCTGGTCGCAACTGGGCATCCACGCCAAGCCGATCGGGCTGCTGAATGTGGATGGCTTCTATGACAGTCTCACCAATTTCATCCGCCACGCCGGCGAGCAAGGCTTCATTCGCCCGCACCACGTGGCGCTGATGAATGTCGAAAGCCAACCGGAAGCGCTGCTCGGCCGCCTGACCAGCATCTGACCGATGCTTATTTCAGCGTAGCGTCCAGCTTCTTGGCCATCTCGCCATGATGGGCGACAGTTGGCTCCAGCTTGCTGGCCAGCGCTTTGACGTCGGCGTCTTTCGCGCTGGCGATATCTTTCTTCAGCGCGGCAAGGACCTTGGTGTGGTCGGCAACGCCGGCTTTGCTGACATATTGCTTGTCAAACGCGGCGCCGGACAGTTTCTCCAGATCAGCCGCCATTTTCTTGTGTTCGGCGTCTGGTTCGGTCGGCAGCGTCACGTTCTTCGCGGCGGCGACTTTTTTGGTCTCATCCAGACCTTTGCTGTGGTCGTCAATCATCGTTTGCGCAAATGATTTGACGTCGGCGTTGCTGCTTTTATCGAGCGCCATCTTGCCGGCAGCAACTTCCGCGATGTTGGCCTGGGCAATGGCAACCAGGCGGTCGCTATCGGCTTTGGCGATCGGCGCTTGAGCGGATGCGATATTGGCGAGGGCAAAGCTGGCGGCGAGGGCGGCGAATAGACGGGTATGGGACATAGGTCTTCTCCAGTATGAGCAGGAATAACGATTCAGTGGGAAATGAACTGCACATCAAAGGCGAAGCGCCCTGATATGGTCATGACATCTTTGTCGGTTTCCTGCAGATGGACTGTGCGCCAGCAAACGCCCACGCATCAGGCCCAGAGACGGTCTCCGCCGATATCCAGTGAGGTCAGGTAGAGGCGCAGGTCGAATTCGTACTGGTGATAGTTGGGCTCCATGTAGGTGCACAGCTTGTAGAACGACTTGTCGTGCTGCTTCTCTTTAATGTGCGCCAGCTCGTGCACGGCAATCATGCGCAGGAATTCCAGCGGCACTTCCTTGAACATGGTGGCAACGCGGATTTCATGCTTGGCCTTGAGCTTGCCGCCCTGCACGCGCGAGATTGAGGTGTGCAGCCCCAGCGCGTGGTTGATCACATGGATCTTGCTGTCGTATTCGACTTTATTGATCGGCTCGGCATTACGCAGGAATTCCGTCTTCAGCTCCTGCACATACTGGTACAGCGCGCGGTCGGTGCGCAGATCGTGCGGCTTGCTGTAGCGCTTGAGCAGCACTTCGCCCAGCTGGTTCTTGGCGATCAGTTGCGCGACTTGCTGCTGTGTTTGTTCGGAGTAGGCGCTGAGGTACTTCAGGTGGGACATGACGGCTGCAGAAAAATGGCGAACCGGGAATGTACCACAGCGCGGCTGCGGGTCAGGCTTTTGCGGCGTCGGCCAGCATGGCGTCGGCGCGGGCGATGGCGCGCTGCACGGTGGAACGCGCCGCTATCAGCGCATACCAGCGCTCGACATGCGGTGTGGCGCTGAAATCGATATTGGCGAAGGCGCGACGCCACAGCCAGCCGAAGTGGGCGATGTCGGCAATCGAATAGCTATCGCCTGCCACATAGTCCTGCGTGGCCAGCACGCGGTCCAGCAGCGCGAGCGTGCGTTTGGCTTCGCCATCGAAGCGCGCAATCGCCGCCGGAACAGCTTCCGGCGCGGACTTCTGAAAATAGCCCGATTGACCAAACGCCGGCCCCAGGCCGGATGCGTGAAAGAACAGCTGCTCAAACACGCGCGCACGCGCTACGCCAGTCGTTGGCAGCAGTTGCCCATGCCGTTCCGCCAGATACACCAGGATCGCCGCTGATTCAGTCAACACCAGTTTGTCGGCCGGCGATATCAATACCGGTACTTTGGCGTTTGGATTGAGCAACGTGAACGCCTCGGTCTTTTGCTCGCCCTGGCGGACATTGATGGCGTGCAGCTGATAGTCCTGCGCAAGTTCTTCGAGGGCGATGATGGCCTTGATGCTGTTGGGTGTGGCGAAGGCGTAGAGCTGGTACATGATGAAGTCCTGTGGTCGGTGGTGATGACGCTACTGTGCCGTCTGACGTGCCGTGGCGGAAGAACGGCCAAACCCATATCTCTCATTCCTTCCGGGAATAGGATGACATCTCATCCATGCTTGGTTAAGATAGGGTGGAGGAGGAGCGCCGTGGATCGTTTAACCCTGATGGAAATTTTTGTGTGCGTGGTGGAGGCCGGGTCGTTCTCCGCTGCCGCGCGGCGGCTGCATACCGGCCAGCCGGCCGTGTCGAAGGCGGTGGCGCAGCTGGAGGCGCGGCTGGGCACGCGGCTGTTGTCGCGCACCACACGTGGCCTGACGACCACCGATGCCGGCCATCGCTACTACGAAGGCGCGCGCAAGACCATTAGCCAGGCCGACGAGACGGAGCTGGAGACGCGTGGCGCCGGCGCCAGCCTGAGCGGACGGTTACGCATCTGTGCCGGCCTGACCTTCGGCCGCCTGCACGTGGTGCCGAAGTTGGGCGCGTGGCTGCGGGAACATCCGGCGCTGGAACTGGATGTGGTGCTGGATGACCGCCATATCGATTTGCTGGAACATGGCATCGACGTCGCGCTGCGGATGGGAGCGCTGAGCGACTCGTCGATGACGGCCCGCCGCATTGCGCAGGGACGGCGGCTCGTGGTCGGCACGCCGGCGTATTTTGCCGAGCATGGCATGCCGCAATCGCCGGCCGATCTGGCGCAGCACAGCGCGGTGCCGTATGTGCAGGACGCCGGTGGCAGCGGCAACTGGGTGTTTGAACGCGATGGGGAGCGCTTGCCCGTCACGCTGCAAGGGCGGTTGCGGGTGTCGGCGGCGGAGGGCTTGCGTGCGGCGGTGCTGTCCGACCAGGGGCTGGCGGTGGCGTCCGAATGGATGTTTGCGCCGGAGCTGGCCAGCGGTGAAGTCCAGGCGGTGCTGACCGGCTGGACCTTGCCGGCGATGGATGTGTGGGCGGTCTATCCATCGGGCCGGCTGGCGAGCGCCAAGGCGCGCGCGTTTGTGGACTTTGTGCAGGCGTCGCTGACGCCTGCCTGAGCGATCAGATTGCCGGTGCGGCCGGGAAGTCGACCGGCACCTGCGTCAATGCGTGCAGGTAGTTGGTGATGATCTTGTCGCCGATGACCATGACCGTGTCGACCAGTTGCCCTTTGCTGTAGCCGGCCGCCAGGAAAGCCGCCAGCAACGCCGGCTCGGCGTGGCCGCGGTTCAGCGCTGCGCTCTTGACCAGTTTGGCCAAGGCATCCAGCCTGGCATCGAACGTGGCGCCGCCTTTGCGCAGTTCGATGATCTGCTCCGGCGTGAAACCGACCATGCCGCCCAGTGCGGTGTGCGCAGCCAGGCAGTATTCGCAATGGTTGACCTGGCTGACCACCAGGTTGATGACTTCGCGTTCCTTGGCGCTCAACGCGCTTTTGCCGTTTTGCAGCGTCAGATAGTTGCCCAGCGCAGTGTCCGAATACGCCAGCGTGGCGTACAGGTTGGGCACCATGCCCAGGCCTTTTTTCAGCTGTTCAAAGATGGCCTGATTGGCTGGCGTGACGCTGGCCGCGGTCGGCACGGCAAAGCGCGTCAGCGCCTGTTGCAGCGATGGCAGCAGCAGCGCGGTTTCCGGACGGCGGGTGTAGTCGGGGTCGACTTCGGCGTAGAGGATCACGCCGTCGGTGTCGATCACGAAGCGGCCTGGCAGCGGCAAGGTCCAGCTGTCGTCGCCGTTGAAGGAAGGCAGGTCGTTCTTCAGCGATTTGTACAGCTCGATCAGGTAATCCGGCATCTGATAGCGGATGCCGAACGCGGCGGCGACGTCGTTGCCGCTGTCGTTCAGCACCGGGAATGACAGATCATTCTGGCGCATCGCCTTGCGGCTGTTGGACGCGGTCTGCGGCGAGATGGCGACCAGATTGGCGCCCAGCGCCTTGAGTTGCGGCAGTTCGGCTTGCAGCGCTTGCAGGTCCAGGTTGCAGTACGGGCACCAGACGCCACGGTAGAAGCTGACCACCAGCGGACCTTGCTTCAGCAGTTCGGCGGAGCTGACCGGGTTGCCGTCGGCATCGCTCAGGGCAAAGGCTGGCGCGCGGTCACCCACCTTGAGCGCGCCGTTGGCCAGGCCGGAGGCGCGCAGTTCGGCGGTGGCGCGGTGCATGGTTTCGATCACCGAGTAAGGGACGTTGTAGGGCGGCTTGCCTGCTTCGAAGTCGGCTTTGAAGGCGTCCAGTTTGGCTTTGAGGGTCATGATGGTTTCCTGTCTGAGTGAGTTGGCCAGGCGCTGTGTGGCTGGCATGGAACTCAGTATGGAACCGCATCGGTATTCCGTTAAGACAGGTAGGCGCTATATGACTTATTCCTCGTAAGAATGGGTCGTCAAGAATCGGGATCAGCAAAGATGCGCCCGCCCAGGTAGGTGAAATACACCCGTTGCTGGCTGTTGGCCAGCAGTACGCGGTGGCTCCTGAGGAAATCGCGACCCAGCACCAGGTCGTATTGCAGCTTGCGCTGCTCGCCCGCATCATCGGTGCGGTTGACGATGGTCAGCCTCGGGTGCTGCACCTGCTCGTCGCCGATGGCGAAGCTGTCGAAGGTGGCCCGCCACATGGCGCGCTTGCCGCTGCCGACGCCGTTGGTGTGACCGGCTTTCGTGCTGCCTTCAGTCTCTGGTGTGACGCCGAGGCGCTCGGCGGCTTTTTGGTCGAGGAGAGTGATGGTGGCGCCGGTGTCGATGGCCGCCAGCATTTTCTGGCCGTTGATGCGGATCTCGACCAGCGGCACCTTGCTGTTCGGTCCTCGGAGCAGGGCTACTTGTTCCGCGTCAGGAGACCAGTAGGCCAGCGTCTGGTCGCCGCAACCGTGGAAGCTGAGAAACTTGATGCGGTTTTCGGACAGCGCCAGCTCCAGGTCGGCCTGCGACAGGAAATCGGAACCAACCAGTCCGCCGAACTAGGCCATGTTGACCGGCTTGCCATTGATTTCACCCTGGATGGCTGGCAGGTTCAGTTCGCCGGGATAGCTGACTTCCATGGCGGCCAGTTCGCTGTATTCGCAGCCGGCGTGGGCGGGGGGTAGCAGCGTGGCGGCCAGCAGCAGGGCGAGGCTGGTGCGGATGGCGTGAGGGGTTTTACCCATCGAGGGTACCTGTTAGTCGGTAATCGCGATATCGCGGAAAGCCTTGCCATCAAAATAAAGGATCTCGCAGCTGGCCTCGCCAAAACACAGGCCGATCGCTTCGCTGGCGATGCTGACCGGCGGGCAGGTGCCACCGCCGTGGCACAGCGGCTGGTAGTTGCCGGGCTTGATCAGCGAGAGCTGCGGTGGATTGGCTGCGATGTCGTGGAAGGTCTTGACGACGCGTGCTTCGGCGCCGCTGGCGGCGTCCGGCACCACCACCAGGCCGTAGCCGTCCTTGTCCGCCGTGAGTACGGCCGTATCGGCATTGCCTTCATGCAGGAAGGCGCCGGACAGCGTCGGCGCCGGGAGTGGTATCCAGCCGCCCGGCAGCGCCGGCCCAGCCGCCTGTGCTAGTGCGCCTGTCGTGAGCAGCAGGGCGGTGAATGACAGCCAGCGAAGATGATGCATGATGGGCCTCCGGAATGTGGTTGTAAGCTGCGCTGATTGTACGATGAATGCCAATTCGATAACCGTTACGGTTTGGTAACGCTGCGGACTAGTTCTTCCGGCTAGTACCAGGATGACCGTTGCGCTATATAATCGAGTTTATTGCGGTTTTAATCACTGGAGCGGATATGTTGAAAGCAGGGGGAGCAATCGTACTGGCGGCGCTGGGAGCGTCGGCATCGGCGGCGGACATCACGGTCTCGGCAGCAGCCAGCCTGACCAACGCCTTCAAGGAAATCGGCACCGCGTTCGAGAAGGACCACGTGGGCGACAAGGTGCAGTTCAACTTTGCCGCTTCCGATCCGCTGGTGCAGCAGATCAGCAAAGGCGCGCCGGTCGACGTGTTTGCTTCCGCCGACCAGGATGCCATGGACAAGGCCGACAACCTGAAGCTGCTGGCGCCGGGCACCCGCAAGAACTTCGCTAGCAACAGCCTGGTGCTCATCGCGCCGCAAGCCGGCAAGGTGCTGGTCAAGCGCCTGGCCGATGTAACGCAGCCTGCCGTGGCGCGCATCACCATCGGCAATCCGGCCAGCGTGCCGGTCGGCCGCTATACCAAGGCTGCGCTGGAGAACGCCAAGTTGTGGGCCTCGGTCGAGCCGAAGCTGATCCTCGGCACCTCGGTGCGCCAGTGCCTGGACTACGTGGCGCGCGGTGAAGTCGATGCCGGTTTCGTCTACGCTACCGATGCGGCGATCGTCAAAGACAAGGTGACCGTGGTGGCCACGGTGCCGACTGAAACGCCGGTGACTTACCCGATCGCCGTGATCGCCGCCGGTCCGCAAGCCGCCGCCGGCCGCAAGTTTGCCGACTATGTGCAGTCGCCAGCCGGCCAGGCCATTCTCGCCAAGTACGGCTTCGGCCGTCCGTAAGCGTGGAGTCGTTTGATCCGGCTTGGGTAGCGCTGCGCCTGTCGCTGAAGGTGGCCTGCTGGGCCACGCTGATCGATCTGGTGTTTGGCCTGGCGCTCGGCTACCTGCTGGCGCGCAAGCGCTTTCCCGGCCGGGAATTGCTGGACGCGGTGCTGACCCTGCCGATGGTGATGCCGCCGACGGTGCTGGGCTATTACATGCTGGTGATCATAGGCCGCAACGGCGTCATCGGCGCGTGGTTGCAGCAGCACTTCGGCATCAACCTGATTTTCACCTGGCAGGCGGCGGTGATCGCGGCGGCCGTGGTGGCGTTTCCGCTGGTGCTGAAGGGGGCGCGCGCCGCGTTCGAGGCGGTCGATACGCAGTTCGAGCAGGCGGCCCGGGTGCTGGGCGTGTCGTCGTTCGGCGTGTTTTTGCGCGTGACCTTGCCGCTGGCGTGGCGCGGCGTGCTGGGCGGCACCTTGCTGGCGTTTGCCCGCTCGATGGGCGAGTTCGGCGCAACGCTGATGGTGGCCGGCAGCATTCCCGGCAAGACGCAGACGCTGTCGATCGCCGTGTACGAAGCCGTGCAGGCGGGCCAGGACGATCACGCCAACCTGCTGGTCATCATTACTTCCGTGGTGTGTGTGACCGTGCTGGTCGCCGCCAACAAATTGACGCCTAACCGCAATCCGCAAGCATGAGCACGCAATTCAAAGTCGATATTCACAAAACCCTGCGCTCCGGCGACAGCGTGTTCCAGTTGCAGGCGTCGTTTGAATCGTCCAGCCAGCGGGTGGTGGTGTATGGCTCGTCCGGTGCCGGCAAGAGCCAGATGATGAAGGCGGTGGCCGGTCTGATGACGCCGGACAGCGGCCGCATCGAGCTGGCCGGACGCTGCCTGTACGACAGCGGCAGCGGCATCAACCTGCCGGCGCAGCAGCGCAAAGTGGCGTATCTGTTCCAGGACTATGCGCTGTTTCCGCACCTGAACGTGCGGCAGAACATCGGCTTCGGCTTGCAGCGCGGCTGGCGCAATCCGCTCGCGCGCGTGGATGGCGAGGCGATCCGCTACTGGATGGAAGCCTTCGAGCTGGACCATGTGGCGCACCAGTATCCGCATCAATTGTCCGGTGGGCAGCGGCAGCGGGTGGCGCTGGCGCGCGCGCTGGCGCCGCAGCCGGAAGCGTTGCTGCTGGATGAGCCGTTTGCCGCGCTCGATCCCGCCCTGCGCGACCGCATGCGCGCCGAACTGGGCGCTTTGCAGCGCCGGCTGGAGATCCCGATGCTGATGATTACCCACGATCCGGAAGACGTGCGCGCCTTCGGCGATCACGTGCTGCGCATGGAAAATGGTAGCATCTTCCGCGTGGAGGAAAATGCGGCATGAGCATGGAATTGCAAGGCAATGTGTGGATGACCATCGACGGCCAGAAGCTGGGCGGGCAGGACCGCGTGGCATTGCTGGCTGCGGTGGCGTCGGAAGGCTCGATCACGGCGGCCGCCAAGGCGGTCGGCATGAGCTACAAGGGCGCCTGGGACGCGATCGAGGCAATGAATAACCTGGCCGGCGAGCCGCTGGTGGAGCGGGTGGCCGGCGGCAAGGGCGGCGGCGGCACCCGGCTGACGGCGCGTGGCAATCAGCTGGTGGAGAATTTCCGCAAGATCGATGCGGCGCACCGCGAGTTTGTCGCCCATCTGAGCAGCCAGTCGCACGCGCTGGCCGACGATTTTTTGCTGATCCAGAGGATGAAGATGAAAACCAGTGCGCGCAACCAGTTCAGCGGCAAGGTCGTGGCGGTGAAGCAGGGCGCCGTCAATGATGAGGTGGTGTTGGAAATCGTCGGCGGCCAGCAACTGGTGGCGACGATTACGCGCGACAGCAGCGCGAGCCTGGGCCTGGCCGTGGGCGTGGAGGCGTTTGCGCTGATCAAGGCGTCGTCGGTGATCGTCGCGACCGACCTGGGCGAGGCCAAACTGTCGGCGCGCAACCGCCTGACGGGCAAGGTCAGCCGCGTGCAGCCGGGCGCGGTGAATACCGAAGTCAGCATCGAGCTGCCGGGCGGCGGCACCATCGCCGCCATCGTCACCAAGGATAGCGGCGAGGCGCTGGCGCTGGAAGTCGGTTCGGATGCCAGCGCCATCTTCAAGGCCTCCAGCGTCATCATCGGCACGCCGGCTTAAGCGTCGGTCGAGCGGGTCAGCGCTTCCAGGGCGCTGATGTCGCTTTCCATCTGCGCCAGCTTGCCGCGCACCAGGCCCAGCGCATCGCTGCCCAGCAGCAGGTGCGCCGGCGGCTCGGCCATTGCCGTCAACGCCAGGATGGCCTGCGCGGCCTTGGCCGGATCGCCGGGCTGCTTGCCGCTGCGTTCGGCGCGGGTGGCGCGGATGGGATCGAACAGCTGGTCGTAGTCGGCGATGCTGCGCTGTGACCGCACCATCGAGCGGCCCGCCCAGTCGGTGCGGAACGAGCCCGGCGCCACCGCCGTCACATGCACGCCAAACTGCTGTACTTCCTTGCCTGCCACCTCCGAGATACCTTCCAGCGCGAACTTGCTGCCGGCGTAGTAGGCGATACCCGGCATGGTGATGAAGCCGCCCATCGACGTGATGTTGATGATGTGGCCCCGACGGCGGCTGCGGAAGGAAGGCAGGAAGGCTTTCATCATCGCCACCGCGCCGAATACATTAACGTCGAACTGTCGGCGCATTTCCGCCAGCGGCGATTCCTCCAGAATACCTTCGTGACCGTAGCCGGCATTGTTGACCAGCACGTCCACCGGGCCGACTTCAGCCTGCGCCTGCGCCACCACGCCGTCGATGGCGTCGAAATCGGTCACATCCAGCAGGTAGGCGTGCGAGCGGCCGGGTTGTAGCGCCGCAAACGCTTCGCGCGCCTGTTCATTGCGTACCGTACCGATGACCGTGTGGCCGGCGTCCAACGCCGCCTGCGCCAGCGCCTGGCCGAAACCGCTGCTGACGCCGGTAATGAAGAATAGCTTGCTCATGGTCTGTCCTTTCAGTGAGAGCCGCCATGGTAGTGACCCCCGCGCGACGCGCCTATGTCGGAAGCTCTGCATCATTTGCCTGATTCTCTGAGCAGGATGGCGGCGCCGGCGTTCGGGCTTACAATCGCTGCATGAAAAATCGCATGGTGACATTGATGGAGCGGCTGGCGCCGGTCGAGGGCTACAACCTCAGCGTGCTGCCGGATGTGCGCTTCCTGCGCTCCAACCGTCCGCTGAGCCGCACGCCGGTGTTGTACGAGCCCGATATCGTGATCGTCTGCCAGGGGCGCAAGCGGGGCTTTCTCGGCGAGCAGGAATTCGTCTACGACGCCCAGCATTGCCTGGCGGTCGCCGTGCCGGTGCCGTTTTCGATGGAGACCGAGGCCAGTGCCGAGCAGCCGCTGCTGGCGGTGTATTTGCGGCTGGATTTTCAGCTGACCGCCGACCTGCTGCTGGAGCTGGAAGAGCAGGGCCACGCGGTGACGGCCGAACCGAAGGGCCTGTACTCGACGCCGATGGATGACCGGCTGTCCGCTTCGGTGGAGCGCTTGCTCGAAGCGCTGGCCGATCCGCTCGACGCTGCGCTGCTGGGGCCGGCACTGGTGCGCGAGATCTACTACCGCGTGCTGACCAGCGTGCAAGGCGCCAGCATGCGCGCAGCCTTGATGCAGCAGGGCCGCTTTGCCACCATCGCCCGCGCGCTGCGCAAGATTCATGCATCGTTCAGCGAGGAACTGGATGTGGGCCAACTGGCAGCCGAAGCCCACATGAGCGTGGCGACTTTCCACCATCACTTCAAGGCCGTCACCAGCACCTCGCCGATGCAGTACCTGAAGTCGACCCGGCTGCATCAGGCGCGGCTGCTGATGCTGCGCCAGGAGATGTCGGTGGCGGCGGCCAGCGCGCGCGTCGGCTACGAGAGTTCGTCGCAGTTCAGCCGCGAATTCAAGCGCCTGTTCGGCCGCAGTCCGGTGGAGGAGGTGGAGCACATGCGCAAGACTTTTGCCACGCCCGACCCGCAGCCGTCACCGTGGTATGTGGCGGCGCACTGACCGACCCACGCTAAGCGGCGAAGCGCGCTGGCGTGGTGCCGAGGATGCGACGGAACAGGGCGATGAAGCTGCTGACGCTGTCATAGCCCAGGCTCAGCGCCACCGTGGTGACGGAGGCGCCGCCGTTCAGCAGCGCCATGCCCTTTTGCAGGCGCGCCACCTGCCGCCATTCCACCACCGACATGCCGGTCTCGTTGCGGAAGTGGCGGGTCAGGCTGCGCCGCGACCAGCCCAACTGGTCGGCCCACGCGTCGAGATCGGTTTCGTCGGCCGGGTCCTGGGCAATCGTGGCCGCCATCGCCATCAGGCGCGGGTGGCGCGGCATGGTCAGGTGCAGCGGATCGGGTTCTGCGGCACGGATCTCGTCGAGGAAGACATCCATCAGGCGCAGGCCGGCAGCGTCGCTTGGCGAACCGTTCGGCCAGCGGCACATGCGCTCCAGCAGCGACACCGCCAGCGGCGACATGCGCAGCGCCAGCGATTGCTCGGGAAATCCCACGCAGAGCGCCGGCGTGATATGGATGGTGTGGCCGGCCAGCCCCGGCTTGAGCGTATTGCCGTGCACGCTGGCGGCGTGCGGCATATAGGGCGGAATCCAGCCCAGCCGTCCGGGCGGCAGCACCTGGCGGTTGCCGCCGGCCTCGACCAGAATCACCCCTTGCGCCGGGATGTACATCTGGCCTTCCGGATGGTGATGCATCAGCCTGCCCCTGCCGCCGCAACCGTCGGTATGCTGGGCCGCCACGTAGATAGGGAGCTCGTCGCTCAGTCGTTTGTCGCCATAGTAATTGCTCATATTGTGGCCCGATTGCGTTATCAGTTGTCCATTGGCAGTTAGCTATAGATGAATTCTACAGGCAATCTACGGTTTTCATCCATCGCAAGGAAAAACCATGACGGCAATCGATACCGAAGGCGTACTGGAGCTGGTGCGCGAGGTCGGCGCCGACCTGTGCGCCGCCTTCTGGCGCCGTGCGCCGCTGGTGGACATGGACGCGGTGTGGACTGCCAACGACACGCTGCGGTGCGCGCTGGCCGCGCAGTATCCGCCGATCGCCTGGGCCGACGGCCAGCTCAGCGAAGAGTATGCGCAGCGCGGCGAATACTGGATCGGCGACGCCATCGACGGCGCGGTGCAGTTCCTGCGCGCGATTCCCCAGTGGTGCATGTCGCTGACGCTGATGCGCGAAGGTGTGCCGGTGTTCACCGTCGTGTACGACGCCATGCATGACGAACTGTTCCACGCGTCGTGGGGCCATGGCGCCTGGTACAACGGCCAGCCGATCCGTGTCAGCGCGCGGCAGCAGCAGGAACTGGTGGCGACCCGCAATCTCGGGCCGACCTCGCTGCAATTGGCCTACGTGGCGTGCGGCCGGCTGGATGCGTTCTGGCAGGATGGCGCCGACGGTTATCTCAGCATCGGCGGCACGCTGCTGATCCAGGAGGCGGGCGGGGTGGCGACGCAGGCCGATGGCCGGCCCTATCGCCTGACGTCGCCGAGTATCGTGGCGGCGCCACCGGTCCTGCATGCGTCCATGCTGCAACGCCTGCAAGACCGGAAGGCGGCGTAGCACTACTGTTTGTTGCCGCCCTTGGCCGATTGCTCGGAAGCGACGCTGCGGTTTTTCTCCGCGTTGGCGCGGGCGGCGGACTGGCGGCTTTCACCGCCTTTGCGACCGATGGCCGCCATGTGTTCGCGGTCGCGGCTGACCGCCTCGCCGCCTTTCTGTCCGGCCCGGCGCGCTTCCTCCGAGTCAAACTCGTGCGCCGTGCCTTTCTGGTGCGCCGCTTGCCCGCCCTTGCTGGCGATGGCGCGCTGGGTGGCTTCGTCCATGGCGGCAAAGCCGCGCTTGGCCGTGCCCTTGGGTTTTTCGTTCGTCGTGCTGTTGGCCATATAAACCTCCGTCAAATGGGAAAGAAACAGCAGCATCCCTGCTGTTCTGTGTGGTTAGAGTTGCAAGGTTGACGGAAGTTCCAGTTAATGACGCAGTTGGCTGCCGGGCTGGAAGCGCGCCAGTTGTTCGGCGGCCTGGGCGGTCTGGCGGCTGGCTTCCTGCAGCAGGTCGTCGGCCATGGCGGTGGCCGAGCGCCGCACCGCCGGCATGCGGTCGGCGGCGGTCTGCGAGATCACTGCCTGGCAGCGGCTCAGCACCTCGGCCACGCCGCGCTGGTAGTTGATCATGGCCTGGCTGCCCGGGGTGAACTGGGCGATGAGGGCGGAACCGAACTGGCCGGCGCCCTGGCTGGCCAGCACGCGCTCGGTGCGGGCGCCGGCTTCGGCGATCAGTTCGCGGCCCAGTTGGAGGTTCAGCGCGCTCAGGCGCTGCGCGGTTTCAAACATGCATTGCGACATGCCGACATAGAGGTCGAGCAGGTTGTCGATGTGGGAGCGGACTAGGGGATGGGGAAATTGGGGAAACATGGTGGTCCTCGGCGTGGTGGCGGTACTTGAATAGACGCCGAGGCGGGCGGAAGGTTCCGCAGTTTTATCCTGTCGCCACCTGCAGCACCAGCTTGCCGAAGTTCTTCCCTTCAAACAGCATGTTCAGCGCCTGCGGGAAGTTTTCCAGTCCCTGCACGATGTCTTCCTTGCTCTTGATTTTGCCGTCCTTCATCCAGCCGGCCAGCGCCGCCACGCCGATCGGGTAACGGTCGGCGTAATCGAACACCACGATGCCTTCCATGCGGGCGCGGTTGACCAGCAGCGCCAGATAGTTGGATGGTCCCTTGACTGCGGTGGTGTTGTTGTATTGCGAGATGGCGCCGCAGATGACGATGCGCGCCTTCATGTTGATGCGGGTGAGCACGGTGTCGAGGATCTCGCCGCCCACGTTGTCGAAGTAGACGTCCACGCCTTGCGGGCAATGCTGCTTGAGGCCGTCCTTGACCGAGTCGTTCTTGTAGTCGATGCAGGCGTCGAAGCCCAGCTCGTTGACGACGAAATCGCACTTTTCCTTGCCGCCGGCAATGCCGACCACGCGGCAGCCCAGCTGCCTGGCGACCTGGCCGACGGTCTGGCCGACCGCGCCGGCCGCGCCCGACACCACCACGGTGTCGCCGGCTTTTGGCTGGCCCGATTCGATCAGGCCGAAATAGGCGGTCATGCCCGGCATGCCCAGCGTGTTCAGGTAGGTGGTCAGCGGCGCCAGTTTCGGATCGACCTTGTGGAAGCCGGCCTGCCTGTCGTCGCCGGCGCCGGTCCAGTAGCGCTGCACGCCGGTGCCGCCCTGGACGTGGTCGCCGACGGCGTACTTCGGCGACTTCGATTCCACCACCACGCCGACGCCGCCGGCGCGCATCACTTCGCCAATGGCGACCGGGCGGATGTAGGATTTGCCTTCGTTCATCCAGCCGCGCATGGCCGGGTCGAGCGACAGGTACAGCACTTTGATGCGGATCTCGCCGTCGGCCAGTTCGCGCAGCGGTTCGGTCACTTGTTGCCAGTCGCTGTCCTTGACCATGCCGACCGGACGCGCGGCCAGGCGGAATTGCAGATTTGTCTCCATGGATTTTCTCCTTGTGTGGGGTGGGGATGACTATATCTCAAATTGCACGAGCGTGCTATTTTTGTCGTGAATGGCAAGGCATGCGACAATAGATCTCTTTTGTCCACATCTTCTACGGTAGTCATGAGTTATCCCGAATACATTCTGACACTCTCTTGCCTGGATCAGCGCGGCATCGTGCATCGCGTGTCGGGCTTCCTGGCCGAACACGGCTGCAACATCATCGATTCGGCCCAGTTTGGCGATAGCGAATCGAAGCTGTTCTTCATGCGCGTGCATTTTTCGGCGGAAGATCGCAACATCAACGACGATTTGCTGCGCGCCGACTTCAGCCTGCTGGCTGCCGATATGAAGCTGGACTGGGAACTGCGCGACGCCCACTACAAGCCGCGCGTAATGCTGATGGTGTCGAAGATCGGCCACTGCCTGAACGACCTGCTGTTCCGCTACAAGAGCGGGCTGCTGCCGGTGGAAATTCCGGCCATCGTCTCCAACCACATGGACTTCTATCAGCTGGCGGCCAGCTACAATATTCCGTTCCACCACTTGCCGCTGGCGACCGGTGCGCCGGCCGAGGACAAGCTGGCGCAGGAAGCCAAAATCATCGAGCTGATGAATACCCACAAGGTCGACCTGGTGGTGCTGGCGCGCTACATGCAGATCCTGTCGCCGGGCCTGTGCACGGCGCTCAAGGGCAAGGCGATCAATATCCACCATTCCTTCCTGCCGAGCTTCAAGGGCGCCAAGCCGTATGCGCAGGCGCATCAGCGCGGCGTCAAGCTGATCGGCGCCACCGCGCACTTTGTCACCGGCGACCTGGACGAAGGTCCGATCATCGAGCAGGACGTCGAGCGCGTCGATCACTCGATGGATGCGGATACCCTGTCGGCGATCGGCCGCGATGTCGAATGCGTGGTGCTGGCGCGCGCAGTGAAATGGTTTGTCGAACACCGCATTTTGCAAAACGGCGATAAAACCGTCGTCTTTAAGTAATAAGAGAATCAAGAGAATCGAATGGCACTCAAGGCAACAATCTATAAAGCAGAACTGTCGATTGCGGACATGGACCGCAATTACTATGAAACCCATCAACTGACGCTGGCCCGCCATCCGTCGGAAACCGACGAGCGCATGATGGTGCGCCTGGTGGCGTTCGCGATTCACGCCAATGAAGCGCTGACCTTCACCAAGGGTTTGTTCGACGTTGAAGAGCCGGACCTGTGGCACAAGGACCTGACCGGCGCCATCGAGCTGTCGATCGAGGTCGGCCAGCCGGACGAGAAAGTGATCCTGAAGGCCTGCGGCCGTTCCGAACACGTCTACGTGTACAGCTACGCCGCCACCAGTCACATCTGGTGGAAGGCGCTGGCCAACAAGGTCGAGCGCTGCAAGAACCTGACCGTGGTGGATCTGGACGCCGCCGCCACCGAACAGCTGGGCAAGATGGCGCAGCGCACGATGCAGTTCCAGTGCACCATCCAGGACGGCCAGATCTGGCTGACCGACGGCACCGAGACCGTCGAAATCACCCGCGAAGTGCTGAAAGCCGAGCGCTAATTTCCCTTCACCACCGCGCCGCCCTTCATGACCCACTGGACTTGCTCCAGTGCGCGCACATCGTTGAGCGGAGCGCCGTCCACGGCGATCAGGTCGGCATACTTGCCGGCCTCGATGCTGCCGACCTTATCGCTCCATCCCAGTAGATCGGCGGCATTCACGGTGGCGGTGCGGATTGCCTGCGCCGGCGTCATGCCCAGCTTGACCAGCACGGCGAACTCGCGCGCGTTGAGGCCGTGCGGGTAGACCGCAGCGTCGGTGCCGAAGGCGATCGGCACGCCGGCCTTGATCGCCTTGCCGATGTTGATGCGCGCCTGCGGCAGCACCACCTTGGCTTTTTCCAGCAGCGGCGCAGGTAGCTTGATGGCTTCGGCGTTGTCGATCAGCCAGTCGCCCAGGTACAGCGTCGGCACCAGATAGGTTTTGTGCTCCTTCATCAGCTTGATGCCTTCGTCGTCGATGTAGGAGCCGTGTTCGATCGAGTCGATCCCGGCCAGCACCGCCAGCCGGATGCCGTCGCCGCCGTGCGCGTGGGCGGCGGCCTTGCGGCCGAGGCGGTGGGCTTCGCCAATGATGGCTTTCAATTCTTCCAGCGTGTATTGCGAGGTGCGCGGATCGTCGCCGAACGACAGCACGCCGCCGGTGGCGCAGATCTTGATGACGTCGGCGCCGTACTTGATGTTGCGGCGCGTGACTTTCAACGCTTCGTCGACACCGTCGGCCACCCCCAGGGCAATGGACTTGTATTCGGGCGCGTGCATGGTGTCGTCGCAGTGGCCGCCGGTGATGCCGAGCGGCGGGCCGGACGCCAGGATGCGCGGGCCGGGGACGTCGCCGTCGTTGATGGCGTCGCGCAGGCCGATGTCGGTATAGCCATCGGCGCCGACATCGCGGATGGTGGTAAAGCCGGCGCGCAGCGTGGTCAGCGCGTTGTGGGCGCCGGTCAGCGTGATGCGCGGGATCGACTTGGCGATGATGCTATAGCCGGCGTCTTCCGGACGGCCGGTGATGTGGGTGTGGGCGTCGATCAGGCCGGGCAGCAGGGTTTTGTTGCCGAGGTCGATGACGGTGGCGCCGGCCGGAATCGTCAGCTGACTGCCGGCGGCGGTGATGCGCTCGCCGCTGATCAGCACCACGGCCTGGTCGACCAGCTTGCCGCTGCGCACATCCACCATGTGGGCGGCTTTGACGGCGGTGATGGCGGGGATGTCTGCGGCGCCGGCGGCGGCGTAGGCGAAAAGCAGGATGGAGACGGCAATCGCTTTCAAGTATTTCTCCCTTGTTGTGCTGTTTTGTTGAGGAGAGCCAAACCACGCTCGCCACCTAGCGTACCCGGCAACGAGAGCCAAGGCTAGAATATTTTTTCATGGCCTCCCGTCGCGACACTGTCTACAAGCAGCTGTTCTCCCATCCGGAAATCGTGCGTGATTTGCTGGTCGGTTTGTTGCCGGCCGAGTGGGCGCGGGCGTTGACGGTGAATGAGCTGGAACGCGTCAACGCCAGCTACGCCAGCGATCACGGCAAGGCGCGCCACGCGGACGTGGTGTGGCGCGCGCGGATCGGCGGCGAGTGGGTGTACGTCTATATCCTGCTGGAGTTTCAGTCGCGGCCGGACAAGTGGATGGCTTTGCGCATGCAGGTATACGTCGGCTTGCTATATCAGGATCTGGTGGCGCAGCACCGCCTGAGCAAGCACGGCAAGTTGCCGCCGGTGCTGCCGATCGTGCTGTACCACGGCCGCCGCCCATGGCGCGCGGCGACCACGCTGGAGCAACTGATGTTGCCTCCGCCAGTCGGGCTGGAGCGTTTTCAAGCTGGCCAGCAATATCTGCTGGTTGACCAGCATCATCAGGGCACGCGCGGTGACATCGTTAATTTGGTATTCAGGGTGCTACGTTGCCGCACCGAGCCCGAACTCTGGTTGGCGGTTAAAGCGTTCGTGACGCGCATGCGTGAACCCGACCTGAATCCGATACGCGAAACGCTCAGGAACTGGTTGCAGCTCACCTTGCAGGACGAACTTGGCGAAACTAAGATGGATCTGGAGGAGGACGATGCTATGCCAGCTGAAAGAAAATACAAGCTTGAAGATGTATTGACAGACGAGTTTCTCGACCTTCTGCTGCAGCCACGAGAGGACAGCGTCAAAGAAGGCCTGCAGGCCGGAATGCAGCAAGGCATTCAGCAAGGCATTCAGCAAGGCATTCAGCAAGGCATTCAGCAAGGTGAACGCGCGGCGCTGCAACGTCTGCTGACCCGCTTACTGGCGGGAGCGGGTATGCCGGCTGACGCAGAGTCCAGGATTGCCGAGGCTGACAGCAGCCAGCTTAGTGACTGGATCAAGGCGCTGTTTGACGGCGCCAGCCCCCGGCAGTTGTTTGCCGAGGGCTGAGGAGCCCTAGACCGCCATCAGCGACACCGATTTGGTGTTCAGGTAGGCTTCCAGCGCCTCCGGACCACCTTCCGAACCATAGCCCGAATCCTTCACGCCGCCAAACGGCATCTCGGCGCTTGGCGTCGCCGGCTGGTTGATCCACAGCATACCGACTTCCACATTGTTCATCAGCTGATGTGCGTTCTTGATCGAACGGGTGAAGGCATACCCAGCCAGGCCAAACGGCAGACGGTTGGACTCGGCAATCGCCTCTTCCAGCGTATCGAAACCGCGAATCGCCGCCACCGGGCCAAACGGCTCGTCATTGAATACGCTGGCATTCAGCGGCACGTCGGCCAGAATGGTCGGCGCGAAGAAGTTGCCTTCGTTGCCGATGCGCAGACCGCCAGTCGCCACATTGGCGCCCTTGGCGCGGGCGTCTTCCACCAGCTGGGTCATGGCCGCCACGCGACGCGGGTTGGCCAGCGGGCCCAGCGTCGTGCCTTCCACCAGACCATTGCCCAGTTGCAGGCGTTCGGCATGCGCCACGATCGCGCGGGTGAATTCGTCCTTGATGCTGTTATGCACCAGGAAGCGGGTCGGCGCGATGCACACCTGGCCGGCGTTGCGGAACTTGGCGCCGCCGGCCGCTTCGACCGCCAGCGCGACGTCGGCGTCTTCCGCCACGATCACCGGCGCATGGCCGCCCAGTTCCATGGTCACGCGCTTCATGTGCGCGCCAGCCAGGGCCGCCAGCTGCTTGCCGACCGGGGTCGAACCGGTGAAGGTCACCTTGCGGATCACCGGATGCGGAATCAGGTAATTGGAAATTTCAGCCGGATCGCCAAACACCAAACCCACCGTGCCGGCCGGCACGCCGGCGTCGATAAAGCACTGGAACAGCGCCGCTGGCGAAGCCGGGGTTTCTTCCGGCGCTTTGCACAGGAAGGAGCAGCCGGTGGTCAGCGCCGCCGCCAGCTTGCGCACCACCTGGTTGATCGGGAAGTTCCACGGCGTAAATGCGGCCACCGGACCGACCGGCTCTTTCAATACCAGTTGCTGCGCCAGCGGATTGCGTGACGGCACGATACGGCCATACACGCGCATGCCTTCTGCAGCGAACCAGTCGATGATGTCGGCGCCGGCCATGGCTTCGCCGCGCGCCTGGGCCAGCGGCTTGCCTTGTTCCTGGGTCAGCAGGCGGGCGATTTCGTCGGCGCGCTCGCGCAGCAGGGCCGCGGCGCGGCGCAGCGTGGCGGTGCGCTCGAAGGCTGAAACCTTGCGCCACGCGTCAAAACCTTTTTGTGCCGCCGCCAGTGCGCGGTCCAGGTCGGCAATGCTGGCGTGGGCCACGGTGCCGATTTCCTTGCCGGTGGCCGGATTCAGCACGGGAATGGTCTTGCCGCCGGTGGCGTCGGTCCATTCGTTGGCGATCAGGAGGCGGACGTTAGGGTAGGTTGTCGTGGTCATGAAAAATCTCCGTTGATGGATGAGAAGGGCGCCCGTAGCGACGCCCGAACACCCTCTACTTTGCCAGAAATCCGCCATCGCCGTATTGACGCCGCCAATTTCCCTCTTGGCAATGATATATTGAAAGCATGAATAATTTCTCGCTCAAAGCCCTGGTGGCTGTCTCCGTGCTGACTGGCGCCGGCGTCCATGCCGAGCCACCGGCCGGCCAGAACGCCCTCGCAGGTCCGCAAGTGCGGGTCGACGTCGGTGGCCGCAAACTGAATCTGTATTGCACCGGCAAGGGATCGCCGACCGTGCTGTTCGAGGCCGATGCCGGTCGCGCCGGCTGGGACTGGTCGGCGGTGTTGCCGGAGGTCGCAGCGCGCACGCGCGCCTGCGTGTATGACCGCGCCGGCTTCGGCGCCAGCGATCCCATTATCCGCGCCGCGACGGTGGCGAATGCCAGCAAGGATCTGAATTTCCTCATCAGGAATGCCCATCTGGAGGGGCCGTTCGTGCTGGTTGGCGCCGGCTATGGCGCCTTGATCGCGCAGCAGTTCGCCTGGCGCTCGCGCGGCGCGGTGACCGGCCTGGTGCTGGTGGCGCCGCTCAAGGAAGATGCCCTGCCGGCGGACCGCGCGGCCAAGCTGGATGCGGTGCTGGCCTGTCTGGCGGCGGCAGAACAGGGCAAGGTGGGCGAGGGTTGCGCGTATCCGGCCACCAGCATCAATGGCGAGATCGGGCCGGCGCTGGCGTCGGCGCAAGCGGCGCAGGTACGCAAGCTGACCTATTGGAAGGCGCGAGCCTCCGAGCTGGATAGTCTGGAGATCAGCGCCGGCCAGGTGCGCGCTGCGCGCAAGCCGTTTGGGGAGATGCCGCTGGTGGAGGTGTCGCAGGCGGAACCGGCGGCGATTGCCGCCGCCGTGTTGCAGGTACTGGGCAAATTCAATCCTTAGAGCGGTGCGCCGCCCAGGCGTTTGATGGTGCCGGAACCCATGATGCTTTTGCTGATCTGCGGATCGCCGTAGTAGTTGATGTCGCCCGAGCCGGCCACGCTCAGGTTCAGTGATTTCTTGGCCCACACGGTGGCCTGGCCGGAGCCGCCGATGCTGACCACTGCGTCGCGCGCTTGCAGCTGGCCGACCTGCACCCGGCCCGAGCCGCCGATCGACACTTGCAGCCGCTCGGTGTTGCCGGCCGCTTTCAGGTTGCCGCTGCCGCCCAGTGCAATCGCCACCGATTCGCTGTCCAGCTGGTCGACGCTGAACGAGCCGGAGCCGCCCACATCAATGGTAAGGTGCTCGCCGCGCAGCTTGTCGGCGGTGACATTGCCGGAGCCGCCGATCGACAGCCGGTCCAGCGTGCGCGCCAGCACGATGATCTTCATGTTGCGGGTATCCACGCGCAGGTTGTTTTTCGCCGGACGGATGCGCAGGGTGCCGTTGTCCACCTTGGTTTCGATCAGTGGCTGGAGGTTGTCGTCGGTTTCCACGATCACGCCTTCGGTGTTGCCGAGACGGATTTCGACGTCGCTGCCGACGCCCACCGTCAGCGCGTTGAAGTGGCCGACGTCGCGGTTCTGCTTGACGATCTTGCCGCTGCCTTGCACCCGTTCACCGCCGCTCAGCCAGCTGAGCGGGCCGTTCTGGGCGACCACGACTGGGGCGGCCAGCAGGCCGGCGGACAGCAACAGCGAAGGCAGAAAATGGCGGCGGTTCATATGGTTCTCCTGAAATTTGATTGGCTTAAGTCTGCATCCTACGCAGGTCGCCCGCCGCCTGGAACGCGCTTGCGACAGATTGCAGCCGGCGTGGCGCAGAATGCACAGCGCCGGGAATAGAGCGCGCATGAGGTATCATTCTGCCTATGCTTACTATAACCATCAAACAGGGCAAGGAAAAACGCCTGCTGGCCGGCGATATCCTGATCTACGCCACCGCTATCGAGCGCGTCGACGGTCGCCCGCAAGAAAAGAACAAACCCGGTGGCACGGCCATCCTGCAAACCTCGTCGCGCCAGTTTTTGGCGCGCGCCGCGTGGAATCCCTTGTCCGAGGTGCGCGCCCGCGTCTGGAGCTACAAGGAAGATGAACCGGTCGATCACGCGATGATGAAACGCCGCGTACGCGCCGCCATCGCCAAGCGCGCCGCCGCCGTGCGCGCCGCCGCGCCGACCGATCTGGTGCCGGTGATCCGCGGCGACGAAGACGGCTTGCCCGGCTTGCTGGTCGATAGCTGGGGCGGCACCAGCGGCTACCTGATCTGCCAGTTCCAGGCGGCCGGCGTCGATGCCTGGAAAGTGCCGATCGTGCAGGCCTTGCTGGCCGATACCGGCTGCCCGAATGTCTACGAGCGCTGCGATGATCTGATCCGCAAATCGGAAGGCTTGCCGATCTTTTACCGCGCGCTGGCGGGCGAAGAGCCGCCGGATCACGTGCTGGTCACGGAAAAGGGCCAGCGCTTCAGCATGGATTTGCGCACGGGCTTTAAATACCCGAAGGTCCGCGCTTAAAAAGTTTCGGCGTTGCAAGTTTTTCTCTTATAATCATCCGGCATCCACGGAGATTTGAGCAGAGATGGAACACTACCAATCGTCGCAAATTCGTACCCTGAGCTACATCGAGAACGAAGACCACCCGGTCTTCGGCACGCTCGTCGAGCAGATTCTGCACCTGCTGAACTCCAAGCTGATTTTCAGCGACATCCTGATCCACCAGAACAGTCCGTTGATGCTGCGCCAGCCGAAAGGACTGGTCGCCGTCACCGACTCGCCGATCACGCGCGAGGAATTGCAGGAATTCTTCGAGGTGGTCGAGCCGAACTGGGCGGAGCGCATCCAGGACCGCGCCTTCGACCGCGCGGTCGATCTGCATACGGCCCGCATCCGCGCCAACTGCTTCAGCTTCCAGGGCCGCAAGCGGCTCGGTTGCGTGATCCGCCGCTTCCCGAAAGAACCGATGCCGCTGGCCAAGCTGGGGCTGGGTGAGCACGAGCAGAATTTCGCCAGGCTGACCAGCGGTCTGGTGCTGATCATCGGCGACACCTGCCAGGGCAAGTCGACCACCATCGCCTCGATGCTGGACGAAATCAACAAGCACCGCTCCGGTCACATCATCACGATTGAAGATCCGGTCGAGACGCTGATCCCCCAGCGCCAGTGCGTCATCACCCAGCGCGAGGTGGGCTCCGACGGCGACGTCGAGAGCTTCTACCAGGGTGCGTTGGATGCGCTGCGCGAGCGGCCGGATGTGATCGTCATCGGCGAGATCCGCGACGCGCAGACGGCGCAGGAGGCGCTGGCGCTGTCGGAGGCCGGGCCGCTGGTGCTGGCCTCGCTGCACGCGCGTTCCACCGAGCTCGGCCTGCAGAAGATGCTGCGCCTGCTGGGCAATACCGAAGCGCAGGCGCAGGCCTTGGGGCATGCGCTGCGTGGCGTGCTGTGCCAGGCGCTGCTGCCGGCCGTGAAGGGCGAGCGCTACTATCTGGCCACCGAGTGCCTGACCAACAATCCGCAAGTGACCGAGATGATCGCCAACGGCAAGGTCTCCAACCTGCGCATCTGGATGGAAGACCAGCCGGGCGAGGGCTGCCATACGATGAACACCTCGCTGCACGCGCTGCTGGCCGAGGGCAAGATCGCGGTGCAGGATGCGCGCAACGCCACTACCGACCGGATCGGTTTCGTCGAGCCGTAAGGCTTAGTCCAGCGGCACGGCGCGGAAGCGGTTGACATCGGTGGCGTTGACCGGCGGCGCGTTGTTGCCCCAGGCGCTGCGCAGGTAGGACACCAGCTGCGCCACTTCCAGATCATTCAACGCGTGGCTGAACGGTGGCATGCTGTACGGCCGCGGGTTGCCCGCCGTAGCCGGCGCAAAGCCGCCATTCAGCACCATGCGGATCGGATTGACGGCGTTGGTCATGATCAGCGCCTGGTTGCCGGTCAGCGGCGGATAGGCGGGCGACTGGCCCTTGCCTTCGGCGCCGTGGCACTCCGCACAATGCTTCTCATACAGTTTGGCGCCGGCGGCCAGGAAGGCGACTGCTTCCGGTGCGCCTTCGCGCTCGAAGGCAGCTGGCTTGGCCTCGGCCGGCAGCGCTTTCAGGTAGACGGCGATGGCGTTGATGTCGCCGTCATTCAGGTATTGCAGGCTTTCCTTCACCACTTCGGCCATCGGCCCGAACACGGCGGCGCGCGGCGACACGCCGGTTTTCAGCAGCGCCGCCAGATGGTCCTGTTGCCAGTCGCCGCGGGCGTTCAGCGCCGGCGCGTACCAGCCTTGCGCCGGGATCATGCCGCCGGACAGGCTTTCGCCTTCCGAGCCGCCGAGCGGATTGCGCGCGCTGTGACAGGCGCTGCAATGTCCCAGTCCCTGCACCAGGTAGGCGCCGCGATTCCAGTCCACCGACTGGTTAGTCTCCGGGCGGAATACTTCCGGCTTGAAGTACAGCATGCGCCAGGCGGCCAGCGAGATTTGCAGGCTGTACGGGAAGCGCAGCTGGTGCGGCTGGTTGGCCTGGGTCACGGCCGGCACGGTTTGCAGGTAGGCGTACAGGGCGTCGGCGTCGTCGCGCGTGATGCGGGTGTAGTTGGTGTAGGGGAAGGCTGGGTAGAGCAGGCGGCCGTCACGCGACTGGCCATGGTGCAGGGCGCGCCAGAAGTCGTCGCTCGACCACGTGCCGATGCCGGTGTTGCGGTCGGCGGTGATGTTGGGGGCGATGATCGAGCCGAACGGCGTTTGCAGCGCGCGGCCGCCGGCATAGGGCTGGCCGCCGCGCGTGGTGTGGCAGGCCATGCAGTCGCCGGCTTTGGCGAGGTAGGCGCCACGGGCGAGGCGCTCATCGGCCGCCAGCGCGGCGGTGGCGGCGGAGGGCGGACTATCGTCTGGCCGGCGGAACTGCATGGCCAGCAGGACTGCGGCGACCACAGCGGCGATCAGCGCGGCGGCCATAACGGTATAAACGATTTTCCTCATTTGGCGCCTCCGGCCGGCGGAACGCTGCCGCAGGCGATCGGCAGCGGCAAGGGGATGCTGGCGGCGGGGCGGGCGGCGGCGTCTGGCGTTTGCTTGCTGAGCCAGGACGACACGGCGGCGACATCGCTATCGCTCAGGCGGGCGGCGATGGTGGCCATGCAGTCGGGCGCGGTGGCGCGGCGGCTCTTGTTCTTCCAGTTGCCGAACTGGGCGTTGATGTAGTCGCTGGGCAGCCCCAGCAGTCCTGGGATGGCCGGCTCAACGCCGGTCAGTGCCGCGCCATGGCAACTGACGCAGGCCGGGATTTTCTTCAGCGGATCGCCCTGCCGCACCAGCGCCTCGCCGCGCGCCACTTGTGCCGCCGATGCATTGCTGCCGCTGCCAGGCGGTGGCGGCGGGTAGGGGGGATGCTGGGCGGCGAAGTAATCGGCAATCTCGCGCAGGTAAGCGTCCGACAGGTTGCCGACCATATAGGTCATCATCGGATAATGCCGGTGGCCGTCGCGGAAATGGCGCAGCTGGTTGTACAGGTAGCCGGACGGCTTGCCGGCGATGCGCGGGAAATAAGCATCGCCGCGCTCCTTGACGCTATGACAGGACAGGCAGGCGGCAATCCGCTGTTCCAGCGTATCGGCTGGTGGCAGCGGTGCGGCGGCGAGTGCGGCGGCGAAACCCAAGGCGGAAAAAATCGGCATACCCCTCCTGATACAGGCGGCGCATGGCGGCCGCGCGTCTAGGATAACCCGGTTTTAGGTGGTTTTGGCAATTTGACAGCTTTTAGGGGCGGCAACTTGTTGCCCAGCCCAAGCCAGTGCCGGTAGACCCGCAGCGCCACCTGGGCATCGTCGGCCGCATACAGAATCTGTTTTTCGTTCAGACGCGGCAACGCCCAGTTGGTGGTGGAAATCTTTTTGGATTTTTGCAACTTGCGGCCGAAGAATTTGGCCACCGCCGTCTTGGCGCCGAGGTCGTTGCGTTGACCGGGTGTGCGCAGTGCAACCGACAGGTCGACCACGCCGGCGGTGCGGATATCCAGCTTGGCGTGCAGGCGCTTGACGTCGTCCGACAGGCCAAAACCTATCTTCAGCGGCAACGGGCGCTCCAGAATCGCCAGCAGCATGGCGCGGATGTGCGGCTCGGTGCTGGCGCCGATCTGGAACAGATACGCCTTGTTATCGGTGGCGAACTGGATCAGGTGCGGCCCGGTGGAGGTTTCGCCCCGCGTAAAGGTCGGCTTGGATTCGGTATCGAAGCCGATGGCGTCGCTGGCCAGCAGGGCGTCGCGCGCGGCGACGGCCTGTTCCGGCGTCACCACCATGTGCACATCGGCGATCTGGATGCCGAGATACGGCGGCAGCTCTTCTTCTGCCGCCGCTGCCATGGGCTGATGGTCCAACTCAGCCAACTCAGCTCTTTTTGGCGAACTTCGCGGCCAGCTGGTTCAGCTTGTCAGCGTGCACGCGGGCAGCTTCCTCGGCGGCCTTGGCTTCGCGTTCAGCCTTCTTGCGGTCGGCTTCTTTCTTGAAACGCTCCTGCAGCACCTGGGTCGCGTGGGCGCGGTGGGTGTCGGTCACTTCAGCGCCAGGGGTGCCGTCCAGGTCGTGACGGACCTTGGCTTTTTCCATGACTTTCAGATAGCGCAGCGAGCCGGTATGGATGCCCAGCGCAGTGCGCATGGTTTTGCGATCCAGCTCGGGCATGACGGCCAGCAGCTGCTTGTCGATTCCGATGCTCAGAGGCAGGAAATCGCGGAAAGCAGGGAATTGGGTTTGCAGGTGTTTCAGCAGGCTGCGCGGGGTTTGAGCGGCAGGTGCCGGCGCGGAGGCAGCGGTGGCTGGCTCAGTGGCCGGTGGCTGGGGGGTAAGACTAGTGTTCATCGACTTCATAGGTTAAGCAACAACCGTCAGCATATCATGCTGCCCAACGGATTGCAGTGCCTTTTGGGCTACTGTAGCGAATTGCTCATGCTTAGAATGGTGTTAAGACCTCTTGCAAACGTGCGTAGGCGCCCTAAATTGTGTATAATGCTCGACGCACCAACGGCAGGACGGTGTGATTCAGCTTGGTACAGGATGCGATTCGGATGGTCTGACCAAGGGCTTTTAGCCCTTCTCATTTGCCCTTCTCATTCTTCCCTGAAAAGAGAAACAAGCCCGTGGCAGGATGCGGGCTTTTTTTATTCCGCAGAAAATCGTCAGCTAAATTACAACATTTCCACCCCAGCGCACCTTCGCGGTCGGCGCGGGGTCTGCTTTTTTGTAATTTTCCGGCGCATAGCATTGAGAGATTTCTAATGACAAAACCGAAAACTTTAACGTTGTCCGTCAAAAAGCCCGCCGCCCGCGCCAGCGCTGCGCCATTGGTGGTGCCGAAGACGACTCTGTCTTACGTCATCGACAATGAAGAGGCAGCGAGCAAAGTTACGGTTGTTAAAAAGAAAACCCGCCTGAGTGCCGCTGCCGAAGCCGCCCAGGCGGACGTGCAGTCGGCCGAAGTGGCGGATGACGCCGCCAAAGTCGCCAAGGTGGCGCGCAAGAACGCCATTCCTGGCGCCGTGGCCGACGAGACGCCTGCGGTGACCGTCAAGGTGGCGCCGAAATCCAAGCTGGTCAAGGCCAAGCTGGAACCGGCGCCGGTGGTCACCAGTTCGGCGACCGCACCGTCGGTCAGCCAGGTGACCGATGCCGCCACGCTGGCGTCGATCGATACCTCCGGCTACCTGCTGCCGGGCGTTAAGGTGCCGGGCCGCCGCGGCCGCAAGCCATCCGAATTCACGCCGGAAAACGACGAAGTCGCGGCACTGAACGCGGTGGAGCGCGCCGAGCTGAAAGCCGTGTCGAAAGCCCGCGAGCGCAAAGCCAAGGGTGGCGCCGATCTGCTGGGCCTGGATCCGAAAGCCTCGGCCGAGGAACTGGAAAAACGCCGTACCCAGATCAAGAACCTGATCAATATGGGGAAAGAGCGCGGCTTCCTGACCTATGCCGAGATCAACGACCAGTTGCCGGAAAACATCATCGATCCGGAAGCGATCGAAGGCATCATCGCCACCTTCAACGACATGGGCATCGCCATCTACGAGCGCGCGCCGGATGCGGAAGCGTTGTTGTTGAGCGACAACGTTGCCACCGTGACATCGGACGATGAAGTGGAAGCGGCGGCTGCGACCGCGCTGTCGACCGTCGATTCCGACTTCGGCCGCACCACCGACCCGGTCCGCATGTATATGCGTGAAATGGGCGCCGTGGCGCTGCTGACCCGTGAAGGCGAGATCGAAATCGCCAAGCGCATCGAAGAAGGCCTGAAGGACATGATCCAGGCGATTTCGGCCTGCCCGACCACCATCGCCGAAATCCTCACGCTGGCCGACAAGATCTCGTCCGACGAAATGAAGGTGGACGACGTGGTCGACGGTTTTGTCGATCCGGACGACGCCGCGCCTGCGCCGGCCGTGGTCGCCACCGCATCGTCGGATGACGACGAGGACGAGGAAGACGACGGCGAAGAGGAAGACGGCGACGTCGGCGGCGGCGCCGCCGGCTACTCGACCGAGCAACTGGCGCAGCTGAAAATCGCCGCGCTGGACAAATTCGCCTTCATCTCGGCCCAGTTCGAGAAAATGCGCAAGGCGTCGGGCGGCTATGCGTCGAAAGCCTACGTGACCGCGCAGGAAGCCATCTCGGCCGAACTGCTGGGCATCCGCTTCACCGCCAAGGTGGTCGAGAAGCTGTGCGACACGCTGCGTGGCCAGATGGAAGAAGTGCGCTCGATCGAACGCGCCGTGCTGGACCTGTGCGTCAACCGTTGCGGCATGCCGCGCGCGCACTTCATCAAAGTGTTCCCGGGCAATGAGACGGATCTGGACTGGGTCGATGGCGAAGTCGATGCCGGCTATCCTTACAGCACTGTGCTGGGCCGTAACGTGCCGGCCGTGAAAGAGCTGCAACGCAAGATGATCGACCTGCAACTGCGCGTGGCGCTGCCGCTGGCTGACCTGCGCAAGATTAACAAGCAGATGGCCGCCGGCGAAAAACGTGCGCGCCAGGCCAAGCGTGAAATGACGGTGGCCAACTTGCGCTTGGTGATTTCGATCGCCAAGAAGTACATCAACCGCGGCCTGCAATTCCTGGACCTGATCCAGGAAGGCAATATCGGCCTGCTGAAGGCGGTGGACAAGTTCGAATACCGTCGCGGCTACAAGTTCTCGACCTACGCGACCTGGTGGATTCGCCAGGCCATCACGCGGTCGATCGCCGACATGGCCCGTACCATCCGCGTGCCGGTGCACATGATCGAAACCATCAACAAGATGAACCGCATCTCGCGCCAGATCATGCAGGAAACCGGCAGCGAGCCGGATCTGGCGACGCTGGCGCTGAAGATGGAAATGCCGGAGAACAAAGTCCGCGAAATCATGAAGATCGCCAAAGAGCCGATCTCGATGGAAACGCCGATGGGCGAGGACGGCGATTCGCAACTGGGCGACTTCATCGAAGACAACACCACGCTGGCGCCGCTGGATGCCGCGCTGCACGCCTCGATGCGCAACGTCATCAAGGAAGTGCTGGATTCGCTGACCCCGCGCGAAGCCAAAGTGCTGCGCATGCGCTATGGCGTGGAAATGTCGAACGACCACACGCTGGAAGAAGTGGGCAAACAGTTCGACGTGACCCGTGAGCGTATCCGTCAGATCGAAGCCAAGGCGATGAGCAAGCTGCGCCAGCCGTCGCGTTCGGACAAGCTGAAAACTTTCCTGACCCAAAACTAAGGTTCAGCGAAGCAAGCAGAAAGGGAGGCCTCGTGCCTCCCTTTTTTTCATGCTAGCATTGCCAAATTAAAAACTTGGCTGCTTAGATAATGGATGAACCGCAATTGCTGAAGCCGCGTTACCGCACCATGTGGCTGGGCGTGCTGGCGGGGCTGGCGTCGATGATGCTGGCGTGGACTTTGCACCGGATGCTGGCGGCCAGCCAGCGCCTGCCTGGCGATACGGTCTTCACCGATCATTCCGACTCGCCTATGTGGCTGCTGATCCAGCTGGTAGACCTGGCTGGCGGCGTGGCGGCCGGCATGGCTGCCGCGCACTGGTCGCAACGCTGGTCGTGGCGGGCGGTGGCGGGCGTGCTGGCGGTGCTGGTGATGAACGGGTTGATGGAGACGCCATCTTCGCATGACGGTTTCCGTATGCTGATGTCGTTTCTGGCCAGTCCGGTGGGCCTGCTGCTGGGCGCCTGCTACTACCGCCATCTGGAACGCACGCGGCCAGAGGTTCATGTGCCGCCGGTGTCCATCGATCACTTGCAGGTGCCGGATACGCCGTACAACGAGGCCGTCGTGGTGGGTGCGCTGTGTTTCGGCTATTTCATCCTCGGCTCGACCATTGCGGTGTTTTCTCAAGGCGGCACGCAGGCGTTTTCCGATAACAGCCTGCTGGCGATCGTGGTGCTGGAGCTGATGCTCGGCGCCTGTGCGCTGGGCGTGCTGTATGCGCGCGGCTACCCGCTGCGGACCTTGTTGCCAAGGCCATCGTGGGGCGGCGCGCTGATTGGCGCCGGCTTGTATATGTTGACGGTGGGCTGCAATGTGCTGGTCACTGGTTTTGCATCGGACGATCTGACGCAGCCGGTTCAACGCCTGCTGGAAGGGCAGCGTTCGATGAGCGCGTTGCTGCTGCTGTCGCTGGTCAACGGCGTGTATGAGGAAGTCTTTTTGCTGGCCTTCCTGCAACGCGGCTTGCGCCGGCTGGGCGGCTCCAATGCGGTGGGCGTGGTGTTGCTGGTGCGGATGCTGTATCACACCTATCAGGGGCCGCTCGGCTTGCTGTCGGTAGCGTTCTTCGGCTTGGTGGTCGGCGTTTATTACTGGCGCAGCGGCCGGCTGTTTCCGGTCATCGTCGCGCACATCGTGGCGGATGTGTCCGCGCTGGCGTCGTGATGTGTTTAAAACTCAGGGGAGCGTGATGAAAAAACTGTGGTTGATTTTGATGAGCCTGTCCGCCTCCGCCATGGCGCAGGATATCGTGCTCACCGGCCGGCTGGAATCTGCTACCGTGATACCGTTTGGCGTGGACAGCTGCAAATCGCAGAGCGGCAGCACGCCGAACGCCGGCGGCAGCACGCGGGTGACGATCTCCAACGCCTGCGGCTGCCAGGAGATCAAGCTGAAAGTGGAGCAGGTCTACGCCGGCTCGAGCGCCAGGCCGGGCGAGGTGGTAACCGTGCATACCGATCTGGGCGAGTGGTGCAAGCCGTCGCTGCCGGTGACGCGTGATCCGGTGCTGGTGCATGCGCGGGGCGATGGCCTGTTCTACTGGTCGGCATTGACCAGCCAGGACGGCGCGCTGTACTTCGAGCCGGCGCGCCTGGCGCTCAAGGGCGTTACGCCGCGCAAGGAACTGGCGCCACTGAATGCACTGCCGGAGATGCTGAAACAATAAGGAGGCGACCATGGGAGATTGCGGCGACCTGCACGGCAGCTGTTTATGCGGCGGCATACGTTATCGCGCCGCGCTGCCGGTCTTTCACGCCAGCCACTGCTACTGCTCCATGTGTCAGAAGCAGCATGGCGCGGCTGCGGGATCGTATGCCAATGTCGCCAGCGCCGGCCTGGTGATCGAGCAGGGCGCGCAGCTGGTCACCGAGTACGCCTCGTCCGATGACGGCCGCCGCGACTTCTGTCGCGTCTGCGGCTCGACTCTGTTCTGGCGCAGCACAGCGTCGCCGGACCGCATCGCCATTGCGCTTGGCACGCTGGAGCCGGAATACAGCGGACCGGTCGAGCGCGAACTGTTTGTCGAAAACAAGCCTGCCTGGCTGCCGTGCGGATAGGTCAGCCCCGGTCAGTCCCGGTCAGGGCGGCAAATAATGTGCAGCGCGGTGCCGGCGCCGACGCTGACGGTCAGCGTGCCGCCCAGCGCGCTCAGGCGCTGACGCATGGCGTTCAGTGCTGCCGCCTCGGCCGGGTAGGAGGCGCCGGGAGGGCGGTCGCCGCTGAGCGTGATGGCGATCTGCGACGTGCACAGGCTCAGTTCCACCTGCAACAGCCGGGCGCTGGTGCTCAGGTATTCCAGGCCGGTCTGGATAATATGAAACAAGGCGCTGACGGTCTGTGGCGACAGCACCGCGCGGTCGTCCAGCACGCGCAACGCGCATTGCAGGCCCTGGCGCCGCGCAATCTGCTGCAACTGCCATTCGATGGCGGCGCTCAAACCGAGCTCCAATGTCGCCGGATGCAATTCGTTGATGATATGGCGCACGGCGTCGATGCTGGCGTCCAGCGTCGCCAGCGCCTGCACGGCGCGTTCGTGCAGCAGCGGCTGCGTGGTGCCGGTGCGCGCGTGCAGCATGGCGATGTCCAGCTTGAGCGCCACCAGATTCTGCGCCAGGTTGTCGCGCATGCTGGTGGCCAGGCGGCGGTGCTGGTTTTCGGTGGCGTCCTGCCGTTCGCCGGCGATCTGCTGCGCCAACTGCAGCGCGTCGGCCAGCGCGGTTTCCTTGCGCTGGCGCTCGGTGATGTCCAGACTGCTGCCGATCAGCAGATAGGGCTGACCGCCGGCGTCATAGACCGGGTGCTTATAGGTCAGCATCAGCCGGGTTTCCTGCAGGCCTGCGTGCCACAGCGGCACTTCCTCGATGACGGTTTCGCCCCGATCGAACGCCATGCGGTCGTACTGGTGGTGCAGGCTGAGCTGCTCTGGCGGGAACACCCCGGCGCCATCCTGGCCGGCGATGTCTTCAAAACGCACGCCCCACATCGCTTCGCATGCCGGATTCATCATCACCACGCGCGAGGCGGCGTCCTTGACGAACAGCGGCTGGGGCATCATCGACACCACCCGGCGTACTTCCTCGCTACTGATGGAGCCTTCCTTGAATCCGGTGAAAAGACGCTGCAAGTCTGCATTGGGTGGCAAGTTCGGCAGGCGAGGCATAAGTGTTTCACTCAGCAAATGTTTCGCCGATTATAATGTGAAATTGCGAAATTGTCATGTAAAAATAGAAACACCCCGACTAGCGGTAATGTCGTCCAGTTAAGCTGACATTTCACACTGTCATTCCCGCGAAAGCGGGAATCCATAGGACGATTGCCGGGCAAACGCGGCATGGGTTCCCGCTTGCGCGGGAACGACGTTGCTTAACTGAACGGCATCGCCGACCAGCGGGGTGTTGGTAGCGTTGCCGTGTTGTTTTTAGCCGGTATTGCGCAGTCCGGCAGCGACACCGTTGATCGACAGGTGAATGCCGCGGTGCACGCGTTCGTCGGCTTTGCTCTCCGACGACAGCGCGCGGTGGCGCTTGATCAGCTCAACCTGCAAGTGATTCAGCGGGTCCAGATACGCAAAGCGGTTCTGGATCGAACGCGCCAGCAGCGGGTTGCCGGCCAGGCGTTCGCCGGCCCCGGTGATGCTTTGCAGGATCTCCAGCGTGTTGGCGTGCTCGTCGGTGATGCGCTTGAAGATGCGGTCGCGCAGTTCCTTGTCCTGCACCAGCTCGGCGTAACGCGAGGCGATCGCCAGGTCGGTCTTGGCCAGCACCATGTCCATGTTCGACAGCAGCGTGGCGAACAGCGGCCAGTGCTTGAACATCGCTTGCAGCTGCGCCAGGCGCTCGGCCTGGTCGCCGTCGGCAATCCAGCCGCCGATGGCGCTGGCGAAACCGTACCAGCCCGGCAGCAGCAGGCGGCACTGGCCCCACGAGAAGCCCCATGGAATCGCCCGCAGGTCTTCAATCCGCTTGGTCGATTTGCGCGAGGCCGGACGCGAACCGAGGTTCAGTTCGGCAATTTCAGCAATCGGCGTGGCGGTGAAGAAGTAGTCGGTGAAGCCCGGGGTTTCATAGACCAGATTGCGGTAGGCCTGGTAGGCGCGGTCCGAAATCTCGGCCATGATGGTCTCGAACTGGTGCAGTTGCTTGCTGTGTTCGGTGTCTTCCGGCTGCGGCATCAGGCTCGCTTCCAGCGTGGCGGCGACCAGCAGTTCCAGGTTGCGGCGGCCGATGTCCTTGTTGGAGAACTTGGAGGCGATGATTTCGCCCTGTTCGGTCAGGCGGATCTGGCCGTTGACGGTGCCGTGCGGCTGCGCCAGGATGGCGTCGTACGACGGACCGCCGCCACGGCCGACGGTGCCGCCCCGGCCATGGAACAGGCGCAGCTTGACGCCGGCGTTTTCAAACACCTTGACCAGGTTGGTTTCGGCCTTGTACAGCTCCCAGTTGGAGGTGAGGAAGCCGCCATCCTTGTTGGAGTCCGAATAGCCCAGCATCACTTCCTGGATCTGGCCCTGCTTGGCGATCAGTTGCTTGACCAGCGGGATGGCCATCACGGCTTCCATGATGCCGGACGCGCGTTGCAGGTCGGGGATGGTCTCGAACAGCGGGATTACCATCAGGTCCAGCTCAGGTTCAGCTTGCCCCGCGGCGAGGCGCAGCAGGCCCAGCTCTTTTTGCAGCAGCAGCACTTCCAGCAGGTCGGACACGGTCTCGGTGTGCGAGATGATGTAGTTGCGGATCGCGCGGGCACCGTAGCGGGCGCGGATCTGGCGCGCCGCGCGCAGCACGCCAAGTTCCGATACGGTCTCGGCCGAGTAGTTGATGTACGGCGAATTGAGCAGGCGCGGTTGCGCCAGCTCGCCCAGCAGCAGCGCGATCTTGGCGTCTTCGTCCAGCGCGGCGTAGTCGGCCTGCACGCCGGCGGTGGAGAACAGTTCCGCCAGCACGCGCTCGTGGACGTCGGACGACTGCCGCATGTCCAGCGAGGCCAGATGGAAGCCGAAGATGTCGGCCGCGCGCTTCAGCGTGGCCAGGCGCGGCTGCACCAGCACCTCGCCGTGGTTGGCGGTCAGCGAGTCGATCAGCACTTGCAGGTCGGCGGCGAAGTCGGCGGCGCCGTGGTACGGCTCGGCGTGGCCGACTTCCTTGCGCAGGATGTTGGTGGCGCCCAGGGCGCGCGCGGTCGAGGCCAGGCGGGCGTAGATGCCAATCAGCGCGCGGCGATACGGTTCGTCGGCGCGGTGGTCGGAGGTGTCGGGCGACTGGTCGGCCAGCGCTTGCAATGCCGGCGAGCACGCCACCATCAGCGTCGAGATCGACAGTTCGGCGCCCAGCGTGTGCGCTTCTTCCAGGTAGAAGTCGAGGATGGTGGTGGCCTGGCGCGTCAGCGCGTGCGACATCGTGTCGCCGTTGACGTTGGGATTGCCGTCGCGGTCACCGCCGATCCAGCTGCCCATCTGCACATATGGTGCGGTGATCGCCTGCGGCTGCTCGTCGTTGCCGTAGTGGTGGGCGATGTCCTGCTCGATGTCATCGTACAACCCCGGCAGTTCGCGCAGGAAGGTGATGCGGTAGTAGGACAGGGCGTTTTCGATTTCGTCGGCCACGGTCAGCTTGGAGTAGCGCAGCATGCGGGTCTGCCACAGCGTGGCGATGCGCGCTTTTAGCAGGTGCATATTGGCGGCGGTTTCCTTCGGCGTCAGCGGCAGGTCGCGTTCGGCCAGCAGGCGCGCGATGTCGTGCTCGGCGTCGAGGATGGACTTGCGCTGCACTTCGGTCGGGTGGGCGGTCAGCACCGGCGAGATCAGCGCCTCCTGGAAGAAGGTCGAGACGGTCTGCTGGCTGACGCCGGCTTCCTTCAGCTTGCACAGCGCGTAGTTGACGCTGCCTTGCTGCGGCCTGGAGCCGGCCAGCAGGTGGGCGCGGCGGCGGCGGATGTGGTGCTGGTCTTCGGCGATATTGGCCAGGTGCGAGAAGTACGAGAAGGCGCGCACCACCGAAATGGTCTGCTCCTTGGTCAGGATCTTCAGCATGCCGTCCAGTTCCTTGGCGGCGCCGGCGTCGGCCTCGCGGCGGAAGCGCACGGCGGTCTGGCGAATGGTCTCGACCACGGCGTAGACTTCCTCGCCCTCCTGGTCGCGCAAGACATCGCCCAGCAGGCGGCCTAATAAGCGGATGTCTTCCTTCAATGGCGCGTCTTTGTCGGCGCCCGGTTGTTCAGCAACGTGTTCGTTCAATGCACTAGATGGATTGGCCATGTGTTTTAAGTCACGAAAGGTGAAATATGTCGGTGCGTAGGCTTATGGCCCGGTTCTGCAAGAAGGTGAGCATGCTAAAATTTGTGATCTTAAACACGCGCGTGGTACTGGCTTGCGCCGGTTAGCGTCAGCTACAGCGAAAGAACTGGTTTTGAAAACATCCGAATTGGTACAAAACTCCCCGTCCAGATTGGTCATTGCGTCGCGGGAGAGCCGTCTCGCCATGTGGCAAGCCGAGCACGTCCGCGATCGCTTGACATTATTATATCCGCAGTGCGATGTCAAAATTGTCGGAATGACGACGCGTGGCGATCAAATTCTGGATCGCACCTTGTCGAAGGTGGGGGGCAAGGGCCTGTTTGTCAAAGAACTGGAAGTGGCAATGGCCGAAGGCCGCGCCGATCTGGCCGTGCACTGCCTGAAAGACATGCCGATGGTGTTGCCTGAAGGCTTCGCCATGGCGGCGGTGATGGAGCGCGAAGATGCGCGCGACGCTTTTGTTTCCAACGATTACGCTTCCCTCGACGACTTGCCGGCTGGCGCGGTGGTCGGCACCAGCAGCCTGCGCCGCCAGGCGCTGATTGCCGCCCGCTATCCGCAACTGGTGATCAAGCCGCTGCGCGGCAACCTGGACACCCGTCTGGCCAAGCTGGACCGTGGCGAGTATGCCGCCATCATCCTGGCTGCAGCCGGCCTCAACCGTTTGGGCCTGGCCGCGCGCATCCGTGCGCTGCTGTCGCCGGAAACCAGTTTGCCGGCGCCGGGACAGGGCACGCTGGCGATTGAGATTCCCGAACGTGACGATGGCCTCGACCTGGTCGCGCTGCTGGCGCCGCTGCATCACGCGCACAGCGCGCTGGTGTCGATCGCCGAGCGCAAGGTGTCGCAAGTGTTTGGCGGCAGCTGCCAGATTCCGCTGGCGTCCTACGCCACCATCGATGGCGACCAGATGCACCTGCGCGCCATGGTGGCGACGCCGGACGGCACGCGCATGATCAGCGCCGAAGCGCGCGGCCCGGCCGCCGACGCCGAAGCGCTGGGCCTGCAAGTGGCCGAGCTGCTGCGGGTGCAGGACGCCGAAGGCATCCTGGCCGCCTGCCTGAGCGAAGCGGCGCAAGCCGACGACGATGCGCGCTCGGCCGAGCTGGCCGCCAGCGCCGCCGGCAAGCCGGCCGCCTGATCCGGGGATGGCCGGCGCCGTCGTCATCACCCGTCCGCTGGCGCAAGCCGCGCCGCTGGCCGCCCGCGTGGCGGCCCTGGGCCGTACGGTCGAAGTGCTGCCGCTGCTGGATATCGCGCCGCTGGCCGACCAGCGGCCGCTGCAAGCCACGCTGGCCCGGCTGGCGGATTATGCACTGGTGGCCTTCGTCTCGCCCAACGCCATCGATGCCGCGTTTGCGCATATAAAGCAGTGGCCGCCGGAGGTGACGCTGGCGGTGGTGGGCGAGGGCAGCCGCACCGCGCTGGCGGTGCACGGCGTCACGCCGGACCGCTACCGCATCGTCTGCCCGGCCGACAACGTGCCCAGCGACTCCGAACACCTGCTGCAGGCACTGGACCTGGCGGCCTTGAAAGGCCGGCCGGTGCTGATCATCCGCGGCGAAAGCGGCCGCGAACTGATGGGCGACGGCCTGCGCGCCGCCGGCGCCTTGGTCGACGTGGCGCCAGCCTACCGCCGCTCGGTGCCGCCGCTGACGGCCGAACTGGGCGCCACGTTGCGCCGTTTGCTGGCGCAGCAAAACGACTGGATCATCACCAGCTCCGAGGCTTTACGCGGCCTGTGCGGCATCCTGGCCGAATTGGACTTGCAGCACCCTGACGCGATGCAGCACAATAGCGTTGTAGCTATGCAACAACAGCATCTGATCGTGCCCCACGCCCGAATTGCCGAAACGGCAAATAATTTGGGGTTTTCCAAGCTGACGCTCACCGGATCAGGCGACGAACGCCTGCTGGCCGCGTTACAATCATGCCTATGAACGATTTGCCTACTTTACCTGACCCAGCCGTCTCGTCCGCCAAAGCCAGCGAGATCCCGCCTGCGGCCACGCCGCCAACGCAGTCTGAACCGAGCCTGCTCGAAACCCTGCAACAGCCGCAAATGCTGTCGGTGGGGATACTTGTGCTGGCGATCCTGCTGGCCGGCCAGACCTGGTATTCGCATGCGCGGGTCAGCAAGCTGCGCGAGGAAGTGGCGATGCGCCTGCAAAAAGGCGACGCCATCAATGCCGACACCGGCAGCCAGGTGCATAGCGTGCAGGAGAGCACGAAGGAGTTGCAAGCCAAGGTCGCGCTGCTGGAAAGCAAGCAACAGGAAGCGCAGAGCCAGCAACTGGCGCTGGAGCAGCTGTATCAGGATCTGTCGAAAAACCGCGACGAATGGGCGCTGACCGAGATCGAGCAAGTGCTGTCGACCGCGTCTCAGCAGCTGCAGCTGGCTGGCAACGTGCCGGGCGCGCTGATCGCGCTGCAGAATGCCGACCGCAGCCTGTCGCGTTCCGACAAGCCGCAGTTCATCACCATCCGCCGCGCCATCGCGCGCGATACCGACAAGCTGAAAGCGCTGCCGAGCGTCGACTCGGTCGGCGTCGCGCTGCGCCTGGACAACGCGATTGCGCAAATCGATACGCTGCCGATGCTGTCGGACGAAAAACAGGCAGCGCCGGCGCTGCCTGAAAAGAAAGTCAAAACCAAGGTCGTGCACGGCAAGGACGGCAAGCCGGTGGTGGTCGAACAAACCACCAGCCCATGGCTGCAAGCCTTGCAGGACGGCTGGAATGGCTGGAGCAGCGAAATGTGGAGCGACATGCGTGATCTGGTGCGGGTGCGCAATGTGAACACGCCGGACGCGTTGATGCTGTCGCCAACCCAGGCCTACTTCATGCGCGAAAATCTCAAGCTGCGTTTGCTGAACGCGCGCATGGCGCTGCTGTCGCGTAACGAAGGCGCTTTCCGCGCCGACCTGATCGCCGCGCAGGACGCGCTGGTCAAGTATTTCGACACCCGCGCCCGTTCCACCCAGACCGTGCAGGCGTTGCTGCGTCAGGTGCAGAGCAGCAATCTCGCGATTGAGATGCCGACCCTGTCCGACAGCCTGAACGCGGTGCGCAACTACAAAGCGAAGCCATAGTCATGCGTTTATTTCTCTGGTTAGTCGCCATGATGGCCGCCGCCATCGGTATTGCCGTGACGGCGCGCTTCAATCCGGGCAATGTGGTGCTGTTCTATCCGCCGCACCGGATCGACCTGTCGCTGAACTTCTTCGTGGTGCTGGAGCTGGCGCTGTTCGTCTTCCTGTACATCGTGATCCGCGCCTTCCGTGCGACGGTCAAGATGCCACGCAAGGTCGCCGCCTACCGCCAGCAAAAGCGCGAACGCGATGGCAACAAGGGCCTGCGCGAAGCGCTGAAGGCGCTGTTTGAAGGCCGCTTCGGCCATGCCGAAAAAGCCGCGCTGCGCGCTTCCGAATTGCCGGAAAATGTCGGCGTGGCGTCGCTGATCGGCGCCCGCGCCGCGCACCGCATGCGCCAGTCGGCCCGCCGCGACCAGTGGCTGAACAAGCTGGTCGATGACAACGCGATGAAAACCGCGCGCCTGATGACCATGACTGAACTGCTGGTCGACGATCATCAGCCGGAAGCGGCGCTGGACGCCGTGCGCGAACTGAACGCCAGCGGCACGCGTCACATTCACGCGTTGCAGATGTCGCTCAAAGCGCAGCAGCAGGCCAAGAACTGGCCGGAAGTGCTGCGCCTGGTGCGTTCGCTGGACAAGCACCGCGCGTTGCATCCGGCCTTGTCGTCGCGTCTGCGCGAGCTGGCGTATGACGATTTGCTGTCCGATCCGACCCACGATGCGGAATCGCTGCTGCGGGTGTGGGGCACGGTGCCGACCGCCGACCGCATCAAGCCGTACGTGGCGTGCCGCGCCGCCGCCGCGCTGAATGCGCGTGGCCTGCATGACGAGGCGCGCCTGGTGGCGGAAGAATCGCTGGCCGCCGACTGGGACGACCGCGTGGTGCGGACCTACCGCGAAGCCGCCGCGCCAGCCGGTTCGGCGGCGTTGCTGATGCAGATCGAGCATTGCGAGAACTGGGCCAACGCCCGTCCGACCGACGCCGAACTGGCGCTGACGCTGGGTTCGCTGTGCCTGAAGCAGAAACTGTGGGGCAAGGCGCAGCGCTATCTGGAGCAGGCCTTGTCGGACGCCTCCGACCCGCGCATGGTGCGCGAATCGCACCTGAAGCTGGCGCAGCTGCATGAAGCGCTGGGGCAAGACGAAGAAGCCGCCAACCACTACCGCCAGTGCGCACTGGCGACGATCCTCTAAACAGAAGGCCGGTCATCACCGGCCTTTTTTTCGTTCGGATATTTTTTCTTCAGGTACAGATAAACCCAGAGTGTCGCTGCCGACCCACCGAAGATGCCAATAGCGAGGATGATATACAGATAAATGTCTAACGGCTTCATGCTGAACTCCACGCCGAGAAATGTTGAAATAGTATGAAACCTAAGGTGGTGGATACCGCGCACAGCCCTATGCTGCCTGGTAAGACCGCGGAAACATTGATTAGTTCCGCATTGTGCTCACCGATCGTCGCAACTTGCGCTGCGCCGGAACTGCAGTGTAGGCAGATCGCGGTGCGGCGCAGTTGAGGTGGCTCAGGCAGGGTCGGAGTCGGCTGGATAGCCTTCGATTTTCCAGCGCAGCATGCCGCCGGCCAGGTTGGCGACTTTGCTAAAGCCGGCCTTGGTCAGCAGCACACTGGCCTGCGCCGAGCGCACGCCGGAGCGGCACACGGCCACGATCGGCTGGTCGCGGTCGAATTCGTCCATGCGGCCGGTCAGCTCCGACAGCGGCACCAGCGTGGCGCCGTGCAGGTGGCCCAGGCGGTCGATGAATTCCGGCGCTTCGCGCACGTCGACGATCTGCACCTGGTCCAGCCGTTCGAGCAGGGCCATCGGCTCGATTTCCCATACGCCGCTGAAGCGCAGGGTCAGCGGGGCCCAGTCCGGCGTGTCGGTCGGCGCGTCGCCTTCCGGCTTGCCGCAGCGCAGGTTGGCCGGTACCGCCACCGCGATCAGCTTCGGATGCGGCAGGTGCAGGTTGTTCATGTGGCCGGTGAAATCGCCGACATCGACATCGCCACCCAGGCGCGGGTTGTAGCGCCGTTCCTCCGCCACGCTGGTGACGGTGATGCCGCGATAGTCGTGGGCCGGATACAGCAGGCAGGCGCCCGGCAGGCTGAGAATCTGTTCATGCACCGAGGCGAACAGCTGCTGCGGACTGCCTTGCTGGAAGTCGGTGCGGCCGCAGCCGCGGATCAGCAGGCTGTCGCCGGTGAAAGCCATGCTCTCGTCGTCCAGCACGTAGGTCAGGCAGCCGCTGGTGTGGCCGGGCGTGGCGCGCACCGTCAGGTAGCGCGAACCGAAGGGGATGCGGTCGCCGTGTTGCAGCGGCGTATCGGCCTCGGCGGCGCCGGACGCGGCGGAGACGGCGATGCGGCTGCCGCTGCGCTGGCGCAGGCGCCAGGCGCCGGTGACGTGGTCGGCGTGAACGTGGGTGTCGAGCGTGGCCAGCAGCGTCAGGCCCAGTTCGTGCAGCAGCGCCAGGTCGCGCGGCACCTGTTCGTAGACCGGGTCGATCAGCACCGCTTCGCCGCCATCACCCAGCAGATAGGTGTAGGTGGAGGAGCTGGGATCGAACAGTTGGCGGAAGATCATCATGCGTTATCCAAATAAGGAGAGCTGTTATCATAACAAATGTTCAACGGTGTTGCGCCGCACAAGCAGTCTGTACTTGGATATAATGACGCGGTTAAACACAGCCTGTAAACAGAGGAAAATCCATGAGCTTGAACAAAGTGTCTTCCGGTAAAGACGTGCCTAACGACTTCAACGTCGTCATCGAAATCCCGATGAACGCTGATCCGATCAAATATGAAGTCGACAAAGAGTCGGGCGCGATCTTCGTTGACCGTTTCATGGGCACCGCCATGCACTACCCATGCAACTACGGCTACGTGCCGAACACCCTGTCGGCTGACGGCGATCCGGTCGATGTGCTGGTCATCACCCCGTTCCCGCTGTTCCCAGGCGTGGTGGTGCGCTGCCGTCCAATCGGCGTGCTGAAAATGACCGACGAAGCCGGTGAAGACGCTAAAGTGCTGGCCGTGCCAGTCGACAAGGTACTGTCGATCTACAGCCACTGGCAGAAGCCGGAAGATATCAACGAACTGCGCCTGCGCCAGATCCAGCACTTCTTCGAGCACTACAAAGACCTGGAAAAAGGCAAGTGGGTCAAGATCGAAGGCTGGCATGGTCCAGAAGCCGCCAAGGAAGAAATCCTGGCCGGCGTCGCCAATTACCAGAAGCAGCCAGCAGCCTGAGTTTCAATCTCTGCTGAGTAAAAAAAAAGCCCCTCATGCAGAATGAGGGGCTTTTTTTATTTACAGTGCAATATCCGGCACTTTCTTAACCACGCCTGGCGCAGCGTCCGGCGTGGCGCCGACCACAAAGCCTTCCAGACTCGGCGAGGCGATCGTCAACTGCAGGGTTTCCGCAGTGGCCGCCCATTCCGCCGCCAGCAAGTCCGGGTGCGCATTCAGCTTTTTGCCGTACGACGGCACGATCTCGCGAATCTTTTCCTGCCAGGCAGCGCTCTTGATCTGCTCTGGGAACACTTTTTCCAGCAGCGACAGCATGATCGCCGGCGAGGTCGAACCGCCTGGCGACGCACCCAGCAAGGCCGATACCGAGCGGTCTGCCGATACCACGACTTCGGTACCCAGCTTCAGCACGCCGCCCTTGTCAGGAATGTTTTTGATGATCTGCACGCGCTGGCCGGCTTGCCACAGGCGCCAATCTTCGTCCTTCGCTTCCGGCATGTAGTGGCGCAGTGCATTCATCTTGTCTTCGCGAGACAGTTCCAGCTGCTGCGCCAGGTATTTGACCAGTGCAAACTCATGGGCGCCGACTTGCAGCTGCGGAATGATATTCGACGGCGTGGTGGCCTTGGCGATATCGAAGTACGAGCCGTTCTTGAGGAATTTGGTCGACCAGGTTGCGAACGGTCCGAACAGCAGCACGGTCTTGCCATCCAGCACGCGGGTATCCAGGTGCGGCACCGACATCGGCGGCGAACCGGTGTCCGCCAGGCCGTAGACCTTGGCCAGGTGGCGCGAAGTAATCGCCGGATTGTCCGTCACCAGGAACTCGCCGCCGACCGGGAAGCCGCCGTACTGCTTGGCTTCCGGAATGCCCGACAATTGCAGCAGCGGCAGCGCCGCGCCGCCGGCGCCGATGAAGATGTGGCGCGCGTCGATGGTCTGGATCTTGGACTTGTCCTTGACGTCGAACGCCGAGACGCGCCACGAGCCGTCGTCGTTGCGGGTGATCGAGCGGACTTCAAAGCCGGTGGTGATCTTGCTGCCGTTTTTGCTCAGGTGCTGGTAGAACTGGCGGGTGATCGAACCGAGGTTGACGTCGGTGCCGAGCGGCGAGCGGGTCGCGGTGACCATCTCGTCCGGTTGGCGGCCTTCCATCATGATCGGGATCCATTCCTTGATCTTGACCGGATCGGTGGTCATTTCCATGCCGGCGAACAGCGGCGAGGCCTTCAGCGCGGCGACGCGCTTGGTGATGAACTCGCGGTTTTCTGGACCGAACACCAGGTTCATGTGCGGCGTGGAATTGATGAACTCGCGCGGGTTGCCCAGCACGCCCTTGCGCACCTGGTGCGACCAGAACTGGCGCGAGATCTGGAAACTCTCGTTGATCTCGATCGCCTTGTCGATATGCACCACGCCTTTGTCGTCCATCGGCGTGTAGTTCAGTTCGCACAGCGCGGAGTGGCCGGTGCCGGCGTTGTTCCAGCCGTTGGAGCTTTCTTCCGCCACCTTGTCCAGACGTTCGAACACTTCGAAGGTCCATTTGGGTTCCAGCTCGGTCAGATAAGTGCCGAGCGTGGCGCTCATGATGCCGCCGCCGATCAGCAGCACGTCAACCGAACGGTCGGCCTTGGCGGCACGGAACTGGCCACCGAAGAAAATCGAGTAACCGCCCCATACGGCCGCAGCGCCGACAGCGGCGCCGATAAACTGGCGCCGGGAGAAACGCTTGCCATTGGGGTTCTGGTTATCTGCTTGAGTCATGGGGATTTACCTTCCTGAGAAATATTGAAAGTGAGAGGCACTTTTCGGCCCTTGTCCCCGTGGTTTTGCGTGCATACCTTCGCTATCCGGCACGGCGGATCACTGAAAGTATATTCACAAACCTTGTTCTTATGTTGAGTGCGTCGTGCGTGGTCAGGCCTGGCGGGCGTGCGCCGGGTGGTCTTCGAGGTGGGCTTCGGCGCCTGCCTCGGCTTCACGGCGCAGGCGCGACATGTATTGCGGCGTGATGCCCAGGTAGGACGCAATCGCGCGCTGCGAAATGCGTGCTTCCAGTCCCGGATATTCTTCGCGGAACGCCGTCAGGCGCTCCTGCGCCGACGTTTCGCCGCTGCTGTAGGCGCGCTGGGCCATGCTTTGCAGGCCGGCCATGGCGATATTCAGATGGTAGTTCTGCATCACCTCGTGCTGCGCGCGCAGGTCGGAGGCGGTTTTCCAGTCCAGCGTGAAGCCATGGATCGGCGTCTCGGCGATCAGGAACTGCACCGCCGGCTGGCCGCTTTCGCCGCTGATCAGGTCGGTCAGGGTGGTGGCCGATTCGCCTTCGCGGTAGAAGCGCAGCGTGACTTCCACGCCTTCACGATTGAAGAATCCACTGCGCGCCACGCCGCTGGCCAGCCAGTGCACCTGCGTGGCCGGGGTGCCGGCGCGTTGCAGGTATTCGCCTTTGCGTACATGAAACGGCTTGGCGATGGCGGCCAGGATATTGGTCACATGGTTGTACGCGTCTTCACTGACGTCAATCCGCTTCATCGTGGTGGATTTGAAGCGGTTACGTTGTTTTATAAAATCTGCATTCATGCTGTCTTTGCCACGTTCCTAGAAAACTTTCCAAGGGGCTCAAAGTATAGGGCCGATAGAAATTGCTGTGAAGCAAACTGGATTCATTCGCGGCTATTTTACTCCCTTACGTAAATTCCCGTACATTTTTAAGCCAGCATGCAAGCTGCGGCACCCCCAGGATGCCGCAGGATCGTCACGGCTTAGCCGCGGCCGCGCACGAATTGCAGTGCGGTTTCAGCCACGCGCGCGCCCAGATGTTCGGCCGTGCGCAGGTCGGCCAGCGGTGGCGCCACGTCGGCGCCTTGGTCGGCATTCGACTGCGCCGCCGCACCCAGGAAGAAGCCGAGACGGTTCAAGTCTTCTTCCGAACCCGTGCTGGAATTGTTGCCAGGTGGCAGGCCCAGACTGACCCAGTGCATGCCGTGCTGGGCAGCGAAGATGGCGATCTGCTGCAGGCTGGCCAGCTTGTCGCCGGAGCGCGAGGCCGAGTTGGTGAAGCCGGCCGCCAGCTTGTTGCGCCAGGTGCCGCCGGCCGCATACACGGTGCGCGAGGTGGCGTCCTGGAAGGCTTTGAATTGCGCCGACGGGCCGCCCATATAGGTCGGTGCGCCAAAGATGATGGCGTCGGCCTGTTCCAGCTCCGCCCACGGCGCTTCGGCGCCATCGACCGGATACAGGCGCGCGGTGACGCCCTCGACGCGGGCGGCGCCGGCGCTGACTGCTTCGGCCTGGCGCGCGGTGTGGCCATAACCCGAGTGGTACACCACGGCGACGATTGCTTTGGTCATTTTGCTACTCCTGATGTGATTGGTGATCCGCCAGCATAGAACGCGGCTGCCAATGTTGTTATGCCTGATACGGGGGATAACTTCTCTGCCGTAAGTCGTAGGGGAGGGCTGACCTCGTCCAGGAATTCGATGCGGCGCCCGGCGGCCAGGCGGCCGGGCAATTCGCGTTCGAACTCGGCGCGATAGTGGCGTGGCAGGTGGTGCTGCAGGAAGTACTCGCGGTCGCAGCTCCAGGTTTCGTACACCACGAGCGTGTTGGGATCGTTCTGCGAGCGGTGCAGCGTGCAATTCAGAAAATCCGGCTCGCGCGACATATCCGTCAGCACCTGGCGCACGCCGGCTTCCAGCTCGGCGTAGCGTTCCGGCTTGGCCGGCAGGTGCACAATAAAGGTCAAACGATTTTGTGAGCTCATGATGTTTTCCTTGGATCAGGCTGCGAAGCCGCCGTCGATTAGCAGGTCGGCTGCGTAACCGATTGCGACCGTGGCGCCTGCACGTGCCAGGCGACGGGCGCTTGCTGCGCCGATGCCGCGCGAACCACCGTTGATGAAAGCGACTTTACCGTTCAGATTGGTGCTCATGATGTGTTCCTTTTGAAAGTGGCTGGTTGATGAACACAGTATGGTCGTCTGATTGCAGTGGCGGTAGTCATGAATAATCGCATTCATTTTCAACCATTGGTATCAAATGAGGATGCGCGCCACCCGCCCAAGGGAGCGCGCCGGCGCCATCAGTCGTTGGCGGCTTTGAAGGGGATGTGCTCGGACAACTCGTCGATATAGTCGTTCATGGCGGCGGTTTCCTGGGCCAGGAAATCGGCGATGGCGTCGGCGAAGCGGCGGTCGGCCACCCAGTGCGCCGACCAGGTCGGCGTCGGCACCAGGCCGCGTGACATCTTGTGCACGCCTTGCGCACCGCCTTCAAAGCGGGCGATGCCGTGCTGGATGCAATAGTCGATCGACTGCACATAGCAGGTTTCGAAATGCAGGCCGGAGACGAATTCCTGCGTGCCCCAGTAGCGGCCGTACATGATGTTGCCGCCGACCAGGTTCAACGCAACCGCCAGCGGCTGCTCGCCGCGCTTGGCCAGCACGATCATCAGGCTGTCCGGCGTTTCCGCCAGCAGGCGCTGGAAGAAGGCCAGCGACAGATAGGGCTTGGAAAAGTGCGCCTGGTAAGTCGATACATAGCACTGGTAGAAGAAACGCAGCACCTCGTCGGTAATGGCGCGGCCGGCCAGGTGCTCAAAATGGATGCCGGCGTCCTGCACCCGGCGGCGGTCCTGGCGCAGCTTTTTGCGCTTGTCCATTTTCATGGTGGCGAGAAAGGCGTCAAAGTCGGCGTAGTCCTGGTTCTCCCAGTGGAACTGCACGCCTTCGCGCAGCATGTAGCCGGCGTCGGTCAGCGCCTGCTTGTCCTGCTGGTCGGGGAACAGGACGTGCAGCGACGAGGTTTCCAGCTGCTGCGCCAGCTGCAAGGCGGCGCGCGCCAGCAGTTGGCGGTCTTGCGCCGTGTGGGCCAGCAATCGGCTGCCGGTCACCGGCGTGAACGGCACCGCCGACAGCAGCTTGGGGTAGTAGGGGATGCCGTTGCGGTGGAAGGCATCGGCCCAGGCGTGGTCGAACACGTATTCGCCGCGGCTGTGCTGCTTCAGGTAAAGCGGCATGGCGGCTTGCAGCACGCCGTCCCGGTGCAGCACCAGATAGCGCGGCGACCAGCCAGTGCGGTCCGAGGCGCATTGCGTTTCGTGCAGCGCGTGCAGAAAGGTGTAGCTCAGCGTGGGATTGTCGCCAGCCAGCGCCTGCCACTGCGCCGGGTCGACCTCCGCCAATGAGTCGATGATCGTAAACTCTGCTTCTGCCACACTATCTCCTTCCACGTTGATGTGCCAGTCTAGCGCATGCGGGCGCGCTTTGCCCGTGCGATAATCGGATTTTGCGTACGCGAAAGACCTGACATGGCTTCGAATTTCTTCAATCTGTACACCCACGATTTCGCCCGCGTCGCGGTAGCCGCGCCGGTGTGCCGCATTGCCGATCCGGCCTACAACGCCGAACAGACCATCGCGCTGGCCGAAAAGGCCGCGGCGCAAGGCGCGGCGCTAGTGGCCTTCCCCGAGCTGGGTCTGGCCGCCTATACCTGCGACGACCTGTTCCACCAGCGCGCCTTGCTCGACGGCGTGCTAGACGGCCTGGCGGCGATCCTCGATGCCTCCACCGAATGGAAAATGGCGGTGGTGGTTGGCGCGCCGCTGCGGGTGGAGCATCAGCTGTACAACTGCGCGGTGGTCATCGCCAACGGCCAGATCCAGGGTGTGGTGCCGAAAAGCTACCTGCCCAACTACGGCGAATTCTACGAAGCGCGCCAGTTCAGCAGCGGCGATTACGCCGTCGCCACCGAGATCGATTTGCTGGGCGAGCGGGTGCAGTTCGGTTCCGGCCTGCTGTTTGAAGTGGCCGACCTGCCGCTGCTTAAGTTCCACGTCGAGATTTGCGAGGACGTCTGGGTGCCGGTGCCGCCGTCATCGTTCGCGGCCCTGGCCGGCGCCACGGTGCTGGTCAATCTGTCGGCGTCGAATGCGCTGGTCGGCAAGGCCAATTACCGCAACCAGCTGGTCGGCCAGCAATCGGCGCGCTGCATCGCCGCCTACCTGTACACCTCGGCCGGCGGCGGCGAGTCCAGCACCGACATGGCGTGGGATGGGCAGGGCGTGATCTTCGAAAACGGCGAGCTGCTGGCCGAGGCCAAACGCTTTGTCGACGAACCGTCGCTGACTTTTGCCGACATCGACCTGGAGCGCCTGTCGCGCGAACGCATGCGCATGAACACGTTCGCGCAATCGGTGCAGCGCCATGCGGCGGAGGTGGGCAAATTCCGCACCGTGTTCTTCCCGCTGGAACTCGAACACGACCAGCCGCTCGCGCTGAAGCGCTGCATCGAACGCTTCCCGTATGTGCCGGCCGATGCGCGCCGCCGCGACGAACGCTGCAATGAGGTCTACCACATCCAGGTGCAGGCGCTGGCCCAGCGCCTGACCACCAGCGGCCTGAAGAAAGTGGTGATCGGCATTTCCGGCGGGCTCGACTCGACCCATGCGCTGCTGGTCTGCGCGCGCGTGATGGACAAGCTGAAACTGCCGCGCACCAACATTCTGGCCTACACCATGCCAGGCTTCGCCACCAGCGAGCGCACGCTGAAGCAGGCGCATGCGCTGATGAAGCTGGTCGGCTGCACGGCGCAGGAGATCGACATCCGCCCAAGCTGTATCCAGATGTTGAAGGATCTGAACCACCCGTATTCGGAGGGCAAGGAACAGTACGACATCACGTTTGAAAACGTCCAGGCCGGCGAACGGACCAACCACCTGTTCCGCCTGGCCAACCACCACGGCGGTCTGGTGATCGGCACCGGCGACCTGAGCGAGCTGGCGCTGGGCTGGTGCACCTACGGCGTCGGCGATCATATGTCGCACTACAACGTCAACGCCAGCGTGCCGAAGACCTTGATCTCGCACCTGGTGCGCTGGGTGGCCGAGTCCGGCGTGATCGGCCGCAACGATGCGCAGGTGCTGCTGGATATCCTTGGCACCGAGATCAGTCCCGAGCTGGTGCCCGGCACCGCCGGCGGCCAGCCCGAGCAGCGCACGGAAAGCACCATCGGCCCGTACGAGCTGCAAGACTTCAACCTGTATTACGTGCTGCGCTTCGGCTTCAACCCGTCCAAGGTGGCGTTCCTGTCGCACACGGCGTGGAAGGACAAGGAGCAGGGCCGCTGGCCGGATGGCGATCACGTTACGCGCAACCAGTACGACCTGGCGGCGATCGCCAGGAACCTCGGCATCTTCCTCGACCGCTTCTTCCGCACCAGCCAGTTCAAGCGCAGCTGCGTGCCGAATGCACCGAAGGTGGGCAGCGGCGGTTCGCTGTCGCCGCGCGGCGACTGGCGGGCGCCAAGCGATGCGCAAAGCGTTGTTTGGATGGAAGAACTACGCGCCATTCCGGTGCATGTGTAAAGAATAAGCTTATGGACATGGACAGCACGCGAGGGTCGATTACAATACAATCAACGCATGCAGTCTGCTGCCCGGATTTTCGATTTGGATATAAGGAGAAGTCATGAAACAGATTACCGCAGTGATCAAGCCGTTCAAGCTGGACGAGGTGCGTGAGGCACTGGCTGAGGTCAACGTTACGGGTTTGACCGTCACCGAGGTGAAAGGCTTTGGCCGCCAGAAGGGCCATACCGAACTGTATCGCGGCGCCGAATACGTGGTCGACTTCCTGCCGAAAGTGAAGGTCGAAGTGGTGGTCGATGACGGCGTGGCCGAACAGGTGGTGGACGCCATCATCAAGGCGGCCCGCACCGGCAAGATCGGCGACGGCAAAATCTTTGTGCAAAACGTCGAGCAGGTGATCCGCATCCGGACCGGCGAGACCGGTCCCGACGCCGTGTAAAACGCTTTCCATCCTGTTTGAAATGCCGGCTTAGCCGGCATTTTTTTTACCACTCACTTTCGTTGTGGAAGCGCTCCCCAATTTTGTTCAGTCGCCCGATGGCAAAATAAAGTCTCTACGGACGTCGATTTTTAAGAATCTTCCCCTGTTACCTATTGTTTAGCGAGTGAGGTTAAACAGCGACACTGAATCTGGAACTATTTGTTCGTTGATCGCATTAATGTTAGCTTGCATATACCGGCCCCCGAGGCTGGATAAAAAAAATGAGGGAGATACACTTTGATCACGCTACAGACGACGGCCCTTGCCATGGCCGTGCCCCAACTTGTCCTGACTCCAGCGCAGCGCGCCCGCGCTTATTCGCGCACAAATGAAAACGTTGTCATCGCTCGCCCATTTTAAGGAGATGAAATGAGCAGCAATGACCTGCATGGCGGTCCGATCCGCAGGATTGTCATCGTCGGCGGCGGCACCGCCGGCTGGATGACGGCCGCGCCGCTGGCCCAGCGCCTGCTGCGCCATCCCACCCAGCCGTGCGCGGTGACGCTGGTGGAATCGCCTGAAATCGGTACCATCGGCGTCGGCGAGGCGACCCTGCCTACCATTCGCGCCTACAACGCGTCGCTGGGACTGGATGCGGACGACTTTATCGCCAAGACCCAGGCCAGCTACAAGCTCGGCATCGAATTCAAGGACTGGGGCCACGTCGGCAACCGCTTCTTCCATCCGTTCGGCGATTTCGGGCCGCCGCTGGCCGGCATTGGCGCGCACCAGCACTGGCTGCGGCTGGCACAGGCCTTCAACAGCATGCCGGACATCGAGAACTGGTCGGTCGCCTCGGTAATGGCGCGCCATGGCAAGTTCTCGCCGCCGAACGAGGACACGCCGGGCATGACCGACGCGTATTCCTACGGCTTCCATTTCGACGCCAGCCTGTACGCCGCCTATCTGCGCGACTATGCCGTCGCACGCGGCGTCCAGCGCATCGAAGGCATGATCGTCGAGGTCGAGCAGCATGCGGAGAGCGGCTTCGTCACCGCCGTCAAGCTGGGCGACGGCCGCCGCGTCGAAGGCGACCTGTTCATCGACTGCTCGGGCTTCCGCGGCCTGCTGATCGAAGGCGCGCTGAAGGCCGGCTACGAGGACTGGAGCGAATACCTGCCGTGCAACAGCGCGCAGGCGGTGCCGTGCGCCTCGGTCGCACAGCTGACGCCGTTTACCCGTTCGACCGCGAAGGAAGCCGGCTGGCTATGGCGCATCCCGCTGCAGCACCGCACCGGTAACGGCTACGTGTACAGCAACGGCTTTACCAGCGACGAACGCGCGCGCCAGGTGCTGCTCGACGGCCTCGACGGCGCCGCGCTGGACCAGCCGCGCCAGCTGCGCTTCGTCACCGGCCGGCGCCGCAAGTCGTGGGTCAAGAACGTGGTGGCGATCGGGCTGTCGGCCGGCTTCATCGAGCCGCTGGAATCGACCAGCATCAACCTGATCGAAACGGCGGTGGGCAAGCTGATCGAACTGTTCCCGGAGCGCGATTGCAGCCCCGCGCTGGCCAACGAATTCAACCGCGTGATGGGCGGCCGTTACGAATCGGTGCGCGACTTCATTGTGCTGCACTACAAGCTGACCCAGCGCAACGATTCGGATTTCTGGCGTTACTGCGCCGGCATGGCGATCCCGGATTCGCTGCGCCACCAGATCGAACTGTTCCGCGAGACTGGACGCGTCGCCATCCTCGACCGCGCCGGCTTCGCCGAACCGTCGTTCGTGGCGATGATGATGGGGCTGGGTGCGGTGCCGAAACGCCATGACCCGCTGGCCGAGCGCGTCGACATCCGCGCGGTGCACGGCCACTTTGCCGAATTGCGTGACCTGATCAACCAGGCCGTCGCGCGCATGCCGGACCACGGCGCCTATGTCGCCAGCCAGGCAGCGGCGGGCGTTGCAACCAAATTCAAACTGATGGAGGCATAAACCTTTCAACGAGCAATGGCGTCATGTGAAACACAAAAATACCTAGAAGAGGGAGACAGACAAAATGAATAAATTACAGAAAACTGCAATCGCTGCCGCGGTCGCACAGGTTGTTGTGCTGCATGCCAGTCCGGTGTGGGCCCAGACGGCAGAGCCGGCCGTTACCGGTCCGGTGGTGGTGGTCAGCGGCCAGCGCGCCGCCTTGCAATCCGCGCAAAAACTCAAGCAGGATTCCGACGAGGTGGTCGACTCGATCGTCGCCGAGGACATCGGCAAGCTGCCGGACCGTTCGGTCACCGAGGTGCTGCAGCGCATCGCCGGCGTCACCATCGACCGCAATATGGCGGGCGACCCGAACCGTCAATCGGTCGAAGGCTCCGGCGTGTCGGTGCGCGGCCTGACCTACGTGCGGTCGGAGATCAACGGCCGCGACGCGTTCTCGGCCGGTGGCGGCCGCTCGCTCGGGTTCTCCGACGTGGCGCCGGAACTGATGGCCGGCGTGGATGTCTACAAGAATCCGTCGGCCGAACAGGTGGAAGGCGCTGTGGCCGGCCTGGTCAATCTGCGCACCGCGATGCCGTTCGACTTCAAGGGCTTCAAGGGCACGGTGGGGGTGTCGGAATCGTATTCCACGCTGCGCCAGGGCAAGCCATCGCCGACCGCCACCGTGCTGCTGTCGAACCGCTGGACCACCGACATCGGCGAGATCGGCGCCCTGATCGACTTCGCCCATGCCAAGAGCCCGAGCCGTTCGGACGGCGTCGGCGTCGATCCCTATTTCCCGCACGTGAACTCGACCGATCCGGCGCTGTACGACCGCAACAAGACGCAATGGATACCGCTGGGTGTTGGCTACCGCTCGCAGGATTTCGACCGCACCCGTCGCGGCGACTACGCGGCCTTCCAGTGGAAGCCGAACAAGGACCTGACCGCCGGGCTGACCTACTTCAAGACCCGCTACAAGGAAGACCTGGACGAGCACGTGGTGGCGTCGTCCGAGGACAAGTGGTACCAGCAGGTGGCCAGTTCCAACTCGGTGTTCGACAAAAACGGCGCCTTCCAGAGCGGCACCATCTCGAACCCGACCTATGGCGGTTCGCCGTTCAACAGTTCGCAGCGCATCAACACGCGTGAATCGAGCACGCGCGACATTTCGCTGAACGTGCAGTGGCGCGTGTCGCCGGATCTGACCTGGACCAACGACTTCCAGCACGTGCGCTCGACCACCGAGGGCTTCGACGCCGACGTCTCGACCGGCTTCATCCTGCCGAACCAGACCATGGACATGACCGGCAAGGTGCCGCAGATCGGCCTCGGCTCGGAGGCCTACATGGCCAATGCGCACAACTACTACTGGGCCTACACCCAGGAGGCGCTGGACCGCGCCACGGCCACCCAGAAAGCCTGGAAATCGGACGTCAAGTATTCGTTTGACGATCCGGTGCTGCGCGACATCCGCTTCGGCGTGCGCCTGGCGAATCGCGAAGGCGACAACAACAAGGCGCAGAAGTTCTACAACTGGCAGGCGATCACCTTCCCGTGGATGGAAGGCTGGCAGATCCCCGGCGTGGCCCGCCTGGACGATCCGCGCTTTGCCGGCGGCGCGTCGCTGCAGAAGATCGACAACTTCTTCGGCGGCAAATACAACCTGCCGCCGATGCTGTTCGCCGACTCGGCCACGGTGCGCGGTTTCCCCGACCAATGGAGCAAGATCCACGCGTACCACGACGTGCTGTGCGCGGAGCAAGGCTCGACCTGCGATCCATGGAAACCGGCGACCTTCAACGACCCGGCCGCCACCAACACGCAGACCGAGAAGACCCGCGCCGCCTACACGCAACTGCGCTTCGGCTGGGATGACCTGAAGTTCCCGATCGACGGCAACGTCGGCATCCGCTACGTGCGCACTCAGGGCGCCGGCAGCGGTTATGTCGCCTACACGCCGCCGTCCACGCCATCGGTCGGCGCCGGCGTCAACGTCACCGGCCTGGACAAGCTGATCAACATCCCGGCGTTTGCGCAATCGCAGTCGTTCACCAATTCGTATGGCAACTGGCTGCCGAGCCTGAATCTGCGGATGAAGGCCAGCAACGAGCTGCAATTCCGCTTTGCGGCGGCCAAGGCGATTTCGCGTCCGGACTTCAACCAGCTGCAGGTGCAGACCACGCTGAATGCGGAACACCTGCAGACCGTGACGCGTGACGCCGCCGGCAACACCACCGCCGTGCAGTTCAACGGCACCAGCCTGACCGGCACCAGCGACGGCAATCCGCTGCTGAAGCCGATCAGGGCGACCAACGTCGACCTGACGGCCGAGTGGTACTTCGCCAAGGCCGGCTCGCTGACCTTCTCGCTGTTCAACAAGGATCTGCAGGACATCATCGTCACCAAGAACTACGCGTACACGGCGAAAGATGTGACCGGTGCGTCGCGCAGCTTCGTGGTCACCGGCCCGGTCAACGGCGCCAAGGGCTTTGCCCGCGGTTTCGAGATCGCTCACCAGCAGTACTACGATTTCGTCCCGGACTGGTTGCGTGGCATCGGCACCCAGGCCAGCTGGACCTACGTAGAGAGCGAGCGCACGCTGAAAGATCCGGTGTATGAAGCCTGGTGCGCCGGCAGCGACGCCTCGTCCAACTACAACCTGAGCATCAACGGTTGCGATACCGACGCGCGCGCCTTCGGCAAGACCCCGCTGCCGGGCCTGTCGCGTCACACCGTCAACCTGGCGCTGATGTACGAGCAGCACGGCCTGTCGCTGCGGGTGGCTTACAACTGGCGTTCGCGTTACCTGCTGGGCGTGAACCAGTGGGGCAGCCGTGGCAACAACGGTCTGAACACCAACCCGGCCTCCAGCTCGTTCCTGATCCCGACCACCAACAACGACCAGGCTTTCGGCCTGCCGTTGTACCAGGCGGCCTACGGTCAGGTCGATGCGTCGATCTTCTACGACTTCACGGACAAGTTCCGCGTCGGCCTGGAAGGGACCAACCTGACCAACTCGTACACGCGCCAGATCATGCAGCAGCACTCGGGTGACTTCACCCGCCAGGTGTTCATGAGCGGTCCGCGTTACACCTTGCTGGCGCAGTACTCGTTCTAAGCGGAATTAATGGTGGCTACGGAGGTGCAGGTCAAACTTCCAGGTCACCAGCCGCAGAATCGCGATAAACGCCGCGCTGGTCCACAGCGCGGCGTCGTCGGACACCAGATCAGCGTATTGCAGGCCGATGTAGAGCCAGGTCCCGAAGAAGGCACAGATGGCGTAAGGCTTGCCGTCGCGCAGCACCATCGGCACTTCATTGCAGACGATGTCGCGCAGCACGCCGCCGAAGATGCCGGTGATCACGCCCATCATCGAGGCGATGAAGATCGGCATATGGGCCGCCTGCGCCTGCGCCACGCCGGCCACGGCAAACAGGCCGAGACCGACCGCGTCGGCCACCACAATCACCCGTTCGGAAATGATTTGCTTGACAGTGCGCATCAGCGGCGTCGCCACCAAGGTCAGCACGAAGATCAGGATCACGTATTCCTGGTGCATGACCCAGAACAGCGGCCGCTTGTCGAGCAGGATGTCGCGCAACGTCCCGCCGCCGAACGCGGCGATGAAGGCCACGGTGAACACGCCGACGATGTCCATGCGCTTGCGGCGCGCCTCCACGAATCCAGATAGTGCGCCGACCAAAATCGCCATGATTTCAATGATGGTGATCAGCGAGACGTGGACCGGGACGTGCTTCATGTAGGCGTATGGACAAGGTTGCAATGTCCATAGGCTAACATGCGCGACAGCGAAGGGGTAGGGGTGTTGCAGTCTGTTAACGCTAACCCGTGCGACGGTAAGAGGGGTCGGACCCCGTACGGGGTCCGACCCCGCAGCGGAGCGCAGTGCGAGTTTAGCGCTGAGGTTGCAGCGCGGCGCGCAGCAGCACGATCAACGCGCCTTCGCCGCCTTCATGATTGCGCGCCTGGCAGAACGCCACCACGCCTTTTTGCACCAGCCAGCTGTGCACCATCGATTTGAGCACCGGCTCCTGGCCGCGCGAGCCGAAGCCGCGCCCGTGAATCACGCACACGCAGCGCTGGTTGCGCAGCCCGGCCTTGCTCAGGAAGGCGCCCAGCGCATCGCGCGCCTGGTCGCGGTTCATACCGTGCAGGTCCAGCTCATCCTGCACCGGCCAGTGGCCTTTGCGCAGCTTCTTCATCACATCCGGACCCACGCCCGGCGCCGAATAATTCAGGGCCGGATCGTCCTCCAGATAATGGTCGACCTCGAACAGGTCCGACAGCGACTCGCGCAGCACGGCCGCGTCGTCCTCGGCCTGTGTCAGCTTGCGTGCCGGGGCGCCGGGCGTGCTGGCGATTCCTTTCGGCACACTCTGCGGCACATAGCGGTCCGAGGCCGGCATCTGCTTGACGCCGCCCAGCGCGGTCTGGAACAGATTGGCTTCCACCTTCTGCTTTTTTTCCTGCTTGACGCGCTCCGCCTCGGCGGCGGCGCGCGCGTCGGCCTGTTCCTTGAGCTGCTTGCTCAAGGATTTGAGGTCGGCGAAGTCCTTCAGGCCCACGGATTACTCCTGGCCTTCCAGGTAACGCTGCGCATCCAGTGCGGCCATACAACCGGTGCCGGCGCTGGTGATCGCCTGGCGGTAGATGTGGTCCTGCACGTCGCCGGCGGCAAACACGCCCGGTACGCTGGTGGCAGTGGCCATGCCTTCGGTGCCGGTCTTGGTCTTGATGTAGCCGTTGTGCATGTCCAGCTGGCCTTCGAAGATGCCGGTGTTCGGTTTGTGGCCGATCGCCACGAACAGGCCGTGCACGGTGACGTCGGTGACGGCGCCGGTCTCGGTCGATTGCAGCTTGACGCCGGTGACGCCGCCTTCATTGCCCATCACCTCTTGCAGCGTGTGGTTGTACTTGATCTCGACCTTGCCTTCGGCGACCTTGGCGTTCAGGCGGTCGATCAGGATGGCTTCGGCGCGGAACTTGTCGCGACGGTGTACCAGCGTGACTTTCTTGGCGATGTTCGACAGGTACAGCGCTTCCTCGACCGCGGTGTTGCCGCCGCCGATCACCGCCACGTCCTGGTTGCGGTAGAAGAAACCGTCGCAGGTGGCGCAGGCCGACACGCCTTTGCCCATGAATTCCTGCTCCGACGGCAGGCCCAGGTACTGGGCCGAGGCGCCAGTGGCGATGATCAGCGAGTCGCAGGTGTATTCATGGCTGTCGCCGATCAGGCGAATCGGCTTTTCTTGCAACTTCACGGTATGGATGTGGTCAAACACGATTTGCGTGTTGAAGCGCTCGGCGTGCTGCAGGAAGCGCTGCATCAGGTCCGGACCGGTCACGCCCATCGGGTCGGCTGGCCAGTTTTCCACGTCGGTGGTGGTCATCAGCTGGCCGCCCTGCTCAACGCCGGTCACCAGCATCGGGTTCAGGTTGGCGCGGGCTGCGTAAATGGCTGCGCTGTAGCCGGCAGGGCCGGAGCCGAGGATCAATACGCGGGCGTGTTTAGGAGTGGTCATGGCAGGCTTCTTAAATTATGTTGGATTAATCCGAATGTGGGGGCGCGCGCAAGAGCGGCAAGGGCATGCCGCTATTGCAATTACGCAAGCAATACAAGATTATAGTGCAAGCAGGGAATCAGGATGAATCGTGGGGGCGGTTGTTGCCCTTATGCCTTAGAATACCGCTATAGGAATATTTCCTGACCGCCAACGTTGCAACACCTTAATACCTATGAGCAGTAAAAAAGTTCAGGAACGCACGCCGCGCACCGCCGCAGCTGCCGCTTCCTCATCGTCCGGCTACACCCGCACGCCTACCGAACGCCAGCCCCTGCCGAACCGGCTGGTGCGGCTGCTGTCGGAGGCGCGCTGGCTGGCGTTGGCCGTGCTGGGCCTGTATTTTGTGCTGATCCTGGCCACCTACAACAAGACCGATCCGGGCTGGTCGCACGAGACGCTGGTGCCAAAAGTGGCCAATGTGGGCGGCCGCGCCGGCGCCTGGCTGTCCGACCTGCTGTTGTATATTTTCGGCATTTCCGCCTGGTGGTGGGCATTCTGCATGCTGCGGCTGGTGTGGAAGGGCTATCGCCGGCTGACCCATAAATATGTCTTGTCGACCGAACCGGAGCCGGAACACGCGCAGGAAGGCCTGATCCGCTGGATCGGCTTCGCGCTGCTGTTCATCGGCAGCGTCGGGCTGGAGTTCCTGCGCCTGCGCACCTTGACCAGCCATGCGCAGCTGCCGCGCACCTCGGGCGGCGTGCTGGGCGAGCTGATCGGGCATTCGGCGCATGTGGCGTTCGGTTTCACCGGCGCCACCTTGCTGCTGCTGCTGCTGTTCGGGCTGGGCTTCAGCCTGTTCTTCCATGTGTCGTGGTTGGCGGTGGCCGAGCGTATCGGCGGCGCGGTCGAGAACGCCATCGACTGGTTCATCCAGCGCTACCAGTACCGCGAAGACCGCCGCCAGGGCGAAGTGGCGGCCGTCAAGCGCGAGGAAGTGGTGGTGCACGAACGCGCCAAGCACGTCGAGAAACACCCGGTGGCCGAGCCGTCGATCAAGGTCGAGCCGCAGGTGGTCACGGTGGTCAAGTCCGAGCGGGTCGAGAAGGAGCGCCAGGCCAGCCTGTTCAAGGATCTGCCACAGGCGACCGGCGATGGCGCCTTGCCGGCCTTGTCCCTGCTGGATGAGGCGGCCGAGACGCAGGAGACCATTTCCATCGAAACGCTGGAATTCACCAGCCGCCTGATCGAGAAGAAGCTGTCGGACTTTGGCGTCGACGCCAAGGTGGTGGCGGCCTATCCGGGACCGGTGGTGACGCGTTACGAGATCGAACCGGCGACCGGCGTCAAGGGCAGCCAGATCGTCAATCTGGCGCGCGACCTGGCCCGTTCGCTGTCGCTGACCTCGATCCGTGTGGTCGAGACCATTCCCGGCAAAAATTACATGGCGCTGGAGCTGCCGAATCCGAAACGCCAGATCGTGCGCCTGAGCGAGATCGTCGGTTCCAAGGTCTATCACGACAACCCGTCGCCGCTGACCGTGGCGCTGGGCAAGGACATCGCCGGCAAGCCGGTGGTGGCTGACCTGGCCAAGATGCCGCACTTGCTGGTCGCCGGTACCACCGGTTCCGGTAAGTCGGTGGGGATTAACGCCACCATCCTGTCGCTGCTGTACAAGTCCGATCCGCGCGATGTGCGCATGATCCTGATCGATCCGAAGATGCTGGAGATGTCGGTGTACGAAGGCATTCCGCACCTGCTGGCGCCGGTGGTGACCGACATGCGCCAGGCCGGCCATGCGCTGAACTGGGCGGTCAACGAGATGGAGCGCCGCTACAAGCTGATGTCCAAGCTGGGGGTGCGTAACCTGGCCGGCTACAACGCCAAGATCGCCGAAGCCAAGAAGCGCGAAGAACACATTCCGAATCCGTTCAGCCTGACGCCGGATTCGCCGGAGCCGCTGGAAAAACTGCCGACCATCGTCATCATCATCGACGAGCTGGCCGACCTGATGATGGTGGTCGGCAAGAAGGTGGAAGAGCTGATCGCCCGTATCGCGCAAAAGGCGCGCGCGGCCGGCCTGCACTTGATTCTGGCGACGCAGCGCCCATCTGTAGACGTGATTACCGGTCTGATCAAGGCAAATATTCCGACCCGGATCGCGTTCCAGGTGTCGTCCAAGATCGACTCGCGCACCATTCTCGACCAGATGGGCGCGGAAGCGCTGCTGGGTATGGGCGACATGCTGTACATGCCGCCGGGTACCGGTCTGCCGGTGCGGGTGCACGGCGCGTTCGTGTCGGATGACGAGGTGCACCGGGTGGTCAAGCACCTGAAGACCACCGGCGAGCCGGACTACGTTGACGGCATCCTCGAAGGCGGCACGCTGGAAGGCGAGGGCGGCGGCGCGGATGGCGCGGCGCCGGGCGAAGGCGGCGGCGAGGCCGATCCGATGTACGATCAGGCGGTGCAGGTGGTGTTGAAGAACCGCAGGGCGTCGATCTCGCTGGTGCAGCGTCATTTGCGCATCGGTTACAACCGCGCGGCGCGCTTGCTGGAACAAATGGAAAATAGTGGCGTCGTCTCACCGATGCAATCGAACGGCAACCGCGAGATTCTGGTGCCGGTTGCCAGTGCAGAATAAAAAGGATCAACCGTATGAAGCGTTTTAAATCGATGGCCGTGCTGACCGCCGGCCTGTTGCTGGCCGGCGCGGCCAGTGTGGCCAACGCCAGCGCGCTGGAACAGTTCAAATCCTTCGTGTCGTCGACCAAGGCGGCCAAGGGCGAATTCACCCAGACCCAGGTGAAGGGCACCAACGGCGACACGCCAAAGGCCAACAAGAACTCCAGCGGCACGTTTGTGTTTGCCCGTCCCGGCAAATTCATCTGGACTTACTCGAAGCCGTACGAGCAGGTGTTGCAGGCCGATGGCGACCAGATGTACATCTACGACAAGGACCTGAACCAGGTCACCACCAAGAAGCTGGGCGATGCGCTGGGTTCGTCGCCGGCCGCCATCCTGTTCGGCAGCAATGACCTGGAAAAGAACTTCACGCTGTCGGAAGGCGGCACCCGCGACGGCCTGGAATGGCTGAAAGCCGTGCCGAAAGCCAAGGACACCAGTTTCGAGCAAATCACCATCGGCCTCAAGGATGGCTTGCCGGCCGCGATGGAACTGAAGGATTCCTTCGGCCAGACTTCGGTGCTGAAGTTCAGCAAGATCGAAAAAAATCCTGCGCTGAGCGCCACCAGTTTTAAATTCGTCATGCCGAAGGGCGCAGACGTCTTCAACAATTGACCCTCTGAGCCGTCATTCCCGCCTGCGCGGGAATGACGGTCGACTCAAGACCATGGCAGATTTATTTTCCACCGATCCACGTCAGCCGCTGGCGGAAGCGCTGCGGCCCAAGACGCTCGACGAGGTTATCGGCCAGCGTCACCTGCTGGGGCCGGGCAAGCCGCTGCGCCTGGCGTTCGACTCGGGCCAGCCGCATTCGATGATTTTGTGGGGCCCGCCTGGCACCGGCAAGACCACGCTGGCGCGGCTCACCGCCAAGGCCTACGACTGCGAATTCATCGCCTTGTCGGCGGTGTTTTCGGGCGTCAAGGATATCCGCGCCGCGATGGAGCAGGCGCAGCACAATCTGGACATGGGCAAGCACACCATCCTGTTTGTCGACGAGATCCACCGTTTTAATAAATCGCAGCAGGACGCCTTGCTGCCGTATGCCGAGTCCGGGCTGGTGACGCTGATCGGCGCGACCACGGAAAATCCTTCGTTCGAGGTCAACTCGGCCTTGCTGTCGCGCGCGCAGGTCTACGTGCTGAAGTCGTTTGACGAAGCCGAACTGCGGCAGATGGTCGACCGCGCCCGCGACAAGGTGCTGACCCAGCTGGAATTTGAAGAAGCCGCGATCGACACGCTGATTGGCTATGCCGACGGCGATGGCCGCCGCCTGCTGAACCTGCTGGAACAAACCGGCACCGCCGCCAACGCCGCCAAGACCAACCAGATCACCGCCGAGTTCATCCAGAACGCGCTGACCTTGAACGCGCGCCGCTTCGACAAGGGCGGCGACAATTTCTACGACCAGATCTCGGCGCTGCACAAATCGGTGCGCGGCTCGAATCCGGACGCCGCGCTGTACTGGCTGTGCCGCATGCTGGACGGCGGCGCCGATGCGCGCTACCTGTCGCGCCGCATCGTCCGCATGGCGTGGGAAGACATCGGCCTGGCCGATCCGCGCGCGATGCAGATCGCCAACGACGCCGCCACCACCTTCGAGCGGCTCGGCTCGCCGGAAGGCGAACTGGCGCTGGGGCAGGCGGTGATCTACCTGGCGATTGCCGCCAAGAGCAACGCCGGCTACAACGCCTTCAACGAAGCCATGGCGTTTGTGCGCAAGGACAAGTCGCGCGAAGTGCCAGTGCACCTGCGCAACGCCCCGACCAAGCTGATGAAGGAACTGGGCTACGGCCACGAGTACCGCTACGCCCACAACGAACCGCATGCCTACGCCGCCGGCGAAACCTACTTCCCCGACGATATGCGCGATCCCGGCTGGTACCAACCGGTGCCGCGCGGGCTGGAAGCCAAGGTCGCCGACAAGCTGGCCTTCCTGCGCCAGCTGGATGCGGACGCCGGCAAAAGCTGAGGCCAAATAGCATCGGGCTCGGCCCAGCTCAACATGCCGCCCATTTGCCTCAACGTTCTCACCCGCAGCTCCAACTTCCTGCTGTGGATGACTGCCTATTCCGGCTCGCCTGCTTGTGCTGTATCAATCCGTATGACTATGTGTTGTCAAAGTTGGCCACCCTCAGCGAGTAGATGATCAAGACTTTCATCTACTATGCGAGGTTGAATATGTCGTTCATTTACAAGGAAGTGCGGTCGCTCGAAGGCAGGGACAAGGTTGGAAATGCAGAGTGCGTCACGCTAATCAAGGCATATACGAAAGCCGGCTGGACTGGTGGCTGGAGGCAAGGTGCCAACGTGGTGGGAAATCGCGCTTTGCCGCAGGGGACCGCGATTGCCAATTTTGTTGATGGTAGGTGGCCCGGCAAGGCGCACGGCAATCATTCTGCGTTTTATATGGGGCAGGTGTCGGACGGCATTTATATTCTCGACCAATGGCCTGGCAAGCCGAAGATCGGCAAGCGGTTCGTGCGGCGCCAGGGGCGGGATGCGCGGGGCAATTTCATCAATCCTTCAGACAATGCCGACGCATTTTTTGTGATTGAATAGAGCATGAAGAAATTTCTCATTGCGACGGCAGCCGGTTGGCACGTAGTGGCAGCACAAGTTTTTGCCGCCCCGGTCCATTATCGGTGTCCCCAGGAACTTCCCTCTGCTACGGTACGGGTTCAGCCGCAGCCTGGCTGGACGGCATTTGTCGGCTCGCCACTCTATCTTAGCGGGGCCGCCGCCGCTGATGGCCCGCCAGCCCGTCTTGGCATTTTGCGGGGCGAGGATGGTAGCAGGAGCAAGACGTCGTGGACGCAAAAATATTCCCTCGAAGGTACTTATCCGGAGGGAAAGTGGCTACGTTGCGATTATGGCGCATTGGGCGAAATTTCCTTGGGGATGCGCCTGCCTGACAGTGTTCGAGCGTGTGCCGTCACCGGAAAAAAGGGTGTGCATGCGGGAGAAAACGAGTTCGATATCGTATGCTACTAGTTGCTATGCGGAGCGCGGGAAATGTTGTTAAGATATAACATTCAAGGATCCGCGCATTAGAGGAGCAGCATGCAGCAAATGGTGGTCGACGGCGTCGACATTTATATTGAAGGCGACGGTGCCGAGACCATCGTGATGATTCACGGCTGGCCCGATACCTACCGCGTGTGGGACGCGCAGGTGGCCGAGTTGCGCCACCGCTACCGCTGCGTGCGTTTCACCTTGCCGGGCTTCGACAATACCAAGCCGCGCCGCTCGTACTCGCTGGACGCGATGATGCGCGTGCTGCTGCACATCATAAACAGCGTCAACAAGAAGGAAAAAGTCATCCTGATGCTGCACGACTGGGGCTGCGTGTTTGGCTATGAGTTTTATATGCGTAACAAGGCGCTGGTGTCGGCGATTATCGGCGTCGATATCGGCGATGCGCAGTCCAAGGCCACCATCCGTTCGCGTTCGGTCGGCCAGAAGATGATGGTCAGCGGCTATCAGAGTACGCTGGCGCTGGCCTGGGCCATCGGCGGCCCGGTCGGCACGGTCATGACGCGCACCATGGCGCGCGTTCTGGGCGCGCCGTCGCCGCGCGAGCATATCAGCGTCGGCATGGACTACCCGTATTACATCCTGACCGCCGGCGCGGCCGGATCGTACAGTTCGCTTGTGCCGTTCGTGCCGAAAGTGCCTATGCTGTTCATTTACGGCACCCGCAAGCCGTTCATGTTCCATTCGCCGCAATGGACGGAAACCATGGCGGCGCGCGAAGGCTGCAAGGTGGTGGCGATGGAAACCGATCACTGGCCGATGATACGACAGCCGGAACGCTTCAATGACGTGGTCATCGGCTGGCTGGAAAAGCCAGCCGTTGACGCGGAAAACGGGGAACAGGACGCCGCCTGAGCAGGCGGCTCCGGGATTAACGCAGGCGGATCGGTTTCTGGTACGGCGCGAACGGCGGCGGCGGCAGCTGCGCCGACGCGTAAGCCTGGCGGAAGCACTCGGCTTTCTTGCCTTCGACGTCAGTGGTGCTGCGCGTCACTTTGCCCGATGCGTCCAGCGTCAGGATGATCACTACCGGATGTTTGGAAATATCGTGGCAGTTGCCGCGTTCGTCGAGTTTTTGCGCATTGTTATAGTTGAGCGAGATTTCCTCGTACTTGGTGGCCTTGTCGTTCGGGAACTGGGCGTTGAACTTGTTCATCTCGCCGGCGAAATTGGGATTGGCCGGCGGCGCCGGTTCGTCCTTGCCGCCACCGCCCATGGTCGAGCAACCGGTGGCGATCAGCACGATGGCGCTGGCTGCTGCAATTTTCAGGATATTAGTTTTCATTTCTTCTCCTCATTGAATGTACTGTTGAATACATAGTACAAATTTCAACCAGCGAGTGGCGCACGATTAGTTGCGTAGGAGAAATCCTACAGCGGTTCGGCGGCGGCGCGCGAGGCGCCTGCAGACCACTGCCGGCGCCGCCAATCTGCATTTCAGCCGCTGTTTTTTGCGCTTCATCGCATCCCCGTGGCGGGCTATAACGCCTTTAGGTACAGTACAACCATACCGCAGCACTTACTGACCACCCACCCCAAGGAGCGCATCATGAACATCGCTAAAAACATGGAAATCATCTTCGTCGCCGCTACCGTCATCGCCGGCGCCACCACCTTCGCCACCGCCGCCGATGAATACGACGCCGTGGTCGCCGCCCCGGTCGCCAAAGTGGTGGTGCTCGACCACGCCGCCGCCATGCCAACCGTGACTGTCACCGCCAAACGCCTGACCGCCGCCGAAAAAGCCGCGCTGTAATGGCGGCAGCCGGCGGGCTGCGCAAAACTCGCAAGCAAGTGGCTTCGTCTTGGTACAATGGTTGTTTTCGTTATAAACGCCTTTGCTCCCATGATTGATATCCAACTGCTCCGTAAAGATATAGCTACCGTCGCCGCGCGCCTGGCGACCCGCAAGTTCCAGCTCGATGTGGACGCGTTCAACGCGCTCGAGGCGGAACGCAAAGCGATCCAGTTGCGCACCGAAGAGCTGCAGGGCAAGCGTAATTCGCAGTCCAAGCTGATCGGCATGATGAAGGGCAAGGGCGAAGACACCTCGGCGCTGATGGCGGAGGTCGCCGGTCTCGGTGACGAGCTGAAAGCCAATGAAGCCAAACTGTCGGCGCTGCAGGCCAGGCTGGGCGATTTCCTGCAAACCATCCCGAACCTGCCGCACGAATCGGTGCCGGTCGGCACGGATGAAACCGGCAACGTGGAAGCGCGCAAGGTCGGCACGCCGCGCAGCTTCGATTTCGAGATCAAGGACCACGTCGACATCGGCGCGCCGCTGGGCCTGGACTTCGACACCGCGACCAAGCTGACCGGTTCGCGTTTCTCGGTGATGAAAGGCGGCATCGCCCGTCTGCACCGCGCGCTGGCGCAGTTCATGCTGAACACCCACACCGACGAGCACGGCTACACCGAGTGCTACACCCCGTACATGGTCAACGCCGATTCGCTGCGCGGCACCGGCCAGTTGCCGAAGTTTGAAGCCGACCTGTTCTCGGTGAAAAAAGGCGGCGCGGAAGGCGAGGGCGAGACCTTCTACCTGATCCCGACCTCGGAAGTGTCGCTGACCAATATCGTGCGCGACGAGATCCTGGCGGCCGAAGCGCTGCCGCTGAAGATGACCGCCCACACGCCATGCTTCCGCTCGGAAGCAGGCAGCTACGGCCGCGACACCCGCGGCATGATCCGCCAGCACCAGTTCGACAAGGTCGAGATGGTGCAGGTGGTGCATCCGGATAATTCCTATGCCGCGCTGGAAGACATGGTCGGCCACGCCGAAACCATACTGCAACGCCTGGGCCTGCCGTACCGTGTGATGTCGCTGTGCACCGGCGACATGGGCTTCGGCGCCACCAAAACCTACGATCTGGAAGTGTGGCTGCCGGCGCAGAATACCTACCGCGAGATTTCGTCGCTGTCGAACTGCGAAGCGTTCCAGGCCCGTCGCATGCAGGCGCGTTTCCGCAACGCCCAGGGCAAGCCGGAATTGCTGCACACGCTGAACGGTTCCGGCCTGGCCGTGGGCCGCACGCTGGTCGCCGTGCTGGAGAATTATCAGCAGGCCGACGGCTCGGTGGAGATCCCTGAAGTGCTGCGCCCGTACATGGGTGGACTGACGCATTTGAAGGCGACAATTTAGTCCTTCCATTTTCTCCACCACCTGCTATAATCTTGCCTTCTCGCAGCAGCAGGTGGGGAAAACGGAGAGGTGGCAGAGTGGTCGAATGTACTTGACTCGAAATCAAGCGTAGGGGCGACCCTACCGTGGGTTCGAATCCCACCCTCTCCGCCATTTGTTTGGATGTGAGAAAAAGTAGTAAAAATGCGTCACCAGGAGAGGTGGCAGAGTGGTCGAATGTACTTGACTCGAAATCAAGCGTAGGGGCGACCCTACCGTGGGTTCGAATCCCACCCTCTCCGCCAATATTCAACGAAAAAGCTCCCGCAAGGGAGCTTTTTTGTTTTCATGATGCCGTCACAATCGCTGTCTACAATCCTTGCGTTCAAACAGCGCACTGCGATTGAGAAGGTAGCCAATGTCAGCGGAAGCGATCGCACTCCAGTCCGGGCAAGGCGCGTCACCGCCGGCCTATCGCGATAGCTGCATGGACGCGTTGTCGCGCATCCTGGCGAGCAAGGCGTTTGCCAAGAGCACGCGCTTGTCGGCCTTTCTGCGCCATGTCTGCGTGACGACGCTGGAAGGCCGCGAGAAGGTCCTGTGCGAACAGCATATCGGCACCGCCGTGTTCGGCCGTCCCGACCATTACAATCCCTCGGAAGACACCATTGTCCGCAGCAGCGCCCGCTTGCTGCGGCAGCGCCTCGCGTCGTACTACGAGGAGGAGGGACGGCAAGACCAGCTGCGCATCAGCATCCCGCGCGGCGCCTATGTGCCGGTGTTTGTTGCGGCGACGCCGGCCGAGGTGACGGCGCGCGCGCCGGCGCCAGACGCTGCCGGCGCGTCGCTGTCAGCGCAGCCAGCCCAACCTCAACCGACGCCGCAGCAGCCAGCGCAGCAGATCACTCCGCCACCGCCCGCGCCCCCCAAGGCGACCGCCGAAGCGCCGCCGCTGTTGCCGCCGGCAGTCCACCCGCCTGCGATCGCTGCGCCAGTGCCCGCCCGCGCGTTCCACTGGTGGTGGCTGGCCGGGCTGGCAGCGCTGCTGGGCCTGATTTTGTGGCTGGCGCTGCGCACCAGTGCGCCAGCGCTCGACGCCAGCAAGAAATTCTGGGCCCTGATGTTGCCGGCCGACCGTGACACCCTGCTGGTGATCCCGGACAACGGCCTGGTGATGTATCAGGGCGACCTGCACCGGGGGGTGCCGCTGAGTGACTACATCGCCAACCGCCCCGGCGTCGCCGATACGCCGGCAGCCGCGCTCAGTCTGGCGCAATACGGCGCCAGGCGCTATACCGCGATGTCGTCGGTGACGCTGGCGGCGGAAATGGGCAAGCTGGCGACCGCCGCGCCGGAGCGCTACCACGTGCGCTTCGCGCGCGACGTGCAACTCACCGACTTCAAGCATGACAACACCGTCATCGTCGGCGTCGAGCAATCCAGTCCGTGGTGGGCCTTGTTCCGCAACCAGTTCAATTTCCACATCGACTGGGACAAGGACTCCGGCGACTTCCTGGTTTTGAACGATCATCCCGCCAGCGGCGAACAGGCCGCCTATCCCTTTTCGTGGCGCGACCCGAACCGGCGCGGCTACGCGCTGATCGGTTTCAAGCGCAATTTGAGCGGCAATGGCCATACCTTGCTGCTCGGCGGCACCACCTCGGCCGGTACCGACGCGGCCATCGAATTCCTGATGAACCCGGCCTCGATGGCGCCGCTGATGAAGCAGGCGCAGCGCAGCGACGGCAGCATCGGCGAGTTCGAAGTGCTGCTGCAATGCGTGCTGCAGGCCAACGGCAGCACCGATATCCAGCTGCTCGGGGTGCGCATCAAGCCGCCGTGACCTGAGCGCTTTTCTCCTCTGGAAACGGGTGAGTTTCACCGTGATTTTTCACCGTGAAACCGGCCAGCGGCCAGCGCCGCCAGCCTACACTGCGCTGCGTCTGGCCTGCTGGTGGCCGGCATCCACACCCCACTTTTGGAACGGAGAGTCTGACTATGCAGTACACCATTTCCCATCGCCGGCTGTTGCAGTCGTCCGCGATGTTGCTGAGCCTGGCGCTGGACGCCCATGCGCAGGAGAGCGCCGGCAGCGCCGATCAAACCGGCCCGACCGACCCGGTGGCGCCGGCCGCCGTGGTCAATGTCACCGGGATCAAGCGCGCCTACCTGAAAGCCATCGAAAGCAAACTGGATCGCACCGGCATCGCCGACGTGGTTAGCGCCAACGAGGTGCAGGGCTTGCCGGACAACACCATCGTCGAAGCGCTGCGGCGCGTGCCCGGCCTGTCGGTGCTGCCGACGCTGGACAACGAACACCCGCGCGACGAAGCGGCGACGCCGGTGTTGCGCGGCCTGGGGGCCGCCTATAACAACGTCACCATCGACGGCTCGCCGCTGGCCTCACCGGGCACGCCGAATGGCAACCTCGGTTCGATCGGCCGCGGCGTGCGGCTGGACTTGCTGCCGTCGTCGATGATCAGCGAGCTGGTGGTGGCGAAAACCTTCTCGGCCGACCAGGAGCCGAACGCCATCGGCGGCGCCATCGACCTGAAAACCCGCAGCGCGTTCGAGCGCAACGGCCTGCCGTTCTTCACCATCGAAGGTTCCGGCGGCGGCGCCAGCGATGCGTCGCGGCCGCGCAAGCAGGACCGGGTGGGCGAGCGCCTGACAACGACCGGCAGCTTTACGTTCGGTCCGCAGCGCCAGTACGGCATGGTGGTCTCGGCCAATTACCAGAAGCTGGAAACCAGCACCGATACCCACATGACCACCGACACGGTGTTCGAAAACTTCTACGACAGCAATGGCAACCGGCTCACCGGCAACAACCTGGGCAACGGCTACGCGGTGCCGCAGCAGGACAAATACTGGTACGTACAGGACAAGCGCACCCGTGTCGGCCTGACCGTCAAGCTGGAAGCCAAGCCCGACGACAACGTGTACAGCTTCGTCACCGCCGGCTATTACCGCTTTAACGATCTGATGCAGCGTAACGAGAACCTGATCGACCCGCGCAACACGCTGGTGGTGCAGAACCAGACCGCGACCTCGGGCCACTATCCGGGCGGCGACGTCGAAGTCGGTTTCTCGCAGCAGGACATGACCAGCGCCACCAAGCTGCTGCAAAGCGGCGTGGACTGGAAGCTGGCCGACAATGAAACGCTCGGCCTGCGCGCCAACCTGTCGCGCGCCACCTACCGCGAGCCGATCAGGATGATCAAGTACGCCACCAATACCGCCTATGCCGCGCCCGGCACGGGCGGGGCGGTGCCGGTAGCCACGCCGGAGTACGCGTTCAATTACGACACCGGCGGGCTGAATCACTCGTTCAACGTGTCGCCAGCGGCCTACAACAACCTGGCGAACTACAAGCTGCTGTACTACCGCGACGATTACCAGCGCTCGGCCACCGACACCATCGGCAACCTGCGCGCCGACTATCGCCGCAACCTGGACCGTCCCGGCCTGGGCTTTGCCGCCGGCCTCAGCTACACACTGGACAAGCCCAGCTACAACATCTACCGCAACGATCTGGAGCCCAACACCAGCCAGCCGGCGCTGACGCTGGCCGGCGTCACCGGACCAAGCGCGCCGCTGCTCTACAACCAGAGCGGACTGGGTTTGATCACCATCGATCCGCAGGCGGCCAGCGCGCAAATCGCCGCGTTGCGTGCCGCCGGCGGCCTGAATACCACCAACCAGACCGGCTTCAGCAACCAGGATAATTTCGAGCACACGGAAAAAACGCTGGGCGCCTACGCTCAGCTGAGCTTCAATACCGATCAGTGGAAAACCCTGCTCGGCCTGCGCGAAGACCATACCTCGCAGGACACCAACGGCCGCGCGCTGGTGGCCGGCAGCTGGACCGCCTTGCCGACCAGTTCCAGCTACCACTTCCTGCTGCCGTCGATCCAGACCACCTACCAGGCCGATGCCGACCTGGACGTCCGCATGGCGGCCAGCCAGACCATCGGCCGGCCGACCTACGATTCGTATGCGGCGCGCACCGCGATCAGCTTTGCCAATGTCAGCGATGCCGGCAACCCTAACGCACAGGGCGTGGCGGTGACGGTCGGCAATCCCGATATCAAGCCGCGGCTGTCGACCAACACCGACCTGGCGCTCAACTACCGCCTGCCGAAGGCCGCCAACGGCCTGCTGTCGCTGGCGGTGTTCAACAAGGACATCAAGGACGAGATCTTCAATCAGTCGTCGCAGGGCTATACCTACCAGGGCGTGACGTATGCGAATGCGGTGGTGTCGAAACCGGCCAACGCTTCGAGCACATCGATCAAGGGCGTGGAGGCCAGCGCCGTGGTCAATTCGCTGGGCTGGCTGCATCCGCTGCTGAACGATGTCGGCGTCAGCGCCAACTGGAGCGTGCTCGATGGCCGCATGGCGGTGCGCAAGGCCGACCGCAGCATCCGCACGCTGGACCATCTGGTCGGCCAGCCGGACCAGACCCGCAATCTGACCGTGTTCTACGCGCGCCAGGGGCTGGAGCTGCGCGCCGCCTACAACTACCAGGGCAAGGCCTTGCGCTCGATCGTGCCGGACATCAGCTGGCAGGACCTGTACTGGGCGCCGCGTGCGCAAGTCGACCTGCAGGCCAGCTACAAGCTCAGCCGGGAGTTGACGCTGTTTGGCCAGGTGCAGAACCTGCACCGCGCGCGCATGACCAGCTACACCGGTCCGTCGCAGAACCTGTTGAAGGATACCTATTCGGTGCCGATGGTGGCCTGGATCGGCCTGCGTTACACGCCGAACTTTTGAACGGGCACAGATACCATGAAGCTATTCCTTACCAAACAGACGGCGGCGCTGCTGTTGCTGGCCGTGCTGTCACCATGCCAGGCCGCGTCACCGGTCACGCGCGCCGAGCAGATTCGCCAGAAGCTGGACGATCCGGCCGCCGGCATTTTCATCGCCGCCCATCGCGGCTGCCATAACGCCTCGCCCCGGCTGGCGCTGGCGGCGGTGCCGGAGAACTCGCGCGCGGCGCTGGAGCACTGTGTGCTGCTGGGCGTCGACATGATGGAGCTGGACGTGCGGCGCGCCGGCGACGGCACGCTGGTGGTGATGCACGACGCCAGCGTCGACCGCACCACCAACGGCCACGGCAAGGTGGCCGACCTGACGCTGGCGCAGTTGCGGCAGTTGCGACTGAAGCAGAACTTCGGCGGCCAGATGGCGCCCGAGCTCAGCGACGAAAACGTGGCGACGCTGGCGGAGATGCTGGAGGCCGCCAAAGGCCGCATCATGCTCAACCTCGACATCAAGGAGCCGGCGATCTATACCGACACCATCGCCGCAGCGGCGGCCCACGGCATGGCGCGCCATGTGCTGGTGAAGACCTTTGTCGACGATGGCACGACGGCGGTCATGGCGGACCAGCCCGGCTTCTCGACGGTGCCGTATATGCCGATCGTCGGGCCGTGGCACGGCACGGCCCAGGGTCAGAGCCCGGCGCAGATCGTTGCCCGTCAGCTGACCGGCCAGCATCGCCCGGTCGGGGTGGAGCTGGTGTTCATTCCGGCGGACCAGTACCGGCCGTTGCAGCAGGTGGTGGCGCAGGCCGGGCTGCGCTTGTGGGCCAATGCGCTGACCTCGGTGGGCGTGATCAGCGTGATTGGCATGGGCGGCGATCTGGAGGCGCTTCGGACCGGCGGCCAGACTTGGGAGGCCTTGTTTGCGTCCGGCGTCAATACCATCCAGACCGACGAGCCGGGGCCGTTGCTGGACTATCTGGAGCGGGAGGGCATCAAGCACTAGCGCACTGGTGGGCTGGCAGGCGCGGCTGGCGAATTGCGTGGACAGGTGGGCGCTTTAACCATAGAATTCGGAAAATTGTTAAAGGAGCAAACATGAAACTTTCCGCTGCCGCGCTGATCGCCAGCCTGCTGATGGGGGTGGCGCAAGCCGCCACGCCCAATCCCACCGCCGACGACGTCAAGGCCGCGCACGATCTGCTGGCCTCGATGCAGGCCGAGAAAATGATGCGCATGACAGCCGGCATGAGCAAGTACGCCTCGCCGGAACAGCGCAAGCAGGTGATGGACAAGGTGATCAACCTGCAGCCGGAATTTGTCTACACGCGGCTGGCCACGCCGGTGGCCAAGCTGCTGAGCAAGGACACTTCGCTGGAGATGACCCGGTTCTACCAGTCCAGCTACGGCAAGAAAGTGCTGCACGACACTTACAACAGCAGCGCCCAGATGTATCCGAGCGCGCCCAAGCCGACGCCGGCCGAGCAGGCCGAGCTGAAAAAGCCGGCCTACATCAAGGCCGATCAGGAATTCAAGGCCAACGAATCGGCCATCCACCACGAAACCTTCGTGCTGCTGAAGGAAATCATCAGCAGCAAATAAAGCTCAGGCGCCGCAGCATTTCTTGAACTTCTGACCGCTGCCGCACGGGCAGGGATCGTTGCGGCCGGCCTTGGCCATTTTCGGCTGCGGCGCGTGGAAGAAGGCGTTGATCTGCACCACGGCCGGCGTCACCTTGGCGGCCTTCACCGGCGGCTGGAACGGCGCCAGCAGGGCCGGCTGGCTGGCGCGCAGCGGCGCCCAGGCGTCGTGATTCAGCTGAACGCCGGCCAGGAAACCGGCGCACCAGGCTTCGGCGGTCCAGCTGCCGCCGCATTCGTAGATCGGCTCGAAGCTGGCCGGATCTTTCTTCAGCCAGGTTTGCATGTAGGCGTGATGGCGCGCGATCAGCGCCGCCGCGTCGTCATTGCCCACGCTGTCGCCAGCGCCCCAGACCAGCGGCAGCCACGCCGCCGCCGGCGCGTCCACCGGACCGGCCACCAGCGCCGTCAGCAAGCCTTCCAGCCCGGCCACGTCCAGTGCCTGCGGGCCGACGGCGGCCAGCAGGTCGTCGAGTTGGTCGTATTCGTCATCGGTGAGGGGGGCGGTAGGGCTCATGGCGGCAGTCGGTGAAATCGGAAAGCCGCCATTGTACCTATTTGGCCTTGGGCGGCGCCGGTTTCTTGGCGGGATGGTCGACGATCAGCACGTGCTTGTCGAGCGCGCCGGTTTTTTCCTGTTTGACGACTTGGACCGCCACCGGCCGGTGGTCGTGCACCGAACGCGGCGCTTTTGGAGCCAGCATGATTTCCCCTCTGTTGTGTGGTTGAAACCGCAAATGGGAGCGATTTCCAATTTTGCAAGTAGACAAAGATGTATACTTCGTGAATACTAGGGCTTTCACCCTGACGGAATCACACCATGTTCAAGAAGCTTGCTTTGGCTGTTGCCTTGTTGCCGCTGGCCGTACACGCGTCCAATCTGCCGGACTACCCGTTCATCCACACCAGCGGCGAGGCGATGCAGCGCATCGTGCCCGATCTGGGCGAGATCGATTTCGATATCAGCGCCTACGACGCCGATCCGGCGGTGGCGGTGGCGCTGGTGGCCGCGCGGGCCGAGCAGGTGCGCGCCTTGCTGGCCGCCGCCGACCCCGAGGCCGTCACCGAGATCCACAATATGCGCAAGGAGATGCGCAAGCCGGAACCGGGCGAAGCGTCCGGCGCGCAGGCCTACGACATCCGCAGTTCGGTGCATATCGCCGTCAACGACCTCGGCAAGTGGCGCGCTATCATGCAGGGCTTGCTGGACATGCCGAATATCGACCACATGGCCACCACCTTCGGCCGCAAGGACCGTGAGCAGACGGAGCAGGAACTGAGCGCCGCCGCCGTCAAGGATGCGCGGCGCCGCGCCGACGCCATCGCGGCCGGCTTCGGCAAGAAGGCGGGGGCGGTCACGGCCGTCACCTCCGGCCAGCTGCGCAATCTGACCGGGTCGATCGGCCTGATGCCGGGCGATACCTATTTCCGCCGCGATGCGCGCTCGGCCGCCGCCCAGCCGGCCGACAAGGATTTTCTGTCGTACGACCTGCTGAGCTGGTCGCAGACGGTGGATGTGATTTTTCGCATCAAGTAAGCGGCGGGCCGCCGGTGTGCGCTGGCGCACGCCGGCGCGCTTTGGCGGCTTGTTTCTGGCCGCGCCTCCCCAACAATGAAGGCATGTTCACAGTGCAGGAGGACGCAGCATGCTTTACGCCCACACCACCCCCGATCCCGAGGTGCCGCCGCCACCGCCGGAAAAAGATCCGCCGCCGGACAATACGCCGTTGCCGCAGCAGGCGCCGATCGAAGAACCGACCCCGCCCAAGCCGCCGATCAAGACCTGACGCCTGGTAACGCTTTTGCTTGCATAAGTGCGCCAGCGCACCGTCCGTTGCGTGGAACGGACGGTATTCTGGTTCCACGCTCAGCCATACCGTGAGATTGTGTGACAGTCGTTGCTGCATGGATACATATTTTAAGATATGTGTTCACCGTCACACTGGGGTCATGAAAGAGTTTCTATAATTTAGTCATATCGTCAGGTTCAGTTCACGGAGAGCAATCATGGGCAATTCATTACACAACAAAATCTACCTCGGCCGCCGCAGTGTCGCCTCGAGCGCGAAGCGTGTGCAAGCCCTGATTTGCATCGCCGCCTTCACCAGCATCGGCCTGGTGTGGCTGGCCATCCGCGCGCTGCAATAATCGCTGTTTTCAGCCGGCTTGCCAGCGCGGCGACGCCTGCGGCTTGCCGCCGTGCCGTCGTGCGCGTACCATGAGGGCCGCAGCAGTCTCTTATGGAAAAAATGGCAATGAAGAATGAAAAATTCACGCAGGACGAATATGACGCCCTGTACGAAATCAAACGCGGCATCAAGGGTGACCGCGTCAGCGCCTGCATCGGCCGCAACACCAAGCGCCTGTCCGGCCTTAAACTGATCAGCATCGCCCACAACGGCCGCATTTCGTTGACCGACAAAGGTGAGCAGACCATCTTCCTGCACCGTTGCGTGCTGGGGCTGCGCGCCGTCGCGGCCCAGGCGGGGGCGCCGCTGGACGCCGATGTGGCGATGTTCCTCGGTAAAAAATCGCACGTGCTGGCCCGTCCCGAAGGCGGTTTCGAGATCAGCGACAAGGGCCGCGAATCGCTGGCCGATATCACCAGCCAAGGCTTCTGACCAAAACGCTCCCACGGAGCGTTTTTTTTTGCTGTAAAGTATGGCTTACACAGCAATAGTGAATGCACATTTGATATGACCACCAACACGCTGCACAAGTTCCGCAAGCTTTTCCGCGTGCTGGTCACGGCTGTGGTGGTGGTGTTGCTGATTGTGAGCCTGTTTGTGGTGCATGTGCTGAACCAGAGCCGCAAGCGCTACTACGCGGCGGCCGAGGAAACCTCGCACAATCTGGCGGTGTCGCTGAAAAATGATCTGCACTCCCACTTTCAGGAGGCCGACCTGGCGCTGCGCCGCGCCGACCAGGAGTTCCGCACGTTGCACCAGCAGGGCCGCTTCGACGACGCCCAGTTCAGCGCCTACCTGCGCAGCCTGAAGGAGCGCCTGCCGCACGCGCAGGCGGTGCGCGGCGCCAATGCCGCCGGGCTGGTGGTGTATGGCGAGCAAATCGATCTGCAGCATCCGCAAGACCTCAGCGTGCGCGAATTCTATGCGCGCCTGCCGACCGCGCACGAGATGGTGTTCGGCGTGCCGGTGCAGTCGCGCATCACCGGCGAGTGGGTGCTGCCGCTGGTCTATCCGCTGACCCTGGCCAACGGCGACTTCGGCGGCACCGCCTATGTGCTGATGAACAATACCCGCATCAACGAGGCGTTCTCGTCGCTGAACATCGGCGCCAACGGCTCGATCGTGCTGCTGGACGACCGCAAGCGCGTGCTGCACCGCTATCCGGAAGTGCCGGACATGCCGTTCGGCAGCGTGGTCAAGGTCAATCCGGTCACCCAGGCCATCCTCGACGGCAAGCGGCAGCGCGCCAGCTATACGGTGGTCAGCCCGCGCGACCAGCGTGAGCGCACGCTCAGCATCGAGAAGATCGGCGCCTATCCGGTGTATGTGGTGGTGGGGCTGGCCAGCGAGGATTTCCTGGCGCCGTGGTACAAGGAGATCCGTAACGCTTCGCTGTTCCTGGTGGTGCTGCTGGGGCTGGCGCTGGTGCTGGTGCGCGGTGTGCAGTTCGGCCTGCGCGAGCAGTTCAAGGCGCTGACGGCGCTGGGCGAGTCGGACCAAGCCTTGCAGCAGTCGCTGGCGCGGCTGACGGCGTCGGAATCGCGCTGGCGCTCGCTGACCGAGGGCTTGCCGCAGATGGTGTGGACCGCCACGCCGGCGCTGCGCATCGATTTCATGAGCCATCACTGGGAAAGCTTCAGCGGCCTGCCGGCGGCGCAGCTGATGGCCGGCGGCGACTGGTCGCGGGTGATCCATCCGGACGATTTGCCGACCTTGACGGCAGCCTGGCAACGGGCGCTGGCCGATGGTGACCAGTTCCGCTGCGACTGCCGGCTGCGCCGCCATGACGGCGTCTGGCGCATTTTCGACAACCACGCGCTGCCGCAGCGCGACGCCGATGGCGCGATTCTCAGCTGGGTCGGCAGCAGCACTGACAGCACCGAACTGCGCGCCGCCCACGACGACCTGTTGCAGGCCAAGGAGGCGGCCGACAAGGCCGGCCGCGCCAAGTCCGACTTTGTCGCCAATATGAGCCACGAGATCCGCTCGCCGATGAATGCGGTGCTGGGCATGCTGCAACTGCTGCGGCAGACGGCGCTGAACGGGCGCCAGCAGGATTATGTCGACAAGGCGCATGCGGCCGCCAGTGCGTTGCTGGGACTGCTCAACGATGTGCTGGATTTCTCCAAGGTCGAGGCCGGCAAGCTGGGGCTCGATCCGCATCCGTTCCGGCTCGACAAGCTGTGGCGCGATCTGGCGGTGATTTTGTCGGCCAATGTCGGCGACAAGACCATCGAGGTGCTGTTCCGCATCGATCCGGCGCTGCCGGCGCTGGTGGTGGGCGATGCGCTGCGCCTGCAGCAGATTCTGCTGAACCTGGCCGGCAACGCCATCAAGTTTACCGAGCGTGGCGAGGTGGTGGTGTCGGCCCAGCTGGTGTCGCAGAGCGAGCACAGTCTGTCGATCGCGTTTGCGATCCGCGATACCGGCATCGGCATCGCCCCCGAGCAGTGCGAGCGCATCTTCGACGGTTTTTCGCAGGCCGAGGCGTCCACCGCGCGCCGTTTCGGCGGCACCGGGCTGGGGCTGGCGATCAGCCAGCGGCTGGTGCGGCTGATGGGCGGCACCTTGCGCGTGGTCAGCGAGGTGGGGCAGGGCAGCGTGTTCGATTTCGCGGTGGAGTTCGGCATTTCGGCGGTCCAGCCGGACAGCGCGCCGGCCACCGCCTTGCCGTTGCAGGATGCCTTGATGCGCGGCCTGTCCTGTCTGGTGGTGGACGATAATCCGGTGGCGCGCACGGTGCTGCGCGAGATGGCGGCGTCGTTCGGCTGGCGGGTGGACGTGGCGGCCGATGGCTACGAGGCGCTGGAGGCGATTGCCGGCCAGGCCGCGCGCCAGAAGGCGTATGACGTGGTGTTTATCGACTGGCGCATGCCGGCCATGGATGGCTGGGAAACCAGCCGCCGCATCCGCCAGCTGGCGCCGCAGGGCAAGACGCCGCTGATCGTGATGGTGACGGCGCATGACCGCGAGTTGCTGGCGCAGCGCCAGCAGGAGTTGTCGCCGGTGCTGGACGGTTTTGTGGTCAAGCCGGTGACGGCGTCGATGCTGTTTGATGCGGTGGCCGATGCGCGGCTGGAGCACCGCAAGCCGGCCTTGCTGGCGGCGGTGGCGGTGCCGGCGCGGCGGCGTCTGGCCGGCTTGCGGCTGTTGCTGGTGGACGATAATCCGGCCAATCAGCAGGTCGCCAGCGAGTTGCTCAGCAATGATGGCGCCCAGGTCGAGGTGGCCAGTTCCGGGGCGATGGCGCTGGGCGTGGTGGGGCGGCTGGGCGCGCTGCCGGATTTGATTTTGATGGATATCCAGATGCCGGAGATGGATGGCTACCAGACCACCCATGCGATCCAGGCGCGGCTGGGTGTGAACACGCCGCCGATCGTGGCGATGACGGCCAACGCCATGGCCTCCGACCGCATCGCCGCGCTGGAGGCGGGCATGGTTGATCACATCGGCAAGCCGTTCGATCTGGAGCAGTTGATTGAGGTGATCCTGAAGCACGCGCGGCGTGGCGGCGTGGCGCTGGCCGGTGCGCCGGCTGCTGTCGCGTGGCATGCCGACGCCGCCGCGAATGCGC
>NZ_WWCS01000021.1 GCF_009857535.1 Duganella margarita
AGGTGGCGCGCCGCGCACTGTCCGCCGCCGACCTGCGCGCCGCCAATGCGGCTGCCGCGAACGTGGCCGCCGATGCTGCTGCAGCGCCTGCACCCGAAGCGGACGGCCGCGCCGCCGCGCTCGCTGATCAAGGCCGCTTGGCCGATCTCGCAACCGACTTGGTGGCTGGCGGCCTGTTCGCGGACGTCGCTCCGGTCGAGATCGAGCGCGCCGCACCGACGCTGCGCCTGGGCCAAATCAACGAGCGCATCGCACCGCTGGCAATCAGTGCCGACGGCCTGCTGACGCTCGGCTTCGCGCCGGCGGCAACCGAGAAGGCAGCCAAGTTGTATCACGAGGGTGACTTCCCTCGCATCTGCGCAGCCATCCAGCGTCACCTCGACGTCGTGCGCACCGAGCACTCGGAGTAGCAAATGGTTGCGCTGATTGAAATGGTGGGCAGGGTTTTTGGTCGGCTGACTGTAGTAAGGCGCGGCCAAAATCCCAAGCCATCGGCATCGAATACATCTGCCTATTGGGTCTGTTCTTGCGTCTGTGGAGAGGAAACCGTGGTCCGGTCAGTGTACTTGCGGAATGGTCGCACGCAGTCTTGCGGTTGCCTGCACAGCGAATCAATCACTGAGATACAGACGACGCATGGCATGTGCAACACCGGCGCGTACAAATCTTGGCGCGCTATGTGGCAACGATGCACCACCAAGTCGAACATCTCTTACCCGAACTACGGCGGCAGGGGAATCAAGGTCTGTGATCGCTGGAAATCGTTTGAGAATTTTTATGCCGACATGGGCGACAGACCACATGGCAAGTCGCTGGACCGAATACGAAGTAATGATGGCTACGCGCCAGATAATTGCAAGTGGTCCTCGCGTACAGAGCAGAACAACAACAAGCGCAATAACGTTTTTGTGAGCATCGATGGGCGCAGCCAGACCTACTCACAATGGGGTCAGGAGCTCGCCATCAGGCCTAGCACGCTGCGAGAGCGCTACATCAAAACCGGAAGTTTTCAACCTAATTTCATAAAAGGAAACAAAATGCAAACTCCCCTCCCCCATGCAGGCATCCCGCTGACGCCTGTCAAAAGCAGCAAAATTATGGCAATCGGCCACTGCCCCGTCACCGAGGTGTTGGCGGTCCAGTTCTTCCATAAAGGAGGGCCCGGCAACGTATATCACTACCAAGCATTCACTTCGGCCGAATACGCCGCCTTCGCCAGCGCCGAGTCCGTCGGCAAGCACTTCCTGGCGCACGTGCAGCCGCACAAGGAAAAGCACCCGTACGTGAACATGGGCGTGCCGTCGGCGGCAGCAGCGACCGAGGCGGTTGCGCCATGAGCGAAGAGCGCAAATTCGGCACGCGCCGCGTAAGCATGTGCCTGTCGGTGCGCGGCGCGCTGCGCGACCTCGGTCAACGGCGCGGCGCCAAGTCGTACTTCACGGACGACAACGGAAATTCGCTGACCAGGTTGCAGGCCATCGACGCTTTGCACGATGACCTCGCGGCCGGTCGCGAGACGATCCCGGTGAGCAACGAGTGCGCCAACCCATGCCCGAACGCTGGCAAGGGTTGTAAAGGCTTCGACTTTGGCAAGGGTGGCGGCTGCCCAGGCTACTGGCTTGAACCAGAAGAAACCGCAGCTGGAGCACCGCCATGATCGTCGCCGGCACCCTGGTTGAAGTCGGTCAGCTGGACGACGAAGGCACCCTCGGCGCGGTGGTGCAGCGCCCGAACGGTGAACTGGTCACGATCAAGGGCCTCACGCTGGACGAGACGCGCGCGGTGGCGGCGCTGCTGTTCCAGGCTGTGGCAATCAAGCTGGAGACACCGCCTTGACCGACATCGTGCTGATGAAGGTCTCCAACATCCTCGTGCCACACGACGAGGCTGCGGCGGCCTTCATCCAGAAAATGAAAGCCGGCGAGCTGACCCACGCCGATTTTAAGCGGGTCAGGAACTACAAGTTTCACAAGAAGTACTTCGCGCTGCTGGACTTTGCTTTTGAGCAGTGGGAGCCGCGCGGCGGCCTCACCTACAAGGGCATCCCGGTGGCGAAGAACAAGGAGCGCTTCCGCAAGGATCTGATCATCCTCGCCGGCTTCTACGAGTCGACGGTGAACATCCGAAGCGAGGTACGCCTAGAGGCGAAGAGCATCAGCTTCGCCCAGATGGACGAAATTGAATTTGAGGCGCTGTACAGCAAAACCATTGACGTGGTGCTGCAGCGAATTTTGAAGAACTACTCGCGTGACGATTTAAATGCAGTCGTTGACGAGCTACTGCGGTTCGACCGCTGAAGGATGGATATGGAACAAATTCGCAACAAGATCATTCGCGTCGGCGGCGCCGAAGAAGTGATCACCGGTCGCGCCACCATTGCCGGGATTGAAAGCGCCATCAACGCGGAAACGCTGGACACCGTGAACCTGCGCGACGGGCGTGTAATGTTGGTCGATGACCTGGGCATCAGTAAGAAATTGCCGGTGAATGAGGTGGCCACGAAGCTGTACCACAGCGTGTGCCGCAAGGGCACCACTGCCCAGATCCACGGCGACGTCGCCGTAGTGTACGACGAAGATTTCGCTTAAGGACCGCCATGTTCAAGAACGCACAAATTTACCGACTACCTCGCAACTGGCCCATGACCGCCGAAGCGCTGGCCAGCGCTCTGTCCGTGAACACCTTCACGCCCGCCAGCAGCAACGAGCTGCTGCGCGAAGGCTGGGCGCCGCCGCGCGCCGCCGACCAGCTGGTGCATGTCGTGAACGGCCAGTACCTGATCAAGCTGCAGAGCGAGAAGAAGCTGCTACCGTCCACCGTCATCAACCAGGTGACCAAGGCGCGCGCCGCCGAGATGGAAGAGGCGCAGGGCTTCGCGCCCGGCAAGAAGGCGATGAAGGAACTGAAGGAGCGCGTCGCCGACGAGCTGCTGCCGCGCGCGTTCTCGATCGCCAGCACCACACTCGCCTGGATCGATCCGAAAAATGGTTGGCTGGTGATCGACGCGGCCAGCCCGTCGAAGGCGGACAACGTGATCAAGCTGCTGCTGAAGGCGGTGGACCGCATGCCGCTGGAAAGCCTGCGCGTGCAGCGCTCACCGGTGGGCGTGATGACCGAATGGCTGCAAACCGACGAGGCGCCGGCCGGCTTCACGGTCGACCAGGACGCCACGCTGCGCGCCACCGGCGAGAGCAAGGCGCAAGTCGCATTCAAGCATCACTCGCTCGATCCGGACGACGTCCGCAAACACATCGCCGCCGGTAAGCAGTGCACGCGCCTGGCCATGACGTGGGAAAGCAAGATCAGCTTCGTGCTGGACGAAAGCCTGGCCGTCAAGTCGGTGAAGATGCTGGACGTGCTGACGGAAGACTCGCGCGGCTCGATCCGCAACGACGACGAACGCTTCGACGGCGACTTCGCGCTGATGGCCGGCGAGCTTGCCAAGCTGATGGCCGACCTGGTCGAGGCGCTGGGCGGCGAGGCGCGCATGGACGACATCCCTGCCGCAGCGCCGAAAGCGCCGGCAAAAGGCGACGAGCCGGTGCGTCAGCAGCGCGTGGTCGGCGATGACGGTAGCGCATTGGCCGCCGCGCGACGGCTGAAAAATAGCCTCGTCAAGGATGGCGCCACCGCCACCATTACGTTCGGCGGCAAGACCGTGGAGCTCGGCGCCAGCGCTGATATACCGGCCGGCGACGGCAGCGCCAGCGACCCGCTGTACGAGCAGGCTGTCACCGTAGTGCGCACCAACCAGCGTGCGTCGATATCGCTGATCCAGCGCCACCTGCGCATCGGCTATAACCGGGCGGCGCACCTGCTGGAGGCGATGGAAGGTAGCGTTGTCGGCCCGATGCTGTCGAGCGGCTACCGCGAGGTGTTGGCGCAAGGCGGTGCAGCATGAGCCGCATCTACCTGGCCGGCCCGATGTCCGGCATCGCCAACCTCAACTTCCCGCTGTTCAACGCGGAAGCCGCCCGCCTGCGCGCGCTGGGCTACGACGTCGTCAATCCGGCCGAGATCAACGGCGGCGCCGACGAGGTGGTGGCGTGCGCAGCCATGACGGCGGAGCAGTACCAGCAGCACTGGTGTGCATGCATGCGGCGCGACATCACGGAGCTGATGAAGTGCGACGGCGTCGCCACCTTGCCGAACTGGGCCAATTCGCGCGGCGCAAGCCTGGAAGTAGATATTGCATCGCGCTTGGGTATGCCGGTGTATTTCGCTGAAGACCTTACTGGCCGCGTGCCGAATTTTGATGACTTGGAGGTAGCATGAGCGCCGCCAAACGCCGCATCAAGCGGAAGATCAAGATGCTGGTGCGCCTGATGGAGACCTGCGCGCTGAACCGCAATCGTAGTCTCAGAAATCAGGCCCGCAGCCGGTCCATTCAGGAAATCTACGAGCCCATGTGGCGCATCTTCGCCGCCGCCCAGGCGCTCGGCAAGGGCCGGGTGATCCACCGCGTGGAAGACCGCAGCCGGGCCGCCATCTGGTCCAGCAAGCTGGCCGCCAGCGTCTTGAAACGGGAGCAGCCATGACCACCGATCACAAGGAGCCGAAGACCGCCGGCGGTGATGATTGGCCATCGAATCGCATTAAACCCTGCGGCGACATCATGCTGCGCGTTGCCGGACGGCGCTTCCGCTGCGAGTGCGGCGCCAATGTATTCCACCACCCTGAAGGTCAGCCAGATGTCTATCAATGCAATGGCTGCCACCGTTCGTATGAGGCCGCCGATGAATAGCTGTACGAGCGTGCGCGCCGCGCCACTGCACGGAGGTAGTCCATGATCCGCTACCTGGTGGCAGCCGTGGTGGTGGTCATAGTCGCCTGGCTGTGGCGCCTCAACAGCGAGTGCGAAGCGGCCGGCGGCGTGCTGGTACGCGGCACCTTTCAACCCGTTTGCGTCAAGAGCCTGGAGATTCAGCAATGAACGAAGACCTGCAAGCCCCAATAGCCAGCGACCCGCACTGCCGGCGCCGCGCGTTCCAGATTATCGCCCTGCTCTACCTGGCTGCCGGGCTGGCTAACGTGTACTGGCTGCTGTCATGAGCGCCCGCGACGCAGCGCCAGTCGAAACGGCGCAGGACCGGGCTGACAAGCATGACCGCCTGATCGTGCGCTGCAAGCAGCTGTGCCGCCCGATCCGCCATGCCGGCGTCAAGAAGTTCATCGCCGGCTTCTGCCACCACAAGGGCGATGCTGAAATGGTGGTCTACCTGGAAGGCAGTGCCGAGCCGGTGCGGCCATGTGAGATAACGATTATTGAGGAGGCAACGTGAACGACAAAACTGAAGCAGCGCCGCTGCACGATAGCCTGCGCGACCTGATCGGCCAAGCCATCAGTGACGAGATCGCCGCCGGCGCCGAGCAACCGGACTGGTGCGATAGTCGCGAGATTGACCGATTGGCGGACGCGGTGCTGACCGTGCTGCCGGCCGGCCGCGAATCGGCGCCAGTGCTCGCGATGCCAAAGGAGACGCCTGAGTCGATGGCCGAAAGCAATACCCGTTTCGCGATTGACGGCGCTATCCAGTTCGGCCGCGAAGATCGCAACAAGCCGCCGAGCGAGGAGCACTGGCTGATGGAGTACTGGCTGATCGGCCAGCAGTTGCGTGAACTCGGCAAGACCGGCTGGGACAATCGTACGCCGCTCGATCCAGCCGAGACATCCGCGATCACCGCCCCACAGCAGCATGCGCAAGCGGCGCCGAGCGATGAGCGGGAGGCGTTTGAAAAATTCTACCGTGACAGCAATTCACGAATAGCCACATGGCGTCAAACTGATAACCTTGGAAGAAATTCTGACGGCGATTATTTTATTCATCCAATCCCTGCTCTTTGGGAAGCGTGGCAAGCATGCGCCATCCTCGCCGCCCGCCAGCCCGCGCCAGTAGCCAGCGTGCCAGCAGTGGCGGTGCCGGGTAGCGAAGCCATGCTGGTGCTGCTACAGGATGCTGCCCGCGCGTGGAACAACGAGCGTGAGGCAGAGCTTGATGCCACCATGGAGCGCGTTGAGTCGTTCCTAATTTCGATGCGCAAAGGCCAGCCAGCCGCCGCGCCAGTAGCCGCTGACGTGGATCGGAGTGTAGCTGTCCTGCAATCCTTGCTGGACGAAGCGCGAGACGATAACGCGCGCCTTAAGGCCAAGCTGGTAATTGCCACGACAAGGCCCCCAGCAGGTGCAGCGCCAGTGGATGCGAAGCGCACCGAGCCGGGCAAGATTCATGCGAAGACTGAGCTTTTTCACTTCGCAGGAAGCGATGTGCGACTGCAAATTATCGACCAGTACGGCACGCATGAGGTGCGCGTGCACGGCGATACAGGGCGCTTTGTCGTAGAAGCGGTAGCCTCTGCAAACCGCGACGCCCAGCCATCCACCGCGCAGGGTGATGCGCTGCGCCAGGTGGTGGGCAGATTAACGCGCGAGCAGCAGGAAAATGCAAACTTTCTTGAATGGTGGGAAAGCAGCGGCCAAAAAGCCGATCATGATCTGCGCACCCAAAACGCTGCGCACGCCACTTGGCAGGAACGTGCCCAGCGCGCCGCCAGCCAGCCGGAAACCGTACACGTTGACGTAGCCAATCAAGCCATCAACGATGCGATGCGGGTGGGGATGCAGGACAGCGAGCGCGATGCGGCGCGGCAAAAATCCAACGCGAATGCTGATAGGTTGGCGGCCGAATGGGGAGTAGCACAGATTGAAATATATCAAGCTAGAAAATTAGAAATAGCCATGATCGAGAATCGTATCGGCATTACGCCAGAATACGATGGCGGCTTCCACGCGCACATCTACGGTGAATCTGAAAAACCAATGGCAACTGGCTACGGTGATACACCATCAGCAGCAGTATACGCCGCCATGGCCGCGCAGCAGGGCGAGAAAGGCGGTGCTGCGTGAGTCTGAATGAGATGCTGACCACCTGGCCGCGCGAGCGGCTGGTGAAGGAGCTGGCCGGCCAGGCCAAGGAGAATGCGGCGCTGCGCGAGCGCGTGGCGCGCCTGGAGTGCGAGGTGTTCTGGCTGAAGGTGCCGGCCGCCGCCCTGCCGCCGAGCGCGGCGACGGTGCTGCTACGCGAGCTGACGCACTGCGCTGGCGGCATGGTGAACGGAAACCGGCTGGCGCGGCGCGCCATTGAAGCGTTGGCCGAGGAGACTCCGCCATGAACATGAACGACACCAAAGAAATCGAAAATCTCCTGCGGAAGCTGGAGGAATTGCAATCTACCCCAAGCACATTTCTCACGCCGGACGATATCGCGGTGCTGACCGGCCGCAAGTCGAAGTCGCGCCAGATCGAGGCGCTGCGGCAAATGGGCGTACCATTTTTCGTAAATGGCACAGGCCATCCCATCGTGGCGCGAACTGCGGTCGAGGGCGGCCCGGCCGGAAAGGCTGCGCCACCGCCGAAAAAGTGGTCGCCGAAGGTACTTAATTCAGGATGAGCAACATGGGGCGAACCCCTACAGCAAACAAAAACCTGCCGCAAGGCATGCGCGCACGCCGTCGATCGAGCGGAACATACTACTTCTTGGATATGGGAGGTAAGCCGCGCGTCGAGATTCCGCTCGGGAAGGACTATGTCATCGCGGTCCAAAAATGGGCAGAGAAGCAGACCAAAAATATTCCTGCCAACGCGCGCATCACATTCGGATATGTTGCAGAAATGTACATGAGCGAAATCGTACCGACCAAGGGCATCGGAACGCAGAAAAACAACCTCGACGAGCTGGCGAACCTGTACAAATTCTTCGACGCCGCTGCGCCACTCGACGAGATAGAGCCGGTCCACGTCAGGCAGTATCTGGACTGGCGCTGGAAAACCACTGTACAGCGCCGTCAGGAAGAAAATGCGGCGCGGCTGGCGCGCGGTGCTACACCAATGAAGTTCACCGGCAAGGAGGGCCAGGTAACGGCCAACCGGGAAAAGGCACTCTTCTCTCACATCTGGAACTTCGCCAGGAACAAGGGTTACACAAAGCTGACGAATCCATGCGCCGGCATCAAGGGATTCAAGGAGGACGGCCGCAAGATCTACATCGATGACAAAATCTATTCGGTGGTGTGGGAGGCGGCCGAACAGGGTCTGCGAGATGCAATGGACATCGCCTACCTTTCAGCTCAACGAAAGGGCGATCTGCTGGATTTCAATCGCGCAGACCTGAAGGATGGGCATCTACCGGTGGAGCAGAACAAGACCGGGAAGCGACTGCGCATCTCCATCACCGGCCAGCTGGCTGACGTGGTTGAGCGGATCAATCGCCGCAAGGTCACCGGCATCGCCCTAATTTGCAACGAGAAAGGCGAGCGCATGACGGCATTCATGCTCCGCGGGGCGTTCGACCGCGCACGGGCGGCAGCCACAGAAAAGCATCCAAATCTGGCAGAGGACATCAAGAATTTTCAGTTCCGAGACCTTCGGGCGAAGGCGGCAACCGACAAGGAGGAGTCCCAAGGCATGGCTGCGGCGCAGGATCAGCTGGGGCACACTACCAGCGCGATGACCGCGCACTATGTCCGGCACCGACGCGGGAAATTGGTCACGCCGACCAAATAACGACATCGGAAAAAAGGATTTTGCGGAACAAGTCTAAATTTGCGGAAAAGTAGACCTTGTAAAAATAGTGCCTGCTAACTTGGAAATGCTGATGTTTGCAGTGGTGCTCCGAGCCGGAATCGAACCGGCACGCCTTGCGGCGGCAGATTTTAAGTCTGCAGTGTCTACCAATTTCACCATCGGAGCTTACACAGCGCAATATTATGACATGAACTCTGCATAACTGCCAGACAACTAATGATCGTCCCGCAGCGCAGCCTACCGTGTCGCGGCCCGTCGCGGATTGGGCTATAGTCCCGTCATGGGCAAGATCTGCATCGGCATCTCCGGCTGGCGTTACCGGCCCTGGCGCGGCGTCTTCTATCCGCCGGGTTTGGCGCAGGCACGCGAGCTGGAATTCGCGTCGCGGGCGCTGCCGACCATCGAACTCAATGGCTCGTTCTATTCGCTGCAGCGGCCAGCCAGCTACGCCGCATGGTACGACGCCACCCCGCCCGGCTTTATCTTCAGCCACAAGGGCAATCGCTATCTCACGCACATCCTGCGACTGGGCGACGGCGTCGGGCCGGCGCTGGCGAACGTGATGGCGTCCGGCGTGCTCAATCTACGCGAAAAACTCGGCCCCTTCCTGTGGCAGCTGCCGCCCAACTTCCGCTTCGATGCCGCCCGGCTGGAACACTTCTTCCAGCTGCTGCCGCACGATCTGCGCCAGGCGCAAACGCTGGCGCGCCAGCACGAGCCGCGCATGAACGGCCGCGCGGCGCTCGATATCGGCGCCAACCACCGCCTGCGCCACGCGCTGGAGATCCGCCACGAGAGCTTCAACGATCCTGCCTTCGTGGCGCTGCTGCGCAAATACAAGGTGGCACTGGTGGTGGCCGATACCGCCGGCAAATGGCCCGACTACGAAGACGTGACGGCCGATTTCATGTACCTGCGTCTGCACGGCGCGGAAGAACTGTACGCCAGCGGCTACGACGACGACGCCCTGGACTACTGGGCCGCCCGCATCCGGGCATGGGCGGCGGGCAGCGAGCCGGCTGACGCCAAACGCATTTCGGACCAGCCACCACCACGCCGTGCCAGCAGGGATATCTACTGCTACTTCGATAACGACATCAAGGTGCGCGCACCGTTGGACGCGCAGCATCTGATCGAACGTCTACGGTGACGGCGGCTGGCGGTCGCGCGCCACCGGCGGCAGGCGGTGCTTGATCAAGCCAACGCGTTGTGAGCGGTAAATGCCGGCATGACCGGAGAACAGATACGCCACCACGCAAGCCAACGCCGCGTAAGGTCCGATCTGCGGGCCGAATAATTCGATCGCCATGATGGTGCACGCCAACGGCGTGTTGGCGGCGCCGGCGAACACCGCAACGAAGCCCAGTCCCGCCAGCAGCGCAAACGGCAGATGCAACAGCGGCGCCATCGCATTGCCCAGCGTCGCGCCGATGTAGAACAACGGCGTCACCTCGCCGCCTTTGAATCCGCTGCCCAGCGACGCCACCGTGAACGCAAATTTACCCAGAAAATCCCACGGCGCCACCGGTTGCTGGAACGCTTCGACAATCACCGGAATGCCAAGGCCGATGTAGCGCGTGCCCAGCCACCAAACCGCCAGCGCCACCACCGCGCCGCCAATCATCGGTCGCAGCGGCGCATAACCGATATGCCGCTTCATGAAGCCCGATGCGGCGTGCGTGGATTTGGCGAAGGCCATGCCCACCAGTCCAAACACCACCCCCGCCGCCATCACCGCAAGGACGCTCCAGATGCCGATCGGCGCCATGGCGTTCATTGCGTAATGTGTGTGATGCACGCCCCAGGCCATGCCCACCTGGTCGGCGACGATGGCGGCGAGCATGCAAGGGAAGATGGCGTCGTAGCGCAGGCGACCGATCGCCAGCACTTCCAGCCCGAAGATGGCGCCGGCCAGCGGCGTGCCGAACACCGAGGCGAATCCCGCGCTGATGCCGGCCATCAGAATGATGCGCCGCTCGCTGTGACGCAGGCGGAAGATCGGCGTCAGTTGGTCGGCCAGGCTGCCGCCCATCTGCACCGCCGTGCCTTCACGCCCGACCGAAGCGCCGAACAGGTGCGACACCACGGTCCCGATCAATACCAGCGGCGCCATGCGCAGCGGGACGACTTTTTGGGGATCGTGGATTTGGTCGAGCAGCAGGTTGTTGCCGCCTTCTACGCTGGCGCCCACCTTGAGGTAGATCCAGCCGACCGCGAAACCGGCCAGCGGCAGCAGCCAGATAATCCAGAGATGGGTTTCACGCCAATGCGTCGCGTAGTCCAGTGCAAACAGAAAACCGGCCGACGCGGTGCCGCTTAGCACCGCAATCAGGCCGGCCAGCAAGGTCCACTTACCAATATACGGCAGCAGCAGGAGTTGTTCAGGGTAGCGAGATGGCTTCATAGAGCCTTCGATACTAACAAATCCGCTGAAATGGATCAAATCTCAAATAGCAGTCTCTAATCCATACCTCAGGACTATAGCCTAGTGATGGTGATGCATATCCCCATCCCGCTTGACGTCCATCGCCTCTGACGGTTTGGCCGCTGGCGCGCCGGGTGCGCGCGGCGCGGGGGGCAGTTCGCCGGTCCACTCGCGCGCCACGGTGCCTGGTGGATGCTTGTACCAGCCCGGGTCCTTGTAGTCGTTGCGCGCCAGTCCTTCCCTCACCTTCACCACCGTGAACATGCCGCCCATATCGAGGCCGCCGAACGGACCATCGCCAGTCATCATCGGCAGCGTGTTCTCCGGCAGCGGCATTTGCATGCCGCCCATCGCCGCGCCCTTGTCGCCCATGACCATATAACCCGGCACCAGATTATTGATTTTCTCCGCCACGCCGCTGTGATCCACGCCGATCATGGTCGGCACCGAATGCCCCATCGCGTTCATGGTGTGATGCGATTTATGGCAGTGGAACGACCAGTCGCCCGGCTCGTCGGCAATAAACTCGATCGCCCGCATCTGGCCCACTGCGATATCGGTCGTCACCTCCGGCCACCGCGCCGCCGGACGCACCCAGCCGCCATCGGTGCCGGTCACCTCAAACGTGTGGCCATGCAAATGCACCGGATGGTTGGTCATGGTCAGGTTGCCGACGCGGATGCGCACCCGGTCGTCCTTGCGCACCACCATCGGATCGATGCCCGGAAACGCGCGGCTGTTGAACGTCCACAGGTTAAAGTCGGTCATGGTATTGATTTTCGGCGTGTAGCTGCCCGGATCGATGTCGTAAGCATTGAGCAGGAAGACAAAATCGCGGTCCACCGCATGCTGCTTCGGATCGCGCGGATGCGTGACCCAGAAGCCCATCATCCCCATCGCCATCTGCGCCATCTCGTCCGCGTGCGGGTGATACATGAAAGTGCCCGCATGCCTGGCAACAAATTCATACACAAACGTCTTCCCCGGCGCGATACCAGGCTGCGTTAACCCGGTCACGCCATCCATGCCGTTCGGCAGACGCTGGCCATGCCAATGCACGCTGGTGTGCTCCGGCAGCTTGTTGGTGACGAAGATGCGCACCCGGTCGCCCTCCACTACCTCGATGGTCGGACCGGGACTCTGGCCGTTGTAGCCCCATAGGTTGGCCGTCATGCCGGGCGCGATCTCGCGCACCACCGGCTCTGCCACCAGATGGAACTCCTTGACGCCGTCCTTCATCCGCCACGGCAGCGTCCAGCCATTCAGCGTGACGACCGGGTTGTATGGCCGGCCATTCGGTGGAGACAATGGCGCCTGCGTGGCGGCAGTCGATTGCATCGGCGCTTCCGGCAGCGACGCCACTGCGGCCTTGGTCACCATGCCGGCGCCGATCAGCGCCGCGCCGGACAAGAAAGATCTGCGGTCGGTCATGGTTGCACTCCTTTATTCGTTGGCAGACGGCCGCCCAGCGCGGCCTCCAGGTTGGCTTGCGCGGTCCAGTAGTCTCGCAGCGCGCCGATGTAGCCGCTGACGGCGGTAGCCTGTTCACGCGCATCGGCCAACAGTTCGAAGACGCTCATCAACATGCCGTTGTAGCGCAACAGGGTTTGTTCGGAAATCTGCTTCCGCAGCGGCAACACCCGGTCGCGATAGTGACGCGCCAGGTCATACGAAGCGCGATAGTCCGCATAACTTTCGCGCGCCTCGCTGCGCGCCTGCATCGCCGCCTGCGCCAGTTGATTGACCGACTGCATATAGGTCGCTTCCGCCCGCGCGACGCGCGCCGAGCCCCAGTCGAACAGCGGAATCTCCAGCGTCAGCTCATACCCGCGGGTGGCGGCTGGGCCGTCGGTGTTACGCACCGCGCCCAAGTCCAGCACATTGATGAAGCGCGTGGTGCGCGTCAGGCCCAGCGTGGATGCGGTCTGCTCGGTATCCAGCCTGGCGGCCTGGATATCCAGCCGCTCGTCGACCGCAGCCTGCTCCACGTCCGCCAGCTCGCGCGGCGCGGCAGGCAGGTCAGGCAGATGATCGGGCAAACGATACGAGGTCGCCTGTTCGCCGCTCAGGCCCAGTAAGCGCGTCAGCTTCTCGCGCGCCGCCACGGCAGCCTTTTGGCCATGCGTGACATCGGCCACCGTCTGCGCGTGATAGGCCTGTTCGCGCGCCATGTCCAGCGCACTCCAGTTGCCAGCCTTGCGCATGCGCTCCGACAGTTCGGCGCTGGCCTGCGCCGAGGCTTCGACCTGTTTTGAGTAGTCGGCGATCTGCATCGCGGCCACGGCGTCAACCCAGGCGCGGCGCGTGTCGGCGGCCACTTTCAGCGCTTCGCTAGACACCAGCAGTTTGGTTTGTTCAAAGCGCCGGCCTTCGATGCGGCTGGCCATGGGCGCGGTAATCAGTCCGACCAGATTGAAAGTCAGTGTGCGTTCGATACCGACCTCACCGCCGCCATGGCTGCGTTTAAAGTCCAGCACCGGATTTTGCAAGCGGCCAGCCTGCACCAGGTCTGCCTCCGCCACGCCCAGTGACCAGTAAGTGGCTTGCAGCGCGCGGTTATTCAGCAGCGCGACTTGCACCGCATCGTCGGCGGACAAAGGCTGTTGCAGTTTTTTGCCGATGACGGCGGCCAGCGCGCGCGCATCGTCCTCATTGCGCGGCAGACGGCCGGCCACGCTGGCAGGCGCGCCGGTGCGCTGCTCGCTCACGCTGGCGGCGGCGCCAAAGCCGCCGTCGCCGGACAGCGATGCGCAGCCACCCAGCAGCGCCAGCAAGCTCACGCCGCCGACGAGTTTATACAGAGAAGTCATGTCCTCTTACCTCAAGAATCGTTATGGAATACCCAGCCCGCAGACGGAGCTGTCGTGTGATCAGGCGCGCAGGCCTTGAGGGGGACGTTCAGGGTGGGCCAGGTCGACCGCAGGGAGGAAATCGGAATAGAAAGGAATCGCGCGCGCCGCCGACGGCAGCGCCGGCTCGGCCACTTCCAGCGCCAATGCCGGCGCCGCAGCCGCGCAGCATGCGGAACCGCTGCACTTCATGGTGGTATGGGAAGATGAACCGTCGTGTTGATGATGCTCGGCCTTGGCCTGCGCCGCCATCATCGCCGCATGGTCATGCGGACCCGCAGGCATGACCATCGACGTCTCGCCGTCAGTCGTCGCAGGCGCGACGCACAGCAGCATCTGTGCAGAAGCATATCCCTGGTATGGGAGCGCCAGCAGCATCAGCCAAACGACGAGGGATCGGAGCAGGACAGTCATGTGGCTATATTATCACAAGCCGCATGCGCTGGTAATCAAGCCATCAGACCATCCGCACCAGCGGATTGGCGATAATGTTATCGATCTGGATCACCGCCTCGTCGCAGGCGGCGGCGATGGCGTCTTCCTTCATGTCGCGAACAAACTGCATGGTCGCGCCTTCAAACACCTGTTCCCCGTCCGCGTTGACACGCGCCAGATCACAACTAGCCGTCCATTTTTGGTCGCTGGTCGGCAGCGCGGTCGGAATGATGTCCCATCCTTTGTAATGCAGCTTGTCCATGATCGCCTCCGTATTGAGTCAGAAGGCTATCATGGTGGGCCAAAGCCCGGCGCACGTATTAATCCGTCTTGGCGACGCGGCCGATGTTCTCATCCATATTGGCGAGGAACCAGCTGAGCGAGGTCATGACCGCCACGTGACGCTTCAGTTCCAGCGGGCTGACCTTGTCCAGCGTATCGGCCGGCGTGTGGTGGTAGCTGAAGTAGAAGCTGGCGTCCACCAGCGGCTGGAACGACGGCACGCCGGCGCGCTCCAGCGGGCCGATGTCGGCGCCGGCAGCCTGGTCGTGGCGCTGGAACACGCCCGCGCCGATTGGATCGAGCGCGGTTTTCAGCGGCGCGAAATACTTCACCATCTGCGGCGTGACGCTGGCGATGAAGCCGAACGGGCGGCCACCGCCTTCGTCCGATTCGATTGCGGCGAAGTGTTTATCCAGCTTGTCCTTGTTGGCTTCAAAGTAGGCCTTGCCGCCACGGGTGCCGTTTTCCTCGTTCATCCAGGCGATCACGCGGATGGTGCGGCGCGGATGCAGGTCGAGCTTTTTCAGCGTTTCGATCACGCCCATGGCGCCGGCCACGCCGGTGCCGTCATCGTGCGCGCCGGTGGCCAGGTCCCAGGAATCCAGGTGACCGGAGACGATCACCACTTCGTCGGCCTTATCGGTGCCCGGCCAGTCGGCGATGACGTTGAAGCTGTCGGCATCCGGCAGCGTTTGCGGCGTCAGCGTCAGGTGCAGTTTCAGCGGACCGCGTGCCGACAAACGGCTCATCAGCATCGCATCTTCCGCCGTCACGGCAGCAGCGGGAATGCGCGCGCCATCGACCAGGCCCGTGGCGCCGGTGTGGGCGATACGATAATTAGCGCCGCCGACCGAGCGCACCAGCGCCGCCGCCGCGCCCATTTCCGCCGCCAGGCGCGGGCCTTGCGTGCGGATGCGCGAACCGGCGCCGTAGGCAGGGCCAGCCTGGCCCCGATCAGCCATCTCCTGATCGAAGGCGACGTCGAACAGCACGATGCTGCCCTTGACTTGCGCGCCCTTGGCCTTCAATTCCTCAAAGCTGTGCACCACGATCACCGGCGCCGTCAGGCCGGCGGCCGGCGTGGCGCCCGAGCCGCCCAGGGCGGTCAGCACCACTTTTTGCGTCACGCCGTTGGGACGGCCGGCGTATTCCACCACTTCCGCCTTTTCCTCCCCACGCACCCAATGCGGCACCTTGACCGGCTGCAGCGTCACTTTCGCGCCCAGCTTGCGCATCGCAGCCGCCACCTGTTCCACCGCCGCCTGCGCGCCGACGGAGCCGGACAGGCGCGGGCCGACCAGGTCGGTCAGGTCGGCCAGGCGCTCGTAGGCCCAGTCGCTGTTCATCGCGCTATCGCGGATCTGGCCCAGCGTGGCCGGATCGTTGGCAGGTGCCGCGCTGGCGCCAAGGCTTAACAGGCTGCTGGCCAGGACGGTCAGCGACAGGGATTTCTGGAAGACGGATTTCATGCGGTTCCTGTAGTAGTAAAGGTTGGGTAGCAAGATCGTCTTAAACAATAACCCATCATGGCGCTCTTGTCATTCATATTGATTTGCCATCGCGCTTGCTCTACCATGTACGTTCAACTGCATGAAGAAAGCGTCTATGCTCAAGGGTTCACTTTGCACCGTACGCCACCTGCTCACCACAGACCTGAATACCTTCATCGCGCTGGTCAACGACCTGCCGTCTCGCGGCGATTATTTTTCCACGCACTTCAAGTCGCCGGAAACCATGCGCAAGGAGTTCATGCAGAATAACTTCGTCACCGAAGACAGCGAGCTGTTTGTCATCGAAGACGCGCTGCATCACATCATTGGCGTCATCACCCACTTCAAGAGCCGCACGCCGACCACGCGCGAAATCGGCTACCGGCTGTTCGACACCAAGCTGTCCGGACGCGGATATGTCACCGAAGCGTGCCAGCTGCTGGTCGATTATCTGTTCAACGTCTACCAGTACCAGCGGCTGGAACTGCTGTCGGCGCCGGAGAACGTGGCCTCGGTGCGGGTCGCACAAAAATGCGGCTTCCAGCCGGAAGGCACACTGCGTAACGCCTTCTTTATCAATGGCCGTTATCAGGATGTGATGGTTTTCAGCCTGCTGCGCCCCGAATGGGAAGCACGCCGTCTTTCCATATCTGTCTAAATGTTACAAGCCATTACCACCGAGGCCCGTTTGTAAGCATCTGTATAAGACATGGAAATTACATTTAGGAGAGGTATAGTGGACTCACTGGCTAACGAATCATTCTGATCCGCGCCACAGCAAGGGGAATTACCATGTTGAGCAAAAAAATGATGGGTGTAGCGTTACTGGCCACTGCAGCAGTATCGTCGTCGGCCTTCGCAGGCGACCGTGATTTCAACACGGTGGCCGGTGCTGTGGTAGGCGCTGCAATCGGCAATAGCACCGGTGGCCGCGATGGCGCCATCGTCGGCGGCGTGCTTGGCGCGGCGGTGGGCAACAGCATCCGCACCAACGATGACCGTTATTATCGCGGCGGCGGCCGTGGCTATGTCGAAACCCGCGTGTACTCGCAGCCTGCGCCGGTCTACTACGAGCGTCCAGCGCCGGTGTACTACGCACCGCCTCCACGCTACTACCAACCGCCACCACGCGTGGTGTACGTTGAACCAGCCCGCCCATACTATCGCGAATACCGTGAGGAGCGCTGGGAACACCGTCACCGCGATCGCTGGGATCGTTAATCTTTAGTCTACAAAGCCCCGATGCGTCGGGGCTTTTTTCATTCCCTCCGCTAGTTTGCTGCGACGGGGGGGAAACATGACAACAGCAGACGCAATCATCGCTTTGGAACTGGGCCACTACCGGCTGCGCGAGCAGATCGGCGGATCGGCCTACGGCATCATCTGGCGCGCCAGCGGGCCGCAGGCCACGCGCGACGTCGCCATCAAGCTAATCAACCAGGAACAGATGGCGCGCGCCCTGCCCGCCCAGCGCACGCGCTGGACCACCAGCGCCAATAACGAAATCGCCTTCCTCCAGTCGCTGGAGCCATGGGACGAACGGCACATCGTGCGGCTGCTGGACAGCGGCTGGCACGACGGCCTGCCGGTGCTGGCGCTGGAGCTGATGGGCTCCGACCTGGGTAAGCACATGGTCGCACTCAAAAGCCGCGCCGAGACCGTCCCGCTGGCGCAAGCCTTGGGCTGGATCGCGCAGATCAACCAGGCGCTGGCCAAAGTCCACCAATACGGCTGGCGATATCTGGATCTGAAGCCGGCCAATGTGCTGCTCGATCCGCACCTCCACACCGTCAAGCTGGCCGATTTTGGCACCAACCGCGAATTAGGCAGCCTGCAAGCGCACTCCTATGCCGGCACCGCCAACTGGCAGGCGCCGGAACAGTTCTTCCCGGCCGATGGTGGCGGTTACGCCACCGGGCCGCGCAGCGATTACTTTTCACTGGGCGCGCTGTTCTACTTCCTGGTCACCAGCGGCATACTGCTGCGCTTTTGCAGCGACTGCGGGCAAGCGTATCGCGAACATCACGTTGCCGGCGCCAATCTGCTGCGCGGCATGCATGGCGGCGAGATTCCGTCCGCGCTGCACGCCGGCGAAGAGGAACGCTTTGCCGCCGCCATCCCGGCCGACAAGCGCGATGCGGCGCTGGAACTGCTACGCGCCTTGCTGCAAATCGATCCTGCCAAACGCCCGCGCCACGCGATCCAGATTAGCCGCATGCTCAATACCATCCAGGGCGTAAAGCCAGCGCGCGGCGTATTCGACACGGTTGATCCTGTGCTGGCGATGCGACGGCCTTCCGCCGTCAATGGCTGGCAAAGCTTGCAGGTGGCATGATGACGCCCTCACAAGCAGCCAGCCGCTTAACCACGCAAGCGGTAGGCGGCGCCGCACGCCGCCCGATGCCGCGCCAATCATCAGCCGCTCGCCTGGCTGGCGTCCTGAATGCCACGCTGTACGCCACCGCGCGCGCTGCCACCCGCAACGTCGGCCTGGCGATCACGCTGTCGATACTGGCAAGCCTGTGCGGCTTGCAGGCGTTAGCCTTGTTGCGCGCACCCGCAGCCTGGTTGCCCTCCGCAATCAACGTTACCCTGCCGGCCGGCGACAGCATCACCCTCGGCCAGCGCGAGCTGGCAGCGCCGCAGACCGACCGCAATCATCTGTCGCTGCGCCGCGACGCCAGCGGCAGATGGCTGTTGCGCAATCTCAGCGCCAGCAATCACGTGGTACTGCTGCGCGACGGCGCCGAACAACGCATGGGCAGTATCGCCATGCAGGATCTACAACGCGTCCAGATTGACGGCGCCGTCTTTGAAATCCGCGCAGCCAATGCAGACCAAGTCACCTTCACGCGCGACGGCCACGAATGGCGCTACGACGGCGCCACGCTGTACCGCGATGGCCGCCAGCAAGCCAATTGTCCTGAATCGCGCCTCGCCTCGAAGGCGCTGGCGGCATGGAACGGCATCATGCCAATGACCATCGCCCGTCCGCTCACCTTTGGCGGCAATCTGTATTGCGACAATCGTCTCGGCCTGGCGCAAGTAACGCCGGGCGCCGCGCAGATCAGCCGCATCAACGGCCGCGTGCAGCTATCGGCTGGCAATGCAGATGGCGACCGCGCGGCGGTGCTGGTCACCGGCGCCGGCAAGCAGACGGACTTGCGCAATCAGGAAGCATCCCTGGCGGGCGTCAACGCCATCATGGTCGGCCACACGCGCTTGCAAATCACCACCAGCGGCAACCAACTGAAGCTGCAACCAAGCCGCCACGTCAAGCTGTTCGCCGAGCCTGAACTTAAACAACAGGAGCAAGTGAGCTGGCAATGGCAGCAGCGCGCACTCTGGAGCGGCGGCCACGCCGACACGCTCTGTACCGGCATCGCCCTGTGCCTGGCCTGCATTGGCGTTAGCGCCATCACGCGCTGCGCAAGCTCCGCTCATCCCGCTGCCGCTCTGGCCGAGAGCGCCGGGGGGCATCGCGCAAGCCAAGCTGCCTCGTCTAGGGTGGAAAGAGTGGCAGGCGGCAGCATCCTGCTGGCGGCGGCGGGCATGCTGGCGCTCGGACTGATCGCGCTGATCGCCCAACGCGCCGGCTATGCACCTGGCGCAGCATGCTCATTGCTGCTGGCCGCCAGCGCGCTGCTGCTGTGGATCGCCCTCCCCGGCCGCCTGACGCTGGCCACCGCCGCCGGCGCCGTGCTGCTGGCCGCCGGCCTGCTGGCGCAACTGGAACTGGGCCTCGGTGCGCCGGAATCGTCCTGGCTGCGCTACTACCAGAAAAGCGCGGCCATGCTGGCCATCGGCGCCGGTCTTGGCGGCCTGCTGCGCCTATGGGCACAACACCAGGCGGCGCGCGGCATCCACCTGCAACAGCGCACCATCGAATGGATACTCGCCCTGTTCGCTGCCGTGGCGCTGGCCGCACTGGCCGCCCAGGTATTGTGGGGCGACGAAACCGGAGTCTTCGACCTGCAACCAGTGGAACTGGCGAAACTGGCGCTGACCGCCCTCACCGCTCACTGCCTGGCGTTGCGCTTCCACTGGCACAGCGGCCCGCAGCGGCTGACCGACCACGGCACGCGCTGGCTGCAACTGATCGGCCCCGCCTTGCTGTTCCTCGCCCTGCTCGGCCTCGCGCTGGTGCAGGTGGACGACTTCTCACCCCTGATCCTGCTGCTGGTCTGGAGCACCGGCATAGGCCTGGCCTACGCCGTCGCCGCCGGCAACCGGCCGCTGGCCGCAGTGCTGGTCGGCGGTGCCTTGCTGGCGGTGGGCGCGGTGGTCTACCTGCGCGTGGTCGGCACGGATGACCTGATCCGCTGGGGCTTCTACGCCGACCGCTTCCTGGTCTGGCTCAATCCCGCCGAGCATCCGCACACCGGACAACAGCTGCTGCTGGGCGCCCGCGCCATCGGCGACGGCGGCTGGCTGGGCGCCGACCACTGGTTCGGCCTGCGCACGCTGGGCCAGACCGCCGGCAGCGCGGTGCAAATCCCCGCCGTGCAGGACGATTTTGCGGCGTCCTTCTTCCTCAACCGCCACGGCCTGCTGGGCGGACTGTTGCTGTGGGCGGTGCAGGCGGCCTTCCTGACCGGGATTATGCTGGCGGCCCTGCAGGCCCACCGCAGCGGCGCGGCAGCCCGTCACTTCCGCCACGCCTGGCTGGGACGCTTCCGCTATTTCGCCCTGTGCGGCGGAGGCGCCTTCGTGCTGGCGCACTTCCTGCTGTCGTGGGGGACCAACCTGGCAATCTTTCCGATCATGGGGCAGCCGATGAGTTTTCTGTCGGCCGGCGGCAGCCACCTGCTGTTTTTCCTCTGCCCTCTGCTTACCTTCGTTGCGATATCTACTGAAGGAGTTTGAATCATGCCGACCTATGTTCAACACGCCGTCCTGGGGCGCATTCCGGACGTATTCAACGCCGAGGCAATCTGGCAGACGCCGGGGCTGGCGCTGTTCTCGCGCCGCCCGCTGCTGCGCGATCTGCTGGAGCGCAGCCCGCGCGAGCACAAGGGCCGCGCCGCCACCCGCTGCTTCTCGCACGTGACGCTGGTGCTGCCGCAGGAAGATGTCGACGATGACTACCACCTGACCCGTGGCGCGCGGGCGCGCGATCTGGCCGAAACGCTGGCGGCGCTGCATCAAAAGGATTTTGGCGATCTGCTGGGCAGTGACCAGGTACGCTATGACGTGGTCGGCGCGGCATCGCTGGCGCCGGGCGAGATTGAGGTCAAGTTCGGGCATGCGGTGTATTTGCCGGCGCCGGATGAGAAGATTCTGTACAACGTCAGCATGTCGCGGGACAGCGCGATCTGGCATCCGGTGTGTCCGCTGTACCCCAATCAGCGTTTGGCATTGATCGGCGGCGAAGGCGCGGAAGCCAGCGCCGTGGCGCAAGGCTGGCCGTTTGGGCCTGATGCGGCGCTGTTGATTCTTAACGATGGCCCGGACGCGCCGCCGGTGCTGCAGATGCGTCCCAAAGAGGCGTTCGATTGCCGCTACGATCCGCACAGCGGCTACTTCACGGTCAAATCGCTGCGCGAGCCGCAAGGGGCAAGGATGCTGGTGAAGATTGCCCGCACCTCGGCATTTCCGCTGCGAGCACGCCACCAAAGCGATACAGGCAGCGCTACGCCGGCAGTCAATCCAGCGGTCTGGCAAAGCCGCTCCGGCGCGGGTAGCAACGCGATGGCCGGCGGCGACATCTCACCACGCGGCACCGGCGTCATCGCGCCAGCCCGCGCTGTGAATGTTCGTGCCGCAGCTGGCATCAATATCGTTGCGCGCAGCGGCGCTGGCGCCATCGACCTGACCGCCGTACCGGTCGCCAGCCACAAGCCGGCCAACCGCGCTGGCGAAAGCGACGCGACTTATGCGCCGGTATCGCAGCAGCGCGTCAGCCTGGTGGCGTTAGCCTTGCCGCGCTTGAGCCGCTACCGCGACACCGGCGCGCAAGCTCTTGAGCTGCCATTTAATCAGTCGCTGGCCCTTTCGGCTGACGGCCAACCGGCCATCAGCCTGATGGTCGACGCTGCGGACGATTTGTACGCCTGCACATCAGAAGGCCGCCAACGCGTCGAAGCCCCCGCCACCTTCGCCCCGGTCGATACGCGCGCACTGCGCCTGATGGCTGTCGCGCCGGAGATGGCGGACCGCTACCGCGCCGTGGTCTGCCTTGCCCAACCAGTCAGCGCCGGCGTGGCAAGCGGCGCGCGCTTCACCTTTGGCCGCAACTCGCCGATGCTGGCCTCTTTGCGCCTGCTCGACTCGCCGCGCTTCCTCAAGCGCGCAGACGGCGCGGGCAGCGCCAGCGCGGACCGGATTGGCCTGTCGCGCAACGCTTTCACCTTCGAAGCCACGACCAGGGGCTACACCATCGCCCGCCAGAGCGCCACGCAGACGCTGTATCACCTCGACGACAAGCTGCAATTCGTCGCCAGCATCGGCGATGCGCCCTACCCACTGCCGCATGGTCATCATCTGGTGGCAGGCCACTACGTACTGCGTTTCGACGCCTGAGCCATCATGGATGCCGTCACACTCCACGCCGTTGCCGCCTTTGCTGCGGGCCTGATCGTTACGCTGTTCCTGGCCGCGTACCTGACGCCGCGCGCCTGGTGGCGCCGGCCTAACGCGCGCGCGCTGCTCATCATGGTGGCCGGCGCCTGGAGCCTCGGCAGCCTGATTTTGTACGCCACGCACGGCGCGGGCAGCGCTCAAGCTAGTCCGGTGGTCGCCGCCACCGCAACCGCGCCCGCCGCCGACGACGACAGCGCAGCGGAAAGCTGGCGCAACGTTGCCGCAGGCCGCCCATTCCACGTCCACCGCGACCTGAACCTGCGCGCCGCGCCTGGCGTGCACGCCGCCCGCCTCGCCATCGTGCCGGCCGGCGCCGAGGCCACGCCGACCGGCATGCGCAATGGCGACTGGTGGCAAATCAAAGCCAGCGTCAATGGCCGCGAAAACACCGGCTGGGTCAGCAGCCTGTGGCTGCGCCGGAGCGGCGAATGACGCACACGCCACCCACCGCCGCCGCCACTTTTTCGGCTAAGCTGTGGCCTTTCGCATCCCGCGCTGCGGCGCCCGCACCGATGACACGTATCACCGACCACCTGAACTTCGGCCCCGCCCTGGACGTCGCCGCCCGCAGCAGCGCCAGCATCAGCAAGCTGCAAGTGCCGGAGAACCAGGACAACCTGCTGCTCATCGACGCCGACGGCCGCGCCGTGCTGCTGCGCGACCAAGGCGCGCAAACCACCCGGCTGCCCGACTGGCCGCAAGGCCACGTGCGCCTCGCAGTCCTCGACGGCATGGGCGGTCACGGACACGGACGGCAAGCCGCCGAAGCCGTCGCCACCGGCCTGCTGCGCATCCCCGCCTGCACCACGCTGGAAGAACTCAGCGCGCACCTCGACCAACTGCATCACAAACTGCAAGCCCATTTCAGGCGCCCGGACGACCACGACACCTTCCGCCGTCCGGGCACCACGCTCACGCTGCTGGAAATACCGCCCGGCCGCGAACCGATGCTGTACCACGCCGGCGACTCGCGCCTGTACGAAATCACGCCGCAAAGCGCCAACCCGCTGACGGTGGACCACGTCCCCGCCACCTCCTTCGCCATGCACGGCCTGCTGGACGAGCAGGAATGGTGGCAGCAAGTGCACGGCGAACACCGCGCGCAGATTGCGCAAGCGTACATTCTCGGCAACGCCTTCACCAATCCGCAAATCCTGGACGACGGCCTGCTGCCGCTGGACGCGTCCAACCTGCCGCCCTTCCTGCGCCACCTGGCCGACCGCCGCGCCGTGCCCGTGCGCGCCGACGCCACCTACCTGCTGGCCACCGACGGGTTCTGGTCCTGCGCCCATCCGCAGCCGTGGATCGCCCGCTGGCCGGCGCTGATGGCGCAGCCGTCCGCCGCACTAGCGCTGGACGCCCTGTTCAACGACTACGCCGCCAGTCCGCCACCGCAACTCCATATCGACAACCTGAGCGCCATCGTGATTCGCTTCGGCCAGCCCGCTGCGCGGCCCCAAATGACGGGCAATGTTGACGAAACGGCACTGCCCACGGCACCAATTCCGTCGCATTTTTGATACCCGCACAGCCAACCGCAAAAATCGGTTGCAAAGTTTGCCAAACAGAGCGAAAACCGCATAAACTTGCGGGTATCCCATCGGTCGGTTTGTCATGAAAAAATGCAGTAATGCCCAGCACCCGCATTGCACCTTCTGGGTCATGCCTGGAGCGCAAACTTGTGAAGGCGGCCACGCCCAAACGGAAGCGTCCAGCTACGATCTGCTGACTGCCTTGCGCACCACCCGTCCCGCCTCGCCGGTCACGGTGCTGGATGTCGTCCCTGCATCGGCCAACACCGCCAATACCCAAGCCGCCGAACCAAACTACGCCCGCCCGCATCAGCGCGCGCAGGCGCTGCGTCCGCAATTGCACATCAGCGGTTTCGACCCGCGCGCCGCCGGCGGCCGCCAGACCTTGAAGATGGAACTGCGCGGCATGCCGGACGCCTGCGCGCCGCAACTGACGCTGCAACTGCAATCGGACCTGATTCCCAACGGCGCTGCGCGCCAGCACTTCGTGCGCGCAGTCGGCGGCGAATGGCGTCCGGTGTTCGTCGAGTTCTCGTCGCGCGGCAAGGAGCATGGCCAGTACCAGATCAGCATTGAGCTGCTTAGCCAGCATCCCGGCATGGCGGCGCGCAAATGGGTATGTACCTTCGTCATCCTGGTGCCGCGCCTGGACGCCACGCTGACCGAAATCCACCGCATCTTCCTCAGCACCCACAAGAACGTACGCGTGATGGCGGACGACGCGTCGATTGCCCGCGTCAGCGCGCAAGGCGGCGATAGCCTGGATATCGACGTCACCGCCCGCAACGCCGGCATCGCGCATCTGGACCTGAACGCGCCGGCCGGCAAAGTGGACCTGGGCTTCTCTACCATCGCGTGGGACGAAGACCTGATCGAAATCGACATGCCGCAGGCGGCCGCCGTGCATCCGCACACCACGCGCGCCGCCTCGATGGTCAACGCCGCACCGGAAGCCGGCGCGCAACGCCAGATCCGTTTGTTCGCGATGGAAGAATGCGTGATCGGCCGCTTTGAACTGGTCGATCCGGAAGCGGACGTCATGCTGACCCACTACACTGCGGACGGCCAGGACACCAATGGCCTCACACGGCGCCTGTCGGGGCGCCATGCCGTGATCCGCCGTTCCGGCCAGGGATTTGAAATTGAAGATGTATCGCGCTACGGCATCCTGCTGGATGGCGTCTGGCCGGGCAAGAACAAGCCGACCGCGCTGCGTCTCGGCATGCGGATCGAATTCAGCGCCAGCATCAAGGGCATCGTCACGCTGGCAGTATCGGCCATCATGCCGCACGGCGTGATCCTGCACCGGGTCGACCATGGCGCCAATGCAGAATGCTTCTACCTGCTGGCGCCGGACGCGCATCCCGGCTATCCGGTCAAATCGTATGCCGCCGCGCCGCATGCGGCAGCGCTGCCGCTACTGCTGCACCGCGACGGCGGCTTTTGGCACCTCGACCAGCTGACCGGGCAGGAAACCGCGCTGGCGCCGACCGTCTCGCTGGATAAACTGAGCCGCGTGCCGCGCCATACCCGCTTCGCCAGCGATCCATATCCGGAACACTGGATCATCCGCACCGGCGCGGATGACATGTACAGCACGGTGGCGGCGAACGCACTGTCCACCGCCTGACCGCTCCAATCAGCGCTTATGCCGACGGCTTCTTCGCCGGCAGTGGAATCCAGTCCGTCTCTCCCGGCACCGGCGCGAAGCGCTGCGCTTCCCAATCCTCCGCCGCCTGCGAAATACGCTCCTTGCGCGACGAAACAAAGTTCCAGTACATGAAGCGATGGCCGTCCAGCGGTTCGCCGCCAATCACCACCAGGCGCGCTTCCGACTGCGCTTTCACGCTTTGCGGACCTTCGGTGTTCAGCAGCGCCATGGTGTGCAGCTCCAGCGGCGCGCCGTCGACTTCCAGTTCGCCGCTGATCGGGTAGACCGCCGCTTCCACCGGCAGGTTGTCGAGCACCAGCTCATGACCCGCTTGCAGCACAACATCCAGATACAGCGTCTGGCTGAAGGTCTTGACCGGCGAGGTTTGGCCGAAGGCTGATCCAATCAGCACGCGCACCTTGGCGCCGTCGATGTCCAGTTCCGGAATCTCACCAGCCGGCGTGTGGTGGAACGCCGGCGCTTCCTCTTCATGCGCCACCGGCAGCGCGGCCCACAATTGCAGGCCATGCGTGCGGTGCGGCTTGCCGACCAGGTCCTTCGGCGTGCGCTCGGAATGCACGATGCCGCTGCCGGCCGTCATCCAGTTGATGGCGCCCGGCTCAATGCGCTGTACAGTACCCAGGCTGTCGCGGTGGTCCATCGCGCCTTCAAACAGGTAGGTCACGGTGGCCAGGCCGATGTGCGGATGCGGACGCACATCATGGTCGGCATCCAGCGGCACATCGAGCGGACCAAAATGGTCGAAGAAGATGAACGGCCCCACCGCCTGCTTGATGGCGGATGGCAGGAAACGGCGCACCATCAGGCCACCGCCCAGGTCTTTCTCATGGCCCTTCAGCAGATTTGTCACGCTCATGGTGTTATCCCAGTACGGTAGTGATTTCGGTGGTCACTGCGGTCATCAGCTTATGGATCGGACATTTCTCCGCCACGGCCAGTAGCTCCGCGCGCTGCGCGTCGGTCAGGTCGCCGGTCAGGTGCAGCGTGGCGGTCAAACGGTAGACGCCGTGACGCTCTTCCTTGTCATCGCGTTCCATTGTGACTTCCACATTCTCCAGCGGGATGTTCTTGCGCTTGGCATACCACACCACGGTCAGCCCCTTGCAGGCACTCAGGGAGGCGTCATACAAATCGTGCGGCGACGGGCCGGCGTCGCTGCCGCCCTCTTCCACCGAAATATCGGAGGAGATGATGTGGTTGCGCACATGGACGATGTGGCGCATTGGCAGGGATTGATCACGCAGGGCTTTGATCGTCATTCTATGTTCCTTGTAGGCGTTAAATCAGAACCGACAATGTACACCGAATGACGGAGTTATGCTTCTTCTAAAAGGCCTCATGACGACAGTAAAATATCCAACATGCGCTGCGGGTTCGTGACGAAATCGTGCATGATCTGGAAATGCTCGGTGTCCTCGTAATGCACGCGCTTGAGTCCCGCGTCCGAGCAGTGATAAACGTCGGCATCCGGATAGGCCATCAAGATCGGCGAGTGCGTGGCGATGACGAACTGCGAGTTCTCATTTGCCAGTTGATGGACGCGGCTGAGCAGCGCCAGCTGGCGTTGCGGCGACAGCGCCGCTTCCGGCTCATCCAATACATAAAAGCCGTTGCCGCCAAAGCGGTGCATCACCAGCGACCAGAAAGACTCGCCATGCGATTGTTCGTGCAGAGACTTCCCACCGTAGGAGTTAATCACCGGCGGTCCCAGCGCGCTTTGGTCCAGGTGCTCAATTTCAGTCGCCAGGTTAAAGAAGCTCTCGGCCCGCAGGAAGAAGCCATCTCGCGGCTGCTTGACACCCTTAACCAGCCGCAGATACCGATGCAGCTCCGAATGCGAGGCACGCGTATTGAAGCCGAAATTTTTGGTGCCGCCTTCCGGATTAAAACCAAAGGCGATCGCGATCGCCTCCAGCAAAGTCGATTTTCCCGAGCCATTTTCGCCGACCAGAAAAGTCACTTTGGGATGCAGCGGCAGCGTGTTCAGATGGCGGACGGCGGGCAGGGAAAACGGATAATGGTCAAAGCTCGCCACCTCCTCCACTTTCAACCGCACCTGCGACACGTACTGTCTAGAGATCATACCGCTTCCAGTCATATAATCGGTCAAGGATAACATCAAGCGTGAGGAATGAATGAGCACTGTAGACCCGCAACTGCTTGCCAGCTGGCTGTCGGCCCGTTCGATCGCGCGCGGCCTGCCGGCGCCGGTGCCGGACCGCGGCGGCCTGCGCGTGGACACCGGCCAGCCGGACGAACTGCGCCGCTATGTCTTTGCCGGCGCCGATCCGGCCATCACCGAACTGGCGCGCGAGATCAACCAGCCGAAGGTGTTTATCAAGATGTGCGGCCGGCCATCGCTGCTGCAGGCGCGCGTCACGCCACGCTGGGAACTGCAACCGGACGCCTATCTGATGATTAAGGATGCAGGACGCAACCCGGTGCCGTCGCTGCCGTCCGGATTCTGGATGCAGGTATCCACCGAAGGCCGCACCACCACCGCCCGCATCTTCGCCGAAGACGATACGCTGGCCGCCAGCGGCTACGCGGTGGAATATGAAGGTGTGTTCGCCTTCGACCGCATCGCCACCGAGGCGCAGCACCAGCGCCAGGGACTGGGCGCCGCGCTGATGGCGGCGCTGGGCACGGCGCAGCAGTCGCAGGCCGCGCAGCGCGTGCTGGTGGCCACCGAACAAGGCCGCGCGCTGTATGCCACGCTGGGCTGGCGCGTGCTCTCCCCATACTCCACGGTGGCGCTGCCGGACGACGAGGCGTAGGCTCCGCCGAAAGTACCAGGCGGCCATTCCGAATATTGGCTACAGCATGGCTAAACCTAATACCAGTGGTTGGCCGGCGCCGCACATGATGTAATTGCCAGGTTCTCTACCTAAAAAGAAAGGCACATCATGAACAACGCAGTACTCCGCTCTGCACTGGCAACCGCCACCCTCGCACTGGGATCACTGACCTTCGGCGCGCAGGCCGCCGCACCGCTGTCGAAGATCGCCACGCCGGGCTTTGCCCGCATCATGGTGGGAGACGTCGAAGTCACGCCGCTGAGCGACGGCACCGCCGATCTGCCGATGGTCGACCTGCTGAAGAACGACAAGACCAAGACCCAGGCCGCGCTGGACAAGGCGCACCTGACCACGCCCACCACCACCTCGACCAACGCCTTCCTGGTCAACACCGGCAGCAAGCTGATACTGGTCGATACGGGCAGCGGCGCGCTGTTCGGCCCGACCCTGGGCAAGCTGGCCGACAACCTGAGAGCATCCGGTTACCAGCCGGAGCAAGTCGAGGACATCCTGATCACGCACTTCCACCCGGACCACGTCGGTGGCCTGATGGTCAACGGGAAGATTGCCTTCCCCAACGCCACCGTCCACGCCGACAAGCGCGACGCCGACTATTGGCTCAGCCAGGAAAACATGGCGCGCGCCCCCAAGGATTTCACCGGCTTTTTCCAGGGCGCGATGACGTCGCTCACGCCATACGTCAAGGCCGGCAAATTCAAGCCGTTCGAGCATAACGGCGAAGTGGTGCCCGGCATCGTCTCGCTGTCCAGCTATGGCCACACGCCCGGCCACACCTCGTACATCGTCGAGAGCAAGGGCAAGAAACTGGTCATCCTCGGCGACCTGATTCACGTCGCGGCCGTGCAGTTCGACGCGCCGGCGGTGACCATCGGCTTCGACAGCGATCCGAAACAGGCGTATGCCGCGCGCACCGCGGCGTTCTCCATGATCGCCAAGGAAAACGACCTGGTGGCGGCGGCGCACCTGCAATTCCCCGGCATCGGCTACATCCGCGCCAACGGCAAGAGCTGGACCTGGACCCCGGCCAATTACACCGTGCGTCCCTGAGGATCGGTGAGATACGCCAGGCGGGCCGGAATCGCGATCCGCACCAACGTCTCGCCCGGCCGCGAAATAATGCTGTACTTGCCGCCAACCTGCTCGGCGCGGCGCCGCATGGCGTCCAGTCCCAGATGTCCGGGACGGCCGCCGGCGGCCAGGATCTCGGCCGGAATGCCCACGCCGTCGTCACGCACCTCCAGCACCAGCTCTTTCGCCGCATAGGACAGCGTCAGCGTGACCTGGCTGGCGTGGGCGTGGCGGAGCGCATTGCGCAATGCTTCGCGGCCGACCACATACAGCTCGTCCTTCACCACCAGATGCAGCGCGCGCGAGACGCTCTGCTGCACCACCCGCACCGGCGCCGCAGCGCCTTCGCGCGCCACCAGCGCGTCGAACAGGTCGATCAACTCGTCGTCGCTGCCATGGCGCAGGCTTTGCACCCGCTCGCGCCCCTCGATGATGGCGTTGTTGGCTTGCTCGATCACCTGAGTCAACTTATCCCGCGTTTCAGCCTGCCCCTCGATCTTCTCCACCGCATTTTCCGCATGCAGGATCACGCCGTGCATGGATTGCAGCACCGTGTCATGCAGCTCGATGGCGATGCGTTCGCGCTCGGCTACGCGCACCTGCAATCGTTCGGCCATGCGCCGCGACAGCTGGCGAATGCGATAGTGGTACAGCGCAAACGCCAGCAAGGCCAGCGCCAGCACGCAGCTGATGCGGAACCACAGGCTCTGCGCCAGCGTCGGCTCCACCGTCACCCGCAGGCTGGCCTCGTTGACGCTGGGCGTGCCGTCCTCGTTGAACGCGCGCACACGAAATACGTAGTCGCCGGCGCCAACGTTGGTGTACGAGGTCGAACGGCGGCTGCCGGCGTCCTGCCAGTGCGCGTCGACGCCGTCGAGGCGATACTCGAAGCGCACGCTTTCCGGCGCGCGCAGCAGCGGCGCGGTGAAGTCGATGCGGAAGTGGCCACTGCCGGGCGGCAGCCGCAATGCGCGGTCGGCAGCATAGGTGCGCTGGTCCGTCGTCACGCCCAGAATCGCCGGCTGCGGCGTGCCCCGGTTACGCTGCAACCTGGCGGTATCGAGCTGCACCACGCCACCGGTGGCCAGCAGCCATAGATGGCGGCCGTCCGGACTCATGGCGGTGGGCCAGCGCGATTCGATCACCGCCCGTCCCGGATAACCATCCAGTGCGCCGAACACCTCGTAGCGCAGCGGTTGCGTCGGATCGGCGATGCTGCGCGTCCAGTCCTCGGCGCGCACATGTACCAGGCCGGCGGCGCCATTGAGCCAGCGATCGCCGTCGCGCGTCACCACCAGGCCGGAGATGTTGCGCAGCACGTCCGCATCGGCAGCGCGCCACAGCGTCAGCTTGCCATTCTTGAACACGCCGGTGCCGTCCGAGCCGCTGACGATCGGTTCGCCGCTCAGGAACACACTGGTAGCCATGCCCACCTGATGAATGTCGCTGGTGGTCAGCTTGCCGTCGTCGTAAAACACCAGCGTGCCGTCGCCGGTGGCCAGCCACAATTGGCCAACGCCGGCGGGGCCGGACTGGAAGATCTTGGCCGGCAGCGTGAACGCCGTAGCCGGCAGCCATTTGCCGTCGCGCCAGCCGATCAGGCCGGTCTCCATGGTCGCAGTCCACAGCACCTTGCCGTCATCCAGGATGCCCAGCATGCGGTGGTCGCGCGGCTTGCCGTCCGCGCCGGGCGGCAGCGGGATGATCTCCTTGCGGTCGCTGGTGATGCGCTCAATCGCGCGCTTGTCGCCGATGAAGACGGTGCCGTGGCGGCCATTCGCCACCAGCGTGACCGGCGGCCGCGCCACGGCCTGCGGCCGGCCATTGGCGCTCAGCCGCCACAGGGCGCCGCTGCTGATGTCCGCCGCCCAGATATGGCCCGCGCTGTCGGTGGACAAGCTGTATTTCGCGCCGGCCCCATCCAGGCCGCTGTTCAGCAGCCGGTTGCGCCGGAAGCGGTCGATACCGCTCTCGGTGGCGATCCAGATATTGCCCTCGCGGTCCTCCAGAATATTCTTCGCTTCCCGCCCGGACAACTGCCGGACCTGGCCAACGGTGGCCACCTGGATCACCGCACCGGACTGCAACTCCGCGCCCGGCGGCGCCTTGGGCTGCACGCGGCACACCGGCGCGGCGCAGTCCAGCTGCCATAGCCCGCCATCGCTGTCAAAGACGCCGCCCCAGATACTTTCGGCATACGCGTAGGCTGCGGGCCGCGCGCCGCCTGCCTGGGCGATGAAGCGGATCGTCGCCGCATCGCGCAGCTGCCACAAACGTCCATCCGGCGCAAACAGCAGCTGGCCGCCGCCATCCATGATCTTGACCAGGCGCTCGGCCTTGCGGTCCAGCCGCCATACGCCCGCGTTATTGGTGGCCCACAGATCGCCGCGCTGATCGAGCAACATGCTGATGCCAGGCGCGCCGTTCCACTCGGGGCCATCGGCGACCACGCGCCAGCGCCCGTCCTTGAACTGCTGGATATTGCCGGCGATGACCCACAGGCTGCCATCGTTGTCGATCGTAATGTCGCCGATGCCATTGCGCGCCAACGGTGGCGCCGGGATGGCGTCGACCCGGCCGTCCGGGTGCAGCACCGACAGGCCTTCGGCGAAATAGGTGATGTACAAATCGCCGTTGGGCGCCGCGCGCACCAGGTTGACGCGGTCGCGGTTCAATCCCAGGCGTGGTGGCAGGCGGTAGCGGCTGAAGCGGACGCCGTCAAAACGGTACAGACCATCGGCGGTGCCGAACCACAGCCAGCCATCGGCGGTCTGCGCCATGCTGCCGATCCCCGGCGGCGCGCCGTCGGCGGCAGTCCATTGCGTGTGGCTGTAGTCGGCCAGGTCCGGCCCGATGGTGGGAGTGGCCGCACCGGCCGGCGCGCCCGCTGCGCATAACGCTGCGAACACAATCAACAATAACGAGCGCACGCTTCTCATCGTGAAATCCAGGTCGGGTCGACAGCTGATTATGCCAGCGAACGCAGGATATCGGGGAGATTGTTGACTTCGTAGGTTGGAATCGCTGTCGACGTGTTGGCCAGGCGTTCAGGATTGAACCAGCAGCTGTCGATCCCATAACGGTTGGCGCCGAGGATGTCGGCGTCCAGGCGGTCGCCGATGATGATTGCGTCTTCCTTGGCAAACGGCCGCGCCATGCGCGCCGCATATTCAAAGAAGCGCACATCCGGCTTGGCGTAACCGCAGGCTTCGGAGGTGGCCACGAACGAGATATGCTCGCGCAGCCCGGACTTGGCGATGCGCTGGTTCTGGATCGCTTCCACGCCGTTGGTGATGATGCCCACCTCGCCCATGCCGGCCAGCGTTGCGCACAACTGCAGGGCGCCGTCGATCAGCACCACGGTATCGGACAGCGATTCCAGGTACAGGCGGCTGGCCGCTTCCGGGTCCAGTGCCAGGCCGTTCTCGGCGAAGGTCTTGCGAAAGCGCTCCACCTTGAGAACGTCCTTGGACACGGCGCCGGTTTCAAACGCGCGCCACAGCGCCAGGTTGATCGCCTGGTAGCCGAGGAAAAGCTGCGCGAGATCGCCATCCATGCCCAGCGCCTGCAAGGTGCGCGTGAACGACAGCTGCTCGGACGCCTTGAAGTCCAGCAGCGTGTCATCCAGGTCAAACAGGAACAGCTTGCGCGTCATACCTTGCGCACGAATTCGGTTTTCAGGCTCATGGCGCCGAAGCCATCGATCTTGCAATCGATATCGTGATCGGCATCGACCAGGCGGATGTTCTTGACCTTGGTGCCGACTTTGACGGTGCCGCCGCCGCCCTTCAGCTTCAAGTCCTTGATCACGGTGACGGTGTCGCCGTCCTGCAGCACATTGCCGACCGAGTCGCGATACACGCGTGGGCCATCTTCAGCCGCATCGGCGGCGGCGCCGGCCGGCCACTCGTGCGCGCACTCAGGGCAGACCAGACTGGCGCCGTCTTCGTAGGTATATTCGGAACTGCATTTAGGGCATGGTGGCAAAGCGCTCATGGATAATCCTGACTTTCAAAGTCCGGCAGTATACCTCATGCGAGCTTGCGGGCGACTCTAAAGCCGACAATGTCGTTGGCCAGCACCGCCGAAAATCCATTGCGCACGGCGGAACGCAGATAGCGCGGGTTGTACAGCCACGAGCCGCCGCGCAGCACCCGCCGCACCGGATCGCCGCCTGCTTCCCACGCGCTGCCGTCGGCGGGCGCGCCGGCGTAGTTATCGTGCACCACGTCCTGGGTCCATTCCCATACATTGCCGTGCATGTCGAACAGGCCCCATGGATTGGGCTGGAACGCGCCAACCTTGTTGGTACCCTGGATGTACGCACCGCGTGGGCCGCCGTTGTAGGTGTAGTGACCGTCGTAGTTGGCCTGCTCGGTGCTGATGGTGTCGCCGAAGCTGAAGGCGGTCTTGGTGCCGGCGCGGCAGGCGTACTCCCACTCGGCCTCGGTCGGCAAACGGTACACGTGGCCGGTCTTCTGCGACAGCCAGCGCAGGTACTGCTGCGCATCCATCCAGCTGACGCCCACCACCGGGTGCTCGTCGGATTGCTTGAAGCCTGGATCGCGCCAGTCGGTGTCGGACTGCGACTCCCAGCCGGTGTCCTTGACGAAGCGCCGCCACTGCCCCACCGTCACCGGGAAGCGCGCCAGCGCAAACGAATACTCGATGCCGACCCAGTGCTGCGGCAGTTCGCGGTCCAGCCAGTTCTTCTGCGCGCCGGCCTTGATGGCCAACGCCTGCTCATGTTCGTGAGAGCCCATCTGGAAGCGACCGGTCGGGATCAGCACCAGATCGGGACCGACACCGGTACCGTCCAGGAAGCGGTCGCGCAGCACACCGTTGGCGTCGGCCACCGGCGCACTGGCGGTCATCGCCGCCACCTCCGCCGCATGGCGTTCGGCCTGCTGCTTGCGGTGCCGCTCCTGCTCCTGGCGATACGCCACTTCCGCCTTCAGCTGCGCCACCTTGCGCTGCTGCTCCTCGCGTTCGTCGCGCGCAGCCTTGGCGTCGGCCTCGCGGCGCGCCTGCAACTGCTCACGCAACACCTGCTTGCGGGCCTGCGCTGCGACTTCCGCTTCGGCGCGCTGTTTGGCTTCCAGCGCGCGGCGCTGCTTGTCCACTGCGGCGGCTTCCAGTTCCGCCTTGCGCCGCGCCGCCAGTTCGGCCACCATTGCCTTGCGCTTTTCCTCGGTCTGGCGCGCCAATTCCGCTTGCGCTACTTGTTCTTTCTGGCGCTGCTGTTCGCGTGCCGCCTGTTCGCGCGCGGCTTGCGCGGCTTTTTCGGCCAGCTCCGCCTCGCTCGGGCCTGCGGCGCGGCGCAACTCCGCCAGCAGCGCGTTGACCGATTCCGGACGGCGCTCCTGCAAATACGCAAAGCCTTCCTGCAGCACTTTCCACTGGCGCTCATTCAAGCCGCGCGGCGGCGAGGGGTGGAAGTCGGCCGGACGCATATCGTCAAACGGCATGCGACCTTCCAGCAGCTGGTAGATCATCACCGCCACCGCATACACATCCAGCTTGGGCGCGGGCTGGCGTTGGTGCGTGCCCGCCTCCGGCGCGCGATAGCCGGCGGTGCCGGCGTTCGGCGTCTGCAAACCGAGGCTGCTGCCGGCGCTGCGCGCACGCGAGGCAATGCCGAAGTCCAGCAGCTTGACTTCACCCTTTTTGGTCAGGAAGACGTTGCCCGGCTTGATATCGCGGTGCACCAGCTTGTGTTTGTCCCATGCGTATTGCAGCGCATCGCCAATCGGCGCGAGCAGCTTGTACACCGACTCCAGCGGCAGCGGGCCTTGCTCGGCCAAGTACGCATCCAGATCCTGCCCTTCCAGATACTCCATGATGATGAAGTAGCTGGAGGTGGCGGGATCCTGCGCCCATTCGTACACGCGGACGATATGTTCATGCGCCAGCTTGCGCGCCTGCGTCGCTTCCTCGATCAGCAGTTTTGCGTGGGTGGCGCTTTGCGTCAGCTGCGGCGGGAGGATCTTCAGGGCCACCTGGTCGCTGTGGCCCAATTCCGCATGGGTGGCGAGGTCGGTCGCCAGCCACACCTGGCCCATGCCGCCCATGCCGATCAAGCGCTCCAGCCGGTAGCGGCGGTTCTGCGGGCCGATTTCCTGGCCAGTCATCAGGCCCAGCTCCGTGCCCTGGCGCACCGGCGTCGCTGGCGGCGCAGACGCGCCAACGCCTCCCGGCGGCGCGTATTCCGCATCCAGGATGGCGTTCTTGCGACGGTCGAACTCTTGGAGACTCAACAGACCGTCATCATGTAAGGCCCGCAGTTCGCGGATCTTGTCTCTTGCTGTTTGCATCATTACCCGAACTATACCCGTTCCCTGCTAAACGATAGGCGCGCCGCATTCGGCGCAAAATTTGTCCCGTTCACGGCCCGGCGGCACCACATGGCCGTTGACGCAGCGGTGCACCACTGCTGCAACCGGCGCCGCTGCCTGCGCCACGCCGACGCCCAACTGGCTTTGCGTGCTAAGCGCACTGGCGCTGGCGGCGTTCTGGATATTCAGCAGGTCGACCTGGTGGCTGCGGTCCTTGTCCAATTCCGTATCGCGGTGCGCGCGTTCTTCCAGGACACGTTCATACGCCATCCGTGCCGCTTCCACCGGCGAAACGCCTTGTTCGGCCGCCACCACATGCGACAGCGCCTGGATCTGCTCCGCCGTCATGCCGCCCTGGATTTGCAGCTTCATGATCTGCGCCACCGCCTCCGCATTGGACGGCGCGGCCACGGCGGCCAGCGCCATGTCGCTCAGGCGGCCCATGGTCTCCATGCGGCGGATTTCGTGGTCCTGCTCCGATTGCTGGACCGTCAGCGCCGCTGTGCGCTCCTGCTCAAACTTCTTCAACTCGCGCTGCCATGCGGCTTCGTGATCGCGTTGCTTGATGATCTGGCGCTGCTCTTCCACCGCCAGCTCGTCCAGCATGGCCTGTCTGGCGTTGGCCTGATTCTGGCGCGCGTGCACGCCGTCCGCCTCGATGGTGCGCAGCAGCTTTTCGTACTGGGCGATCGAATCGGCCTGCGCCCCGGAGCGCTTGAGGTCTTCGATCTTCTGATTGATCTCCGCCACCGCCACCGCATTGGATGCATCCTTGACGGCGTCGCCGCGCAGCAGGTCGCGCTGGCGCGCCAATGCCAGCTGGTCTTCCCACTCCTGCACCCGCTCGGCCTCGCGGCGGCGGGCGGCGTGGGCCAGCGTCATGCCCTGGATGCGGGCGGCATGCGCTTCCGCCTCGATTTGCAGCTCATGCGCCTTTTCGTCTTTTTCGCGCTGGCGCAGCGCCGCCAGTTCGCTGCGCTTGTGCGATTCATCCTCGATCAGCAAGGCTTGCGCGATCTGGTTTTCAATCGACTGCTGTTTCAGCTGGTGTGACAGGCGCTGCTGCGCCAACTGGCGCTGCTCGGCGGCGGTCTGCTGCAATACTTCCAGCTCGGTGCGCATGCGGATCTGCGCCAGCTGGCGCACATGATCCCAGTCGGCCTGCTCACCCTGCCGATGGGACTTGTTTTTCGCCAGTTCATGCTCCAGGTCCGCCAGCACGGTACCGGCGCCTTTGTCGAGGGCGACCTTGCGGGTCTTTGAGTCCATCACGCGGCTGTACAGTTCCACTTCGCGCGCGCGCAGGGCTTGTACGCGCTCGGCTTCCTTCAGCGTCAGTTCGGCCTTGCTGACGCTGGCATCCTGACGCAGCTCGGCGCGGCGGAAGTCGGAATGCATTTTCTGCTCTTCGCGCCAGATGGCTTGCCACTCTTCGTCGTTGTAGATCTGGTCCAGCTGCTTGACGTGCTCCAGCTGCACGTGGCGCTCATCCGCCACCAGCCACAGGGTGCCGATGCGTTCGCGGTTATGGTCGAATTTATCGTGACGCAGCGCGGCCGTGTCCACGCCCTCCACCGCCAGGCCGTAAGTGGCCAGCCGCAGTTTGAGCGCGGCTTGCAGCCGTTCGTTCAGTTGCAGGCGCAGGTCGGCGTTGCCGGCCATTTCGCGAATCGAACGGCTGCCCACAAATTCCGCCGCCAGCTGGCGCACGGACGGTTCCAGCAGCTCTTGCAGGTTCTGGGTGCTGACCACGCCCGGCACAGTCATGAAATGTTGGGCAAACGCCGGGACGTTTTCGATGCGGATGGCGACCGTGAAGCGGGCCGAGATCTTCAGGTGTTCGGCAGTATGCAGGTCGGCGAACGAAAACTCTACCGGCAGCGGCAAGGTGCGGGTGATCAGGATTTCGGCGTTCTGGTTGCGCAGCAGGTGGTTCAGGCGGGTGAAGAAGCCTTCGATTTCGTATTCGCCTTGCGGCACTTCGGTGGCTTTGTCGGCCTGCAGGATATAGGCGCGCGTGGTGGCGGGCACCCGCAGCGTCTTGGTGAAGATGCCGGACAGTGTGCTGACGCCGAAATACACGGCCAGTTCATTGTCGCCGGGGATCCAGCGGTTATCGCGCAGCACCGGCACGTTGCGCGGCGCGCCGAGCGTCAGGCCGCACTGCTTGCAGTAGCCCGACTGGTCGTCGTTTTTGTGCTCGCATCGCGGGCATTTCACGCCACCAAAACCAAACATTTGGAACATGCCAGACTCCTTCTACGATTCATCTTCCAGGCTCGCCTGCGATCTTCAGATTTTAGCAGGGCGAACGCGGTTTGCTTCTTGCGCACGGTTTAAATCATGCCAATCTTGTCGATACAGGCCAGGCTTGCGCCTTTTTCTCGCAGGCCGGCCGCAAATCCGGGCGGCAGGTGGTCTTGCCAGTCTTTCGGCAGCAGCACGCGGTCGCCGCTGTTTACTTGATTGAATATTAATTCCAACTTGGATTCGCGGCCGTCCACGGTGTCGACGCGGCCGGCGTGCCAGGCGCTGGAACAGCCGCTGGCGATGATGCGGCCGCGCGGGACGAACTCGCGGCCGCGCGCCAGGCGGTCGGCCATCACCAGCGCCAACTGGTAGGAGCCACCCTGGAAGCGCGGCTGGCCGAAGCGCACCACGCTGCGCCAGCGGCTCAGGCCTTTGCCGTCGAAGTGGCGGGCCGCAGTGAGGGTCTGTTTGACTTCCTGTTGCGCGGTCAGGTCCAGGCCAGGGACGGCGATGCTGTCTTCTTCTGTGGCGGCCGGCGCCTCCAGCGGGAAGACGCTGACTTCGACCCAGCCGAGGGTGTCGTTGATGCCGCCGCTGTGCAGCGGGAACCACGCGCGCACGGTGGAGATGGCGGCCGATGGATCGGCATGGCCAAGCAGCGCCCCCAGATGGGTGATTTGCAGCGTGCCTTCGCCGTCGCCCGGGGCGGTGGTGCGGACGGCGCCGGTGACGCGGCCGGTATGCCATGCGTCCGAGTGTCCTTGTGCGGTAGTGATCATGCCCGGCCTCGCGGGATGCAGGCCGCGCACCATGCGGTCGGCGAGGACGGCGGCCAGTTCCCAGTCGCGTTCCGTGGCGGAGGGCGTGATGTCCATGCTGAGCACCACCTGGTCACGGCTGTCCAGCCGCGGCTCGGTGTGGCGCGCCAGCCGGACAACTTGCTGCATGTGTTCTGCGATGGCCGGCGCGTTGGGCACTGTGCATTTGACATCGGCGCGGTTGGCGCGCGGCCGGCGGCTGGCGGTGATGGTCAATGTGCGGCCGTCTGTCAGCGTGGCGCGGCATTCGGCGTTGGACGGAACGGCGCTGGTGGAGACGGTAGTCATAGCGATGGCTCCATGCGTTCGAGATGCGCTACGCGCCGCAGCGACAGGCCAGTTTCCAGGTTGGTGCAAATGCGGTCTGCTTCATCCAGCAACGGTGGCCATTGTTGCGGGTCCGCCAGTTGAAGGCGGGCTAGCAGGGCCCAGGCTTCGTCCAGCGCAGATTGGGCGATCATGGTCTGGGCGACGCGGCGGGCCTGGCCGGCCATGGAAAGAGGCTGATCCGGCGCAGCCCACGCCAGCGAAGGCATGGTGTTGACGTTGAGCGCGGCCATGCCGAGGCGCAGCAGCACGGCTTGATGCAGCTGGAAGGTCGGCAGGCCTTCGGGCACAGTGAGCAAACGCAGTCCGCTGCTGACGGCCGGCAGTTCGAGAAACAAGCGACGCAACGCCCGCGCATCCTGCTCCGCCGCCAGCGCAGTCGAAGCCGCACCGGGAGACGGAAGGCCGGCGGCATCCGACGTGACGGTGCGCACGGCGGCGGGCGTGGCGGTGTGCAGCGTGGGCTCGATCGCGGCGGGCGTGCTGACGGCTGGCGCGGCGGCGGGGGCGAGCTCTGGCTGCGCGGCTTCTACGCTTCGCGCGGCGATGAGGCGGGCGCGTTCGGCTTCAGCGGCTTGTTGGGCGCGGGTTCGGAGGATGGTGGCGTAGTCGATCTGATCGCCCAGATCCACCGGCAGGCAGTCGTCCACCGTCACGCCGTAGCGCGTGTACATCAACTGATTCAGCCCGGCGCGGAAGGCATGCCATTCTTCCAGCGTAGTACATGGCGGCAGCTCCAGCGCACCTTGCGCCAATTCGGCCTGCAACGCCATTTCAACGGCCGCAGAAAAATCGGCCAACTCCAGCCGCCCCGCCGTCTCGCTATACAAATACAAATCAAACCGCTGCTGCGTCACGCGCGGATTGGCCGCATCCACCACAAACCGCAACCGCAAGCCCCACTCCGGCGCCGATGCAAACGGCACCAGGTCCACCGTATATGGACCAGAATGAAAACAGAACACCGTCTCGCCCTGCTCGCAAGAGACCTTCCCCGCCGCCACACGCCGCGCATGGCCACCCGCATTAAATACCACCACCGTGCTATGCGACGGCGCGACATCCCCTTCGTCGAGCCGAAGCGCGATCAACGTGGCGCCCAACCCACCCGTATCGGCGGAGGACTTGCGGCGGCGGCTGAATAATCCCATCATCTACGGCGCTACCGGTTCGACGGCAAAGCCGGCTCCATAAAGTTGAAAGTGTTCTGCCGGCGCGGTGGCAAACGGCCATGCGCGCTCGCACTCGCCATCCGCATCCAGTCGTCCTTGCAGCACGATCGCACCGCCGCCGTCAATCACCCGCAACTGCGGTTGATCGTTCAGCAGGCGGGCCGCGAACGGCGCTTCGGCCGACAAGCCCAATATCACCTGCCAGCCACCGCCCTGCGGCAGGAAGTGCAACGTCCAATGACCGTCATCGGTCACCAGCGCGTCCAGCGCCTGGGCGGTTGACGCCGCGCGCAGCATGCCGCGACTGCCGCTCCACACCGGATCGTTGGCGGCCTGCGGCGCTTGTGCGGCAGCGGCATAGCGCTCCAGCGATAACTGGCGGAAGCGGCGCAGCGTCAGCGGCGAAGATGACAATGCCTGACGCTCGTTCGGCGTCAACGCGCGCGTGCCGTTCAATGCGGCCAGCAGCGTGGCGTCGGCCAGCATCAGCCGGTCGCCCGGCACGGCGCGTGACAACAGCAGGCGCTCGCGCAGTTGCGCATCCAGATTATCTTGTGCTGAGTTCAAATCATTCTCCTTCATCGCGCCCCCGCTGCCTGCAGCCTGGCGATTGCTTCATTCCGGCGCTTGCGCAGCGTCGGCATCGAAATCTGGTCCAGCGCCGCCAGTTGCTGCAAGGTGGGCAGCTCGCCGGTGGACGGGTCCAGCCAGGCGTCGGGATAGGTGTCATCCGCTACGCCCAGCAGTTTTTGGTACACGGCCAACCGGACCGGCAGCGATTCGTCGCGCAGCATGCGCACCGTCCAGCTGCCGGAATCCTGCGCGGCTCGCGCTACTTCCAGATAGCGGAGGGGCAGGGAAAGCCCGGCGGCGCGCGCTTGTTCGGCGGCCAGTTCGGCGGCGCTGAACGCGGCCTCGCCTTCGCGCGGCTCGTCGGCAGCATCAGCGTCGACCTGCGCGCCCGCGTCGGCCTCCAGCTCCGGCGCCGCCAGAATCTGGTCTTCCTGCGCCGGCTGGCCGCCGGCTTCCGCCTGCTCGGACTCCCCGACCACGCGCCAGTAGTCTTCCAGCCAGAGCGCCGCCTCGCAGGCCTCGCCCTGCCAATCCTCTGCGCGGTCCATATTGGACGACAGCTCCTCATAGTCGCCGATTTCCGCCATCAGCGACGCGATCTTCCCGGGACTGTTCTTCAAGCTCGCGAAGCGCTTGGATTTGGTGTGCAGCGGTCCCGGCGAACCGCCGAACTGCTCCAGCGTCTCGCTCCAGCGGATGATCCATTCGGCCTTGCAGCCGCCAATGGACTTCATCTGCCGCACCTCGATCGGCGTACCGGCCAGCGGACGGCCAAGAATCGCGCCGATCTGCGCAGCGTGCTGCTCCCACGCCGCAAACAGGCCGGCGATCTCGCGATACGCCGTATCCAGCATGCGATATGTGTAGATTTTATTCGGCGAACACGCGCGACCCGTGGTGACGGTGTAGTTGTCCGCATCGACCTTGTCGCGCAAGGTGGCATACATATCATTGACCTTCTTGCGCAGCACGCCCTCGGCGGCGTCGTCGTGCCAGAAAGCGCCAATGCGCGCATGCTCGTTGGCCATGGCGGCGGCAAACGCCGTCCAGTAGGAAGGCTGCGCCTGAAGTTCGTACAGCAGGCCGAGCGACAATTCAACCACACTCTCGCCGTAGCTGTTGCCCTCCGCCTCGCCGCGCGCGGTGCGGGCGCTGGCGCGCAGGCATGCCGATACCGTATCGGTATAGGCGTCGAGCAGCGTCGCATGCTGCCCGGGGTCGAGCACCTGGTGCATCTCAATCTGCCGGAACGCCTGCAACGAGCAGAGTCCCAACAGCTTGCGCACTTGTTCCCAGCCGTGCTCCTGATACCGGGTTCCTGGCAAGCGCATAAATTCCTGTAATGTTGTAAATAGGGTAAATCAAAAGGCTTTTCAAGAATGCCATAAAAACGCGGTTTGCATTATCCCGTTTACAAGGCTATTTCCCCTTCTGTTCACCGTTCTGCGCGGCCAGCGTGGACAGGATGGCCGCCACCACCGGCGCTGCGTGTTCGCCGCCGGTGGCGTCGGAATGGCTGACGAAGGCTGCCATCGCCAAGCGATGCGTCTGTCCGGGCAGGCTGCCCGCTTCCAGCCAACCGGTGAACCATACCGTGGCGGTATCGTCGCCGCTTGGCGCAGTGCCGGTTTTCCCGTACAGGCCGGGACGCACGCTGGCCAGCGCCGCACCACGGAAAGCGCCGGCGCCGGTGCCTACATCCACCACACCTTTCATGCCGGCCTTGATGCGGTCCAGCCGGATGCCCAGTGGCGGCGCGACCGCCATTACACCATCGCGGCCGTCCAGCGACAGCAGCATGCGCGGCGTGACTACCCTGCCCTGTCCTACCGCCGCCGATGCCAGCGCCATTTGTAGCGGCGTGACCTGCATGCGCAAGCCTATCGACATCTGCCGCAGTTCGTGGCGGGTGTGGATCGGATCCATATGCGCCGGCGTCGATTGCAGCGCATCCCAGTTGCGCCAGGTGAAGTCCGCCGGCAGCAGGCCGCCATCGAGACGCTGCGCCCGCTCAAAGCCCAACCGGTGCGCGGCGGCGACGATCGGACGCACCGCATCCAGCGCGTCCGCATCCAGGGCCTGCAGGTCAGGCGCGCCGCCGTCCGGACTGCCGAACAGGCTGCGATCACTCAGCTCTCCGGACCAGGCGAACCAGGTATTCAGGCTGTAGGTCAGCGCCTGCGCCAGTCCCAGACGGCCTTCCTGCGCGCGGCGGTCCAGGCTTTGTTCACGGTAGTTGGTGATGTGGGCAAGACGCGGATTGAGCGGATAGCTGGCGGCGTCGGTCTGGAAGCCGTAGCCGCGTTGCGCCGCCAGGCGGTTGATCGCTTGCAGCGGCATGCCGCCCAGGAGGGTGTCGATTTGCGGATCGTTTTGCGCGGCCAGTTCCAGTCCTAAGGCGCTGACCACCTTGAACGTGGAGCCAGGGCTTTGATGTGCGCCGCCGTCGTGCTGCAAGGCCGGCAGTCGCAGTGGGCTGCGCGCGGGGCTGGTGCGGTCGAAGTCGCGCACCTCGGCCCAGTTGGCGGCACTGACGTTGCCTGCACCTGCGCCGGCTGCGGCGAGGATGTCGCCGGTTTCGGTGTCGAGGATGACGAGACCTGCGTGGCGGCCTTCTGGCGCGGGCTGGCTACCGGCGCAGCGGCCCGACTCCCAGCGTCCGCGATGCATGGCGACGCATTCCAGCACGCGCTGGCTGAGGGCTTGCAGCGGCAAGTCCAGCGTCAGCGTAGCGTCAACCGTACCTTTCGGCGCGGGCAAGCGGGCCAGCATGCCGGCGATGCTGTTGGCGTGTTCGGTGCTGACGCCAAGCAGGGGCGCCAGCCCCGCCTCCACCGCCGCTTCGCTCGGCGCGCCATCGCTCCACAGCATGGTGCCGTTGCGGTCCTGCAGCTGCACCGGCGATGGCGCGCTACTGCGTGCAACCGTGTTGTCGCTTTGCGCGAGTGCTTGCCAGATCAGGCGTCCGTTGGCCACGCGCAGATGACGGTACTTCTGGTCTTCAGGGGTGTTGAAGTCCAGTGGCTGCACGTTCAGCTGGATGCTGCGCACGCCAGCTTGCAGCGTCAGCGTGATTTGCTGGACGTCGTTGTTGCTGGCGCAGGCACGGCCACTGCAAGCTGGCGCGAATTGGGCGTTGGCGCCGGTGACGCCACTCCCTACGCGGCCGGCGACCAGCATGTGCAGGACTTCACCGCCGCTGGCAGCGTGCCGCAGGTTGAGCGCAAGGTGTACTACCGGGCTGCCGCCATTGCCCTCGCCAGCCTGCGGCCAGCGAGCCACGCGCGTCCATGGTTGCCAGCCTTGCGGGAGCGTGGCGAACAGGCGCGAGGCGGCGACCGGCATCTGGCTGGTAGTGGCGATCATGACGGGGGCGTTGCCGTTGGCGGCATTGCCTCTGGCGCTGGCGCTCCACTCAGGCGTGAGGTTGAGCGGTGCCTTGATGCGCCAGGCCAGTAGGCGGCGTTCGCTGTTGTAGATGTCGATTTGCTGGCGGACGTAAGCGCCGTCAGCCTGGTAGTACAAGCGCTTGAAGAGTTTTTGGGTGGCGGCGCCGGATGGTACCTGCTTCCAGTTGCCCAGTTCCGCAGCGCGTTCGGTCGAGGGGGCGGACTGCCATTGCAGCAGGTCGCGCGGAGCGATGTCGATGGTGCCGCTGGCGGTGAGACGGATCAGGCCCTGGGCTTGTAGCGCATCGAACAGCGATTGGTCTTCCAGTTCGCCAGGACCGGCATTGGGCACTTGATACTGGCCGGGTGGGAAGTTGGCGGTGACAGCAGGGCCGTGCGCCGGGAATGCGGTGACCAGCGCGGGGCCGCGGGCAGTTGCGGGCGCCGAAGCGGAGGCGGTGAAGCCGGAAGCCATGCTGGTGCTGCCGGCTGGGCGATACATCTGCACCAGCAGTTCGCCGGCCTGCGGGCACATGGCGTTGGCGCGGCGTTCGATCCGCAAGGCGGCATTGGCGCCCCACAGCAGCCAGCCTTGCTGGCGCAGCCCGACCTGGCCGCTGGCGCCCTGCTCGATCTGGCCGAAGCTGGCGTCGCTGATCCAGCGAGCCTCTCCCCGGCGGGCATGCCAGCTGAGTTTCAGCGGTTCGCTAGCCGGGTCGGTATAGTCGGCGCGGGCGGTACCTTCGATATCAATTTCCGGCATGGCGTCGGTAGCGCTGGCGCGGTCGGCCACCAGCAGCACGTTGCGCAGCGAGATCTGGACATTGGATTCCTCATTGCGCGCGACCCAGCGTTTGACATCGTCGAAGCGGTAGCCCAGACGCAACGGCAGCAGGCGCGGATCGGTCGGACCGCGCATCTGGCTGCACAGGTCCACTCTCACCGGTGGCGCGGCCTGTAGTCCGGAGACGATCAGCAGAGCGCCGCCAGGATGCAGGCTGGCGCTGACACTCGGCTGCTCAGGCACATTGAAGCCGATTCCAGGAAGTACGGCTTGATAGGCATTGGCGGCGCGGATATTGGCCGCCGATTGCGGCGTACTGGCGGTGGACGTAGCCAGGTGGCGCGCATGGCCGGCGATCAGCGCGCCGCCGCCCAGCATGACCACCAGGCCCGCTACCACGATCCATGCCCCGCGCGTCGGGATCACGCGGCGGGTAGTTGGCACCGACGGCGCAGGGGGCGAGGATGGACGATGCGACGATACCAGCTTGACCAACGGCCGTCCGCGCTGGCCGGCGCGCAGGTTCGCGCCGCGGCGGCGCGCGCGGCGACGCTCTTGCCAGGCTTGCAAAATGGTACGGATGAATCGCGGCATAGGCCCCTCACGCTTGTGGACGATATCTGCTGGCACTTAGCAGAGGGGCAAGGAAAAGCGGCCATCGCGCCAAAATGCATTTCGGGCCGCAAAACCTGCGTCCCGTCGCAATCCCGGTGCGGCTTGCAGGGGCTTGGCATACAGTGACTACATCGAAATTCAATTCAACCACCCCAAGGAGAAGATCATGAATGTCCTGAAAAACTTTGAAGCCCTGTTCGTCGTCGTTGCTGCCCTGGCCTGCTCGGCCGCCTACACCTTCGAACACCCAACGGCCGACACCACCGCCACCGCCTCTGCCGCCAACATGCAAGTGGTAGTGGTCAGCGCCAAGCGCCTGACGGCCGAAGAAAAGCTGCAATCGCTGCTGCAGGAACGCGCGGCCACCGTGGCCGCCAACACCACCACCAGCGCGAGCAAAATTTGAGTACGCGTCACCCCTTCGCCTGTCCGCACAGCCGTGCTGCCGCGTAACAGGCGAAGCCCTTCCGGCGCTACTCTGTTCGCCATCGCACAAAGTCTGCACACAGCTTTGTGTCATATGTAAAAAGTTGCATCATCCGGCACACACTCTTGCCGCAGTTGATATAGTTCTTTCCAAGCGCAGTCACAGCGCAAATAACAACGGAGGACTACATCATGATCAAGCCTATTTTTGCCACTGCCATGCTTGCGCTGAGCGCTGCGGCCTTCGCACCATCCATCGCTTCCGCACAAGTCGGCGTGAGCGTCGTGATCGGCAATGCGCCACCTCCAGTACGATATGAAGCCGTGCCGGCACCGCGCCGCGGCTACGTGTGGGCGCCTGGCTACTGGAACTGGGACGGCCACCGACATGCATGGCTGGGCGGCCACTGGGAACGTGAACGCGTCGGCAGCAGCTGGCGTCCAGCGACCTGGATTCGCGATGGCGGCGGTTGGCGCTTCGATCCCGGCGGCTGGTATGTCGTCAGCGGCCCGTCGCGCGTTGACTACATCACCGTTGCACCGCCACCACCACGCTATGAAGTGATCCCGGCGCCGCGTCCAGGCTTTATCTGGTCGCCAGGTTACTGGGACTGGCGCGGCAATCGCCACGAATGGATCGGCGGGAACTGGATCGCTTCGCGTCCGGGCTACGTCTACTCGCAACCGCGCTGGGCCCAGCGTGACGGCCGCTGGTACCGCGAAGAAGCACGCTGGGAACGCGGGCCGAACGGCGACCGCGATCACGACGGCATTCCGAACCGCTACGACCATCACGACGGCCGCAACGACCATCGGGGAGATAACCGCGGACGTGGTGACCGCGACCATGATGGTGTTCCCAACCGCTATGACCGCGACCGCGATGGCGACGGCATCCCTAACCGCTACGATAACCATCCAGACAACCGTCGCCGCGATTGATGAGCGATACGGAGTTTGACAAGCTGGCCACGGCCGCCTTCAAAGGCGAGCGCGTGGCCGCGCGCCGTTTGGCGGCACGCATGCAGTTGAGCGAGGCGCAGGCCTTGTTGCAGGTGCTGACCTTGGCCGCCGGCGCGCTGGGCCTGGCGCATCTTCTCGGTGAGCGCGAAGCCTTGCGCTTGCGCGATGAAGAACGCCGCCATTCCAGGCAGGCGGCCAGCGCGCACAAGCTGGCGATGCGCAAGGCGGGCATGCAGCCTTCTGCGGCGGCGTGGCGCGGCTGGTTTGACGGTTCGGCACATCCGAATCCGGGCCAGATCGGCATTGGCGCCCTGCTCTGCGGGCCGGATGGCCAACGCGTGGAAATCAGCCGCCGCGCGGGATATGGCAATAGCAGCGAAGCGGAATATCTGGCGCTGACGGCGTTGCTGGAAGCAGCGCGCGACCATGGTGCGCATGGGTTGACGGTCTACGGCGACAGCCAGGTTGTGGTCAACGACGTGAATCTCGGCGCAGCACGCGGCGCCAAGGGACTGGAAGAACATCGCACGCGCGTGATCTCGCTGATGGCGGCGCTGGGCGCCGTCCAACTACGCTGGATTCCACGTCACCGCAACGGTGCGGCGGATCAGCTGTCACAACAAGCGATAGCCCGCCGGGATCAGACGCCAGAACTCATCTGGTAAGATAATATTCTTTGGTTGACCTTATCGCACAATGAAATCGCTCCTCTTTTGCACCAGCTTCATCAGCGGCAACGAAGCCTGGGAAACCCGCTATCAACGCTGGCTCGACTATTATCGAGACGTGCCGATCAATGCGGTGAAGAAGATCATGATCGACGATGGTTCGCCTTTCCTGCCGAGCGCCAGCCTCATCAAGACGATTTCGCATACCGACCCGGTGGCGGCCGAAACAGACGCGCACCTGATTGTCCGCTTCGATAACAACCTGGGCCGCCAAAGCATCAAGGATTATCCGGGCTGGTGGCGCAGTTTTCTGCACTCGATCGAGATCGCCGACGAACTGGGCGTCGACAAGATCATCCATATCGAATCGGACGCGTTCATCCTGAGTCCGCAACTGGTCGAGTTTCTGAACCAGGTGCGCGATGGCTGGCACGTCTTGTGGTCGCCGCATAACGATTTCCCGGAGACCGCCATCCAGGTAATCTGCCGCGACCAGTTCGATATTTTCCGGAACTTCAAGCAGAAAAATCCGGAACTGCGCTTCCACGACTTCGCCGAGCGTGTGTTGCCGTTCACCGATGTGCACCGCGAATTCAAGGGTGACCGTTACAGCGAATTCAAGCGCAATCGCGGCATCTTCCGATCAAAGAAGTTCAATTTCCTGCCTATCTTCGAATGGGACTTCTTCAACGTGCCAGTGCCGCCGGACGCCGACTTCGCCACCCAGGGCGTGACGCGCCAGAAATTGGCATATCGCCGCCACGGCTAGCGGCAAGTTCATTTCAGTATTTTCAGACGATCGGCGGCGTGACCGTTCTTCGGATCGAGTTCCAGCGATTTCTGGTAGCTGGCGATGGCGGCGGGCTTGTTGTCCAGTGCCTCGTAGCCCTCGGCCAGGCTGTCGTGCAGGTTGCTGTCCTTCGGATACAGCGCCACGCCCAGCTTGAAGATCTCGACGCCGGCCGCCTCCTTGTTGGAGCGCAGCAGTTCGTAGCCCCAGCCGTTAAGGTCCGTCTCGGACAGCACGAAGCTCTTGTCGCCATCGTGCAGCTGGGTATAAATGGGCACCGCCTGATCGAATCCGCGCTTGAACAGTTCGGCCGCAAAACCGGTCTGCGTGGCGACCGGGCGGGTGTCTGCAGTGCGCGGCTCGTACAGCGCCATGTGACGCGGCGCGCCGTTTTGCGTCGGCGAGCGCTGGACGAAGGCCAGGCCGGCGGCGTCGTTCTTCAGATACGCATCGACAAACGCCAGCATGTAGCGCGCGGTCCAGTAGTAGGCCTGCTCCACCTCTTCGCGCGTGTAGTCTCCAAAGTGCGATGGCGGCATGAAGCGCAATGCGGCCGGCGAAAAATCGACGTGCACCATCGGCTGCATTATCACTTGATACAGCTGCGTGTGCCGCGCGGCGTTCAGCAGGCTGAATGAGGTTTCGACGCCGCGCTGGTTCAGGTCGGAAATGGTCGCCAGCTTGCGCGAGACGTACAGCCATGGAACGGTCAGGCGCGACACCGGCAGCGTCTTGGTCAGCTCCGGCTCGCGCGTGCCATCGAGGCTGATGACGGCGGAGATGCGGTTGTCGGCAGCCGCCGCAAACAGGCCGGTCATGCCGCCCCAGCTCCAGCCGGCGGTGGCGATGTGCGCGGTGTCGGCAAACGGCAGCGTGTGGGCGTACGAGATCAGGAAGCCGATGTCGCGCGCCTGCGCTTCAGCGCCTTCGCGATCAAAGACCATTTGGCGGGTGCGCGCACCCAGGTTGCGGCTGACGATGGTCACATAGCCATGACTGGCCAGGTATTCGCCGACATCCGCTGCTTCATGCGCGGGGCTGCCGCCGCCCGGCGCGTAGATCACCACCGGATATTTTCCGGCCAACGGCGTGGCGTCGCGCACCGCCCACATGGGTTGCGCAAACCTGGCCCTGGCCTGCGCTTCGCCGATGTCGGCGCCGGCCGACTTCAGACGTCCGGCCACGTAGGCATCCACCTCGGACTTACTGCGGCCGTAGTTATCGTCGGTCGCCTCGGTGCGGATATAGTCGGCATAAGGAAGGCGCTTACCGGCGCTGGATGCGGCGGGATACCAGATCAGCGTCTGCAGCGGCCGGGCGCGTTCGCCGGTGAACGGCTGGCCGGTCACGGCATCGGTTGTTTCGCGGTAGCTGCGGGAATAATCGTACTGCTGGACGAGGCGGAAGCCGACGCTGTGCGGCCCCCGTTCAAGATTGGCAAAGCCGGTTTCGGCCCGGACCAGCGGCGCCAGCACCGCCAGTAATGCCGTCGACACCACCCATAACAAATATCGCATCACACTCCCACGCACATAGCCAAAAAGGCAATGCTACGTGAAAAGTTCAAACGCTGCGAGTAATTTGTAGCTGCGGACGGGCCGGACGCGCGTGCGACAGGCGCGACGTGCCATCGACCTTGAATACGCTGACGGCATGCGCCAGCGCGGCGGCCTGCTGCTGCATCGATTCGGCCGCCGCCGCCGCCTGCTCCACCAGCGCGGCGTTCTGCTGCGTGACCGCGTCCATCGAACCGATGGCCTGATTCACTTCGTTGATGCCGGCGCTTTGTTCGGTGCTGGCGGCGGTGATTTCCGAGATCATGTCGCTGACCTTGTGCACGCTGGCGACGATTTCGTCCATCGTCACGCCGGCATCGGCCACCAGTTTGCTGCCCTGGTTGACCTTGTCCACCGAATCGCCGATCAGCGCCTTGATTTCCTTGGCGGCCGAAGCGGAACGCTGCGCCAGATTGCGCACTTCCGACGCCACCACCGCAAAACCGCGGCCCTGTTCACCAGCGCGTGCCGCTTCCACCGCCGCATTCAGCGCCAGGATGTTGGTCTGGAAGGCGATCCCGTCGATCACCGCGATGATGTCGACGATCTTGCTGGACGACTGGTTGATCGAATCCATGGTGCCCACCACTTGCGCCACCACGGCGCCGCCCTTGACCGCCACCTGCGCGGCCGATGCCGCCAGCTGGTTGGCCTGGCGCGCGTTGTCGGCGTTGTGCTTGACGGTGGAGGTCAACTCTTCCATCGACGATGCAGTTTCTTCCAGCGCGCCGGCCTGTTGCTCGGTGCGGCGCGACAGATCCTGGTTGCCCTGGGCGATTTCGCTCGACGAGGTGGTGATGTGATCGGTGCCGGAACGCACTTCGGTGACGATGCCCAGCAGGCTGGCGTTCATCTCCTTCAACGCCGACAACAGCTGGCCGGTTTCATCCTTGGCGCTGTCGTCGATATGGCCGGTCAGGTCGCCGCTGGCGACGCGGCGCGCTGCCGCCACCGCCTCTTGCAGCGGGCGGACGATGCCGGTGGTCAGCAGCCAGGCGCAGGTGGCGCCGAAGGCCAGCACCAGCGCGGCCAGCATGAACAGCAAACGGCGGCTGCTGTTGGCGATGTCTTCGATATGCACGGCGGCAGCGTCGATTTTGGCGCGCTGCATTTTCAACAGTTCGGCGATCAATTCTTGGAACTTGGCCGTGCCGGGCTTGAAAACGTTTTCAAAAATCTTTGTTGCCTCGTCCAGTTCGCCGGCGGTTTTGAGCTTGTTGATCTGGTCGCGCGACGACAGGTAGACCTTGCGCTGTTCGCCGATGCGGTTGAACAGGTCTTTTTCATCGTCGTCGACGATCAGCGTTTCGATCTTTTTCTGCAGTTCGCCGGAAGCGGCGGAAGAAGCCTTGGACTCTTCGGCGAAGTAGGCGCCCAGCGACTGGTCGCTGCTGCGGGCAATCGCGGTGGTGCGGCGGATGCCGCTGTCGATCTTGCCCGACCAATCGGAGATCATGCGCTCCTTGGCCAGCGGATTCTGCATCATTTCGCTGGTGGCCGCGGCCACGCCTTGCAGCCGCCATACGCCGATGCCGGTGATCAGCATCGCAAACGCCAGGATAATCGTGAAGCCCAACGCCAGGCGCTTGCCAATACTGATATTCGCCAACATATTCATTCTTGCACCTACCTCTCAGAGTAAACCAAAAATAAAACTACGGAATCAGCATCGGGACCGTGCCCGGCGTGATAAAGGCTGACTTATGCGGCCAGCGCGGTGCTTTCGATCAGGCCCATATCGGCGCTGGACATCAGCTTGTCGATGTCGACCAGGATCAGCATGCGGTCTTCAATGGTGCCGAGGCCGACAATGTGGTCGGTATTCAGCGCCGAGCCGATTTCCGGCGCCGGTTTGATCTGCTCAGGCAGCAGCGTGGTCACGTCCGACACGCGATCCACCACCATGCCGACCACGCGGTGGCCGATATTGAGGATGATGACCACGGTGAACTGGTCATAGGTCGGGGTGCCCAGATTGAATTTGATGCGCATATCGACGATCGGCACGATGATGCCGCGCAGATTGACTACGCCCTTGACGAAGCCCGGCGCGTTGGCGATGCGGGTGGGCGTTTCGTAGCTGCGGATCTCGCTTACTTTTTGAATATCAATGCCGTACTCTTCCTGGCCGAGGGTAAAGGCCAGGTACTCGCCGGCGCTCGAGGACGTCGCGTGCAATTCGCTTACGTTAGACATAGGTTTTCCTTCTCTGCGATAGTGACTATGCGTAATGTTACCGCAAGTCAAGATCAATAGCACCAAATAAATGCATAGCAGCAACAAAATAAACTTATTGCAATTCTCAGATTGATAATTCGGCTACGGTTTTCTCCTGCACAAGGTGCGCCAAGGCTGTATCATTTACACAAAATCGACGAATCAATCCGGGAGACCGATGAATAGCTTGCTTACTGGTTGGCACCCGCGCCTGGTGGCCCTGGCCACTGCGGCACAGGGCATGGATGGCGCTCATGACACCAACCATCTGCACCGCGTCTGGCGCAACGCCAGCCTGCTGCTGAACGATTATCCCGAGGCCGACGCACTGGTGGTGCTGGCCGGCTGTTACCTGCATGACCTGGTCAACCTGCCGAAGAACCATCCCGAGCGCCATTTGGCGTCGCGCAAGGCCGCGCTGCTGGCCAGCCGCCAGCTGGCCGAACTGGATTTCCCGCCGAACAGACTGGCCGGCGTGGCTCACGCCATCGAGAGCCACAGTTTTTCCGCCGGCATCCGCGCCGAGACCATCGAAGCCAAAATCGTGCAGGACGCCGACCGGCTGGATGCGCTCGGCGCGGTCGGCCTGGCGCGGCTGTTCTACACCGCCGGCCGCATGGATTCGGCGCTGGCGCATCCGGACGATCCGATGGCGCTGCACCGCGACCTCAATGACAAGGCGTACGCGCTGGACCATATCGACACCAAGCTGGCCACCCTGCCCGGCACCATGCAGACCGCCGCCGGCCGCCGCCTGGCCGACAACCGGCTGCATGAATTGATCGCCTTCCGTGACAGCTTTATCGCCGAATGGGCCGCCAGCCCGGCCGCGCCGTAACCGACCCTCGCCACCTTCCCTACATGACCACCACTGACACCTCGGCAGCGGCGCCGCTGCCGGTACCGGGCAAGCCGCCGGGCAACCTGAATTTTGTCCTGATCTGCGTCTTCATCGATATGCTGGGCATCGGCCTGATCGTGCCGGTGCTGCCGGTGCTGGTCGGCGAATTCACCGGCACGCGCGACAACCAGGCCTACTGGTATGGCGTGATGAGCGCGGTGTTCGGCCTGATGCAGTTCCTGTTCATGCCGATGCTGGGCGCGATCAGCGACCGTGTCGGCCGCCGCCCGGTGCTGCTGTATTCCATGGCCGGCATGAGCATCAACTTCCTGACCACGGCCTGGGCGCCCAACCTGGCCTGCCTGTTTATCGGCCGCGTGATCGGCGGCATGTCGTCGGCCAGCATGTCGGTGGCGTCGGCCTATGCATCGGATATTTCGACACCGGACAACCGCGCCAAGAGCTTCGGCAAGATCGGTGCGGCGTTCGGCCTGGGCTTTATTTGCGGGCCGATGCTGGGCGGGCTACTGGGCACGGTCGACCTGCATCTGCCGTTCTATGTGGCCGGCGCGCTGTCGGCCGCCAATCTGGTCTACGGCTATCTGATGGTGCCGGAATCGCTGCCGGCGTCGCGCCGCGCGCCGTTCAAGCTATCCAAGATCAATCCGCTGGCGGCGCTGGCCAAGCTGGCGCGCCGCACCGACATCCGCGGCCTGGTGGTCACCTACACGCTGGTGACGCTGGCGGCGATGATGCTGCAAACCACCTGGGTGCTGTACACCACCTTCCGCTTCAACTGGACGCCCGGCCAGAACGGCGCGGCCCTGTTCTGCGTCGGCCTGACGGCGGCGGTGGTGCAGGCCGGCCTGCTTGGCCTGCTGATCAAGCGCTTCGGCGAGGTGCGGCTGGCGCAGCTAGGCATGGTCTCGGGCACCCTCACCTATCTGCTGTATGGCCTGGCCACGCAGGGCTGGATGATGTATGTGCTGATCGTCTGTAATGTGCTGTCGTTTGCGATTGGCCCGGCTCTGCAGAGCATCATCTCCAAGCACACGCCGGCCGACGAGCAAGGCGAGTTAATGGGATCGCTGCAATCGATCAGCAGCGTGGGCGTGATCGTCATGCCGCTGCTGGGCTCCGCGATCCTGGGTGAAGTCAGCCACCTGCCGGCCGGCGACTGGCGCGTCGGCAGCACCTTTTACCTGTGCGCCGCCATGCAGGCGATGGCGGTGCTGGTGGCTCAGCGCTACTTCGGCAAGCACGAGGAGGACGAAGCATGACGTTGCGCTGCTTGATCGCGGCCTGCATCGCCAGTTTTGCATTTGCCTCGCACAGCGCCGGCGCCGCCGGCTGTTCGCGCGAGATTTCGGTGCCGGTATCGGCCAACGGCGCCAGCGTCATCGTCGACGGCACGCAGGTGAAAGGCATTTATCCGGATCTGCTGCGTGGCATCGGGCCGAAGATCGGCTGCAGTTTTGTGTTCACCGTGGTGCCGCGCGCGCGCCAGGTGGCGATGTTCAAGAACGGTACGGCAGACCTGCTGGCGCCAGCGTCGCGCACGCAGGATCGCGACCAGATGGGCACCTTCATCCCGATGATCAATCACCGTCCGATGCTGATTTCGGTGAATAGCGGGCGCGCGCCGATCGCCGATCTACCGGATCTGCTGGCGCGCCGCGAATTGCGCGTGGCCGTGGTGCGCGGCTTTGATTATGGTGAGAGGTATTCGACGCTGCTCACCGAGCTGCAAAAACAGGGCCGCCTGTTCGTGGAAGTCGACGTGATTGCGGTGGCGCGCCTGCTGCATGCCGGTTCGGCCGACGTCACCATCATGGGGCCGACGCTGATGGCGGGAGCGATTCGCCGCGAGCAGCGCGTGCACGGCCTGCAGGAACGGCTGAAAATGGAGGCTATCCCGGAACTGCCGTGGAGCCAGAGCGGCGCCTACATCTCCAACGCGCTCAAGCCGGAAGACCTGGCCATCCTGCGCGAGGCGCTGGAGACGGCCGGCAAATCCAATCAGGTGATGGACGGCTACCGGCGCTACTTCCGCACGGACCTGTTGTCCGACAGCGTGCGTCCGCGTTAATGTACTGCCAGCCCGCCAATGAATTCGCAATAGGCCGGCTGCACCATCGCATTGGTCAGCACATCGTTATGGCCGGCGCCCGGTACCAGCAGCAGCCGTTTGGAGGATGACGGCAGCGCCGCGTAGACCTGCTTCGCCAGGCGCGGCGGCGTGGTGTGGTCCGCCGCCCCTTCCAGCACCAGCGCCGGCCCGGCGTAGCCCGATGCCGCCGCCACGTTGTCAATATCCTGCAATTCCGGGCTGATCTCCAGTCGCACGAACGGCCACACATACCATGGCAGCATGGCATTGCCCCAGTCGCGCGCGTTGGTGGTGGTCGATTCGAGTATCAGACCGCGCGCGGCGGGACGCTGCTGCGCCACGTAAGCCGCGACGAAGCTGCCGAGCGACTGCCCGTGCAGCACCACCTGGCCGGGACGGCGCGCGTTGACGTCGTCGAAGATCCGCAGTGCGTCGCTCTTCAGCATGGCGATGGTCGGCACGCCCTTGCTGCGGCCGTAGCCGCGATAGTCAAAGATGGTAACGTCGGCGCCGCAGGGCGCAATCGCGCCCAGCACTTCCGCGCCGTGCTGGTCGAGATGGAAGCTGTTGCCGCCGAAGTACAGCACCGTCAGCGCGTTGCCGGCACGGGTGGCCGAGACGCCGTGCAGTTCCGCGTCCGCGACCGGCAGCGCAAGTTCGGCGAGCTGCCAGGCGGGCGCGCTGGTGCTGTCGAGGGTGTGCGACGGCGGTGCATCGCCGGGCTTGTCAGCGCGCAGGACATTTCGCTCCCCGACCTGCATCGCACATCCGGACAACATCAACACGCTTACCGCCAGCCATGCTTGCCTCATTTCCCGCTCCTGTTTTTGAATGTACAATTCAATATACAACAACAAAAACTTACTGTAAAACGATAAATTTATGAAAATCTCACTGATCCGCATTTTCCTGTGGCTGTGCGTTGCCGTGCAGGCGGCGTTTTTTGTCTTCGCGTGGACAAGGTTTGCGCCGGCGATCGGCAGCATGACCATCGAGATCACAGCGGAAGGCGTCGGCACGGCGGCCAAGCTGGCGCTGTCGCCGTCGCAGCGGTGGCTCGGTGCGGCGTTGGCCGCCGTGCCGCTGCTGGTAATGGGCTATGGCTTGTGGCGGCTGGACCGGCTGCTGCTGAACTTCCGCCGCCAGGATTTGTTCACGGCGCAATCGGTCGGCCACCTGCGCGCGTTTGCCGGCGCCACGCTGGCGTCGACGCTGCTGACGATTGCAGAACCACCGGTGCGGACGCTGGCGTTCTGGCTGATGGGGGGCGGCGACCGGCATGTGTCGGTGGGCGTGCGGTCGGAACAGATTATTCTGCTGCTGGTGTGCGCACTGTTTTATCTGGTCACGCGGCTGATGCAGGAAGGCAGCCGGCTGGCGGCGGAGAACGAGGCGTTCATCTGATGGCCATCGTAATCAATCTGGATCTGATGCTGGCCAAGCGCAAGGTCAAGTCGCGCGAGCTGGCGGCGTATGTGGGGATTACCGAGCAAAACCTGTCGCTGCTTAAATCCGGCAAAGTCAAAGGCATTCGTTTTTCCACGCTGGAGAAAATCTGCGAACGGCTGGACTGCCAGCCAGGCGACATCCTGGAACGCACGCCGGAGCCGGACAACGACGATGCAGCTAGTGGAGAAATTTGAATAGCACGGCCGTGGCGCCGGTCTGAACAATGAGTATCCCGCACAACCACTGTATCAGCTCCGCTTTCAAGGAAGACAGTCCTTCGCGGAATTCCGCCCGCAAACCAGTCTGCAGCTCGGACAAGCGCAAATCCAGATACTCCTTGGTCACCAGATGGCTTTCAATCAGCTGAAAAAGCGCCACCGCCAAGGCTTTCGCCTGCTGCTGCGAGAAACCGCCTTCCACCAAAGTATCCATGAACGCCACCATATTGAAATTATTCGACATGTGTTCTCCTTTTTCGGTTTAGACCGCCTTCTGCACAAAAGAGTTCCGAACTTGACAGACCGCCACCAAACTGCAACCATACGGCCATGATTTTTTATGCCCCGCCTCACACCCGCACGTATTGGCGCCGCTCCTAGCGAGCGCGGCCACTGTACAACCATAGTGATGTGATATTTTTATCAACGCCGCCCTAGTCTGGTGGCGTTTTTGTATCCGCTCACCAGACCGGGGCAACGTAAAGGAACCCTGATGAGTCTGCCTGAACTGCCACAAACCGACGCCGCCGAAGTCTCTGCGGTCGCCACCGCACCCAAGGGTCCGCAAATCATCCTGACCGGCGACCGCCCGACCGGTCCGCTGCACCTGGGCCACTTCGTCGGCAGCCTGCGCAACCGCGTGGAATACCAGCACCAATTCAAGCAATTCATCATGCTGGCCGACTCGCAAGCGTTGACCGACAATATGGACGACACCAACAAGGTGCACCGCAACGTGGTCGAGGTGGCGCTGGACTACCTGGCGGTCGGCATCGACCCGGCCAAGTCGACCATCCTGATCCAGTCGCAGATCCCGGAACTGGCCGAACTGACCTTCTATTATCTGAACATGGTCACCGTGGCGCGCCTGGAGCGCAACCCGACCGTCAAGACCGAAATCGCCCTGCGCGGCTTCGAGCGCGATATTCCGGCCGGCTTCCTGACCTACCCCGCCTCGCAAGCCGCCGACATCTCGGCCTTCAAGGCCACGCTGGTGCCGGTTGGCGAAGACCAGATTCCGATGATCGAACAGACCAACGAAATCGTGCGCCGCTTCAACCGCATCGTGAATAAAGACATCCTGGTCGAGTGCAAGGCGCTGGTGCCGGACATCGGCCGCCTGCCGGGCATCGACGGCAAGGCCAAGATGAGCAAATCGCTGGGCAACACCATCAACCTGGGCGCCACCGCCGCCGAGATCACCGCCGCCGTCAAAAAGGTCTACACCGACCCGCTGCACCTGCGGGTGGAAGATCCGGGCCACCTGGAAGGCAACGTCGCCTTCATCTACCTGGACGCCTTCGATCCGGAAAAAGACAAGCTGGAAGAAATGAAAGCCCACTACGTGCGCGGCGGCCTGGGCGATTCCATCGTCAAGAAACGACTGGAAGTGGTGCTGCAGGAACTGCTGGCGCCGATCCGCGCCCGCCGCGAAGAGCTGGAAAAAGACAAGGGCTACATTATGCAACTGCTGAAGGAAGGCACTATGCAGGCCCGCGAAGTGGCGGCCAAAACCGCCGATGAAGTCAAGGCCGCGCTCGGCCTGAGCTACTTCTGAACGCGCCGGCGCTGAACTGGCTGTGGCTGGCGTCGTTGTATGGCGCCGCCAGCGTGGCCTGTTTCATCGCCTACGCCATCGACAAATCGGCGGCCATCGGCCAGCGCCGCCGCATTCCCGAACGCACGCTGCTGTTGCTGGGACTGGCCTGCGGCTGGCCCGGTGGTCTGCTGGCGCAACGCTGGCTGGGGCATAAGACCATCCAGACTTCGTTCCAGATCGCTTATTGGTGCAGCGTGGTGCTGAACGTCGCCGCCGTGGGCTGGCTCTGCACTCTCAACTAAGGAATCCGACGATGCTGCAAGGCGTGTTGTGTGGTCTGCTGGCCGGCGCCATGTGGGGCATGGTGTTCGTGGCGCCGGAATTCCTGCGCGCCTTCACGCCGCTGGAAATGGCTTGCGGACGCTACATCTGCTACGGGCTGATCGCCGCCGCCGTGATGTCGACGCGGCTGCCGAAGCTGCTGCGCCGGCTGGACCGCAGCGACATCGTGGCCATGATCAAGCACGCGCTGGCCGGCAACATCGTCTACTACATGCTGCTCGCGCTGGGCGTCAAGCTGGCCGGCGTGGCAGCGACGTCGCTGATCATCGGCGTGCTGCCGATCTCGGTCACGCTGGTGGGGCACAAGGACCACGGTGCGGTGCCGCTCAGGCAGCTAATCTGGCCGCTGCTGCTGGTCGCGGCTGGCATCGCCTGTATCAATATCGACGTCTTCACGCATGATGTCGGCACTGGCCTGCCGCTGAGCAGCAAGCTGCTGGGCCTGCTGTGCGCGGCGGTCGCGCTCGCGTGCTGGACCTGGTACTCGGTCGACAACGCCCGCTACCTGAAGCGCAATCCACATTTCAGCAGCGGCGAATGGTCGGCGTTGTACGGCGTGTCCAGCGGCTTGATCGCGCTGGCGATTGCGCTGGTGGGCCTGGTATTCTTCCATGGCGACGTGACCGGCGCCGGCGCGGCGGCCAGCGGGCGTGACTGGGGACTGTTCTGGATCGTCAGCGCGGTGATTGCACTGGGGGCATCGGCCATTGGCAACCATCTGTGGAATATCGCCAGCCGCAAGGTGCCGCTGACCCTGTCCGGCCAGTTGATTCTGTTTGAAACGCTGTTCGCGCTGCTGTACGGGTTTATCTACAAGCAGCAGTGGCCGCGTGGGCTGGAGATTGCGGCCATGGTGCTATTGATCGCGGGCGTGATGTGGTCGGTACGCATCCATGCGCTGGACGACGCCAGCGAGGCGCACGCCGGCTGATCAGTTATCGAGCAGGCCGTTCTCGCTCAGCACGTCCTGCACCAGTTCCAGCCGCAGCACCGGATTTTCCTGCAGCAGCAGGCGCTGCTTTTCTTCCAGGTCCAGCCGCAGCAGTTCGCACCAGCGGTTGGCAACCCAGCCGGCTTCGTCCAGCCGGTACGGCGGCGCCAGCGACATATTCGCAGTGGAAATCTGTTTTTTTTGTAGCGAACGGATCAGGGCGCCCAGCGCATTGGCCACGTCCTGTTGTTCGCTTGGAATCGGCACCACCATGTCCTCGGCCACCTCCTCCACCTCGGCCATCCACAAGCCGTGCTTCAGCTGCTCGGCGGATTTGACCTGGAAGCGCGTGGTGCCGATGCAGGAGATCTGTAACAGTCCCGGCAGCGGCGCCGCCCAGTCGAGAATGCGCGCCATGGTGCCGCAGGCGGACAGCGTTTCGTGCTGCTCCGGCAAGCGCACTTCGCTACCGTCGAGCAGCGAGACCACGCCGAACTCCTCGCCCTTGGCGATGCAGCGCTTGACCAGGTCCAGATAACGCACTTCAAACACCTGCAAGGGCAAGTGCCCATCAGGAAACAGGATCGTCTTCAGCGGAAACAATGGGATAGATGGCATTTCGCAATCATCTCATGAAATGGCCGGGCTCGGCTCATTGCCGACGGAAAATCATTCCGCCTTTCATGACAAAACGCACCTTGCGCAGCGCGCCGACATCCTGGGTAGGATCGCCCTCCACCGCCACCAGATCGGCCAGGTAGCCGGCACTGATCCGGCCCAATGTGGCGGACTGGTCCAGCACCGCCGCGTTGACCACGGTGGCGGCGCGCAGGGCCTCGACCGGCGTCATGCCCAGCCGCACCAGCCATTCGATCTCACGCGCGTTGTCGCCGTGGGCAAACACCCCCACATCGCTGCCGTTGCCGATGGTAACGCCCTGCTGGCGCGCCAGCGCAAAGGCGCGCGCGGCCGCCTGCATCGATGGTGTCGGCGGACCGCCGCGCTGGTATTTCTGGAAGTATTCGCTGGTGGCTTCCGGCGCGGTCAGCGTGGGGAAATACGCGACGTGGCGCTCGGCCATCAGCTTGAAAGTGGCGGCGCTGCCGCCGTAGCCGTGCTCGATGGTGTCGACGCCAGCCAGCGCGGCGCGGCGCATACCTTCGTCGGTGCTGGCGTGGGCTGCCACCTTGCGGCCGGATTCATGCGCGGTTTGCACCAGCGCGTTCAGCTCGGCCTGGGTAAAGGTGGCGTGGGAGCTGCCGTCGGCGCCGGTGCGGTAGTCGGCGTAGACCTTGATCCAGTCGGCGCCGCGCGCGCCCTGCTCGCGCACCGCCTTGACGACTTCATCCACGCCACTGGCTTCCTGCGCGCCTTTGGGCAAGTCGACATCATCGCGATAGCTGCGCGGCGACGGTCCGTAACTGCCGCTGGCGACAATCGCCCGGGTGGCGATGAATAAGCGCGGACCGGGAATCACACCATCATTAATCGCTTTTTTAATGGCGACATCGGCATACAGCGCGCCTTCGGTGCCGAGATCGCGCAAGGTGGTGAATCCGGCTTGTAATGTGGCGGCGGCGTGGCGACTGGCCAACAAAGTACGGTATTCGACCGATTCCTTTAAAACCTGGTCATCCCACGAGGTTTCGTTATATGGATGCAGTAGCACATGCGAGTGCAAATCCATTAAACCCGGGATCAGCGTGGTGTCTGGCAAGTTGATACGCTCGGCGCCAGCCGGTATTTTGATTGTTTCTATTGACCCGACTGCTGCAATCTTGCTATCGGTGATAAGCACAGCCCAGTTGGCGTGCGGCGCTCCGTCACCCGTCCACACCCGCGCGGGTGTTAACAAGGTATCCGCCGCTTGGGCGGCAGGCGAGAATAGCGCTATTAAGACGGAGAATAAGACGGTGAGACGGCTACGCTTCATGGAGTGCGCCCGAAAAAGAAAAAAGCTGGTACAGGGTTTATGCGATATAAACCCCGACTACCAGCCTTTGCTGAGGAATTACTTAATCAGATAATCTTCTTTTTTCTTGCCTTCCAGCCATTTTGGCGCGCGGCCACGGCCGGTCCAGGTCTGGCCGGTCGCGTCGTCACGGTACTTGGTTGGCACAGGAGCGCGCGGCTTCGAGACCTTGGCCTTGGCGGTAGCGCCCAGGTCGGCAATGGTCAGGCCATAATCGCGCATGATGGTGGCGATTTGCTCTTTAGCCTTGGTAATTTCGTCCTTGCGGGCGGTCTCAGCCAGATTTTCCAGTTCAGCGATCTTGGCTTTGTATTCCTGGTAAGTCGTCATCTTATTTCCTTGTTTATCGATGGGGCAGTTTTAAAAACCACAAGTGACAATGTGTGAGATTTGATAGGCGCAATTTACCATAACTTTGCTGAGATACTCCAGATATATCCTAACAAATACCAATATAGCTATAAAAAAGGATATTTTCCACAACTGTTTGGGGAATATAAATGTCGTGTCATTCACACAGTGGCCGCAACTGTATCCCGTCCGCCACCACTTTGCGGATTAAATTGGCAAGCCGGCAGGTGCCGGGACCGGCTAATTCAGGATTCGCCACCACCAGCGATAAGGACAATTTACGCCGCTGGCCAACGCGTAATGGCAAAGGCTTCAGCAAGCCCTGCTCCAGTTGCTGTTTGATCTTATGCTCGGCCAGCCAGCCAAAGCCGATGCCATTACAAATCATTTCCATCCGCGTGTGGGGACTGGTAACACTCCAGCGCTGATTGGCGTTTAGCCAGCCATGATCGCGCGGATTCAATGTCCCGGAATCGCGCACCACGATTTGCAGATTGCGGCTCAAATCATCGAGTTCCAGTTCGCGTCCCAGTGCATGCAAAGCATGGCAGGGATGGGCGACCGCGACAAATTCGATGTCCATCAGCGCATCGCCGAGGAAGCCGGAAGGGATGCGGCTGACGATGGCCAGATCGACGCGTTTCTCCACCAGCGCGTCTTCTGAACCGGACAGCACCGTCTCTTCCAGATTGACGACCGTATGCCGCGCCCAAGGCTCAAACTCACGCAGCACCTTAACCAGCAGTTCGACCGGAAACAGGCTATCGACCGCGATGCTGACTTGCGGTTCCCATCCATCGGCCAGGCTGCCGGCGAGTTGTTCCAGTTGGAATGCGTCGCCCAGCAGTTCGCGGGCTTTGTTGAGGAGCGCTTCGCCGTTGCGGGTCAGGCGCGCGCGACGGCCGTCGATTTCCAGCAATTCCACGCCCAGCTGCTCCTGCAGCTTGGCCACCATATAGCTGACCGAGGACTGACTGCGGTGTAAGGCCTCCGCCGCCTGCGCGTAGCCGCCGCATTCCACGATGGCCTGCAGGACCTGCCACTGCTCAAGCGTACTCTTGGGTATCTTCACGAGTGCATTCCACGGCGAATAGATTCACCGGGGAATCATAGCACCTCAGAAGCGGGTTTCGACCGTCACACGCAGCGTGGTCTCGCCGTTGGCCACCGTGGTGCGGTTGAGGCTGCCGTTGCTGTCGCTGTAGAGGCTTTCGGTGGTGTAGTCCTGCCCCAGCAGATTGGAGACGGCCACGCGCAGATTGTTTTGCGGATCGAGTTTCCACAGCGCATACACATCGAGGTCGCGCCGTACCGAGGTGTAGCCGCCCTGCGTGCCGCTCAGCCGCGCCAGGCCGCCGTTGCGGAAGCTGAAACTGCTGCCCGTGCTGAGCTGGCCATCCGGCGTCTTGTAGTCGACCCCCAGCGTAGCGCTGAGCGGCACTTGCTGGTCGAGACGGTTGTCCGGCCCCGGCACTACCTCCACCCGCGACCAGTTGCGGCTGACGCTGGCACGCAAGTCCAGCTTGGGCGCGTGCTCCATCAGCGCGCTGACCGGGAATTTGGCTTCCAGTTCGATGCCGCGGGTTTCGGCGCGGCCGTCGTTGATGGCGTTCGACACCCAGCGCTGGTCCTGGTAGAACAAGCCCTGGTGGGTGTAATTCTCGATGCGACGCACCGAGGCACTGGCGCTCAGCAGGCCGCCTTCGCCCCAGTAATGTTCGAACGACGCGTCCAGGCCCGTCGCCAGTTCCGGCTTGAGGTCGGGATTGCCGCGGCGGTCGGGCTCGGTCGGGCTGTTGTTGGTGGAGGTGAACTTGCGCGGAATCAGCGCGGCGGTGCTGGGCGCCTTGTAGGTGCGGGTCAGCGCCAGGCGCAACTGGTCCTTCTTGTTCGGCAGCTTGATCAGCGTCTGCATCAGCGGGCTCAGCACGCTGGAGCGGTTCTGCACCGGGTCGATGCTGCCGCCGTCGGCGCGGGTGTCCAGGCCCTCCCAGCGGACGCCGGTATAGATCGACCACAGCGGCGTGATATTCCACTCATCCTGGCCGAACAGCGCCAGCCGCGTGACCTTGGCGGTAAAGCCTTCGTCGCTGTTGATCGGCGTGGCGCCCGGCAAATCGGCGTCGCGCTGGATGCGGGTGTCGTCGCGCTGGGTGACGCCGGCGTCCCAGCCCAGCGACAGCGCGTGCTCGACCGCGTCCGGCTCGCCCTCGGCCGGCTTGCTGAACGTGAACGGCGTCGAATACTTGCCCTGCGTGCTGAAACCCTGCTCCGAACTGCCCGAATGGACGTTGCGGATCAGCGTCACCGGGCCGATGCCATTGCCGCCGATTTGCAGCGAATCGGAAGTGTTGCGGGTGTCGCTGACGGCGGCTTTCAGGTCCAGCTTGGCGCCCTCCGCCAGCTTGTGCACCCAGTTAAGGTCGGTGCGGCCGAAGACGTTGTGCGTGCTGAAGCTGCTGTCGATGCGGTCGTAATCGGGGCCGGCGCCGAAGGCCGTTTCGGTGCGGCTGTGGCTGGTGCTGGCGAAGCGCCCCCAGTTCAGGAACGACTGCGAAGTCAGCGTATCGCCGCCAGCCAGGTTCCAGTTGATGCGCGGCGACAGATTGAAACCGTCGCCGTGGCCGGCGTCCTGCCAGGTGGAGGCGCGCGATACGTTCGGGACACCGTTGGCGTCATTGCCGGTTTCCAGCGTCGGCGTGGTGCGGTCATACATAAAGCGCCAGGCATTGCCGCCAAAGGAGTACGAGGTGGAATCCTTCTTGTCCGACATTTGCAAGCTGATCGCGGGCGAGCTGGAGTGGCTGCTCTTGGCCTCGGTGAACTTGACTTCGTGCTGGGCCGGCTTGAGCGCCTTCTTCAGCACAATATTGATGGTGCCGGCGATCGACTGTGTGCTGAACTCGGCGCTGGCGGCGCGCATCACCTCAATCCGTTCAATCACATCCGGCGCCAGGCTGTCGATGGCAAAACCGGCGGGAGCGCGTTCGCCGTTGATCAGGATTTGCGTGTAGCCGGCGCCCAGGCCGCGCATGCGGATTTCGCCACCGCTGCGCCCGGCCGCGCCGCCGATGGTAATGCCGGGCAGGCGCTTGAGCACATCGTTGACCGAGGTATCGCCGTACTTCTGGATTTCCTCGGCGTTGACCACGGTCTTGCTAGCGGTATCATCGCGCCGCGCATCATATTTAGCGGCGGAGCCCTTGACCTCCACCTTCTGCATCTCCTCCTGCTTGGGCTGCTCCTCGTCGGCATGGGCGGAGGCGATGCACAGGGTAAATACACCGGCGGCGATCTGGGTCAAACGGGTAGGCATAATGCGCATCGAGCAAGTTTAAAGGTATCGAAATTATGCCTTGATTCAATAAAAATGTTCAGTATTTAGCAATAGAACGCCCTGTTTAGCGAAATTTCATAAACAGCCATGCGGAAAAAGATAACTCAGGGGTCAGCCCGCCAACCAGGGCGCTATAATGCGCGATCGTTATTGTTATGGATCTGCCACCGTGTCCCGTTTAGCCGTTTTGCCGCAATACCTGCTTCCCAAGGGAGCGCTGACTAATTTCGCCGGCCGCGTCGCCGGGGCGAAGGGTGGCGCGTACACAACCCGTCTGATCCGCTGGTTTGTCGGCAAATACAACGTCAACATGAGCGAAGCGGCCAATCCAGATATCGCCAGCTACAAGACGTTCAACGAGTTCTTCACCCGCGCGCTGCGCCCGGACGCCCGCCCACTGGCCGAGGCAGCCTACGTGTGCCCGGTAGATGGCCGCATCAGCCAGTTTGGCGATATCGAGGACGACCAGATTTTCCAGGCCAAGGGCCACAAGTTCAGCACCACCGCGCTGGTCGGCGGCGACGCCCAACTGGCTGCGCAGTTCCAGCACGGCAGCTTCGCCAATCTGTATCTGAGCCCGCGCGACTACCACCGCATCCACATGCCGCTCGACGGCAAGCTGACCCGCATGATCTACGTGCCGGGCGAACTGTTCTCGGTCAACCCGACCACCGCGCGCGGCATTCCCGGTCTGTTCGCCCGCAACGAGCGCGTGGTGTGCGTGTTCGACACCGCCCACGGCCCATTCGTGATGACGCTGGTTGGCGCCACCATCGTCGGCAGCATGGCCACCGTCTGGCACGGCGTGATCAATCCGCCACGTTTGCCGCAGGTGACCGAGTGGAAATACGACGACCAGAACATCGTGCTGAAAAAAGGCGATGAACTGGGCCGCTTCCTGCTCGGCTCCACCGTGGTGATGCTGTTCCAGAAGGACGTGCTGAAGTTCAACCCCGCGTGGCAGCCGGCAGGTCCGGTGCAGCTGGGTGAAGAGATGGCGCAGCTGAAGTAATCACACCCCGCTTGGCGCGGCGCTGTCAAAGGCCGCCTGCAACATATCGATGAAGACCCGGGTCTTGGCCGGCATCAGCCGCCGCCCCGGAAATACTGCCCAGCCCGTCACCTGCGGGAACGCCCACTCCGGCAACACCCGCACCAGCTCCCCGCGCTGCAAGTACGGCCGCGCCACTGCCTCGGTTGAGGAGCCAATGCCGATGCCGGTGGCGGCCATGCGCACCAGCAGTTCCGGCGAGTTGGCCAGCAGCCGCACCGGCAGGTCGCGCGACCACTCGACTTTGCCGCGCGTCAGATTCCAGCGAATCAGGCCATTCACGCGCGGCGGCAAACTCAGCAGATCATGCTTGTATAGGTCATCGGGATGCTCCGGCAGGCCGCGCAGATTGGTGTAGCGCGGGGAGGCGTACAACGCCCACGAGCTGAAGGTGATGCGGCGCGCCGCTAGCGAGGCGTCATCCGGCAGCGTACCCATGCGGATAGCCACGTCAAATCCTTCCGCCACCAGGTCGACCCGGCGCGGCGACAAATCCAGCTCCAGCGAAATGGCCGGGTAGCGGTCCATAAACTGGGCCAGCACCGCCCCCACCGCCACGTTGGCGAAGTCGGCCGGCATCGACACCCGCAGCAAACCACTCGGCGCCACCTGCCGGTGCTGCGCCAGCGCGCCGGCCGCTTCGGTCTCGTCGGCCACTTTTTGCGCGTGCTCCAGCAGGCTGGCGCCGAATTCGGTCAGCACCAGCTTGCGCGTGGTGCGCTGGAGTAGCCGTTCGCCAAGTTTGCCTTCCAGTAGCGTGATGCGGCGCGATACCGTCGATTTCGGCAGCTGTACGCGCTCCGCAGCCAGGCTGAAGCTGCCGCATTCCACAATACGAGCAAACAGCAACAAGTCGCCAGGGTCGATTTCCATAGGATTGTTCCATCAGTGGATGAATGTTATCCATTTTAACGGCTTCCGGATGGAATTTGAAACGGTTAAAGTTACTCCATCGACGCAGCACTCAACCAAACATCAAGGAGCAACACCATGAACATCCTGCAAATCAACTCCAGCGCCCGCAGCACCGGTTCCGAATCCACCCGTCTGGCTGATGCACTGGTCGCCAAACTCAGCGCCGCCAACCCAGGCGCAACCGTCACCCGCCGCGATCTGGCCTCGCAGCCTCATCCCGTGCTGGACGAAGTCGCCTTGCAAGCCCTGTTCACCCCGGCCGACCAGCGCAACGCCGACCAGGCCGCCCGCGTGGCGCTGGACGACGCCCTGATCGCCCAGGCACAAGCAGCAGACGTAATCGTCATCGGTGCACCGACCTACAACTTCGGCATCACCGCGCAATTGAAAACCTGGTTCGACGCGATTGCCCGCGCCGGCGTGACCTTCAAATACGGCCCAACCGGCCCAGTCGGCCTGCTGACCGGTAAAAAAGTCTACGTCGCCCTGTCGCGTGGCGGCATCCACCGCGACGGCCCGACCGACACCCAGCTGGCACACCTGAAAATGTTCCTGAGCTTCGTGGGCCTGACCGATGTGCAGTACGTATTCGCCGAAGGTCTGGGCATGGGTCCGGAAGCTGTGGCCAAAGCACAAGCCCAGGCAGACGCAGAAATCAACGCCATCCTGGCCTAAACAGTATTCACAATGGAGAACGCCATGACTGATCAAGTAACGCATCACGTAACTGCCGCACGCAGTGTTGAACGCATCATCCAGGGCCAGGCCGTCATGGACGGCGCGGGCGTGAAGATCAACCGTGTGCTGACTCAAACCCTGCAGCGCCGCCTCGACCCGTTCCTGATGCTGGACAACTTTGGCAGCGACAAAGCCAACGATTACATCGCCGGTTTCCCTAGCCATCCGCACCGCGGCTTTGAAACCGTCACGTATATGATAGAAGGCCGCATGCGCCACAAAGACAGCGCCGGCAACGAAGGCCTGCTGACCAACGGCGGCGTGCAGTGGATGACCGCCGGCCGCGGCGTGATCCACTCCGAAATGCCGGAGCAGGAAGACGGCGTGATGGAAGGCTTCCAGCTGTGGCTGAACTTGCCTGCGAAGGACAAGATGCGCGCACCGTGGTATCGCGATTTCAACGGCGCCGAGGTGCCGGTGTTTGAAACGGCCGCAGGCGCCAAGGTCAAGGTGATTGCCGGCCGCAGCCATGGCGTGGACGGCGCGGTGCAACGCGAAGTCACCGAGCCGCTGTACATCGACGTCGACCTGCCGGCCGGCGCCACGTTCGAGCAGCAGCTGCCGGAAGGCCATAACGCCTTCGTCTTCACCTACCGTGGTTCGGTGACGATCGACGGCAAGGCGGTGGCGACCGGTCGCATGGCGATCCTGGCCAACACCAAGGGCACCGACGGCGTGACCATCACCGCCAGCGAGGCCAGCCGCTTCATCCTGATCGCCGGCCAGCCGCTGAACGAGCCGATCGCGCAATACGGCCCGTTCGTGATGAATACGCAAGCCGAGCTGCACGCCGCCGTGGACGATTTCCGCGCCGGCAAACTGGGCGAAGAAGCCCAGGCGTAACAGTTACCACAGTCACCAGGCGCGGCCACCCGCGCCTGGGACTGCCGAATTCGATCTCCCTAGTTTGACCTGGCCTGTCCCGGCCTTTTCAGATTCCAAGCATCGATGACAGCACCTGTTTGATATTATTAAAATCTAAAACAGTGAGCCTGTTGTCCATCGCTTCGCATAAACGGCACGGTTAATAGTACAGAGGTCTCTCGCTGGCAATCCAATAGCATTTTTCTGCTTTCCTCCACCCCTTCTTCAATGAAGTCTCTTTTCCAAGCTCTGGCAAGCGCAACCGAAAGCGCTGTATTGGGCGCTGGATTTATCATCACTATTCTTCTAGCCGTCGAGACCTCATCGTCAAGCTGTGTATGCAATATGCCCGGCATTTTCTTTTGGGCCGAACGAACAAGAGATGCACCATCAGATGCCATAAATTGGTAGCTGGTATCGAGGTAGGTGTTGCTTATCTTCGATCCCTGAGCATGGCTTAATGATGCTACAAGCACAGAGCATGCAAAAAATATGCGTCGATTAATTTTAGCTCGATGGACCATACCTGCTCCTGACAACACCGTCTATCTCTTTCGCTCAGTTTTTCGAAGGCTGCCGAGCTATCCTTAACTGCTCTGGCTCAAGATCCGGGTGGGCTTTATGAATCGGGACCATCAGGTTGATATACATCTCTGCCATGATTTTTGCCGCTTCCTCCCGATATTTTAAAAATTCGGCTTCGGGACAGTTATTCAATACGACGCGGATAGAGGTATTGAATTTTTCACTCGCCACATCGAGGAGGGCCAACACTTCTCGGGCAACGTCTTTTTCCATAAATATTTCCTTTATTTCGGCGCCAGCCCCGTTACAGAGAACTCTTCGTCAACGGTTTCCTTGCAGTAGCGGGTTACAATCAGATTATTGACAGGATAACACTGTTGCGAAGACCTTTTCTCACCCTGCTAAAATGCCGCCATGATCCCCATTCTGATGACATGGCTGCGCCGCCTGAGCCACCTGCTCGGCTTCGAAACGGCCGACTCCTTCCCGCCCGGCCACCCGTACGAACGCACACGCTGGAACGGCGCTTATTTCGACATCGCCTCCGACGTCAAGCCCGACCAGATCGAAAACCGCCTGTGCGAAGCGATCAGCAACACGCCGCTGGTGTTCGGCTACATCACCAATCCGACGCCGCGCATGCAGCGCGCGCTGCTGGCGGTGCTGGAAGAGCGCATGCGCAACAATCGCGGCCGTGCCAGCGAACTGGCCGCGCTGCTAGTCACCACCTACGACGAAAACTCGCTCATCACCGAAGTCATCCCCGGCCTGCGTGACGCCATCATCGCCACCCGCCACGAAGACATGGGCGCCCGTGCGCGCGCCGTCATGGCCTTCCTCAGCTCAACCCAATCGCCGTTCGACGTGATCGACATGCACTAGCCGGACACGGCCATCGTCAGCACGCTGTTGGACAAAGTCAGCACCGCCGTGCACTCGGCCGGAATCGCCACATTCTGGCTGTGACAGGAATAAAAGTCGGTCACGCCCACGCGAATGTGGTCGATCGCGGCGCTGACGCCGTTGCTGATGGTGTACGCGCCCAGTACCAGATCCGGCGCAGTGACGAATTTCAGCGTCACGTCGTGGCCGGTATTGTTAAGAAACACCGTCTTGGACGGCTTGACGGTCTTGCGTGATGGGGTCTCCGTGAAGCAAATATTCATGGTCATAACACCCGGAACAGGCCAGCCGGACGCTCTGCGTGGTTGCACGCCATGCCCACGCTGATGCGCTGGCCGTCATCCACCGGCAGCGTCGCGCCGTCCAGCTGCTTCAGGCTGTAGCCGGCGTAGTCAACTGCCTCGTCCGCCAGCCAGCTGAGTGTCGCCAGCCCGCCCGCCATCATCGCCGCACAACAGGCGGCGGAACCATACACGCCGACCTGATATTGGCGCTCGGCCGCCGAGGCCGCGTCGAACGCCTGGTTCACGCCTTCAAAATACCGGGTGACCGGGCCGGTGATTTCGGCCGTGTCCGGATCGAAGTTGACCGCGAAATACACGGCCGAGCCGGACGGCTGGGTAATCACCGACTGCGCCATCAAATAGGCGGCCGCGCCGTCGGCACACCCTTGCGCCCGGCTGAAATAGCTCAGGTGCGCGTCCGGCGTTTCCCACACCGCCCCGATCTGGATACCGGCGTCGGTCAGCGCGCGCGCCTCGGCCAACGATAAGCTCTTGCCCGCCTGATGGGTGTAATGGCGGATGGCAAAGTCGATCCCCTGTTGCTTGATTGCTATCGCGTATTGCGTCAGTTCGAAAGGGGCTTTCACGCCGGTTAAAACAGTCATGGACTCTCCATTGGCATCTAAAACTTCTGTAACTATTTCTTTCGAGATAATGTTAATATCTAGATGTAATGACTTTAGGCAACTTACCAGGAAATGGCCTTCTGAAAACCTTCCGGGCGCCAAGTCATTGATTTCAAAAGCGTTATTCGAGAGCAAAGAAGGTTGGATTGTGAACCACAAGAGTTTCCGTTTTGGCGAATGGCGGGTTGATCCTGCCACGAATACGCTCAGTTGCGGTGTGTTAAACCGGCAACTGGAACCGCGCGCGATGGATGTGCTGTTGTACTTATGCCGCCATCCGCATGTGGTCGTTTCGGCCGAAACGCTGCTGGATGCGTGCTGGGGCAACGTCTCGCCGAGCGACAACGCCATCCATAAAATCATCACCCAGTTGCGCCGCGCGCTGGACGATTCCGCCGCCGAACCGCGTTACATCGAAACCATCCGCAAGCGCGGCTACCGCCTGCTGGCCGAACTCAGCTACGACGATGAAGTCAGCCAGGGCAGCTGGCTGCACGCCTCGCCGTTCCGCGGCCTGGAAGCATTTGAAGAACAACATGCGGCCATCTTCTTCGGCCGCAAACTCAGCGTCGACCAGCTGGTGCAAGTGGTGGTGGCGCAAGCCCAGGCCGCCTGCGCGATGGTGCTGGTGCTGGGACCGTCCGGCGCCGGCAAGACGTCGCTGGTGCAGGCCGGGCTGATTCCGGCGCTAAAGGCCGGCGCCGCACCGGCCGAGTCCGGCATTGCCATCAGCAGCCACGTGCAGCTCGATTGCGCCGACATGGGCCAGTCCGGCCTGCTGGAAACTTTGGCCAGCGTGCTGCTGGATGCCGAAATCGGCGAGCGGCTGCTGTTTGAAAACACCAGCGCCGCCGCCCTCGCCCAGCGCCTGGCCAACGATTTGCCGGGGCTAATCGAGCAATTGCAGGCACGCCTGCCGGCAATCCAGCTGCTGCTGTTTATCGACCGCTTTGAAGCCGTGTTCCGGTTGCCGCATATCAGCGACGCCGACCGCGCCGTCTTCATCAACGTGCTGGACCAGCTAGCACGCTCGGGCACCATGCAACTGGTGCTGGCCTGCCGCAATGACTTCTATCCGCACCTGGCGTCCTATCCGGCGCTGATGAATCTGAAACTGAGCGGCGGCCACTATGACCTGACGCCGCCCGGCAGCGCCGACATCGCCCAGATCGTCCGTCACCCGGCGCAAGTGGCGCAACTGCGCTACACCGTCGACGACAAGGGCGAGGGTCTGGACGACGTACTGTGCCACGCCGCCCGTTCCGGCCCGGACAGCCTGCCGCTGCTGCAATACTGTCTGCAAGAGCTGTACCGTCAGCGTACGCCAGATGGCGAACTGACGCATGCGGCTTTCCACGCCATGGGCGGTCTGGAAGGCGCGATCGGCGCCCGTGCCGAGCAGGTGATTTCCGCCTTGGGTGCGGCCCAGATCGCCGCCCTGCCCCATGTGCTGTCGCAACTGGTGCTGGTGGCCGAGGATGAGTCGACCGTCAGCTCGCGCCGCGTGCCGTGGTCGGCGCTGCGTAACGATGCCGAAAACAAGCTGGTGCAAGCGCTGGTGGACGCCCACCTGTTCGTCAGCGACCTGCAAGGCGGCGCGCCAACTTTCGGCATCGCCCACGAAGCCCTGCTACGCCGCTGGCCGCGCGTGGTGGAATGGATCGAAGAACATCGCCAGGCACTGCAAATCCGCAGCCGCATCAGCGCGCAAGCCAACCGCTGGCAGGACAGCGGCCGCAAGCGCGACATGCTGCTACCGTCTGGTACTCAGACCAATCAGGCCCGCCAGTTGCTAGCCACCAGCAGCTTCGGCCTCACGCCACAAGAGCAAAGCTTCATCCAGTCCTCACTACAAAGCGAGCGGCGTGGCGAACGCTTGCGGATGGCAGTGATGATCGTTGTCACCAGCCTGGCTTTATTGGCGGCCGGCCTAGGAATCGCCGCTCGCTCTGCCCAGACTCAAGCAGAAGCGCGCAGCGCAGAAGCTGAGGATTTAATGGGATACATGCTGGGGGACTTTGTAGAGAAGCTGCGTCCCATAGGCAAACTCGATTTGCTGGACAGCGTCAGCAATCGCGCACTGAAATATCTTTCTGATCCGTCGCGCTCTACAGATACCGCCGTTGCCCAAGCTCAGCATGCAAGATCGTTGCAGCTTATTTCAGAAGTGAGGATTTCCCGTTCAGATCCGCTGGGCGCCAGTGCAGCGCTAAGTGTTGGACGGGGTATTTTGCAACGGCAGTTGCAAACGAGACCAAACGATCTTTCCTTGCTAAAAAGTGCTGGAGAAAACGCGTTCTGGCTGGGACAAATTGATTTTGACCAGAAAAACTGGGACAAAGCACAGCTGTATTTCAACGAATACTTAACGTATGCAAACCGCCAAGCTATCGTTGCGCCGAATGATGTCAACAGCTGGATAGAGCAATCTTATGCACACAACACTCTGGGAACATTAGCCTGGCAGCGCGGTGACATTCGGAGCGCCGCGAAGGAGTTCGAACTTTCAGTCGAACTCAAGACACGTGCATATGCGGCCACGCCCAAAGATAACCAGCTGGCTGCGGATCTTGCAGATAGCCTGTCCTGGCAGGCGACTGCTCAAATTCAGTTCGGGCAGCTAACGCATGCCGCATCACTGTACGAGCGGGCGCTGGTTCTCCTGCAGTCGCTTCATCTGAGTCATCCGACAGATACGTCCTGGGTTGACCATCTTACTGGTGCGCAGTTACGCCAATCCGAGTTAAAACAAGCGATGGGCGACATGGCCGGCAGCCATCTCGACGCAGAAAGAGCATTCGCTTTACTGCAAAGTATGGTTGAGAAAGACCCGAGCAACAGCAACTGGCAACGCAAGATGTACATCGCAGAATTACGAGTGTTAGACACCAACCAGGATCAAGATCTCACAAAGGCTTTGGTGCACCTGGAAAAGCTGGAGAAAATATTTTCAGATCTCAGCAAACAAGAACCAAAAACAATCAATCGACAAGTGACTGTTGCGGTGGTTCAGCAAAGGAAAGCCGCGATTCTTACGCAACTAGGCAAGCTTGATTCGGCTGCAGTGGCATTGAAGCCTGCTTTAGACAAGTTGAATCAACTGTACCTGACCGCATCCGCCGATATAACCATACGCAAATCACTCATTGACTCATTGCTGCTGAGCGCTGAGCTAAGTTCAATGCAGAGTTTGCCTGACGCCGTCAAGCCTTGCGAACAGGTTCGCACCTTGCTTCGTCCAGTAGTCAATGGCAGCGCCGATTTTCAACTCCTCGCGCCATGGGTTCAAGCCCATCTTTGCTTGAACAAAAGTGAAGAAGTAAATCCGGTTAAAAGGCAGCTCGATGCAATGTCGTACCGAGACCCTGGCTATTTAAGTTACGTTTCCACCCACCCACAAAAGAAGGCCACTTTATGAGTATGTATCCCGCAACGACATCTTTCGTTAATATTCTGGTGTTTGTCAAACCAGACGAAACCGCTCCTGGTGGCTATAAAGTGGTTACATCGCCGGCAGCACCACTTATTACGGAAGTTGATACCGTGATCAATTATCAGATCTTTGACTCTGACGGCTATAACATCGTTTTCACCGGTATGACTGTAAGCCCTGAAATCAACAACCAGCTCAGCGAGGAAAGTGTCAGTGTCAGTGGCAAGCTGCTGACTTTCAGCGACGCCAATACCGAAAAGGTCGATCTGAACATTACGCTTCAGTTCCAAGACAAAGACAATCCTAAGCTGGTATTCTCCCACGACCCGCAAATCATTAACCATCCACCGACCTGATAGTTAGGCTTCAGCTGCCAGCTCTCAGGGAGCTGGCAGTTTGCTGAAGTGCTCAGCAACGAGCCGTGAAGTTCCCATCAGTAAAACTATTGCCTCGTACTCTGGCTTGAGAGACGACATGATCGACGTTAACAAATTGCAGTTCTCCTGTAAGAACTTCGGTGGTCAATTTCCAGGCATTCGTCTGATCGCAACCGCTGCGGTGCACGGCGATGAAACTTGTGGTACCAAAGCAATCCTACGGCTAATGCAGGAGTTGGATTCTGGCACGTTTGCCATACAGCGCGGCAGCGTGACGTTTGTGCCGGTGACAAATCCACTGGCGTACGCCAAGGGCGAGCGTACAGGCGAGCGCAATCTCAATCGTAATCTTTTTCCAAACGCTGATCCGCAGGATTTTGAAGACCGTGTGGCCAACTGGCTGTGCCCTCTTCTAGCGCAGCATGACGTGCTGCTGGATCTACATTCGTTCAATGCGGCGAGCGAGCCGTTTGTCATGGTCGGGCCGCGCAATAATGATGGGCCGTTGGAGCCTTTCAAGCATGAGCAGCAAGAGCGTGCGTTGGCCAAGCGGTTGGGCGTGCGCCGGTTTGTTGATGGCTGGTTGCGGACTTACGGCGATGGCGTGCAACGGCGCATGAGTGGCAGCAGTGAATTACAGACCGTACTGCGCTACGGCATGGGCACTACCGAATACATGCGCTCGGTCGGCGGATATGCGCTGACGCTGGAGTGCGGGCAGCACGATGATCCGCAAGCGCCTGAGGTGGCGTATCGCGCCATTTTGAATACGCTGGCGTTCCTCGGCATGATTGACGCGCCTGGGCCGGAACCGGTAGCGCCGGAGCAGATGGAGGCGCTTAGCATGGTCGCCGTCTACGATAAACAGCACGCTGACGATACCTTCAGCCGCAACTGGTCCAGTTTCGATCCCGTCAAGCAAGGCGAGGAAATCGGCCGGCGCGCCGATGGTACGCCGGTGTTGGCCGAGTTTGACGGCCGAATTCTGTTCCCGGACGCGGCCGCCGAAGCCAATAGCGAATGGTATTACCTCACCCGCCCTAACCCTTCGTTTTAAGCGTTGGAGATCTTCAGGCCGATGATGCCGCCGACAATCATGGCGATGCACGTCAGCCGCATCACGCTGGCCGGCTCGTTCAGCATGACGATGCCGTAGATCACCGTGCCGACCGTGCCAATGCCGGTCCAGATCGCATACGCGGTTCCCAGCGGCAGCGTGCGCAGCGCCAGGCCCAGCATGCCGACACTGCCGGCCATCGCAGCCAAGGTCAAGGCGGATGGCAGCAGTTTGGTAAAACCTTCGGTGTATTTAAGACCGACCGCCCACACGACTTCCAGCAGGCCGGCCAAGATGAGAATAATCCAGGTCATGACAAACTCCTCGTTGCGGCCAGGTCGTCCAGGCCAAGTGAAACGCCGCAACGGGCGTCGTGTTTCCGGTCCAAGGCGGGGTCGTCCCCACAGAAACACAAGAGCCGGAACTATAGCATTGCGACAAAATTGGTGCCCGGCCTCTAGCCGCGACTGCCTTACGCAGGCGATAATGTTCCTTCAACATTGATAAGAACAAGGAGACCCCATGCATTTAGCCGCCCAGATCGTCACCGCCCTGGTGGCGCTGATCCATGTGTACATCGTCCTGCTGGAAACCGTGCTGTTCAATTCGCGCGGCCGCCGGGTCTTCGGTCTCAGCAAGGAGAAAGCCGAAATCGTCCAGCCGGCGATGTCCAATCAGGGCTGCTATAACGGTTTCCTGGTCGCGGCGCTGGTGGTGGGCTTGCTGCATCCGGATGCCGCGATTGCGTCGGCCTTCACGGTGTTCGGTCTGGCGTGCGTGGCGGTAGCCGGCGTGTGGGGCGGCGTGACGGTCAAGCGTTCCATCCTGCTGATTCAAACCCTGCCGGCCGCCATCGGTCTGGCCCTGCACTTTGCGGCCTGAGCATGCAGATGAAATTAAACGCAGTTCTGCTGACCGTGGCCGCCGTGGCGCTGGTGTTCACCGGTTACAAGGAGATGAACCGCAAACCGCAAGTGCACGCCGTCAACGACGATGCGTGCACGCAGCAAGCAATCAAGGGCATCGACAACATTACGGAGCGGGCGATTCAATCGTCCAAGTGCGCGCAGCGCGGCAAGTAGGTCTATTTACGCAGACTCGGCAAGGTGACGATCGCCGAGGGTGCTGCCGTCGTTTCCGTTGCCGGCTTGGCGCCGGTGCCGCGCAGCGCCAGCAGCCAGCCGACGCCTTCAAACCAGAACGGCGAACCGAGCGAGGCGGCGAATGCGGTGGCGATCCAGCCGATGAGCGCGAACAGCAGCGCCATCGTGATGGGACCGAAGCCTTTCACGCCTTCAAAGCGCGCGGATGGCCAGCCGATCGGCAGCTTCTGCACTTCCTCCGCTTGCGCCTTGGCTTGCCTGGCCTTGGCGACGCCGGATGCTGGATCGGTTGGCAGTCCCGGCGGCACGGGCGGTTTGGCGTCTTCCGCCTTTTGAATCAACTGCGTCGTCAGCGCCGCATCGCTCCACAGGCGCTGCGACAATTGCAGCGCGTCGATGTTCATCGCGACCGCATACACCAGCCCCACCAGAAACAGCACGAACTGGGAGCGCCGCTTGTACCAGCCGCTGATGCGGTCCATCACGGTGTCGTACCAGATGCGCACGGCGTTTTCCAGCGCCGCCACATCGTCCGGTCCTTCGCCCATGATGGCCAGCAGTGTTTTGGTCAGGCCTTCGTTGCCGATGCTGTTGAGTAGCGCGGCAGCCGTCTTGCCCTTGCCGTATTTGGCCGTCAGCGTCGAGACGAAGGCCCGCGCAAAGATCGCCGAGGGAATGTAGGACGGCATGCGTCCCTGCTGCGCCATGCCGGTAATCAGCGGATGGCGCATCACTTCGGCCGTCAGCGATTGCGATCCCAGTTTCTCCAGCCCGAAGCCGCCGCGCAGCCTGAACAGCCGCAGGATCGAAGGCCCGATGCCGCGCAGTTGCGGCTTGGCGCCGGATTCGTGCAGCAGAGTCAGTACGCCGTCCAGCAGCACTTTGGCGCGCGTCTGGAACAGCGACGCGATCGCTTCGCGCGTGGCGCTGCACAGCAGGCTCACCGCCAGAAAAGTGTAGGACAGCCCTACCGCCACATCCAGGTAATGACTCGACATGCCAGCCTCGTTAGATTTACAACAATATTCCCATAACATAAAGGATTTTTCGGCCGCCAGCACGTTTTTCTTTTATATCGTAAGATCACGATATTGAAATCGGAAAAACACGATACATATACCCAGCATGGACATCGACGCTATCCACAAAGCCCTCGCCAATCCGATCCGGCGCCAGATTCTGGCGTGGTTGAAGGAACCCGAGGTATTTTTTGCCGAGCAACAGCACCCGCTGACGTTGGGCGTGTGCGCCGGCATGATCGACCGTCGTGCCGGGCTATCGCAATCGACCATGTCGGCCCACCTGGCCGTGCTGGTCAAGGCCGGGCTGGTGACGTCGCAGCGCGTCGGCCAGTGGAATTATTTCAAACGCGATGAGGCGCTGATCCAGGCCTTCATCGATCAAATGCAACTATAGGAAACTCATCATGCCAACTCTGTTCGATCCGATCACCATCGGCGATATCACGCTGAAAAACCGTATCATCATGGCACCGCTGACCCGTTCGCGCGCCTCCGAAGGCCGCGTGCCGAACGCGCTGATGGCCAAGTATTACGAGCAACGCGCCACCGCCGGCCTGATCCTGAGCGAGGCGACCGCCGTTACGCCACACGGCGTCGGCTATGCCGATACCCCAGGCCTGTGGTCGGATGAACAGGTGGAAGGCTGGAAACAGATCACCGCCGCAGTGCACGCCAAGGGCGGCGTGATCTTCGCCCAGCTGTGGCACGTGGGCCGCATTTCGGATCCAAGCTTCCTGAACGGTGAGCCGCCAGTGGCGCCAAGCGCGATTGCGGCCGACGGTCACGTCAGCCTGCTACGTCCGCAACGTCCATATCCTGTGCCACGCGCATTGGAAACCGAAGAACTGGCCGGCATCGTTGCCGCCTACAAGAAAGCGGCCGAGAACGCCAAGAAGGCCGGCTTTGACGGCGTGGAAATCCACGGCGCCAACGGCTATCTGCTGGACCAGTTCCTGCAAAGTAAAACCAATCTGCGCACCGACAACTACGGCGGTTCGGTCGAGAACCGCGCCCGTCTGATGCTGGAAGTGACCGATGCCTGCATCGAGGTATGGGGCGCCAACCGTGTCGGCATGCACCTAGCGCCGCGCCGCGACTCGCACGACATGGGCGATGCCAACCCGGCCGAGACCTTCGGCTACGTAGCGCGCGAGCTGGGCAAGCGCAAGATCGCGTTCATCTTTACCCGCGAAGCGCTGGGCGAAGACAGTCTGTCGCCATTGATCAAGAAGGAATTCGGCGGCGTGTTCATCGCCAATGAAAAGATGGACAAGGTCGTGGCGCAGGAGTTGCTGGACAGCGGCAAGGCTGATGCTATCGCTTTCGGTAAGGATTACATTTCCAATCCAGACCTGGTGGCGCGTCTGCAAGCCAACCAGCCGTTGAACAAGTGGAATGCCGATACGTTCTATGCGGTGGGCGCTACCGGTTACACCGACTATCCGGCCCTGGCGTAATCAGTATGGATTCCCGCCTGCGCGGGAATGACGTTGTGCCCTTGGCGGCGGGAATGACGTTGTGCCCTTGGCGGCGGGAATGACGGGGTTCGGCGGACGCGGACTGACGTCGTTCCCGCGCACGCGGGAACCCATGCTCAGCTTGCTAGCGCGGCTGCGTGTAGCTGACTGGCACAAACACGTAGCCGCTCTTGCCATTGGCGCGCACATGCCCCAATCCGGGGAATGACAGGTGGGCGGCGCCGATCAGGTAGCCGTCCTTGGCGGCGGCGGCAAAGGCTTCCTTGCGTTCCGAGGTCGCCACTTTGCTGTCGCTGTCGAACGAGATGCCGACGTTTGGATCGTCAAACTGCACCGCCTGTACGTGCAGCAAATCTCCCAGCAATACCAGCTTCTGCCCCTTGCTCTCCACCACATACGTGATGTGGCCCGGCGTATGGCCGCCGTTGAAATACGATTTAATCCCCGGCACCAGCTCGCTGTTGGCCACGATAGGCTGGAACTTGCCCGCCTTGACGTAAGGGTTGATCGACACCATCGGTCCCTGGAAATTATCCTTGGCCTCGCCCGACGCTTTGTCCAGATTGGCCGGATTCAGATAGTAGTCCGCATCCAGCTTGCCGGCGCGAACGATCGCATTCGGAAACACGCGCTGTTCGTTGGACGCCAGTCCGCCGACGTGGTCGCCATGCATGTGGGTGATGTAGATCTCATCGACCTGCTCCGGCTTGTAGCCGGACGCCTTCAAATTACTCAACAGTTGCCCCAGCGTCGGACCGAACAGGCTGGCCGCGCCGGTATCGATCAGCACCAGCTTGCTGCCGGTATTGATCAGGAAGCCATTGACCGAGGTCTGCAGCGGCACCTTCTGGAAGGATTTGGCCAACGCGGCATTGGTCTTCTCCGGCGGCTGCTTCAGCAGCTTGTCAACCGGCAGGTCCAGCGTACCGTCGTTGAGCACGGTCACCTCGAAGTCGCCCAGCGTGGTGCGGTAAAAGCCCGGCGCCTGGAAGCGCGCCATCGGTGCGCCGGCCTGGACTGCCGTGGTGGCGACCAGCGCCGCAATCACGGCCAAAGGTTTCAGAATACGCGTGGACATGGCTCCCCTTGTTTTGAAAATTGTCAGGAGCACTACAATACCTCAGATCCATGCGGAGCACGATTAGAAAGTGAACGGCAGCCGCAGCGACAGTTGCACATCCGGCGTATCACGCGTCAGCCCGGCACCGACGGCGATGTTGAGGGTGCGCTTGTCGTTGATGCGATACGAAAAGCCCAGCAGCAGCGTGCCCAGCTGGGTGCGCACCGAACCTTGCACCGGCGCGCCGTTCTGCCGCGTGCGTGCGATCGAGCTGTGGTCGTAACCAAAGCTGATCAGCGCGCGCTCGTTCAAGGCCAGCCCCAGGCCGAAATTAAAGCCCAGCACATCGCCCGGCGCCACCGTGCCCAGCGGCTCCAACTCGCCATTCAGCACCTTGCGACTCAGGCCGCTGCGCTTGAAGTTCTTCAGGTAGCTGACGCTGCCGAACAGGATGGCCGGGTCGCTGGGATACAGCCAGGTCAGGCTGGGCTGCACCGCATAAAACCCGGAGCCGGTCGGCAGTTCCAGCGGCAGGCCGGTGCCGGTGGCGTTCGGCCCCACGCAGCGCTGGCTGCAATCGGTCACCACGCTGAACGGATCGGTGCCGGTGCGTGACTTGACGCGCAGGCCAGCCACGTAATACGCGCGGTCGGCGCCGCCGTCGTTCAACTGGTAGCGCAAGGCCAGTTCGGCATCGCCGACGCCGCGCCCGCTGGTGTCGAATACGCGGTCGACGCCGGTGCCGGTGAAGATCTCGCGGCTGACAGTGGAGTCGCTGCGGTACACATACGGCACCTTCAGCTCCAGTTCCGCGCGGTTGCTCAGACCGTAACGGGCGGTCAGCGCGCCAGTGGTGGTGTTGCGCTTGACCTCGCGCACGTCCACCAGGCCGATCAGCAGCGCCGGAATGATGGTGTACCCCACCAGCACCACGCGGTTGCTCGACGAATAGCCGAACTGCAGCGACGGTTCCAGCACCAGCTTGCCGCGCGGCGTCAGCACGCCGGGCTGCTCGAACAGCGGCGCCACCGCCGGCGGCCGGCCGTCGTCGGCGGGCGCGGTCCCCACCGGATTTTGCGCCTGCGCCGCCGCGCCGCTGCACACCAAGATCGCCAGCACGCTGGCCCGCCGTTTCGCACTCGCACGCATCGCCGCTCCTCAAGTTGGTTACTTGACGACCGCTGCGCTCAAGGCATCCCGCAAACTGCTTTCAAAATTAGCCGCCTTGAGCATGGCCAGATTGCTGACGGTGGTGGAGATTGTCGTCTGGCTGCGTATCGCCTGATCGTTGACGCTGTTCTGTATCAACAACGCCCCCAGTCCCTGCGTGGCCAGCGGCGCGACCAGGTTGCCGGCGCCGTTCTGGACCACCACGGCGGCCAGCGCATCGCTGGCCATCGCGGCTTCCGCAGCACTCAACTGTGTCATATCGGGGATGGAAAAATGGGTACTGGCTACAACAGTGCCATTGATCGAAACCAAACGTTCGACACCTAGCGATACCAGCAAGCCGTCACCCAGCGCAAAGCCGCCGCGCACCTGCTCCAGTTCGCCATCGTCGACGGCGGCCCAGCCAGCGGCGACATCGGTGGCGCCGGCGCTGCCGGCCAGCAGCGCGATTAGCAGGGGCAACGAGCGGATCCGCATGGCCTCCTCCGTATCAGAAATTGCCGCTGCCGTTCTTGGGCAGCGTCAGGTCGGTCAGGCTGCCGCGATTGATGGCGACGTCCAGCGGCGCCTGCGGCGCCACGCGCCACTCCCCCGGCTGGTTGAAATGCGGCTGGCCGCTCCAGTTATGGATCACGAACAGCAGCCGGTCCGGCCACATGGCGTCGAAGGCGGCGCGGCGCACCGCGCGCGTGCCGCTGGCCGGATCGCCGATCAGCACGCGCTGCGGATCCATGCCCTTGACCACCACAAAGTGCATATAGCCGTTCTCGACGATGCGGACAATGGCGGGGAAACGTGCCTCGGCCAGCTTGTCCAGCGGCTGCCGGTAGCCATCGGCGATAAACCCGCGCTGCGCCAGGTAGCGCTTCATGTCCAGCAGCGAAAAGCCTTCGCGCTGGATGGTCGGCTGGTCGCCCTGCGCATACATGGCGGCAAACACCTGCTCCTCGGTCACCGGCGTGTCGTAGTGGTAACTGAGCAGCGTCGCCACGGCCGCCGAGCCGCAGCTGAAGTCGTGCTGCTGGCGCACCGTCGAGCGGAAGCGCGCCTCCTTCAGGCTGGTCACGGGCACCGCATAGCTGGCGCCGCCAATGCCGGGCAGGTCCGCCGCCGCAGCGGGGCCGGAGCTCACTGCGGCCAGCAAGACAATGGTCAGGGCTTTCATTGCATCTGGATGTTGATGATGGTGGCGTTCTGTATCAGCACATTGGCGCCGGAATTCTGTATCGCTACCGGCAGGCCGGAAGCGTTGCTAAAGGAACCACTGCTGATGGCATTGGCTCCGGTGACGACGTTGACCGCCGCGTTGCCGCTGACGGCGCCGTTCAACTGCATGTCATTGGTGACCGTGTCGGCGCCGCCGCGCAGACGCGCCAGCCGCGCGACCGGCATCGGCGCAGCATCGAAACCGGGCGGGTCAGCCAGCGTAACGATCACCTCCGGCACCAGCGGCGCCAGCGTCGTGGCCGGCGGCGCCTGCACCTCGGTCAGCGGCCCGGCGCCAGCCTGGCAACAGGCGGCACACGCCAGCCACATCCAAGCGTTTTTTCCTGGTATTTGCATCATTGCTCCTTCTCTCGACAGCGGGGCACGCCATGCCGCGCGCGCCCCGCGCCCTGCTTAGCGGCCTACCGCCAGGTTGGACTGGACGTTCACGCTTTGCTGCACCAGCGAAGCGATGCCGCTATTCTGCGACGCCACCATGATGCCGGCGGCCGACTGCCCAACGCTGGTCATGGTGTTGGACATATTGAAGGTGCCGGCATTGACGGCGATGCTGCCGCCCGCACCGCCGGTACCGCCCATGCCGACGCCGCCAGTAGCCGCGCCACCGGTGTTGGCGCCGCCCGACCCGCCGGCGCCGCCGGTATTGCCGCCGCCACCGGCGCCACC
>NZ_WWCS01000022.1 GCF_009857535.1 Duganella margarita
ATGAAACAGGCAGGGGTACCTATCTGACCCACGGGCTTAATGGCCCACAGTCTGGTCGGCATCACCCTGCCTGACCGCTTCACCTTTCTGATTATCTGATGGCGACGCGGTACGTTCAATATACGAGTTCTGCCAAATGTACATAAGCTCGTGTACGTTTGGCAGAACTGACCCTGATTTTATTCGGTGGCGAACACGCACAGGGCGATCAGCGGGAAGCAGAGGCCGGTCCACAAGACGCCGGTCCAGCCGTGCGCGGCAAACATCCAGCCGCCCAGCGACGAGCCGATGGCGCCGCCCATGAAGAACAGCGCCATGTACAGCCCGTTCAGGCGGCTGCGGATTTCCGGCGGCAGCGCAAAAATCGCCCGCTGTCCGGTCACCAGGTTGGCCGAGACGCCCATGTCCAGAATGATCGACGTCAGCACCAGCACGCCCAGGTCCACCAGGCGGCTGCTGTGAATTGCCAGCGGCATGGCGAACGCCAGCACACCGAGGATCAGCGCAATCATGGTGGTCGAGCGGCTTTTGCCCTGGTCGGCGCGGTGGCCGGCAATCGGTGACGCAATTGCGCCCGCCACACCCACCAGCGCAAAGATCGCGACACCGGTCTGGCTGATCTGGAAGTACGGGCCGGTTAATTCCAGCGACACGCAGGTCCAGAACAGGCTGAAGGCGCCAAACATGCAGGCCTGATAGGCGGCACGGCGACGCAGCACCGGCGTGGCTTTCAGCAGGTGCCACATCGAACCGAGCAGGTCGAAGTAATGCATGTCCCCATGCGGCTGGCGCTGCGGCAGCCTGGCGCGCAGCAGGAAGGCCAGCGCCGCCGTGGTCGCCGCCGACAGCACGAAGATCGCATGCCAGCCGAGCGCATCGGCCACCAGGCTGGCGACTGGGCGTGCCAGCATGATGCCCATCAGCAGGCCGCTCATGACCTTGCCGACGGTCTTGCCGCGCGTTTCAGGATTCGACAGGTGCGCGGCGAACGGCACCACAATCTGCGCCGCCACCGAGCCGAGGCCGATGCACAAGGCGGCAAACAGGAACAGGTTGGCGCTGCTGGTCACCGAGGCCGCCAGCAAGGCAGCGGCCGTCACCAGCAGGGCGATGAAGATCAGCCGGCGGTTTTCCAGCAAGTCGCCCAGCGGCACGATGAACAGCAGGCCGAGGCAATAGCCGATCTGCGTCAGCGTGACGATCAGGCCGGCGGCGCCGGGATCGAGGCCGGTGGCGCGGCTGATCGGGCCGATCAGCGTTTGGGCGTAATACAGGTTGGCGACGATCAGGCCGGTCGCGATGGCGAACAGCCAGACCATGCCGGGGGAAAGGTCTTGATGGGCTTTGGCTTCGCTCACGTCAGGCTCCGGAAATTTTGAGAGGCCGACATTCTAACGGCCACGGCCATTTCCTGCTGAGCGTGAGCACTTTTACAGCCCGGCCTGCTCTCGCTTCAGTGTCTGGTGGACCTCGGCGGTAATTTCGTACGAGCGCAGGCGTTGCGCGTGCTCGTAGATTTGCGAGGTGATCATCAGTTCGTCGGCGCCGGTGCGGGCGATGAATTCCTGCAGTCTGGCGCTGACCGTGGCCGGCGAACCGATGGCGGTGCAGGACAGGACAGAATCCAGCATGGCGCGCTCGGGCATGCCCAGCGTGTCGAGGTAGCCGGCCTTCGGCGGCGGCAGCTGCGATGGCCGGCCGGTGCGCAGGTTGACGAAGGCTTGCTGCATCGAGGTGGCGCGGAAGTGCGCTTCCTCATCGGTGTCGGCCGCGAACACGTTAAAGCCCAGCATGACGTATGGCTTGGCGAGCTGCGCCGACGGCTGGAAGTTGGCGCGGTACAGCGCCATCGCCTGCTGCATCATTTGCGGCGCAAAGTGCGAGGCGAAGGCGAACGGCAAGCCAAGGTGCGCGGCCAGTTGCGCGCCAAAGGTGCTGGAGCCGAGTATCCACATCGGCACTTTCGCGCCTTTGCCCGGCACGGCCAGCACGCGCTGCCGCGGATTGTCGGACATGTAGTCCTGCAATTCCAGTACGTCTTGCGGGAAGGCGTCGGCGTCGGTTTCCAGGTTGCGGCGCAAGGCGCGCGCGGTGGTCTGGTCGGAGCCCGGCGCGCGGCCCAGGCCGAGGTCGATACGGCCGGGGAACAGCGCTTCCAGCGTGCCGAACTGTTCGGCGATCACCAGCGGTGAATGATTGGGCAGCATGATGCCGCCGGCGCCGACGCGGATGGTCTTGGTGCCGCCGGCCACATGGGCCATCACCACCGCCGTGGCGGCGCTGGCGATGCCCGGCATGCCGTGGTGTTCGGCCAGCCAGTAGCGGTTGTAGCCCCAGCGTTCGCCGTGCTGGGCAAGGTCCAGTGTATTGCGGAACGAGGCCGTCGGGTTGCTGCCTTCGGCAATCGGCGACAGATCAAGGATCGAAAATGGAATCATGGGTGGTAATCTCTCTGTAATGACAATCCCATTGAAAGCGCATGGGTATAATTCTTTCAAATGGATAGACAAGCATACACAGATTGGGTCAAGCGTGCAGGCCAGGCCCTGATTGCCGTGATCGTTACTATGGGAAGCGCCGCCGCCGTGCCGCCATTGCCGCCGCTGGTGGTGGCGGTCGACAACGGCACCGAGATGCCGATGGCCGGCTTCCGCGATAATCATCTGACCGCAGGTTTTCACAAGGAGCTGGGCGAGGCGCTGGCGGGCAAGCTGGGCCGCGAGGCCAGTTTCCTGCTGCTGCCGCGCAAGCGTATCGCCATGGCGCTGGAGGCCGGTCAGGCCGACTTGGTCTGCTTGTACCTGCCGCAGTGGCTGCCAGGCAAGTTTGAATGGACGCGCGGCTTTTTCCCGGTGTCGGAAGTACTGGTCACCGATACCACCGTCCCGCAACCGCATGCTCTACAGGATGTCGCCGGAATACCGGTGGCGACAATCCTGGGATATTACTACCCCGAATTCGATAAGGCTTTGGGCCAGGGTTTTATTCGAGATGATGGTCATTCGTCATCAGGTAACCTGCGGAAAATGGCGGCGGGCCGTTTGCATCATGCTATTACCCAGCAAAACACGCTTGATTATTATCTCAAGGTTGGCGAGAAACTATCGATCCATCCCCCATTGGTGGTAAAGAGCTACAAGGCCCAGTGCGCCGTGTCTCCCAAGGGGGCGGTGCAGGTGAGCGAGGTGAATAAGGCAATTGAGCAGCTGATTAAAGATGGAAGTGTGAGCAAAATAATCAGTAATTATCAAAATCGCCTTAAATAATGTTTTATTTTTCCGACGGTTTTTAAAAATAGTTTCTGGTAGTGCCCGGCACTGACTTACTATTGGAATCAATAAGGCGCCCGTCTTATTCTCTTTTATTCCAATGTAAATATTATGAAACCGGGAATCCTGTTCGCTTTCCTGCTGGCTTGCTGCCAGCTCGTTTTTGCTGCCGGCACGCTGGAGACCTCGCTCCAGCATCGCGGCCAGTTGTTCCGGGTGACGCATGAGGGCAAGACCAGCTATTTGTACGGCACCATTCACGTGGGTCGTGACGGTTTCTATCCGCTGGACGCGGTGGCGTCGCGCGCGCTGCTCGATTCCACGGCGCTGGTGATCGAACTCGATATCCGCGAGGACAAACAATTCCAGGTGGCGCTGGCGCGCCATGGCCGCTATCCCGAAGGCGACTCGATCCAGAATCATCTGACGCCGGCCACGCTGGACAAGACCGTGCAGGCGCTGGCGCGTGCCGGCATTGCGCTGGCGTCGGTGCAGCACTACAAACCGTGGCTGATCGCCAACCTGCTGGTTGGCGCGGAAATGGAAAAGAACGGCTACCAGCGCAGCCAGGCGGTGGAGTTTGCGCTGCTGGCGGCCGCGCAAAAGCAGGACAAGACGGTGCGCGAGCTGGAGAGCGCAGATTATCAACTGAGCCTGTTCGACGCGCTGGACGCGCAGCAGCAGGAGCAGTATCTGCTGGAAAACCTGGCCGACCTGGCCGATGGCGATTCGCTGAAAAAATCACGCGCGCTGGTCGAGGCCTGGAATGCGGCCGACCGCAGCGGCATCCAGGCGGCCTGGCATAGCGCCACCAGCGGCGACAGCATTTCCGCCGGCTTCATGAACCGCGTGCTGCTCGGCAAGCGCAATCCGGAGATGGCGGCCAACATCGAGCGCATCATGCAGCAGGACCAGGTGGCGTTTGTCGGCGTGGGCCTGCTGCATCTGGTGGGCGATGACGGCTTGCCGCAGTTACTCAAGCGGCGCGGCTATCAGGTCGAGCAGTTGTACTGAGCTGTACTAGTACGGCCGCACGCTGCCGTTGCTGTAGCGGATGCGGTCGCCGACTTTATAGCCCGGCATCGACTCTTCCACCACCATCTGGTTGCTGCCGTCATCCATGCGCAGCATCACGCGGTAGACCTTGTCGGTCGGCGCGCCCATGCTGCCACCGGCCGCTGCCGCGCCGGCGGCGCCCATGGCGCCGAGGCCGGCATCCTGGCGCTGCAACTGGTCGATGGACTGCACTACGCCGTAGCTGGTTTGCGCCTGCTGCGGGGTGGGGCCGGCCATCATCGAGCCGGTGTCTCCCGGCACGTAGCCGCTGCTGCTGGTGCCGCTGGTGCCGCTGGTGCTGGGGCCCGTGCTCTGAATAGTCCTGTCGGCGCAGGCCGTTGCGCCGAGCAGGCACAGCGCGATCATCCATCCTGTTGAGTTCTTCATCTTCACCTCCCTCGAAATATCTTCAGAGAGGCGCGGCGCCGCATCGTTCCCCGAGCTTCGGTTCCTATTGATGTACATCAATTGAAACATGCTACCTACACGCAATAATTGTTCGGTATCACTTGAAAGGATATCGATATGTTGACACGCGTGACAGATACTATTATCGAAGAGTTAATTGATGCCACCTGCAACGACACCCGCAGCCGGCATTTCTTCCTGCACGCACTGCACGGCCTGGTACGCGTGGCCAAGGCCGAGCAGCTGCAAGAGTTGCAGAGGGATGTGAAGTTGTCGACCGGCGAAATCAGCCAGCCGGAAGGCTGCGATAGCGACTCCAGAGAGCCCACATGAAGCCGGCCGTCAGCAGGGCTGCCGTGCAGTCCACCATCCAGTCCGACACCGCACCGTGGCGGTACGGGAACAGGCTTTGCACGCACTCGTCGATCGCGCCCATCAGGGCGATGGTCAGCACCGCTTTGCCGGCGCGCTGCGACGGCGTGCCGCTGCCGCCGGTAAAAATCAAAAAGGTCAGGCCGGCGTAAGCCAGCGAATGCAGCACCACGCCGGAAGCGACTTCGCCGATGTCCTGGCGCGCACCGGGAATCGAACCGAGAATCAGGATCAACAGGTACAGCGCAATGGCGGTCCAGTAGCGGAGGCGGGCGTGGGAAGGGGTAAGGAAGATTTGCTTGAACATGGGGCAGACAATACCATGCACTGCAATAAAACGGGAGTGGTGCACCGGACCCCGGTGCACCTTTTCTTCAGTCATGCCTATCGGTTGCATGTACTTAAGATGTGTCCAGTATAGGCAGCGTTTGTGACGCCGTTATGACAGCGAACAATTTCGCTGAACAAAAAAAAGCCCGCTGACTTGAGCGGGCTTAAAACTATTTTCTTGGAGGAGAATAGTGGAGACAGGAGCTATTATGCGGCGTCGCAAGATATGTGTCTAATTGTTCTTTCAGATACCAGACATCAGGCTAGGGCATAACTCTGTCATTTGACGGGGACCGTGTAGTTCAGCGCCAGGCGGCCGCCGTCCACGTACAGGGTCTGGCCGGTCATGTAGCTGGCGTCGTCGCTGGCCAGGAAGGCGGCGATCGAGGCGACTTCTTCCGGCTCGCCGCAGCGGCCCATCGGCGTGCGCGACAATATGGTGTTGCGCGATTCCGGGCTGGACATCACGGCTTTCTTGGCCAGTTCGGTCAGGATGGTGCCGGGGCCGATACCGTTCACGCGGATGCCGTACTCGATTAGGTTGAGCGACATCACCTTGGTCAGCTGGTTGATCGCGCCTTTCGACACCACGTACGGCACCTGGTTCGGAATCGCCAGTTCGGCGTTGACGCTGGACATATTGATGATGCTGCCGCTCAGCTGCCTGGCCATCACCCGCGCCACCGCCTGGCCGCACAGGAACATCGATTTCAGGTTGATGCGCATGACGCGGTCGAAATCTTCCTCGCAGACGTCGAGGAAGTTGGCGGCGTGGGTGACGCCGGCGTTGTTGATCAGGATGTCGATGCGGCCGAAGGCGGCGAGGGTGGCGGCCACCATCGCGTCCACATCCGCCTTTTGGCTGACGTCGGCGGCGAAGAAGCGCGCCTGTTCGCCCAGCGCGGCGGCGGCGTCAGCGCCTTCCGGCTTGATGTCCACCAGCATGACTTTGGCGCCTTCAGCGATCAGGCGCTGGGCACAGGCCAGCCCGATGCCCTGGGTGGCGCCGGTGACGACCGCGACTTTATCGGTTAATTTCATGGGAATGTGCTTTCTGAGGTGGAGATGGCAAATTTTAACAGGCTGTTTTAGTCCCCCGCCATGGTCAGGTTACAATAGAGGGTTTGCATTTTTCATTAGGGAGCCGTCGTGACTTTTATCAACAAATTATCTGCCGCCTGGACGGCCAACGACTCCCTGCTGTGCGTGGGCCTGGACCCGGACATGGCCAAGTTGCCGGCCCAGTTCCAGAATGATCCGCAAGGCATCTTCCACTTCTGCCGCGAGATCATCGACGCCACCGCCGACCTGGCGTGCTCGTTCAAGCCGCAGATCGCCTACTTTGCCGCGCTGAGCGCCGAAGACCAGCTGGAGCAGATCTGCGCCTACGTGCGCGAACATTACCCGCACATTCCATTGATCCTGGACGCCAAGCGCGGCGACATCGGCGCCACCGCGCGCCAGTACGCGCGCGAAGCGTATGACCGTTACGGCGCCGATGCGGTGACCGTCAATCCGTACATGGGTTCGGATTCGGTGGAGCCGTACATGGAGTGGAGCGACCGTGGCGTGATCATCCTGTGCCGCACCTCGAATGCCGGCGGTTCGGATCTGCAGTTCCTGGATGTCGGCGGCAAGCCGCTGTATCAGCACGTGGCGCGCCTGGTGGCGGAGAAGTGGAACAGCAACGGCCAGTGCGCGTTGGTAGTCGGCGCCACCTTCCCGGAAGAACTGGCGCAGGTGCGCGCGATTGTCGGCGACATGCCGCTGCTGGTGCCGGGCATCGGCGCGCAGGGTGGTGATATTGCAGCGACCGTCACTTCGGGCCGCACCGCGAATGGCACGGGCATGATGATCAACTCGTCGCGCGCCATTCTGTACGCGGCGCCGCAAGGCAGCGAAGATTTCGCCGCCGCCGCGCGCCGCGTGGCCGAGGAAACCCGCAACGCCATCAACCAGCATCGCGGCTAAGCAAGCCTTTTACTGCTTGATGAAGACTGGATCGGCATCGCCGTCCAGCGGGGCGATGTCGAACCATTGCGACGTCGCCCGCCCATCCGCGCCGCTGCCGAAGCGGATGCGGAAATTGCTGTTGGCCTCGTAATAAAACTCGGTCGGCGACAGCGCCAGCAGCGGCAGCCATTTGCCGTCCGCCGGATATTGCACCTGCAAGCGGCCATCCTTGACCTGATATGTATAGCGTTCGTTGCCCTGCGTGTAGACGCCGGCGCGCTGTTGCAGCACGCCGTCCGCCAGCGTCTGCGGCGTTGGCGTCGGCAGCGGTGGCGAACTGCCGGCCACAATGGTGGCGATGCGGCGCGCGGTTGAAGGCAGGCCGAATTGCGGCGAGTCATCGCTATTGCTCATCATCGATACAATCACCTTCGATTGCGGTATGTACACCACTTCGGCGTGGAAACCCTGGACGTCGCCGCTGCTGCGCAGGTAGGGCTGACCGGCCAGCGTGTATGGGCGGATGCCGTAGCCGTATGGCACGCGGCGGCCGTTCTGCAACGTCGCCTGGGTGTTCATGGCCTTCAGGCTGGCGGGCTTGAGCACGGCGCCGCCTTGCAGCGCGACGGTCCAGCGCACCAGGTCGGCATTGGTGGAGGCGTAGCTGCCACCGCCAAACAGCAGGCTGCTGTTCCAGCGCACGGCCAGTTGCGGGCCCCGTTCATAGGGCGTGACCATATCCTTGATCAGGCCGGCAGTGTGGATGAAATAGGTATGCGTCATCCCCAGCGGCACGAAGAACTGGCGCGCCAGGTAGGCCTCGTATTTTTCGCCGGACAGTTGCTCGATGATCATGCCCAGCAGCGTGTAATTGACCGACGAGTAGGCGTAAGCCGTGCCGGGCGGCGCCAGCAGCGGCGTGGCGATGGCCTGGTCCAGCAGCTGTTGCGGCGTGTGTTCTTCAAATGCCTGCTTGCGGAAGCCGGCGTCGGTGAAGACGTTGGCGATGCCCGAGGTGTGTTGCAGCAAGCGTTCGACGGTGATGTCGTTCCACGCTGCAGGCACGTTGGGGAAATATTGGCGGATCGGCGTTTGCAGATTCAGCTTGCCGTCCTCGACCAGTTTCATGATCGCCGCCGCCGTGAATTGCTTGCCGACCGAGGCGGCATGGAACACGTGATCCGGCCGGATCGGCACGTTCAATTCGACGTTGGCCAGGCCATAGCCCTTGTTGAGCATGGTCACGCCGTCCTTGATCACCAGCACGGCTGCGCCGGGCCGGTTGGCGGGGAATAGCCGCGTCAGTTCGGCGTCGATGACCTCGACCTCGGCGTTGCTGGCGGCGGCGTTGGCAGCCGGCATCAGCACCGAGGTGAGCAGGATGGCGGCGCTGGCGGCTTTGAGCAGTTGCATGGTGTCCCCCTGAAATAATAATGTCAGGACATCATAGGTTCAGAGGCAATCGCCGGCCAGCGGCGTGCGATGGATGGCGAAAATGGCATGCCCGGCCGCAAATAGCCGGGCTGGCCGGGCTATTGCGCCGGCGCGACCAGCTCGGCGTATTCGTACAGGTCGCCGAGGATCTGCTCGGCGCGCTCGTCGGCGTGCTGTTGCAGTTCGTCGATCTGGGCGAAGAAGTCGTCGATGGTGCGGCTGCCGCCCGCGCCTTCGTAGAAGCGTGCGGCGCGATGCTGCTCCCAATGCTCGACTTCGGTTTCCGACAAGGTCTCCGGGAAGTTGCGCGCGCGGTAGCGGAACAACAGTTCGGCCAGGCGGGCGTCGCCAAACGCCGGGGACGCCACTGCCAGCCGCGCTGGCGATTCGCGCCGCAAGGTATCCAGCAAGCGGCGGTCGTCCTTGCTGATGAAACCGTTGTACAAATCCTCGTCCACATCCAGCGGCGCGCTGCGCGGGCGATGAAATACTTCTTCCCATACCGCGCCGAGGTCGCGTCCGGCCGCCGCAATCGCCGCGTGCGCCTTGCCCTGTTCCAGGTCGATGCCCCATTTGGCCGCCATGGCCGGCGACAGGGTCTTCAGGTTGGACACCAGCATTGGTGATTTGTTCAGGTGGATGCTCTTCACCGGCAAGCGCGTCACGCCTTCCGGCAGCGCATCGGCGCGCGAGAAGATGCGGGTGCGGATGGTGTCGGCGTCCAGCGTGAACAGTTCGCTCGGATCGTAGGTGCAATCCCAGACGATGACTTCGTTCTTGTTGGTCGGATGCGTGCCCAGCGGGTAGACCAGGGCGATGCAGCCGCGCTCGGTCGGGAACATGCCGGACACATGCAGGAATGGCTGGCGCAGGTTGACCGCCAGATGCATGCCGATCTCGTCGGCCACGCGGTCTTTCTTGTGCAGCGCGAAGCAGAAGTCGAACAACTTCGGCTGGTGCTGGCGGATCAGCCGCGCCAGCGCAATCGTCGCGCGCACGTCGGACAGCGCATCGTGCGCCGACTCGTGCAGCAGGCCGTTGGCCTTGGCCAGGTCTTCCAGCCGGAAGCTGGGCTTGCCGTCTTCCTTGGTCGGCCACTGGATGCCTTCCGGCCGCAGCGCGTAGGTCATGCGCACCACGTCCAGCAAGTCCCAGCGGCCGCAGCCGTTTTGCCACTCGCGCGCATACGGGTCGATCAGGTTGCGCCAGAACATGAAGCGGGTGATTTCATCATCGAAGCGGATGGTGTTGTAGCCGACGCCGATGGTGCCCGGCTGCGAGAAGGCTTGCTCGATGGTGGCGGCGAACTGGTGCTCGGGCACGCCCCATTCCAGGCATTGCTGCGGGGTGATGCCGGTGATCAAGCAAGATTGTGGATCTGGCAGGAAATCATTGGCTGGCTTGCAATACAGCATGATCGGATCGCCGATCTCGTTGAGTTCGGCGTCGGTGCGGATCGCGGCGAATTGCGCCGGGCGATCGCGACGCGGAACGGCGCCAAAAGTTTCGTAGTCGTGCCAGAGAAATGTCTGATTTGTCATAAGGTGCTACAGAAATTTAAAAAACTGCCGATAATTTAGGCATCTACACTGAGGAGCAACATGATGGCTACTCCCGTATCGCTGACTTCAAGTAACAGCACCAATGCCGCCACCCAGGTCCAGGCCAAGGATGACAAGCCGGTGTCGGTTGCCGCCAAGGCCAAGGCCGATCTGAATGCCTCTATCGTACAGGCTTCCTTGTCGGTGTCGATCAGTTCATCGAACGACCAGATGTCGGTGGTGCTGAAAACTGCGCTGACCGGCATTAACGAGGCGCTCAAGAAGGACGGCTTCGGCGATGACGCCATCCAGAATGCCGCGTCGCAGGATAATACCCCGGAAGGCACCGCCGGCCGCATTGTATCCTTGTCGACCGGTTTTTTCGAAGCGTACAAGCAGCAGCACCCCGGCGAAGACGAGGGCGAACTGCTGAACAAGTTCATGGACACCATCAAATCCGGCATGGAACGCGGTTTTAGCGAGGCGCGCGATGTGTTGAAGGGGCTGAATGCGCTGAATGGCGATATTTCGTCCAATATCGACAAGACCTATGAGCTGGTGCAGAAGGGGTATGACGATTTCATCGCTGCGCATCAGCCGAAAACCGACAGCGCCGGCACAAGCACCGACAAGGCCGCGGCCTGACGTCGCTCCCGCACAAGCGGGAGTCCATACGCCGCCAGCGTGCCGTTTCAGCATGGGCACCCGCGTGCGCGAGTGCGACGGCTAGGCCGCCAGCGTGCCGCTTCAGCATGGGCACCCGCGTGCGCGAGCGACGGCTAGGCCGCGACCTGGTTGCGGCCCAGTTCCTTGGCGCGATACAGCGCCGCGTCGGCCGTGGCGATCAGATCGTGCTCATTCTGCTGCGGCCGCAGCACCGACACGCCCAGCGAGGCGGTGATGTGCGGCAGCGGCAGGCGCATGTCGGTAAACACCTTGGCTTGCCGCATCCGCTCGCACAGCCGCTCGGCCACCGCCGCCGCCACCTTGTCGCTGGTATCCGGCAACAACACCATCATTTCCTCGCCACCATAGCGCACCGCGAAATCGGTCGGCCGCAGCGCGCCGCTCAGCACCTGGGCTGCCGCGCGCAAGGCTTCGTCGCCGGCCAGGTGGCCGTGGGCATCGTTGAATTTCTTGAAGTGATCGAGGTCGATCATGATCAGCGCCAGCGGCGCGTTGGAGCCGTGCGCGGTGGCCACCATGGTCGGCAGCAGGTCGTTGAGCCAGGCGCGGTTGTACAAGCCGGTCAGGCCATCGATCATCGACAGCTGGCGGTAGAACTCGCCCAGCTTCTGGCGCCGGCGCAGCTGCGCGTTGGCGGCGCGGATACGGAACGACAGCAGCCGCAGCAGGTTACGCGCCAGCACGTTCGATTCGTCGATCAGTTGCCACACGATGTCGGCCTCGACCACCAGCACTTCGCTTTCCTCCAGCGCGGTGGTGGTGGACAGATTGGCTTCCTCATCCAGCACCGACTGTTCGCCCACGCTTTCGCCCGGCAGGATCTTGCTGATGGTGCCGTCGGCCATGCCGGAGCGGGTATCGCTGGCCACCCACAGCGCGCCGCGCAGCAGGATGTACAGCCGCGCGCGGTTGGACTCGGCAATCGCCTCGTCGGCGTCCAGAAGCATGATGGGGCAATGGGCCAGCAGTCTGGCGATGACGGCATCGTCGTCGGAGTTGCGTAGCAGCTGCAAGTCGCTGATCCGGTAGCTCGATGAGCCGAATGTGCTGATTTGTTTCAAGGATGTCTCGCAGGATGCCAAAAGGCAATCAATAGTTCTGGAATTATCATATCCGAAAACGTTGGAGGCGTGGTTCAATAACGGCATTGCAACCAACTGGAAACAACATGAGCTACCTTGACGCGCTGGGCGTTACCCATCAACCCGCTCCGGATGCGCGCATCGTCTCGCTGGTGCCGTCGATCACCGAGCTGCTGTGCGACCTGGGGCTGGCCGCGCAGGTGGTGGGGCGGACCGGTTTCTGCATCCATCCGTGGGACGTGGTGCAGGACATTGCCAAGGTTGGCGGCACCAAGGACGTCAACCTGGACAAGATCCGCGCGCTTGCGCCGACCCACGTGGTGCTCAATATTGACGAAAACGAAAAGCCGACCGCCGATGCGCTGGCTGAATTCGTGCCGAATATCATCGTCACCCATCCGCTGCGCCCGTATGACAACGTCGCGCTGGCGCGCCTGTTGGGCGGGGTATTCTGCCGCGAACAGCAGGCTGCCGACTGGTGCGCCGCGTTCGAGGCGGAATACGCGCTGCTGCAAGCCGCGCCGAAAGGCCGGCCGCAAACCATGTTGTACTGCGTTTGGCAGGACCCGTGGATGACGATTTCACGCGATACCTATATCGCCCGCATGCTGGAGGAAATCGGCTGGAGCGTGCCGGAACTGGGCGAGGAGCGCTATCCGGCGTTCCGCTGGTCGAGCGAGCTGATTGAGAAAATCGATGGCGTGCTGCTGTCCAGCGAGCCGTACCGCTTCACCGAAGCGCATGCGGAAATGCTGGAACGCCAGATCGGCAAACCGGTGCTGCTGGTCGATGGGGAAATGATGTCTTGGTATGGCAGCAGGTCGCTGCAAGGACTGAGCTACCTGCGGGAACTGGCGCTGCGATAAGCGCCGTTCCCGCTGCAGGAATTACTCTTCTTCTGCTTCCGCCACCACGGCGGCCGAGACAGCGCCGGTGCCGTCGGCATGGCGTTTATGGGCGTTCAGCTTGCCCACGGCGGTTTCGATCGAGCGCTTCAGTTTCTCGGTGGCGCCGCTGATGGCCTGATGCAAGGTGGCAGCGTGATCGCTGACGGCGATGGGTTGCAGGCCGGTGAGGCGGGCTTCCATCAGGCAGCGGTTGTCGCCGTCTGCGGATTTCTGACCCAGGTTGTCGCTCAGATGGACTTCGACACGGGTGATTTGTTCGCCGAAGCGGTGGAGGGCATTGCCTACGACAGTTTGAACATGTTCGTCCAGACCTGCGTGATTAGTGATGGTTTTGTCGGTATTCACTTGGATTTGCATAGCTTGCTCCTGTTGTTTGACTACGAAACCATCTTACTCCTTCCAGGCTTAAGTGGGCGTTAATTGCTTAACGTCCACTTGATCTGGCGATGGTTTAACCGTTGAGCAGCGACGCGGCCAGGTTGATCGAAAGGCCGAGAACGGCCAGGTTGTAGAAGAAGCACAGCACTGACTGGCCCAGCACCACTTTGCGCAACTGGCGCGTGCGCACGGTCACGTCCGAGGTCTGCACCGCCACGCAGATAGTGAACGAGAAGTACAGGAACTCCCAGTAGTTCGGCACCACGTCGTCGTCCGGGAAGCCGAGCGCCTTGTCGTCGCTGTTGTCCACGTAGTACAGGTGGGCGTAGTGGGAACAGAACATGATGCCGACCATGAACCACGAGCCGACCAGCGTCAGCACCGCCAGCGTGTAGCGCAACGCCAGCGCTTCGTCGGGCAGGTTCTTGGTGGTGGCCAGTTGCAAGACGATGGCCGCCAGACTGACCAGCACCGCCAGCGACAGCACGGCCAGGATCACCGGGCCTTTTTCATCCTGGCGGCAGGCGGCGCGCTTGATGTCGTGCTGGTCGGCCTTGGCCATCATCCAGCCCATGGTGGCGATGTAGACCCAGACCAGGATGTCCCAGCAGGCCATCACCCGCGTCAGCCACGGCCAGTGGTCCGGCAGCAAGGGGGCGGCGATGAGGCCGCAAACGATCGCCAGGCTCAGGTGAGGGCGGCTGTGAATCAGACTAGGCCAGCGGATGCGCAAACTCATTTCTTGTCCTCGTGTGGAAAGCGGTCCATGCGCGACAGCACGGGAAACAGCACGGTCCAGGCGCCGACCACGCCAAGGGTGGCGGCGCCGCCAAACAGCACCGCGCGCGTCAGGCCCATCCAGCCGGCGGTGATGCCGGATTCAAATTCGCCCAGCTCGTTGGAAGCGCCGATGAACACCGAGTTGACGGCGCTGACGCGGCCGCGGATTTCATCCGGCGTTTCATACTGCACCAGCAGGTGGCGCACGTAGACGCTGATCATGTCGCCGGCTCCCATCAGGAACAGCGCCGCCAGCGCCACCAGGAAGGTGGTGGTGGAACCCAGCACCAGCGTGCCGGCGCCGAACACCGCCACGCCGCCCAGCATCCAGGCGCCGACCCGGCGCGTGATCGGGAAGAAGGCCAGCACGATCGAGCACAAGGCGGCGCCGATGCCCGGCGCGCTGCGCAGCGCACCCAGGCCGCTCGGGCCGATGTGCAGCACGTCGTGCGCCAGCGCCGGCAGCAGCGCGGTGGCGCCGCCGAACAGCACCGCGAACAGGTCGAGCGAAATCGCGCCCAGCACGATTTTCTTGTTCCACACGAAGCGCAAGCCTTCCAGCACCGTGTGCCACGAGGCCGGACCGCTGGCGCTGGCCTGCTTGACCGACTTCACCAGGCACATCATCACTACCGACAGCAACAGCAGCGTCGACGAAATCATATACACCGTTTTCGGTCCGGCCAGGTAGAACAGGCCGCCCAGGGTCGGTCCCATGATGACGGCGACGTGGAAGCTGGACGAACTCAGCGCCACCGCCTTGCTGAAGCTTTCCTGCGGCACCAGGTTGACCAGGATGGCCTGCGTGGCCGGCCCCATGAAGGCGCGCGCGCTGCCATACACCACCAGCACCGCAAACACCGGCCATACGGCGCTCAAGCCGGTGTAGGTGAAGGCCAGCAGCATCAGCCCGCACAGCAGCTGGGCGCCGAGCGCCAGCGCGATCAGGTTGCGGCGGTCGTAGCGGTCGGCGGCGTGGCCGGCCAGCAGGATCAGCAGCAGGAACGGCAGGAATTGCGCCAGCCCGATCAGGCCGAGGTCGAACAGGTTGTGCGTCATCGAATAGACTTGCCAGCCGATGGCGACGTTTTGCATTTGCACCGCCAGCGTGGCCAGCGTGCGGGCAGAGAGGTAGAGGGTGAAGTTGCGGTGACGCAGGACGCTGAAACCGTTGCGGGAAGTGCTGTCTGACATTGCGGCTTTCTAGGAGCAGAGCTTTGGGACTCTGCATCCCGAAAGCCCTGTGAGGTTGGATGCTGTTATTTGTTGAGGTCGGCCTCGGAGGTGAAGGCGTCGGCGTAGAACTCTTCTTCCGGCAAGCCGCACTGGGCGACAAAGTCGGCCTTGGCCGATTCCACCATCACCGGCGCGCCGCAGGCGTAGACCTGGTAGCCGGACAGGTCGGGCAGGTCGGCCATCACCGCTTGGTGGACGTAGCCGGTGCGGCCGGCCCAGTGGTCTTCCGGCATCAGGTTGGACAGCACCGGCACGTATTTAAAGTTGGGCATGCTCAGGGCCCACTCGCGGCACAGCGCATCCATGTACAGGTCTTGCGGACGGCGGCCGCCCCAGTACAGCGTCATCTGGCGGGTCGAGCCCTTGGCGCGCAGGTGTTCGACGATGGCCTTGATCGGCGCGAAGCCGGTGCCCGAGGCCAGCAGTACCATCGGCTTGGTGCTGTCCTCGCGCACGAAGAAGGTGCCCATCGGGCCTTCGAAGCGCAGGATGTCTTTTTCCTTCATGGCGCCGAATACCTGGTCGGTGAACAGGCCGCCCGGCAGGTGGCGGATGTGCAGCGCCAACGGCAGGCCTTGCTCCGGCGGCGAGGCCAGGCTGTAGCTGCGGCGCTTACCGTCCTTCAGCATGAATTCGATGTACTGGCCGGCGCGGAATTTCAGCGTTTCGTTGGCCGGCAATTGCAGCGTCATGACCACCACGTCGGACGCCACTTTTTCCAGCGTCGCCACGCGCGACGGCATCTTGCGGATCGGATAGTCGTCGCTGCCGGCCACTTCGCGCGCTTCGATCACCACGTCGCTGTGCGGCAGGGCGCAGCAGAACAGCGACATGCCTTTGGCTTCCTCATCCTTCGGCAGGGCCCGTTCCTGGTGCGGCTTGTGGGTGATGTCGCCGGACAGCACCTTGCCCTTGCAGGAACTGCAGGCGCCGTTCTTGCAGCCATACGGCAGGCCGACGCCGGCGCGCATGGCGGCCGACAGAATGGTTTCGTCTTCTTCGCAGCTGAATTGGTGACCGCTGGGCTGTACAGTGATGTGAAACGTCATACGATTGGGAGCTGGGCTATAGGCAGGAAACCCCTTATTTTACCTCAGTCGGCGCCTTGGGCTGGGGCCGCGACGGACTGGCTGCGACGCCAACAGTTTTACCGCTGTTCACAATATGTCCTTACAATCTAGGCATGAAAACTTCCAACTTTAACCGCCCGCGGCTGCTGATTGTCGGTTGCGGCGATGTCGGCATGCGCCTGCTGCCCTTGCTGTCCCGTCATTTTCGCGTGTTTGCCACCACCAGCCAGCCGGAACGCCGCGCCGAGTTGCGGGCGGCCGGCGCCGTGCCGCTGGTGGCCGATCTGGACCAGCCGGCGACCTTGCGGCGGCTGGACGGGCTGGCGCCGTGGGTGGTGCATCTGGCGCCGCCGCCGGCCGATGGCGTGCTCGACACCCGCACCCGCAACCTGACGGCGGTGCTGCCGGCCGGCGGCCGGGTGGTGTATATCAGCACCACCGGCGTGTATGGCGACTGCGGCGGCGCGCTGTTCGATGAAACCCGGCCGGTGGCGCCGCGCAACGCCCGGGCGCTGCGCCGGGTCGACGCCGAGCGCACCTTGCGGCGCTGGGCGCGGCGCACCGGCGCCGCGCTGTCGGTGTTGCGGGTGCCCGGCATTTACGGCGCCGACCGTTTGCCGCTGAAGCGTTTGCAGCAGGGCACGCCCGCGCTGATCGAGGCCGACGACGTGTATACCAACCACATTCACGCCGACGATCTGGCCGCGATCATCATTCGCGCGCTGTATCGTGCGCTACCGAACCGTATCTATCATGCAGTGGATGACAGTGACATGAAGATGGCGCAATATTTCGATGCGGTCGCCGATGCCTTCAAGCTGCCGCGCCCGCCGCGCTTGCCGCGTGCGCAGTTGCAGCAGGTGGTGTCGCCGGCGCTGTTGTCGTTCATGTCGGAGTCGCGCCGCTTGCGCAACGATCGCATCAAGCGCGAACTGGGGGTGCGCCTGGGCTACCCGACGGTGGCGGCAACCTTGGCTGCGAGAATGTAAAGATATGTAAAGAAGCAATAAAACTTAATCTGTTGAAATTTTATTGTGGCATTTTTGTGTCAAACTCATAAGATGGCTTGTTTGATGTGCATCAAATAAATCATCACATGTTAAGATATTGTTAGCCATCTTCCACAAAGGAGTGCGCGCATGCCAGCCAGTTTGCAGCCGACCAAGGAGCAAGTCCGCGCCTACATGCTGCAGCGCCAGCGGGATGCTGGCCGCTGTCCGCCTCCGGTGCCGGAAGAAATCCGGCGCCAGCTCGGTTGGCATTGCAGTGCCCAGCATGCTGAGCAGTCCTCCTCCTCCTCCTCGTTGTTCTTCCCAGGCACGATCGCCCAACTGGCCACGCTGATGGCGGTTGAATGGTGCTTCCTTGCCGCCGGTGTCCACCGTCCAAGCTGATCTTTACATTGTTTGATACTTCTTTTTACAACATAAATCCTCACTACCACACAAAATAGGGTTAGAATCTCTCTAAATCTCACACAAAGCTTTGTTGAGTTAGCCCTTTTGTAACGGAAACAGGTATTATCTCGGTTAAGCACTAAAACGCGGCATAAATGTTCGTGGTTTCTCGTGCTTCAACGGTAATTGAGCTAAAAATTTTTCTTACCCATGTGTCGTTTTTTTGCCAAAGACGGCAGCGAACTTACTTAAATCACTATGTCCCTCAAAGAAATCACGGCTTCGCCGACATACAACCCGAACCGCGTGCTGGACGCGATCATTGAGAAACTGCAACTGAAAAACGATGCAGCGCTGTCCCGCGCACTGGAAGTGGCCCCGCCGGTCATCTCCAAAATCCGCCACAACACGCTGCCGATTGGCGCGACGATCCTGATCCGCATGCACGAGATCAGCGACTTCAGCATTCGCGAACTGCGCGAAATGATGGCGTCCTGATAGCGGACACCCAAAAGAAAACGGCGCGTACCCTACGGTAACGCGCCGTTTTTTTTGCCCCGGCCCGGATCAGGCGGACGTGCTGATGGTGGTGCCGATGCGCTGGCCGCTGGTGTTGACGGTGGGCGCCACGGCCGCCTGAGGCGGCGGTGGTGGCGGCGCCTGCGCAACGCGCTCGGCGGGTTGGTCCACCGGCTTTACCTGTTCAGGCTGGCGGGTGGGGACGGCTTGCTGGATCGCAGTGCTGCTGTTCGGGGCAACGGTATTGACGGCCATGATGCACTCCCATCATTCTGTAGACAGCCAAGTATGCCACTTATTTCAGCAGGTCGCCCGCTTTTTGTGCTTCAGGCGGATTGCGGCAGGCGCGGGCGCAGGGTGTAGAAGCTGGACTGTTGCGCCGCTACAATAGCCGCCTCGGCCGCGACCATGCTGGTGTTGACCACGCCGGAATGCGCCACCTTCGCCGCCAGCACGCCCGAGTGCGCGATATCGCTGGCCAGGACGCCGGAATGCGCGACGTCGGCCGCCAGCACGCCGGAATGGGCGATGTCTTGCACCAGTACGCCCGAATGCGCAAACGCGCCGGCGCTGGCGCGCACATAATCTTCGCCAAACGTATCCTCGTACAACTCCTTCATGCGCTGGCCGACGCGGATATGCGCCGCCTCGTCGTCCTCGCCGCGCAGGCCGATGTACGGGAAGTGGTGCAGGTAATGGCCGAACACAGCGTCGCAATCGGCGTGGTATTTCATCGTGTCCAGGATATGGTAGTGCCAGAAGGTGTCGACGTCGACCAGCGGCGCGGTCTGCTCGTGCGGGTACTGTTTCATCAGGTAGAGAAAGCGGCGGTACTCGAACTCGACCGCGTTGGCGCGTTCCAGCGTCCAGCCTTCACCGGATTCTTCGTGCATCAGCTTGACTTTGATCGGCTCCAGGTCCAGGGCGGCGATGGTGTGCATGGTTTGGGCATTCATCAGAATTTCCTTTGCTGTATTGATGCGGGTTGAAAAGGCTGGGAATGCCTTTAATTTTGCCCGCAGGAGACAGCTATTCCTTGAGGTTAATCAATGTTTGAAAGGAAATTCAAAGCGCCATGTCGCGCGTGGTGGCCGGCGGCGTGGCTGGCGAGGGGGCCGGTGGCGCCACGCGCGTGCCCGCATCACTGACCGGCACCGCGATCGCCACCGTGGTGCCGCCGTTGGGCGTGCCGCTGATCGAACAGGTGCCGCCAAGCAGGCTGATGCGTTCTTCGATGCCGACCAGGCCGAACGAGCCGACCTTGTTGCGGCTGCTGTCGCGCACGCCGATGCCGTTGTCGCTGATGGTCATGCTCAGCATGCCGCCGGCCTGCAACAGCTCTACCCGCACCAGGCTGGCGTGGGCGTGTTGCAGGATGTTGCTGAGCGACTCCTGCAACACGCGGAAGAACGCGGTGGCGCGCTGGTCGTCGACGCGGATCTCGGTGTGGTGGTCGATCAGCTCGCAGACCATGCCGGAGCGCGCGCGGAACTGCGCGATCTGCCATTCCACCGCCGCGTTCAGTCCCAGGTCCAGCACGGTGGGGCGCAGGTCGTTGATGATGTGGCGCACGCTCTTGATGCTGCTGTCGATCTGGCTCAGCATGCGCTGCGCGCGCGCATGCAGGCGCGGATGGCGGTGGCGCGTGCGGGTGGTCAGCAGGTCGACGTCGATGCGCAGCACCAGCAGGTTCTGGCCGAGGTCGTCGTGGATTTCGCGGGCGATGCGCTTGCGTTCTTCTTCCTTGATGTGGTCGGCGTGCGCAGCCAGCCGGCGCAGCTTGTGGTGCGACTGCTGCAGCCGGGCCTGACTGGTGCGCAATTCGCGCGTCATTTCCTTGGCCATCTTGACGGCTCGCATGCGCGACGACGACAGCGTGTGGAACAGCAGATAGAACAGCAGCGAGCCGGTGAAGCCGCACAGCATGGCCAGCCACGGCAGCCAGGTGTCGAAGCGGCTGTACCAGGCGGCCTTGGGGGCGCTGAAATGCGCGCTCCAGTGGCGGTGGTGGAAATCGATCGGCAGTACCACGCTGAACAGGTCGCTGGCGCGCGGCGGGCTGCCGCCTGGATTGCTGTCGAACAGCTGCGCCGGTTGCCGCGGCGGCGCGCCGCCACCGCTATCGACCAGCACCAGGCGGGTGGAGCGCACCTGCATCTGTTCCAGCGCCGCCTGCACCAGACGCGGCACGCTGAAGCCGATGCCCACCGAGCCGATGTAGGCGGCGCGGCGCTGTTCCAGCGTTTGCAGTGGCGCACCGCTGCGGTAGACCGGCAGGCGCAGCGCCAGTCCGGCCCCTTGCGGCTGGTGCAGGCTGTCGATCGGCAAGCCCGATGCGCTGAGGTCGCCGGTATCGCGGCCGTGGCGCAGCGCCTGCGCTACCGGGCCACGCCAGCCGATGTCGCGGCCGATTTTTTCGCGGAATTCCGCCAGCGGGGCGATCATCGTTAGCACCCAGTATTCGGGCCGGCGCTGGCCCGGCGAGATGGCCAGCCGGTGCGGATAGCCGAGTGCTTCGCCGCCGGCGTCGGCCGCTTCAAAGGCGTCGCGCGCGCCGTCGGTGACGTACTGGGCGTAATTGATGTTGTCCAGCGCCGGGAACTGGCTGGCGATATGCAGCCCATCCACATAGCGGTGGAAGCTGGCGCGGTCGACGTTTTCGGCGGCGTGGAAGAAGCTGGCCGTGCCGCGCAGCACATCGGTGTAGGCATTCAGCCGTGAATTGATGTTGTACTGGGCGTTTTGCGCCTGATGCAGAAAGCGCTCGCTGGCGTCGTAGTCGATGGTACGGTTGGCGGCGAGATAAAACAGGCCGCCGATCCCGAGAGACAACAGCACGCCCGCCCACCAGACCGGCCGGGAAGCGGGGAATAGCTGTTTGTGGGCAAGGGCCATAGTCTTTTGACTATAGAAAACAACGGTTCACCTCGTCAAGCAATTTTGCAAAAAGCTTATTGCTCCTGGCGTTTAGTTATTTCCAGGTCAATAAAAAAACGGCGCCACGCGGGCGCCGTTTTAGCGAAGGGCGGGCAGCTTATTTGGCCACCCAGCTGTCCTTCAGCGTGACGATGCGGTTGAACACCGGCTTGCCTGGCTGCGAGTCGACGCGGTCGGCGACAAAATAGCCGTGACGCTCGAACTGGTAGCGCTGGTCGGCCTGGGCGGCGACCATGCCCGGTTCCAGGTAGGCGGTGACCACTTCCTTGGCGTTCGGGTTCAGCAGCGAGAGGAAGTCCTTGCCGCCGGCATCCGGCTGGGCGTCGGTGAACAGGCGGTCGTACAGGCGCACTTCGGCTTCCACGGCGGCGGCGGTCGACACCCAGTGGATGTTGCCCTTGACCTTGTAGTTGTCCGACCCCGGCGTGCCGGACTTGGAGTCCTCGAAGTATTTGACGTGCACGGCGATGACCTTGCCGTTTTCATCCTTGTCGAAGCCGGTGCACTCGGTGACATAACCGTGGCGCAGGCGCACGCGGCTGCCCGGAGCGTCGCCGATCGGCGGGAAGTAGCGGAAGTAGCCCTTGACCGGCACTTCCATGAAGTCCTCCTCTTCAATCCACAGCTCGCGCGAGATCGGGAAGGTGCGCACGCCCATTTCCGGGTGGTGCGGGTGAACCGGCGAGGTGCACGCTTCGGTCTGGCCTTCCGGGTAGTTGTCGATGATCAGTTTCAGCGGACGCAGCACGGCGGTGGCGCGCGGCGCTTTCGGGTCCAGGTCTTCGCGCACACAGCCTTCCAGCGTGCTCATGTCGATCCAGCCGTCGGCCTTGGTGACGCCGATGCGGTCGCAGAACAGGTGCAGCGCTTCCGGCGTGTAGCCGCGGCGGCGCAGGCCGACGATGGTCGGCATGCGCGGGTCATCCCAGCCGTCGACGATTTTCTCTTCCACCAGCTGGCGCAGCTTGCGCTTGGAGGTCACCACGTAGGTCAGGTTCAGGCGCGAGAACTCGTACTGGTTCGGCACCGGCAGCGTGAAGAAGCCGCCTTTCGACAGAGTCGCCAGCAGCCAGTCGTAGAACGGGCGGTGGTCCTGGAATTCCAGCGTGCAGATCGAATGGGTGATGTTTTCCAGCGCGTCCGAAATCGGGTGCGTGTAGTCGTACATCGGGTAGATGCACCAGGCGTCGCCGGTGCGCACATGGTGCGCATGGCGGATGCGGTAGATGGCCGGATCGCGCATATTCATGTTCGGCGAGGCCATCGCGTCCTCGCTGATCTTGGCGCGCAGGATGTGCTCGCCATCGGCGTATTTGCCGGCCTTCATGTCGCGGAAGAGCTGCAGCGATTCGGCGGCCGGACGGTTGCGGAACGGCGAGTTGGTGCCCGGCGTGTTGAAATTGCCGCGATTGGCCGCCATATCGTCTGCCGACTGGCTGTCGACGTAGGCGTAACCTTGTTCGATCAGCCATTCTGCCATGACGTACAGCTGGTCGAAGTAGTCCGACGCGTAGTGCAGGTGATGCTCGACCGAGCCGTCGGCCTTGGGATAGTCGTAGTCAAAGCCCAGCCATTTGACGCTGTCGATGATGGTGTCGACGTATTCCTGCTCTTCCTTGGCCGGGTTGGTGTCGTCGAAACGCAGGTTGCAGCGGCCATGGTAATCGCGCGCCAAGCCGAAGTTCAGGCAGATCGACTTGGCGTGACCGATGTGCAGGTAGCCGTTCGGCTCCGGCGGAAAGCGGGTGATCACGCTCGGCAGGCCGGCGCGGTCATGGGTGCCGGCCGCCAGGTCGTGTTCGACGATGGCACGCAGGAAATTGGAGGGGAGTGCTGGCGCTGGGCTGTTTTTGTCGTTGCTCATCTGGAAGTTTGGATTGTGCAAAAGTTCTATATTGCTGCATTTTACCGTATTGCCAGTGGCGATATGGCGGCGCGGTATAATGATCGATTAATTTGCGGTGGGTTTGTCACCGCACCACGGCCCGGAGTTTCCAAATGGAAAATTACTACAACACACTGGGTATCGCGCCGAACGCCAGCGAAGATGAGATTAAAAAAGTCTATCGTTCGCTGGCCATGCGCTTCCACCCGGACCGCAATCCCGAACCAGGCGCCGATGCGCGCTTCAAGGCCGTCACCAAGGCGTACGAGATCCTGTCGGACCCGGCCAAGCGTGAGGAATACAACCAGAGCCTGAACCACCGCATCATCATCGACGCCGAAGCCGAAGCGTATCAGCTGTGGCGTTCGCTGTTCGCGCTGCAGGGCACCACGCTGCCCGCCGCGTAATTATCTATTTAGCAAGAAAGCAAGCAATGAGAAAAGTACACCCTGAGTTCGCCTATCAATCGCGTGAGCTGGAAGGCCAGATCGAAGGCATCCTGGGCGATCCGCCGGACCGCCAGAACTACCAGCGCATGGTGGACGCACTGGTGGGCGAGTATGCCCAGGGCGGCGGCATTGAAGATGTGAACATGCTGGCGTTCGCGCTGGTCGATCACATCGAGTTCAGCAATCCGAAAGGCCTGCTGGCCGAGGCCGAGGACTACGAGTTCGGCGACGCCGCGCGCGTGTTCGCCATGGCCGAGTGCAAGGGCGAGGAAGCGGGCAAGATGTATGCGGCGATTGCCGAAAGCATGCCGGACCTGGCGCGCCAGGCCATTATCACCGCCTTCCTGCACAAGAATCCGCGCAAGTGGGACGATGACGATCAATCGCTGGACCAGCTGTCGGCCAACGACGATGGCGACGATATCGACGACGAAGACGCGGCGTCCGACGACTTCGCGCAAATGTTCGACCGGGATGGAGAATAAGCATGTCCGAAAAATCGAATCTGCCTGCCCTGAGCAAGCAAGTGACGGAACTGGTGCTGGCCGGCTCGCTGAGCCACGCCGAGCAAGCTTTTGCCGACGCCGCCGACCAGTTTGGCGACCTGGCGGTGGTGGAAGTGCTGAACAACATTCCGCCGCAAGTGACGGCGCTGCACATGGCCGGCTTTGACGGCGGCAAGATGTCGCTGGCGACCTTGCTGGTGCCGCCGAAGGCGTGGGCCGACAGTCTGGCCTTCATCGCCGCCACCTGGCCGGACGACCAGATCGAGGACGATCCGGAGCGCATCGCCGAGGCGCTGTTCACCCACATCCATGGCGTGGTGTTCTCCACCGACGACGAAGAGCGCCGCAACGAACTGCTGGCGGCCGCCTCGGCCACCGACCACGGTTCGACCGCGTTCGCCATCCTGTTCTCGATGGCGCCGAAGGAAATCCTGGAAGTGGCCGGCGAGATCATCTCCAAAGGCCCGTACCTGACCGGCCAGACCACCGCCGACAACGATGTGGTTCCGCTGGCGATCGCGCTGGCGCAGGCGTCGGAAGACGGCTGGGACCGCGCGCTGTTCGAGCTGTTCCCGGAATTCCGCCACAGCGCCGACCTGGCCGACGCCGAGTACGACGATGATCCGGACGCCGAGCCGACCATCCTGCAGCGCTCGACCAAGGAATTGCTGTACCGCCTGCGCAAGCAAGTGCCGTCCACGCGTGTCGCCAAGGCGTCGCGCCGCTCGGTCGGCACCAACATTTTCTCGTGATCGGCGGTTGATCGATGCTGCCAGCAATCGTAAGAGAAACCCTGCCGCGCCTGACGCGCGCGATCAAGCAATTCGCGCTCGAACCGGACGATGAGGCCGCCTACGCGCTGGCCGATGAACTGACCGGCATCACCGCCATGGTGGCCGAGAAGTTCACCAACGACCGCACCGCCGACGGCATCCAGAAGGCCTTGCAGCTGACGGTGGGCTGCGTGTCGCTGGGGCTGGACCACGAGCTGCCCGACGATGACGACGAGGCCGCCCTCGGCCTGCTGATCGAGGAGGGCGCCGAGTACGCGTTCCAGGTCGGCTTCCGCATGGTCAAGGAATTGGCGGCGCTGCCGGAAGATGCGCTGGTCGGCGAGTACGATACCGATCCGGTGTATGCGGCGCGCCGCCTGCGCGACAAGTTCGTCGACATCTGCCAGGCCGACCCGAACCAGAACTGGAACGGCAGCGCGCGTTACGCGGTGCAGTTCAAGCAGCGCAAGGAAGTGCAGGCGGTGGTGCGGCTGGCCGGCTGGCTGCGCCGTCACAACACCGAAGGCCCGGTCAGTGATGCCGACCTCAACGCGGAAGGCGTGATCGCGCTGGCGATCATCTTTGCGGTCGAGGGCGGTGGCCGAGTGGTGGCGCGCACCGGCCAGAAGGAGTTCGAGCGCTTCGTCAAATCGGTGCGCAAGAACAAGCCGGACTACGAGGCCGGCTGGGCCGAGCTGGTGGCCAAGGTGCCGGTGCAGCATCATCCGGTGCTGCTGGAGCGCATCGACAGCTATCGCCAGAGCTGCACCGTGCTGCAAAACATCAAGGGCCGCACGGCGATGAAAACGCTGTTCGCGGAACTGGAAAACTACGCCGGCTCCGAGCTGGACGCCGACTACTCGTAGGCTCGTCGTTCCGGCGAACGCCGGAATCCATGCTGAGCATGCGTTCTATGGATTCCCGCCTGCGCGGGAATGACGGCTGGCCTCATCGGCCACCGCAACGAAGGCCGCAACCAGCGGCGAGATCGCATCCTTTCTTTTGGCCAGATACAGCGCCGTGGTGGCCTCGGCGTCCGCCATCGGCCGGTAGCACACCTCGCTCATGCGGATGATGTCGAATGAACTCGGCAGCACCGACACGCCGCAGCCGGCCGCCACCAGGCCGATGATGGTGGACGCCTCGCCGGCCTCCATCGCAATGGTCGGCTTGAAGCCGGCCTCGCGGCACAGCCGGTTGATCTGCGGATGAATCCCGGTGCCGGCGCTTTCCGGATACATCACCAGCGGCTCCCCCTTCAAATCGCTGACGGCAATGCTCTGCTTCCGCGCCAGCGGATGGCCGACCGGCAGCACCATCACCAGCGGATCGCGGCGCAGGATGGTCAGCTCCACCGATTCCGGCAGCGTCAGCTCCGGCGGCCGCACCAGGCCCAGGTCCAGCGCGCGCGCGGCCAGCGCCTCGATCTGGCCGATGGTCGACATCTCCTGCAAGGTCAGCTGCACGCCCGGATAGCGCTGCCGGTAGCGGTTGATCACCGCCGCAAACAGCGGCGTCAGCGGGGTGGAGAAGGTGAAGCCGACCCGCAACTCGCCGGCTTCGCCGCGCTCGGCCCGGCGCGCGGTCTGCATGGCCTGTTCGGACAGCGCCAGCACGCGCCGCGCATCGTCCAGGAACAGCTTGCCGGCCTCGGTCAGGCGCACCCAGCGCTTGCTGCGTTCCAGCAGCTGGGCGCCCACTTCGGCTTCCAGCATCTGGATCTGGTGACTCAACGGCGGCTGGCCGATATGCAGCCGTTCGGCGGCGCGGGTAAAGCTTAGCTCTTCGGCAACGGCAACGAAGTAACGCAGGTGGCGGAGTTCCATTATCTTTTTAAAGTATAACTAACGACTTAAATATATATTGGACAGCTTAGTGACGCAATCCTAAGATGAAGTCATCGTATCGCGCAGGATCATCATGTCAGCCGCCACCATGCCCCGTATTGCCCTCGGTAGTCCCGAATTCAAACGCAGCAACCGCGCCATGTTCTTCGGCGGCTTTGCCACGTTTGCGCTGCTGTATTGCGTGCAGCCGCTGATGCCGCTGCTGTCGCACGAATTCGCGCTGACGGCGGCCCAGAGCAGCATGGTGCTGTCGGTGTCCACCGGCGCGCTGGCGGTGTCGCTGCTGGCGTCGAGCGCCATCTCGGAACGCCTCGGCCGCAAGCCGCTGATGGTGGCCGCGATGGCGGTGGCCGCCGTGATGACGCTGTTGTGCGCCTTCGCCCACAACTATCCGCAGCTGCTGGTGCTGCGCGCCTTGCTGGGGGTGGTGCTGGGCGGCATGCCGGCCATCGCCATGGCTTACCTGGGCGAGGAAATCGAACCGACTTCGCTGGGCCTGTCGATGGGCTTGTATATCAGCGGCAGCGCCTTTGGCGGCATGGCGGGGCGAGTGATCACTTCGGTGCTGAGCGACCATTTCTCGTGGCGGCTGGCGCTGGCGGCGGTCGGCGTGGCCGGGATTTACGCGGCCTTTGAATTCTGGCGCAGCCTGCCGCCGTCGCGCCATTTCACGCCGTCCAGCGGCGGCTGGCGGGCGCTGCCGGCCGGCTTCCAACAGCACTTGTCGGATGAGGGATTGCCCTGGCTGTTCGCGCTGGCCTTCCTGCTGATGGGGGCGTTTGTCAGCCTGTACAACTACATCGCCTATCGCTTGCTGGGCGGACCGTTTTCGCTGAGCCAGAGCGTGGTGGGGGCGGTGTCGTTCTTCTACCTGCTGGGGATTTACAGTTCGGTGTGGGCTGGCCGGCTGGCAGACCGTTACGGCCGCCGCAATGTGCTGTGGATGATGGCCGTGATCATGTTCAGCGGTCTGTTGCTGACTTTATCCGACTGGCTGCCGCTGATTCTGGCCGGCGTGGCGGTGTTCACCTTTGGCTTCTTCGCCACGCACTCGGTGGCCAGCAGCTGGGTGGGGCGACGGGCGACCAGCAACAAGGCGCTGGCGTCGGCGCTGTACCTGTTCTTCTACTATCTTGGTTCCAGCGTGGTGGGTTCGGCCACCGGCATCATGTGGGGCCGCGCCGCGTGGCCGGGCGTGGTGGCGGTGCTGTCCTGCTCGCTGCTGCTGGCGCTGGTGGTCGCGCTGCGCTTGCGTACGCTGGCGCCGCTGGGCCAGGCCGAGCGCTGATGCTGACCGCCGTGACCTTGCCGCGCCGCTGCACCGCCCGCGAGGGTTTGGGCGCCAGCGCGCATCTGCGCCAGGGCCGTGAGCTGTTCGTGCCAGACCTGTTTGTCGGCCAGAGCACGGTGGTGCTGGTGCAGGCCGGTCGAAAAATCGTGTTCGGGGCGGGCGAGCAATGGGTGGCCGAGGCCGGCGAGTTGATCCTGTTGCCGCACGGCGCCAGTTATGGCGTCACAAACCAGCTCAGCGGCGCCGCGCCGTATGAGGCGATCAGCCTGATGTTCGACGATAGTTTGCTGGCGGCGGCAATGCCAGCGCCAACGCCAGCGGCAACGGCTGCCGCGGTCACGCTAACGGCAGTGACCACCGCCGCGCCGGCGCCGGCGTTTGCGCCGCTGAGCCGACCTCATGTATTGCGCTCGCCGTCGGCCAGCTTCCGGCACACGGTGGAGCGGGTGCGCGCGCTGTGGATGGACCCGGCCACGCCGCCGACCATCGCGCGCCATGCGGCGCTGGAAGTGCTGGCCTGGCTGGCGGTCCATGGCTGCCGCTTTGCCCCATCCGCGCAACGTTCGATTCCTGAACGGCTGCGCGCATTGCTGGTATCGGCGCCGGCCCAGTCCTGGCATGCCGCGCAGGCCGCCGCCGCGCTCAACCTCAGCGAAGCGACGCTGCGCCGCCGGCTGGCCCGCGAAGGCACCAGCATGAGCCGGCTGCTGCTGGAAGTCCGCCTGTGCAACGCCATGATGCTGTTGCAGGCCAGCGACGATTACGTCGGCCAGATCGCGCTCGCTAGCGGCTTTGCCAACCACGCGCATTTTTCGCGCCTGTTCAAGGTGCGCTTCGGCATCACGCCATCGCAACTGCGCGACCCCGAGGCCGCCGCAGCCTGATCGCCACGGAACAACGATTGCGCGGCGCAGACAAGCGGCCCGGCCCGCCTGCGCCTAGCATGAGGCTTCCATTCATTCGACAGGAATCCCTCATGAAAACTCGAGTCTCTCTCGGCGCCGCGCTGGTGCTGGCGTGCGGCATGGCGCGGGCTGCGCCGTTCACCTTGTCCAGCCCGGATCTGGCCGGCGGCGTCTTCCCCAATATCCATGTGCTGAAAGGCTTTGGCTGCGACGGCGGCAATGTATCGCCGGCGCTGGCGTGGAGCGGCGTGCCGGATGGTACCCGTTCGCTGGTGCTGATGGTGCATGACCCCGACGCGCCGACCGGCAGCGGCTTCTGGCACTGGACGGTGTTCGACATTCCTGCTAGCACCCAGGGGCTGGCGCGCGGCGCCGGCAACAGCGCCGCCAGCTTGCCGGCCGGCGCGCGCGGCGGCATGAACGATTATCAGGATACCGGCGCCAATGGCGGCAATGGCAATTACGGCGGCCCGTGTCCGCCAGCTGGCGAGGGCGCACACCGCTATGTGTTCACGCTGTACGCCTTGTCGGTGGACCAGGTGGCGCAGGCGGCCGGCATTCCAGCGCGTGGCACGCCGGCGCTGTATGGTTTTGTGCTGAATCGCGGTCTGGGCAAGGCGGTGCTGGGTAAGGCCAGCTTTACCGCCAGTTATGGACGCTAGCCCGGGGCCGCTAGGACGAGCGTAGCAGGTCGGCGAAGGCGTCCGGCGTCAGCGGGCGGCTGAAGTAGTAGCCCTGGATCTCGTCGCAATCGTTGCCGCGCAGGTAGTCCAGCTGCGACGCGGTTTCCACGCCTTCGGCAATCACCTTGAAGCCCAGGCTGTGGCCGAGCGCGATCACCGAGCGCACGATGGCCGCCACACGGGGCTCGTCGAGCATGTCGCGCGTGAAGGACTGGTCGATTTTCAGATAGTCGACCGGGAACTGCTTCAGGTAGGCCAGGCTGGAATAGCCGGTGCCGAAGTCGTCGATCGACAAGGCGATGCCGAGCTGCTTGAGGTTTTCAATCGCCGCCACCGCCTCGTCGACGTTGTGCATCATCAGGCTCTCGGTCAGTTCCAGTTCCAGATATTGCGCAGCGAGGCCGCTGTCGTGCAGGGCGGCGCGCACTTCCTCCAGCAATGCCTGGTCGCGGAACTGCCGCGCCGACAGATTGACCGCCACCCGTAGCGGCGGCAGCCCGGCCTGCTGCCACGCCACCGCCTGGGTGCAGGCCATGCGCAGCACCCAGCGGCCGATGGCGACTATCATGCCGGTCTCTTCCGCCACGCCGATGAAGCGCGCCGGCGACACCGCCCCCAGCGTCGGGTGCTGCCAGCGCAGCAGCGCTTCCACGCCGGTCACCGCACCGCTGCGCAAATCCAGCTTGGGCTGGTAGACCAGGCTTAGTTCGTTGCGCGCCAGCGCGTGGCGTAGCTCGGCCTCGATCGAGGCCCGTTCGGCGATGCGCGCATGCATCGCCGCTTCGTAGAACTGCACCTGGTTGCGGCCAGCTTCCTTGGCGCGGTACATGGCGATGTCGGCGTGCTTGAGCAGTTGTTCCGGCTCGGCGCCATCGGCCGGATAGACGCTGACGCCGATGCTGCAGGTGATCGTCACCGCCTGCTGCTCCAGCATCAACGGCGCCGCCACCGTTTCCTGCACCAGTTGCAGCAGGCTGGCCATCGGCCGCTGGTTGGCCACCGGCAGCAGCAGCAGGAATTCATCGCCGCCCAGCCGCGCCACCGTGTCGCCGTCGTTGACGCAGGCGCGCAGGCGGTTGGCGACCGCGCACAGCAGTGCGTCGCCGGCCTGGTGGCCGAGGTGGTCGTTGATCAGCTTGAAGTTGTCGAGATCGATGAACACCAGCCACAGGCTGTGGCCGAAGCGTTGCGAGAAGGTCACCGCCTGCGTCATGCGGTCGTTGAGCAGGACGCGGTTGGGCAGGCCGGTCAGCGCGTCGTGGTTGGCCTGGTGTTCCAGCTGCGCCTGGTAGTCGAGGATGGCGGTCATGTCGGTCAGCACGCAGACGTGGTGGCCGATGGCGTCGTCAGCCGCCGGTACCGGGGCCACGTGCATCTGGGTCCATAGTTGCGCACCGTCGCGGTGGCGGATGTGCACCAGCAGCGTCACTTCCTGGTCCGACTGCATGGCCGCGTGCAGCGCCTGCTGCTGGTCGTCGTTCGCCTGCAGCCCCAGCAGCGTTTCCAGTTGCTGGCCCAGTACGCTTTCCGGCGCATGGCCGAGCAGCTGCGAGAAGGCCGGGTTGGCGTATTCGACGCGGTCGCCATCGGCCCCATGCTGGGTGATCACGATGGCGTTGACGCTGGCTTCCAGCGCGCGGCCGCGCAGTTGCAGTTCGGCTTGCAGCCGCAGGCGTTCGGTGATGTCGTGCGCGAACACCAGCCGGCACGGGCGGCCGGACAGCGTGACCGCGTGCGAGGAAATGTCCACCTTCAGCCGGCTGCCGTCGCGCCGCACGTGGGTCCATGCGGCGGACTGGTCGGCGCCTTTGCGCGGCGTCGCCGCCAGGTTCTGCTCCAGCCGTTGCACCTCTTGCGGCGGGCGGATGTCGCGGATGGTCATGTGCAGGAATTCCGCTTCGGTATAGCCGTACTGGGCCACGGCTGCCGCGTTCACCACCATGAAGCGCAGCGTTTCCAGGTCGTACACCCACATCGGCTGCGGATGGGCTTCAAACAGGTATTTGAAGCGCAGCCGCGATTCGTAGACGTCGTAATCGTCGAGCGGATAGGCCAGGCACAGGTAGGAGGGCGGCTGCGCCGTGGCGCGCCATTCGATGGTCTGCGTGACCGGATGGCTGCTGCCGTCCCGGCCCACCAGCTCGACCTCGCCGCGCCAGTGGCCGCGCATGCGGGCAGTCGGCAGCGCTTCGCTTTGCAGCATCGGCAGCACCCAGCCGGCGTACAGTTGCGCGGCCGGGTCGTCGTCCGCAAACGGGCCCAGCAGGGATTGCGTGTGGGTGTTGCACGCCAGCAGGCGGCCGGCTTCGCTGATGACGAAAGCAAAATAGGGACTGCCGCCGAACATCTGGTCGAAGGCATCGCCTTGCGATTTGCTAGCCAGTCTTCCTTGCTGGGTCCGCTGGCGCTTGGGGGCGCGGGTTAAAGCTGGTTGCGGAGGTAGTTGCATGGCGGGGCATTCGGGTGAAGACGGGGTCGCTTGATATTAGCAGAAGGATGCGGCCGCGTGGAGTTCGGCTGGTCGGCGCTGGACGGGTGGTTATTTGATTGCGGACTGATCTGCGTCAGTGTCCGGGCTGATCGGCGCAACTGCCGGGGGCGGTGTTGGTCTCATCCGCACGGGCAGTTTTGTGCCCGCCAATTGAGAGGAGACCATCATGCTGCATCCGAACGATATCCAGCACCGGTTTTATTTTGTCGAGCGCGCGGTCCGGCTGGCGGCGCAGGCTGCTTCAGCCGAGCCTGGCTTGCCGCGCGAGTTGCGCAATTGTCTGGAGTTGATGGACAAGCACGTCGACGACGCGCGCGAGATCTTGCAGGCAGCGGAAGAAACCCGCGTGCGCAAGCTGGTGCGCGACCTCGACCTGCTGGCCGAGCGCGCCAAACGCATCTGCAACTACATCCCCAGCCTGTCCGGCCAGATGAAAGGCGCGGTCAGTCACATGCACAGCCAGATTCAGGAACTAAAGCGTGACATGAGTGTCTAAAGAGAGCAGGCCGCCACTACGGGGCCTGATAAATCATGGACCATAGAAAAAGTGTGGGATTTCTTAAAATGCGGCGCGCGGATCAGGAGCGTGACCGATTGCGCCGCTAGCGGTAAGCTACAGCACTCCCTTCGCGCGCAGGGTGGCGATGTCGTCGTCGCTGCGGCCTAGCAGCTCGCGCAGGACGCTGTCGGTGTGCTGGCCCAGCAGTGGCGGCGCGACGGCGTTGTCGGCGGGCGTGACGGACAGGCGCATCGGGCTGCGCACCAGTTTGGTGGTGCCGGCGGTCGGATGCGGTACTTCCATGACGATGCCGCGCGCTGCCACTTGCGGATTGCGGTAGACGTCGTCCAGATCGTTGATCGGGCCGCACGGCACGCCGACCGCTTCCAGCGTAGCGATCCAGAAATCGCGCGGCTGCTGCAACACCATCTCGGCCAGCAGCGGCACCAGTTCGTCGCGGTGCTGCACGCGCAGCGGGTTGGTGGCGTAGCGCTCATGGAACGCCAGGTCGCCACGGCCGCCGGCCTCGACAAACTTCTGGTACTGCCCGTCATTGCCGGTGGCGACGATGATGTAGCCGTCGGCACACTGGAACGTCTGGTACGGCACGATGTTCGGATGGGCATTGCCCCAGCGCTTGGGCGCCTTGCCGCTGTTGAGGTAATTGCTGCCGGCATTGGCCAGCATCGCCACCTGCACGTCCAGCAGCGCCATGTCGATGTACTGGCCTTCGCCAGTGCGGTCGCGGTGCGTCAGCGCGGCCAGGATGGCGATGGTGGCGTACATGCCGGTCATCAGGTCGGTCAGCGCCACGCCGGCTTTCTGCGGGCCGCCGCCGGGCAGGTCGTCGCGTTCGCCGGTCACCGACATCAGGCCGCCCATGCCCTGGATCAGGAAGTCATAGCCGGCGCGGTGCGCGTACGGACCATCCTGGCCGAAGCCGGTGACCGAGCAATACACCAGGTCGGGCTTGATGGCTTTCAGGGAATCGTAGTCGAGGCCGTAGCGTTTCAGTTGGCCGACCTTGTAGTTCTCCAGCACCACGTCGGACTGGCGCACCAGCTCGCGCAGCAGTTGCTGGCCGTCGGCGCTGGCGATGTCCACCGTCACCGAGCGCTTGCCGCGATTGGCGGACAAATAGTATGCAGCTTCAGTGGTGTTGTTGCCATCGGCGTCGCGCGCGTACGGCGGGCCCCAGGCACGGGTGTCGTCGCCATTGCCGGGCCGTTCGATCTTGATCACGTCTGCGCCGAGATCGGCCAGATTTTGCGAGCACCACGGTCCCGCCAGCACGCGGCTCAGGTCGAGCACGCGAATATGGCCTAGCGCTTTTGGAGCTGTCATGATGTGTTTCACCTTATGAGCACGAACAATCAGGCCGCTAGTGTAGTGGTTCAGTCGTTCGGCTGCACGTGGTTTTTTTGCAAGCCGGCGGCCAGCGCCTGCGCGGCCCGCCAGCGCTGGGACGGCGACGGGTAATCGCTGCGGCTCAAGCGCGGTGAGTCGCTGGCCCGCATCATCTTGCGGAAATAGCCGCTCAGCTGTGCCGCCGGCCAGCCGGCGCGCCAGGCCAGCAGCAGACCTTCGCGGTCGGCTTCCTGTTCCTGCGCGTAGTTGGTGTCGGCCAGCAGCGCCATCAGCTGGCGGTCGTTGTCGACGGCGTATTCCAGTTCGGCGAACGGGCGCGTGGACCAGGCCGGCGCCAGCCGCAGCGCCGCCTGGTATTCCAGCAGGTTGTGGTGCAGCGCGGCGTGCTCGATCTCGTGCGCCAGCAGCATGGCCAGTTCGGCGTCGCTCAGGCCGAGGCGTTCGACATACGCCTGGCTGACCAGGATTTTGCCGCCGGCCATGCAGTCGGCGTTCTGTTCGGCGGTGTCGGTGGTGTGCACTTCCCAGGCCCAGTGCGCGGTGTCGGGATAGTCGCGCTGCGCCTGGGCGATCAGGCCGCCGGCGATGCGGCGCACGCGGGCGGTGAAATCGGCGTCGCGATCAATCGCGTGCTCGGCCAGCCGGCCTGCATAGATGACGGCGGCGCGGGCCATGATGTCATCCTGCGTCGGCTCGGCGGCCAGGCAGCAGGCAGCCGCTAGCAGCAGCATAATGATTTGTGATAACTTTGCCATCCTCATCATATCAAAGGCGCAACCATGTGGCCCTATCCCAAAATTGTTGCACACCGCGGCGGCGGCACGCTGGCGCCGGAAAATACCGTGGCCGGCCTGCACGCCGGCCTGGCGCGCGGCTTCCACGCCGTCGAGTTTGACGTGATGCTGTCGCGTGACGGCATCGGCATGGTGGTGCACGATCCGGAATTCGGCCGCACCGTGGCCGGGCAGGGCAGCGTGGCCGGTACCGACGCCGTCGACCTGGCCAATATGGACGCCGGCAGCTGGTTCGGCGCCGAATTCCGCGGCGAGCCGATACCGTTCTACACCCAGTTCATCGATTTCTGCAAGGCGCAGCGCATCTGGATGAATGTGGAAATCAAGCCGGCCGACGGTTTTGAGGCCGCCACCGGCGCCTGGGTGGCCAAGGTCACGCGCGACAGCTACGCCGCCGAACTGACCGCCGGCGACCCGGCCGGCTATCCCTTGCTGTCATCGTTCAGCTACGAGGCCCTGGCCGCCGCCCGCGACACCGCGCCCGAACTGCCGCGCGGCTATCTGCTGGACACCATCCCGGCCGACTGGCAGCAGCAGGCGCAGGCGTTGGGCGCGATTGCCATCCACACCAACCACAAGCACCTGACGGCCGGACTGGCGGCGCAGATCAAGGCCGCCGGTTATGGCCTGTTCTGCTACACCGTCAACGATCCGGAACGGGCGCGCGCGATTCTGGGCTGGGGCGTGGACGGCTTCTGCACCGACCGTATCGACCTGATCGGCCCCACCTTCGCCTGAGTTCCCCAAGCGCGATTAATTTTTCCTCTCGCCTGACAATCCGGGTAGACATTCCGGCGATCGGCTCTATGCTGATTTCAGAGTGTCGAAGGGGAGGACATGCAGCTTGCGCTAACGTCCTATGCGGTTGCCACCTATCTGGACGCCGCCTTGAATCACATGGACATTGCGGTGTTCCTGGTCGATGCGGAGTTGCGCCTGTTGCATGCCAACGCCGCCGCCGGCGCGTTGCTGGAACGTGATACGGCCTTGCGCCTGCACGGCGACAAGCTGTTGCAGGACGCCGGCTGCGGCGCCAAATCGCTGGCGCAGCTGGTCGCCGCCGTGCTCGCTTCGCCACACGATACAGCCCATCTGCATGCCCTCAGTTTACCGCGTCGCAATCGCCCGCCGCTGCTGCTGACGGTGGTGCCGTTCCTGCCGCCGGAAGAGCTGGCCGCGCTGCCGGCCTGCGCGATCGTGATGGCCGGCGACCCCGAGGCGCACCGCCTGCCGCGCCCGCTGTTGATGCAGCTGTTTGACCTCACGCCAGCCGAGGCCGGCGTGGCGCAGGCGCTGGCGCATGGCGAGGCGCTGGACGACATCGCGGCCGCGCTCGACATCAGCGTGCACACCGTCAAGACGCATCTGCAAAAGCTGTTCCGCAAGACCGGCACGCGCCGCCAGGGCGAGCTGGTGTCGATGCTGCATGGCGTGCCGGCCGCATCCGTGCGTGCTCAATCGTTCGAGTGATGTATCTGTCGTTATCACTGCCTAGACTTGTGAAACGCTGCCGGCTGGTGGTGTCGGATTAACAAAACGGGGAGTGGGAAAATGAAAATCCAATGGCTGTTGGGTTTGGCGCTGTGCGCCAGCATGGGCGCGCAAGCGCAGCAAAGCAATGAGAGCGTCACGGTGCCGGCGCCGCGCCTGACGATCGATCTGCCGGATCACCGCTATCACATGGACGACTGGCAAATGCGCCAATTCCGTGGATCTTATACGCTGGATAACGGCCAGACGCTGCACCTGCGCGGCGGCGGCACGGCGGTGTACGGCGAAATCGACGATCAGGGGCCGCACCGCATGGTCTCCACCAAGCCCAACACCTTCGTGGCGCTGGACCGCCAGCTGCAGGTGCGGATCGACTTCGACCAGAACGATGAGGCGGGCGGCGAAGTGCTGATGGTGGTGCCGCAACGTAACCTCGCCACCGGGGAAATCACCGGGCAGGTGGTGAGGCTGGCGACGCGTTAGTTGGGGGAAGTACGGGCTGGCTGTGGCATAATCGTTCTTTTGCACCAGCCAGCTATTTACCTCATAACGACATGAAATCATCTGAAATCCGCGAGAAGTTCCTCAAATTTTTCGAATCTAAGGGTCATACCATTGTCCGGTCCAGCCCGCTGGTGCCAGGCAATGACCCGACCATGCTGTTGACCAATTCCGGCATGGTGCAGTTCAAGGACGTGTTCCTGGGTCTGGACAGCCGCCCGTACTCGCGCGCCACCAGCGTGCAGCGCTGCGTGCGCGCCGGCGGCAAGCACAACGACCTGGAAAACGTCGGCTACACCGCGCGTCACCACACCTTCTTCGAAATGCTGGGCAATTTCAGCTTCGGCGACTACTTCAAGCGCGACGCCATCAACTACGCCTGGGAGCTGCTGACCAAGGTCTACCAGCTGCCGGCCGACAAGCTGACCGTCACCGTCTACTTTGAAGATGACGAAGCCTACGACATCTGGGCCAACGAGATCGGCGTGCCGAAAGAGCGCATCATCCGCATCGGCGACAACAAGGGTTCGCGCTACGCGTCGGACAACTTCTGGCAGATGGCCGACGTTGGCCCATGCGGCCCATGCACCGAGATCTTCTACGACCACGGCGCCGACATCTGGGGCGGTCCTCCGGGCTCGGCCGAAGAAGACGGCGACCGCTTCATCGAGATCTGGAACCTGGTGTTCATGCAGTTCAACCGCGACGAAGCGGGCGTGATGCACAAGCTGCCGAAGCCATGCGTGGACACCGGCATGGGCATGGAGCGCCTGGCCGCCGTGCTGCAACACGTGCACAGCAACTACGAAATCGACCTGTTCCAGAACCTGATCAAGGCCGCCGCGCGCGAAACCGGCGCCACCGACCTGGAATCGAAATCGCTGCGCGTGATCGCCGACCACATCCGCGCCGCCTCGTTCCTGATCGTTGACGGCATCATTCCTGGCGCCGAAGGCCACGGCTACGTGCTGCGCCGCATCATCCGCCGCGCGCTGCGTCACGGCCACAAGCTGGGCCAGACCAAGCCATTCTTCTACAAGCTGGTGGAAGACCTGGACATCGAGATGGGCACCGCCTATCCGGAGCTGAAAGAAGCCAAGGCGCGCGTTGCCGCCACGCTGAAGGCGGAAGAAGAGCGCTTCGGCGAAACGCTGGAAAACGGCATGAAGATTCTGGAAGCCCAGTTGGCCAAGGATCCAGGCAAGCTGGACGGCGCAACCGCCTTCACGCTGTACGACACCTACGGCTTCCCGCTGGACCTGACCGCCGACATCTGCCGCGAACGCAACATCACGCTGGATGAAGACGGCTTCAACGCCGCGATGGAACAGCAGAAGAAAACCGCGCGCGCCGCCGGCAAGTTCAAGATGGCGGCCAACGTCGAGTATTCGGGCGAGAAAACCAAGTTCATCGGTTACGACGACCTGAGTGTCGACGCCAAAGTGATCGCCCTGTACGCCAACGGCGCACCGGTGCAGGAACTGAAGGCAGGCGAGCAGGGCATCGTGGTGCTGGACACCACGCCGTTCTACGCCGAGTCCGGCGGCCAGGTCGGCGACCAGGGCGAGATCAAGGCCGCTGGCGGTCTGTTCACCGTGGAAGACACGCTGAAGATCCAGGCCGACGTCTTCGGCCAGCACGGCGTGCTGACCCAGGGTTCGCTGAAAGTGGGCGAGATCGTCGCCGCGCAAGTCGACCTGCACAAGCGCGGCCGCACCATCCGCAACCACTCGGCGACCCACCTGATGCACAAAGCCCTGCGCGAAGTGCTGGGTTCGCACGTGGCGCAAAAAGGTTCGCTGGTCGATCCGGACAAAACCCGTTTCGACTTCAGCCACAACGCGCCGCTGACCGCCGAGCAGATCGCCGAAGTGGAAGCCAAGGTCAACAAAGAGATCCTGGAAAACCACGCCACCAAGGCGCAGCACATGTCGTTCGACGACGCGGTCAAGCACGGCGCGATGGCGCTGTTCGGCGAGAAGTACGGCGACGAAGTGCGCGTGCTGGATATCGGCACCTCGAAAGAGCTGTGCGGCGGCGTGCACGTGCAGCGCACCGGCGATATCGGCCTGTTCAAGATCATCGCGGAAGGCGGCGTTGCGGCCGGCATCCGTCGCGTGGAAGCCGTGACCGGCGAAGGCGCGCTGGCGCTGGTGCAGGGCATGGCCCGCAAGCTGAACGAAGCCGCGTCGGCGCTGAAATCGAATCCGGACGAGTTGATCGTCAAGATCGGCGCCGTGCAGGATCAGGTGAAATCGCTGGAGAAGGAACTGGCGGCACTGAAGTCCAAGCTGGCTGCCGGCCAGGGCGACGAGCTGGCTGCGCAAGCGGTCGACGTCAAGGGCATCAAGGTGCTGGCCGCCACGCTGGACGGCGCCGACGTGACCGGCCTGCGCGAAACCATGGACAAGCTGAAGGACAAGCTGAAGACCGCTGCCATCGTGCTGGCGTCGGTCAACGACGGCAAAGTCAGCCTGATCGCCGGCGTCACCGCCGACACCACGTCGAAGGTCAAGGCCGGCGAGCTGGTCAACTTCGTTGCACAACAAGTGGGCGGTAAAGGCGGCGGACGCCCCGATATGGCGCAAGCCGGCGGCACCGATCCGAGCGGTCTGCCGGGTGCGCTGGCAGGTGTTGCCGAGTGGATCGGCTCCCGTCTGTAAAGGCAACAATCCGGCTGTAAAGCTGTGTTAATGCGGCCTGCGTGCGATTTGCTGTCGTACGCAGGCCGTTGTCGTCTGGGGCGGACTGTTGTATACTTTCCAGCTTGCGTTGTGAACTTGCAACGTACAACGAACTATTTTGGTGCAGCGCGTCATCCCCTCTAAAAAGGAGTAGTATGGCGACACCTCCCCACAAACGAGCGGGTTTCTTGATGAGCGAAACAATACTAGAAAACGATACCATCGAATTCCACAAGGAGTTGGATGCGCGCGGTCTGAACTGTCCGCTGCCGATTCTGAAGGCCAAGAAAGCCCTTTCGGAATTGCAGAGCGGTGAAGTGCTGCGCATCATGGCGACCGATCCTGGTTCGGTGCGTGATTTCCAGGCTTTCAGTAAACAAACCGGCAATACCCTGTTGTCGCACGTCCAGACTGGCCGTGAGTTTGTCTTTTTGATGCAGCGCAAATAACAGCCGCTGCATTTCCTCCCCAAGAATGTCGTCTGGAAGATTTATTTTTTAGACGATTTCTACTAGCGAAAAATAGCACGATCGTGCTTTGATTTCTTGTGCGGGGCAGATTTCTCATATAATCTAGCCCACATTATTTAGTCCCGAATTCATCTTTTCCCAAAGGCACAGCTATGAAAGTCTTGGTACCCGTCAAACGTGTGGTCGACTACAACGTCAAGGTGCGTGTGAAGTCCGACGGCACCGGCGTTGATATCGCCAACGTCAAAATGTCGATGAACCCGTTCGACGAGATCGCGGTGGAAGAAGCGACCCGCCTGAAAGAATCCGGCAAAGTCACCGAAGTGGTGGCTGTCTCCGCCGGCGTGACCCAGTGCCAGGAAACCCTGCGCACCGCGATGGCGATCGGCGCCGACCGCGGCATCCTGGTGGAAACCACCGCCGAACTGGAACCGCTGGCCGTGGCCAAGCTGCTGAAAGCGCTGGCCGACAAAGAGCAGCCACAGCTGATCATCCTGGGCAAGCAGGCGATCGACGACGACTCCAACCAGACCGGCCAGATGCTGGCTGCGCTGCTGGGCTGGCCGCAAGCGACGTTCGCCTCGAAAATCACGCTGGAAGACGGCAAAGTCACCGTTACGCGCGAAGTGGACGGCGGCCTGGAAACCCTGGCGCTGACCCTGCCGGCCATCGTCACCACCGACCTGCGCCTGAACGAGCCGCGCTACGTGACGCTGCCGAACATCATGAAAGCGAAAAAGAAACCGCTGGATGTGACCAAGCCGGAAGACCTGGGCGTCGATGTGACCCCGCGTCTGAAAACCGTGAAAGTCGCCGAGCCTGCGAAACGCTCCGCCGGCATCATTGTCCCGGACGTCGCTACCCTGGTCGCCAAGCTGCGCACCGAAGCTAAAGTTATCTAAAGGAATCTGAACATGGTCGCATTAGTTATCGCAGAACACGACAACGCCAGCCTGAAGGCCAGCACCCTGCACACCGTGACCGCAGCGGCGCAAGCCGGCGGCGAGGTGCACATCCTGGTGGCCGGTTCCAACGCGGGCGCCGTGGCAAGCGCCGCTGCCGCCGTCGCCGGCGTGTCGAAAGTCATCCACGCCGACGCCGCGCACTTCGCCGACGGCCTGGCTGAGAACGTCGCCGAGCAGGCGCTGGCCATCGCTGCCGCCTACAGCCACATCCTGGCGCCAGCCACCGCCTATGGCAAGAACATCCTGCCACGCGTGGCCGCCAAGCTGGACGTGGCGCAGATTTCGGAAATCACCAAGGTCGATGCGCCGGATACTTTCGAGCGTCCGATCTACGCCGGTAACGCCATCGCCACCGTGCAGTCGAACGACAAGGTCAAAGTCATCACCGTGCGTTCGACCGGCTTCGACGCGGCTGCCGCCAGCGGCGGTTCGGCTGCGGTGGAAACCGTGACGGCGGTTGCCGATTCGGGCAAATCGTCGTTCGTCGGCCGCGAAGTGGCCAAGTCGGACCGTCCTGAGCTGACCGCCGCCAAGATCATCGTCTCCGGTGGTCGCGGCATGGGTTCGGGCGAAGCCTTCAAGGTGCTGGAGCCGCTGGCGGACAAGCTGAACGCCGCCATGGGCGCGTCGCGCGCCGCAGTCGACGCCGGCTACGTGCCGAACGACTGGCAAGTCGGCCAGACCGGCAAGATCGTTGCGCCTAACCTGTACATCGCCGTCGGTATCTCCGGCGCGATCCAGCACCTGGCCGGTATGAAAGACTCGAAAACCATCGTCGCCATCAACAAGGATCCGGAAGCGCCGATCTTCTCCGTTGCCGACTACGGCATCGTGGGCGACCTGTTCGACGTCGTGCCACAACTGGTAGCCGAACTGGGCTAAGCGCGCATAAAGCACACCTGAGGCCACGCTGATCCGGAACGCCGGATTGCCGTGGCCTTATTTTTAACAACGGCGCGTCGTCCCCGCGCAGGCGGGGAACCATGCTGAGATGCTGAGTATGGGCTCCCGCCTGCGCGGGAGCGACGGCGAAGGGGAGACGAGATGCCATACCAACCACCAATCAAAGACATGCTGTTCGTGATGAACGAACTGGCCAACCTGCAAGCAGTCAGCGAACTGCCGGGCTGTGAAGACGCCACCCCGGAAACCGCCGAAGCCGTGCTGGAAGAAAGCGCGAAATTCGTCGCCGCCGAAATCGCCCCGCTGAACCACGCGGCCGACAAGGAGCCGAGCTACTGGACCAAGGACGGCGTGATCACGTCGAAGGGTTTCAAGGAAGCCTTCCGCCAGTTCGCCGACGCCGGCTGGCAAGGCCTGCAACACCCGACCGACTTCGGCGGCCAGGGCCTGCCAAAACTGGTCGGCACGCCATGCGTGGAGATGCTGCACGGCGCGAACATTTCGTTCGCCCTGTGCCCGCTGCTGTCGGACGGCGCGATTGAAGCGCTGCTGACGGCCGGCAGCGACGCGCAGAAAGCCATCTATCTGGAAAACCTGGTCACCGGCAAATGGACCGGCACCATGAATCTGACTGAGCCGCAAGCCGGCTCCGACCTGGCCGCCGTGCGCACTCGCGCCGAGCCGCAGGGCGACGGCACTTACAAAGTATTCGGCACCAAGATCTTCATCACGTATGGCGATCACGACATGACCGACAACATCGTCCACCTGGTGTTGGCGCGCACGCCGGATGCACCAGCGGGCGTAAAGGGCATCTCGCTGTTCATCGTGCCGAAGTTCCTGGTCAACGCCGACGGTACGCTGGGTGCGCGCAATGATGCGCATTGCGTGTCGATCGAGCACAAGCTGGGCATCAAGGCCAGCCCGACTGCGGTGCTGCAATTCGGCGACAACGGCGGCGCCATCGGCACGCTGGTGGGCGAAGAGAATCGCGGCCTGGAATACATGTTCATCATGATGAACGCGGCGCGCTTCGGCGTCGGCCTGCAAGGCATCGGCCTGTCGGAACATGCGTACCAGCAAGCGCTGGCGTATGCCAAGGACCGCGTGCAATCGCGCGACCTGACCGGTTCGCCGTCCGGCGTGGCCATCATTCACCATCCGGATGTGCGCCGCTTGCTGATGAATATGCGTTCGCAGACCGAGGCGGCACGCGCGCTGGCCTATGTTGGCGCTTCGCTGTACGATCAGGCGCACCACGGCGCCGATGCCGAGGCGCGCGCGCACAACCAGGCGGTGTACGAGTACCTGGTGCCGATCATCAAGGGCTGGTCGACCGAGTTGTCGCAAGACGTGACGCGCGATGGCGTGCAGATCCACGGCGGCATGGGTTTCATCGAAGAAACCGGCGCAGCGCAGCACTACCGCGACGCCAAGATCCTGACCATCTACGAAGGCACGACGGCGATTCAGGCCAACGACCTGATCGGCCGCAAGACCGTGCGCGACGGCGGCAAGATCGCCAGGGAACTGATCGCCCAGGTGCGCGCGACCGAAGCGGAGCTGGCCAAGCTGGACGGCGCCGATTTCGCCGCGATCCGCAAGCACCTGGCGCAGGGCGCGACCGAACTGGACGCGGTGGTGGAGTACGTGGTGGCCAACATCAAGTCCGACATCAAGGGCGTGTTTGCCGGCAGCGTGCCGTACCTGAAGCTGGCCGGCATCGTGCTGGGCGGCTGGCAGATGGCGCGCGCGGCGCTGGTGTCGCAGCAAAAGCTGGACGCCGGCGCTGGCGACGCCAGCTTCTACAAAGCCAAGATCGCCACCGCGCGCTTCTTCGCTGACCACTTCCTGTCGCAGGCAGCGGGCATCCGCAGCTCGATCACCGACGGCAGCGCCGGCGTGCTGGCGCTGGACATCGAGCAGTTCTAAACGCTCTCACGTGACCGCCATCGCTTCCGATGGCGGTCACGCAGCTTGCCTTGCTCCCTGATTTAAATTAGCGCTGCCCAGATGATCAGCGGCGGACGAGGGTGCCGTTGGCGTTCTGCACGCGGTCGCCGCTCAGCATTTTTGGATCGTGGTCGAAGTTGAAGGCGGCTTGGCGGCCGTCGTCATATTTGACGTGCACGGTCCACAGTTTGCTGGATTTGGCTTTCTCTTCAATCTTCTTGCCGGCATAGGCGCCGCCGGCGGCGCCTGCCACCGTGGCCAGTTGGCGACCGTGGCCGCTGCCGACCTGGTTGCCCAGCAGGGCGCCGGCCACGCCGCCGGCGATCAGGCCCAGCGCGCTGCCTTCGCCAGATTTTTCACCCACTACGACGGACGTCACCTTGCCGCAGTCATGGCAGGCGCCCGGCTTGCCTGCGTTCTTGTATTGGGCGCGGGCTTGCGCCATGGCCTTGTCGTATTCGGCCTTGGAATCGCGCAGGCATTGCATGCGCTGGCTAGAATCGCGCTCGTCGCTGCACAGTTTCTTGTCGTCGGCGTAGCGGGTGGCGATGCGTTTGGTGTCGGAATCGAAATGTTCCTTGGGGCTTTGCGCCTGGACGGTATTGGACAGGGCGGCCAGCAGCAGGGCGGCCATCAGGGTGCGTTGGGTCATGTTGTTCTCCTTTTTTGGTGCTGATTGAATCCGATACGGTGTTGCTTGCGTAAAAGCTGTATTCTTAGCGAGGTCAGCATGAAACGAATCACCCTCCATCCCGCACGAGTCGACCGCGAAGCGTATGCCATCGATCGTATGAGCCTGGCCGCGCAGCGCTTGCTGGCGGCCAGTACCATGGCCGATGAGATCCGTGCTGGTCAGTGGGTGCTGGCCTGGGCGGTGGCCGCCGGCGCGCGTCCCTCGGCCCGTTTGACCGCAGCGTTGAGCCCGATGGTCTCACTCAGCCTTCATTGAGCGCAGCGAGCGTTCGCGCTCGCGGCGCGCTTCGTAGGTCTTTAAATTGGCATAGGCGATTTTCAGTGTCGGTGCGGCGTGATGCTGGCCGCGCGCCAGCATGTCGCCGACGATATGATCGGCTTCGATCGCGCCACCGCGTTGCAGGTCTTTCAGCATGGATGCGGTAATCGGCGATCCGGCCGCCGTCAGCATGGCGTGGGCGCGCTCGCTGGGGTGCGGACGCGGCGGGAAACCGTGGCTGGCGGCGATGGCGTTGCATTCGTTCAGCAAGGCCAGCGTGACGTCGGTCTGGCCGGCGGCGACGATGTCGCCCACGCTGCCGCGCAGCAGGCAGGTGGCGCCGGCCAGCGCGGTGATGAAAATCCACTTCTCCCACATTTCCTGGCGGATTTCGCTGCTGGCGCGGGCGTCGAAATTGGCATCGGCCATGGCGCTGTCAATGGCGGCCACGCGCGCCGAGGTGGCGGCGTCAAGTTCGCCGAATACCAGCGCGTGGGTGTCGTTCAGATGCTGGACGTCGCCTTGCTCGCTCAGCGTGGCGGAAATCAGGCACAGGCCGCCCAGCACGCGCTCCTTGCCGAAGCGGGCGGCCAGCCGTTCCAGGTGCGCCATGCCGTTCATCACGGGCAGGATGGCGGTGTCCGGGCCGACTGCGGCGGCGAAGGATTCCATGGTGGCGTCCAGGTCGTAGGCTTTGCAGCCGACGATGATCACGTCATAGTGCTGCGTCAGTTGCTCCGACAGCAGATGTGGCGGCGCCGGCAGCGTCAGATCGCCCTTGGGGCTGCTGATGCGCAGTCCATGCTGCGCGAGCTGCGCCGCCCGTCCAGCGCGCACCAGAAACGTCACGTCCTGGCCTGCCGCCAGCAAGCGACCGCCAAAATACCCACCCAGCGCCCCAGCGCCGACCACCAGAAATTTCATGATTGAACTCCGCTTATCAAATCGAAGGCCAGTCTAGCATCGCGCTGTGAACCTTGCCGGCATGAGACTTTGCGTCAGATCCATGTGCGTCCGGCGTGAGCCGTTAGGCTGGGTGGATGAAAACACGTGACATCATACGAATACTACGTAATGACGGTTGGTATATAGTGGCTATTCGTGGCAGCCATCGCCAATTTAGGCATCCCGTAAAAGCAGGGCGGGTCACCGTATCCGGTCACCTTGGCGATGACCTCTCGCCAGGAACTCTCAACAGCGTTTTCAAACACGCAGGTTTGAAGAAATGAATACTGTTCGCTACGCGATTGTTATCGAAAAAGCCGAGGCCAATTACTCTGGCTATGTGCTGGATCTGCCGGGGTGCGTTGCAACTGGCGCCACCCTGGCGGCGACTGAAGCCGCTTTGCGCGAGGCAATTGCCTTCCACCTTGATGGTATGCGTGAGGACGGCCTGCCGATGCCGCCGTCAGTGAGCGTCGTTTCTTATCTGGAGTTTGCGCCCTGAGTCAGCCATAAGCGCCGCCGGTGTAGATCAGGTCGAACAGGCGGGAGAGGGTGGCGATCAGGCCGCCGGCGCCGATCATCATGCTGGCGACCAGCACCACGGCTACCGGCCAGTGCGTGTTCGACTGCCGGCCGGAGTCGGCGTTATGGCGCGCGTCCCATTTGTCGTCGGGCGTGACGCCTATTATCAGCGCTTCCAGGAAACCAACCAGGCCGGAGACGATGATCGGCAGCAGCTTGTAGAAACCGTCCGCCTGCGGCGCGAGCTGCGCCACCAGCCAGGCCGCCGGCAGGCAGGCCAGATGCGCCCATAGCCACGGATCGCGCCAGCCGCGCAAATACAGCCGCTGCGCGCCGAGGCCGCCCAGCAGGAAGGCCAGCAGGGCGGCAAGTGTCTTGTTTTTGTGACGGGGCTGGTGCAAAACGGTCATGATTGTCAATCCGATAGCCGGGAAATCAGCAGTATCAGGCATAATACGCCCCCCGGCACGCCTTTTTTACGGGTAAGCCTATTGCCCCGAGCGCCGGAACAAGGGATAATCTTTGATTACCCCAACATGCCCAATTATTTCATTAACGCTTGCTGCCTCGCGGCAAAGCTTGCTATAATTTGCGGCTTTTTCCGTCCTAGCACAAATTTTTTGGAAATATTATGGTCGTTATTCGTTTAGCTCGTGGTGGCGCAAAAAAGCGTCCTTTCTTCAACATCGTTGCAACCGATTCGCGTAATCGTCGCGATGGCCGTTTCATCGAGCGCATTGGTTTCTACAACCCAATGGCTTCGGGTCAAGAAGTCGCCCTGCGCATCACCGAAGACCGTCTGGCTCACTGGCAAGCTGTTGGCGCACAACTGTCGCCAACCGTCGCTCGCCTGGTTGCTCAGAACAAAAAAGCAGCCTAAGCAAGTCTGGTTACCGGTTTGACCGATAAGAATGCATCCGGGGTGCAAATCCCCGACGATCTGGCACAGGTAGGCTTTGTCTTCGGTGCTTACGGCGTTGCAGGCTGGGTCAGGATTCGTCCTTTCTCGGAAGATGCGGATGCACTCCTCAAGGTCAAAACCTGGTGGTTGGATAAGCCGGCGCTGTCCGATGTGGAAGTCCTGCAGGTCAAACTGCATGGCGGCGACGTCGTGGCGCGGCTGGTCGGTGTGACTGACCGGAACGTGGCGGAAGCGCTGAAAGGCGCCGCTGTCTTCATTCCGCAAAGCCGCTTCCCGGTTTTGTCCGACGATGAGTTTTACTGGACTGATCTGATCGGTCTGGAAGTAGAAAATCTGCAAGGTGAGCACCTCGGTACGGTGACTGACATGATGAGCAACGGTCCGCAGTCGATCTTGCGCATTACGCCAGCAGCAGCCGCCGACGCCAAGCCGGAAGACGTTGCGGCGCAAGAGCGCCTGATCCCATTTGTCGACGCGTTCATCAACAAGGTGGACAAGGAAGCCAAAAAGATCATTGTCGACTGGGGCCTTGATTACTAAGCTGAGCAAAACATTGAGGGCGGTTCGCCATGCAATTTGATGTCGTGACCCTGTTCCCGGAAATGTTTGCCGCAATTACGCAGTCGGGTGTGACCCGGCGCGCGTTTGAACAGAATAAGTGTGGCCTGTCGCTGTGGAATCCGCGTGATTTCACCACCGACAATCACCGTACCGTGGATGACCGCCCCTATGGCGGCGGCCCCGGCATGGTGATGCTGGCCAAACCCCTGGAAGCGACGCTCAACGCGGCGAAGCAACGCCAGACCGATGCCGGTCTGCCCGCGCCCCGCGTCTTGTTCATGTCGCCCCAGGGCAAGCAGTTGACGCACGAACGCGTGATGCAGCTCAAGCAGGAGCCCGGTCTGGTGATCCTGTGCGGCCGCTACGAAGCCGTGGACCAGCGGTTGCTGGACCGGGTGGTCGATGAAGAAATCAGCCTCGGCGATTTCGTGCTGTCCGGCGGCGAGCTGCCGGCGATGGCCTTGATGGATGCGGTGATCCGCCAGATTCCCGGCGTGTTGAACACCGATGCCTCGGCCATCGAAGACAGTTTTGTCAACGGCTTGCTGGATTCGCCGCATTACACGCGGCCGGAAACGTATGAAGGTGTGGGCGTGCCGCCGGTACTCATGGGCGGCAACCACGCCGAGATCGAAAAATGGCGCCGCCAGCGCATGCTGGAAGCGACCGCGCGCAAGCGACCGGATTTGCTTATCAAAGCGCGTGAGGCAGGACTGCTCACCAAGCGCGACGAGCAATTTTTGGCAGGCCTCTGAGCCTGCTTGTTATAACCCCATCCTCTACTGGGCAGGCGTGGCAACACGCATAGCGCGCCAGCATGATGGTTTATGGAGTCATTAAAAATGAACCTGATTCAACAACTCGAGCAAGAAGAAATCGCTCGTCTGGGCAAAAGCATCCCTGATTTTGCTCCTGGCGATACCGTGATCGTGAACGTTAACGTAGTCGAAGGCACCCGCAAGCGCGCCCAGGCTTACGAAGGCGTGGTCATCTCCCGTCGTAACCGTGGCCTGAACTCGAACTTCATCGTTCGTAAAATCTCGTCCGGCGAAGGCGTTGAGCGTACCTTCCAGCTGTACTCCCCGCTGATCGCTTCGATCGAAGTGAAACGCCGCGGTGACGTACGTCGCGCTAAGCTGTACTACCTGCGTGATCGTTCCGGTAAATCGGCACGTATCAAAGAAAAATTGCCAAACCGTCGCCCAGCGGCGAAAGCAGCCGCGTAATATCGGTTGTGTTTGGAAAGGGCGCCCGCAGGCGCCCGATAAAAGGCGCCACTGGCGCCTTTTTGCTTCTAAGGAGTTCCGCATGGCCCAGCCACCTTTCGATCCCCAGCTACTGCCGATAGACGGCATCGCCGGCGAACCCGCCATCCTGCCGGAGCGCCTGGCGCCCGCCTGGCTGCGCAGCCGCTTTGCCGCGCCGCCAGAGGTGTGGTCGCCGGAAGGCAGCGAACGCGTGCTGCCGGCCCGCGCCGGCCGTGCGCCGACGCCGGCCTCGGTGCTGATTCCGCTGGTGCAGCGCGCCCATGGCCTGACGGTGCTGCTGACCCAGCGCAACGCCGACCTGACCGACCATCCGGGCCAGGTCAGCTTTCCCGGCGGCCGCGCCGAAGATTACGATAGCGACGCCGTCGACACCGCGCTGCGCGAGTCGGAAGAAGAGATCGGCCTGGCGCGCCGCCATGTCGAGATCCTAGGTACGCTGCCCGATTACCTGACCGGCACCGGTTACTGTGTCACGCCGGTGGTGGGGCTGGTGCAGCCGCCGTTTGAGGTGGTGGCCGACCCGTCCGAGGTGGCGGCGATCTTTGAGGTGCCGCTGGCCTTCCTGATGGACGGCGCCAACCACCAGCGCCTGTCGGCCGAGCTGCCGAATGGCCGCCGCAGCTTTTATGCGATGCCGTATGAAGGTTATTACATCTGGGGGGCGACGGCCGGCATGCTGCGCAACCTGTTCCATTTCTTGCGCGCAGACTAAGAACTACGCTATCGTAGCGGGCATTAAGGCTATGCCAATGCAAAAGGACGTTTAATGACTTTTCTTTCCATTTTATGCGCGCTGCTGATTGAGCAGATGAAGCCGCTGCGCGCAGACAATCCGATCTACGCCGAAATCAAGAGCCTGGCGTTGCGGATGGAGACCTGGTTTAACGCCGGCCACTCGACCCACGGCCGCATGGGCTGGTTCCTGATGATGGCCATCCTGATGATCCCGACCGCCGCCATTTACTGGGTGCTGCGCCATTACGACTGGTTCCTGGCCGCCTTCGCCTGGAACGTGCTGATCGTCTACCTGACCCTGGGTTTCCGCCATTACAGCCATTATTTCACTTCGATCCAGCTGGCGCTGAACGCCGGCGACGAACCGGCTGCGCGCGCCTTGCTGGCCGAATGGACCAGGCTGGACACGGTCGGCATGGAAGTCTCGGAAATCGCCCGCCTGGCGGTCGAGAAGTCGCTGGTGACCACGCACCGCAATGTATTCGGCGTGTTCTTCTGGTTCCTGATGCCGCTCGGCCCGGCAGGGGCGGTGATGTACCGCGTGGCCGAACACCTGGCGCGCGCCTGGAACGAGCCCGAGCACATGCGCAACGAAGCCTTCGGCCAGTTCGCCGCGCGCGCGTTTTACTGGATCGACTGGATTCCGGTGCGCCTGACCGCCGTCGCTTTTGCCGTGGTTGGCAACTTCGAGGATGCCATTTACGCCTGGCGCAATTTCGCCCATCGCTGGTCCAACGAGGCGATCGGCATCATCCTGTCGGCCGGCGGCGGCGCCATGGGCGTGCGCCTCGGCACGCCGGCGGAAAACGCCGTCAAGGCGCAGATGGTGGACGCCACCACGGTCGATATCGAGATCGAACCGGACGTGATGCCGGGCGACGAACCGAGCATCCGTTCGTTGCAAAGCACCGTCGGCCTGGTGTGGCGCGCATTGTTGTTATGGATGATGTTGTTATTGCTGTTGTCGAGCGCATGGTGGCTCGGAGCATCGCCTTAACGGGTACAATAGCGGTATTGCTCTGGTGCAGGAATTAACCATTTCTGCACCAAAGTAGGAAGTATCAGGAAAAATTCCTTATGTATCAAGGTCTTACTTATTTAGGTCTTCTATAAGATATAATACGTAAGTCCCTTCCTCTCTACGCAGAAGCAGCCGCGCCTATGTCAGTTCAAAAACCGGCAGAACAGCAAGATTCGTTCTTCATCGTTGGCCAGACCAGTAATGGCCGCCAGTTCCGTCCCAGCGACTGGGCTGAGCGTCTGTGCGGCGTGATGGCCTGTTTCAAGCCGGAAGGCACCGGCGGCGGCCGCGATTCCCACCTGCAGTTTTCCCCCTACGTGACCCCGACCGTGGTCAACGGCGTCAAGTCTGTCGTCGTCAACGGCAAGCTGCGCGAGCTCGAACCGCTGGCCTATCACTTCGTCCTCTCGTTCGCCAAGGATAACGACTTGCAAGTCGTTGACGCCTGCCTGCTGCCTGAGAAAAAATAAGCCGTAAGTTAATTTTTCCTTAAGGTACTACCCACGCCGACGACGCCGGCGTATGCTGCACGTTCCTATGTTTTTTCTCTGAGAGACTATGAACAACAGCCGTCTGAAACACGTCGCCGCCGCCAGCTTCCTGCTGTGCGGAATGTCCTTCGTCGCCACCGGAACCGCCTGGGCTGCCGCTCCTGCTGTTGCTAGCTTACCGGCCGGCGTGGTCAAGGGACCGTCAGTGGAAGGCATTACCGAGTACCGGTTGCCGAATGGCCTCAAGGTGCTGCTGTTCCCGGATGCTTCCAAGCCCACCGTCACCGTCAACGTCACCTATCTGGTCGGCTCGCGCCACGAGAACTATGGCGAAACCGGCATGGCGCACTTGCTGGAACACCTGATGTTCAAAGGCTCGCCGAAGAACAAGAACATCCCGCAGGAATTCGCCGCGCGCGGCATGGAATTCAACGGCACCACCGCCAACGACCGCACCAACTACTACGAAGTGTTCCAGGCCAGTCCGGACAACCTGAAATGGGCGTTGGACATGGAAGCCGACCGCATGGTCCATTCCTACATCGCTCGCAAGGACCTGGATTCGGAAATGACCGTGGTCCGCAACGAGTACGAGAGCGGCGAGAACAGCCCGTTCGCGGTGCTGCTGAAGCGCATGCAGAGCGTGGCCTACGACTGGCATAGCTACGGCCGCTCCACCATCGGCAACCGCAGCGACATCGAGAACGTCAAGATCGAGAACCTGCAAGGCTTCTATCACACCTATTACCAGCCGGATAACGCGGTGCTGCTGGTGGCGGGCAAATTCGATCCGGCGCAAACGCTGCAATGGATTACCAAATCGTTCGGCGCCATCCCGAAACCAAAACGCGCGCTGCCGCCTTTCTGGACCGTCGAGCCGACCCAGGATGGTGAGCGCAGCTTCATCGTGCGCCGCAAGGGCGACGTGCAGATCGTCGCGCTGGGCTACAAGATTCCGAGCGCGCTGCAGCAGGATAGCGATGCGCTGAGCTTCATGTCCGAGATCCTCGGCGATACGCCGACCGGCCGCCTGCACAAGCAGCTGGTGGAAAGCGGCAAGGCGGCGCAGGTGTTCAGCTTCGGCGAGACCGGCTATGCGCCTGGCCTGCAAATCATCGGCGCGGTGGTCAAGGCCGGCCAGCCGCTGGAACCGGTGCGCGATGCGCTGATCGAGGCGGTAGAGAGCTTCGCCAAGACGCCGCCAACCGAAGAGGAAATGGAACGCACCCGCCGCAACTTCGCCAACAGCATCGAGAAGTCGCTGAACGATCCGCAGCGCGTGGGCGTGACGCTGTCGGAAGAGATTTCGCTGGGCGACTGGCGTCTGCTGTTCCAGGGCCGCGACAAGCTGCCGAGCATCACCTCGAAGGAAGTGGCCGATGTCGCCGCCCGTTACCTGAAGCGCGACAACCGCGTGGTGGGTGAGTTCATCCCGGAAGACAATCCGCAGCGCGCCGAGATCCCGGCCGCACCGGGCGTGGAAGAGGCGATGAAGGGCTTCAAGGCCAAGGAGAATGTGCTGACGTCGGAAGTGTTCGACCCGACCAACGACAACATCAACGCCCGCACCGAAATCAAAACCATCGGCGGCCTGAAAGTGGCGCTGCTGCCGAAGAAGAACCGCGGCGAGACGGTGGCCGTCACCCTGCAGCTGAACTGGGGCGACGAGAAAAACCTGGTCAACACTTCGGTGGTTTCCGCCTTCACCGGCGAGATGCTGATGCGTGGCACCAGCAAGTACAGCCGCGAACAACTGGCCGATGCATTCTCCAGGCTGAAGATCACCGGCGGCCCGCAGCGCTTCGAGACCACTGGTCCTAACCTGGACGAAGCCCTGCGTCTGGCGGCGCATGTGCTGAAGGAGCCAAGCTTTTCGCCGGCGGAATTCGAGCAGTTGCGCCAGCAGTGGATCGTCGGCCTGGAAGCGTCGCGCAGCGAACCGCAGGTGCTGGCCAGTCAGGCCATCGAGCAGCATTTCAACCACTATCCGCAAGGTGACGTGCGCAACGCGATGAGCATTGATGAGCAGCTGGCCGCGCTGAAGGCGCTCAAGCTGGAAGACGTGATTGCCTTCCACCGCAATTACTACGGCGCCAGCCACGGCGAACTGGCCATCGTCGGCGATTTCGACAAGGCTGCGGTCAGCAAGACCATCGCCGACAACTTCGCTGGCTGGAACAGCAAGGCGTCGTATGCGCCGGTGCTGAGCACCAATGTGGACAAGGCTCCGTTGCATGTGATGCTGAATGCGCCGGACAAGGAAAACGGCTTCTACACCGCGCGCCTGAATGTGGACCTGAACTCCAACGACGCGGATTATCCGGCGCTGGAACTGGCGAACTACATGTTCGGCGGTGGCGGACTGAAATCGCGTCTGATGGACCGCATTCGCCAGAAGGACGGCCTGTCCTATGGCGGCGGCAGCGACCTGCGTCCTGGTTCGCTGGACCGCGCCGGCAGCTTCTCCGTCGCCGCCATCGCCGCGCCGCAGAACCTGAAGAAACTGGAAGCCGCGATCCGCGAAGAGCTGGACCGGGTGCTGAAGGATGGCTTCACCGAGGCGGAGCTGGTCAACGCCAAATCCGGCCTGCTGCAAATGCGCCAGCAGAACCGCGCCAAGGATACGGCGCTGGCCAACGGTTGGGCGCGCAACCTCTATCTGGGCCGTACCTTCGCCTGGAGCAAGGAGTTTGAGGCCAGGCTGAATGCGGCCACGCTGGCGCAGGTCAACGCGGCCTTCCGCAAGGCGGTCGACCCGGCCAAGCTGTCGGTCGCCATGTCGGGCGACGAGGCCAAGGCGGGTGCAGCTGCACCCGCCGCAGCGAAGTAGGCGTCAGAACTTCGGCAGACGGTCCAGCGTAATCACGCGCGGATCGTTGTAGACCTTGCGCTTGTGCGCGCCGGTGTTGTGGTACTCGCCAGTCCAGAAGTTATCCTGGCTGGTGACGCCTGCAGCGCCGGCGGCGTCATTCCACACCATGAACCATAACCACCACTCGCCAGCGGCGGCGCTTTGCGCGGGATCGGGAATGTATCCGGTCTCGGTGAGCGCAATCGGCTTGGCGTGCTGCTGCGCCTTGCGGTACGCCGCGCTATAGGTCTTGTCGTAGATGTCGTAGCCGGTGATGTCCACCACATCATCGCCCGGATACCAGGCCGGGTCTTGTCCATTCCATACCCAGATCAGATTGCGCAGGCCGTGCGTTTGCGTCAGGCGCGTGTACATATGGCGCCATAGCTGGATGTAGGCGGTGGCCGGCTCCACGCCGTCGGTGCGCGGACGCCCCCACCAGAACCAGCCGCCGGAACCTTCGTGCAGCGGGCGCCAGAGCACCGGCACGTTGGCGTCCTGTAGCCGCTTCAATTCGACGGCGATGCGGTCGATGGCGTCATCGATCTTGCGCCAGTCCTGATCGGCCGGGATGGCGTAGGGCGTTTCCTTGGTGTAGAACTTGCCGTTCTCCATGCGCCAGTGCCAGTGGAAGCTCACCAGCCCACCCTTGCGCGACCAGGCGATGGCTTCCTCGGTCTGGTGGCGGCCATCGGCTTCGGTGGCGTCGTAGTAGTTCATGAAATCGTAACCCATCAGCGCCGGGTACTTGCCGGTGTCGTCGTGCACCCGCTGCGCCATATCGACATCGTCGCGCCAGGTCAGGTCGGACTGGCCGGCGATGATGTTCTTGCCCCAGATGCCGAGCAGGTAGTCGTAAGTGGCCTGGGTTCTGGCGTCGCGCGGGGCGGCGCTGGCGGAACCGAGGGCGAAGGCAAGCAGGAGGAGGGGAAGGTAGCGCATGCCTTCAATGTACCGCCGCGCTGCGCCGCCATCAATGGCATGGCGTCAGTTTAGCGAGTTGCGTGCACGTTTTGCGATTATGTACTATCATTAGTTACATGAGACGAGACAGCAAACTTTCCTCCATCCTGCACGTGCTGCTGCACATGGCGCACGGCGACAGGCCTTTTACATCCGAAGAACTGGCGGGCTTCCTGGATACCAATCCGGTGCTGGTGCGGCGCGTGCTGGCGGGACTGCGGGAGCGTGGCTACGTCGGTTCCGACAAAGGACACGGCGGCGGCTGGAGCATCACCTGCGACCTGCGCCAGGTCACGCTGCACGATATCTACGAAGCCGTCGGCTCGCCCACAGTGTTCGCGATGGGGAACCGCGTCGAGCAGCCGCAATGCCTGGTGGAGCGCGCCGTCAATGAGTCGCTGGGCAGCGCATTCGATGAGGCGGAAGCGTTGCTGATCTCCCGGTTTAAGGACGTAACGCTGGCCGAGCTGTCCGCCAGCTTCAACACACATCACAAGGGAGTGCAGCATGGGCATCGATGAATTCGACGTGATCGTTATCGGCGGCAGCTACGCCGGACTGTCGGCCGCCACGCAACTGGCCCGCGCCCGCCGCCGCGTGCTGGTGATTGATGCCGGCCAGCGCCGCAACCGCTACGCCAGCCATTCGCATGGCTTCCTCGGGCAGGATGGACGTGAAGGCGCGGCCATCGCCGCCGACGGCCGCGCGCAGCTGATGAAGTATTCCACCGTGACCTGGCGCGAAGGTCTGGCTACGCAGGCGGTGCAGCATGATGGTGGCTTCCGCGTGACGGTGAGCGACGGCAGCGCGGTCCATGCGCAGCGGCTGGTGCTGGCCACCGGCATGGCCGACGAACTGCCATCGATTCCGGGCCTGGCCGAGCGCTGGGGCAGCAGCGTATTCCACTGCCCGTACTGCCACGGCTACGAATTGAATCAGGGTCGCATCGGTGTGCTGGCGACCGGCCCGCACTCCTGGCATCACGCGATGATGCTGCCCGACTGGGGCCAGGTGACCTTCTTTCTTAATGGCGCTTTTGAGCCGGACGAGGAGCAACTGGTCAAACTGGCGGCGCGTGGCGTAACGATTGAACGCACGCGGGTACAGGCAGTGAGCGGCACCGCCACCGTAACGCTGACGGATGGCCGCGCGCTGCTGCTGGACGGCTTGTTCGTGTTGAGCCGCCTGCACAGCGCCAGCCCGCTGGGTGAGCTGCTGGGCTGCGAGATGGAGGACGGGCCGATGGGCCGCTACCTGCGCACCGATATGATGAAGGCGACCAGCGTGGCAGGCGTATATGCCTGCGGCGATGCGGCGCGCATGGCGGGCAGTGTCGCCTTTGCGGTGGCGGATGGGGCGATGGCCGGTGCTGCCGCGCACCAGTCGCTGGTGTTTGGACTGCCCGTCGCCGCCTGACGTCAGAGGTCTGAAAGAATCGCCGGCATGGCTGCGCGCATATGGTCGATAAAGCTGCGCAAGCGCGCCGGATAGTGCGGTGCGTGCGGGTAGATCAGGTACATCGGCAGCGGCGTGGCCTGCCACTCCGGCGCCAGATGCAGCAGCGTGCCCTGCGCAAGTTCGTCGCGCAGCGCCCATGAAGACACCACGCACACGCCCATGCCTTGCACGGCGGCGTTGCGGACGGCGAACAGGCTATCGGTGCTCAGGCGCGGTTGCAGCGTCAGTTGGTGGCTTGCGCCGCTGGCATGGTGCAGCGTGATCTCGTTGCGATAGAAGGTGCGCAGGGCCAGCCAGGGCAGGGCGCTAAGCTGCGCGGGATGCGTGGGCAGCGGCTGCCCGGCCAGCAGCGCCGGCGCCGCGACCGCGATGCGCGGCACGTCCGCCAGCTTGATGGCGATGACCGACGGGTCGCTCACTTCACCGACGCGGATGGCGCAGTCGATATTCTCGGCGATGAAGTCCGGCGTGCGGTCGTGCAGCAGCCATTCCACCGACACACGCGGATGGCGCAGCAGGAAATCGTTCAGCGGCCCAATCAGCTGCTGCTGGCCGAAGGCATGCGGTGCGACGATGCGCAGCAGCCCCGCCGGTTCTTCGCGCGCGTCCTGCACATCGGAGGTCAGCGCGCTCCAGTGCGACAGCAGTTCACGCGCGTGCGCCAGGCAGCGTTCTCCATCCTCGGTCAGCTGCATGGCGTGGGTGGAGCGTTGCAGCAGGCGCAAGCCCAGCATGCGCTCCAGTGCCTGCAAACGGCGGCTGATGGTCGGTTGCGTGGTGCCCAGCTGCTTGGCGGCGGCGGACATACTGCCGGCTTCCACGATGCGAACGAAGGTCTGCATCAGTTCTATGCGGTCGGCGGCGTTGGACGAGATGGTCATACGTTGAGCGTATAACATTTGTACGCGCCGGTCCACTACCGTGCGCGGCGCCGGCGGCGCATACTGGATGGCTCACCAAGTATCGGAGGTATGCAATGAAAGTCAGCTTTATCGGGATAGGCAGCATGGGTGCGGCGATGGTGCCGAATCTGGTGCGGGCGGGGCATGAGGTCAGCGTGTGGAACCGCAATCGCGCGGCGGCGCAAGCCATTGAGGGCGTGACGGTGCTGGAGTCGCCGGCAGACGCTTTCCAGGCCGACGCGGTGATGACCATGCTGTCCAACGACGACGCGGTGCGCAGCGTGATCCTCGACAGCGGCGCGCTGGCCGGCGCCAACAAGAATTGCGTCCACATCATGATGGCGACCATTTCGCTGGCGCTGGTGGACGAACTGGCCGCGCGCCATCGCGAGGCCGGCATCGCCTACATTTCGGCGCCGGTGTTCGGCGTGCCGGCTGCCGCTGCGGCGGCGCAGCTGAACGTGCTGGCGGCGGGCGATCCGCAAGCCATCGCCCGCGTGCAGCCGCTGCTGGATGCGGTGGGCCGCAAGACCTGGCTGCTGGGTGATGATCCAAAGCGCGCCAACGTGGTCAAAATCTCCGGCAATATGATGATCGCGCAGGCTTTCACGGCGATGGGCGAGGCGGCCTACCTGAGCGAGAGCTATGGCGTGCCGGCGGCGGATCTGCTGGATGTGCTGACCAATACGCTGTTCGCGGCGCCGAGCTATCAGCGTTACGGCGGCTTCATCGCCACCAACACTTTCGAGCCTGGCTTCAAGCTGCCGCTGGGCCTCAAGGACGTCAACCTGGCCCTGTCGGCGGCTGAAGCCAAGGGCGCGCTGCTGCCGGTGGCGGAGCAGGTGCGCGAGAATATGCAGGATGCGATGGCGCAGGGCTTGCAGGACCGCGACTGGTCGGTGGCGGCGACTATCCGCCGCAAGCGTTAAACCTTGCCCGCGAGGCGCTACGCGTTTAGGGCTTTGAGCGCGGCCAGGAGTGCGTCGAAGGCAGGGCTGGCGCTGTCCACGGCTTGCCCGTTCTTCCACCAATAGTTGACCATCATGTTCAGCGGGCCGGTGGACTGCACATGGTGCCACCACAGCGTGGGAATGTAGAGCGCATCGCCGGGCAGCAGGTCGGCCACCAGCGCGTGCTGCAGCGCCTCGCGGAAGCGCGGATGCTGGGCGTAGTCCGGGTCACGGAAATTGACCATGCTGATCGGCGTTGGCGTCGGTGCAAAGTCCAGTGGGCCGATATATAGATTGTCCACCTGCCCGGGCGGGAACAGCGTGAAGCGCCGCGCGCCGCTGACCACGCAGGCCAGGTTGTACGATTCGTCAAAATGCGCCGGCGTGGTGATGGTATTCCCCAGCCACAGGCGCGGACGCGCCGACGGCGGCAGCGCCGGCGCCACATTCTCCAGTGGGAAGCGCGGCAGGCAGTCGTCAATCAGGGCGCTTTGCACCGCCACCGAAGGCGGCGCGTCGAACTGCGAATAGCGCGCCAGTTGCTCGATCACGCGCGCCACCGGCACCTTGTTGCGGACAAAATTGAAGCCTTCCATATCCGGCTTGTAGAACAGGCGTCCGCGTTCGGCGGGCGGTGTCATCACGGAGTCCACTTCGGCATTGCTGGCCAGACCGAGCACATATTGGCACAGCGCTTCCGGCGATTGCTGCGCCGCGCGTACGGCCGGCCAGTGGCGCACAAAGCCGCGCAGGATGGCTGGACGGTAGCTGGCCGCCACTTCGCTGAAGAAGCGCGCCGGGTCCAGGTCGTAGTATTCGATGGGGGTGTTCATGCGACGTATGATGGCATAAAAAAGCCCGCCAGGGCCGGGGACGCCGAGGCGGGCACAGACTGCACAATGAAGCCGATTAGTACTTGATTAGTACTTGATATGCAGACCGGCGTAGTACTGCGCGCCGTTGGCGTAGAAGCGCGCCGGTTGATCCTTGTTGTAGATGTAGTTCTTCAGGATCGGGTTGTTCAGATTCTGACCGCTCAGCGTCAGCACGATGTTCTTGCTGATGTTGTAGTTGAACGATGCCGACAGCGTGCCGGTCGAATCCTGATACAGCGGCGTGCCACGGTCCTGCGCAGCCAGGAACGACGAGCGCCATGCGTAGCTTACGCGGGCATTGAACTTGTCGTTCTCGAAGAAGATGCCGCCGTTGGCGGTGGTCTTCGAAGCACCCAGCATGTCGCATGGATCGCCGGAGGTCGAGAATTGCATCGCCGGGCAGGCGCCGAAGTCCAGGTGCGAATCGGTCAGCGTGACGTTGCCGTCGATGCCGAAGCCCATCCCCACCGGGATTTGCGCTGCCAGTTCCATGCCCTTCACTTTGGCGCCGACGTTGATCGGCGAGGTGATGGTGTAGTCCGCGAAGACCGCCTTGTTCTGCACTTGCGAAGCGCGGGTGTCGAGGAAGTTGCCGACGCTCGAGCCATAGCCGACGTAGTCCTTCAGGTCCATGTAGAACAGGCCAGCCGACAGCAGGGCGCGCGGTGCGAAGTACCACTGCAGCGACGCATCCAGGTTGGTCGACTTGACTGGCTTCAGTTGCGCGTTGCCGCCGTTACCGGTGTGGGTTTCGTCGGTCAGCAGCACGGCGCCGCCCAATGCGCCGTAGTCGGGACGGGTCATGGTGCGCGAGATGCCCAGGCGGGCCACCAGGTCGGAGCGCAGGTCGAACTTCAGGTTCAGGCTAGGCAGCGGAATCGTGGTGTTGTTGTCGATTGCCGTCTGCTTGACGAAACCGCCCCACGGATAGGCTGGCAGGTTGCCGCCAGCCGGTTGGTTAGGCAGGATCTGATAGCCGTTCGAGGTGCCTTCGGTGCGCACGATGCGCAGGCCGACGTTACCGCTCCAGCCTTCGCCTTCCAGTTCACCCTGGACGTAGAACGCCTTGGTGTTTTCCTTCAGGTTGAACATGTCCTGGTAGTAGGTGCGGCTGACATCGCGGTTGGAGTGCAGGTCGCCCCACGCCTGCAGGATGGACGGGTCGAGCATCCAGACGTTTTTAGGGAAGTCGCCACCCAGGTCGCTACCGAAGTTGCCAGGGTAGGTGGTGCCGTTCCAGGCCGGGTTGGTGCTAGTGCCGCCGACATCGGTGTTGGCCCAGTTAGGACCTTGCGCCACTTCGAAGTTGGAGCGGGTGTGGTGGGTGCCACGAATGCCGAATTTCAGCTCGCGCAGCGGGCCGGAGTCCAGCTGGAAGGCAGCGTCGATCTGGCCGTAGGTTTCCTTGTCGTCGGTGCTGGCAGGCGATACGCCGAACACCCAGTCCAGCGGGGTGCCGGTGAAGACGGCGGTATTAATGTTCGGGAACTTGACGGTGGCCGGCGAACCCAGACCGTTCAGCTGATAGCTGGCGCCGGAGTTGTTGACGTCACCTTCAAACACGCCCTGGCTAGGCGTAACGCCTTTGCCTTTGGTGGAACCGGCTTTGGCGGTGAACACCAGGCGGTCGGTGGCGCGCCATTTGCCGTCCAGGTCAAAGAACTCGGTTTGTGCGTAAGCGCCTTCGCGCACGATGTTGTCGACGATGCCATAACGCAGCGGCGCAGCAGCGGTGCCTTTATTGGTGAACGATGCCGACACCAGCGTGCCGTTGCGGATCACGTAACCCGGATCAGGCGCGACGCCGGAACCCAGCATGCCCGAACCGTTCATGTCGGTCATGTAGTTGGTGTTGTAGTTCGATGCGTCCATCTTCGAACGGAAGTAGGTCGCTTCCAGCGAGAAGTCGCGGCTAGGCTTGAATTGCAGGTCGATCAAACCGCCTTTGCGCTTGCGCTCCTGCTGGAACAGCGAGGAACCGATCAGGCGCGGGAACCAGACGTTGGCCAGGTCCGGATTGGTCTTCACGGCGGCGTTGGTCGGTGCGACCTGGGTCCATTGCAGCAGCTCCTGACCATCGCGGCGCAGCGAGCGTTTTTCCGAGAAGCCTTGCACCATCAGGCCCAGCGTGCCGGCTTCGTTCTTCCAGTTGAACAGGCCACTGAATTGCGGATCGGTTTTTTCGGCGAGCGTGGAGTACACACCTTGCACGGTGGCTTCCATCGAAATCGCGTTTTTGAAGTCCAGCGGATGACGGGTCTTGATGTCGATCGAGCCGCTCGAACCGCCTTCCACCTGGTCGGCGGTCGGTGCTTTGTAGACCACCACCTGGCCGACGATTTCCGACGGCAGCAGCGAGTACGATGCGGAACGGCCGACGGCGCCGCCCACCTGGTCCAGCACGAACCAGTCGCCGGTCGAGACGGCGTGGCCGTTGATCAGGGTCTGGGTCAGCGACGGCGCGGTGCCGCGCATCGAGACGCGGTCATTTTCGTCGAAGCCGCCCGAGCCTGCGCCGGAGGTCGAGATGTTCACGCCCGGCACGCGCTGCAGCGAGTCGGCCACGTTCTTGTCCGGCATTTTGCCGACGTCTTCGGCGGTAATCACGTCGACGTTGCTCGACGCATTACGCTTGACCGACAGCGATTGTTGCAGCGAACCGCGGATACCGCTGACGATCACGGTATCCGGCTCCTTGTCGGTTGCTGCCTGCTGCGCCTGGGCGTTCATCGCGACGCTCAGCGTCAGGATGGCCGCTGCGGTCGCGATGGGCGTTAGTTTGGACATTTTGATGTTATTCGAATTGTGGTACATGTTCCCTCCCGTTGATGAAGGCTCCGCCGAGCCCGCTTGATTGTTGATGTGTTTCTTGTTCACCTTTAAAACCAATCCAACGCCAATATACTCGCGTTTCAATACCAGATCACTACCACTTTAAAATTCTTTTTTGTTATGTTGTATGCAGCATACAAAGTGGCTTTTAAGTAACTTGGTAATACCGGATCGAGGGTGGTATGGATGGTGTTTGTGCGCCGTTGCAACACAAATAAAGCCCTTACCTAAAGGCTGTATGCCATGGTGATGAAAATTTTTGCAGCACTGGCGGCAGGCTGCGGATTTCTGCTGGTCTTTTTTTGGTATTATCGTCGAACAATGATAAAGAGGATGTCTTATCGTCATGAAAAACGATCAAACGAGTCCACTGGTACACATCCAGCAGCACCTCAATGAGACCAGTAATCTGCCTCTGTATCAACGTCTGCAGCGTGCCCTGCGGTCGGCCATCGAACTGCACTTGCTGAAGCCCGAAGACGCCTTGCCGGCCGAGCGCCAGCTGGCGGCCGACCTGGAAATCTCGCGCATCACGGTGCGCAAGGCGATCGATGGCCTGGTCAGCGAAGGGGTGCTGGTACGCCGGCCCGGCTCCGGGAACTTCATCAATACCCGCATCGAAAAAAACTTCGCCAAGCTGACCTCTTTTTCCGAGGACATGCGGGCGCGCGGACGCACGCCGCGCAGCGTGTGGCTGAAGCGCTCCGAAGGCACGGTGACGCCGGACGAAGCGATGCGGCTGCGGCTCAGTCCCGGCTCGCGGGTGTTTCGCTTCAACCGCATGCGCTATGCGGACGAGGTGCCAATGTGTCTCGAGTACGCGACCATCGTGGCGTCCTGCCTGCCGTCGCTGGATGCGGTGGACGTGTCGATGTACGACGCGCTGGAACGCGCCGGCAATCGGCCGGTGCGGGCGTTGCAGCGTTTGTCGGCGCTGCTGCTGAACGCCGAGCAGGCCACGCTGCTGCAGGCGAAGGAGGGCGATGCCGGCCTGGCGGTGGAACGCCTGGGCTTTTTGCGCGACGGACGCGCGGTGGAATTCTGCCGCTCCTACTTCCGTGGCGATATGTATGACTTTGTGGCGGAACTGAATGCGAGCTAATTTGATGTTGAGCGCGGCCTTAATGAGCGCATGGCCCTTGTTTGCAACGGCTTCCGAGGTGGTGGGCTACTACCCTGGCTGGAAGCACGAGGCGTTTCCGGTGTCGTCAGTGGATGCCGGCAAGCTGACCATGGCGCTGTACGCGTTTGTGGACCTGTGCTGGGACGGCAAGCATGGCAATGCCGATCCGACGATCAACGATGTGGCGCCGTGCCAGCAGCCGCGTAATGGCGCGCTGGCGTGGCGCGATGAAGCGGCCGACGGCGCCAACCTTCGCGCCTTGGTGGCGCTGAAGCAGCAGCATCCGCGATTCAAGGTGGTGATTTCGGTCGGCGGGTGGAACTGGTCGAACCGTTTTTCCAACGTCGCGGCATCGGCGCCGGCGCGCGCCAACTTTATCGCGTCGTCGTTACAGGCGATGCGGCGCTATGGACTGGACGGCGTCGATCTGGATTGGGAGTATCCCGGCGAGGCCGGCGTGCCTTGCGTGGCCGGCGAAGTGTGTGCGCGGCCGCAGGACCGGCAGAACTTCGTAGTGCTGGCGCGTGAGTTGCGCGCGGCGTTCGACCAGGCGGGCAAGCAGGATGGCAAGCATTACACCATCACCATCGCCGCCGGTGGTAATGGCAATTATGTCGGCGATGGCGCGTGGGTGAAGGAGTTGGCGCGGAGCCTGGACTGGATCAATATCATGGCGTACGACTATCACATGCCATGGGAGAAAAGTACAGGCCATCACGCGGCGCTGTTCGCGGACGCCAGGGACCCGGCGACGGCCAACGGATTTTACGCGTCGCGTTCAGTGCAGCGTTATCTGGACGCCGGCGTGACAAAGGATAAGCTGGTGCTGGGCGTGCCGTTCTACGGCTACGGCTGGAAGGGCTGCGCGGCTGGGCCGGACGGCGACGGGCAGTATCAGCCTTGCCGGGGCGGCGTGACCGATGGCGTCAATGGCGGCAATTCGTATGGCTATGGGCAGGTGCTGCAGCGAGGCGCCGGATATCAGCGCTACTGGAATGCGTCTGCGCGCGTGCCGTATCTGTATAACGCGGCGGAGCAGGTGTGGATCACGTATGAGGATCCGGTATCACTGGGGGAGAAGACGCGCTATATCAAGCAGCAAGGCTTGCGCGGGGCGATGTTCTGGGAGTTGAGTGCCGATAGCGACGGGCAGTTGCTGCAAGCGCTATCGGACGGTATGCGTTGAACCCCGCAGACCCCCACCGCTGCGCAGCGGTGGGGGGGGAGCTTACTTGGCTTCGGCTGGTGCGATTTTCGGGCCGGTCGCGTACATGATCCAGTAGCGGGCCAGGTCGGCGCGCGGATCGGTACCGGTGGCCAGTGGCTTCAGCACTTCAACGCCTTCGTCCTTCTTGCCGGCGATGATCATGGCGTAACCCAGACGCAGTTTGGCGTCGTCAGGATTCTTGGCCACGCCTTTCGCGATACCTTGCTTCATCAGGTCGATGCCTTTGTCGCCCTGGCCCATGGTCACAAAGATGTAACCCAGGTTGACCAGGCCAACGCCGTCTTTCGACTTCTGCGCCGCTGCGATGCCGCTTTCGATGTTTTTCGCATCGTCCGCTGCACCCTTGTTGGCGCTGGCGCGGATGCTGTCCAGTTCCTTCTTGTCCTTGCCGGCCGGGATGGCGCCTGGGTAGGCCTTGTCCATCGCGGTTTTCGCTTCGGTGAAGAAGCCGCCCAGCACTGCCAACTGCGCCTGGTCGACATAGTCTTCGGTTTCCATCTTCGACGGTGCGACCACGGACTTGATGCGGTCCATGTCCAGGTCCAGACGGTTGTTGTAGGTCTTCTTGCCGCGGGTGCGGTTCAGCAGGTCGTTCCAGTAATCTTCGGTCGGGTAGTAGCGGGTCAGCTCTTCCACGGCTTGCAGATACAGCACGTTATCCTTGGTCTTGATGCCGACGTTACCCAGCAGGTTCAGGGTGTCTTTCGATGGCGCGGTGCCGGCCGCCTTGGCGGCTTCGATATCCTTCAGCGCTTCGGTCTTGGCGGCAGCGAAGTCGTTCTTCAGGAAGTACGAACGCACGATGAACTGGCGCTGCTTGTTCTTGTCGCCCGACTCGGTGCCATAACGCTCAAACCATTTGATGGCGTTGTCGTAGTCTTTCAGATTGCTGTAGTAAATGCCGGCGACAGCGTCGATGAAACGCAGCTTGTCTTCCGGCTTCAGGCGGCCCGACTCGATCATCGCTTGCAGACCCTTGACGGTCATCTCGTGGTTACCCGATGCCTGGCCCAGTTGCACGCGCATCTGGTTCAGCACGAAGTCTTCGTACGGGGTGATGTTCTGCATGGCCGCCGACTGGTCGATGCGGCTCTGGACTTCGGTGAAGTTCTTGGCATCCAGCAGAGGCTTGATCTGTGCTGGATCGATCAGTTTGAAGATCTCAGGGCGAACAGCGTCTTTCGGTGCTTCCGGCGCTTTCTTTTCTTCAGCGGCGTGGACTGGGGCCATGCCCACAATGGCGGGAGCGGCGTTCAGGCCGATGGCGGCCAGGAGCAGGCTAATACGAGCAAGACGGGAGTGGGACATGGTTATCCTTCAATCGAACTGGTGGAATGTAAACCCGCGTATTGTTACACAAAATCGGCTGAAACTCCGAATTCAACCGTGTCGCGGCGCAGGGCGTGGCCGCTGCTGTTAAATAGCAGGCAACGGGCTGGCGGCAAGTGCACGCGCGCGTGGCCGCCGGCATGCAGCGGCGCCGCGTCCGCGGACTGCTTTACGGCAATCATCTCCGGCAGGCCGGCCAGCGTGGCGTAGGCAATCGACAGGTCGCCGAGGTATTCCACGTGGCCGATGCCGACGTCGATGACGTTGTCCAGCTGCTGTTGTTGCGAGGCGATCGACAGATGTTCGGCGCGCACGCCCAGCGTGACCTGGTCGCCGATGCCCGCGCCATGCACCGCATCCACCTGCACCACGGCGCCGCCGGGCAGGCGCAGCGACACGCGGTTGTCATCGGCCGCGACGATCTCGCCGGGAATGAAGTTCATCTTCGGCGTGCCGAGGAAGCCGGCCACGAACAGGTTGGCAGGTGCGTTATACAGTTCATGCGGCGTGCCCACCTGCTCGATGCGGCCGCCGTTGAACACCACGATACGCTGGCCCAGCGTCATCGCTTCCACCTGGTCGTGGGTGACGTAGATCATGGTGGTTTTCAGTTCGCTATGCAGCCGGCTAAGTTCCACCCGCATCTGCACGCGCAGGCTGGCGTCCAGGTTGGACAGCGGCTCGTCGAACAAAAACACTTCCGGCTTGCGCACGATGGCGCGGCCGATCGCCACGCGCTGGCGCTGGCCGCCGGACAGCTCCTTCGGCTTGCGCTTTAGCAGCGGCGTAATTTGCAGGATGGCGGCGGCGCGTTCGACAGCCGCCTGCACCTCGGCCGGTTTGCGGCCGGCCAGCTTGAGCGCGAAGGCCATGTTCTCGAACACCGTCATGTGCGGGTACAGCGCGTACGACTGGAACACCATGGCCAGTTTGCGCTGGGCCGGCGCGATATCGTTGGCCAGCGTGCCGCCGATGTGCAGGCTGCCGCCGCTGATGGTTTCCAGCCCGGCGATCATGCGCAGCAGTGTGGACTTGCCGCAGCCGGACGGACCGACGAAGACCATGAATTCGCCGTCGGCGATATCGAGGTCGACGCCGTGGATGACCGGCGTTTTGTCGTAGTGCTTGACGATGCCTTTGAGGCTGACGCTGGCCATAGGCTTAGACCACCTGTCCTTCGGCCGGTGCGGCCCGGGGCTGCGGACGCGCGGCCATTGGAATCAGCTGCGACAGTACCGCGACCGGAATCGCGCACACCATCACCCAGATGAAGAAGTGCTGGTAGCCCAGCGCGATCTGGATATCGCCGCTGAACAGTTTAAACAGCACAAAGCCAAGCTGCATGATGCCGGTGGCGAACGCGTAGTGGGCGGTCTGGTATTTGCCCGGCGCGACCACCTGCATCATGTACAGGATCAGACCCACGAAGCCGAAGCCATAGCCGAACATCTCGACACTGAGTGCGGTGGCGATGATGGACAGGTCGGTCGGCTGGAAGTAGGACAGCAGGTAGAACGCCACGTTGGGCAGGTTGACCGCGAGGATCAGCCACAGGATGGCGCGCTTGAGGCTCAGCCACGAGGTGAAGTAGCCGCCGGCGATGGAGCCGACCAGGAAGGCCACCGTGCCCACAGTGCCGTACACCGCACCGACTTCGGCGGTGGACAGTCCCAGGCCGCCGAGGTTGCGCGCCTCGCGCAGGAACAGCGGACCGATGGACTGCACCTGCGCCTCGCCGGCGCGGAACAGGATGATGAACACGATCGATACCCAGATGCCGGGCTTCTTGAAGAATTCGACGATCACCTCGCGCAGCGTGCGGGCGATGGAGGCGGCGTTGGTGCCGGCGCTGACGGTGTTCCGGGCCAGCGGCAGCGACCAGCTGTTGTACAGACCCAGTGCGATCATCATGCCGCCCAGGATGCAGAAGCAGATGGTCCATGCCGGCACCACGCCGATGGTCTTTTCAAAGTGCCCGGCCAGCAGCAGCAGCGCGCCGGTGGTGAAGAACTTGGCGGCGTTGAAGAAGGTGCCGGTCCAGCCGGCGTACTTGGCCTGGTCTTTTTCATCGAGGCTGGTGATGTACAAGCCGTCGCATGCGATGTCGTGGGTGGCGGCGGAGATGCCGACCAGTGCCAGCATGGCCATGCATGCGGCGAACCAGAACGGCGCGTGCAGCGCCAATGCAACGCCGCCCAGGCACAAGCCGCCGAACACCTGGAAGAAGGTCACCACCAGTTTTTTGCTTGGCGCCAGCTCCAGGAAGGGACTCCACAACGGCTTGAACACCCAGGCGAATCCGATCAAGCCGGTCCAGTGATTGAGCTCGTCGTTGGGCACGCCCATGCTCTTCAACATCTGGTTGGCCACGATGGCCACGGCGAAGAAGGGCAGGCCTTGCGCGAGATACAGGCTGGGAACCCACAGCTTGGGATTGCGGATTGATTCGATGCTCATGAAGCGTTATCTCCTCCAGCCCGTCATTCCCGCAAACGCGGGAATCCATGCTGAGTATGGACTCCCGCCTGCGCGGGAGCGACGGTGTTGGTTTATTTGGTAAAGCCTGGCACCGGTGCATTGCCGGTTGCTTGCAGGTCGCCGGCCAGCCAGCTGTTGATGGCGTCCAGCGCCGGCTTGGCGAAGCCGTAGGTCATCAGCGCCGGCGCGGCGATGTCCAGCGCCTGGTACGGATTCCACAGCGCCAGATGCAGGTCGGGGCGCCAGGTGGTGCGCGCATGCTGGCCGTAGCGCAGGCGCGAGGTGGAGGCCAGCATGGTGAAGCGGCCGTCCTGCGGCAGCGCGCTCCAGTCGAAGGTGTCGGCGTCGGCGAAGGTGACCAGTTCGACGTCGTACAGCTTGCGCAGCGAATCGGCCACCACGCCGGCCGGCACGCCGGCTTCGGAGACGCCGTCGCTGACCACATCCTGTCGGGCGACCAGGCGGACCTTGGCGCCGATAGCCGGGCGTTGTGGCGCACCGGACGGACCATCGTAGGCAGTCAGGCTGCGGCGCCAGCCTTCGGCCATGATGTCGCGGTCGGCCGCGTCTTCCTTGTACGAGCGTGGCTTGCATGGATAGGCGCGGGCCAGCGCCGACAGGCGGTTCAGGCGCGTGTCGATATCCGCCTGCGACAGCTCGCCCGAGGCGATGGCGGCGGCGATGGCGTCCAGCGTTTCGTTCTGCGTTTCGGTGGTGCCCAGCGCCATGACCATGTCGGCGCCGGCGGTCAGCGCGCGCACGGCGGCGTTGCCGACGCCATAGCGGCCGGCGATGGCGTGCATGTCCATGCCATCGGTGATGACGACGCCCTTGTACTGCCACTCATCGCGCAGCAGTCCGGTGAGAATGCGGCGCGACATGGTGGCCGGGTTGTCGGCGTCCAGCGTCGGGTAGACGATGTGCGCGGTCATTATGGCCGGTGCGGCGCCGGAGGCGATGCGGAATGGCGCAAGTTCCAGGCGGTTCAGTTCTTCGACCGGCTTGTTCACGGTCGGCAGGTCGCGGTGCGAGTCGACGTTGGTGTCGCCGTGGCCGGGGAAGTGCTTGACGCAGCAGGCCACGCCTTCCGCATGGCTGCCAGCCATCCACGCCATCGCCAGTTCGGCGGCGCGCTGCGGCTCGGCGCCGAAGGAGCGTTCGGCGATGACCGGGTTGTGCGGGTTGCTGTTCAGGTCCAGCACCGGCGCGAAGTTCCAGTTGAAGCCCAGCGCCTTGACGGCGCGGGCGACGGCGGCGCCGGTACGGTAGGCCAGGTCGGTGTCGTTGGCGGCACCCAGGCCCATGGCGGCGGGGGGCGCCGGCACCCAGGTCGAGCGCACCACGGCGCCGCCTTCCTGGTCGATGCCGATCAGCGCATCCTGGCCAATGACGGCGCGCAGGTCGGCGGTCAGCCTGGCCAGTTGTTCGGAGTCGGTCATGTTGCCGCGGAAGAGGCAGACGGCGCGGATGCTGTTCGCCTTGAGGAAGTCGGCGGTGGCCGCATCCAGCACGGTGCCGGGGAAACGGATCATGATCAGTTGGCCGGCTATTTTGCGATTAACTGCGCTGAGTTCGTTTTGAGTTGTCATTTCACTGCTCCGTCCATGCCGCGCATGAAGAATCGTTGGGTAAATAAAAAGGCTGCCAGCGTGGGCAGGATGGTGAGCACGGTGCCGGCGGCGATCACGCGCGTGCTGCTGCCGAAGGTGCCGCGCAAATACAGCACGCCGACCGACAGCGGGAATTCATCCGGATTGCTCATGACGATCGAGGGCCAGATGTATTCGTTCCATGCTTCCACCGCCGTCAGGATGCCGACGGTGGCCAGCCACGGCGCGATCAGCGGCAGCATGATTTTACTGAAGATGATCCATTCCGATGCGCCATCCACGCGGGCGGCATCGATCAGGTCTTGCGGGACTTCCTCGAACGCCTGTTTGAGCAGCAGTATGCTGACGGCATTGACGACGTTGGGCAGGATCACGCCGGCGTAGGTATCGACCAGACTGAGTTTGGTGACGGTGATGAAGTTGACCAGGAAGTTGACTTCCGACGGCAGCACCAGCGTGGCCAGGATCAAGCCGAATACCAGCTTGCGGCCCTTGAATTGCATGCGCGCCAGCGGGTAGGCGGCGGCGGAGCACAGCAGCAGTTTCCAGAACACGGTGCAGGCGGCGATGAAGACCGAGTTGCGGAAAAAGCTCCACATCGGAATCGCGCGGAATACTTCGATAAAGTTGTCCAGCGACGGCTCTTTCGGCCAGAAGGTGGGCGGGAAGGCGAAGATGTTCCCTTCGGTGGACAGCGCGGTGACCAGCGTCCACCAGAACGGGAATACGCACACCAGCGCGATGGCGCACAGCAGCAGGTAGTGGGCGACAGTCTTCATCGGTCTCATTATCTATGACGCGGCTTGAGGTAGCGCAGGCACACCAGGGCGATGCCGATGCAGAACAACGAGACGATGAAGCTGGCGGCCAATGCGCGCGGCAGCTTGAGGTGCTTGAGGCCCTGGTCGTAAGCGTAATACAGGCCGGTGAAAGTGGAGTTCATTGGGCCGCCCTGAGTCAGCACGTCGACTTCCTGATAGGCCTTGAGCGCGGCCAGCACCGAAAGGACGGAGCAGATCATGATGGTCGGACGCAGCATCGGCACGGTGATTTTCCAGAAACGCTGCCAGCGGTTGGCGCCGTCGAGGATGGCGGCTTCCTGCATGTCGGCGGGGACGGCCTGCAGGGCGGCCAGGTACATGACCATATACCATCCGAGGCCGCGCCACAGCGTGACGAACATGATGGCGAACAGCGCAAGGGTGTCGTTGGACAGCCAGCCGACCGGCGCGCCGATCAGGTGGCAGGCCATCAGCACATAATTGAGCGCGCCCTGTTCGTGGAACATGAAGCCCCACATGATGCCGACCACGGAGACGGTGGTCACTACCGGCACGTAGAAGGCGGCGCGGAAGTAGCGGATACCGGGCAGCTGGTTGTTGACCAGGACGGCCAGACTGAGTGCGCCGATTTGCACAAAGGGCACCATCAGAAGGAACAGCAGCGAATTTTTCAGCCCGGTGACGAACATCTCGTTGTCAAAGATGTAGCGGAAGTTGTCCAGGCCGACCCAGTGCGTTTCGCGTATCAGGCTGTAGTCGGTGAAGGCCAGCAGGGAGCCGAAGGCGACGGGCCAGAGCGAAAAGATGGCCAGCAGGATCAGCGCCGGGGCGAGGAACAGCCACGCCACCTGGTCCTTGCGCATTGGCGTACTGCGGCGCAGGCCGGAACCCAGAGGCCGCTTGATGGGAGGCTCGGTATGGACTTCCGCCTGCGCGGGAGTGACGGGGTTGCGGTTGGCGCTCATCTTATTGGTTCCGCTGCGTGGCGAGTTTCTTGTTCCAGATGGCGACTGCCTGGTCGAGCGCTTGCTGGATGTCCTGCTTGCCGGTGACGCCGGCTTCGACGGCTTTCACCAGGTAGCGGCGCAGCTCATCGTAGTCGGTGATGCCGGCCACGTACAGCGTGTGCGAATGCGGCATCGAGACGGCGCCGGCGGCGACGGCTTTCTCCGCTGCGCCGGCGTTGGGCGGCACGGTGGTGAAGAACGGATCGTTGGCCGCCTGCGCCATCGCCGGATAGACGCTGGCCTGTTTGGCAAACGCCAGCTGGTTGGCGTCATTGGTCAGGTAGCGGGCGAACTTGCCGATGGCCGGCAGCAGTTTGGCGTCGACGTTCTTTGGCACCGCGTAGTGAATCAGCCAGCCGCCGTCGGCGATGCCGGTCGGGCCGAGTGGCGCGGGGGCGACGTCGGTGATGGCGTAGATGTCTTTGGCGTCGCTCTCGATGCGCTTGACGGCGGTGGGTGGCGCCAGCAGCATGCCGAGGCGGCCGCCCTTGTAGGCGTCGATCGCGGCGGGGAAGTTATCTTCGGCGAACAGCGCGTCTTTGAGCAGACCGCCTGCCTTGTAGGTCTCGGCCAGCTTGCGGATCAGCGCCACGTGGCCGGGCGAGTTGAACACCGCCTTGCCATTGGCGATGACGGCCAGGCCTTGCTGCATCATCAGGCCGTCGATCTTGGACAGGGCAGGGCACAGGCCCGCCTTGCCGGTGCGCGCGGCGATCTGGCGGGCGAACAGCAGTTGTTCATCCAGGTCGCGCGGTGCGTGCGGAATGCCGGCGGCTTTGAAGATCTGCGTGTTGTAGGCGATGACGGCGACGTTGCTGTACATCGGGAAGCCGTAGGTCTTGCCGTTAAAGGTCAGGTCTTGCAGCGTGCTGGCGAGGTAGCGCGGGCGGGCGTCGGCCAGCAGTTGGTCGACTGGCGCGAGCAGGCCGTCGCGGGCGAATTCGTCGGCCCAGGGCACGTTGAGGTTGACCAGCGCCGGCGGCGTGCCGGCGACGATGCGCGTGACCAGTTTGGTCTGGATGATATCCCAGGGGAAGTCGACCCATTCCACTTTGACGTTAGGATTGGCGGCTTCGTAATTGCGCACCAGCGTCTCGTAGTAGGGAGTGAATTTGGGCTTCATGCTGAAGGTCCAGAATTCGATTTTGTCGGCGGCGAAGGCGCTGGCCGACAGCAGTAGCGCCGCCGTCATTCCGGCGCAGGCCGGAATCCATGCCGAGCGCGCGGACACACGTTCTATGGGTCCCGGCGTTCGCCGGGACGACGGCGGGCGAACGGGCATGCTTAGTTGGTCTTGGTGACTTTGCTCAGGTGGCGCGGCTGGTCCGGGTCCATGCCGCGCGCGGCCGACAGCTTGGCCGCCATCACGTAGAACGCCTGGATCGCGACGATCGGATCGAGATCCGGCGTGGCTGCAATCGGCAAGGTCAGGTCGCGTTCCGCCACGTCGGCCGGCGCCGCCAGCAGCACGCGCGCGCCACGGCCGCGCATCTCGGTCGCCAATGCCAGCAGGCTGGCCTGTGTCGGGCCGCGCGTGGCGAAGATCACCAGCGGGTAGCCTTCTTCAATCAGCGCCATCGGGCCATGTTTGATCTCCGCGCCGCTGAACGCTTCCGCCTGCAGCGCCGAGGTTTCCTTGAATTTCAGCGACGCTTCCAGCGCCACCGGGAAGCTGATGCCGCGTCCCACCACCATGATGTTGCGCGCCGGCGCCAGCACGTCAATCGCCGGCGTCCAGTCTTCGGTGGTCGCTGCGCGCAGCGATTCCGGCAGGGCTTCCAGGCCGGCCAGCAGCTCAGGATCGTTCTGCCACGCTGCGACCAGGCGCGCGCTGGCCACCAGGCTGGTGATGAAGCTCTTGGTGGCTGCCACGCTTTGTTCTTTGCCGGCCCGCAGCGGCATCGCATATTCCGCCGCCTGCGCCAGTGGCGAGTCGATATCGTTGACCAGCGCGATGGTGGTCGCGCCGCCGTCGCGGAAGTAACGGATCGGTTCCACCACGTCCGGGCTCTGGCCGGATTGCGAGATCGAGATGGCCAGCGTGTCGCGCGTGATCAGCGGCGATTTGTTCAGCGTCACCAGCGACATCGGCAGCGACGCCACCACGCGTCCCAGACGCGCCATGATCAGGTAGGCCGCGTAGGCGCAGGCGTGGTCGGAGCTGCCGCGCGCGATGGTCAGCGCGGTCGAGAAGGAAGTGCTCCTCAATTTGCGGCCCAGCTCCGCGTATTGTTCGCCATCGTGCGCCAGTTGCGTGGCGACGCAATCCGCAGCGGACAGGGCTTCTTTCAACATCATTGAGGTCACAACAGTTCTCCTTCGATATAGACGGCTTTGAGGTTCAGGTCACGGTCGAGCACTACAAAGTCGGCGAATGCGCCGGGGGCCAGGCGGCCCCGCTCTTGCAGGCCGAGGTAATCGGCCGCATACGTTGAGACCCGTGCCGAGGCATCCGCCAGATCGAGGCCGAGTCCGACCAGGTTGCGCAGCGCCTGGTCCATGGTGAGGGTGCTGCCGGCCAGCGTGCCATCGGGCAGGCGCACGCCGCCCATGCACTTCATGACTTTATGGCGGCCCAGCATATATTCGCCGTCCGGCATGCCGGTGGCGGAAGTGGAATCGGTGACGCAGTACAGATTCGGGATGCAGCGCAGCGCGGTGCGGATGGCGCCCGGGTGCACGTGCAGCAGGTCGGGGATCAGCTCCGCGTAGGTGCCGTGCGCCAGCGCCGCGCCGACCATGCCGGGTTCGCGGTGATGCAGGCCGGGCATGGCGTTGAACAGGTGGGTGAAGCTGCGCGCGCCTTGCGCCAGCGCGGCCACGCCGTCTTCGTAGGTGCCCAGCGTGTGGCCGATCTGCACCCGCATGCCGGCGTCCGACAGTTCCTTGACCAGCCCCTGATGGCCTTCGATTTCCGGCGCCACGGTGATCACGCGCAGCAGCGCCAGCTCTTCCAGTTTTTCGACGTCGGCCAGCGTGGCGGAGCGCGCGTACGGCGGCTGTGCTCCCAGCTTGCCGGAATTGATGAACGGGCCTTCCAGATGGGCGCCCAAGACGCGCGCTTCGCCTTTGCCGCGCTGCACAGCGGCCTTGCCGATGCCGCGCAGCGCCAGGTCGATGTCTTCCGCCGGCGCGGTCATGGTGGTGGCCAGCATGCTGGTGGTGCCGTGCCTGGCGTGGATGGCGGCGATGGTGTGGACGGCGTCGCCGCCTTCCATCACGTCCTTGCCGCCGCCGCCGTGCACGTGCAGGTCGATAAAGCCAGGCAGGATATACAGTTCTTGATTCAGCGCCGGATCGACGCTGCTGCCGATGATGGCGGCGATGCGTTCGTCGAAGGTGATTTCACCGTGGACCCAGCCGGCTGGCGTGAGGATATTGCCTTTGATTGCGTCATGCATGGTGTCAGTCCTTCAAGCGCTGGCGGATCAGGCGCAGCGCGCCGGCGGCCGAATCGCCCTGCGGCGCGACGAGGCGCGGCAGCAGCGCGGCAGGCAGGTAAGGGCGCAGCGGCGCCGCCAGGCCGCCGCACAGGGCGATCGGCAGCGTGCCGCTGGCGTCCAGCGCATTCGCCATCAATTCCACTTCGTGGCCGGCGGCCAGCAGGATGGCGCGGGCGATGGCGTTGCCGTCGCCATGTTGCAGCACGATGCGCGCCAGTTGGGCGTAATTGGTTTGGGTGGCTTGCGCCAGCCAGGTCTGGATAGCGTTGCGCGGTTCGACCGCACCTGCGCCGCAAGCGGTGCCGACATCGGCAGCGAAGGCGTCGGCCGGCAGGCGGCCGTCCAGCACTTGCTGCACGTGGTTGATGGCGCGCAGGCCCATCCAGGCGCCGCTGGCTTCATCGCCGGCCGGGAACCCCCAGCCGCCGACTTCCACATGGCGGCCATCGGCCAGTCTGATTTCGCCGACGCTGCCGGTGCCCAGCGCGATGATGGCGCCCGGCTGGCCGGCATGCGCGCCGAGCACGGTGGTATGGCCGTCGCTTTCCAGCGCCACGCGGGCGTAGCCGGGATTGGCGGCGACGAATTCCGCCGCCCATTGTCTGTTGTGCACGCCTGCCAGGCCGAGGCCGATGGCGATACGTTCTGGCGATGGCAAGTCGAGGCCGGCCGCGCGGAAGGCTTGCGCGGCGGCGTCGGCGACGGCGCTCCAGGCCTTGGCAATGCCGTGCATCAGACCGGACGGGCCGCTGGCGCCTTCGGCGAGTTCGACCCCATCCGCGCGCGCCAGCCGCACCCGGGTGCCGCTGCCGCCGCCATCAACGCCGATGAAAAATTCGATCATGTTTACCTGAGAAAGCTGTGGCCGGAGTGGCCCGCGATGAGGGCACTATAGGGTAGCCAAAACCAGCTTGTCAACAGGTATTTAACTGGTATTAGAAAATATCGAAGTGGACTGTTGTTGTTCTATTGTAATTATCCTGTAAGCGGTTGTTTTTACGGGTTAAAAATGATTTTTCGTGGATATTACCGGTGTGGCATGTGGCATGCCACTTTAGCGCTGGTAAGTGACCAGATGGGTGCGGCTGGCATCCTGTTTGTCGGCCACCGCCACCACGGCGTTGCCGGGACCGTTGACGCTGACGTCGGTCTGGCGCGCGGACAGCTGGCGCGCGTCGAGGTCGCCGGAGCCGCTGACTTGCGCGCTCAGCGTGGTCGTCGTGCCGGACAGCATCATGTTGCCGGGGCCGGTGAGGCGGGCGCGCACGCCTTGCGCTTCCAGCCCGCGCACGGTGAGGTCGCCCGAGCCGTGCACTTCGGCGTCGAGTTTCTTGATGTGGCCGGCCAGGCAGGCTTCGCCCGGACCGCGCAACACGGCGCTGGCCGACTCGGTGCTCAGGGTGCAGGCGTCGAGGTCGCCCGAGCCGTGGACTTCGGCGCGGATTTCCCTGGCGCTGCCGCGCAGCGCGACGTCGCCCGGCCCGTGTAGCGCGGCGCTGACGCGGTTGGCGTGGATGTCGCCGATGTCGAGGTCGCCCGAGCCGTTGACCACCACGTTCAGGTCCTGGGTGACGCCGCTGGCCTCCACGTCGCCGGGGCCGTTCATTTGGACATTGAGGTTGCCGGTCTGCAGCGCTCGCAAATCGAGGTCGCCGCTGCCGTTGGCGGTCACGCTCAGGCCGCCGACCTTGCCGCTGGCCTGGATGTCGCCGGGGCCGTCCGAGATCAGCGTCAGTTGCTGGCCCTGGAAGCGTTGCAGTTCGACGTCGCCGCTGCCGGCGTTGCGCAGGCTTTTCAGGTTGGCGGCGTTGATGCGGATGGTCATCTCGCGCTGGTTGTCCTTGCCGAAGCTGAAGTTGAAATGCCAGCCGTTGCGCTGCTGGCGCGGCTGGCGCACGGTCAGCGTATCGCCGTTGACGGTGGTTTCGATCTCGGCGAACTGGCGGCGCAGGCCGGATAGTTCGATGCCGTTGCCGGCGTCGGGCGTGACGATCACGTGGAACGGGCCAATCAGGTTGATGCTGCTGAACGCGGTCACGGTGCGGGTTTCGGTGCCGTAGCTATTGTCCTGCTTGTCGGCGGCCAGGGCCGAGCCGGTGACGGCGGTGAGGAGCAAGGTGCTGGCCAGCGCGGCGTGTCGGAGCGTCTTCATGTGTGGTCTCGCTGAGGAAGATGGTGAAGACTGGACAATATGACAAAGGGCGGCCGCCGTCGCGCAGCATGGGATGGACGCGCCAAAGTGTGGGATCAGGTGCAAAAATCCGGGGCTGAACTGCAGCTCATGCATGACGGCTCAATATATGCCGCGTACGGCCGATACTGTTTGTGTGGCCCCGCTGCGGCCGTGATGTCATAATGGATGCACCAATATGCCGATGAGACCGGCGTGCGCGGGTGAACAAGGAGCACACATGATTAAATACCTGGGGACCCGAAGTACCAACGAAGGTGGTGTGCTGTACGTTTTTTTGATTAATGGCTTGCAGAAGGAAATCAAGGAACACGCCTTGAAACAATATCCCGGCTGTTATGAAGCATTGCCGCCTACGGCCAAGGCGCGCATCAGCGCCAACCGCGCGTGGCTGTCCAAGACCTGATGCGCCGGGGCTGCCGTCTGTTGCCGGCGTCCGGGCTGGCGCTGGCGCTGCTGTGCGCGACCGCCGGCGCGCAGTCGGTGCCGACCACCTTTGGCACCATCGTCGGCAACGGCCTGCTGTGCCGCGACCATACCGATAACCTGTACTACTACAATTACCTGGTCCGGCATTTTGGCAACTGGTACAAGCACGAGGGCGGCGCCTACTGGTTCCGCACCGCCGGCGCGTCGCTGTGGGGCACCGAGATTTCCGAGGTGATGGTCAGCGACGATACCAGTACCTACATCTTTGTCGGCGCGGTAGCCGAGGCCACGCCGGAAAACCTGGAAAAAGCCATCATCCAGCAGGTCGGCACCCATTACACGGTGATCGACACCTCCGCCTATCCGGTGCGCGAGGCCAAGCCGGCCAGCCGCATCGTGTATTTCGATACCAAGGCCAAGATTTACTGCGCCAAATTCAAGCCGTTGCCGCCGGTGCAGCCGCCGCCGGTCCGACAACAGCTAAAATAGGAAACCGCGCACTCCCAAGGTTTTCATGTACACGCATTTTTTCAATCTGAAGCAATCGCCGTTTTCCATTGCGCCCGATCCGCGCTATCTGTTCATGAGCGAACGCCACCGCGAGGCGCTGGCGCATTTGTTGTACGGCATCGGCTCGGGCGGCGGCTTTGTGCTGCTGACCGGGGAGATCGGCGCCGGCAAGACCACCGTGTGCCGCTGCTTCATGGAGCAGATTCCCGACAATTGCAAGCTTGGCTACATCTTCAATCCGAAGTTGTCGGTGGAGGAGTTGCTGCTGTCGATTTGCGACGAGTTTGGCGTGGCGCTGCCGCCGCCGGGCGCGGGCGCGGTCAGCGTCAAGACGTATGTGGATGCGATCAATGCGTATCTGCTGGAGAGCCATGCGCAGGGCCGCAACAATGTGCTGATCATCGATGAAGCGCAGAATCTGTCGGCCGAGGTGCTGGAGCAGCTGCGGCTGCTGACCAATCTGGAGACCAGCGAACGCAAGCTGTTGCAGATTATTCTGATCGGCCAGCCGGAGTTGCGCACCATGCTGGCGCGGCCGGAGCTGGAGCAGCTGGCGCAGCGGGTGATCGCGCGTTATCACCTGGGTTCGCTGTCGGAGGCGGAGACCGGGACGTATATCGCGCACCGGCTGGCGGTGGCCGGGGCGACGGCGATTGCGCCGTTTCCGCGCAAGCTGATGGGACTGGTGCATGGGCTGACCAAGGGTGTGCCGCGCCGGATCAATCTGCTGTGCGACCGGGCGTTGCTGGGCGCGTATGTGGAGAACCAGCCGCAAGTGACGCGGACGATTTTGAAGCGCGCTGCCAGTGAGGTGTTTGCCGGTCCGGAGGCGGTGGCGGCCGGCATCGGCGCGGGTGCGCGCGCCGGCGCGCGCTGGCCGCTGGTGGCGGCGGGCG
>NZ_WWCS01000023.1 GCF_009857535.1 Duganella margarita
GGCCGGCGCGCCGTGGCGCTGCAGTGCGACCTGGCCGACGAGGCGGCGGTGCGCCAGCTGCTGCCGCGCGCGGTGGCGGCGCTGGGCGGCGTGCAGTGCGTGGTCAACAACGCCTCGCTGTTCGACTACGACAGCGCCGACGACTTCAGCTACGCCCGGCTGGACGCCCACATGCACGCCAACGTCGCCGCGCCGATCCTGCTGGCGCAGGCGCTGCACGCGGCCACGGCGGACGGCGCCCAGGCCGCCGTCATCAATCTGCTGGACCAGAAGCTGTACAATCTCAATCCTGATTTTTTGTCGTACACCCTGTCCAAGGCTGCGCTGCACACCGCCACCACCATGCTGGCGCAGCAGCTGGCGCCGAAACTGCGGGTGGTCGGCATCGCGCCGGGCATCACCATGGTGTCCGGCGACCAGACCGACGCCGGTTTCGCCAACGCGCACCAGCAAACGCCGCTGGGCCGTTCCAGCACCCCGGACGACATCGCCGACAGCGTGGTCTACGCCGCCTCGGCGCGCGCGCTGACCGGCGCCACGTTGCTGGTCGACGGCGGCCAGCACCTGCTGCCGCTGCCGCGCGACGTGATGTTCCTGGCTAAATAAGCTGGCCAAATAAATTTAATCGAAAAAAGGTTCCCCATGCTGTCCGCCCTGATTCACCCGCAACTGAACGACTGCCGCCGCCTGTTCCTGCGCAACTACGAAGTCATGATCAACATCGGCGTCTACGAGTTCGAGAAAAAAGGCGAGCAGCGCCTGCTGATCAACGTCGACCTGTACATCCCGCTGGCGCTGTCGTCGCCGACCCACGACCAGCTGGACGAAGTGGTCGACTACGACTTCATCCGCGACACCATCGCCAAGCGCATGGCGCGCGGCCACGTGCAGCTGCAGGAAACCCTGTGCGACGACATCGTGCGCGCGATGCTGGAACACCCGAGCGTGCGCGCCGCGCGCGTCTCGACCATGAAGCCCGACGTCTATCCGGATTGCGAAGGCGTGGGCGTTGAAGTATTCAAGATCAAGGAAGCAGCATGAACGCCGTCATCGACGACACCATCAGTGTGAAGAGCGCTGAAAAAATCGCCCACGAAAACAACAAGCTGCACAAGCGTTTGTGCCGCCTGGTCGGCCAGGCCATCGGCGACTTCAACATGATTGAAGACGGCGACAAGGTCATGGTCTGCCTGTCCGGCGGCAAGGACTCGTACGCGCTGCTGGACATCCTGATGACGCTGCGCGAACGGGCGCCGATCAACTTCGAGCTCGTCGCGGTCAACCTCGACCAGAAACAGCCGAACTTCCCGGCCGACATCCTGCCGGCCTACCTGGACAAGCTGGGCGTGGCGTACCACATCGAAAACCAGGACACCTACAGCATCGTCAAGCGCCTGATCCCGGAAGGCAAGACCACCTGCTCGCTGTGTTCGCGCCTGCGCCGCGGCATCCTGTACCGCGTGGCCGATGAACTGGGCTGCAACAAGATCGCGCTGGGCCACCACCGCGACGACATCCTGGAAACCTTCTTCCTGAATATGTTCTTCGGCGGGAAAATCAAGGGCATGCCGGCCAAGCTGGTGTCGGACGACGGCAAGCACATGGTGATCCGTCCGCTGGCGTATGTGAAGGAAGAAGACACCGAGCGCTACGCTGCGGTCAAGGGCTTCCCGATCATCCCGTGCGACCTGTGCGGCTCGCAGGAAAACCTGCAGCGCAAGCAGATCAAGAACATGCTGCGCGACTGGGAGAAAAAGCATCCCGGCCGCGTGGAGAACATCTTCTCGTCGCTGTCGACGGTGGTGCCGTCGCACCTGATGGACCGCGACCTGTTCGGCTTCAAGGACATCAAGGCCGACGGCCTGGCCAACCCGCTGGGCGACATCGCCTTCGACGAAGAACCCTGCTCGACGCCAACCACCATGCCCGGCATCATTTCGCTACAGCGGGAAGACTGACTTTTAACGACCAACAGGAGCTGGCCATGACTGACATCTTGAGCATCGAAATTCCGGTAACGCCAGAATTGAAAGAAGCCGTAGAACAGATTTCTGCCTTGTCCGGCCAGCCTCCAACTGAAATCGCCCAGCAAGCATTGCGACATTATGTAGGCTGGCGCGGCGCCCAACTAGCTGATTTGCAAAAGGGCATAGCGGCGGCCGATCAGGGAGAGTTCGCTTCCGAAGATGAGGTCAACGCGGTATTCACGCGTTATGGCGCCTAACTTTCAGGTCAGATGGACCAGGCGCGCGCTCACTAACCTGGACGGCATCGTTCAATTCATCGCCAAGGACAAGCCACAAGCGGCCCACAAACTCGCGATCGCGCTAGTTTTATTTGGCAGCAGTCCTGCACATACAGCACTAAAACAACGTTTAGCGCTCCTTCAGCACCGGCAGCGTCAGTGCCAGGCGGATCGCCAGCAGCCGCACGCAGAAGCCGACCGTCAGCGCCACCAGCGTCGCCACATGCGGGTCGACGCCGAGGTGCAGCTGGCCCATGTACAGCGCGCCGGTCAGCAGCGCCACGGTGGCGTACAGGTCGCGCTTGAGCACCAGCGGCACCTGGTTGCACAGGATGTCGCGCAGCAGGCCGCCGGCGATGCCAGTAATCATGCCCATCAGGATCACCACCGACACATGCGCACCGGTGGTGGCGGCGACGTCGCAGCCGATGATGGAAAACGCCACCAGTCCTAATGCGTCCAGCAGCAGGAAGGCCGATTCGAAGCGCGCCAGCCAGCGCGCCATCAACGCCGCCACCATCGCCGCGCCGACCGTGATGGCCAGGTACTGCGGATGCGCCACCCAGCCCAGCGGATAGTGCCCGAGCAGCACGTCGCGGATCGAACCGCCGCCCAGCGCCGTGACGGTGCCGACCAGCGCCAGTCCGAACAAGTCCATCTTGCGGCGCATCGCCATCAGCGCGCCGGACGCCGCTTCGGCCGATATGGCCACCAGATAAATAAAATAAAGCACACGCCACCTCAAATCAAAGAGGCGGCATTATGCATCAGCGAGCCGCCGGCGATCAGTATTTCTGTGCGGTGCGCAGCACCGGATACAGGTTGTAGCGCTCATCCCACGAGGCGTGGCGCCGGGCGAAGAACTCCAGCCGCTTCTGCGGACTCTTTTCGAAATCCGGCTCGGTGTCCAGCTTCTTCTGGAATTCCGCACGCAGCGCCGGATCGGCTTCCAGCTGGTCGCGCGCCACTTCCTCGGCCACGTAATCCTCCATGTACTCCTTGCGCTCGAAGGCGTTATTGAATTCGCCCCAGGCCAGCAGGCCATCGGCGCCGCGCGGCTCCAGCATGGTCATCACCAGCCGCGCCTTCGGCTGCGCAATCGGCACGAACAAGGAACCCTTGGTCAGCGCGCGGCGTTCGCGGTTCCAGTCGCCTTCCACCGCCAGCGTCTGATGGCCCTCGAACGACTGCGCGCCGAACTTGGTCTTGGTGGCGCGGAAGGTCTCCACCTCGGCCGCCATCTGGTCTTCCTTGATCACCTTGAACTCGATGCCGTGCTGTTTGAGCTTGGCGCCGACCCACGCGGCCTGCGCCAGCGGCACGATGTAGCCGCCCTGTGGCGCCTTGATCCACAGGTCCGGCACCACTTCGTCGCGCAGCGGCACGGTCCACATCTGCGGCTTGCTCTCGTCGTAGCGGGTCCACAGGCCGCCCGACACCACCGAATGTTCGCGCGTATATTCATAGCCGGTGAACTGGATGGTCTTGGTGTTGAAGGTGGTGCGATAGCTGAGCGGGAACTCGCCGCCCCCCATCGCCACCGCACGCGCGTCGGCCTCCCTGGTCAGCTTCTGCCACTCCTGGCCATGCTGCGCCACCTGCGACAGCAGCGAGACGATGGTGTTGTGGGTAATGCGCACGCGGGTCGGATAGTCCTTCCACGAATGGGTCTCCACCAGCATGGCAAAGCGGTTACGCATCGGGAAGTAGCCGGTCGAGAAGCGCGGCGTCGACATGCTGTCGACAAAACCGGAGGCCGGATCGTCTTCCTTGGCGAAGGAGATGTAATACGGTTTCGGGTCCGAGCCTTGCGCCTTCAGGTCCGCCATCACATTGTTCTGCAAGGCGGCGCCGGCCACTTTCAGCGCTTCGTCGCCGCCATGCACCGGCTCCACCTGGATCGACACGTCCGGCTGGAACTTGGCGCCGTCGGTCACGTGCAGGTCGACGTAGGCCAGCGGGTCCCAGGCGTTGACCAGCGCCAGCATGGCCTGCATTTCCGGCGCATCGGCCTTGACGTAGTCACGATTGAGGTTGTAGTTCTGCGCCGTGACGCGCCAGCCCATTTCCACCGGGCCGCGCTGGTTCGGGCGGTTGTTCTTGCCGAAGCGCTCGTGACCATCGACGTTGAACACCGGGACGAACAACAGCACCTGCCTGTCCAGCGCACCCTGCGCCACCTTGCCTTCGAGCGCCTCGCGCAGCGCCAGGAAGCCGGCGTCCTTGCCGTCGATTTCCCCGGCGTGGATGCCGCCCTGGATCAGCATGACCGGCACGCCCTTCTTCTTCGCCTGCTCGGCGCTCAGGGCGCCGGTGCGGGTGACGGCCAGCGCCAGCATCGGCCGGCCTTCCGGCGTGCGGCCGAATTCAAAGCAGCGCACCTGTTTCGGGTAGGCTTTCTGGAACTGTGCGCACAGCGCGATCACTTCATCATAACGGCCGGTGCTCTGGAAGCCGGAGCGTTCGGAGATGGTGCTCAGCGGTGCGGTGGTGGGGGCAGGCGCGGCGAAGGCCAGCGTGGAGGTGGCGGCAAAGGCAAGCAGTATGGCGGAACGAATCATGGAGAGGCTTCCAGCGAGGTTGATCGACCGATGCCTGTGCCGGCATCGGATGCGAGAAAATTATAGTGCTTAGCGCAGGCGTATCGCAATCTGCTTCCCTTGCGGTCGCTCCACCTGCAACGGATTGATCTTCAGACTACGGTTGCGCATCGGCGTGGCCGGGCACACGCCAGTGGCGCGGTAGCTCAGCGCCGCCGCCAGCATGCCTTCCGACGTGTCACCCATTTCGTGCGCCAGGTCGTCATCTACTTTGCAGGTCGGCGCAAAGCCATCGGCGTAGTCGCCAAAACCCTTGTTGTTCGCGCCCTGCGCCTCGATCGCGAAATAGGTCGTGCCGCAGTTGGGCACTGGGGTAAAAACGTACGGCTTGCCGCAGGTCTCGCCGCCGATCAGCGTCACCTCGATATCCACGCCGCGCAGGCCGTTGATCACCGACTCGCTGGCCGAACAGGTGCCCGGCGTGGTCAGTATCGTGACCCGTTTCAATCCCAGGTAAGGCAGCACGGTACCGGCCTTCATCAAGGTTGACGACAAGCCGGCGGCAGTGGCAGCGAACAACTGCGGCTTCGCCACCTTCTGCTTGTCGTTGCGGTGCACCTGCTCAAATATTTTGCCCTTGGTGGCGTCCGGACCGGCGATCATATACGCCAGCTCCGCAGCCAGCACCACATAACCGCCGCCGTTGTAGCGCATGTCCAGCATCAGGTCAGATACGCCGGCGCTCTTGAAGCGGGTGAAGGCGTCGGCCAACTGGCTCTCCGCCACCGCATTGTGGTCATGGAATTGCAAATAGCCGACGGTGCCGCTGGCCGACGCCAACACCCTATCATTTTGCACCGGCGCCGCTACCACATTGGCGGCGGTGAGCGTAACCGGCAGCGAGGCGCCACCGCGCGACAGCACAAACGGGTAGCTGTCGCCGGCCTTGGCCGGTGACAGGCCGGCATTGATGGCGGCCACGCCCTGAACGGTGATGTCCTGCATATCGACGCCATTCACCGACAGCAGCGTGTCGCCGCGGTGCAGGCCGGCGAGGGCCGCCGGCGATCCCGGCTCCACCATGGCCACCGCCCACACGCGTGGTAACACGCCACTGGCGGTGTGCGACCAGGTAATGCCATAACCCAGTTCCACGCCGCCCAGGCTCATTGCTTGCCAGACGTCGGTGGGATAGGTGAAGTGGAAACGGTCCTTGGCGCGGCCGCTCGGCGTGATGGCGGACGTCTTCAGCGCAGCGAAGTAGTCGACCGTGGTTTTATAGTCTGCCATGTTCAGCTTGGGCAGCTCCTTGTACCAGAGGTACATCTCGTCGACATAAGAGTATAGCCAGCGCTGCTCGTCGTTCAGCGTGCCCTGGGTCTGGCCTATGGCCGGGTGTTCGCACCGGCCGAGCAGCGTGAGCCAGTCCGGCAACGAATTCACCGGCGGCGTGACCGGCGGCGGCGTGACCGGTGGATCGATCACTGGTGGCGTAACTGGTGGCGGCTCGGTAACTGGCGGCGTCACAGGTGGCGGCTCGGTGACTGGCGGCGTCGCTGTAATAGGTGGTTCGACCGGCGGCGTGACGGTGACGGGTGGTGGCGGCGACGAACCGCCGCCGCAAGCACTCAACACTGCCGCCGTGGCGGCGCAAGACAAAACAGTTAGAAATCTCATTCGCGCATTATGACTGCAAATCGGCGTCCTGACGCACCAGCTCCGCCAGCCATTCGGCAAAAACCCGCAGGCGCGGCGACGCCATGCGGCCCTGCGGATACAGCAGCGACACCGGCATCGGCGTCGGCGGCGTGGTGGCCAGCACTTCGACCAGCGCGCCGCTGGTCAGGTGCGCGCGCACCTGGTAGCGCGCGATCTGCGCCAGCCCCATGCCCTGCAATACGCAGCTGACACTGGCCTCGGCATCGTTGACCGCGATGGCGCTGCGCACCTCGGTGGTCACCACGCGGCCGTCGACCACAAAGTCCCAGTCGAACGGGCGGCCGGTGCGGCCGGAAAAATGCGACACGCAGCGATGCTCGCCCAGATCGCTCCAAACCTGCGGCACGCCATGCTGCTGCAAATAGGACGGCGCGGCGCAGGTGACAAAACGCATGCTGCCCAGCTGCCGGCCAATCATCGCCGAATCCTGCAAGGCGCCGATGCGCAGCGCGCAGTCGGCGCCCTCCTCGGTCAGGTCGCGCACGCGGTCGCTCAGGCTGACCACCAGGTCGATCTCCGGATAGCGGCGGCAGAAGACAGCGATATGCGGCATTACCACATTGCGGCCGAAAGTGCCGGGCAACTCGACCCGCAGCTTGCCACGTGGGGGGCCGCCGCCCTGGCCACGATAGGTACTCTCAGCGTCCTCCACTGCCTGTAGAATTTCCAGACACTTGCGAAAGTAATCGGCGCCGTCCGGCGTCAGCGACAGGCGGCGCGTGGTCCGCTGCAGCAGCTGGGTGCCAAGGAAGGCTTCCAGCTTCTTGATGGTGGCGGTGAGCGCGGCGCGCGGCAGATCCAGCGTCTCGGCGGCCTTGGTGTAGCTATTGGCCTCAACGATCCGCACAAACGTCTGCATGGCTTTGAGTCTGTCCATTGTTCACATTTTGTGAAAGGTGTGGAGCCATTATGCCCTAATTATCTTTGGGCGAGTTTTGCCTAGAATTGACCTATCGAAATCTCCACTGGAGTCACATCATGAACAAAGAACAAGATATCAGTCCCGGCATGGTTACCCTGCTGGCGACCGCCACTGGCCTGATCGTGGCCAGCCTGTATTACGCCCAAACCCTGGTCGGCCCGATCAGCGCCTCCACCGGCCTGTCGCCGGAAGCGGCCGGCCTGATCGTCACGCTGACGCAGATCGGCTACTGTATCGGCCTGCTGTTCATCGTGCCGCTGGGCGACCTGCTGGAAAACCGCCGCCTGATCTTCACCGGCCTGCTGTTCACCTCGGCCATGCTGGTGCTGGCCGCGATCAGCAGCAGCGCCTGGATGTTCCTGACCGCGGCGCTGGGCATCGGCCTCGGTTCGGTGGCGGCGCAGATCATCGTGCCGTTCGCCGCCCACCTGTCGAAGGAATCGACGCGCGGCGTCACCGTCGGCAAAGTGGTCAGCGGCCTGCTGCTGGGGATCATGCTGTCGCGTCCTGCGGCCAGCCTGATCGCCGACGCCACCAGCTGGCACGTGGTGTTCGGCGGCGCCGCCGTCATGGTGCTGATCGTCGCCTTCGTGCTGCGCGCCAAACTGCCGGTGCGCACGCCGCAACACCACATCACCTATCCGAAGCTGATGTCGTCGCTGTGGCACCTGTTCCTGCAAACGCCGGTGCTGCGTCGCCGCGCTGCGTACCACGCCGGCCTGTTTGGTTCGTTCAGCCTGTTCTGGACCGTGACGCCGCTGATGCTGTCGGGCCCTGAGTTCCATCTGTCGCAGACCGGCATCGCCATTTTTGCGCTGGTAGGCATGGCTGGTGCGGTGGCTTCGCCGATCGCCGGCAAGCTGGCAGACAAAGGCCACACGCTGATGGCAACCGCCGCCGCGCTGGCACTGGGTGTGATTGGATTTGTACTGCCGCTGGTGGTGCCAGGTTCGCGCAACGTCGCATTGGCCGTGCTGGTGATCGCATCGATCGTGCTGGATATGGGTGTGGCGGCCAACCTGGTGCTGGGCCAACGCGCCATCTTCTCGCTGGGTGCGGAAGTGCGCAGCCGTCTGAATGGCGTCTACTTCGCGCTGTTCTTCGCCGGTGGCGCCGCCGGTTCGGCGCTGGGCGGCTGGATGTTCGCCACCCACGGCTGGAAAGCCGCGCTGCTGACCGGCGCAGCCTTCAACGGCGCGGCACTGCTGTACTGGGTGACCGAGTATCTCGGCCACACCAGCCAGCAGCGTAAAACGGCAGTGTAATTGGAGATTGGCTCAAAATGATCGCAGCGAGGCGCGGCGACGAAGACAGTGCGAACGCACGGCGAGGAGCCGCAACGAAGCTGCGGTCTTTTTGAGCCGATCTCCTAACCGCCGAAGTGGTAGTTCAGCTCTACCCAGCCTTGACGGCCGATCGGGCTGTAATTACCGACCGGGTAGTAAGGCCAGCCCGCGCTGTTATCGGCCTTGACCTGGTTGAACAGGTTATTCACCGCCACCGACAAGGTGGCGCGTTCATTCAGGCGGTACACCACGCTGGCGTTGACCAGCGTGGTCGGCGTCAGGAAAGCGTCGCCGGCGGCGTTGGGCACTTTGCCGTAGCGCTGGAAGAACAGGGTGTTCGACCATTTGCCGGCGTTCCAGGTGACGCTGGCATTGAGCTTGTCGCGCCAGTCGTAGTTGGTCAGGTCGGCCAGATCGTCCTTCAGCGGATCGCCGGCGAACTGGCGCGAATGCTTGTTGAGGGTCTTCGAGTAGTTCACCTTGGTGAGGAAGCTGCCGTAGTCCCTGGTGCGGAACACGTACTTGCCGGCGACGTCGATGCCATCCACGCTGGTGGAAGCGGCATTGATCGGATTGACCAGGATCTGCCTGATCTCGCCCGGACGGTTCAACGCATTGTCCGGGAAGCGGATCACGCGCGAAATCGCATCGGCGCACGTCGGCGAGGTCAGGTCGCCGGCGGTGCGGCAAGCCGCTTCGTCACGCAGCAGCGTATCGTCGCTCAGATTGGTGACCAGATCGCTGATCTTGATGTTCCAGTAGTCGACCGACACATCAAAGTCCGCGCTCGGCGACCACACAATCCCCAGGCCAGTCGAACGGCCCTTCTCCGAACGCAGATCCTTGCTGCCGCTCTGCACATAGTCGGCGCCCGGCGAGACGTTGGCGAACTCGCAGTCGGCGACCGCCTGGCCGCTCTTGGCGCAACGGTAGTAGTCGGTGGTGGAGGAGTAGTAGCCTGTGCCGCGCGCCTTGTAGATGTAATTCATATCCGGCGCGCGGAAGCTGGTGGCGTAATTACCACGCACCAGCAGCTGCTGGACCGGTCGCCATTCAATGCCGCCGGCGTAGGTGAACTTGCCGTCGTTGCGGCCAGCGAAGCTGTAACGGTCATAACGGCCGGCCAGCGTGGCATCCACCGTCTTGATCACCGGGATGCTGGCTTCACCGCCCAGCGCATAACGCTTGCGGGTGCCGGCGGTGACGTCGGAACCGGTGGCGACGTTGAAGTAGCCTTGATTGATGCGCGCATCCGGCACGTTGGAGAAGCCCTGCTTGCCAAATTCCGCCACCGTCGCCACCTTGACCGGACCGGCCGGCAGGTTGAATAGCTCGCCGTTGGCGGTCAGGCTCACCGTGTTGGTCCACGACTTGTCATCGCTGTTCGAGGTGCCGGTGATGCTGTCGAATTCCGCCGGCGTCAGACGCTTGGTCAGGCGCGCCGGATCGGGCGCGTAGATCGCCACGCCATCCGCATTCACGCCCAGCTGCGGGCCGAGGAAGAAGCTGTCGATATTCGCCAGCGCGCGCGGACGATGGTCCTGGCTCTTGTACAGCGACGCCGTGTAACCCGCTTCGTAATTCCAGGTGGTGCCCGGAATATCGCCCTTGACGCCGAACGACAGGGAGCTGGCCTGATCATCCCAGGTGCGGTTGTAACGCTGCACGCCGCCCATCTCTTCCGGCGAGATGTAGCGGCTCCAGGCCTCGTAGGCGTTGGTGTTCTGGTTCCAGAAATAGCTGTCGGTCAGCGAACGCGAAGTCCACGACGGGCCGCGCGTATTCTGCGTGCTGCGGTTCTGGCCGAACAGCGCTTCCGCATACAGCGTGGTAGTCGGCGACAGCTCGTAATTGGCGCTGCCGAAGACATTCTGGCTACTGTTCCTGGTCTGGGTGGTCCAGTAGGTCGGGCCGACTTTCGGGCTGGCGCAATAGCTGCCGGTCTTGCTGGCATAGCTGGCGGTGCTGCCGCCAAACAGATCGCCGAGCGACGAGCAGGTGTCGCCCAGGTCCACGTACTTGCCAGTGCTGATATTCTTGCGCGACAGGACAGAGGTCGGCGCCACGCCGGTCTTGGCGGCCATGAAATCGCGGTCGGCGCTCCACAGCGGATCGCGTTCCGTCAGCTCCACGCTGAACACCGTATTCAGTTTATCGAAGCTCTTGCCGCCGGTGAGTTGCAGGCGCTTGTCGCCGGCGCCGCCGCGCGATGTTCCGCCGGCTTTCACATTCACGTCCAGGCCTTCGAACTGTTTTTTCAGGATGATGTTGACCACGCCCGCAATCGCGTCCGAGCCATAGACAGCGGAAGCGCCGCCGCTCAGGATCTCGATGCGGTCCACCACGCCCGATGGAATATTCGCCAGATTGGTGAAGTTGACCGTGCCGTCATAGGCGGTCGGGAAGTCGGCCATGCGGCGGCCGTTCAGCAGCACCAGCGTGTGGTTCGGACCGAGGCCGCGCAGGCTGATGGCGTTGGCCGATGGCGTGGCGGTATTGCCGTAGTCGCCGCCTTGCGTGAAACCGCTATTCTGCGTCTGGTTGCTCAGCGCGTCGAAAACATTGCGGTAGCCCTGCTTCTCGATGTCGGCGGCGGTGATAACGGTAACGGCCGACGGCCCTTCGGTGCCGGCGCGCGGAATGCGCGAACCGGTGATGACCACTGCCGGCGGCGTGGTGGCCGTCGCTGATTCCTGCGTCTGCGCCTGCGCCTGCGCCACGGTATGGCCGGCAACGCCGGCAACCAGCGCGATAACGCCAGCCGCCAGCGGCTTCAAGTGACATTTTGTTTGCATTGTAAATATTTCAGGACTGAAAAGGTCGCCACCTTATCAAAGCCAGAACTATTACTGAACGAATGTTTTCTTACATGCTTATACGATAATTCGAATAAAGTTGTTTCATGTTGTTCATTATTTAAGCTGCTCCAGCAAGAAGCTGTAGGTCACCGCCCACCATTGCACCTCCTGCGCGATGGACGCAGCGGCGGCGTGGCCGCCCTCGGTGTTTTCCCAGTACAGCACGTCGTGTCCCTGTTCCTGCATCCTTGCCGCCATCTTGCGCGCGTGGCCGGGGTGGACCCGGTCGTCGCTGGTGGAGGTGGTGAACAGCACGCGCGGATAGTGCTGGTCAGGCCGCACATTCTGGTACGGCGAGTATTTGCCGATGTAGGCCCACTGCTCCGGATCGTCCGGGTCGCCGTATTCGGCGATCCACGAGGCGCCGGCCAGCAGCTTGCTGAAGCGCCGCATGTCCAGCAGCGGCGCGCCGCAGACCACGGCGTTGAACAGGTCCGGGCGCTGGGTCAGCGCGGCGCCCACCAGCAGGCCGCCGTTGCTGCGGCCGGAGATGCCCAGATGGCGCGGACTAGTGATCTTGCGGGCGATCAGATCCTCGGCCACGGCCAGGAAGTCGTCGAAAGCGCGCTGGCGGTTTTGCTTGACCGCTGCCTGGTGCCACGCCGGACCGAATTCGCCACCGCCACGGATATTCGCCAGCACATACACGCCGCCGTGCTTGAGCCACGCATCGCCCATCGGGCCGAGATAGTAAGGCTTCATCGGCAGCTGGAAGCCGCCGTAGGCATTCAGCACCGTGGGATTGCTGCCGTCCATCCGCGCGCGCTTGTCCATCACCACGAAATACGGCACCTGCGTGCCATCCTTCGACACGGCGTGGAACTGCTGCACCGTGTAGGCGTCGCCGTCGAAGAACGCCGGCATCGACTTGAGCATGGTGCGCTGATCGCTGCCGACGCTCGCCAGATAGGTGGTGGTCGGATGCAGGAAGTCGGTCACCTTCAGGATGTAATCGTCGGAGGCCAGCGCATCGAGCGCGGTTGCGCTCAACTGGCCGAACGCCGGCGCGTCGACTTTGCGCTGACGCCATTGACCTTTGACCAGGCGCGCCTCCACCAGCCGGTTGCGCACGTTATCCAGTACGTTCAGCAGCAGCGCGCCACGCGTAACGGTGACGCCGTCCAGCGAACTGGCCGGCGTCGGCGCAAACAGCACCGCAAAATTGCGCGCGCCGCGCATGAAACGGCGCAGGTCCGTGGCCAGCAGCGCACCTTCCGGATAATGGACGCCATTTACGTCCCAATCGGAATTAAGCTGGATAAGCAACTGGCCGTCCAGCGTATAAGTCTGGGCGTCCTCCGGCACCGGCACCTTGGCCAGCTTGCCGCCTTCGCACAGGAACAATTCTGTACTGTAGAAGTTAACCGTGCGCGTGATAAATTGATATGCATGACCCGGCGTGAACTTCTTCTCGGCCGACACGCGCATGTCGTCCGCCTTGCCTTCATACAGCGCGTGCGCGGCACTCAGCGGTGTGCCGCGCTTCCATTCCTTCACAACGCGCGCATAGCCGGAAGCCGTGGTCGATCCGGGGCCGAAGTCGGTGGCGACCAGCAGCGTGTCGCGGTCTAGCCACGCCACGTCGGTCTTGGCCTCGGGCAGCGTAAAGCCATCGTCGATGAAGCGGCGCGAGGCCATGTCGAATTCCCGCACCACGTGGGCGTCGCCACCGCCGCGCGACAGCAATACCAGGCAGCGCTCCGACTTCGGCGACACGCAGACGACGTCGTGCCACACCCATTTCTCATTTTCGTTGGCGGCCAGCTGGTCGAGATCGAGCACGGTTTCCCATGCCGGTTCGGCGCGGCGGTACTGCGCCATCGTCGTCCGCCGCCAGACGCCGCGCTGATGATTGGCATCCACCCAGAAGTTGTACAGCAAGCCGCCGTGCATGGTCACGTCGGGCAGGCGCGCGCTGGAGTTCAGCATGGACTGCACACTTTGCCGGATCTCCTTGTATTCGGGGCGCGCCTGCAATTCGCCCAGCGAAGCGGCGTTGCGCGCAGCGACCCATTCCATCGGCCTGGCGCCGTGGACTTCTTCCAGCCACAGATAGGGATCGCTTTCCTGCGCGCGCGCGTGTCCCAGCAGCGCCAGGCCGATCAGCGCGGCGCTGGCGATTTTTTGATACAGATGCATGTGATGTACTCCGGATTGGACAGTCAGAAAAAAATCAGTCGTATACCGCCAGCGACGGCGACATGCGCAGTGCTGCCAGTGTGTGGCGCGCGGTGGCCAGCAATGCGAGCAGCAGCGCCAGCGCCACGGCGGCGGCCAGCGGCCACACGCCCATCGGCGCACGGTCGGCATAACCGGCCAGATAGCGCTGGATCGCCAGCCAGACCAGCGGCAACCCAATGATGGCGCCAGCGGCGACCGGCATGGCAAACTCGCGCACCATCAACAATGCGATGTCCAAGCGCCCCGCGCCATGCAGCTTGCGCAGCACAATCTCGCGCCGGCGCCGCTGCACGCTGTAGGCCGACAGCACATAGATGCCAAAGCCCGCCAATGCAATGGCGATCGCGCTGGCGGCGGCCAGGATGCGCATCAGGCGCGCATCGTCGGCGTAGCGTTCTGCCAGAACCGCTTGCTGCGTCTTGATCTCCATGATGTCATTCGGGAAGTGGCGGCGCCACAGCGGCGCGATGTTGTCGTAGGCGGCTTGCAGGCTGTCGCTGGTACGGATGCTCAGCACCGGCGTCGGCCGCACCAGGTAGACCACCGCGCGGGAAGGCGCGCGCACGCCCTGGAAGCGCACCTCCGGAGCGATGCCGATGATGCGGTAGTCCACCGTTACCAGTTTACCGACCGCTTCCTGCGGCGTCGCATAACCCAGCGCCAGCGCGCCGGCGGCGTTGACCATCACCCGGCCGGACTGCGAATTGTCGACGGCGTCGCGCCGCGGATCGAACGCCTCGCCATGCACTGCATGCAGCCGGTGCACCTCAAACCATTCCGGGCTGACGTACTTGGCCTCCATTGAGACATCGCGGCCATCCTTGCCACGCAGGCGGTTGGTGATCCTGGCGCCCTCACGCCCCACCGCTTCCGACATGGCCGCCACGCCTTCAATCCCCGGCAGGCGCCGCAGCTGCTCCACAAAGCCGGCATTGAGCGGCGTGTCCTGCGCATAGGACGGCAACGTCAACACCAGCAGATGCGCCGGATCGAAACCCGGCGAAGCGTGGCTGGCGAAGTACGTCTGCCAGCTCACCGCCAGCGCCATTGCGCTCAATGCCATCGCACTGGCGAATTGCGCGATCGTCAGCACGCGCCGGATCCACAGCCCGGCGATGGTTTCCGTATTGCCGCGTCCCGCCAGCGCGGGCCCCGGCAGCGCGTGATGCGCCAGCCACGCGGGATAGGCGCCGGCGCAGACGCCAATAAACGCGCCGAACCCCAGCGCCGCCGCGCAGGCACGCAGGGTGAAGATGCCGTCCAGCGGGCGATTGACCAGGTCCGAAAAGACCGGCAGCAGCAGCCATGCCAGAATCAACCCGGCGCCGGCCGCCAGCACCGTGGTCAGCACCGCCTCGCTGAGGAATTGCCGCGCCAGCCGCCATGCGCTGGCGCCCAGCAGCTTGCTGATGCCGATCTCGGGCTGGCGCCGCAAGGTGCGCACCGTCGCCAGGTTGACGTAGTTGATCGTCGCCAGCAGCAGAATCAGCAAACCGCCCGCCGCCAGGCTATACACGCTGCTGCGCTGTCCATACCGTTCCGCGGTGTGGCCTGCGGCCAGGTCGGCGTCAAAATACGCATCGCGCAGCGGCAGCAGGCGGATGTCGGAAACATTGCCGCCATTGAGCATGCCGGCGGCGACGGAGCGCATCTGCTGCGTCAACGGCGAGCGGTCGCTGGCCTGCTGGAGCAGCGCGGTCAGCGCCGCCATCGACGCACCGGGTTTGAGCTTCAGATACAGACCGGCCCTGGTCCATTGGCTCATGGCCATATCGCGTTCGCGCCATGCGCTGCTGTTGGTTCCCGCCAGGGCCTCATACAACTGGGTACTGTTGGCCGGCGGGTCGGGCAGCAGCGCGCGCACCTGCAACACGGCGCCGCCGACATCGACCGTTCGTCCCAGCACGGGACCAACGCCGAACAGCTTGCGGGCGCCGCTGACGGTCAAGGCGATGCCGTCGGCCTGCGTCAGCGCGGCCTGCAGGTCGCCTTCCAGCGCCGCCACGGCAAACATGGACTGAAACGCCGGATCGACCACTTGCAGGTTGACCGCGCGCAGTTCGCTGCCAACGCGCAGCGGCACATCGATCTGCTTGGCGATGCTGGCCTGCGCAACCATGCCACTGGCCAGCGCCACATCGCGCAGCGGCAGGAAGGCAATCGCCTCCCACTCGGGACGCTGGAAAATATTGATGCGCTGTTTGACCAGCACCAGGCGATCATTATCCGGGATGCTGCTGTTGTAGTTGAGGCAGAACGCCACAAAGCCAAACAATAAAAAACAGGCGGCGAAGCCGATCGCCAGCCCGCCGGTGACGACCAGCGAATACGCGGGGTGTTGCAGCAGCAGGCGCCAGCCAATCCGGAAATCGCGCAAGATCATTGTGTTTCAACTATTTTTGAGTCCATGCCAGCTTTACTGCAAAAGCCATGCCATGACCTGAAACTGCGGCGTGACCGCGCTTGGGCGGCGCAACGGCCGTATTCGAACACTAGCACTGTTCAGAAATGAACAGATAAAAAAAAGCGGCCCCGCAGGGCCGCCGAATGCTGTCCGGAGACTCAGGCAGCGTGTGTTTCCGTCACACCGCCTACCCGATGCAGCTCCACCGTCGCCGGCTTGCCGAAGCTGGACAGCAGCGCGGCCTCCTTCTGCTTGGCCGCCGCCAGGTGGCGCTCCTTTACATGGCCGTAGCCGCGGATGTCTTCCGGGATGCTGGCGATGGCGACGGCTTGCGCCAGGTTCTCCGCCGTCAGCTTGGGCAGCAGGCCGGCCACGGTGTCACGGTACTCGCCGATCAGCGCGCGCTCCATCTTGCGTTCCGCCGTGTAGCCGAAGACATCCAGCGCCGTACCGCGCAGCCCCTTGAACTTGGCCAGCACGCCGAACGCCTTCATCATCCATGGGCCGAATTCCTTCTTGATCAAGTGGCCCTGCGCGTCGTGCTTCGCCATCAGCGGCGGCGCCAGGTGGAATTTCAGCTTGATGTCGCCCTCGAACATGCCGGCGATTTTCTGCTGGAAGGCGCCGTCGGTGTACAGCCGGGCGACTTCATATTCATCCTTGTAGGCCATCAGCTTGTAGTAGTAGCGGGCGACGGCTTCGGCCAGGCGGGTGCTCTTGCCCAGTTTCGCCTCTTCCGCGCGAACCTGATCGACAAACGATTTATACTGTTTGGCGTAATTCGCGTCCTGATACGCGGTCAGCAGCTCCACGCGCTTGGCGATGATGTCGTCCAGCGTCTGAATGCGTTTGAACTCGATCACCTTGGCCGGCGTGGTCAGCTTGGTCACCGACGCCAGGTCATGCGCGGCGGTGCGTCCCCAGTTAAAGGCAGCCTTGTTGAAGGCGACCGACACACCGTTCAGTTCAATCGCCTTGATCAGCGAAGCTTCGCTCAGCGGCACAAAGCCCTTCTGGAACGCGTAGCCCAGCATGAACATATTGGTGGCGATGGAATCGCCCATCAGCGCGGTGGCGATCTGGCCGGCATCGACGAAGTCGACATTATCGTTGCCGCAGGCGCGAATGATTTCACCACGCGACGACGCATCCGGGAACTGCCAGTCCGGGTTCTTGACGAAAGCAGCCGTCGAGGAACCGGTCGAATTGATCATGGCGCGCGTGCGGCCTTCGCCCATACGCGACAAGGCGTCACGCGATGCGGTGACGATCAGGTCGCAGCCGATCACCAGATCGGCGCTGCCCGTGCCAACGCGGGTCGAATGCAGATCGCTCTGATGATCCGCCAGGCGCACGTGCGACATCACCGGGCCGCCCTTCTGCGCCAGACCGCTCATGTCCAGCACGATCGCGCCCTTGTTCTCGACGTGGGCCGCCATGGCCAGGATCTGGCCCACGGTCACCACGCCGGTGCCACCGATGCCCGTGATCAGGATGCCGAACGGCGTCTCGGTCGATGGCAGCGTCGGCATCGGCAGCACGGCTTGCGGGCCGGCATTGGCACCACCTTCGGTGGCGGCCTTCTTAGGTTTCTTCAGCGCGCCGCCTTCCACCGTCACAAAGCTCGGGCAGAAGCCGGTGGTGCAGGAGAAGTCCTTGTTGCACGACGATTGATTGATCTGGCGCTTGCGGCCCAGGTCCGTTTCCAGCGGCTCCACCGACAGGCAGTTGGACTGCACCGAGCAGTCGCCACAGCCTTCGCACACCGCCTCGTTGATGACGGCGCGCTTGGCTGGATCCGGGTATTCGTTGCGTTTCCGGCGGCGGCGCTTCTCGGATGCGCAGGTCTGGTCATAGATCATGGCCGACACGCCCGGCTTGTCGCGCAGTTCGCGCTGCACGTCCATCAATTCGCTGCGATGGCGCACGGTGACGCCTTCCGCCCATTTGTAATCGGCCGGGTATTTTTCCGGCTCGTCGGTGACGACGATAATCGGCGTTACGCCTTCGGCCGCGATCTGGCGCGAGATCATGCCCGGATCGAGCGGACCATCGAACTGCTGGCCGCCGGTCATGGCCACCGCGTCGTTGAACAGGATCTTGTAGGTGATGTTGACCTTGGCCGCCACCGCCGCGCGGATCGCCAAAATCCCCGAGTGGAAGTAGGTGCCGTCACCCAGGTTGGTGAACACGTGCTTCTCGTTGGTGAACGGCGCCTGCCCCACCCACGTCACGCCTTCCGCCCCCATGTGGGTGAAGGTCGAGGTCTCGCGGTCCATCCACAGCACCATGTAGTGACAGCCAATGCCGGCCAGCGCGCGCGAGCCTTCCGGCACCTTGGTCGACGAGTTGTGCGGGCAGCCGGAGCAGAAGTACGGCGTGCGGTCGGTTTGCGGATTGGACTTGGTCGGCAGCGTTTTCAGCGCCAGCTCTTTCGCTTCCAGATACGCCACGCGTTCCTGCACACGCTTGGCCACCGGATGGCCGGCGCAGTAGTGGGCGATGCGCGACGCGATGGCGCGCGCAATCTGCGCCGGATTCAGTTCATAGGTGGCCGGCAGCAGCCAGTCGCCGTGGCCGGTCTTGCCCTTGTTGCTCCATTCGCCGGTGTCGTCGAACTTGCCGACCACGCGCGGACGCTCGCCGTCCGGCAGGTTGTACAGCTCTTCCTTCAGCGCGTATTCAAGGATCTGGCGCTTCTCTTCCACCACCAGGATCTCGTCCAGGCCCTTGGCGAATTCGTGCACGCCGTCCGCTTCCAGCGGCCAGGTCATGCCGATCTTGTACAGGCGGATGCCGATATCGGCGGCCGCTTGTTCGTCGATGCCCAGGTCGGCCAGCGCCTGGCGCGTGTCCAGATACGATTTGCCGGCAGTGATGATGCCAATCTTCGGCTTCGGCGAATCCCAGATGATCTTGTTCAGCTTATTGGCGCGGCAGTACGCCAGCGCGGCGTACCACTTGTAGCTGTTCATGCGGACTTCCATATCCAGCACGGTGTCCGGCCAGCGAATATTCAGGCCGCCTTCCGGCAGGTCGAAGTCGGTCGGCAGCTGGATCTGCACGCGGTCCGGATCGAAGTCCACCACGGCGCCGGATTCGATGATGTCGGTCACGCACTTCATCGACACCCACAGGCCCGTGTAGCGGCTCATCGCCCATGCGTGCAGGCCGTAGTCGATGTACTCCTGCACCGAGGCCGGATACAGCACCGGAATGCCGCAGGCGTTGAGGATGTGGTCCGACTGGTGCGCGGTGGAGGACGACTTGGCCGCGTGGTCGTCGCCGGCCAGTACCAGCACGCCGCCATGCTTGGCCGAGCCGGCGTTATTCGCGTGCTTGAAGACGTCGCCGCAGCGGTCCACGCCGGGGCCTTTGCCGTACCACATGGAAAAGACGCCGTCGTATTTGGCGTCCTTGAAAAGATTGGTTTGCTGGGTGCCCCACACGGCGGTCGCCGCCAGGTCTTCGTTCATCCCGGGATGGAATTTGACGTGGTGCGCGTCGAGGTATTTCTTGGCCTTCACCGCCGTCATGTCGACGCTGGTGACCGGCGAGCCGCGATAGCCGGTGATGTAGCCGGCCGTGTTCAAACCTGCCTTGAGGTCGCGCTCACGCTGCATCATCGGCAGGCGTATCAGCGCTTGCGTGCCGGTCATGAACGCGCGGCCGCGTTCCAGGGTCCATTTATCGTCCAGCGTAATGTCGGCCGGATCCAACTGCAAACCCTTGTGAGGTGCATTCATTGTCTTGTCTCCAATATTCTCGAATCTGCGCGGCAGTGCCGGGTAGGCTCTGCCGCGTTCGCGCCGGTGCTCTGTCTATGTGCTTTGCTACCGGCCTTGTACTACTTGGATACTACTTTGGTACTACTCTACTCTTTATGCAGTGGCCTTGCTTGGGTCCTGCAGTACGCCGCGCTTGATCTGGTCCAGTTCGATAGACTCGAACAGCGCGCGGAAGTTCCCCTCGCCGAAGCCCTGATCGCCCTTGCGCTGAATGATCTCGTAGAAGATCGGACCGATGACGTTCTGCGTGAAGATTTGCAGCAGCAGTTCGCGCTCGGTCTCATTGCTCTGGCCATCGATCAGGATGCGCAGGCGGCGCAGCTCTTCCAGGCGCTCGCCGTGGTTTGGCAGGCGACGGTTCACCAGCTCATAATAAGTCTCGATGGTGTCCTGGAAGGCGATGCCGGTCTTCTTCATGCCTTCGATCGACGAGTAGATATCGTCGGTGCCCAGCGCAATGTGCTGGATGCCTTCGCCATGGTACTCGTCCAGGTACTCGGCGATCTGCGATTTGTCGTCCGACGATTCATTGATCGGAATGCGCACCTTGCCGCACGGGGAAGTCATGGCTTTCGACTTCAGGCCGGTCAGCTTGCCCTCGATGTCGAAGTAGCGCACTTCGCGGAAGTTGAACATCTTCTCGTAGAAGTCCGCCCATTCCTTCATGCGGCCGCGGTGGACGTTGTTGGTCAGGTGGTCGATATAGGTCAGGCCATGGCCGACCGGATTGGCTTGCGCGCCGGGGATGGCGACGAAGTCCACGTCATAGATGCTGATATCGCCGATCGCGCCCTGCTGGGCATCGGCGTTCTTGCCGCGCCAGCGGTCCACCAGATAGATCAGCGAATCGCCCACGCCCTTGATCGCCGGGATATTCAGTTCCATCGGGCCGGTCTTGTTATCGAAGCCCCAGGCGCCCTTTTCCAGCATGGACTTATAGGCAAACGCCGCATCCTGCACGCGGATGCCGATGGCGCACACCGACGGACCGTGATGGCGCGCGAAGCGCTGCGCAAACGAGTCCTTCTCGGCGTTGATGATGAAGTTGATTTCGCCCTGACGGTACAGGGTGACGTCCTTGTGGCGATGGCGGGCGATGGCGGTAAAGCCCATGCTCTCGAACAGCGCGCCGAGGGCTTTAGGATCGGGGGCAGCGTATTCGACGAATTCAAAACCGTCGGTGCCCATCGGGTTGTCCCATGGCTGGAATTGCATGCGTGTCTCCTTATTCGAATAGCGCACAGTATAGATCCGCTTCGGAAGCAGAAAATTGCAAACAGTTCCCACGCCGCCCCGGTTTGAGCAATAATATTGCCTTAATTTGTAATTTATGAGGTATTTATGACCAAGATTGCGCTGGACAAAACCGATCGTAAGATTCTTTCTATATTGCAATCGGACGGCCGGCTGTCGAACCAGGACGTCGCCGAGCTGGTGGCGCTGTCACCCTCGCCCTGCCTGCGCCGCATCAAGCGCCTGGAGGAGGCCGGCGTGATTCGCCAGTACGTGGCGCTGCTGGACCCGGACAAGATCGGCCTGGGCCTGCTGGCCTATGTGAACGTGCGGCTGGAGAAGCACAGCGAAGCGGCGGCCCACAGCAACGCCCGCGCGCTGGGCGCCGCCAACGCGCCGCCATCGCCGCGCGCCGACTTTGCCGAATCCGTGGCGCAGTGGCCGGAAGTGGTGGCCTGCTATGCGATGACCGGCGAAATGGACTACCTGCTGCGGGTGCACGTGGAAGACATGGACCACTTCTCGCGCTTCATGATGGCGACGCTGCTGCGCCACCCCGCGGTGCTGGATGTGAAGTCGTCGTTCGCGCTTCAGCGCATCAAGGACACCACCGCGCTGCCGCTGGTGTAATTACCGACGCTAATTACCAGAGTTTCGCCAGCGGCAGCGTCACGCCGCCGAACAGCGACCAGTCCTGCGAGGCAGACGTCAGTCCGCGCGCCACGCCAAAGTCGAACACCAGCCGCTTAGTGGGACTGTACGACGCGGCCACCAGCAGCTGCGCGGTGTTCAGCGTGTTTTCGCGGTGGGTGCCGGACAGTTCGCTGATGGCTTGCCATTTGTCGGAAATCGGCGTGGAGAACGCGCTGGCCCAGCCGATCTGCGTGCGGCCGGTGCCGGCGTCATAAGCGCCGAGGCGCGTGGCGTTCAGATTGGCGTCCATGTGCACCGGGCCCATGTCGCGGCTGAAGATGCCGTTGATGCTGTAATCGCTCTTGCCGCTGCCGATGGTGTCCCTGGCTGTCGGCGCCTTGGCTCCAAGCTCCATGCCGAACGCGGTGGCGTCATCGATGATGAAGGCGCGCTTCAGCACAAAGGTGGTGTCGCCAAAGCCGCGCTGGCGCGGGCCGCCGTCTTCCCGTGACGAGACGAAGGACTCGCCTTCAATCAGCACGCCCCACTGTTCATTGAACGCCAGCTTGAAGGTGTACGGCAGGCTGTCACGCCGGCTGTCGCTGGACTTGGCGCTCAGGAAGCCGGTTTCAAATTCCAGCTGGCCGGGCGTCGGCAGCTGCGCCGGCGTGGACACCGACGGGCGATACGGCAGGACGGCATCGTCCTGCGCATAGAGTGGCGCCATCACGGCGCACAAAGTGAGGAATACGAGCGGTTTCATGCCGCGTATTCTACCTGCGATTCAGGAATCGATATGGCGCGCCAGGTGCTGGACGAACGGCTCGGCGGCCAGGAAGCCGATCACGCGGCTGTCCGGCACCTCCTTGCCGCCCTTGAACAGGATGATGCCCGGTGGGCCGAACAAACCGAAACGCTTCATCAGCGCCTTGTCGTCGGCGTTGTTGGCGGTAACGTCGACCTGGATCAGCTTCACCTGTTTCAGCTTGCCCATCACTTCCGGCCTGGAGAAGGTGAAGCGCTCCATCTCCTTGCAGGACACGCACCAGTCGGCGTAGAAGTCCAGCATCACCGGCGTGCTGCTGCCGGCCAGTACCTGATCCAGTTCGGCGCTGGTCTTGATGCGGCTGAAGTGCACCTCGCCACCCTCGCCCGCCGCCGGTTTGTCGGCGCGGGCGATGCTCAGGTGACCGAGTGGCTGCAGCACATCGCGACCAGCGCTGGCGGCGCCGGTCAGCTCAAACAGGCCGACCAGCAGCAAGGCGAGTCCCAATGTCTTGCCGACGTAGGCGCGCAGCTCCGCGCCTTTTTGCAGCGGTTCGAATACGTGCAGGAACATCGCGCACAGTAAAGCGAACAAGCCCCACATGGCCATGTTGACGGTGACGCTGAACACCGGCGACACCATCCAGATGGCGACTGCGATCAGCAGCAGGCCGAAGACCTTCTTCACGCCGTTCATCCAGGCGCCGGCGCGTGGCAGCAGGCTGCCTGCCGAGACGCCGGTCAGCAGCAGAGGCACGCTCATGCCGGCAGCCATCGAGAACAGCGCCCAGCCGCCGGTCCAGACGTTGCGCGTCTGGCTGATGTAGAGCAGCGCGCCGGCCAGCGGACCGGCCACGCATGGGCCGACGATCAGCGCCGACAAGGCGCCCATCACGAACACGCCGGCGAAACGGCCACCGCTCATGCCGTTGCTCTTTTCATTCAGGCGGCTTTGCAGGCTGCTCGGCAGTTGCAGCTGGTAGACGTCGAACATCGACAGCGCGAGCAGCACCAGCAGCGCGCCAAAGGTCAGCAGCACCCATGGCTTTTGCAGTGCGCCAGCCAGGCCTTCGCCAGCCAGGCCGGCCGCCACGCCGAGCGAGGTGTAGACCAGCGCCATGCCGAGCGAATACGCCAGCGCCAGTGTAAAGCCCCGACCGCGCGAGACAGCGCCTTCGCCGACAATGATCGAGGACAGGATCGGCACCATCGGCAGCACGCACGGCGTGAACGACAGCAGCAGGCCGAAGGCCAGGAAGGCCAGGCCGATGCGCCATACGCTGCCGCTTTGCAGCGTGCGCTGGGCCAGCGAGCTGTCGTCTTCATGCGGCGCGGCCGGCGGCGCGGCGGGGGCGGCGGCCGTGGTTGCGGTGGTCTGCGCGGTGGTCTGCGCGACAGCAGGCGGCGACGCCGCAGCGTCATCCACCGTCTTCAGCTTGCCCGGCGCAGCCGGATCCACATGAAAGCTTTGCGACGCCGGCGAGTAGCACAAGCCCGCGTCCGCACAGCCCTGATAGCCGACTTGCAGCGTAAACGGCGCACTAGCCGTCACCGGCAGATCGACCACCAGCTTGTTCTGGTAAGTCTCCATCTCCTTATTGAAGTTGGTATCGAACTTGCGCAAGCCAGCCGGCAGCAGCGGCACGCCTACACTACCGTTAAAACTCAAGCGGTCGCGGTACAAGTGATACTCTGGCGCGATCACCCACGTCAGCCGCACCGTATGCGCATCGACCAGCTCCCCCTGCAGCTGGAACGCCTGTTCCGGCTCCAGAAAATCCCCAGCGCGCGACCAGCCGCTGAACAGGACCAACACCAATGCCATGAAGGCCTTCATCCACTTATTCATATCAGATCCCTATACAACATCTGCCCTTCGTCATCGACGGCCAGATAGGCCATGTCGGACGCATTGAGAAAATCCAGACCATCGCGCTGCTTCAGCATGGCGATGGTGGAACAGCTGCCCGCCGCCACCGCCACCGGCGCCAGCACGCTGACCGAGCGCCAGTAACGCACCGGCATGCCATCGCGCGGATCGAGAATGTGGCAATAGCGCTGCCCATCCAGTTCAAAAAACCGCTCGTAATCGCCGCTGGTGGCCAGCGCGCCTTCGCTGACGTCGATCGTCGCCAGCACGCCCTCGGCTTCGCGCGGGTGCTGGATGCCGATGGACCACGGCCTGCCATCCATGCGCGGCCCGATAAAACGCATATCGCCACCCAGGTTCACGTAGCCGTGCCGCACGCCGGCGTGCATCAGCAAGGTCGCCGCGCGGTCGGCCGCATATTCCTTGCCGAAGCCGCCGAAATCGATCTCCATGCCGGCCCGCCGCAGATAGATATCGAACACGCCGCACTCCACCTGATGCCAGCCGACCAGCGCCAGCAAAGGTTCCAGCACCGCCGCCGGGGGCACGCTTGGCCGGCGAAAATCCCACGCCTTGCGCAGCACGCCGGAGGTGATGTCGAATAACCCGCCACTGGCGCTGAACAGCGCAGCGGCGTAGCTAAACAACTCGGCCGTTTCCCGATCGACCGCCACCGCCTTGCGGCCGGCTTCCGCATTGATGCGCGAGACGATGCTATCCGGCCGGTAGCGCGAATATTTATGCTCGATGCGCCGCACCTCATCCACCGCCTGGTGCATCAGCCGCTGCGCGCTGTCGCCGTCCGGCGCCGCCAGACGGATCTCGCAGCGGCTACCCATGGCGTCGAACAGAATGCGGTGGATCGCGTCGACCATGTCTACCACTGCCGGTTAATCGCGATCTGCACGGTCTGCGCGCGGAAAGCATCCAGTCCCGGACTCCCCTGGTGGAACAGGCGCCAGCTGCCGCGCTGCTGGTAGGCCGACACTTTGGCGTCCACCGACCACAGCTTGTCAATCTGCTTGCTGGCCTTGAGCCCCAGCGTGACCGCGCCGAAACCGGACAGGCGCTGGTCCGCCGACATGTAGCCGGTGCCGTTGTACCCCGGCGGGAACGGCGCTCCCAGCTTGCTGTCGTACACCGGGTCGTAATAGAAGCTGGCGGCGCTTTGCGTGTACAGGCGCACCTCCGGCGTCAGCGTCCAGCCGCCCGACAGCGGCTGCACGTACTCGGCGCCCAGCGTATGGCCGCGGATGCCGAAGCTGTCGCGGTAGTAGCGGTAGCTCAGCCGGGTGGTGCCATCGGTGGCGGCGACGTGGTGGTTCCAGCGCGCCAGCAGCGTAGTCTCCGAGCGGCTGCGCGGACGGTTGTCGAAGGCCTTGTACGGATCGGAGAAGTAGCCGCTGCCATCGTCGTAACCGAGCGTCAGTTGCGCTACGTCGTTCGCCGTCAGCACCTGTGTTACGCCCAGCAGGAAGTTGGTGGTGCGCTTGCGCTCATTGGTGACGATGCGGTTGACCGGATCGATCTTGTCATCGGAATGACCGATGCCGGCGCTCCAGGTGGTGTTGCGGTCCTCGCTCTCGTAACTGCCCTGCAGCGACAGCGCGCGCGACACGTAGTCATGCTCGGTCGAATACGCCGCGCCCACCGTCACGCTGCCGCGCTCCAGATAGCGGGTCAGCGCTACGTCACCGGCCTTGCGGTCATCGCTCATGCGCGAGGCGCCGGAGACCGCCGTGTGGTAACGCGGCGAAGCGCCCGACACGTCATCCTTCACCAGCGTGCCACTGACGCTCCACACGCCTGCCACCGGCGTCATGATCGACACCGACGGCGCATGCACGCGGATGCGGTCCAGGCCCGATTGGCTGTCCTGATAATCCAGGTAGCCGACGCTGATGACGCCATTGGTCGGCGGCGCTTCGGCGTGCGCCTGCACGCCCGGCAGCATCAGCGCCGCCGACAGAATGGATGCGGCCATGCCGCTCTCTTTGTTGATCGTCATGGGTCGTCCTTAATTACAGCCGCAACCACCGCCACCCACACCGGCGCCGCCGGACGAGGCTTCGCGGCTGGTGTAGATATGGTCGTCGTAGCGGTTAAACAGGCTGCCGTCCTTGAAGGTCATTTCGCTGCGCGCCAGCGTGCCCTTCTCCCACGGCTGCACCTTGCCGATCGAAGCGCAGCCACTCAGCACAGCCAATGCTGCCAAAGCCAGTACGGTCTTCATTTGACCCCTCCCAGCGCGGATTGGATCTTGTTTTCCAGCTCGGCGCGATCTGCCTCGCGGAAGCCGGAATGCTCCAGCAGCACCTTGCCGTCCGGTCCAATCAGCACGCTGCTCGGCATACCCTTGATGCCGTAGCTGCGCGGCGTCGCGCCCTGCGGGTCAAAGGCGATGGCAAAGCGCGCCGGCGTAGCGGTCAGGAACTGACGCGCGTCATCGCTCTTGGCGTCGACGTTGACGCCGACGATCTGCAAGCCCTTGCCGCCGTACTTGGCCTGCATCTCGTTCATCCACGGGAAGGACTGGCGGCACGGGCCGCACCAGGAGGCCCAGAAGTCCACATACACCACCTTGCCCTGCAACTTGGCCAGCTTGACCGCGCCATCCAGGCCAGGCAGGTCGAACTGCGGCGCCGGGGCGCCCTTGTCCAGCGCCTGGGCCGAGGATGCCGCAAGTAAGGCGGCCAGCATCATCATCTTCATTTTCATTTGGCACCTCCGTTACGGTTGCGACGACGCCAGCCGATGACGATCAGCGACAGCACCAGCAGCGCGGCCAGCGTTGGATCGGTCACGTCCTGCGAAGCGGAGCAACCACCGCCGCCGTGATTGGACGGCGCGGCATTCGGCATCGAGGCCGTACCTTGGCCGCTCAGCGCGATATTCCAGGTGGTGCTGCCGGACTGGATGGTCACGCTGCCGCTGCTGGCGCCGGCGCTGGTCGGCGTGTAGCCCACCACCAGGTCGCACGAGGCGCCAGGCTGCAAGGTGAAGGGGAAGGCGGCGCAGCCGGTGCTGTCAGCCACCGCAGCGAACGGGCCGCTGAAGGTCGCGCCGGACAGCGTGACGGCGGCAGCACCACTATTGGTCAGCGTGAAGCGGCGTGTCGGTGCAGTGCTACCGATGACGACCGAGCCAAAGTCAAAACTTTGTGGGCTGATGCCCAGCGATGGCGCGGTCACCACTACTGCGACGCCGTTGCCGTTTAGCGTCAGGTGGAACTGCGCGCCGCCGTCGGTCACCAGCAGCAGGTCGGCGCTGCGGGCGCCGGCCGCAGTCGGCTTGAAGGCGGTGGTAATGGTGCAGGTGGCGCCGGAGCTAATCGATACATTGGCCGCGCAAGTACCGCCGACCACGAAGTCGCCCGGATTGGTGCCGCCCAGCGTGAGCGTGGCGATCTTCAGCGCGGCATTGCCGCTGTTGCCCAGCGTGGTGGTGTGCTCGGCGGCGCTGCTGCCGACTTGCGTGTCAGCGAATCCGATCGGGCCGGTTTCCGACAGCGCAGGCTTTGCGGTGGCTTGCGTGGTGCCGGTGCCGGTGATGCCGACTTGCAGCGCCGGTGCATTCGACGCTACTGCCAGCGCAGCGGTCACTGCCCCTTCCGACGTTGGTGCAAAGCTCACGGTGGCGGCGCAATTCGCCCCCACTGCCAGCGTTGCGCCGCAAGTGCTGCCGCTCAGCGTCACAGCGGCGGAACCGGTCACGCCGACACTGCCGATGTTCAGCACCACATTGCCGGTGTTGGCCAGCGTGACCGTTTGCGTGGCAGCCGCCGCGCCGATGGTCTGGGAGCCGAAAGCCACAGCGGACGGCGTGGCGCTCAAGGCTGGCGCAGGTGCGGCGGCGGTGCCGGTCAAGCCGACCGTCACCGAGCCGCCGCCATTCGAGGCATTGGACGACAGGGTCAGGCTGGCGGCAATCGTGCCGGCGCTGGTCGGCGCGGCCTGCACAGTCACCGTGCAGCTGCCACCCGCTGCTACCGGCGTGCCCACTGCGCAAGTACCTGCACGCGTGATGATGGCTGCACTGGCGCCACTGACACTGATGGCGCTGAAGTTCAACGCCGCCTGGCCGCTATTGGTAACGGTGACGCTGGCTACCGACGATGGTGTACCGGTCAGCAGCTTGCCGAAATCGACACTACTCGCCGACAACGCGATGGTCGCCTGCGGCGTCGCATTGCCGGTGCCGTTCAGCGACACGGTGCTGCTGCCGCCGGTGGCGTTATGGGTGATGGTCAGCGTGGCGGCGCGCGCGCCGGCCGCCGTTGGCGTGAAGGTCGCCTGCACGGTGCAGTTGGCGCCCGCCGCGATCGACGCGCCGTTGGTGCAGCTGCCGCCGCCCAGTGCAAAGTCGCCTGCCGCAGCGCCGCCGATCGAGATGGTGCCGATATTCAGCGCGGCGTTGCCGCTATTGGTCAGCGTGGCCGACAACGGCGCGCTGGCCTGGCCGATATTGGCGCCGCTGAAGGTCAGCGTCGTCGGCGCCAGCGACGCCGCCGGCGCCGCTGTCACGTTAGGGTTGCCGATGAAGGCGGCCAGGTCGGCGATTTCCGCCGCCGAGAATTTGCCGTTGAACAGACTCCCCATGCCGCCCTTGTTGGAGGCAAAGGCGCCGGAGATCACCGACGGCTGGTTGGCTGCCGCCAGGATGCCGTTGACGTTATTGGCGGGCGTGGGACCGTGGCAGGACGCGCAACTGGCGCCGCCGCTCACTGGCCCGTTCAGGTACAAGCTCTTGCCGTTCAAGGCATCCGCTGCCTGCGCCGCCTGCGCTGCAAGGCCAAACAGCAGGGCGGCCGACGCCACCCGCGCTATCAATCGATTCATGCCACTCTCCAGTTGAAGTTATAGACCGCAGACTGAGATGGCAAAGGCATTCATGGCGCTATGGGCGACGGCGCACCAGTACCAGCTGCGGGTGCGCTGGTACAGCAGCGCCAGCGCCAGTCCGGGCACAATCACCGCCAGCGCATGCAGCCAGCCGGAGCGCAGGTGCAGCAGGCCAAAGGTCGCCGCCGACACCAGCACCGGCGGCGCCACCGCCTGTGGCGCACGCCGCATCAGCCACTCCTGCAAGCCCGCGCGCACCACCACCTCCTCCAGCACAGGGGATAGCACGAGCAGCAACAAGAGCTGCCGTCCATAGAACTCGGAGATCGGCCACACGGAATGTAGAACCTTTGCTTGCACATCTAGTCTGACCGTGTATTCCGGTCAACGTGGCGAAGGTTCTAAGAAAGGAAGAATTATTTTTTGCCGATCAAGCGGCCCAGCCATTTGACGGCGATGCGCTTGTTGGCTTTATAGGTGTAGTCCAGCATTGCAAACTGTTCGTGCAGCGCTTCCTGCATCATGCTGGCCGGATCGGCCGGCAGCAATTTGAGATACGCATCCGCCTCGCCGTAATCGCGGTGGATTTCCATGCCGGCTTTTTTGGCGATGTGCATCATGGTCTTGTTGGACGACAGGCAGTGCATGTACAGCGTGTCCACATCGTTGTTGCGGCAGTGGATCGCGGCACGCTCAAACAGCCGTGAGCCGACGCCCAGCCCGCGCGCCGAGCGGCTGACCGAGACGCCGAATTCCGCCACCCGTTCCTTGTCGGTGACAGTGCTCGTTTCATCGCGCGGCGCAAACGCCAGATGGCCGACCGCCACCAGCCGGAACACGCGGTTGTGCACGCCAAACACCATGTCGCGCGAGAAGTCGATGCCGTTGACGTAGTTGGTCAGCTGTTCATCCGGCAGCACGGAGCCGAAGCGCAGCAGGCGGTCGCTGTCTTCCAGTTCCAGGAAATGCCGCAGCATGCGGCGGCGGTCCCGCTCGCGCAATTCCTTCACCAGCACCGTCGGCCGCTTGCCGTTCCGGTGCTTGCCCCAGCGGCGCAGCGGATTCTGGAACAGGTCGGAGGAATTCATTCCGGCGACTCGTCTTCGTCCGCCAGTTTGAGCGCCTGCTTGACGGCGCTGACGCGCGCCATGTGCACGCGCTCCGGAATGCGCTGCGGCTGATCGACCAAGGCTTGCGCAATCTCCCCGGCGTTGACGCCGCGCGCCGCCGCCATCGCGGCTTCCAGATGCGCCATCTGCGGGAACGGCGCATCGGCATAGCTGCCGCTGGCGCCGATGCGGCCGCGCGAATCGCATTCGGTGGCTTGCAGCAGCTGCACGAAACGCGCCGGCTTGCGGAAGGCATCACAGCGCTCCAGCAGCTTGACGATGGTGTTGGCGCGCAGTTGCAGCGCGCGGCCCACATTGCCGTGTTCGCGCGCCGTCATCACCGCCAGGTCGCGGCATTCGGTCGGCACGCGCAGGCGCTTGCAGACCTGCTCCACCAGCTTGACGCCCAGTTCCTCATGGCCGTGATGCGAAGGCCATTTGCCGGACGGCGTCACGCCCTTGCCCAGGTCGTGCATCATGCTGGCGAAGCGCACCGGCAGTTCGCGTTCCAGCGCGGCGGCGCAGTCCAGCACCTGCAGCACATGGATGCCGGTATCGATCTCGGGATGCCACTTCTCCGGCTGCGGCACGCCCCACAACACGTCCAGCTCCGGGAGGATGCGCGCCAGCGCGCCGCAGTCGCGCAGCACTTCCAGCATGCGCGACGGCTTGGCCTCCATCAGCCCGCGCGACAGTTCCTGCCACACGCGTTCCGGCACCAGCGCATCGACTTCGCCCTGCGCCACCATCTTCTTCATCAGCTCATTGGTTTCCGGCGCCACGGTAAAATCGCTGAAGCGCGCGGCAAAGCGCGCCAGCCGCAGGATGCGCACCGGGTCTTCTGCAAACGCGTCCGACACATGGCGGAATACGCGCAATTCGATATCGCGCTGGCCGCCGTAAGGATCGGTAAGCGTGCCGTCGTCGGCGCGGGCAATCGCGTTGATGGTCAGGTCGCGCCGCACCAGGTCTTCTTCCAGCGTCACGTCGGCCGAGGTGTGGAACACAAAGCCTTTGTAGCCGGGTGCGGTTTTGCGCTCGGTGCGCGCCAGCGCATATTCTTCCTGCGTCTTCGGATGCAGGAACACAGGAAAATCCTTGCCGACCGGGCGGAAGCCCTTGGCGATCATCTCGTCCGGGGTGGCCCCGACCACCACGTGGTCATGGTCCTTGACCGGCAAACCAAGCAGCGCATCGCGCACCGCGCCGCCGACTACATAAGTACGCATAGTCTCAGTCCGGCATGTCGGCGTCGTGCTTGGGCGCCGTTTCGGTTTCGGCCAGCGCCTCGCTGACCCAGCGCGCCACCGCAGGATGGGCCAGCACGCGCTGGCAGTAAGCGTCCAGCGCCGGCGCCAGCGTCACGCCGTAGGTGCGGAAGCGCAGCACCACCGGCGCGTAGTAGGCATCGGCCAGCGAAAAGTCGCCGAACAGGAACTGGTGGTGGCCGAAGCGCGACAGGCACTCTTCCCAGATTTCGCTGATGCGGCCGATGTCGGCCTGCGTGCCCGGCGTGCGGCCCTTGCCGGGGAAGCTGGCGCGGATGTTCATCGACATCGAATTCCGCAGGTCGGAAAAGCCGGCGTGCATCTCGGCGCACACCGAGCGCGCCATGGCGCGCGCCGCCACGTCCTGCGGCCACAGATGCAGTTCCTGGAACTGCTCGGCCAGATATTCGCAGATCGCCAGGCTGTCCCAGATGGTCATCTCGTCGCCGGCCAGCAGCACCGGCACGCGGCCGGACGCCGAATAGCTGCAAATGCGGTTGGCGGTGTCGTCGCGGTCCAGCAGCACCCGCACCTCCTGGAATGGAATGCCGAAGGCGACCATCGCCACCCATGGCCGCATCGACCACGAAGAATAGTTCTTGTTGCCGATGACGAGCGTCAGGCCGGGCTGGCGCGCGGCCGCGAGCGCTTGCGACAGGCCTGGATCGAGTTGGGTAGTCTGCATGGGATACGTCCTGGTTATAAACGGTCAGCGCGGGGTGAAGCTGGTTTCCTGTTCTTCCTGCAGCGTATAGCCTTTCGGCTGCACGTTGCCGAGGCGCGCCTTCAGCGATTGCGGACGCCCTTCAAACAGCGCCGCATAGTAGGTCGAATTCGACATCACGTTCTTGACGTAGGTGCGCGTCTCCGAATACGGGATCGACTCGATGAAGATGGTGCTGTCCATCGGCTTGGTCAGCGCCGCACGCCAAGTGCGAAGGCGTCCCGGCCCGGCGTTGTAGGCGGCGGTGGCCAGCACCTCGTTGCCGTCCATATTCCCCAGCACCATGTTCAGATAGTTCGTGCCCAGCATGATGTTGTAACGCACATCGCTCAGCATGTCCTGCGCGAAGTCGGTCAGGCCGATCTTCTTGGCGACCCAGCGGCCGGTGGACGGCATCACCTGCATCAGGCCCGAAGCGCCGACGTGCGACTGCGCGTCCATGATGAAGCGCGACTCTTGCCGGATCAGGCCATACACCCAGGCCTTGTCCAGGCCCAGCGTCTGCGTGGCCGGATGCATGACGTCATTGTGCGGCGACGGGAAACGCTGCGTGTAATCGACCTGGATGCGGGTGCGATCCGAAGTATTGACCATGCGGTCGAGGATATTGTTCTGGCGCGCGTACTCGGCGGCGGCCAGGTGTTCGCGTTCGCTCAGGCCGCGCAGACCCCAGTTCCATTCGCGCGTGCCTTCGAAGCGCAGGCGCATGCCGAAGAACTTCAGCGCGCGCTGGAAGTTCGGGTTGGCGGCGATCGGCGCGATCTCCGCCGCCGTCACCGGTGCGCCGGCGGGCGGAATCGTAATCAGCTTGCCAGATTCCTCCAGCGCCAGCTGGCCGTAGTAGTTGGACTGGTCCGAGATGCTGCGGAACAGCTGCAGCGCTTCGCCGGTCGGCTGGCTGGTGACGCCGTCGCGCGCCATGATGGCGCGGCCCAGCCAGTAGACCCAGGTCGGCTCGTTGCGCAGCGACGCCGGCATGGCGCGGATATTGTTCTCCACCTGGCGCCAGTCGCCGTTGCGCAGCGCGATGCGGGTCTTCCACTGAATCTGGTCGATCGACAGCGGCGCGCTGTTGGTGCGCTTCCAGTAGTCGGAGGTTTCCGGCGCCAGCGTGTACGACGATTGCAGTGCGATCGCCGCCCAGGCTTGCTGCTGCTCCTGCGCCGTCATCTTCGGCGTGGCCTTGTTTAGCGCCAGCGTGGCCAGCTTGATGCTGGTCTTGGCCAGACGGCCGAGGGCGACGATGTAAATCTGGTGTTCCACCTTGCTTGGGCCAATGCCCTTGGCCACGGCCAATGTCGGCAGGTCGACCGCCTGCACGGCGCTCTTTTCCGGTCCGTCCAGCAGCGCGACGATGCGACGCGCCTGGCCGGTGGCGTTGAATTCACCGGACAGGCGCAGTTGCGCGTACAGGTCTTCGGTGGTGAACTGGCCGCTCTGGTACAGCGTCGCGATCAGGTCCGCGCACGGCTGGCCGTACACCGACGGCGCGGTCAGCAGGGCGCGCGCGTCGTCGGCCACTTTCTGGCCCTTGAGCGCGCGCGAGATCAGCGCGTAGCATTTGACCTGGGTGTCGTCGTCGAGCACAAACAGCGGATACTGTTCGTCGAAGGTGGCCCAGTCGCGTTTGCGGCCCAGTTCCAGCAGCCAATCGTTGCGCAGGCGGTCAACGATGGCCTGGCCCTGGTAACGCTGGAAGAAATTGCGGATTTCGGCCGGCGCGGCATCCTTCAGATGGGATTTGAGCCGATAATAATCGACGTAGGACGGAATGGAGTAGTTGGTCAGGCGGGCGGCGTAGAAATCCGCTTTGCTGGCGTCATCCTGGCGCACAGCGTCGCGCAGCAGCAGGAAGGAATCGTCTTCCCTGCGGCTATCTGCGCTGGTGTCGTCGGCATGGGCAAACGAGGTAAAGGCAACGACGACCGCGCCGGCAATCCATTTCGAAACAGAAATCAATGTGCAACTCTCTATAAGTCTTGAACCAAATATGACCAGCGACCCTAGAATACCACGCAGCGCGTCCGGATCACCAGCCCGGAAGGCGGATTTGCGGAAGCAGCTGCTGACCGCGCGGCGCGCCCTGGATCCGGCCACGCGGACGGCCTGGGACCGGGCGATTGGCGATCATGTGATCGACTGGTGGAAGGCGGCGCGGCCGGCGGCGCTGGGCGTGTATTGGCCGCTGCGCGACGAGCCGGACCTGCATCCGGCGTATGCGGAACTGGCGCGCCTGGGCGCGCGGCTGCTGCTGCCGGTGGTGGTGCAAAAGGATGCGGCGCTGGAGTTTGCCGAATGGCGCATCGGCGAGGAGATGGTCAAGGACCAGATGGGGGTGGCGGTGCCGGCCGACCTGCGCCTGCAGGCGGCCTATCCGCCGGCGCTGCTGGTGCCTTGCCTGGGCTTTAACCCGCAAGGTTATCGATTAGGCTATGGCGGCGGGTTCTACGACCGCACGCTCGCGCGGCACACGCCACGGCCGCAGACACTGGGAATAGCCTACCAATGCCTGCAAGTGCCGTTTGACAGCGATGGCCACGATGTGGCGCTGGACCGCATCATGACGGAGTAATTACACCAGCCGTTGCCACAACGCGGTGGTCGCCGCGGCCTGGTTCATGCTGTAGAAGTGCAGGCCCGGCGCGCCGCCCTGCAGCAGGCGTTCGCACAGCGCCGTCACCACGTCCAGCCCAAACGCCTTGATCGACGCGCTGTCGTCGCCGAAGCTGGCCAGCTTGAGCCGCACCCAGCGCGGGATCTCGGCGCCGCACATATCCGAGAAACGCATCAGCTGCGTGTAGTTCGTGATCGGCATGATGCCCGCCACCACCGGCACGTCGATGCCCAGCTTGCGGGTCTGCTCGACGAACTGGAAGTACGCGTCCGCATTGTAGAAATACTGCGTGATCGCCGAATTGGCGCCGGCCTTGATCTTGCGCTCGAACGCCAGCAAGTCATCCTGCGGCGACTTGGCCTGCGGGTGCACTTCCGGATAGGCCGCCACTTCGATGTGGAACCAGTCGCCGGTCTCCTGGCGGATGAACTCCACCAGCTCATTCGCGTAACGGAATTCACCGGCCGCGCCGTAGCCACTCGGCAGGTCGCCGCGCAGCGCCACGATGCGCTTGATGTCATGCGACTTGAATTCGGCCAGGATCGCGCGGATCGACTCGCGCGTGCCGCCTACGCATGACAGGTGCGGCGCCGCCTGTTCGCCGGCGTTCAAAATCTCCACCACCGTGTCCAGCGTGCCGCGCTGCGTGCTGCCGCCGGCGCCGAAGGTGACGGAAAAATATTTGGGCTTCAGCTCGGACAGCTTGGCGCGCGTGACGCGCAGCTTGTCCGCGCCTTCCACCGTTTTCGGCGGAAAAAATTCGATACTGAAATTCGGATTATCCATCTGAGTTCTTCAAAAGTAAGGTAGACAGAGCCCAGGAAATAATACTGTACAACACAGCGCCACCGACGGCGGACAGGAAGCTGTCCACATGGAAGCCATCCACCCATTGCGCCACCAGCCAGAACATGAAGCCGTTGATGATGAAGATGAACAGGCCCAGCGACACCAGCGTCACAGGCAGCGTCAGCAGGAGCAATACCGGTCGTATCAGCGTATTGACCAGGCCCAGTACAAGAGCCGCGACGAGGGCTGCGCCTATGCTTGTGACATCGACGGAATGCATCAGGTAGGGAACTGCCAGCAAGGCAATTGCATTGATTAACCAGGTAAGGACCAAACGCATAAGAAGTTCTCGCTGCAAGAGCCGTCATTCCGGCGCAGGCCGGAATCCATAGAACACCGGGCAGGATGCTCAGCATGGACCGCAGCGGCGGACCGTCCGCTTGCGCCGGAATGACGTCGATATTAATAACGGTAGTGTTCTGGCTTGTACGGACCTTCCTGGGTCACGCCGATGTAGTCGGCCTGTTCCTGGGTCAGCACAGTCAGTTGCGCATTGAGTTTTTTCAGCTGCAGACGCGCCACTTTTTCATCCAGGTGCTTCGGCAGCACGTACACGCCGACCGGATACTTGTCGGTGTTGGCGTACAGCTCGATCTGGGCGATGGTCTGGTTGGCGAACGAGGACGACATCACGTACGACGGGTGACCGGTACCGCAACCCAGGTTGACCAGGCGGCCTTCAGCCAGCAGGATGATGCGCTTGCCCGATGGGAAGATCACGTGATCGACTTGCGGCTTGATGTTTTCCCAGGTGTACTTCTTCAGCGCCGCAACGTCGATCTCGTTATCGAAGTGACCGATGTTGCAGACGATGGCCTGGTCTTTCATGGCCAGCATGTGTTGTTCGGTCAGGATGTGATAGTTGCCGGTGCAGGTGACGAAGATGTCGCCGTGTTCGGCGGCGTAATCCATGGTCACCACGCGGTAGCCTTCCATCGCAGCCTGCAGTGCGCAGATCGGATCGATCTCGGTCACCCACACTTGCGCCGACAGCGCGCGCATGGCCTGGGCCGAACCCTTGCCGACGTCACCGTAACCGGCGATGACGGCGACCTTACCGGCGATCATCACGTCGGTGGCGCGCTTGATGCCGTCGACCAGCGATTCGCGGCAGCCGTACAGGTTGTCGAACTTCGACTTGGTGACGGAATCGTTGACGTTGATCGCCGGGAAGGCCAGCTTGCCCTCCTTGTGCATCTGGTACAGGCGGTGCACGCCGGTGGTGGTCTCTTCGGTCACGCCCAGGATGTGCGGCAGACGCTTGGAGTACCACGCCGGGTCCTTGGCCAGGTGGGCCTTGATGGCGTTGAACAGGCAGATTTCTTCTTCCGAGCCTGGCGCGGCCAGCACCGAGATGTCTTTTTCGGCGCGCGCGCCGAGGTGCAGCAGCAGCGTGGCGTCGCCGCCGTCGTCGAGGATCATGTTCGAGTAGACCGCGTTGCCGGCGGCGTCGTTCGGCCATTCGAAGATGCGGTGGGTGTAGTCCCAGTATTCGTCCAGGGTCTCGCCCTTGATGGCGAACACCGGCGTGCCGGCGGCGGCGATGGCGGCGGCGGCGTGGTCCTGGGTCGAGTAGATGTTGCACGAGGCCCAGCGCACGTCGGCGCCCAGCGCTTCCAGCGTCTGGATCAGCACGGCGGTCTGAATGGTCATGTGCAGCGAACCGGTGATGCGCGCGCCTTTGAGCGGCTGGCTGGCGGCGAATTCCTCGCGGATCGCCATCAGGCCAGGCATTTCGGTTTCGGCAATCTTGATTTCTTTGTTACCCCATGGCGCCAGGGAGATATCGGCGACCAGGTAGTCTTGAGCGGTTTTGAGTACGGCGTTCATCACGCCCTCCTTTCATGTGTTGAAAAAAGTAACGTGAGCGCGGTTTGGATCTCCGAGCCTGGCGAAAGCTAGTTCGTCGCAGCGCTCCTCGGAACGTGCATTTTAGCATCGTTCATCGGCGATGGCGACAACAATCCGTGCGCCCGGACGCGCCGGCGCGCAAATAAAAACGCCCCGGCGTGCGGGGCGTTTGACTTGGGTGCGGGGGATTATTTCAGGCCGGCGGCGGCGCGCAGGATGGCGGCCTTGTCGGTGCGCTCCCACGAGAATTCCGGCTCTTCGCGGCCGAAGTGGCCGTAAGCGGCGGTCTTGGCGTAGATCGGGCGCAGCAGGTCCAGCATCTGCACGATGCCTTTCGGACGCAGGTCGAAGTGCTCCTGCACCAGCTGGGCGATTTTCTCGTCCGGGATCACGCCGGTGCCTTCGGTGTACACGGTGATGTTGATCGGACGCGCGACGCCGATCGCATACGACACCTGCACCTGGCACTGACGCGCCAGGCCAGCGGCCACCACGTTCTTGGCCACGTAACGGGCCGCATACGCTGCCGAACGGTCGACCTTGGATGGATCCTTGCCGGAGAACGCGCCGCCGCCGTGCGGCGATGCGCCACCGTAGGTGTCCACGATGATCTTGCGGCCGGTCAGGCCGCAGTCGCCCTGCGGGCCGCCGATGACGAAACGGCCGGTCGGGTTGACCAGGTATTTGGTGTCCTGCAGCCATTCTTTCGGCAGCACCGGCTTGATGATCTCTTCGATCACCGCTTCTTCGATCTGCTTGTGCAGCATTTCCGGCGCGTGCTGGGTCGACAGCACCACGGTGTCCACCGCCACCGGACGGCCGTTCACATAACGCAGCGTCACTTGCGACTTGGCATCCGGACGCAGCCATGGCAGACGGCCATCCTTGCGCAGCTGCGACTGGCGCTCGACCAGGCGGTGGGCGTAGTGGATCGCGGCCGGCATCAGCTCGGCGGTCTCGTCGCAGGCGTAACCGAACATCAGGCCCTGGTCGCCGGCGCCCTGGTCCAGGTCCAGGCCGGCGCCTTCGTCAACGCCCTGGGCGATGTCCGGCGACTGCTTGTCGTAGGCCACCAGCACCGCGCAACCGCGGTAGTCGATCCCGTAGTCGGTATTGTCGTAGCCGATGCGTTTGATGGTTTCGCGGGCAACCTGGATGTAGTCGACGTTGGCGTGGGTGGTGATTTCACCGGCCAGCACCACCAGACCGGTGTTGCACAGCGTTTCGGCGGCAACACGGGCTTTCGGGTCCTGGGCCAGAATCGCGTCGAGGATGGCGTCGGAAATTTGGTCAGCTACCTTGTCGGGGTGACCTTCCGAGACGGATTCCGAGGTGAAAAGATAATCGTTAGACATCGCAAGCTCCTGATATGGTGTGAATAATACGGTCGCATACCAACACGGCTTGCGACGCTTTAGCGATATTTATATCCCGCGTCGCAAGTTGTCATTAACTCAGCGGTTACTGCTTAACGTGGTATTTTACGCTCTTTTAAAAAAGCTTGCTTTCGATACAGGGCAATTCTCTCATGCTGGTTTCACTTTTCCGTTTTCTGTCGATCTTCCCTTTGTCCGTGCTGCATGCGGCTGGCGCCGCGCTCGGCTGGCTGGTGTACTGGGCCTCGCCTTCCTACCGCCGCCGCCTGCGCGACAACCTGACCCAGGCCGGCTTCAGCCAGCACTTGAACGCGGCCGTCGCCGAAGCCGGCAAGAGCATGTTCGAGCTGCCCTTCATCTGGTGCGCCGACCCGGCCCGCGTGTCGCGCCACGCCACGCTGGAAAACTGGGCGCTGGTGCAAACCGAGCTCGACGCTGGCCGCGGCATCGTCTTCATGACGCCGCACCTGGGCTGCTTCGAGATCGTGGCACAGGAAATCGCCCTGCGCACCGAGCTGATGGTGATGTACCGCCCGCCCAAAAAAGACGCCCTCAAGCCGCTGATTGAAGGCGCGCGCGCGCGCAAGAACCTGCTGCTGGCGCCGGCCAACATGTCCGGCGTGCGCATGCTGGCCAAATTCCTCAAGAAAGGCCAGCCGGTCGGCGTGCTGCCCGACCAGGTGCCGCAGGAAGGCGAAGGCGTGTGGGCCACCTTCTTCGGCCGCAACGCCTACAGCATGACCTTGCCGGCCAAGCTGGCCCTGCTGGGCAACGCCACCGTCATCATCACCTACGCCGAGCGCTTGCCGGGCGGGCGCGGCTATGTGGTACGCTTCGTGCCCTTTGACGGCACCCTGGACGGCGACAGCGCCGCCCAGGCGCAAGCGATCAACCACGCCATGGAACGCCTGATCGCCCGCAACCCGTCGCAATATTACTGGAGCTATAACCGCTACAAGGTGCCGCACGGCGTCGCGGCACCGGTGGCGGGAGAACACGCATGAAACTGATGTTGGGATTGATGTGGCTGCTGCACTGGCTGCCGCTGCCGCTGCTGGGCCGCTTTGGCGCCGCCATCGGCAGCCTGTTGTTTGTGGTGATGCGTCCGCGCCGGCAGATCGCGCTGACCAATCTGCGCCTGACCATGCCGCAGCTGAGCGAGGCCGAGCGGATCGACATTGCCCGCCGCCACTTCCAGGCTTACTCGCGCAGCGTGTGGGAGCGCGCGATCTTGTGGTGGGCGCCGGAAGCACGCCTCAAGCGCCTGATCCGGATCGAGCCCGACGGCGTGATTCCGGTGGCCGGGATGACCAGCAAGCCGACCATCCTGCTGTGCCCGCACTTCGTCTGCCTCGACGTGGCCGGCGCCGCCATTGCCATGGAAGCGTCCGCCTCGTCGATGTACGTGACGCAGAAGAACGCCGCCTTCGACCACGTGCTGCGCGCCGGCCGCGCCCGCTTCAAGCCGGTCAAGCTGTTCACCCGCCAGGACGGCATCAAGCCGATTCTGCGCGCGCTGCGCGACCGGCTGCCCTACTTCATGCTGCCGGACATGGATTTCGGCGAGAAGGATGCCGAGTTCGTGCCGTTCTTCGGCATCCAGGCCGCCACGCTGACCGCCACCGCCCGCATCGCCGCCACCACCGGCGCGCAGGTGATGCCGGTGATCGCCACCTTCCTGCCGGATTACCAGGGATGGCGTGTCAAATTCTATCCAGTGTGGGACAATTATCCCGGCGAGGACATGGTGGCCGCCACCCGCCGCATGAATGAGTTCATCGAGGAACGCGTGCGTGAATCCCCGGCCGAATATTTCTGGACACACAAACGCTTCAAGACCCGCCCCAACGGCGAGCCTTCGCTGTACGGCAAAAAATAAACCACCCATGAAACTCAAATTCACCAAAATGCACGGCGCCGGCAATGACTTCGTCGTCATCGACGGCGTCAACCAGCAGATCGACTTCACGCCGGCGCAGTGGCAGCGGCTGGGCGACCGCCGCTTCGGCGTCGGCGCCGACCAGATCCTGCTGGTGGAAAGGCCGACCGAAGCCGGCTGCGATTTCCGCTATCGCATCTTCAACGCCGACGGTGGTGAAGTGGAGCAATGCGGCAACGGCTCGCGCGCGTTCGTCAAGTTCGTGTCGGAAAAGGGCTTGACCGACAAGCAATCGATCACCGTGCAGACCAAAGCCGGCGTCATCGTGCCACGGCTGGAAGCCAATGGCAGCATCACGGTGGACATGGGAGCGCCGGTGCTGGAGCCGGGCCGGGTGCCGTTCGATGCCGAAGGCCTGCACGGCGAACATCAGGGCGACGATACGCTGTGGCCGCTATTGCTGGAACTGGGCGGCGCGCGCGAGAGCGTGCTGATTTCGGCGGTGTCGATGGGCAATCCGCACGCGGTGCAGGTGGTCGACGATGTCGAGACCGCGCCGGTCGAGCTGACCGGGCCGCTGATCGAGCATCATGTGCGCTTCCCGAACCGCGTCAACGCCGGCTTCATGCAGGTGCTCGATCGCCAGCATGTGAAGCTGCGCGTGTTTGAACGTGGCGTCGGCGAAACGCTGGCGTGCGGCACGGGCGCCTGTGCGGCGGCCGTGGCCGGCATCCGGCGCGGCCTGCTGGACAGCCCGGTGCGGGTCGATGCGCGCGGCGGCCAGCTGTCGATCAGCTGGGCCGGCGCAGGCCAGCCGGTATTCCTGACCGGTCCGGCCGTGACCGTGTTTGAAGGCGAAATCGAGATCTGACCGTCATTGCACCGCTGCGGCCTATGCTGGGCATGCGCTCCATGGATTCCCGCCTGCGCGGGAATGACGGCGGCTAGGCTGCCATCAAGTCATCGGGCAGCCAGGTCTTGAGCCGGTACAGGCGCTGGCGGTAATTGCCTTCCAGCCCGTCCGGCCCGCTGTCGATGGACTCGAACAGGCGCACGATGCGGTCCAGCGCCTGCCGCTCCCGCGCCGTGCGCAGCAGCACCAGCCGGCGCTTGCTGCGGCCATAGCTGGCGCGGATGTCCACCACCAGGCAATGGCCGTGATCGGCCGCTTTGACATCCAGCAGCAACGCTTCCGCCCGGCTCAGTCCGAACAGTGCGGCCAGCTCCAGCCGCGCCGCCAGCAACGGCTGGCTCTCCGACAATTCCCGCGTCAAACAGGTAATGACGCTGGTCATCCAGTCCGCCTCCCGCGGCGCGGCCGCCACCCGTTGCAGCGCCGCCTCCGCTTCCGGACAGCCCTGAGCGGCGGCCTTTTGCAGCCAGTAGGCGGCGCGCACGTCGCTTTGGGCGTCGGTGCGGCGGTTGCGCCAGGCGTACATGCCGCACTCCAGCTGGGCCGCGCAATGGCCCATGTCGGCGGCGCGCTCCAGATAGCTTTGCGCTTCGGCCACGCAGCGCTGCGAAAACTCCGGTTTCAGATAGATACGCGACAGCGCGAACCATGCTTCCGCCAACCCTTGTTCGCCGGCCAGCGTCAGCCAGCGGATGGCGCGCTTGAAATTGACGGCGGCAATGCCCTGGCTGTGGCGCTTGCCGTCGCTGTCCATGCGCGCAAACCACAGGCCCAGCGCCAGCTGGGCGTTGCGTTCGCCGCCGTAAGCCGCCAGTTCACGGCAATGCTGCAACTCGGCGTCGGCGCTGGTCGGCGGCAGCAGTGCGGCGCAGCGCGCCAGCAAGCCCAGCATCTGCGGTCCCGCTTGCCATTCGGCCACGCGCGCCGCTTCGGCGTCGGCCGGCGCGCGCGCCAGCAGCGGGCGCAGCAAGGGCCGCGCCTGTTGCAAAAAAGCCGCGTGGTGATGGCGCCACAGATGATCCAGTTGCGCTGCCTGCGCCGCCGTCAGCGCCAGGTCGCCGCAGGCCGGCGGCAGCGCCGGCGGCGCCGTCGGACGCAACATGGTGGGATGGGCGCCGTGCGCGGGCAAGACCGGGTGACGCACCGGTGCGCTGACCGCCGGCGCTGTCTGCTGCTGCAACTGCGCCAGCACCAGCGCCGCCGCAGGAATGCCGGCGTCGCTGGCGCGTTGATACCAGCACAGCACTTCCGGCAGCGCATGGCGGGCGATTTCATACGGAATGTGGTTGCCGATCAGACGCCACGCGTCATCGCGCTCCTGGCGGGCGGCGCGCGCCAGCCAGTGCAGCGCGGTCGGCACATTGAGCGGCAGGCTGGCGCCACCGAACAGATACAGCTTGCCCAGCGCCAGTTGGCAGTCCGCGTCTCCGGCGCGGGCGCCCCTGATGATCCCTAACTCTTCTCGATTTGCCATTGTCTCTTGTTATGCATGTCATCGAAGTGGGATGCGCCGCTGTGTCATCTGCGGCGCCATTTGTATCCTAGTGTAGCGTGCCATCCGCGCCACACGCTAAAACAATCTGCGGGTGGGCTTGATTTGCCACAAGCGGCGCCCCCCTCCCTCGCCTGTACGCTAGAACTGTTTCATGCCCGGCTGAAAGCAAATGCAATCCAGCACGGGCCAAATGACGCGGCTGACAAGCGTTTCATAAATACAACAAGAAGCCGGCCTTGTGCGGCTTTCAACCAAAACAAACCGTTCCAATCGACCATTCCAGCGCCACCGGCCCGAGCAACCATTAAGGTTTAAACAACCGGTCGTGCAGCAGCGGGGATGAGAGAAATACACTTATAAAGGAATAAAAATGAAAAAAACTCTGGTGGCTCTGGCACTCACGGGTGTGCTGATGGGTGTGACCGCAGGCGCGCAGGCGCAATCGTCGGTCACCATCTACGGCACGCTGGACGCCGGCATGTCGCGCCGCACCGATACCGACGTGACCGCAGTCGGCAAGCGCGATAACAACAAGCTGGGCTTCCGCGGCGTAGAAGACCTCGGCAATGGCCTGAAAGCCCTGTTCCAGCTGGAAATCCGCTACGAGCCCGACACCGGCGTCATCGAAAACACCGTGCGTCCCCTGTTCCAGGGCCAGAGCCGGGTCGGCCTGCAGGGCGACTTCGGCACGCTGCGCCTGGGCCGCGGCCTGACCGCGTTCCAGGAAACCAGCACCGCCTTCGAGCCATGGTCCGGCATGCCGGCCGTGGCCGGCTACCAGACCGACCTGCAAGTGGCCGGCTACACCAGCGATCCGATGAGCGTGGCCGGCAACTCGCTGAACCGCTTTTCCAACGCCGTGTTCTACAACACGCCGGTGTTCGCCAACATTTTCCAGCTGAACGTCACCGTGGCCAGCCGCGAAGCCAACAACAACCCGGTCATCATCGGCCGCGGCACCACCACCGCGCCGCAGTTCCCGGCCAACAGCATGGCGGCCAAGTATCCGTACTCGGTCAGCGCCACCGCCACCCAGGGGCCGTTTGCCGCCTATGCCGCCTACGAGCGCAACGCCGTAGCCACCAAGCTGTGGTCGGTCGGCGCCTCGTTCAAGCCGATCAACGACCTCAAGCTGATGGCCACCTACCAGCATCAGGACCAGGACTACAGCCTGCCGATCAACCCGGTCACCAAGGCCTGGATGATCGGCGCCAACTACAACATCGGCCTCGGCCTGGTGCGCGCCGGCATCGGCCGCAAGACGCCGGACAATGCGCTCAACGTGCCGACCATCGCCAAGACCAAGCAATTCTCGCTCGGCTACGACTACAACCTGTCGCCGCGCACCTATGTGTACGTGGACGGCACGCGCCGCAAAGCGACGGCCACCACCACCTTCAATTTCTACAGCGTCGGCATCCACCACAACTTCTGAGCGGGCGCAGTCGCAGAACTGCCGGCGTGAGTTGGGGAATCACGGACATGGGTCCACCATGTCCGTTTTTTTTCGTTTAAAATTGCACACCAACCTCGCTTACAAAGTACCTCATGACCGCTCCACTGGATTCCACCCTCGTCGCGCAATACCTGACCGAGCACCCGCAATTCTTCGAAGAACACGCCGACTTGCTGGGTGAAATCAAACTGGCCAGTCCGCTGACCGGCCGCGCCGTCTCGCTGCAGGAACGCCAGATGGAAGTGTTGCGCGACAAATACAAAACGCTGGAACTGCGCATGAGCAACCTGATGCGCCTGGCGTCGGAAAACGAAGCCATCGCCAACAAGTTCCACCGCTGGACCCAGGTGCTGCTGCAAGCGGAAGATGTTGGCTCGATGCCACACTCGGTCACCAGCGGCCTGAAAACCAGCTTCGAGGTGCCGCAGGTGACCGTGCGCATCTGGGGCGCGGCGCCGGACTACGCCGACGAGTGGTTCGTCAAGGGCGTGTCGGACGACGCCCGCATCTTCGCCAACAGCCTGCTGGCCCCCTACTGCGGCGCCAACAAGGACTTTGAAGCAGTGCGCTGGCTGGACGATCCGTCGGCCGTGGTGTCGACCGTCATCATCCCGCTGCGCAAGCCGGGCGACAAGCAGGCGTTCGGCCTGCTGATCATGGGCTCGCAGGACGCCAACCGCTTCACCGCGCTGATGGCCACCGACTTCCTGATCCACATCGGCGAAACCTCCAGCACCGCGCTGGCCTGGCTGCTGGCCTGAGCAGCACCATGAGCGACGCTCCAGACAGCAAGCTGGCCTGGATCGACGCCTATCTCGCCCACCTGCGGGGCGTGCGCCAGCTGTCGCCCCACACCTGCGCCGCCTATGCCCGCGACTTGCAGGAGCTGGTGACGCTGACCGGCGACACCGGCTGGCCGCAGCTGGACCACCACGCGGTGCGCCGGCTGACCGCCAGGCTGCACGCGCAAGAACTCGATCCCCGTTCGATTGCCCGCAAGCTGTCCAGCTGGCGCGGTTTTTTCAACTGGCTGGGCGAACAGATCCCGCTGGCGGCCAACCCGGTGCAGGGCGTGCGCGCCCCCAAGCGCGCCAAAACGCTGCCGCGCGCGCTGTCGGTGGACGACGCCGTGCAACTGGTGGCGCCAGCACGGCCGGCGGCCGGCAACGGCGCCGAACCGGCCGACCTGTGCAACCGCGCCATGTTCGAGCTGCTGTACTCCAGCGGCCTGCGGGTGTCCGAATTGGCCGGACTCGACCTGACGCCGCACAAGGACAGCCTCGGCTGGGTCGACCTCGCCAACCGCGAAGTGCTGGTCACCGGCAAGGGCAACAAGCGCCGCACGGTGCCGGTCGGCAGCGCCGCGCTGGCCGCGCTGCAGGCCTGGCTGGCGGTGCGGCCAGCGCCGGCCGATGGCAGCGACGCGCTGTTCCTCAGCACGCGCGGCAGCCGCGTCTCGCCGCGCGTGATCCAGCAGCGGCTGCAGACCCACGGCGTGGCGCATGGCGCGCCGGTGCACGTTCATCCGCACATGCTGCGCCACTCGTTCGCCTCGCACGTGCTGCAATCGTCCGGCGACTTGCGGGCGGTGCAGGAAATGCTGGGCCACGCCAGCATCAGCTCGACCCAGGTCTACACGGCGCTGGACTTCCAGCATCTGGCCGAGGTCTACGACAAGGCCCATCCGCGCGCCAAGGTGAAGTAGCACACGCGTGCTGATATTGCTCAATTGGACGAATTGCTAGCCGCCGCAGAAATCCGGCATAATCAGCCGATTGCATTTCCGCATTTTGAATTAAAGACAACCACCATGATCCCTACCACCATCCTGACCGGCTTCCTCGGCGCCGGCAAGACCACGCTGCTCAACCGCATCTTGCAGGAAGATCACGGCATGCGCATCGCCGTGATCGAAAACGAGTTCGGCGAGGAAAACATCGACAACGAAATCCTGGTGCGGGATACCGGCGAGCAAATCGTTGAAATGAACAATGGCTGCATCTGCTGCACCGTGCGCGGCGACCTGATCGTGGCGCTCAGCAACCTGGCGCAGAAGCGCGACGCCGGCGAAATCGCGTTCGACCGCGTGGTCATCGAAACCACCGGCCTGGCCAATCCGGGGCCGGTGGCGCAGACCTTCTTCGTCGACGAGGAAGTGGGCGCCAACTACATGCTGGACGCGGTGGTCACGGTAGTGGACGCCCGCCACGCCATGGCGCAGCTGGACCAGCACGAAGAAGCCCAGCGCCAGGTCGGTTTCGCCGACAAGATCCTGCTGTCCAAGACCGATCTGGTAAGCGCAGAAGAACTGGCGACGCTGACCGCACGCCTGGCGCGCATCAACCCGCGCGCGCCGATCAGCAAATCCGACTTCGGCCGCGCGCCGATCGCCGAGGTGCTGGACCTGAAAGGTTTCAACCTCAACGACAAGCTGGAACTGGACCCGGACTTCCTGCTGACCGACCAGGTGCATGAAGACGGCCACGTCCACGACGAACACTGCGGCCACGATCACCATCATCACGATCATGGCCACGATCACGATCACCACCACAGCCACCACACCGACGACATCGCCGCTTTTGTGTTCAAAAGCAACCGCCCGTTCGACACGGCCAAGCTGGACGAGTTCCTCGGCGGCCTGGTAAATGTCTATGGTCCTCGCATGCTGCGCTACAAAGGCGTATTGTTCATGCAGGATGCCGACCGCAAGGTGGTGTTCCAGGGCGTGCACCAGATCATGGGCAGCGATCTGGGCGCGAAATGGGGTGAAAACGACGTTCGTGGCAGCAAAATGGTATTTATCGGGAAAAATCTGCCCAAAGACATCTTTATTAGCGGTTTAGAACAATGTCTGGTATAAACTATCCCGGTTTTGTGGGGATGGCTAAATAGCCACAAAATTCGGGCTGATTAATTTGATTGAAAACTCTGTCGTATCGAAGGTAAGCGAAGTTATGACCAAAACTAATAAATCGACCCCCGCCGCCGCCGAGCGCATCCTGACCGAAGAAGAAATTCTGAAGATGGATGACAAGGACTATATGAACCCAGCGCAAATGGCTTTCTTTAAGGCCAAGCTGCAACAGCTGGAAAAAGAGCTGCTGAAAAACGCTGGCGAAACCACCGAACACCTGCGCGAAACCGTGCTGGTGCCGGATCCGGCTGACCGCGCCACCATCGAAGAAGAACACGCGCTGGAACTGCGCACCCGTGACCGCGAACGCAAGCTGCTGAAAAAAGTGCAGCAATCGATCGCCGCGATCGACGCCAACGACTATGGCTGGTGCGAAGAAACCGGCGAACCGATCGGCATTCCACGCCTGATCGCCCGTCCGACTGCCACCCTGTCGCTGGAAGCGCAGCAGCGTCGTGAACTGAAGCAAAAATTGTACGGCGATTAATTCCGCCGCACGCCAAGGAAGCACGCGCCTGACACCGCGTGCTTTTTTTACGTAAATTTTCATTTCCCCTCCGACCTGTAATGCGGCAAGCGCGACGCTTCCGGCTACACTATGGCGATGGGATTGTTCTCTCTTTTCAAGAAAACCGACACGCCGCCGCCGCTGACCGACGACGAGCAGGCACGACTGGCCGCGAATAGCGAACTGGAGCGCCAACACCAGCAAGCGCGCCAGCGCGAGATCGCCCGCGCCACCGCCATGAAGATCGATGCCATCGAATCGGCGATGGAAGCCGACATCTTCAACCTGCCGGAACCGGCGTGGGGCAGCCAGCGGCCGGTCCGCCCGGCGCCAGCCGCCAGCGCCGGCGATGACGACCTCGGCGACTTCCCCACCACCCTGCTGCTGAGCGACGAACTGCCGCTGGCCGCCGCCGACGACAACGCGCCGGCGGTGGAAGAAATCGCCATCCTGTACGCCAACGGCCAGGCCGCCGTGGCGCAGCAGATGCTGCTGGCGGCAGTGGCCGACAACAGCCGCCCCAACAGCGACCGCAGCGCCTGGTGGATGCTGTTCGACCTGTACCAGGTCAGCGGCCAGCACGACGCCTTCGACAACCTGTCGATCGACTACGCCAGCACCTTTGAAACCTCGCCACCGCCGTGGCAGGCGCCGGCCGTGCTGGCGGCCGCCTCGCCCGGCTGGGCCGGCCTGACGCCGACCGCCGCGCTGTCCGGCATGCTGGACCGCAATATCGCGCCGCAACTCGAGCGCCTGCGCCAGCAGGCCGACGCCAGCCCGGTGCTGCGGCTGGAACTGGGCCGCGTGACGGCGGTCGACGGTGACGGCTGCGCCCTGCTGCTGGCCGCGCTGCGCCGGTTGCAGGCCGGCCAGCGCGAGCTGATCCTGGTGGGAGCGCCGGCGCTGACCACACTGCTGCGCGCCGGCATCGCAGTCGGCCGCCGCGACGGCGGCGAAGCGCCGTGGCTGCTGTTGCTGGAACTGCTGCAACTGCAAAACAGCGAAAAGGAATTCGAGCACGCCGCCATGGACTACTGCGTGACGTTCGAGGTGTCGCCGCCGTCCTTCGTGGCGCCGCACAAGGTGGCGATGGCGCCGGCGCAACACCTGAACGCCTCGCCCGACCGTTTTATGTTGCCGCCCGTCATAGAACATCAACTTGGCGCTTTACTGCCGGCGATCCGGCAGTATGCTGAACAGTATCCGGCGCTGGTGTTCGACTGCTCGCGCCTGACGCGCATCGACTACCCCAGCGCCATTCAGTTGCACGGCGTGCTGCAAGCGCTGGCCGACGCCGCGCCGGGCCGCAAGATCGCGCTGCGTGACGTCAATCACCTGGTGACCGCGCTGTTGCGCCTGCTGGGTTTTGCATCGCTGGCAAGAATCTATCCTCACAAGTATTAACTTGCATTTCGCGTTCCCGGCCCCACTTTTTGGTCTTGAAGCAGTCTGCATCATTACTTTGAGGTAACTATGGAACAATTTCACGGCACCACCATCTTGTGCGTGCGCCGCGGCAAGGAAGTCGCGCTGGGCGGCGACGGCCAGGTTACGCTGGGCAATATCGTCATGAAGGGCACGGCCCGCAAGGTGCGCAAGGTCTACCAGGGCAAAGTCCTGGTCGGTTTCGCCGGCGGCACCGCCGACGCCTTCACGCTGCTCGACCGTTTTGAAGGCAAGCTGGAAAAACACCAGGGCAATCTGCTGCGCGCCTCGGTCGAGCTGGCCAAGGACTGGCGCACCGACCGCGTGCTGCGCCGCCTGGAAGCCATGTTGCTGGTGGCCGACAGCGAATCGACGCTGGTGATCACCGGTAACGGCGACGTGCTGGAACCGGAAGACGGCGTCGGCGCCATCGGCTCCGGCGGCACCTACGCCCAGTCGGCCGCCAAGGCACTGGTAGAGAACACGGAACTGTCGCCGGCGGAAGTCGTCAAAAAGTCACTGACCATCGCCGGCCAGCTGTGCATCTACACCAATCTGAACCACATCATCGAAACACTGGATCCCGCATGAACATGACTCCACAGGAAATCGTCGGCGAACTCGACAAACACGTGGTTGGCCAGGGCAAGGCCAAGAAGGCAGTCGCCATCGCCTTGCGCAACCGCTGGCGCCGTCAGCAGGTGGAAGAACCGCTGCGCCATGAAATCACGCCGAAAAACATCCTGATGATCGGCCCGACCGGCGTCGGCAAGACCGAGATCGCGCGCCGCCTGGCCAAGCTGGCCGATGCGCCGTTCATCAAGATCGAAGCCACCAAGTTCACCGAAGTGGGCTACGTCGGCCGCGATGTCGACACCATCATCCGCGACCTGATCGACATCGGCGTCAAGCAGACCCGCCAGGCCGAGATGGCCAAGGTGCGCGCGCGCGCCGAAGACGCCGCCGAAGACCGCGTGCTGGACATCCTGCTGCCGCCGGCGCGCGATTTCGGCTTTACGCCGCCGACCGCCAGCGCCGAAACGCCGAAGGACGACAGCACCCGCCAGACCTTCCGCAAGCGTCTGCGCGAAGGCGAGCTGGACGACAAGGAAATCGAGATCGAACTGGCCGAGGCCGGCCCGCAGATGGAAATCATGGCGCCGCCGGGCATGGAAGAAATGACCGAGCAGATCAAGTCGATGTTCTCCGGCATCGGCGCGCAGCGCAAGAAGGCGCGCAAGGTCAAGATCAAGGAAGCGATGAAGTTCCTGCTCGACGAGGAGGCCGCCAAGCTGATCAACGAAGACGAGATGAAGCAGAAGGCCATCCAGAACGTCGAGCAGAACGGCATTGTCTTCCTCGATGAGATCGACAAGATTGCTTCCCGTTCGGAAGTGGGCGGCGCCGATGTCTCGCGCGCCGGCGTGCAGCGCGACCTGCTGCCGCTGGTGGAAGGCACCACCGTCAACACCAAGTACGGCATGATCAAGACCGATCACATCTTGTTCATTGCCTCGGGCGCCTTCCACCTGGCCAAGCCGTCGGACCTGATTCCCGAGCTGCAGGGCCGCTTCCCGATCCGGGTGGAACTGGAGTCGCTGTCGATCGCCGACTTCGAACGCATCCTGACCAGCACCGACGCCTGCCTGACCAAGCAGTACGAGGCGCTGCTGGCGACCGAAGACGTCAAGCTGGAGTTTGCGCAGGAAGGCATCACCCGCCTGGCGGAAATTGCTTACTCGGTCAACGAGCGCACCGAAAACATCGGCGCCCGCCGCCTGTACACGGTGATGGAAAAACTGCTGGAAGAGCTGTCCTTCACGGCCAGCGGCGACAGCGGCAAAACCATCGTGGTCGATGCCGCTTATGTCAACGAGCGCCTGGATGCGCTGGCGGTCAACGAAGACCTGTCACGCTATGTGCTGTAACTTCGTGCTGTAACAACCCTCAGCGGGCGCCGGTGGTGGCGCCCGCTCTCAGATTGTTCTGATCTGCCGCAAAGTGTGGCCCAGTTCGCTTCCATGTACTAATAGATTATTCCAAGCGCTGGTTTTCACGCCGACGGGTATCGTGCTACGATACCTTGTTATGTTTGCAAGGCGGAAATATGAGTTCACCGGAATTGCTGTTGCAAGTGCTGCGCACGCAGATGCGGGCGGCAGGCGTCACCTACAAAGTGCTGGCCGAGCGGATCTCGATGAGCGAGTCCAGCGTCAAGCGCATGTTCGGGCAGCAGGATATGTCGCTGTCGCGGCTGGCACAGATCTGCAAGGCCGCCGGCATTCCGATGGAAGACGTGCTGCGCGGCGCCGCCGACGCCACGCCGCAGTCGGACAGCCTGACGCTGCCGCAGGAAAAGTCGATGCTGGCCAATCCCCATCTGCTGCTGATGGCGATCTGCTGCCTGGGCCACTGGACGCTGGAACAGGTGCTGGAAACCTACGACCTGACCGAACCCGAATGCATCCTGCTGCTGGCCGAGCTGGACCGCCTGGGTCTGATCGAACTCAAGCCGCTGAACCGCTACCGCCTGCGCGTCTCAAACGCCTTCCGCTGGCTACCGGACGGTCCGGTGCAGCAGTTCTTCCGCGCGCACGCGGTGGACGACTATTTCAGCGGCAGCTTTAACGGCGCCGGCGAAACGCTGCTGTGCCTGCCGGCGCGGCTGTCGCAGCCCAGTGCGCTGGAACTGGTCGGCCGCATCCAGCAACTGGCCGGCGAACTGGCGCGCCTGCACCAGGGCGACCGCCGCCTGGCGCCAACCGAACGCGATGGATTTACATTACTGGTAGGATTCCGTTCCTGGGAATTCGCAGCCTTCACCGCGCTGCGCCGTACAGCTCCATCCAAATCGACCGCATGAAAATCGCAACCCTCATCAGCCTGGCCGGCACCGTCACCTGTTCCGGCGTCTTCACCGCACAAAAACAATGGATGATGGCGGCCGCCTTCATCTGCATGACCATCTACACCCTGCTGGACCGGGTGATCCACCTCGGCTTCATTCCGCCGCTGGTGGTCACCGCCTTCCCGGTGGTGGCGCTGGTGCTGGTGCTGTACGAAGTGCTGCGCAAGGTCGTGGCCAAATAACCGCTACCAGATAGGGCCGAGGAACAGATAGGCGCTGCTGTTGCCGCCCTTGGTGGTGCCGGCGCCAAAGTACAGCGGGCCGAAACGGGTGTCGACGGCGATAAAGCCGCTGGCCGCATTCTTCAGCTTACCCCAGTGCAGCGGATCGGTCGGACTATACGCGCCACCGGCCTCCAGCGAGAAGCCGAGCCGCACATCGCCGCCCAGCGCGGCCGGCATGGCGCCGATGCTGCGCGCCATCACCACCCGTCCCAGCACCGTGCGGCTGCCGATGACCGACTCCGGCGTGGTGCCGGACAAGCGCAGGAAGCCGCCCAGGTTGTTGTCCGCCGCGCCGCCCTGGCTGCGCGCCCACTCCCCGTAAACATGGCCCGCCCAGCGGCCGACGTGGAAGGCTTCCAGGCCTTTTACCTGCTGCTGCGCCGGCACCGCCGCCGCCACATCGTTGGCATGCAGGGCGCGCTGCCAATCCACGCTGAACAAGGTGCCGCGCGTGGGGAAGGCGATCGTGTCCAGCGTGTCGACGTTGAAGCTCAGCGTCTGCACCGTCTGCGACACATACTGCTTGGTCAGATCCTCGGGGATCGTGTAGTGGGCATTGCTGTTGGTGCGCGCCACCGTGTAGCGCAGGTCGCCCCAGCGTCCCAGCTGCCGTCCCAGCGCGATCTGGGCCGAGGTGTAATCATAGGCATAACGCGCCTGCCGCAAGCCATTCTTGTTGAAGATATCGGTGGCGCCGGACGCAAATTCCAGCGTCGGCGCCGCATACCATTGCGACCCCGCGCCCAGGGGCTGCCAGAACTGCGTGTTCAGCACACGCGCCGTGCCCACCCGCGCCGTGGTGCGCAACTCTGCGCCCCAGTCATTCAGCGACGACAGCACATGCAGCGCCTTGATCTCGAAGGCGTTGTTCTCGCTGAAGTCACTATTCAGCTCCAGGCCCACGCGCAGGCGGCTGTGCGCCCATTCGGCCTCGGTGGGCTTGATCAGCACACTGCGGCCGCTTTCGTCGTCGCGCACCTCGGTCTCCACGCGCGCCAGGTCGCCGCGTCCAAACAGCTGGTTGCCGGCCGCAGTCGCCTGCTCGCTGGTGACCATCTGGCCGATCTTCAGGCCCGATTGCACTTCCAGTTCCTTCGGATTGATGCGGCCACTCGGCGCCACTTCCAGCTTGGTCAGCAGCACCGGCTGGTCGATCGCCACCGGCGCCGACAACCGCTTCACCTCATAGGCCGCATATTGCGCTTCCGGCAACGCCAGCTTGACCAGTTTCTCGCTCATGGCGCGCACCGCCGCTTCGCCCTCCTTCATGGCGCGGTCGTAGCGGCCGAAGTCGAGGAAGCCGATGCCGCCCAGGTTTGGCTGCACCAGGATGTCGTTGGGACGCAGCTCCTTGAGCGAGCGCTGAACGTTTTGCTCGGTGAGGATCTGCAGCATCTGCTGGGCCACGCTGACCGCGCTGACCAGTTCCTTCTCCGGCGCCAGCGGCGTGCCGACGTTGACGGCGATGATGATGTCCGCGCCCATCTCGCGCGCCACGTCCACCGGCAGGTTGCGCACCAGGCCACCGTCCACCAGCAGGCGCTGATTGACGCGCACCGGCGCAAACACGCCCGGCACCGCCAGCGAGGCGCGCATCGCCAGGAACAGCGGCGCGTCGCTCAGCTCCACCAGTTCGCCCGTCACCAGATCGGAAGCGACCGAACGGAAAGGCAGCTGCAGCAGGTTGGCCGGCTTGTCGCGCGTGCCGGACGGCAGGATGCTGGTCAGCGCCAGTTCCAGCGCCTCGTTGCCGGCGGCGGCCGGCGGCAGCGAAACGCCATCTTCATGCACGCCGAATTCAATCCGCGACGGCAGCAGCAGGTCTTCCTCGCGGCGGCGATAAATCAGCTCGTCGCGCGGCGGACGGTCGGCCACCACGGCATTCCAGTCGGTACGGCGCACCAGCAGCTCCAGCTGCTCGACCGAACTGCCGGCCGCATAGGCGCCGCCCACCACGCTGCCCATGCTGGTGCCGACCACGAAGTCCACCGGAACGCGCAGCTCCTGCAGGGCGCGCAGCACGCCGATGTGGGCAAAGCCGCGCGCGCCGCCGCCGGACAGCACCAGCGCGATCTTCGGACGCGGCTTGACGCTGGCGTCCGGCGCGATGGAGGTGGCGTTGGGCTGCTGCGGCGCCGGTGTAGCAGGTGCAGCCAAAGCGGCAGACAAGAAAAAGCCGCAGCATAAAGCTGCGGCCAGAGTGCGGATAAAAGCCATGGGCTTGTCCTACTGACGATCGTTGGATGGAATGGGCGGAATCCCCATCGGCGCGATGGGACGCGGCGCGGCGTTCTGCGGCTGCGCCGGCACTTGCGGCTGCCCCTGCATGGCAGGTTGCGGCATCTGCGGGATCTGCGTCGACGTCGGCTGAATCGGCTGGATCGGCTGCACGCCCGGCTGGGCGATCGGGCTGGCCTGGCCCGGCATGACTGCCGGTCCGCTCGATACGCCGATATCGCTCGGCAGGTCGACCCGCTTGTTCACGCCGCCCTCGGACAGGATCACGTGCTTGGCATGCACTTCCTTGACCGTCACGCCCGGCACCACTTCCTTGCCGATGGCGACCGACATCGCCGGCTTGCCGTCCACCGCGATGATGGCGGCGCTGTCTTCACCACGCGCCGCCACCACGCCTTTCAGCTGGTAATTGCTGACCGCGGCCACCATCACCTGGCCGCCGAACAGCCCCTTGGCCGCATCGACGTTGATGCCCATCGGCGGTGGCGGCGGCGGCGCGGCGATCGCGCGCTGCTGCGGTTTGAACAACTGCAGTCCCCAGTAAGCCAGCGATGCGGACAGCAGCACCACGGCGAGAACAGTAACGATTAAGGGCAAACGCTTCATGGTGTCCTTGTTGTATTCCTGACGATCAGCGTACCAGCTGATTGATTTCGATAATAGGCATCAGCACCGCCAGCACGATCAGCAGCACCACCACGCCCATGGCGAGGATCAGCACCGGCTCGAGCAGGCCCGCAATCGTCAGGGTGCGGCGTTCCAGATCGGCTTCCTGCGCGGCGGCGGCGCGGTCCAGCATGGCCGGCAGCTCGCCGGTGATTTCGCCGGCGCGGATCATGTGGATCAGCATCGGCGGGAAGTGCTTCTGCGCCGACAGCGCGCGCGCCAGGCTCACGCCTTCGCGCACGCCGTCGCTTGCCTCTTCCACCAGTTCCTGCATGGCGACGTTGTTGAGCGTATCGCGGCTGGTTTCCAGCGCGCGCAGGATCGGCACGCCGGAGCCGGTGGTAATCGCCAGTGTGCTGGCGAAGCGCGCGGTATTCAGGCTGCGTTCAAATTTGCCGTACAGCGGCGCGGTCAGCAGCCAGGTGTGCCAGCGCCGCTTCAGCACCGGATTCTGCAAGGCGCGCCGCCAGCCGAACCAGGCGCCGATCAGCGCGATGGCGACGACGATGCCGTAGTGCCGCACGAAGTCCGATACCGCCAGCATGACGATGGTCAGGAACGGCAGCTTCTGCTTGGTGTTGGCGAACACCGAGACGATCTGCGGCACCACATAGGTCAGCAGGAAGATCACGATGGAGAATGCGACCACCGTGACGATGGCCGGATAGGTGAACGCCAGCTTCACCTTCGACATCAGCGCGTTGCGGCGCTCGATGTAGTCGGCAAGACGCGACAGCACGCGCGACAGCTGGCCAATCTGCTCACCCGACGCCACCAGCGCGCGGTAGATTTCGGCGAAGTCGCGCGGATGGCGTCCCAGCACGGCCGACAGCGAATCGCCACCGATCACTTCCGAGCGCACCGAGGCGATCAGGTCGCGCAGGTACGGACGTTCGGCCTGCTCCAGCAGCGCGGTAAACGCCTGCTCCAGCGGCAGGCCGGCTTCCAGCAAACTGGCCAGCTGGCGCGTGAACAGCGCCAGCTCGTTCGAGGTCAGGCGCTCGCCGAAGCCGCGGCTTTTGGCGGCGCCGGATGCATCGACCTGGGTGGCGATGGCGTCGACCTTGAGCGGCACCAGTCCCTGCACGCGCAACTCGGCGCGCGCGGAACGGGCGCTGTCCGAATTGAGCACCCCTTTTTTGGTGGCGCCGCCGGCATCGACGGCTTCATAACGAAATGCTGGCATGGTTGTTCGCCTAGTCCTTGGTCACGCGCATCAACTCGGCCTGCGTGGTCACGCCTGCGGCCAGCCAACGTTCACCATCGTCGCGCATGGTCTGCATGCCGTCGCCGACAGCGGCCGCCTTGATCTCGGCTTCCGATGCGCGGTTGTGGATTTGCGCGCGGATCTGCTCCGTGGTCTCCAAAAATTCGTACACGCCCACCCGGCCCTGATAGCCGGTGTGGCCGCAATGTTCACAGCCGACCGCATGCCACAATTTCCCGTCGAAGGTCTTGCAGCTCGGGCACAGCTTGCGCACCAGGCGCTGCGCCAGCACGCCGAGCAGCGTGGACGACAGCAGGAACGGTTCGATGCCCATGTCCAGCAGGCGGGTGACGGCGGCGGCGGCGTCGTTGGTGTGCAGCGTGGCCAGCACCAGGTGACCGGTCAACGAAGCCTGCACCGCGATCTGCGCGGTTTCCAGGTCGCGGATCTCGCCGATCATGATCACGTCCGGGTCCTGGCGCAGGATGGCGCGCAGGGCCTTGGCAAAGGTCATATCGATGCGCGTGTTCACTTGCGTCTGGCCGACGCCGGCGAGATCGTACTCGATCGGGTCTTCCACCGTCATGATGTTGGTGGTGGAGGCGTTCAGCAGCGCCAGCGCGGCGTACAGCGTGGTGGTTTTACCGGAGCCGGTCGGACCGGTCACCAGCACGATGCCGTGCGGCTGGTTGATGATGGCGTCGAACTTCGGCAGCATGGTGTCGCTCATGCCGAGGTGGTTCAGGTCGAGGCGATTGGCCTCCTTGTCCAGCAGACGCAGTACCGCGCGTTCGCCATGGCCGGTCGGCAGCGTCGAGACGCGCACGTCCACCGGCTTGCCGCCGATGCGCAGCGTGATGCGGCCGTCCTGCGGCAGGCGTTTTTCAGCAATGTCCAGCTGCGCCATGATCTTGATACGCGAGATCAGCGAACCGTGGATCGCCTTGCGCGGACGGACGATGTCGCGCAGCGTGCCGTCGACGCGGAAGCGCACCACCGAGGTTTGCTCGAACGGCTCGATGTGGATATCCGAAGCGCCGTCGCGCAGCGCCTGCGTCAGCAGCGCGTTGATCATGCGGATCACCGGCGCGTCGTCGGACGATTCCAGCAGGTCTTCAATCGCCGGCACGTCCTGCAGCAGCTTGGTCAGATCGAGGTCGGCGTCGAATTCCTCGGCCACCATCGAGGCGTTGCCGCCCGAGCTGGCGTAGGCCGCGGCGATCGCGGTTTCCAGGTCGGCGCGGGTCATGTTCTTCAGCTGGATGCGGCCGAAACGGCGCGACACCTCGGCGATGGCGGCCGGCGCGGTGGCGCCGCATACCAGCACATCGACGGTGCTTTCGGCGTCCTCGCTGTGCTGGGCCAGCACCACGAAATCGCGGGCGAAGGCGTAGGGAAGGAGATTGCTCATATTACTGCTGCACTGGCTGAGGTACTGGCTGGATCGCCGCGCCGCCCGGCAAACGTGCTGGCAGCGGCGCTGGCGGCACCGGCGCCGCAATCCCGCCGCCGCCGGCTGGGGCGCCGTTCTTCAACTCCGGCAGCACCGGCTGGCCCAGGTCCTTGACCAGCACACCCTCTGGCGGGGCGATGTTCTGCTGCTGGTCGCGCATGTAGTCGTAACGGTCGGTGGCCAGGCTGATGCTCTGCTCTTTGCTGCGGATCACCACCGGACGCAGGAACACCATCAGGTTGGTCTTGGTGCGGGTGCGGCTCTGGTACTTGAACAGATTACCGATGATCGGCAGGCTGCCCAGGCCCGGCACCTTGTCGTTGCCGTCGCCGACGGTGTCGGAAATCAGGCCGCCCAGCACAATGATCTGGCCATCGTCGGCGATCACGTTATTCTCGATCACGCGGTTGTTCAGCGTGATGCCGGAAGCGGCGGTCAGCGTCGATTTGTCCACGCTGGAAGTCTCGTGGTAGATCGCCAGCTTGATGGTGCCGCCCTCGGAAATCTGCGGACGCACTTTCAGCGTCAGGCCCACGTCCTTGCGGTCGATGGTCTGGAACGGATTGCTGTTGGTGCCCGAGGTGGTGGTGAACTGGCCGGTCAGGATCGGTACGTTCTGACCGACGCGGATGGTGGCCAGTTCGTTATCCAGCGTGATCATGTTCGGCGTCGACAGGATGTTGGCGTTGGCGTCCGACTCCAGCGCATGCGCCAGGAAGCCCAGGCCGGTCTTGTTGAACAGGCCAAACGAGAAGCCGTTGCTCGGCAGGACCGTGCCCTTGCCGGCGTAGATCGAGGTCAGATTGTTGGTGGTGCCGCCGGTGGTGAACGACTGCAGCACGCCGACCCGCGTCCCGCTGTCGGAGTTGCCGGTGGCGCCGGCCCACTGCACGCCGAATTCGGCCGCCTTGTCGGACGTGACCTCGACGATCAGCGATTCGATGTAGACCTGCGCGCGGCGCACGTCCAGCTGGTCGATCACGGCACGCAGGTTGCGATACACCGATTCCGGCGCGGTGATGATCAGCGTGTTGGTGGTGGCGTCGGCCTGGATGTAGCCGGCGCTGCCGCCGCTATTGCCCTGTTGCTGCTGGTTGTTGGAGCCGGTCAGCAGCGGGTTACTCGGGCCGGAGCTGCCGGAGCTGGAACCGCTGGTGCTGGAGCTGCTGCTCGAATTGTTATTGTTGAAGCTATTGCTGCCGCTGCTGTTCTGCGCATTGGTGCCGCTGCCGCTGTTGTTGGTCTGCGCCGTATCGCCGGACACCACGGAGCGCAGCGTCTGCGCCAGCTTGGTGGCTTCCGCGTTCTTCAGGTAGACCACGTGCACATTGCCCAGTTCCTGGGTGGGCTGATCCAGCTTGGCAATCAGCGACTTGGCCAGGTTGGAACGCGCCTGCGATGGCGCGCGCAGGATCAGCGAATTGGTGCGCGGATCGGCCAGTACACTGACCTTGCCGGAGTCGCCGCCGCTGGCGCCGCCGCCGCTGCTGCCATCCAGCAGTTTGTTCATCATGACCGCCAGGTCGGTGGCGATGGCGTAGCGCACCGGGATCACATCCAGGTCGGTGACCGCCGGCGCATCCAGCGCGGCGACGATCTTCGCCAGGCGCTTGACGTTGTCGGCGTAGTCGGTGACCACCACACTGTTGTTGCCGGGGTTGGCGTTGACGGTGTTGTTCGGCGAGATCAAAGGACGCAGCACCGTCACCACATTGGCCGCCGATTCATAATTCAGATGGAAGATCTGGCTGACGATCTGGTCTCCCTTGGCGGCCGGCTGCATGCCGATCTGGGTGGGACTGGCCTGCAGCTTGGCTTCCGCTTCCGGCACCACCTTGGCGAAACCGTCGCCGCTGACCACCGCAAAGCCGTTCAGGCGCAGCGCGGACGTCAGCAGCGCAAACGCCTGCGACTTGGTCACCGGCTTTTCCGACACCACCGTCAGCGTGCCTTTGACGCGCGGATCGATGACGAAGGTGATGTTGGTGTAGTGGCCAACCGCCTTGATGACCGACTCGATATCGGCGCCGACAAAATTCAGTGCCGCGTCGTCCGCAGCGGCTTGCGCCTGCAATGGCAGCAGCAACATGGCCGCGGTGGGCGTGGCGCTGATCGCACAGCACAGCATCGCACCTACGCTCAGGCGGCGCAGCGCAGGAAGACGGGATTTGCTCATGGACTGATTTTTCATAGTCGGACTTTAATTTAGTGGAACTCTAATGCGATGACGTTACGATCACTACCTGGCTTGCGCTGGCCCAGCAAATTCAATAGATTGGCCAGCGTCTCTTCGTATCCCTGTGCTGCCTCGGCCTGCCCTGAAAACTGCAGGCGGCCGTTGTTCAAACTGCCCCGGCCACTGAGCAGCAGCGGCCCCTTGACGGAATCCAGCGCCAACTGCGCCTGCTGGCCGTGCCAGTCCAGCGCCAGCGTGTAGCTGCCCAGCGGCCGGATCGACGACAGGCGCGAGGCCATGTCGGTCATCTCCAGCGTGGTGCGGCCGTTGATGCTGGCCTGGCGGTTTTCGAGCGCCAGCGCCAGACCGGTCCACGACAGCCGCATGGCGCCGCTCGGCGCCAGCGTATTCAATGGCGCGCCCAGGCCGGACAAGCCTTCCGCCGGCAGCAGCAGCGCCGACGGGCTCAATTGCCAGTGCGACCAGCTGCCGCGGAACGTCACCGGCTGCGCCAGCGCTTCCGGATTCTCCAGCTGCAGCTCGACCATGCCGACCAGCGACAGCGGCGAAATCTTCCAGCTGAAGCGTCCCGGCAGCAGCGGCGTGACCGGGCTGTTCTTGCCCGCCGCGCCACCGATGAAGGCCGAACCGCGCCACAGCGTACCTTGCGCATCCCCGAGCGTCAAACGGCCGCCGGTGCGCGCTTCGACGATGGAACCCAGCCACGCCGCCGGAAAGAATACCAGCAGCGTGATGGCCATCGTCAGCGCAATGGTCAGCAACCATAGCATGGCGCGCTTCATCGGACTCCCTGGCGCAGCGTCAGCGTGCCGTTCACCACGCCCGCCGTATCCTGCGCGGTAAAGCTGGCGTCCACCACGCTGATACGGCTTTCGGTGCGGATCGCGTCCAGCCACGCCACAATGCCGGCGTACTGCGCGCCGTTGAATTGCAGCTTGGCGTATTCGCCGGTGACGTTGAGCGACTGCGGATTGAGGCCGCGCGCGGTCAGGCCGGCGGTCAGCGTCTCGCGCGTCATCGGCGTCGGCGCGATGGTGTTCTGGCCTTGCAGCGTTTGCGCTTCACGCGCCATCAGCTGCATCTCGGCGGCCTGCTGGTGCAGCTGCGGCAGTTCCTTGTGCAGCTGGCCGGCGCCGCTGACGGCCGGATCGACGGCGATGCTGTAGAACAGCGCCAGGCCGATGACGATGCCGCCGATGCGCAGCAGCTTGCGTTCCTGCTCGGTGCGCACCTGCCAGAAGGCGTCGGCGCGCGCGCGCAGCGTGTTCAATGGATTCGGCTTGCTCATGATTTTCCTCCAGCGGTAAGCGGCTGGATCTTCCAAGCACCCGGCACCGGCTCCTGCATATCCAGCTTGCGGCCGGCCAGCGCGGCGCGCAGCTGCTGTACCGCCGTCCCGTCAACGGTATTCGGTTTGACCTTGATCAGCAGCGCATGGTCCTTGTATTCCAGCGAGGCGATGATGTCCTTGCGCGGCAGGACATTCATGGCTTCGCCAAAGGCTGCGCTCAGGGTGACGAATTCGTCGCCGCCCGCTTCGCCGCTGCTGGCTTTCGCCAGGCGGATATTGCGCTGCATCTGCTCCAGCGGCGCCGCCACCAGCGGCTCCTTCGGATAGACCGATTTGAAGGTCTGCGTCATCGACTGGCTGACCGCCTTGGCTTCGCCCCTGAGGCGCAGCCATTCGACATTCACGCCCACCACATTGACCAGCACCGCCAGCACGGCGATGCGCAGCGGCCAGCGCCAGCGCTGCCACGCGCGCGCCGAGGCGCCGTTGTTGCCCAGCGCCGGCGCCAGGTCCAGCCCCGCGCTGCGCGCGCCGGCTACCCAGTGCGCCCAATGGTCCTCTTCCAGCGTCAGATGCGGAATCTCGGCAGCCAGCGCCGCCAGTTGCGCTCTCTGCGCGGCCGACACGTACAGCGTGATTGGCTGCTCGCCGGCCAGCGCGCGCAGCGTTTGCAGCGCGGCTTGCGGCTGCGCCGGCAGCGTCATGCCCAGGCCTTCGAACTGCGACTGGCGCATCACCAGGTCGAAACCGGCGTCGCCCGGCACCAGCGCGGCCGACACGGCGCCCGGCTGGAACGGCAGGCACAATTGCGACGGCAGCACCGACACCGCCTGCGCGCCCTGCGCCAGCAGCGCCTTGACCAGCACTTCCAGCCACGCGCGCTGCACCACGGCCACGGTGCGCATGCCTTCGTCATCGGCGGCGGTGGCGGCCAAGACGCAATCGGCCGGATCGCCCAGCACCTGTTCTTCCACCAGCGCCGGCAAGGCCGCCTTCAGCTTGGCGCCCGACAGCGGCGGCGTTTTCATGCGCAGCAGCGCGGTGTCCGACGCCGCCAGCAGCAGCGTCACGCGGCGTGCCGCCGCCACCAGGTCCGCCAGGTTGCCCAGCGGCGCGGCGCCTTGCTGCAGCAGGTTGCCGCCGTCGCCCACCAGCGCGAACGCGCAGGTCTGGGCCGCGCCGCTGTCGACGCTGGCCTTGGCCGGATAGCGGATGATTAGTGTAGTCAAAGGATCTCGCTTTCGTTCATCGCTGTTCTAGTATTCCCGTATCCATTCCACCCTGGTGGGCGAATTTCTCGTCCGCACCAGCAGCGACTGCGTTTCCAGCGTCGCCCGGTCCAGTTTCACCCGGCTGTAGGCCAGGAAGTAATCGCTGCGCACATCCCATGGCGTCAATATCGTTTTGCCGGACATCTGCGCCGTGCCCGTGAAATCCGCCTTCTGGCGGTAGTACACGGTCTTGCGCGTATTAACCATGGCCGCCGCATCCGACAACGACAATCCCGGCACCAGCGCCGCCACCACCTCGGCCGGCGCGGTGTTGACGTTGATCGCCACGCTGCTGGACGGCAGCACGATCACATAGTCGCGCAGCTGGTCGATGGCGGTTGGCGTGAAGCCGCTCACCGCCAGCAAATCCTCCGCCCGCACCAGCTCCATCGGCTCGGTGCTGCTTTGCTGCGCGCCAGCCAGCGTCTGCGACTGCGCCACCAGGTCGGCCACGCCCTGCGCCAGACCGGGGTCGAGACGCACATTGCTCAGCAGCCGCTGGAATACCTCCACCTGCTCCTTGCTCACCACTTTGTTCGCTGCCAGATTGCCAAGATTGTAGCGCGACTGCGCGTCCGTCATGCGGCCGGACAGCGTGGCGTCAAAATTTTCGCCCTGCAGCCGCTCACGCTCGACATAATCATCAAGCCGCGTTTCTTCCAGCGGCGTGGCCCACACCCCGTTCTGCTGCGTGATGTTGGGCGAATCCATCAAGTCCTGGTTGAGGATCAGGCGGCTCAGGTCCAGCGCCCCGCGCAGGATCCAGCGCGTTTGCAGCTGCAGGCGCTGGTTCTCCATCGAACGCACCTGCACCTGCTGCTGCCAGAACAGGCTGGTGACGATGGTGATTGCCAGGGTCGTCAGCAGCAGCGCCGTGATGATGGCGACCCCGCGTTGCCGTTTCAGCTTCACAGTGCCCCCAGCAGGAAGGACTTCACCATCGGGATCTGCTGCCCGCGCAGCATCAGCGCCACTTCCAGCCCGTTGGGCAGACTGGTGACGCCGGCGCTGGTCACGCCGGCCGCCGCCACCCAGCCGCCGGCATTGGCGGCGGTGGGAATCGGGCTCGGGCCCGGCACCCACAGGCGCATGCTCATGCCCTGCACATTCGATTGCAGCGACACTGCGCCGCCCGGATCGGTGTCGCTGAGCGCCGCCTGCCACAGGTTGTCCAGCTGCGCCAGGTCGCGCGTGGACGCCGACTCGCGCCGCGTCAGCACGCCGTCGGCGTTGACCCGGTAGGACACCACCTGCAAGCGCGTGGCCTGGTTCTCGGCCATCACCATGCGCACCAGCGTGATGCGGCTGTCCTCGGCCTGGATGAAGGCGCGCCGGTGCAGCAGCGTGCTGCCGGCCAGGTTCTCGCAATCGCTCTGCATCTGCGCAAAGGCCAGCTGCAGGCCGCGGGTCTGCTCCATGTCGGCGGTCAGCGTCACGCGCGAGCGGATGATGCTGTCCAGCCCACGCCAGCCCAGCACCGCGATCACGGCCAAGATGGAGATGGCCAGCAGCAGCTCGACCAGCGTAAAGCCGCGCGTCCGTGACTTCATGAATTGAGCACCAGTTGGACCAGCTTGATGATGCGGCGCTCCGGGTGGCTGGCCTCATACACGCTGACCTCGACCCGGCGGAAGCGCGGATTGGGGCTGGCGATGACTTCTTCCTCGCACATCAGCTGCAAGTCGCCCTGCGGGCATTCGTAGGTGGTCTTGCCGATCGGCGGAAACACGCGCGACAGCCGCATTTGCACCATCCGGTTCTCGGCCGACCAGGTGGCCATCATATTGGCGCGCAGACCATCGCTGTTGCCGGTCAGGCTGCCGACCGCGCGCAGCGACGCGATCAGCGCGGTGGCCACGATCATCAGCGCGACCAGTACTTCCAGCATGGTGAATCCAGGTGAGGAGGAGCGGCGCATGTCAGTCCACCGTGAAATGGCCGATGCCGTCGGCGCGGATGACGACACTGCTGCCGTCGTTGGCGGCCATGGTCAGCACAAAGGGTTTGTCGACCGGCTCGCGGCCGAAGACGATGCGCAGCGCGGCCTCCGGCAGCGCCGGCGCCGGGTCCAGCATCAGCGTGACCGGGCCGTTCTTGAATTCGCGTTCGCGCAGCAGGTCGTCCTGCACCACCTGCTCCCATTGCTTGTTGTCGTTGCGGATCATGAAGCGGTAGCTGTCGCTGCCCGCCTCGAAGGCGATCTGGCGGTTGCGCACGATGGCCTCATCGCGCGCCAGTTGCAGCAGCAGCGCGATGCGCCTGGCATCCTGCTGCATCGACTGCTTCTGGCCCGGCATCGCACTGAGCGTCACCAGTCCCAGGGTGACGCCCAGGATGACCATCACCACCAGCAGTTCGATCAGCGTGAAGCCACGCTGGCCGGTGCGCATGATACTGTGTCCCGTCAGTGATCAGTTGTCCCAGGAGCCGATGTCGGCGTCGTTGCCGGTGCCGCCCGGCTGGCCGTCGGCGCCGTAGGAGAACACGTCGACCTCGCCCTTGATGCCCGGGAACAGGTACTGGTACGGATTGCCCCACGGGTCTTTCGGCATCTTCTCGACATAGCCGCCGGCCTTCCAGCCGTTGGCGGCCGGGCCGCTGGCCGGCTTCTCGATCAGCGCCTGCAGGCCTTGCTCGGTGGTCGGGTAGCGCTGGTTATCCAGCTTGTACAGTTTCAGTGCTTGCATCAGGGTCGCGATGTCGACCTTGGCGGCGGACACCTTGGAGTCGCCGGCGCGATTCAGCAGCTTGGGCACCACCATGGCCGCCAGCACGCCCATGATCACTACGACAACCATGATTTCAATCAGCGTAAAGCCACGCTGGATGCGCTGTGCGGCAGAGCTGCGAAGTGAGAGCTTTTTCATAATCTGATAACAAATTTAAAGAGTGCAGAGTATAAGGCGGAATTCAGGCCATGGCGATATCCGGCCCCGATTTATCCGCTTTGGTGCTTAAATCGATCTTAATATGACAGTTTCTTTACAAGGTCTTACCTAATCCTTCTTGCGGGCGCTGGCGTCGATGCGGGCGCGGGCGCCGTTGTTGCCGCCACCGTATATTCCGGCCACCGGCGTGGCGGTTTTAACCACTTGCGGCGCATCGCCGACAAACGGCGCGATGCCCAGCGCAGCGTCGATCTCGCGCGGGTAGATCAGGTAGCCGCGCGTAATCACCGCCGACACCTTGCGCACGTCCTCGATGTTCCTGGTCGGATCGCCATCCACCAGCACGATATCGGCCAGCTTGCCGGGGGTGATGCTGCCGCGGTCATTGCTGGTGCGGGTATAGCGCGCGCCGTTGCGGGTGGCCACCTGCAACGCCTGCGCCGGCGTCAGCCCGGCCTTGACCAGCAGCGCCAGCTCCGAATGCAGCGTAAAGCCGGGGATATCGTCGGTGCCGGCCACGATCGGCACGCCGGCCTTGTACATGATGCCGACGAATTCCACCATCTTGGCGTACGACTTCTCGTAGCGCTTCAGCTGCGCATCGCCGTCGATCTTCATGGTGCCGACCTTGAAGTTGCGCGCCACGTCCGGCGGCATATGCGACGCCACCGAGGCATACGGCTCGTTCATGTCGCCATCGCGCTGCTTGAGGAAGGCGAAGGTGGCCAGGGTCGGGTCGATGGAAATCTGCTTCTTCACCAGGTAGGCGACGAAGTCCTTCACCGGCCTGGAGTTGAAATCCAGGTCCGCCACTTTTTCGGCCGGCAGCACGAAGCGGTTGAGGTCACGGGTTTCGGTGTCCGGCTTGACCAGGAAATTGAGCAGCACCTGGTTGATGTGCTGGATTTCGTCGTAGCCGGCGTCCAGCGCCTCCTGCGCGCGCAAGCCGGCCGGGATGTGGCCGGAGACGCGCATGCCGCGGCTGTGCGCATACGCCACCGTCTCCTTCAGGATGGCTTTCGGGAAGGAGTTATAAATTTTCAGCTGCGGATAGCCGCGCTCCGCGTACCAGTCGATGGCCTCTTTGGCGCCCTTCAGATCCTTGATGACGAAGCCCATGTTGGCGCTGTAAGGGCTCTCGCCTTCGAGGAAGCCGGCCGGCACCACCTGCGGCGCCAGCAACTTGCCGGCGGCGGTTTCGTCCAGCATGGCCTGGAGCTGCTTGTTGTCGTTGCCCATGTCGCGCACGCTGGTGACGCCGGCCGCCATATTCAGCGCGCCATCCCAGCGGTCGACGTGGCCATGCAGGTCGAACAGGCCTGGCAGCACGATGCGGCCGGCGGCGTCGACGGTGTTGTCGGCCTCGCGCACCGGCGAGCCGGCCGGCAGCACGGCGGTGATGCGGCCGCGCAGCACGTAGATGTCGGATGGCTGGCCGACGCTGGCCTTGTCGCTGTCGAAGATGCGGGCGTTGCGCACCACGGTCAGGCCGGTGAGCGGATGTTGCAGCTTGTCGGCGGCATCGGTCAGCATCTTTTGCTCGGCGGCCTTCTGGCGCGCGGCCAGCGTCGGCGCGGCGGCCTGCCAGCCCTCTTCCAGCATGCTGGCAAAGCCGGGAATGATCACGCCGAACAGGCGCGGTTGGTCGGCGGTGGTAGCCCAGTAGAACGACGGCGACAGGCCGACGCCGGTTTGCGCCAGCAGGCGCACGGTCTGTTTCTGGCCGCCGGCGCCGGTGACTTCCACCCGGTCCAGCTCACGCTGCGACAGCGTGCCGCTGGGCAGCAACGGCAGTTTGGCGTCCGGCGTTTTCGCCAGCGCGGCGATGGCGATCGACTCCACCTCAAACGAGCCATTCAGCGGCAGGTAGGCGGCCGGACCGCTGATGGTCTTTTCGCCCTGCTCGGAAGTGGATTTCCATTGCGCCCGGTCGCCCTGGCGGCTGAACTGCTCATCGACCACGGCGCCGAAAGTGGAGTTGCCCTTGACCGCGTACTCGGTCATGGTGCCGTCCGCGCCCAGGCGGAACTGCTCGGTCAAGTCCGGGCCGCGGCCATTGTCCTTGTAGATGAAGCGCACCTTGGTCAGGCCGTCGTCCTCGCGCACCACCACCTGTTCGCCGATCTGCTTCTGGTTTTCCGAGATGATCAGGTATTTGGTGGTGGTGGCGGCGTGCGCACTGAAGGCTGCGGCCAGTGCAAGCGGCAAGAGGGCGAGGCGTTTCATCATTCTCCTTTGACTATTGAGCGGCGCACACCGGGCAGGCGCCGTTGCGGGCAACGCCGATGCTGGTCCATTCCATGTGCAGGCCGTCGAGCATCATCAGGCGGCCGGCCAGCGAAGCGCCAACGCCCATCAGCAGCTTGAGCGCCTCGGCCGCCTGCATGGCGCCGACCACGCCCACCAGCGGCGCAAACACGCCCATGGTGGAACAGGCCACGTCTTCAAACTTCTGGTCCTGCGGGAACAGGCAGGAGTAGCACGGCTGCGCGCCGCTGCGCGGATCGAACACGCTGATCTGGCCATCGAAGCGGATTACGGCGCCGGACACCAGCGGCTTGCCGGCCGCCACGCAGGCGCGGTTGACGGCGTGGCGGGTGGCGAAGTTGTCGGTGCAGTCCAGCACCACGTCGGCCTGCGCCACCAGCTGCGCCAGGCGGGCGTCGTCCACCCGCTCGTTGAGCGCGGTGACGGTGATGTCGGGATTGATCTGCTGCAGCGTCAGGCGCGCCGATTCCGCCTTGGGCTGGCCGACCCGCTGCGTGGTGTGGGCGATCTGGCGTTGCAGGTTGGTCAGGTCGACGGTATCGTTATCGACCAGCGTGATGTGGCCGACGCCAGCCGAGGCCAGGTACATGGCGGCCGGCGAACCGAGGCCGCCAGCGCCGATGACCAGCGCATGCGCGTCGAGCAGCGCCTGCTGACCTTCGATGCCGATTTCATCGAGCAGGATGTGGCGCGAGTAGCGCAGCAGTTGTGAGTCGTCCATCTTCTCTATGCGGCGTTGGCGCGCAGGCGGTTATTTGGCTTTGGTGTCGGGTTTGAGCGGCGCCGGCGGCGTGGTCGGCGTATCGGGCTTGGTCTCGCCGACATCACTGGCCGGCTTGGCGTCCGCCTTCGATACCTGGACCGGCAAGCCCTTGAAATGGTTCAGCGCCTGCGCCAGCTGGAAGTCTTGCTTGGAGCCGAATTCCACCGGCTTCCATTTTTTCGACAGCGCGGCCAGGCGTTGTTCGTCTTCCGCCACATCGCGCTTGTTGGCCTGTTCCGGTTCCTTGTCGTTGCCGAGGTGTTTTTGCAGGTCGGCTTCGCGCACGCGCAGGCCGTTCAGGCCATCGCCTTCCGCCGTTTCGTCCACCAGCAGGTCGGGCGTGATGCCGCGCGCCTGGATGGCGCGGTTCTTCGGCGTATAGTAGCGGGCGGTGGTCAGCTTGACGGCGGTATCGGCGGTCAGCTGGCGCAGCGTCTGCACCGAACCCTTGCCGAAGGTCTGCTGGCCGATCACGGTGGCGCGCTTGTAGTCCTGCAGCGCGCCGGCGACGATTTCCGACGCCGAGGCGGAACCGGCGTTCACCAGCACCACCATCGGCACGTCTTTCAGGCCGGCCGGCAGCTTGGCCAGCGGATCGTTCTTGGCGCGCGGCGCGTAGAACTCCTGGCGGCCGTAGAAGGTCTCCTTGGAGGTCGCCAGCTGGCCGTTGGTGGAAACGATCGCCGAATCCTTGGGCAGGAAGGCGGCCGAGACGCCGATCGCGCCCGGCACCACGCCGCCCGGGTCGTTGCGCAGGTCCAGCACCAGGCCCTTGATGTGCGGGTCTTGCTGGTACAGGGCGGTGATCTTCTTCGCCATGTCGTCCACGGTCGGTTCCTGGAACTGCGAGATGCGCACCCACGCGTAACCCGGCTCGATGATCTTGGCCTTGACGCTCTGCACGCGGATTTCCTCGCGCGTGATGTTGAACACCAGCGGCTTGTCCTCGTCCTTGCGGCTGATGGTGACGCTGACCTTGGAATGCACCTCGCCGCGCATCTTCTTGACCGACTCGTCCAGCGACATGCCCTTGATCAGCGTGCCGTCGATGCGGGTGATCAGGTCGCCGGCCTTGATGCCGGCCTTGAACGCGGGCGTGTCTTCAATCGGCGAGACCACCTTGATGTAGCCGTCTTCCAGGCCGACTTCGACGCCGATGCCGACGAATTTGCCGGCCACCGTCTCGCGCATTTCGCGGAAGGCTTTCTTGTCGAGGTAGACCGAATGCGGGTCGAGCGAGGCCACCATGCCGGAAATCGCTTCGGTCAGCAGCTTCCTGTCGTCGACGGTTTCGACGTAATCGGTCTTGATCAGGCCAAACACATCCGACAGCTGGCGCAGTTCTTCCAGCGGCAGCGGGGTGCCGGTGATTTTTTGCGCGACGGCGGAAAACTGGAACGAGGCGGCAACACCAGCCACCATACCGAGGCCGATCAGGCCGATGTTCTTGACTTTGTTGCCCATATTTTTCCGCAAACCTTAAAACTTGACCCAGCCAGCCGGGTCGAATGTCGCGCCCTGATGGCGAAGTTCGAAGTATAGCCCTGATTCTTCGCTGCTGCCGGTATTGCCGACACTGGAAATCACGTCGCCCGGCTTGACGATGTCGCCCGCCCGCTTGAGCAGCGCCTCGTTGTTGGCGTACAGGCTCAGATACTGGCCGCCGTGGTCGATGATGATCAGGTTGCCGAAGCCGCGCATCCACTCGGCGATGACGACCCGGCCGGTGGCCACGGCATGCACCTCGGCGCCCTCGCTGGCGCGGATGAACACGCCTTTCCAGGTCGGCCCGTCGCCGCGCCGCGAACCGAACTTGGCCGTGACCTTGCCGGCCACCGGCGCCCGCAGCTGGCCTTTCAGGCTGGCGAAGGCGCCGGCCGGCGCAACCGGCGCCAGCGCGATGTCGGCCGGCTTGGCCGGCGGCGTGTTGTCCACCGGCGTTGGCGCCGGCGCCGGCTTGACCTCGGCCAGCTTCGGCGGCTCGTCCGCATCGATGGCGTCGGCCGGATTCGGCGCGGCCGGCTTGGCCGGCTTGATGGCGCCCGACTTGCTGTTGTTGGCCTTGGCCAGACGCTGGCGCTCTGCTTCGGCGGCCTTGGCTTTGGCCAGCGCGCGCGCATCGGCCTCGGCTTTCGCCTTGGCGGCGGCGCGGGCGGCAGCCACTTGTTCCTGGCGTTTCTTCTCGGCAGCGGCGGCGGCGGCCTGTTCGGCGATCAGCTTGCTCAGCTTGTCCACCAGGCTGCTCATGCGCTGCTCGTCGCGCTCCAGGCTGCCGGCTTCCTTGCGCTGGGCCACAAGCTTGCTCGACAAGCTGGACAGCAAGGCCGCGCGGCGGCCCTTTTCCTGCTCCAGCTTGGCTTTCTGCTGCAACTGCTCCTGGGCGATTTCTTCCAGCTCGTCCTTGGCGTTCTGCGCCTGCTCCTGGTTGACCTCGACGGCATTGAGGTTGCCGCGCAGCGACTCCAGCAGCCGCGCCTGCGCCTGCGACACATACGACAGCATTTGCAGGTCGCGGTTGATGCGGTTGGGATTGTCGCCGGACAGCAGCAGCTTGATGCGGTCTTCGTTGCCCGCCACGTACTGGTCGCGCAGCAGCTTGGCCAGCTGCTGCTTCTGCTGGGCGACCGTGGCCGCCAGCCGCTCGTGCTCGGCCGACAGCTGCTGCAGCTTGACGTTGGTGTCGCCCTGCTCCTGCTGCAGGTCGCGCAGCGCGCGGTTGGCGTCGGAAATCGCCTGCTCCGACTCGGCCAGCGTATCGGCCGCGTCGTCCTTGGCGCTCTCGGTCTTGCTGATATCCTTTTTCAGGCTCGACAGCTTTTGCTGCAGGCCGGCGCGCTCGGCCTCGGCCACCGCTTTCTGCTTGCTGCGTTCGGTCGGCTTGGCGAACGGCGCGGCGGCGGTGAGTCCGGCCGCGCCGAGCGACAGCATCAGCAGCAAGGCTGCGGTGTGGCGGTACGAAGAAGACAAATTACTTGGCCTTACCCTGGTTGGCCACGGCGGCTTGCGCTGCGGCGATGGCGTCGGCGTCACCCAGGTAGTAGTGACGGAGCGGTTTCAGGTTCTCGTCCAGCTCGTACACCAGCGGGGTGCCGTTCGGGATGTTGAGGCCGACGATATCGTCGTCGCTGATGCCGTCCAGCATCTTGATCAGCGCGCGCAGGCTGTTGCCGTGGGCCGAGATGATGATTTTCTTGCCGGCGCGGATGGCCGGGGCGAGTTCCTCATCCCACACCGGCACCACGCGCGCCACCGTGTCCTTCAGGCACTCGGTCAGCGGGATTTGCTCTTTCGACAAGCCGGCGTAGCGCGGATCGTTGAACGAGGCGCGCTCGTCGCTCGCGTCCAGCGCCGGCGGCGGCGTGTCGTAGCTGCGGCGCCAGACCAGCACCTGCTCATCGCCGTACTTGGCGGCGGTCTCGCCCTTGTCGAGGCCTTGCAGGGCGCCGTAGTGACGCTCGTTGAGGCGCCAGTCGTTCTTGATCGGCAGATACATCATGTCCATCTCGTCCAGCGCCAGCCACAGCGTGCGCACCGCGCGCTTCAGCACCGAGGTATAGGCCAGGTCGAAGGTGTAGCCGCCCTCTTTGAGCAGCTTGCCGGCGTTTTTGGCTTCGTTGATGCCTTTTTCGGTCAGGTCAACGTCGGTCCAGCCGGTAAAGCGGTTCGACAGGTTCCAGGTGGATTCGCCATGGCGCATGAAAACGATTTTGTACATGTGGACTATCTTTTCAAGAAAAGGTGGAAAACCGGTGCAATGAGTACTGTAACGGCTTCTATTTTATAATGCGCAGATTAAGTTCAACCATTGGATTCCTGTGAAATTCTTCATTGACAATATTTTCCTGATCGCCATCGTACTGATTTCCGGCGGCGCACTGCTGTGGCCGGCGCTTACCGTGCGCGGCAAGCGCGGCACGCCGCAAGACATTACCATGTTGATTAATCGCGGCAAGACCACCATCTTGGACGTGCGCGATGCCAAGGACTATGCCGATGGCCACTTGCCGGACGCCAAGAATATCCCGCTGGCGGACCTGGACAAGCGCCTGCCGGAGCTGGACAAGTTCAAGAGCCGCAGTCTGATCGTGGTCGGCAAGAGCGACGCGCGCGCTTCGGCCGCCGCCGCCAAACTGGGCAAAGCCGGCTTTGCCGATGTAGTGAACCTGGAAGGTGGCGTTGCTGCATGGCAAAAAGCCGGCCTGCCACTGGCCAAATAACTGGAGAAACCATCATGACAGCCGAAGTGATCATGTACACCACCGCCGTTTGCCCGTATTGCACCCGTGCCGAACGCCTGCTGGAATCCAAGGGTGTGACCGGCCTGAAAAAGATCCGGGTCGACCTCGATCCGGAGCAACGCATGACGATGATGCAAAAGACCGGCCGCCGCACCGTGCCGCAAATTTACATCGGCGACACCCACGTCGGCGGTTTCGACGACTTGTATGCGCTGGATCAAGCGGGCGGATTGTCCCCCTTGTTAAATGGCTAATGCACCTCATAATACAACGCGGGGCGCGAAACCCTTTAAAACCATAATGGTTTTGATACAATTGCCCTCGCGTTTGATTTGAGCTGTCTTCTTGCCATGCCAAGCAAACATCATTGAAACTACAACGAAAGCGTTCCATGTCTGAAGAAAATCTGCAACCAGTATTCCAAATCCAACGCGTCTACCTGAAAGACCTGTCGCTGGAACAACCGAACTCGCCAGGCATCTTCCTGGAACAGGAAGCGCCGACCATCGAAGTCGCGCTGGACGTGGGCGCCGAGCCGCTGGCTGACGGCATCTTCGAATCGACCGTGACCATCACCGTCACCGCCAAAGTCAAAGACAAAGTCGCTTTCCTGGTAGAAGGCAAGCAAGCCGGCATCTTTGAAGCCCGCAACATTCCAGCGGAACAGCTGGATCCGCTGCTGGGCATCGGCTGCCCGAACATCGTGTACCCGTACCTGCGCGCCAACATCGCCGACACCATCACCCGCGCCGGCTTCCCGCCAGTGCACCTGGCTGAGATCAACTTCGAAGTGTTCTACCAGCAGCGTCAGCAAGCCATCGCTGAAGCTGCCGCCCAGGCGCCAGCCGCTGACGCGACCCACTAAGCGGTCCGCAGCACTCAGCAGCATCTGCATCACCGCCGCCGGACACGCGTCCGGCGGTTGTTTCATCTCTCAAGGTAAGCCATGACATTTCCCCGTTGGATCGCTGCTCTGTCCATGACGCTGGCCGCAGCCAGTAGCCAGGCATACGACTTCAAGACGGTGGGCGCCAATCCCGTGATCCTGTACGACGCCCCTTCGACCAAAGGGAGCAAGCTGTTCGTGGTGCCGCGCGGCGCCCCGCTGGAAGTGGTGCTGGCCTATGGCGAATGGCTCAAAGTGCGCGACGTCAACGGCGAACTGGCCTGGACCGAAGCCAAGGGCCTGAGCGCCAAGCGCAACGTCATCGTGCGCACCGCCAACCTGAAAATCCGCGCCACGCCGGATGACGCCGCCGCAGCGGTGTTCACCGCCGACAAGGGCGTGCTGCTGGAACTGTCGGAAACGGCGGCCGGCGGCTGGATCAAGGTGCGTCATCGTGACGGCCTGATCGGATACGTCAAACAATCGGAAGTCTGGGGCATATAATTGCCGTAGCGGCGCCCTCCCATGCGCCGAATGAGATCCCATGCAAGAAAAGACTAGCAAACATGCGGGCGCGGCCCGCAAAGTGAGCGTGCTTGGCGCAGGCGCCTGGGGCACGGCCGTGGCCATGGCGCTGGCCCAGCGTCACGACGTGCTGCTGTGGGGCCGCAATGCGGCCGCGCTGCAGGCCATGGCGGCCGCGCGCGAAAACAGCTACCTGCCTGGCTACGCCTTCCCCGAACGGCTGCAAGTAGCGGCCGATTTCGACGCCGCGCTGGCCCATGTGATCGAGCCCGGCAGCCTGCTGATCGCCGCCTGCCCGGTAGCCGGCCTGCGGCCGCTGCTGCAGTCGCTCAAGGGGCGCCAGATCCCCAACATCGTCTGGTTGTGCAAGGGCTTTGAATACGACACCGGCCTGCTGCCGCACCAGATCGTCCGTGAAGTGCTGGGCGATGCGGTGGCGGGCGGCGCGCTGTCCGGCCCATCGTTTGCGCAGGAAGTGGCCAAGGGCCTGCCGTGCGCGCTGACGATCGCCTCCGAATCGGCCGGGTTGCGTGCCTGCGTGGTGGATACCGCGCACGGCGGCAATATGCGGGTCTACTCCAGCGACGACCTGGTTGGCGTGGAAGTGGGCGGCGCGGTCAAGAACGTGCTGGCGATCGCCACCGGCGCGGCCGATGGCCTGGGCCTGGGCCTGAATGCACGCGCGGCGCTGATCACGCGCGGGCTGGCGGAAATTACCCGTCTGGGCGTCGCCCTGGGCGGCAAAAATGAAACCTTCATGGGCCTGACCGGTATGGGCGACTTGATTCTGACCTGCACCGGCGACCTGTCGCGCAACCGCCGTGTCGGCCTCGGGCTGGCGCAAGGCAAGCCGCTGGACGTGATCGTGCAGGAGCTGGGGCACGTGGCCGAAGGCGTGCCATGCGCCAAGGCGGTGCGCGACCTGGCTGCCAGACTGGGCGTCGAAATGCCGATCACCAACGCGGTGGCCGGCGTGCTGTTCGACGGCGACCAGCCGCAGGCCATGGTGGCCCGCCTGCTGTCGCGCGACCCGCGCGGCGAGTAAATTCCGGGGTCAGGTCCCCCATTTCTACACGGGCTCAACCGCTAACCGGATCAGCTCGTGTAGAAATGGGAGACCTCGTATATTGAACGTACCGCGTCGCCATCAGATAATCAGAAAGGTGAAGCGGTCAGGCAGGGTGATGCCGACCAGACTGTGGGCCATTAAGCCCGTGGGTCAGA
>NZ_WWCS01000024.1 GCF_009857535.1 Duganella margarita
CGTCGAGGCGCTCACGCTCGGCGCGCGCTGCGGCGGCCTGCTCGTTGGCGGCGCGCTCGGCGGCGGCCTGGCGCTCCGCTTCCTCGGCGTCGGCTTTGACCTTCGCGGCGGCGGCCTGCTCGGCGACCAGCTTCTCCTTCGCAGCGGCGATCTCGGCCCGCTCCGCATCCAGCTGTGCCTTTGCTTCGGCGGCGGCGCGGTCGATAGCAGCCTGCTGGTCGGCCAGTCGCTGGGCCGTGGCCGCATTCTCGGCGGCGATGCGCGCATTCTCCGCAGCCTCTTCGGCACGGCGCTGGTCGGCAGCAGCCTGCTCGGCGGCGAGGCGCGCGGCCTCGGCGACGCGCGCAGCTTCCGCTTCGGCAGCAGCTACCTCGCGCTGCTGCGCGGCGCCGAACATCGCCACCAACTCCTGGCCGGCGGCGTCCAGTGCAATGCGCGCCTCATCGGTGAATTCCGCGAACTCCTCCTTGGCGATCACCCGGGCGGCCACTCGCTCCAGCAGCGCGCGCAATTCGTCGGATGACTTGCCTTCCGCACGCGAGGGCAGGGCGCGGATTGTTTCGATGGCTGCTTTAATGCCGCCTATGCGCTCCGCTTCCGCGCGCTCCTTTGCCGCCTTGATTTCCGCCTTGCGCTTCTCTTCGGCCTTGATAGCCGCGTCGAATTTCCCCTCGTATGGCGCCGCTTCCTCGACAATCTCCTTGAAGGTCGAGTCAATCAGGCGGCCGATTTGAAGGATAGGGGCTTTACGCGCAGTCTTTGTTTTTTCGACATCGAGGCGCACATCGTCGCGGAACCCGGCGCGATACTTCACGGCGATCGCCATGCCCTCGGTAGTGCTGATGTCAACGTATCGGTGCGGTGCGTCGAAGGTGCGCTTATCTTCGAAGTGGATCGTATCGGCTTCGGCCTTCAGTGCCGCCAGCTTGCTGCGGAAGGGCGCGAACACTTGGGCCACGTATTCCTCGGGTTTGATGGTCAGCAGGGAAAGCGGGTTGATTTCTTCGGGCACGGCCGGCGCGGGGATCAAATCCGGCTTGAGCATATCGGTTGTCATTTCCATTTGAGGCTCCTAGTTTTTATACTGCGGTTTTGAGAAAAGCGGTGCGCCAGTCGGCGACGGGTGCGGCGGCGGGTGCTGCGGTTGCTGGCGTGGGTGCCGGCATTGGCGCCGGGCCGTAGCGCAGCAAGCGCATATTGGCTTCGACCATGGCGTCAAACTTCGCCAATCGCAGCACCATGTCATCGATGAATGCGTCGTCGCGCATCACGCGCTTGATGTACAGGTCCTTGTTGATTGCAGCCAGGTCTGGCGCGTACATCAGAAAATCGCACCACTTGCGGCCGGTGATCCACATGCCGCCCTGCATTTGGTGCATGTATTCGGACACGTCGCCAGTGACCCACATCTCGATAATCTTGGCGCTGTCGATGGGCGCCTTCACTTCGATCAGCCCATCGTCATCCACCAGGCCATCAGTCGAGTACCCGAAAATTTCATCATCGGTCAGGCAGATGCCGGCCTCGGTGACGAGCGCCTCCATACGAGCCTCGTAGTGCATGCGCGCCAGCTCTTCCATCTTGTGCCCGCGTTCCAGCACCCATGCGCGCGCCGGCTCGCCGAAGGGGCTGCCGCTGATGCGCTCGATGGTCAGGTCGGCGGCGTAGCGCTTGGCGATATCGGACGGCACGGCAGTGTCTTCGCCCAGAAGGGCCCGGCGCACCAGATCCGACGAAGGGAGGACTTTGTAGCCTGCTTTGGCGGCGGCGTCTGGCTTGTCCATGCCGCCACGCACCAGGGCGACGTATTTAGCCTGACGCTCATCCAGCCCGCCGACGGTGCTGATCGCGTCAGCGAAGCGGGAGGCGGTGATCTTGCCGCAGCGGGAGGTGTGCCATTCCGGCGTTCCTTGTGCGCACGTCACGAATTTCATTGCGCACTCCGCGCCAGGTCGGCGGCCAGCGCCTCGTCGTCGGTCATCGCGACGCCAGTCGGCTCCATTTCGACGGTATGCGCTTCGGCGGCCCGCTTCGCCAGATCGGCCAGCTTCATGCCGTGAGCGATCATCGCGTCTTTGAGTCGCTTGTGATCGGCTGGCTGGCCCGCGAGCGCGGAGTTGTTTTCCTGCCAATAGGCCTTTGCGTCAGCGGCCGTCGTGGTGCGCAGCACTTCCGCAATCATCGGCGCGACGTCCACCCAGTTGTCCGGGCGATCAGGCGCTAAGCCTTCGCCTGTCGTGTTCAGATGTGTCATGGCGGCGTCGAGGCGCTCGGTCTTAGGCCACAGCTTGTATGCCCGTTTGATGACCGTCTTCTTGATCATTTCGCCCTCGTCGCTGGCCCACGGTGTGCTCTTGATCTTCTTGGCGCAAAAAGCCTTCCAACCTTCGGAGCGGTCGCGGATGCTGCAAACCTCGTCCATATCCATCATCGTGGTCAGGAAGTCGCCGTTGTGCAACTTCGCGACAACGTAGGCCCCGATGATCAGGCCACGGTTCTTGCCGAACGGCTCGAATTCATGGACCGGCTGCTTGTCCATGCCGACGCGCTTAAACAGGTCGTGCTCGCGCACCAGCTCAGCCTGGCCCCAAAGGATCGACCCCGAGGCCACGGCCAGATCGAGCAGGCCGATGTAGCTGATGTCCAGGCAGATTTGACCGTCACGCGGCACGAGGTAGGCCTGCTTGCGGGCGGGGTTCAGGCTAATGCCGATCGCGGCCATATTGGTGACGGCGTTGATCACCGACGCCTTGTTCTTCATGGCGACGCCGAGTGTGTAATCGTTCTTCTGCAGCTGCTGGATGGCGAATCCTGACTCCCGCTCAAAACTCAGACTGCGGTCGCCGAGCACGCGGGAGAAATCCTCGCGAGCTTCTTGAATTGCGCCAGTGACTATGGCGAGGGCGTTACTCATTTTCTTCTCCGGTGTAACTTCGTTAAGCTGCATTCAGCAGGGCAAGGCGTACAGCGTGTTGCGGGCGGTGGCCGGCGCGCAGGTTGCGCAGCGCCTGGCCGGCGATGTGGGCGAGGGCGGTCATTTGTCCGACTTCCCGGCCCACGCCGCCTGGTCGCGCTGCGCCGCCTCTTCGTCGGCCTGCTGCATGAAGGCGTAGGCGCTGCCGATCAGCATTCCCAGCAGAGCGATGGTCAGGGCGTCACGCAGCTTCACTGTCGCCTCCGATCTGCCGCGCGGCGACGTGCTGCAGTGCCACCTCGCGGCGCTCCTGAAGAACCTTCTGGATTTCCGCGTTCCGAGCGTTGGTCGGCACACCCAGGCCTTCCAGCGCCAATTCCATCAGCCGGATCTGGCGGCTTATTCGATGATTCGGGCGGCGGCACAGCTTGACGATGCGCACGAGCGCTCTCTGTTCACGCGTCATGGCATCACCACCGGCGGAAGCACCAGGTCGACCAGCCATTGCGACAGCACGGTCAGCAGCAGCACGGCGCCGAGCATTACGCGAGGGTGACGGCTGCACCAGTCGCCCGGCGTGCCGAAGAGGAAGCGCGCCATCATGCAAACACCTGCGTTTGCGAGAGGCTTTTAGCGCGTGGAGGGCGCACCTTGAAGCCGCAGGCAATTAGATTTTGTACGAGGACCGCCGGCACATTGGTCCAGAAAAGGCCGCCCGGGTATTTTGCTTGCCAGTGATTCGTGCTGTTCATCCTGCGCTCCCTATTGACTTCGTTGTTCGGGGAGCGCGTACGCCGCTCTCTGCGTGTGGTGCTTCGGTACTGGCGCGGTCTGCTGCCGGCACTCCGCGAGGCGTGCGTACTGGCGCATTCCCTACTGGTTCACTACATGGCAGGCGGCTGATGGTTGGCCGGACAGTCCAACTTATCCGAATGCTCGTTCCGCTTTCCTCCCCATTGAGCCTTTTCAGGTTGTCTCCGGGCGGGGCAATCAACCGCCTGCCATGTGGTCCCGCGCTTGCCCTTGCGGGCCGACTGCGCGGGGAGTCGAGGCATTTCAGATCCTGCTGGGCGCATTTCTATCGCCTGGCCGACGGCTATCGCTGCGTTGTGCACCGGGGCAGCGCGCTCCGGTTTCGGTTCAAGGTGGCTCGGCCGCAAAGTTGCGCTGCCACTGCAGGCGCTCGGCCCGGGCGTCCTGCTGCGACACCAGCTTCAGTTCGTGCGCGCTGGGCAGATGGCGGTCGCACCAATCGCTCATCTGGCGCAACTGCTCCCGCGTCAGCCAGACAGCGATGTCGATCTGGTCCAGCGCGCCGGTGAGCGCCGCGTGTTCAACTTCGTAGCCGGCAGCGTCCAGCGTGCCGTACAGGTCGATCCGCAAGCCGTCATGCTCGTAGCCGGCGCGCAGCAGTCGGGCGGCGGTTGGGACCAGCGGCTGCTGGACCACGTACACGGTGCGCAGCGGCTCGTCACCTTGAGTCACCGGCGCGGCGACCTGGCCGGCGCGCAGCTGGAGCAGGGCAGCGGAAATAGGGGCGTTCACAGCGTCTCCGCGTCTATCTGTTCGTAAGCCAGCGCCAAGAGGTCGGCACGGTACGAGTTCACCTCGCCGAACAGCGCGCACGGCACCTTCACCGGCTGCAAGTCCTGCTTGCGGCTCAACGCGGAGGCGCGGCGGCCGATGCGGTTCATGTCGGTAATCGAGAGCGAAATGTCGCGCTCGGCGCACAGCTGGGCGACGGTCTGCATGCCGTTCTCGCCCATCGCTACTGGCAACGACTTCACCAGCTCCAGGCGGCGCGCCGGCGCGGTCATTTGCTCAGCGGCTAACTGCATTACGTTCATGCCGGCAGCACTCGGTAGACCAACGATCAGGGCGATCATTTGCGCACCTGGGCGGCATAGGCGGCATCGCCGCGGTGGGTTGCTTCTGCGAGTGCTGCAAGTTCAGCTGGGGACATTTCGTTCTCCATCGGTGTGTCGATGGATGAATAATAGCAAAGCTATTTTTAATATGCAATAGCGATGCTATTAAAGAATTCGGTAGCGTTGCTATTTATCGAAAAATCAGAGTTGCTGGCTTAGAAGGGAGTTTCGCCAGCTTGAACTGGTAGCGCCGCCATCTGCCAGTCAATCTCATCCGTATTGATGTGTTTGATGATGTTGGTGGTGTCGAAGTGCGCGAAGCTGCGCGAGAAGCCGCCGATGCGCGGCGACACCAGGATGATGGGGAGGGTCGGGAAGTAGCGCTGCACCCCGGCGATTAGGCGGGTGCCAGGCGCAGTGTAGGTCTGGTACGAGTCAACCAAGAACGCGGCGACGGTGAGGTGGTTGATGGTGACGACAGCGGAAGGATATTGCATTTAGGAATTATGACAGATGCTGCATGAAGCCCAGCCTCCTTTTTTTTTCACTGCCGGTGAGCACACACTGTAAGACAGCCTGACAGAAGTGCGCGACGCCGAAGACTCACCTGTTTATTCGCCCCTCATTGATTAGGCGAAAGTCTCAAGGGTATGCACGGCTTCTTGCTTTGACCGGACTTCGATCGACTCGACATCGTGCTGGCCAGCGAACCATACGAACCGTTCGTTTGCCTCGACGCCGATTTTATGAAGCTCGCCAGACTCATCTAAGACTGGTTGCTTATTGATAATAAGAATAGTTTTTGTCGATGCTTGAACAAATTTTCGTGCAGTGATGAGTTCTAAGATTTTGCTTTCTGCCTCTTTTTCCAGATACCGTCTCTGGCCGACCGTGGCGGGAATGCTCGCAAATTGGACCAGCCACTTATCGTGTGCATAGTCGAGCATAACCTGCCTCGCTCCTTCACTGGTGAAACGCTTGAAGAAGCGAGAGCGGCGCGTCTTATCGTCAACGGAGAACTCGGCCTGCACAGAGCGAAGAAACGCGAGCGTAGTTGCGGAAGAGCGACGGCCGGGCCCATCTACCTCCAAAATCTCGTCCGCGTCGCCCAGCGCCGACACCATTTGCACAGCGCCAGAAAGGACCTGCTCCTCGGAAAACGCCCTGATCTCCCTTGGCTTTCCAACTGTAAATCCGCCGAATGGCGCATCCAGTTCTTCAAGGGTCAGACCAGCGGCCAATCTAGTCGTCATAAACTCAGCGACCAAGCTCAAGATGCCGTGGGCGGAGCTACCGCGCGTCATACCAAGCATCGCTTTTAGACGACGTGCGGGCAAGACAACGTGAGCGATAGGAGACAGATCCGAAGCGCCGGGTTCCGGCTCAATGGCGACAAGAGCGGTAATGCGCTCCTCGCTGCCGACCATCGGTTCCCAATATATTGGCGAAAACCGGGCTGCCACGGTTGGTGCCTGAAAATCCATTCCGTAGTCTAATTCCATAGGCTTTCTGCACTCGGTTGCGCTATTCGGTTCGATATGTGCTGCGCCAAAGGCGGGAGACGCAATTCGATAGCTGTCAAAAGTATAGCAGTGGTCGAGAAAATCTCTTGAATTTTTGGGTGCGTGTGCGACCACTTCGCTGCTGTTAATGATAGTAACGACATCTCAGCCTTGTATCGATCAAACTGAGCCGGCTGGGCAGAAATGTTATTCTGCGACCTTAAGCGGTTAACCATTTGTTCCGCAAGTATGTTGCACCGCGCTGAAAAATTGCACATTAGCGAGCGCTGTGTTTGATCAAGCGGATTCTTACAAAACGCGCCGGAATCCAACAGCGCTTGGTCGTGATCGAAGAGCCACCAGTTCACGCCGTCAAATAACGCATTTTGGTGATGGCGATCTGGATTCGCAATAAGCTCATCCCAAGCCGCACCCTTCGCGCCAGACTCGCTGTCGCAAAGTTTACTCCAGATCAGTTCCTCTGCCGCCGGATTCCTCGACAGAGCTTGCGCAAAAAAAGCATCCGGCGTTTTATATTCGCTCCCAATCAATAAGACCAGCTGCCCGGTTGACGCAGCAGGTAGGCCTGGTAGGTAGTTCTTTGGCGCGAGAACCACTGCTGGTGACGGAACTGGTAGCCGTAGGCATTGAGCCGCCAGAGCGCACGCTAGTTCAATCGATATCGGAAGGTGCCCATCGATCCATTTGAGGATCATGGGGCGAGCGCGCTCTGACGCTGGAGAGGCAACTTGAGCTCTCCATGCTGGATTGGTGTGATCTCCCTCCAGAAGACAAGCTGGGGATATCAATGAATTAATTGCGGGCTGGGATAGCCAATCCGATGCGGTCCTTGCTCTGCTCATCCTCTAGCGCCTCAGGTAGTTTTGTGTGGCATCGTAATTGGCTACAGTTAATGTTTATGCCTTCTCGCAAATAGCCTTCCAGTGATCTTCGAACACTTCGCCGCGCGCGCGATCATAGCGATCAGCATCAGACTCATTCGGGTATTTGAAGTCAGGGTCTTTCGCCTTCATTGCGTTTTGAGCTTTCATGCGATCGATCACTTTATCGGCCAGCAGAAGCACCTCGGCGGTCGTTTCTTCGCCAACCATGCCAGTGCGTTCCAGATAGACTTCTTTGTTGATTCTCCCTGATATAAAGCGCCTAAACCCGACGTAGCCACCCATCGCATTTTTCCCATTCACTTCGCCGCAGTGCCAGTTATAGTCAATAAGGCGATCATTGCGGAATTGTGCACTAAGCGGGTCGTTCAACTTGTCTGCAACGAGCTGCCGAGCCTTCGGCAGGACAAACCAGTCATCATATTTAACGTAGATCGCGAACCCACCGACGACAGCAATAAGAGCAGTGGCCGCAGCAAATGTGACAACTCTGTTCATCAACCCTCCAATTTAATTACAGGCGGTCGCGGAAATTCTTCGGAGTGAAGTGGACAACTCGACCGATGACCAGGCAGTCGGCGCCACGGCAGGGCACTGACTTGAATTCTGGATTGTCTGATGCTAGATACCAGTCGCGGCGCTCGTACAGTAGGCGCTTGATGACGGCCTGACCCTCGTAGTTCATAGCGAATACGCCGCCGGTCTTGCGAACCTTGTCGGCAGTGTTCACGACCGCTATGTCACCCTCGTACATCAAGGGCTGCATGCTTTCGCCTTTTACCTTCACCGCCACGAGCGCGGCAGGGTAAAGGTCATTTTCCTCAAGCCACTGGCGAGGTACATGGTGTTTGCCACCATCGTAATCTATCGGCTCAAGAATGATGCGATCAACGCCGGCCTGCACATCGATCGAAACCATCCGGATCTCAACGTTTGGCTCCGCGTGGTCGTCGTCATCAGTAACCGCGCGCGCACCAGGAATCTCGCCAGCGGCCTGCGACGCTTCGTTAATCTGAGCTGCGATGGTCGGACTGAAGTCGACCACGGCCACGCCGAGGCCTCGCGCGAAGGCTGTCGCGGCCTTGATGTTCAGCGGACGCCGGGCAAGGAGATATTGGGAAACCATCCCCTGAGTTCCAAGCTCAAACTGCGAGCCAAACTCCGACTGCGAAATCTTCGGTTCGCGCTTATCGAACAATGCTTTCAGCCGATCAGCATCATCGACTTGCCATTGCTCTAAAGGTTTGGGATCTGCTTTCATTCGGCGAAGTATAGCAATGCTATTAATCATCGCAACGAGCAATGCTATTGACTTATGTAATAGCGGTGCTATTATTGCGACATGGACCTGAAAAACTACTTCTCAAGCTCGGACACTACGAAGGCGGCCTTCGCTCGCTCCATTGGCGTTTCGTCAGCGCTGCTCCACCAGTGGGTTGAGCGCATTCGCCCAGTGGCGCCGCAGCATTGTCCTCAAATCGAAGTGCAGACGAGCGGTGCTGTGACCCGCGCCGATTTGCGCCCAGACGACTGGCATCTCATCTGGCCCGAACTCGCTGCATCTTCCGCCGCGCCAGCGCCCGCCGCCGTCAACACCACCGGAGAAACCACATGAAGCGCTTCATCAACCGCCTGGTGGCTCGCCTCGGCTACGTGCCAGCGCCGGCCAAGCTCGCGCCCAGCACAATCACCATGGAACTCAACTTCCAGATCGACAGCGCGCCGCTGGATAACGCGATCGCCAAGCTCGACCAGCTCAGTGCTGCCGCCAGCCGCGCCGAGGCCGCAGTGACCGACGCGCTGCTGGCGCACGAAGGTGAGTTCATCGGCGCCGAGCTGGTTGCCGATGAATCGCAAGCTCTCATCCTCACCGCACTGCAAAAGCAGACCACGCTGTTGGAGGTGCTGGCGAAGCAGGGCGATCACGCCGCGCTGCGCACCGCGCCCACCACCGGAGCTGCCGCATCCGGCCCGCCTGGCTGACGGCGCCAGCCCAACGAATCGCAATACCAGAATCATCCGCATCACCTGAAAGCCTGAATCACTTTTATAGGAAACCACCATGAAAACCAAGATGCCGAAACCCCGCGTCCTCGTTGCGAAAGCATTGTTTAACGAGGATGAGTACCGCGACTTCAGTCAGGCCTGCACCGACGCCGGCGAGTCGCAGAGTCGGACGCTACGCCAGTTGGCGAACGACTGGTCAGCGCGTTTTCGTAATGATAAGCAGCGCCGCGCGCAACAGGAATGGCCTAAAGCTGGCCAGAACATGGCCATGTTGCTGCCGGGCCGGGCGAACTACGCGCAGCCGCGCCACCACATGCGCATGTGAATCCTCGGCCAGCCAGTCGCCTACGCCACCAACGCAAAGGAGCCACCGTGAATTTGATCAGCGCCATAGCAGCACCGAAGATGACGAGCCGCGAAATTGCCGACTTAACGGGGAAGGAGCATTTCCACGTCAAGCGCGACATCGAAAAGATGCTTCGCGAGCTGGGCGAGGATGCATCCAAATTTGGATGCATCTATCTCGACGGCTCGAACCGCGAACAGACCGAGTACGCGCTGGACCGCGAGCTGACCGACGTGCTGCTGACCGGCTACAGCGCGATCCTGCGCCGCAAGGTGATCGCACGTTGGCGCGAACTTGAAGCGGTCTCTGCCGCTGGGCAGATCGCTTTGCCGGACTTCACCAACCCAGCGGCTGCCGCGCGCGCCTGGGCTGATGAAGTCGAGGCCAAGCAGGCGCTGCAGGTCGAATTGGCCGCCGCCGCGCCGGCCGTCGAATTCGTCGAACGCTACGTCGATGCGTCTGGTCTGCTTGGCTTCCGTCAGGCCTGCAAAGTGCTGAAGGTCAAAGAAAACGTGTTCCGTGAGTTCCTGCTGACCAAGGAGATTGCATATCGGCTGGGTCGCGAACTTGCTCCGCGCGCTGAGCACCTCAACGCGGGTCGCTTCGAGGTGAAAGCTGGCGTATCGGCGAAGAACGAGCACGCCTTCAACAGCATGCGCTTCACCACCAAGGGTTTGCATTGGGTGGCCGGCGAGTTCGCCAAGCATCAACTGGCAAGCCAGGCACATCACCACTGAATTCGGGATGCCGCGCCCCGTTGTGCGTGGCGAAGAAGATGGAGAACCGCATGCCTCAAGCATCGCAAATTCAACCTGGCGCCGGCGCGGCGCTGCTCGACCACTTTATCGAGAAACTCTGCCTGAAGAACGACGCCGCTCTGGCGCGTGCCTTCGAGGTGGCGCCGCCCGTGATTAGCAAGATCCGCCACGACAAGCTGCCATTCGGCGACAGCATGATTCTCAAGGCGCACGAGAAGTACAACTTCACCGTGCAGTCGATCCGCCAGTTGCTGGCCGGCGAGGGCGCGTAACGATGATGCAGGAGCGCCAGCAGCATGCCGCTGAGGAAGCGCGGCCGATGGATGTAGAACCGGCGCACGTTATGACTCGCGAGAAGCACAAACAGCGCGAGCACTACGAGCGCTTGCTGCGCGAACTGGAAAACGAGCAGCGGAAATAAAAAGGGCCGCGTTGCAGCGCGACCCGATCACCCACTAGAGGAATTACATGCCCACTATTTTACAGCAAGGACCGGCGCCAGCACAGACTGGCACGCCGGAGGAGAAAGTCACGCTCGCGGCCCGTGAATGGCGCGAAAAAGACCGTGAGCACATCGCGGAGAAGAGCGCCACCACCGGCGCTGCGGAGTACCGCGCGCGCCGCAAGCTGCGCATGACGGTTGACCTGACCGACGGGAAGGCTGGCCAGCCATGAGGAAGCTCCCACACCCGACCAGCCTCGCGCATGCGATGCTGCGCCAACTGGCCGCCGGGCCCGGCACCTTTTACCAGATCTGCGAACTGCTCGAATTCGATATCGAAGACGACAAGGTCGAGGCTGTTTGCCGTGCGCACTTCAGCGACCTCGTGGACGCTGGCCATGCTCACCTGGTCGACCTGACCTATCACATCACCACCGCCGCTCGCGCCGCCATCGCGCCGCCAGCGCCATACGTCGGCCAGATCGCCGGACCAGCTTATCGCGGAACGCCGCATCCTATGCCAGTCACCATTGCGCGCCGCGCAGCGGGAGCGCGGGCATGAAGCGCGATGACTTCAACTTCGATCTGCCTCTCGAGGATGTCGCCGCCATGATGGCTGCGCCGCTTCCGGCATCCCGGCCGGTCGCGCGCCGCACGCCGCGCCGCATGAAGCGTGACATGCTGACGCCGCAGCTGGACCTGGGCCATGAGCTGATCATCGACAACTTCGCCGGCGGTGGCGGTACCAGCACCGGCCTTGAGGAGGCGTTCGGCCGGCCGGTCGATATCGCGATCAACCATGATCCCGAGGCGCTGGCGCTGCACGCGATGAACCACCCGCACACGAAACACCTGTGCGAGAGCGTGTGGGACGTGGACCCGATCAAGGTCACGAACAATCAGCCGGTGGGCCTGGTCTGGCTGTCGCCGGACTGCAAGCACTTCAGCAAGGCCAAGGGCGGCACGCCGGTCGCGAAGAACATTCGCGGCCTGGCGTGGGTGACGCTGCGCTGGGCGGCGAAGTGCAAACCGCGCGTGATCATGCTGGAAAACGTCGAGGAATTTAAAACCTGGGGACCACTGCTGGTGGACGCCGAGGGCAACTTCCGTCCAGATCCGGCGAAGAAGGGCAAGACGTTCGAGAGCTTCCTGCGCCAGCTGCGCGGCCACGGCTACACGGTCGACCACCGAGAGCTGCGCGCCAGCGACTTCGACACGCCGACCATCCGGAAACGCTTCTTCCTCGTGGCGCGCCGCGACGGCCTGCCGATCCGCTGGCCGGCGCCGACCAACGGCGCTCCGACGTCCGCCGGCGTGCTGGCCGGGAACCTGGCACCGTGGCGCACGGCCGCCGAATGCATCGATTGGTCCATTCCATGCCCTTCGATCTTCGAGCGCAAGCGCCCGCTGGCCGACGCCACGCTGCGCCGCATCGCGAAGGGCATTCAGCGCTACGTGGTGGACGCGGAAACACCGTTCATCATTGGCCAGGGCGGTCCGATCTACTCGGGCAAGCCGGTGTCGGCTGGCCAGCCGTTCGGCACGCTGACGACGGAGAACCACCGCGCCATTGTCGTGCCCAGCATCGTCCCTGTGACGCATCAAGGAAGCGACCGCAGCGAATCGGTTCACGAGCCGTTCCGCACCATCACCGGCGCGCAGCGCGGAGAGAAGGCGCTGGCTGTCGCTACCATGGTGCAGACCGGCTACGGTGAGCGTGATGGCCAGACGCCCCGCACGCTGGACATCGAGAAGCCGCTCGGCACGGTCGTGGCCGGTGCCAGCAAGGCGGCGCTGGTGACCGCGTTCTTGAACGAGCATGCCAATTCAAGCAACCAGCGCACGATGCCTGCCGACGAGCCGCTGCGCACCATCTGCGCCCAGGTCAAGGGTGGTCACTTCAGCGCCGTCTCGGCGACGCTGGTGGGCGTAGGCGGCCGTGCCGGCGACAGCCGCCCGCGTGGCGCCGACGAGCCGGCCGCCACGATCACCGCCAAAGGCGACACCGCATTGGTGACCGCGCATATCCAGCGTGACATGGGCATGAGCGTTGGTCATCCGGCGGACGTGCCGATGGGAACGGTGATGCCAGGTGGTGGTGGGAAGTCGGCGCTGGTAACCGCGCATATTACTAAGTTCCGTGCCGGTGCGGTTGGCAGTTCGCCAGAAGAGCCGCTGCACACAGTGACGGCTGGCGGCACTCCGGCACGCGCCAGCACTGGCAATACCATGGGCATCGTGACCGCTCACATCGAGGCCATGTATTCGCAGAAGGGCGACGAATCTCGCGGCCAGGATGCGCGTGGGCCTATCAAGACCGTGACGGCCAGTGCGCGGCATGCGGTGATGACAAGCAGTCTGGTGAAGCTGCGCGGCACCAGCAGCACCGCCGGCATGGACGAGCCTCTGCACACGGTCAGCGCCGGCGGCCAGCACCACGCCGAAGTGCGCGCCTTCCTCGTCAAGTATTACGGCTCCGATCAGGACCCGAGACTGGAAGAGCCGCTGCACACGGTCACGACGAAGGATCGTTTCGGCCTCGTGACCATCGAAGGGGTGGACTACCAGATTGTCGACATCGGCCTGCGCATGCTGGAGCCGGCCGAGCTCTACCGCGCGCAGGGCTTCCCGGCCGGCTACGTGATCCGCGAAATTCCGGATCCGAAGCTGCTATTCAAGGATGGCCACCAGGCCGAGGGCAACCCCTTGGAATTGCCGCGTGTGCCGCTGACGAAATCAGCGCAAGTGCGCATGTGCGGCAACAGCGTTTGCCCGCCGATGGCCCGCGCGCTGATACAGGCGAACTTCATGCACGAGCGTGAGATGGGCATGGTGGCGGCGTGAACAATCATCAAAACATAAGTTACACCACCGGAATTAGCCTTAGCGAGCCGTTGACATCTATGTCACCAATTCTAAAGACCATGGTTTTGGTTTTGGGACTTTCGAGGCTATCAAAGTGTGACAGCGCCATTTTTGCAACGATGTCTGCTGTCACTGACTCACTTGCGAGTGGCGGCATGGTGCCACGAAATTTATACGTCAGTGTCTGTACTAAGTCGCACGGTCCCCAGGAGACTTCGGTGATCGCGCCGGAATTAGTCAAGCGTGCCGAAACCAAGACTTCCCCATGTCGAGTCGACGCATTGAAACGATTGTTGGTGCCCGTTGGGGAGCTCGCATCGGACCAACGCTCGAAGTCTGCAAGCGCTTCTTCTTGGCTACTGAATCTTGCCGTCGCGTCATGAATCCCGATTCCGAGCTCGCCAAGATTCCGAATGGTCCAGAACCATTCCCCATTGGGGTCTTGCTCGAAGCGAGGGTCAACAACCATTTCCGTCTCCAATTTGATGAACGAATAGGAATCCTACCATGATGTACGACCTGAGCCGCGAAGAGCGGCGCCACCTCGCGATCAACCGCGAAACCACGACCGGCGCGCTGATCCCCAAGCGCTGCGCCTGCGGCAAGGCGGCCAAGGCCAAGCAGCTGGACCAGCACGGCAAGTGCGTCGCCTGCCAGCTGGCCGACCGCGTCGCTACGCTGCACGAGGGTGACCTCGACATCCTGCGGCACATGCTCGGCGCCACGCCGCATCACGCGCAGGTACGCTGGGGCTTCCGCAACGAATACTTGGTGAATCGCCGCGACGCCGCGGCGCTGGAGCGCTTGGTCGCCGCCGGCTTCGCACGCGCCGGCCGGCCTCTGCTCCAGCTGCAATACTTCCATGCGACTGATGTCGGTTGCCGTCTGGCTGGTTTGTCGGCGAAACGCGCAGCCGTGGCGCTGTCACTGGGAGCAAAGCCATGATGGCCGTTGCTGATCTGAGCGGTGCCGACCTGGCGGTGTGGGCCGCGCGCGCGCAGAGTCTGAAGGTCGTGCGTGATGGCGATCATGACGGCGCCCCCTGGATCGTCTACTTTCCAAACGGATTTTGCAGATCATTCGGTGAGCACGGTTATCGCCTTGATTTGAACTGGGAGCAGGGCGGTTCGATCATCCAGCACGCCAATATCTCACTCCACCCGCCGACAAGTCCGGTGCACCGCTGCGGCGGCCCGAATGCCGGCGCTGGCCAGAGCGGCGTGTGGTCAGCATGCACCTGGACGCGCGGCGCTAGCGGCAAGCGCGCTTTCGGCATGGACGATCACAGCCCGCTGGTGGCGGCAATGCGCTGCTATGTTCGTTTCGTCTTTGGCGAAACCGTTCAGGATGAGGTGAGCCCTTGATGTTTTTGCATCCGCCTAATCTCATCGATCTTCTCGTGCGCCTCACGTTTGAGCGACCTGTATGCCTCATTCCAGTCGTAGAACGTTCGGGCTCCGTGCTCTGGGATCGTGAACTGCTTTTGGCCCGTCCATTCGAACGGAAATTCTGGCGTATTGTGCAAGCGCGCCCGCAGATTGGCCAAATAAGGGATAGGCTCGCCAGGCTTCCAATCGTCAGGCTTATTTTCGTGGCAATGGGCGTCGATATCCCAACCATCATAGCTACTCGTATCTGCGGTGATCATTCGGTGTTCCTTTGTAAAAAGAGCATCGTAGCATGATGCGCCGCACACCCATGAAGCCCGGCGCCGCGCCGATGAAGCGCACCGCGTTTGCGCGCGGCGAGCGCATCGAGGCTCGCGAGGTGACGAAGATCGCCACCAAGGCTGCGCGCGAGAAGAAGCACAAGTGCGCGGTCCGCACCTGCCGCGCCGAGTTCGTGCGTCCGGCGCCGTTCGTAATCTGGTGTTCGCCGGAATGCGGCACGGTGCTGGCCATGGCGAAGCTGGAGAAGCAGAAGCAGACGACGGCGCGCGCCGAGCGCAAGGATCGCCAGCAAAAGCTGGTCAAGTTCAAGCGCAAGGCTGACCACGTGGCCGACTGCCAGAAGGCGTTCAACGCCTGGGTGCGATTCCGCGACCGCAATGAGCCGTGCATCGACTGCAATCGGTATTCAGACGGCTCCGCGCTGACCGGTGGCGAATATGACGCTGGACACTACCTCTCGCGCGGCAGCCATCCGCACCTCCGCTTCGACGAGCGGAACGTGTTCAAGCAGCTGAAGGGCTGCAACCGGCCCGGCGGCACCACGGCTGCGTCGTTCCGCGCCGGCGTCATCGCGCGCATCGGCTTGGCCGCCGTCGAGGCGCTGGAGGCGGACAACGAACCACGCCACTACACGGTCGACCAGCTGGTCGCGATGACCGCGCGCTACAAGAAATTATTGAAAGACCTGAAGGCAACTGCTGCACCAGCTGCTGGAATTTAACCTGAAACGGAAAAGACATGAGCGCATTTAGCCCTGAAGAACAGGAGCAGATCGCCGCGGCAGCATACACGCTACACGCGGGCGACTGCATCGAAGTGATGAAAACCTTGCCGGACAACAGCGTCGACTCGGTCGTCACCGATCCGCCGTACGGTATTCGTTTCATGGGGAAGGCCTGGGACGGCGCTGATATCGAGGCACGTGCCGACCGGCGCCGCAGCTTCGCCAGCCATGCGCCGGATGCAGGCCCAAACGGCGGACACAAGTCGATCGCAGCCGAGGCTGGCAAGTACGACCTTGCGCCGGCCGCGATGCGAGCATTCCAGCAATTTAGCGAAGAGTGGGCGCGCGAGGCATTCCGGGTATTAAAGCCTGGCGGACACCTGCTTTCATTTTCGTCGCCGCGCACGTTTCATCGCATGGCCTGCGGCATCGAGGACGCCGGCTTCGAGATCCGCGACCAGATCATGTGGGTTTTCGGCTCCGGGTTCCCGAAGTCGATGAATGTGGCCAAGGCCATCGAATCCGGCACCGGCCGGCCGAAGGACATCCGTCGCATGCAGATGGGTGAAGACTACAGCCCATCCGGGCGCGGACCGGGGGATTACGACTACCCTGGCCAAGAGACGATGAACGGCACGACTGCGCCATGGGTTCCGTTCACAGAGGCAGCCAAGGAGTGGGAAGGCTGGGGCACCGCGCTGAAGCCGGCGCACGAGCCGATCTGCGTCGCACGCAAACCACTTTCAGGAACCGTGGTTGCCAATGTTCTGCTGTTCAGCACTGGGGCGCTGAATATTGATGCCTGCCGTGTCGAGCCAACGGGCGAGAGTCGCGAGCGCGCTGGCGAGACATCGCAGGACCAGCGGTACACAAGTGCCGGCAGTGCAAACTTCGCCGCGAAGCCCGGTGTGCGTGGCGACGCTCCAGAGGGGCGGTGGCCGGCAAATTTGATACACGACGGCAGCGAGGAAGCGTTGTCGATGTTTCCGCAGGCTCCCGGGCAGCAAGCGTCAGTGCGCGGCAGCGAGCCAAGCGCCAAGACGGCCCACGCGTATGGCGAGTTCTCCGGCCGCGCGCCAAGCGCACCACGGGGCGACTCGGGCAGCGCCGCTCGGTTTTTCTATTGCGCAAAGGCCAGCCGCCAGGACCGTAATGAAGGCCTGCCAAGCAGTCTAGAGCCAGCGGTGAGCACAGACGCCACCATGCGCGCCTGCGAAGACGCCGACTGGACGAAGCGCAATGGCAACCACCACCCGACGGTCAAACCCACGGATCTGATGGCCTACCTGGTGCGATTGATGACGACGACTGGCGGCACGGTGCTCGATCCCTTCATGGGCAGCGGAAGCACCGGGAAAGCTTGCATGCGCGAGGGGATGCAGTTCATAGGCATAGAAATGGAACCCGACTACCTGAAGATCGCTGAGGCTCGGGTTAAATATGAAATTGGTGCGGTGGCCCGCCGCGCGGAAGAGGCAGCGTTGGTGGCGAAAGCCGCGTCGCAGCAGAAAACGATTTTTGAATTGGACGGAATATGAGCGCTACAAAATCTACTATCCCACGGCCAACTAATGAGCAACTGGCTGCGCTCTACGTCGAGCGGAAGCTGGGCTGCGGCGAACTTGGCAAAATGTTTGAGCGCGACCCCAAGACCGTGTACTACTGGCTGAAACAGGCGGGCATCCAGACCCGCGCGCGTGGCACTGACCCAGCGCAATGGTTTGCGAAGGGTGGCCAAGACCCGCGCAGCTTCTCCGGGACAAAGCACTCAGCCGAGTCGAAGGCGAAGATCGGCGCAGCGTCTCGCGGACGAACACCCTGGTTGCGAGGCGGCGTGCACTGGTTGCATACCGTTCCAGCCGATCGAAATCCGAAGTGGAAGGGCGGCATTACGCCGGAGCGCCAAGAATTCTATCGCTCTGCAGAGTGGAAGCGGGCGGTCAAAGCAGTTTGGTGCCGCGCGGACGCTTGTTGCGAACGGTGCGGCCTGGACTGGCGCAACGTTGATCGTAAAGCTACGCCTACGTTCCCAATCCACCACATCGTCACCTTCGCGGTCAGTGAGCTGCGCGCGGCAGTTGACAATCTCGCGTTGCTTTGCCGCCCATGCCACATTTGGGTGCACAGCAATGAGAACTCGATCCAGGCTTTCCTCGCATCGCCGTGGCCGCGACGTGATTTCGCCGCGCTGGACCAGGAGAATGCATCGTGAGGGGGCGGATGAATCGTGACGAATGGCAGCAGCGGGCGCGCGAGTTGGCGCAGCGCGGCGAGGCGCTGCCGCAATCTAAACTCACGGACGACGATGTCTTGGCGATCCGTGCCGCACAGAAGGAGCGCGACACCCAGCGGCAGCGCATCGCAACCGAGCTGAGCAATGCGGCGCTGGCGCACCGCTTTGGTGTACATGTCCGCACGGTGGAGAAGGTGCTGCAGCGCGATAGCTGGTCGCATTTGCTGCGGAAGGAGTCCCCTCATGCGTGACTATTCGAAGGTCGGTCCGAAGTTCTGGATCGGGAAGACCGGCAAGGCGCTTAAGAAGCAGGGTATCGAAACTGTTGTGGTGGCGATGTACCTGCTGACTGCGCCGCACGCGAACATGCTGGGTCTTTATCACGTGCCGCTCGTCTATATCGCTCACGAAACTGGATTGGGCTTGGAAGGGGCTTCAAAGGGCCTTCAAGGTGCTATCAAATCCGGGTTTTGTGCATACGATGAGGATGCTGAGATGGTTTGGGTGTACGAAATGGCTTCTTATCAAGTCGCCGATCACCTCGAGCCGCGCGATAACCGCTGTTCCGGAGTTCAGCGTGAGTACGATGACCTGCCGGAGAACCAGCATCTGCGCGGGTTCTACGAGAAATACGCCTCCGCTTTTCACATGAAAAACATGCGTGATTTCGGAAGCCCCTCGAAAGCCCCTTCCAAGGCCCTTGCAAGCCAAGAACAGGAACAGGAACAAGAACAGGAGCAAGAACAGGATCAAACACTTGTCGAGCAAAAGCAGCTCGACCCCGTACGAACGATCTTCGAGTACTGGCAAAAAATCATGAACTCCCCAGGCTCGAAATTGGACGACAAGCGCCGCAAGGCGATCGTGAAGGCGTTGAAGAGCTATTCGCCCGCCGACGTCTGCCGTGCCATCCGTGGGTGCGCGAAGACTCCGCACAACATGGGGATGAACGACAGCAAGACGAAGTACAACGCCATCGGCCTGATCCTTCGCGATGCCGACCACATTGACCGCTTCATCCTGAACGACGCAGGCAATGCTCGTGCGCCAGCCGGCGCCGAAACGATGGAGCAGACAAACGCGCGCGTCATGGCTGAGCTGCTGGGCGATGCTGCGCCAGCAGGCGGCGAAATCATCGACATGGTGCAGTCATGACGCCCGCTGACAAGTCGGAGTTCGGGCAGTTGCTGGCCGAAACGCTGGCCGCCTATGGCAAGCCACTGCCCGAGGCGACGATGGTCAAGGCCTGGCTGGCGAATCTAGCGCCGTTCCCGATGTCGGTGGTGCGCGCCGCGATGCAGGCCTATCGCGACCAGAACGGCGAGTTCGCGCCAGTGCCGGCCGGGATCGCGATGCGCTGCAAGCTGCTGGATGGCCGACCGGGCGCCGAGGAAGCCTGGGCGATCGCGCTGCGCAGCCAGGACGAGGCGGACACGGTGGTGTGGACCGCCGAATGCGCAGCAGCGTTCGCGCTGGCCAGCCCGATCCTAGCGCTGGGTGATGAGGTCGGCGCGCGGATGGCGTTCAAGGAAGCTTACGTCCGGATGGTAGCAGCGGCACGCGCGGATTGCGTGCCGGCCACGTGGTCAGTGTCGATCGGCTGGGATGGTGCGCGGCGCGACGCGGCGATCAGCCGCGCGGTGGTCGCGGGACAACTGCCGGCGCCGGCGGCGCAGGTGATGCTCGGTGGGCCGGCCGGTGGCGAAGCCGACACCGATGCAGCCCGTGCGCAGTTGGCCAAGGTGAGGCAGTTGCTCGCCGACGGCGCCGCCATGCGCGATGCTCGCCGCGAGGCCGCGTTCGATGCACGGGTCGCCGCAGAAGATGCGGAGCGGTTGGCACGCGCCCAACAAGTGGCCGAGTACGCAATGCAACATGGCCTCAACCTGCCGAAGGCATCTGCGGCTTCACCAGGAGCCCGCCACGCAGCGAATGGCATCGCGGCGCTACCTGCGGACACGTCACTCCAAAAAAATCGCCCTGGGAGGCTCTGATGGCAAATACGAAGAAAACGCGCAAGGCATACAAGCCGAAGCCATGCGTCCTTCCGCTCGGCATGCGCAAGGCCATCGCCTTCGAGATGCCGGGCTTCCAGGCCAGCGTCGCGCTCGGTATGGACCACTTGGAAGAACAGCACGTCTACGACCTGCTGTCGAACGCGGATATGGTGCGCCGAATTGCGCCCGACGGCCACGAGATACTTCCGATCGCGCACGAGATGGTGCTGGCCGTGGCCGAAATCCAGGCCCGGGCGCAGCGGGTCGGCAAGTTGGGCGTGACGGGCGATGAGATGCGTGTGCTTCGCGAGGGCGTCGGCCGGACGATGGTCTACCTGCGCACGGTGTCGAACTTTGCCATCGACCAAGCGGCGCGCGCAGCGTTGGCGGAGTTTAATCGCGCGGGGGTGTTGCGCGTTTGAACGAATTGCCACATCGACAGTCTAGCGCAACGGCAATACCTGTGTTAACGTCCAGCCACACCTCTTGGAGCAGCGAAATGGGCTTTGCCGACCGATACCTTCATGCCGTCAACTCGTCCGACCTTCGCGACGATGAGCACCACCACGCTACGGATGCGCTGTGCGCGGCGGCGCTGGCCGACACCGCCGGCGCGGGCATCGGTTCGCTGCTCTCGCGCGTGAAGTACGCCGACGGCACGCAGCACAAGCTGTTCGAATCCGGCAGCGCCAATCTGGCCCAGCTGCTGCGCATCTGGACCGCGCGCGTGATCGAGAAGGGGCGCGAGCGCAAGTGGGTTCGCGAGGGCACAGCATGGGATGCACAGGCAGCGCAGGCGCTGTACCGCCGCGTGGCCGAGCGGTCGCTCGCGCACTGGTTGGACGGCAAATGCGAGGGGTGCTCGGGCAGCGGCAACACGGCAGACCGACGTATCTGCGTGCCTTGCAAGGGAACTGGTCGCGGAGAGATCGGTGGCGGAGGTTTCGAGCGCGAGAAGGCGCTTGATATGGTCAGCGAATTGGAAGCTCTGCTGCAATCGCATAACGCCCGCGCTTCTGCACTTGATCGTGGAGCGCGGGTTTAGGACCAAATCTCTTTGACTCTGTCCGATATCTTCATTTTAAAATTGAATGCCGCCTTCTCAAATTCAACTTGCTTTTGCTCGAATTTTTCAGTGCTGATGTTTCTAGAAGGTGCCGCCTGAATGAACGGAGTGATATCGCGCCGACACTGCTCAATCGAAGTATATTCTTTCGCCAAGTCGGGGAAGTAGACGTTCATAAGCATTTGAACTTTTTGATGCTCTCCTAATTCCGCTCGGGCTTTGTTCCGTTCCAACTCCAAGTCGAGAAGATCCGCATATTCCAATTTATGCTTCTGGAAACGTAGATGGTTTAAATACGTGATGCTGTAGTTCATCTGCCATCTGTCAAACAAAAAATACAGCTCTTCAAGCTTTTGGATCTTTAGTTCTCTATCTTTCGCCGCGGTCTGGTTTTTCGCTAATATTCTTTGACTGCGGATATTAAAAAGATTTGCGACAACGACTCCACCCAATGAAATGAGTGCCCCTACCCCTGCGGATATGATTGGGATTGCTTCCTTAAGTCCTACGTCGGTGATCATAGCCGGGCCTAAATAAAAATGTAGGAGTAGCATCATACCGTGGACGGACTGCTATTAAGTGCGTGGAATAGGTGATTTTTCTCAAAAGTATCCTTCTCGCGTTCGTTGACATGGGTCGGAAAGTACGTTAACGTCGGTTCCTACACATTCACCGCACGCGTAATGCAGGCTCCGCGCCTCGCCGCTAGCAGTGATTCGAAGATAGCACCCACTATGTTGATGCTTTCGCTCGCGTGTACCGCTCACTTCGCAGATAGCGCTGGAGCACCAAACCGAACCGCCCTTGTGGCGGTTTTTCTTTTTCCGCATCCGAAGTGAGGCGGCCATGACGCAGGCGACAAAGCCCTCCAAGGAAGACGTCCGCGAGTGGTTCGAACGCCGCACGCACGCGCCATTGGACCCGCCGCCAAGCCCTGACGAGATCCGTCGCATCCTGGGCTGGCACCTGCTTCCGCAGAACCGCCAGCCGGACCGCGACGAGCGAGATTGAAATGAGCAGGCCGCGCGAAGCCGGCCGCCAAGGAGGTGCATCATGAAGAAGTAGCGAAGCCAAAAGCCCGACCGCCAGCCGCCATCGCGGCGCGCCGGCGGCGTAGAAGCGCGACGTGATGCGCACGGGGCAAAAATTGGCTGATGAGTTTCGGAGCACCCGCCCGGAGATACTCAGGGGGCGCCACAAAGCGCAGCTATCGAATTCACGGCCCGCGGGCCAACACCAGCCGGACGCCGCCGCAAGGCCGCGCGCCAGACCGGCACCGGACGCTGTACCCGGTAACCACACCTCCACGCATTGCCGAACTGTCGGCGCGCAAGGAGCGCTTTCAGCAGGCATGCTGGCAGCGCGATCTGTGCGTCACAGCGAGGTTCCTCTGGGCGCGCTGCAGCGCAAACAGATCAAGACCAGTGCGTGGAGGTGTGGTTGTGGAACCTGCGTTAATCCCGAAGCTACGGCAAAGGATGAGACCGCAGGGCGGCAATAAGCAGCGCCGGTTTCAACGCGGTTCAGGCCCGGGCGTCCCGTGTGCCTCAATGCGCGTGTAGCTCAATGGTAGAGCCGAGGCCTTCCAAGCCTATGACCAGGGTTCGATTCCCTGCATCCGCTCCAGAATTCTCTCTGAGCTATGAATTACATAATTTCCCCGCTGTAATTCGGCAATTCGATTTCACGCTCCGACCAGACGACGAGCGCCGCCATGATGGCCACAAGTATAAGCATGATGATGGTGTTGCGATGCTTCTGGAGTGCGGTTTTGGATTTGGCAGCCGCCTGCGCACGGGTATCGTCCATGAGTCCTAATTTGTATTGGTATGTTTATATCGATTCTATCCAATATGAAATGTGTTGGAAAGAAAATAAACGTAGCAAATAGCAATAGGTAACCCTCTGCGCCATGGCCGAGATTAGCGCCGATTGCGAACGTGAGAGTCCCTGCATGAAGTCTCGTTGTTGGCCGTCCTTCGCGTTCCAGCGGACGGGCTTAAAAAGCGGACGCAGTCGCTGACGAAACATGACCGGGTGGTTCCGGCCGCCGTGTGCAGCCCATCGCGCCGGCGGTTCCAGCCCGGAGCGGGCAGCGACAACCAGAAAGAACGCAATGAATAAGCACCAGCACCACACGAACAACGCAGTGCTGGGCGCACCCAAGGATTGGGACCAGGCGCAGCTGCCGTGCGACGCGCTGCCGATCACCCGCATTGAGGTTGAGGGCATGTCCGCCGTGGTCAGCTACTGGAAGCCGTCCGAGAACGAGCTGGCCATGCTTGCCGCCGGCGGGGCGATCGCGCTGACGGTGCTGGGCGTGACGATGCCGCCGGTGATGCTGGCGGTCGACCCGCTGTAATGGCGAAGAAGCCAGTCGCGCCCGGGCTGTCCCGCCCGGTGCCGCCGGAGAGCTTCACTGACCCGCTGTCGGCGAGATACGCACCAGCACCCGAGGTGCTCACCTGGGCCCGGTCCACGATCCTCACCGAAGGCGGCCAGCTGCACAATCCCGATCACGCGCACTTGGAGTACTGCGACGTGCAGTTTCTGTGGGCGCCGAGCGGCTTCAACAAGCAGGGCCGCACGGTGATCGGCCAGTGCGAAGAGGTGCTGTTCCGCTGCGGTCCGTGGCAGAAGGGGCGCCAGCAACAGCAGATGGTCGACTGGTTTGGCATAGTGCCCGATTATCTGATCACGTTGGATGCCAGTTACTGCCTCAAGTGTAGCGACGCCGAGTTCTGCGCGCTGGTTGAGCACGAGCTGTATCACATCGGCCAGGAGCAAGACGAGTTCGGCTCGCCCGCCTTCACCAAGGACGGGATGCCGAAGCTGATGATCAAAGGCCACGATGTCGAAGAGTTCGTCGGCGTCGTCCGCCGCTATGGTGTCGGGCATCCCGAAGGCACGCTGGCCCAGCTGGTCGCCGCTGCAAACGCCGCCCCAGAGGTGGCAAAGATCAATATTGCGAGGGCGTGCGGTACCTGTCTGCTGAAGGCGGCTTGACATTGACGGCCCCTTGACGGAAGGCAATCCCCATGGCGGCACTCAAGGATGACGTAAAAGCCTTCATCGTGCAGGCCCTGGCGTGCTTCGACAAGCCCACGCAGGTGGTTGCGCAGGTCAAGGAAACCTTCAAGCTCGACGTCACCCGCCAGCAGGTGGAGACCTACGACCCGACGAAGTACGCCGGCCGGACGCTGAATATCAAGTGGCGCACGCTGTTCGAGGACACTCGGAAGCGCTTTCGCGAGGAGACGGCCGAGATCGGCATCGCCAACCGCGCGTATCGCCTACGCGCCCTGGACCGCCTGGCCGAAAAGGCTGAGAGCAAGGGCAACATGCCGCTGGCCATGCAGATCATCGAGCAGGCCGCCAAGGAAGTGGGCGACCTGTACGTGAACCGCCGACTGGACGCCCCGAAAGCGCCCGTCGGTACCCAAGAGGGCGGCATTCCTGCTGCGCCGGAGTATGTGCTGAAGCCTGACGAAGATGTCCCAGACCAGCCCGTACTCTGATCCGCCGGTAAAGTTGACGCCGAAGCAGGCGAACATCTACTGCTGGGGATTTCAGAAAAAGGCCCGCTTCCGCGACGCGGTGTGCGGCCGGCGCTTCGGCAAGACGTTCCTGGGTAAGGCAGAGATTCGCCGCGCGGTGCGACTGGCAGCCAAGTGGAATGTCAGCGTCGAGGACGAAATCTGGTACGGCGCGCCGACGTTCAAACAGGCGAAGCGCGTTTTCTGGCGCCGGCTGAAGCAGGCGATCCCGGCCAGTTGGCGCGCGAGCAAGCCGAACGAGACCGAATGCTCGATTACGACGAAGGCCGGCCACGTGGTCCGCATCGTTGGTCTGGACTCCTACGACAACCTGCGCGGCTCGGGCCTGTTCTTCGTGCTGGTGGACGAATGGGCGGATTGCCCATACGAGGCCTGGGAAGAAGTACTGCGCCCGATGCTGTCGACCTGCAAGTATGAGATCGACGGCGAGCAGCGCGTCGGTGGCCATGCGCTGCGGATCGGCACGCCGAAGGGCTTCAATCACTGCTACGACAGCTATCTGGATGGTCAAGGCCGCGAGCCGGACCACAAGAGCTGGCTCTACACCTCGGTGGACGGCGGCAACGTGCCGGCGGAAGAGATCGAGGCGGCGCGGCGCAAGATGGATCCGCGCACGTTCCGCCAGGAGTATCTGGCCAGCTTCGAGAACTACCAGGGCGTTGTCTACTACTGCTTCGACAGACGCAAGAGCCACACCGACGACACGGTCAAGCCTGGCGACGCGCTGCACATCGGCATGGACTTTAACGTCGCGCACATGGCGGCCGTGGTCTTCGTGATCCGCGACGACATGCCGCGCGCGGTGGACGAATTCATGGAGGTGTTTGACACGCCGGCCATGATCAAGAAGATCAAGGAGCGCTACGAGCAGGCCGGACAGCAGCATGCCATCGCCGTGTATCCGGACGCATCGGGCCAAAACCGGAAGACCAGCGGCGCGAGCGAATCAGACCTGACGCTGCTGCGCGCTGCGAAGTTCACCGTGGTGGTGGACCACAGCAACCCGGCCGTGAAGGATCGGATCAACAGCGTGAATGCGATGTTGTGCAATACCTATGACCAGCGCCGCATGCTGGTGAACACCACGAAGTGCCCGAAATACACTATCGGTCTTGAGCGCCAGGTGTATGACGACAAGGGGCAGCCTGACAAAAAAGGCGGCTTTGACCACGGCAACGACGCCGGCGGCTACTTCATCACGAAGCGCTGGCCGGTGACGAAGCGCGAGGCGACCGTCGCGCCGCTCAGAATGTAGAACAGGAATCCCATGACCCATCCAGTACGCCTACAATCGAAGGAGGCCGCCGCGCTGAATGAGCACTGCGAGCTGATCTCGGCGCTGCTGGGCGGCACCAAGGCGATGCGCGCCGCCGGCGAGACCTACATGCCGAAGTGGCCGGGCGAGGATGCCGAGGCGCTGAAGGTGCGCATCGCGGTTGCGACGCTGTTCCCAGCCTTCGGCCGCACCATCGAAGTATTGGGAGCCAAGCCGTTCAGCAAGCCGGTGACCATCGGCGAGGATGTGCCGGCCAAGCTGGTGCCGTGGCTCGAAGACGTCGACCGCGCTGGCCGCAACCTGCACTCGTTCTTATCCGAGATCGGCCAGGAGGCGCTGGGCTACGGGTTCAGCGGGATCCTGGTGGATTATCCGCCGACCCGCGACAAGGACGGCAAGCCTCTCTACGTCACCAAGGCTGACGAGCAGGCCGCCGCAGTGCGCCCGTACTTCGTTCAGGTGCACCCGAAGAATATTCTCGGCTGGCTCACTGACAAGGACGGCATGTCGCAGCTGCGCCTGCTGGAGTCGGTGGACGTCGAGGACGGCGATTACGCCACCAAGGCTATCGAGCAGGTGCGCGTGCTGCGTCGCGGCTCGTGGGAGACCTGGCGACAGGTGCCGAACAAGCCGGAGGAGTGGGTCTTGCACGATAGCGGCAGCACCACGCCCCTGGCCAAAATTCCGTTCGTGCCGGTCTACGGCCAACGTCTCGGCAACATGATGGCGCGGCCGCCGCTGCTGGAGCTGGCCTACGCCAACGTCGAGCACTGGCAGAGCAAGAGCGACCAGCAGAACATCACGCACGTGGCACGCGTGCCGATCCTGTTCGCGAAGATGCTGGGCGAGAACACCCAAATCACCGTTGGCGCCGGCAGTGCGGTGAAGGGCGAGACACCTGAATCCGACCTGAAGTTCGTGGAGCACACTGGCGCTGCAATCGAGGCGGGTCGCAAATCGCTGCTCGACCTGGAAGACCGCATGCGCCAGGCTGGCGCCGAGCTGCTGGTCATCAAGCCCGGCAACGTGACCGAGAGCCAGACGCTGGCCGACAACGAGCAGGGCGCCTGCGCGCTGCAGAAGGTCGCCGAGAACCTCGAGGATGCCGCTGATCAGGCGCTGCAGCTGATGGCGGATTGGGTAGGTGAGCAAGAGGGCGGCCACGTCACGGTCTTCAAGGACTTCGGTGCCGCCACCCTGGCCGAGGCCAGCGCAGAGCTGCTGCTGAAGACCAATCAGGCCGGTAAGCTGTCGGACGAGTCGTTGCACGAGGAACTGCAGCGCCGCGGCATCGTCAAGCCGGACACCGATTGGGCTACCGAGAAGGATCGGATCGATTCGCAGGGCCCACCGCCGGGCGCGATGGAAGACGTCCCGCCGCCGGCAGGCAAGAAACCAGTGAAAGCTGACCCAGCACAGCCATGATCGATCCGCTCCTCGACCAAGCGATCCGCCACCAGGTCAACATGACCCAGTACGGCAACTTCGTGCTAGCGAAGATGATCCGGATCCTGAATCTATCCGACGCTGACCTGATGGCCCAACTGAACGAGGCGCTGGCCGACGTCGACGCGGACTCGTTCAAGGTCCAGCGCCTGGACAAGCTGCTGGCCAGCGTCCGCGAGGTGAACACCCAAGCCTACGCCGCGCTATACGGCGGCATGACCGATGAGTTGCAGGCCTATGTCGAGTACGAGGGCCAGTTCCAGTACGACCTGTACCGCAGCGTCGTGCCGGCCACCTTCAGCATCGCCAGCGTCGTGCCGGAGCAGGTCTACGCCGCCGCGATGGCGCAGCCGATGCAGGGCCGCCTCCTGAAGGAGTGGGCGTCGAACTTGGGCGCCAACCGCCTGCAGCGCATAAAGGACACCATCGCGGTGGGCTACACGCAGGGCAAGACCACGGCCGACATCGTGCGCGAGATTCGCGGCACCAAGGCGCTGAACTATGCCGACGGACTGCTGGACACGAGCCGGCGCCAGGTCGACGCTGTCGTGCGCACCGCGCTGAGCCACACTGCGCAGATCACGCGCACGCGGTTCGTGAAGGAAAACGAGGACATCCTCGGTGATGAGATGTGGGTCAGCACCCTGGACGGCAAGACCAGCCCCGAGTGCCGGGCCCGCGACCACCTGCTGTACACGAAGGTCGACCACAAGCCTGTGGGCCACAGTGTGCCGTGGCGCAGTGGGCCGGGCCGGTTGCACTGGTGCTGCCGTTCGACATCGATCGCGCTGCTGAAAGGCCAGAAATCGCTCTACGGCAGCCGCGCTGCGGCGGGCGGGCCGGTCGATGCGAACCTGAGCTACGCCGACTGGCTTAAGCAGCAATCGCCGGAGGTGCAGGACCAGGTGCTCGGCAAGACGCGCGGAGACAAGTACCGCGCCGGCGGCAAAGACGAAACGATGTTCACGAACGACAAAGGGCGCATGCTCACGCTCAAGCAGATGGCAGAACGAGAAGGCCGCGCGCTCAGCCAGTGATAAAATGCGCAGATGACCTTGCACCTCATCCCTCCCGCGCCCAAGCCCGACGACCCGCCGAACAGCCGCGCCAAGCGCGCCTCGAAGCCGGCCGACATGGTGCAGTGCCCGCGCTGCGGCGGCCGTGAGGTGATGGAGACGGTCATCGGCGCCATGATCCAGGCGCGCAAGCTGAAAGGCGGAACGCGACAGATTATCTGCGTTGGATGCATGATGAAGGGCGAGCGCGTCGTGCTCGGATAGCCTGATCGCCCCAATACAACCCGCTCCGGCGGGTTTTTTTACGCCCACAGATTTGCCAGACCGCCCTTGAGGCGGTTTTTTTATGCCGCAAGCGGACGCGACGCGGTGCACGGCCGGAAGGCCATTCGATAGGGCGGATGCCCGGAAAGCTCTCAAAATGAAACTGAAACTCGACGCAAATGGCAATGTGGTCCTGCAAGATGGCAAGCCGGTCTACATTCTGGACGACGGCCGCGAGGTCGCTCACGACGCCGCTGCAACCGTAGCGAAGATTTCCAGCCTGAACGGCGAGGCCATGAGCCACCGCCAGGCCAAAGAGGCTGCCGAAGCCGCCCTGAAGCCATTCAAGGACGCTGGTATCACCGATGCCGCCGCCGCCGCCGAGGCCCTGCAGACCATGGCGAACATCAAGACGGGGGACCTGACCACCGCTGCCAAGGTGCAGGAGATCAAGGACGCGGCGACGCGCTCGGCGAACGAAGCCGTTGCTGCCGCCACGCGCGCCGCCGAGGAAAAGCAGCGCGAGCTGACCGAGCAGAATACCAAGCTGACGCAAGACCTGAACAACCACATCGTCGGCGGCAGCTTCACCGGCTCGAAATTCATCGCCGAGAAGCTGGCCATTCCTGCCGACATCGCGCAGAAGGTCTTCGGCGACCGCTTCAAAGTTGAAGGCGGCAAGCTGGTTCCGCTGGATGCGAACGGCAATCCGATCTTCTCCGCCACCAACCATGGCAATCACGCCGACTTTGACGAAGCCATCCAGGTGATGGTCAGCCAATATCCGAACAAAGACAAGATCCTGAAGGGCTCGGGCGCTTCGGGCGGCGGTGCTTCAGGCGGTGGCGGCGGTTCCGGTGGCGCGAAGTCCATCAGTCGCGCGCAGTTCGATGCCATGGATGGCGCCGCGCGCGCCGCTGCCATGAAGGGCGGCGCAACCATCAGCGACTGATTCGCCACAACGACTTCACGAGGCCCGCTGCGTGCGGGCTTTTTCGTATCCGCAACACTGCAATTCCTTAGCCGGCGCCTGGATGGGCAAGTCGGTGCTTTGGGCTGGATGGCCTGTCTGCTGTGAACCCCAAACCACTAAACTGAAAGGCAATACCATGAAGATGATTATGTTCGCTGTCGCCGCAATGCTGGCGCTGGCGCTGGCCCCTGTTGTCGACCTGTTCGCCGATGTGACCGGCATCGGCAAGCCGGCTGCGCGCAAAATCGAGCTGTACGGTAAGGCATTCGCCGAAATCGCGCGTGCACACCTGCAGAACCACATGTCCGCGACGGGCATGCAGTTGGGCATCCTGACCCTGAACGGCCTGATCCCGACCATCTATGAAGCGATGGACACCGTCTCGCGCGAGCTGGTCGGCTTCATTCCTGCTGTATCCCGCGATTCGACCGCTGAACGTGCCGCGGTCGGCCAGGTGGTTATGTCGCCTGTCGTCGGTGCACTGCCAGCTGAAGATCTGGTGGCGGCGGCGTACGCACCGATGGCACCGGACCGTCCTATCGGCAACGTCCAGATGACCATTTCGAAGGCCCGCTCCGTTCCGTTCGGTATCACCGGCGAAGAAACGCGCGGCCTGCAAAGCGCTGGCACGCTGGGCACGATCAACCGCGACAGCATCGTCCAGGCCTTCCGCACGCTGACCAACGAGGTCGAGACCGACCTGGCCGCGCTGCATATCTACGCTTCCCGTGCCTACGGCACCGCAGGCACCACGCCGTTTGGTATCGCCACCGACCTGAGCGACTTCGCCCAGAGCCGCAAGATCCTGGACGATAACGGCGTTCCCCAATCCGACCTGCACATGGTGCTCGGCTCGTCGGCCGTGGCGAACATTCGCGGCAAGCAATCGGGCTTGTTCAAGGTGAATGAAGCTGGCAACGACGACCTGCTGCGCCGGGGCGCGTTGGGCTCGGTGGAAGGCTTCGACCTGCACAACTCTGGCCAAGTGAAGAAATCCGTCACCGCCGGCACCGCTGCGGGCGCCACCACCAATGCTACCGGCTATGCTGTCGGCGCAACTGTGATCACCATCGCCTCGGCTGGTACCGGCGCGGTGATTTCGGGCGACATCATGACCGTCGCCGGCGACACCGAGAAATATGTGATCGTTAGCGGCGACGCCGACGTGTCCAACGGTGGCACGATCACCATCGCCGAGCCGGGCCTGCAAAAGGCCATTCCCGCCGCTGCGACCGCGCTGACCCTGATTGCGGCCACCACCCGCAATATGTTCTTCCACCGCTCGGCGATTCAGCTGGCGACCCGCGCACCTGCCATGCCAGAAGGTGGCGATTCGGCGGACGACGTGGTGCTGATCACCGATCCATACTCGGGCCTGACCTACGAGTTCGCGCTGTATCGCGGCAAGCGCTCGGTCCGCTGGGAGGTCAACTTGGCATGGGGCGTGAAGGCTGTCGCTTCGCGTCACATCGGCCTGCTGATCGGCGGCTAATCCATCAACAACGCCCGGCGGCCAGCGCGGCGCCGGGCAACCTGCGAGAACAACATGATCACCACCATCAAAGTCCATTCCAGCCACCCAGCGAGCCAGGGCCCGTACGTCATCATAGAACGCGCTGACTTCAACCCAGAAGTGCATGAGAAGTACGACGACGGCACCGATGATGACGCCGCATCCGGGCGCTTGCCCACCATGGCGGAATTGCTGGCCGCACGCGACCAGCTGCTGGAGCGCGAGCGCGAGCTGAACGCCGAGCGTGACCGTCTGGCGGGCCAGGCTGCCGCCAATGAGGCCGAGGCCCAGCGACTGGCCGCTGAGCGTAACGCGCTGACCGCTCCAACCGCCGGCGCCACTGCTCCGGACTACAGCAACATGTCCAAGGACGAGCTGCAAGCCGCGCTCGCCGCAAAGGGCAAGAACTTCCCGGCCGCCGCCAACAAGGCCGACCTGATCGCGCTGCTGACCGCCGCGTAATCCCGCCTCGCTCCACCGCCAGCCTGCCGCGCGCGGGCTTTTTCAATTCCACCGCCGAGATAGCCAATGTCCCAGACCACCACGATCAAAGTAGGCGAGTCCGCCAAGACCATTACGCTGCCGGAGGGCAAGTCGCTGGTCATCACCGGCTCGGCCGGCGCCGCTGGCGTGGCCTACTTGCTGGACCCTGTCCTCGGCGGCACCAATTCGTTGAAGTCGTGGGCGGTCGGCACGGGTGCGCTGGCTCCAATCGGGCCGTACACCAACAGCCAGAAGATCCGCGTGCACTGCTCGGCCGGCACTATTGATGCGACAGTGCAGGAAGCGGTGTTGACAGTAGTTAACTCGGGCTCCACTGTCGCCACCATCACCGGCACGCCGGGCATCAACAACACGCTGACCGCCACGCTGCCCGCCGGCGTCGTAGGCACGCTGCAATGGACCCGCACCACCAAGGCTGTACCGCCAGTGAAGTCGAACATCGCCTCGGCCGTCGCCAATGCCGTCAACAGCCTGACCTACGTTCAGCAGCAGGCGGACGTCGGATGCTTTATCGGGTGTGACGCATCGAACCAGGTATCGCCTTCGAGCTTGATCGATTGCCCGGCTAGCGTACCTGATGCACCGACCATTGGCACGCTGACGGCGTCGGCCAACTCGGTCTCACAAGCATTCACCGCTCCAGCTAACAACGGGGGCGCGGCCATCACCAACTACCAGCTGTCGGTCTATCGCGCATCGGATAACGTCCTGCTGGGCCAAGCGAACGGCAGCGGATCGCCAATTGCTCTGGCCGGCCTGACGAACGGCGTTGCCGTTTATGGCAAGGTGGCCGCGCAGAATAGCATCGGTATCGGCGCGCAGTCGGCAGCGTCGAATACGGCGACGCCAGCAGCGATCCAGGGCTTCAGCAGCACGCAGTCCTATCCAGCCGGCCAGCAGGTTCTCTACGCCGGCGGCCTGTACACTTTCACCGCCAACCATCCGGCAGGTAATTGGACTGGCGCTGACGTGACCTATAACGGTCAGAACGGCTCGTCGCCACTGAACACCGCAGGCGTCTCCAAGCTGTTGGGAGTTGTCGGTTTTGGCGTCGGCTCAATCTCCACTACGGCAGTCGCCAGCCCGACCACCTCGCGCGGCATGAAGATGACCATGGAGGCGCCGTTCACCAAACTGAAGGCGCTGATGTATCAGCGTGAACCTTCGCCCATCCGGGGCATGGCATTCTCGGTTGCCGCTACCGAGACGGACAAAGTGGATACGATTTCCAACGCGGTCGACCCAATCGTCGGCGGCGTGGCGTACAGTGTGCTACGTGCAAATGATACACGTGGTTTCCTCCGTCTGACGTGGTCCAGCAATCAGCGCTCGCGCCCGCAAGCGCCTGGCGCGGCATCACCGATTCCCGTCAACTACATCACGAATATGAGCGTGGAAGCATCGGATTGGGCGAACTGCAACAGCGTGCCCGTCGTGACCGGCCGCCTGCCGATGCTGGTGGCGCGCTACAATCGCGTTGTCGCCGTTGGTGATGCGGAAAGCAACGCCTCGGGTGTCGCGCTGCAGACGCAGTACAACCTGTATAACTCTGGCAGCCCACGCGGCCGTCTCATGTACCACCCTGTAGTAGGCACGAACGGCGACCATGTTGCAGACCCGACACTATCAAAATCGACGGCCGTCCTCTACGATCCGACCACCACAGCAGGCTTCTGGAAGAACATGGCTTGGGTAGCAGAACACGGCATCCCGACGCGGAACTTCGCTGGCTTCGGCGACTCGATCACCGAGGGTTATCAGTGGTGGCAAAATGCGGTGCTGGACCTGAGCACGCAGACGGCACCGTGCTACGTGATGAACTTCGGTTGCAGTTCGAACCGCAGCAACCAGTACCTTGGCCTCATGCACAGCATGATCCGGGAGCCTGAAAATCGGATTACCGATGTCATCCTGGAAGCCTTCTCGTCCAACGAGCCGTCCAACACTATTGACGTCAATACTGCGGACATCTTCATCGCCGAGCTGAGCGACGCGATTGACGCAGCGTTCGCACGCAACATGCGGATCTACGTGTGGACTTCTTACGCCGCGAAAACCCAGGGCTACAACGGCGCAAACGCGATTGCCTGCATTACTAAAATCAATAATTGGGTGCGCAACAACGCCGGTCCAAAATTCCAACTGGTGGAGATAGAAGCTGGTTGGAATAATTCCACGATGATCGCTGGCGACAACACGCACCCTAACGCCACAGGCATTGCTTATATGTCGGCCCAGATTCTCCCAATTATCCAGCGAGGTGTGTAATGGCCATCATCAATCTTAATTTGCCGGCGCTGGGGGCTACAGCAATGGTACAAAACGGCACCTTCAGCACCGACACGGCTGCCGACGTAAGCACTACACTGTCTGCCAACGCCGTGGCCAGCGCTTCTACGTTGAGCGTGGCGAGTAGCGCAGGGTTCGCCACTGGTGCAGAGCTGGTTACCATCCCCGGAGCTGGCCCTGCTGGAGCCACTGCGTTCGTTGCATTAGACGGGTTGAACCTGTTTGGAGCGAACCAGCTCAGTTGCCAAAACCAAAGTATCGTCACTGGTGTGGCTTCGGGCACCGCCGTTACTATGTGGGGCCGTATCGCGCTCAAGGGCACGCCAAAACACGTTCGGCTGACGCAAGCCAACGGCGACTGGTGGGACTGGGTTCAGGGCATGGAGCCGTACAGCGTGAACTCGTCGGTTGGTGGCGTGACTGGCCTGCTGACTAACAAGATGTTGTGCTGCCCCGGTGCGGTCAACTTCGCACCTAGCTTCCTGGCGGCGTCGACAAACTACAGCATTCTGATCGAGTATTGACCATGTACAGCCTTCTTCTCGTCATCACATTGCTGGCCAACCCGCCGCAGGGCGCGCCGGCGAAGTTCCTGGAGACGGCCTCAGTATTTGGGACCAACTCCAAGGCGGATTGCGAGCGGCTGATCCCGTACGCGGTCTCGTACTGGACGCGGATGTACGCCGAGAAGGGGCAGTACGTCTCCGTGGTGCCGACCTGTGTCGGGAGCGACGGGCCGCGACCTTGATCGCCGCAGCCGGCCCGCTAGTCTAGAAAATCCCCGAAGTGCTCGGGGTGTCGATTGCCTCAAGCCTTGCGGCGACGCGCCACGATTGCCATGAGGCCCAGGCCGGCCAGCAGCATGCCGTATGTTTCTGGTTCAGGGACGGCGCCAACATGGGTGTCGTACAGTCCGATAGCAACCCCTCCAATGCCTTGGTAACCAGACCGCCAGCTTCCAGCCAAGTATTCTGCAGCGCCTGAATTATCGGCACCTTGTCCGAGGTAAGTTTCAAGAAATGGCGATATCGCCTGCACGGCGAAATAATAGCTACCCGAAGCCAAGGAAACAGAGGCTGTGTTAATAAATTGCTTATGCCAACCGTAACCGAACTGAGAGCCGATTAAAGTCGCGGTGTACGCGATAGCACTTGAGCCTGAGGCCAACAACGTTCCTGGCAGCCCTCCAGCGCCGTCAGCAGCCAGTATTTGCCAGCTAGCACCCGTTGGCATGCGTCCGGAATCAAAAATGCTAAAGCTTGCGGAGTTGATTGTTGCAGAACTTGAAATGGAGAATCTTTGCGCTGCGTAGTCGCCCGTGCGGCCGAACTGCGCCGCGCACGTCGTGCTGAAAGAGCAGTCGCCGGCGACAGGATTTAACGGATTATCGTAAATCGTAGCGGCATATGTTGCAGATGCGTTCAAAGCAACAACTACAGCGGCGGCAAATAACTTGATTTTCATGGTGGCTTTCGGTGGGTGCGGCTGCCCGCGAGTTGTTAAATTGAAATATTAAAACGGCATGTAATTGATGGTATCCAATTTTTATTAAAAAAGCACTATGTGTTTGTAAAAACAACAATTAAAGGATCTTCATGCTCAACACCGAAACCGGGGCCGGCCTGCCAAATGCCGAAAGCTATGCCAGTGTGGCGCAGGCTGATGCACGCTGCGCAGCGCTGGGCGTGACCGACTGGGCCCCGCGCGCGGAGGCTGACAAGGAAGTGGCGCTGCGCAACGCCACCCAGTTCATGCTGGCGAACTACCGTCAGCGCTGGGCCGGCCGCCGCGTCTACCAAGCGCAGGCGCTGGACTGGCCGCGCTACGACGTCTGCGTTGACAGCTTTCCGGTACCAAGCACTATCGTTCCGGTCGAAATCACCAACGCCTGCATCGACCTGGCGGCGCGTGCCGGTGCCGGCGAGCAGCTGATGCCTGACCTGGACACCGGCTCGAACGTCGTCAAGCGCGACAAGACCGGTCCGCTGGAGACCGAGTACTTCCAGAACACTACCGACGCGCGCGAGCGCTTCGTGGCCGTCGACGCCGCGCTTCAGCCGTACTTCGGCGCGGCCGGCGGCAGCGGCATGATCAAGCTGGTGCGCGGATGAGCGCCTATCCAGTAGTGAAGATCGAAGGCTGTGCGGTATTCGAGAACACGTACAGTCACGACGGCAAGGTCTGGTCGGTGACGAACCTCATCGCGCGCGCCAAAGATCTTGAACAGTTTGACCTGCCGCTGGCTGCAATCTACGCGGATACCGAAGTGTGGACGCCGACCGGGTCGGCCTACGGAATGGCTTTCCATATGCGCCGCGCGCTCGACGTCGACACCACTTATCCGGTCATCCTGTCGCAGGAAGGCTTCATCATGGACGGGTGGCACCGCGTTTTGCGTGCGCTGATCGACGGCAAGGCGACGATCAAGGCTGTCCGCTTCCATAGCACGCCACCGCACGATCATCTGGAGCCTAAGGCATGACCGACTATGCCAAGAAAGCCCGCGACGCCGACGCTAAGCTGCGCAAGAAGGGCGGCACTGTCACCCTGCGCCGCATCGTGCTGGGCGACGACGACCCGGACACCGGCAAGCCGATCAAGACCGTCACCGACTACACCGCCACTGGCGTCAAGCTGAACTACGAGGCTGAACGCATCGACGGCACGTTGATCCAAGCCGGCGACCAAGAGCTGTACCTTTCGCCTCTGCAGTTGAACGGGCAGCCGCTGCCGGCACCGACCGTCGGCGACCTGGTGCTGGTCGCCGGGGTGCAGTACGCCATCGGGCCGGTGCAGAAAATCGAGCCGGTCGACGTGCCGGTGCTGTACATCGTGCAGCTGAAAGGCAACTGATGGCCGGGTCGTTCAGTGCGGACCTATCGCGGTTCATCCAGCACTTCGACGGCAACATCGACAAGGCGCACCGCATGGCAGTGGTGCTGGTGGCGCAGGGTACCGTGCTGGGCTCGCCCGTCGACACAGGCCGCTTCCGTTCTAACTGGCAGTTCGGCAAGGTTCTGCCGCAAGGAGCGCTGGACACCTTCGATAAATCCGGCGCCGCGACGATCGCGCGCATGGCTGGCCAGGTCACCAGCGTGAAGGCGGGCGGCGAATTGTGGATCGTGAACAACCTGCCGTATGCCGGCAAGCTGGAGTACGGCTACAGCCAGCAAGCGCCGAGCGGTATGGTCCGTATTACGCTCGCCAACCTGCCAGCGGCGCTGGAAAACTATGTGCGAGGCCTGCAATGAGCAACAAGATTATCCGCGCGGCGCTCGAAGGCCATCTCAAGGCCTGGGCTGCCGCACAGGTGCCGCCGATTGCCCTGTTTCTGGAGAACCGGGGCGCGAAGCCGGCCGTGGGCGTGCGCCACATCCGCGCCGACCTGATGCCGGCCGAAACGCTCGACCCGAGCCAAGGCGCGCAGCACCGCCGGTACCACGGAATGTATCAGGTCGGCATCTTCCTGCCGGAGAACGAGGGCACCGGCGACAGCGACGACCTGGCCAAGGCCATCGAGGTGCTGTTCAAGTGCCCGACCACGATCACTAAGCTGGGCCTGAACATCCAGATCCTGCAGACGCCATCCATCGCACAGTCGCGCCCCGACGGCGCCGGCTTCTGGATGACGCCCATCACCATCAAGTACTCGGCGAACGATTTCAGTTAAACCGCCGCACATCGCACCATCCACCAGCGCCTTCGGGCGCTTTTTTTTCGTCCGAAGAAAGGCAATACCATGACCATTCAGACCCAAGTTCTGACCAAGATCGTGCGCAAGAAGGAGAGCGCCTACGGCACGCTGCCCGGCGCCACCGGCGCGCGCGAGGCCCGCCGCGTCAGCGACAGCCTGACGCTGAAGAAGAACAAGATCCAGTCGGCCGCAATTCAGACCAACGCCCAGCGCCCGATGGCACGCCACGGCGGCCGTACCGTCGACGGCAGCACCAACTTCGAGATGGCCCTGGGCCTGATCGACGACCTGCTGGCTTCCGTGCTGCGCCGCGACTGGACGGCCGTGACGCCGATTACCGGCCTCACCATCACTGCGACTGCGACTGCGCCGCATTTCGTGCGCTCGGCTGGTTCGTTTATTGCGGATGGCCTGGCGCTGGGGATGCTGTTCAAGCCGAGTGGCTTCACCGCCGGCGGCGCTGCGAACAACGGCAAGCTGTTCACAATCATTGCGCTGACGGCGACCGAGATTACCGTGGCAGAAACTGTTGTTGCTGCGGCGAGCGCCAGCGGTATCGGCATCACCGTACCGGGCAAGATCACCTACATCCCAGAGACCGGCCACACCAACGACAGCTACATGATCGAGAAGTTCTACGCCGCCGTGTCCGAGTCGTATCGCTTCACCGGCCAGCGTGTCGCCTCGGCCAAGCTGGGCCTGAACGCCGACGATAAGGTTAGCGCCGAAGTGGCCTTCATGGGCCAGGATCGCCAGAAAGCGAACGTCGCCTACTACACGAACCCGGCCGCCCCGAGCTCGGGCGACATGCTGGTCACGCCTTCCGGCTTGGCCGTCATCAATGGCGTCGCCACCAAGGTTTGCACCAACTTCAGCCTGGACATCAACGGCAACGCCTCGGTGGGCAAGGTGGTCGGCTCCAACGTGACCCCGGATGTGTTCATGGACATGATCGACGTCAGCGGCCAGATCAGCGTGTACTACGAGAATGGCACCATGGACGACTACTTCGACCAGGAGCAGGCGATCTCGCTGATCAACCGTCTGGACGACGGTATCGGCGGCGCCTTCGTCATGGCGATGCCGGTCGTGAAAATCTTTGGTGGCGGCGAATCCGGCGATAAGGAGATCATCCGCCAGTACGACTTCACCGCCGGCCCGAATGCTGCCGGCACCGGCGCTGGTAAATCCACCATCCTCCTCCAGGATACCAGCCTCGTTTAACCCTGACCCGGCCACACGCCGGGTTTTCTTTTTGGCGCAAGCCTCCCCAGCACCGACCGGCTGCCGTCGCCTTCGCGGGCGCGGCAGTCGGTACGGGCACTTATTTACCCGCGAAAGGCAATACCATGACCACTACCACCGCACAAAAAATCATCTCGGCCGGCTTCGATATCGCCCTGCTGTCCAGCCCGGAGAAAATCTCGAAAGTTCACACCGTGGAAGTCGTGCACGACGACGACGGCAACATGCTGGCCGGCTTCGATATCGTCGGCAAGAACTCGGTCCAGTACAAGGACGTCATCCGCTCGACCTCGGTTGCCGCCATCAAGCGCAGCCAGACCAAGAAAGAGCAGATCGACGCCAAGACCGAGAAGGGCGCCGGCACGCTGTACGACTTGGGCGAAGACCGCAACCGCAAGATCGCCATCGCAGTCGTTGTCGGCGCGCCCGGCTTCGTGTCCAACGGCGAGCCGGTGGCGCTGACGCCTGAATTCCTCAACCTGTGCTTCGACGCTCAGCCGACCTGGGAAGCGAAGATCCTGGCCGCCCTGGAAGCTGACGCCAATTTTTTGGCGATCTAAAGCAGCAGCTGGTCGAGCACGCGCAGGCGTCGCTTAAGCTCAGCGCCAGGCAGAAGGACGGCAGGACGCTGGGCTGGCACCTGAATGTGGTGTACGAGCAGACCGGCATCATGCCGCCGCAGCTTGACGTCCCGTCAATCCCGCATGAGCTGGAGCACGTCTGGGGCTACTTCCTGCAGATGAACGCCAAGCGCACCGCCGGTGCCATGGCTGCAAATCCGCTTTCGGATGAACAGATCATGGCCTGGGAGCGGCGGCACCGCATCCAGCTCACGCCGTTCGAAGGCGAATGCATCGACGCGCTGGACCAGGCCTACTTGGCCAGCGATTAGGGCGGCCGCGCACCGCCCACCACGAACACCGACCGCCCTCGAGGCGGTTTTTTCATTTAGGCCACCCATGACCGTTGATATCGCCACTCTCGCAATCCGGATCGATTCGACCCAGGCGCAGGTTGCCGCCCAGGCGATGGACCGGATGCGCGACTCTGGTGCGCGCGCTGAACAGCAGGCCGCCAGCCTGGATGCGGTGACCCGCAAGCTGTCGCAAGCGTTGCAGCTGCTGGGCGTCGGCGCCGGCGTTGGCGCGATCATCCGGATGGCCGACGAGTACACGAAATTCAACGCGCAGATCAAGTTGGCCACTCAGTCGCAGCGCGAGTATGCCGCTGCTGTCGATGATGTGCGCCGCATCGCCAACACGGCGCAGCAGGATCTGGCCGCCACTGCTACGCTGTACGCGCGGATCGCCAATGGAACGCGTGAACTCGGCGTGCAGCAGAAGCAGGTTGCTGCCATCACCGAAACCGTCAATCTGGCGCTGAAGGTCTCTGGAGCAACGGCGGCCGAGTCGGCATCCGCACAATTGCAGCTGTCGCAGGCATTCGCCTCCGGCACGCTGCGCGGCGAGGAGTTCAATGCCGTCAACGAGGCGGCGCCACGTCTGATGAAGGCGCTGGCCGACGGCATGGGTGTGCCTATCGGCGCGCTGCGCATGATGGCGTCCGAAGGCCAGATCACGTCGAAGATAATGGCTGACGTCCTGCCTGGGGCGTTGGAACAGCTGCGTACGGAAGCCAAGCAGGTCCAGACCATCGGCGGCGCCTTCACGGTGCTGAAGAACAACGTCATGGAGTTCATCGGCGTGCAGGCCCAAGCGAGCGGAACCGTAGCGATCCTGACTGGCGCTATCGGCCTGCTGGCGGACAACCTGAACCTGCTGGCTGGCGTCATGGCCACCGTCGCGGCCGTGTCGATCGTGAACTGGCTCACTGCCTGGACGGTCAAGACCTATGAGCGTATCGCGGCTGCCTATGCCCAAGTAGCTGCTGAGAATGCAGCGCGCGCGGCTACCATTGCCGCCGCCGAGGCTGACTTGGCTGGCGCCACCGCATCTGGCGCTCGGGCCGCCGCCACTCAGGCTGCGATCCTTATCGCCCGCGAAGAGGCGGTCGCGCGGCTGGCCCAAGCGCGGACCAACATCGCAGCGGCCAACGCCGCCATCGCCGCCTCCACTGCCGCTGGAGCGCAGAGCTTTGCATTGCGTACCCTCACGTTGGCCACTGCAGAACTCGCGACTGCCGAAACCGCACGTGCCGCCATGGTCGCCGAACTTGCCCTTCTGGGGCAGCAACAAGCTCGGGTCGCGGCACAGGTAACCGCAGCGACTGCCTCCCAGACGGCTGCGCAGGCCGCGCTAAATACCGCGAACGCTGCTGGCGCGGCCTCTATCGGACTTGCCAGCCGTGCGATGGGATTGCTGGGCGGCCCAATCGGCATCGTCATCACGCTGCTCGGCCTGGCTGCGACTGCATGGTCAGTATGGGGCAAAAAAGCGGAAGACGGCAACAAGCAGGCCGCTGAATCGTTTGACGAGGCTCAAGCGCGCATAGTCAAGGGCCTTGACGAGCAAATCGCGAAAAACGAGAAACTGATCCAGCTGCAAAAGCTCGGCTCGACCAAAACGAAGGCAGAGCAGGATCTGCCAATCTTGGACCAGTTGCAGAAAGCGTCGGCGCTGCTGAACGACATCAATAACCGGACCGGTGACTTCGCGCAAGGAAAAGGTAAGAGCAACGACGATGTGTACTTCGCTCGTCTGAATGTGCTCAAGGATATCGCCGAGCTGACCACCAAGATGCAGAAGCGCGATTCGTCCAATGACGAGGCCGCCGCTTTTGGGCCGGCTGCGCAGGCCTTGGTCGCAGTGCGCGAGCGCCTGACTGGCGTGAACAAGCAATATATCGACGACCTGAAGGCGCTGCAAGCTGCCCGCGATGCGAATGCGATAGGCGAGCAGGAGTACATCAACTTGACAAGCACGCTTGCAACTGAGACTTGGAAGAGTTCGGATGCAGGCAAAGCCGCGACTGCTGCGGCCCAAAAGTCGGCCGAGGCCTACAAGACCCTGATCAGTTCAATCCGCGAGGCGACCGCTACCAATAAGCTAGAGCTTGCCGCAGGCATCGATGCCACCGACACGCAGAAAGCCCGGATCAAGCTCGACCAAGAGCTGGCCAGCGGAAAGGTAAAGTTGACAGCCGGTCAGCTGGCATCGGTACGCGCGGCACTGGCTGAGCAGGACGCCTCCGAAAAAGCGCTCAAGTCGCAACGTGGAGTCGCTGCTGCTATTGCCGAACTCAACGAACAGCGCCGCCAGGACTTCGCCTCGGCCGCAGCTGAAGCCGCTGCCAATGAACAGGCGGTAACGGCATTTGGCCTGACTAAGGCCCAGATCGAAGCGCTGACCGTCGCCCGTTTGCAAGATCGGCTGGTTCACGCTGCAGACCTCGATCTGACTGCTGACGACATCGCGCAGACCGAGCGCCTGATTGCCGTTAAGCAGAAGAGCGCCGACGCTTTGACCAAAACCGATGCGCTGGGCTATATCAAGCAGCTTACAGAGGAAAACCGGAATTTTGCCGCCAATTCAATTGTAGACGAGCGCGCTCGCGCGGTAGCGCTGACCGAGATCGACGCCGACCTGTGGCGCAAGCGTATTTCACTGGCAGGCGATGGCACCGAACAGCAGAAACAGCTGCAGCAACAGTTCGATATTTGGTATCAGAATCAGTCGCTCAAGCCTATGCTTGACGAGCAGCGCGAGGCGGTCAAGAAGTACGACGACATCTTCCGCGAGGGCTTTGCCGACATGCTCAACCACGGAAAATCTGGCTGGAAGTCGTTCAGCACCTCGCTCATCACGACTTTCAAAACCACTGTTGCGGACCAGATTTACAAGATGCTGGCTCAGCCGTTCGTGGTAAAGATGGTTGGCAGCCTTCTCGGCGTTACCGGTGCCGGCGGCGCCGCCGCATCGGCGGCATCGACTGCTGCTGGCGGGGCCGGAACGGCATTGGCTGGATCGGCCCTGGGCGGCATGTTTGGTGCAGGCGGTCTCAGTGGCGCCCTCATGGGCGGTGCGGGCTGGCTTACTGGCGCGACCACGTTCGGAGGAGCGCTCACCGCCGGCACTTCGCTTATTGGCACCGGCACGCTGGCGGGCTTGACCTCCGGCATCGGCGTGTTGGCCGGTGCGCTTGGGCCGATCGCGCTGGGCATCGCTGGGCTCACCGCACTGGTGGGCAAGTGGGACAGCTCCGGCACGATCCATACCGGCGGCGCCGCCAGCGCGTCGGCGGCGGGCGCGCAGACCATCAGCGCCGGTACGCTGGGCCTTCAGCGCATCAACACTACCGACGCCGCCAACCAGATGACGTCGCAGCTGGCGCAGAGTGTTGTGGCCATCCTCGACAGCACGGCTACCACCTTTGGCAAGACCGCAGGCTACACCGCCGCAACCGCCTTTGCCGATGACACCAGCAAGGACGGTGCATGGGGCGCGCTGATCATCAGCAACCTCAACGGCATCGTCTCGCAATGGGGGGACGCCAACAGCCGCTGGGCACCGAAAGTGTTCGCAGATGGTGAGGCTGGCCAGAAAGAGTACCTGGCATCGATCAGCACGTCGGTGCGCGCTGCGCTCGATGGCATCGGCATGCCCGAATGGGCAAAATCAATGCTTGATGGCCTGGGCGCCACGCCGGCGCTGGAGGACTTGGCCAAGGTGGTCGACACGATCAATGCAACGCAGAAGGCGCTGGTACTGATGGGCGATCGCCTGGTGGGTTTCGCCGGGCTCAGCGATGCGGCGGCATCGGCGCTGATCAACGCTTCAGGCGGAATCAATGCTTTGGCGACCAATGCAGGGGCCTTCTACGATGCCTTCTACAGCGAGGGTGAAAAGACTAAGGTAGTCACAGACCAAGTCGCCGCCGCACTGAAAGCGGTGGGCGTGCAGATGCCCGAGACCAGAGACGCGTACCGTGCGCAGGTCGAGGCACAAATGGCTCTTGGTGCCTCTGGCGCGCCGGCCGTCGCTGCGCTGCTGGCCAACGCGCAGGCTTTTGCCTCAGTCGTACCGGCCGCCGAGGCAGCCACCGGCGCGCTGCGCTCGCTGCAGGACGTCGAGAACGAGCGCGGCAACCTGCAGAACCAGTTAGACCAGCTGACCATGACGCAGGCGCAGCTTGCTGAAAAGGCGCGCGCCGCCATTGACGGTCACAATCAGGCACTTTACGACCAGGTGACGGCTGCACAAAAGGCGGCAGATGTCGCCTCTGCGAATGCTGATTACCAGAAGCAGATCGACCAGCTGCTGGCGGCGCGCCAAGGCGAGGCAGCTATCCGCCAGCTCGAAATCGTCGGAATGAACGCGAGTACTGTTGCGCTGTACGACCGGCTTAAAGCGCTCAAGGATGAAGATGCGGCGGCCGCCGCAGCCGCCGCAGACGCTCAAGCGCTCGCCAGCACGAATGCCGGCTATCAGCAGCAGATCAATGAGATTCTCAAGTCGAGCATGAGCGCCGCCGAAGTGCGCGCGCTCGAAACGAAGGGAATGGATGCCAGCACGGTAGCGCTGTACGATCGTCTCGCCGGCCTCAAGGCCGAAGCGAAGGCTGCGGTGGACGCCAAAGCAGCAGCGGATGCGCTCAGCAAATCACTGTTCGCTGCCGTCGACAATGCGTTCAACAGCCTGACCGCCGCCGTCAACGCGCAAAAGAAGGTGCTTGACGCTGCAAATAAAGCCACGATGGACGCGATGCAGGCGCAGATTGATAAGACATCTGCTTCAGTCACAAAACTGAAGTCGTTGTCTGACTCGCTACACAGTGCGCTCGACGGTATTCGTGGACAGACCGCTTCGCCGGCGGAAGACCGAGCATCCGCCCAGGCGCAGATCGTTGCTGCCTTGGCCGTCGCCAAGGCAGGCGGCGCGATGCCGGACGCTGATTCGTTGAAGGGCGCTCTGGCAACGCTGAGCAAGGATTCGTCGGATCAGTTCGCTTCGTACATCGACTATCAGCGCTCGAATTATCAGGCCGCGCTGGTGATCTCAGACCTGGCCGACCTGACCGATAACCAGTTGAGTGTGGAGCAACTGATGCTCGACTCGCTGAACGCGCAAAAGGACCAGGCGGCTCTGGCGTACGAGGCGGAAATCTCACGTCTCGATGGTGTTCTGGAGGCCGCGAAAGCACAGGTCGACGCGCTGAACGGCATCAACGCTGGCGTGGCCTCTATTCCGGCCGCGCTGGCGGCGCTGGCTACAGCGATGGGAGCCGTGAAAGCCAATCCCGTCGCATCTGGCACGGCCGACATCGGCGGTCTGTACCAGTCGCTGCTCGGCCGCGCGCCTGATGCTGATGGCCTGGCGTTCTACCAGGCGCAGATCGCGAAGGGCGACTCGATCGATAAGATCGCGAGCTACATCAAAAACAGTCCCGAGTATGCAGCGCTGCATCCGCCGGGGTTCGCCACCGGCGGCGACTTTATGGGGGGCTTGCGGATTGTCGGCGAGCACGGTCCCGAGCTCGAAGCTACTGGACCCTCTCGCATTTTCAACGCCAGCCAGACGGCTTCGATGCTGCGCGGCGGGGATGGTAGCGAGTTGCTGGCCGAGTTGCGCGCGCAGCGTGCTGAGAATGCCGAGCTGCGCTTGATGCTGGAATCGCACCTCTACGCGATCGCCAAAAATACGCTCAACACGGCCGATTCGCTCGATGGCGCCATCAACGGCGAAACGCCAATTGCAACCAAGGAAGTGGAGGCCGCATGATTATTCTGGACCCAATTGCGGTATCCGATCCCGGCGTATTCGTGAGCTCCAACGTACCGGAGGATGACACCGCGCCGACGCAGATCCTGACGCGGGTGTATGCCGCGGGCGACGCCGTTATGGATCCGGCCACGCACACGAAGTTCGAGTCGAAGCTGGGCGTGCGCGCGGTCGCTGCCATTTCGATAGGCTCCCCCGGAGTCGTTACCTGGGCGGCTCACGGGCTGGTGGCTGGTACGCCAGTGTCGTTCACCAGCACCGGCTTGCTGCCGACCGGGTTTCTTCCGGACGTCGTTTATTACCTGGTGGCGCCAGCGACCAACACCTTCCAGTTGAGCGCGACGCTCGGCGGCGCTGCAATCAACACTAGCGGCAGTCAGTCGGGAGTGCACAGCGCGGCGGCCGGACAGAACTTCGGGCGCGCGCTTTCTGATAAGACATATTGGCTTCCTGTCGGTGCAACGAACCGCTGGAAGATGTTCGATGCCTATAACAACACGCAGACGGAGCGCGCGGATTCGATCGTGATTGAGATCGACCCTAAGGCGATCGCTCAGGGCGTCTACCTCGGTAACGTCGATGCAGCAGAGATCATCGTCACGTCAACCGACCCGACGGCGGGTGTGGTTTATCGGCAGGTGACCAGCATGCAAACGTCGAGCTCGGGCAGTAGTTTCTACCGCTGGCTGTTCGGCCGGCGCAGGCGCAGGAGCTATTTCCTCACGCTGGACTTGCCTTTGTACTACAACACCCGCGTGAAGATTGAGATCAAGAATCCGGGTGGTATTGCTCGCTGCGGCATGTGCAACATTGGTCCAATCGAGGATATCGGCTTCTCGCAATATGGCTTGGGAACGGACATCAAGGACTACTCGACAACGCGGTTTAACTTCGATGGCACCAGCGAAACAACCGAGCGCGGCTTCTCAAAACGAATGACGCTGGACGTGGTTCTCGACAACGACATGATCGATTACGTGCAGGAGTGGCTGGCCGCTCGGCGCCAGAAGTCCCTGGTCTACATCGGAGCGGTCGAATTTGGCTCGACCGTCCTTTGCGGGAAGTTCTCATCGTTTAAAAACGTCATCGAGGGCTTCACGAATTCAAAAATGGCACTGCAAATCGAAGGGGTAGTTTGATGGCAATTACGAAATTGATGGATGGCTTGCCGAATCAGTCGATGTCGCAGGCGGACTTCGATCAGGCGACGGGCAAGTACATGAGCGACCTGCCGGCGTGGGGCGGTGAAGCCAACGCACTAGCGGCCGACGTGAACGCCAAGCAGGTTGCCGCTGCAGCCAGTGCAACCGCTGCCGACGCCAGCCGGGCTGCCTCTGCCACCCAGGCAGGAAACTCCGCGGCTTCGGCGGCCACTGCGGCAACCCAGGCCGGTATCGCCACCGCGAAGGCTGCTGATGCCGCTGTTCAGGTCGTAGCCGCGACGGCGAAGGCTGGTGAAGCGGCTGCCAGCGCGGCTGCTTCCGCCAACAGCGCCACCGGCTTGATCGCCACCAGCACCACTTCACTGGTGATGGGGAACGGTACCCAGGTGCTCACCGTCCCGGCCGGCAAGCAGTTTCCACCGGCTGCGCCGCTGGCACTGGTCAGCGCTGGCGCGCCGACGAACAAAATGTTTGGCACGGTCGCCAGCTACAGCGGCACCACGCTGACGATGACGATCACCAAGACGGAAGGCACCGGCACGTTCAACGACTGGACGATCTCGCCGGCAGGCGCGTACGGTCCCACGGGCGGCACGGCCGGCGGCCAGCTTACCAGCGCACTGGACGAGAAGAAGGGCGCCGACCTGGCCAGCGCGGCGACGATTGACCCGTGGTCGACCGGCGGCAACCTGGTATCGCTCACCGGTAGCGCAGCAATTACCGCGATCGCGAACGCGCCGCAGGCAGGCGCCAAGCGCACTTTGCTGGTGGTGGGGGCGCCATCAATTACGGCCAGCGCCAACTTGGTAGTCAAGGGGGGGTCTCTTTCGCTGGCTGCAGGTGATGAAATCGACATCGAGGCCGAGACCGTCACGAAGTTTCGCATTACCATTCGCCGGGGCGACGGTACGCCGACGACGCCTATCGCGTTCCGCAACTGCATATTGGTGACGCAGAGCCAAGTGTTTGTAGCAAAGGCCGATGGTCCCATTCGATTTACTCTGTCTGGCCCATGTGGAACAGGAGCGGTACTGGTCAGCACAGATAACGCCAATCTTTCGGCGACTGGCGGCGGCGTAGGTGGATTTGGGATCAAAACCGTCTACGGCAAAGCCGGAGATGCCTACGTCATCACATTGACCGCAGGTGGCGTGTCCGTTAGCAAAGATGGTGTGACCGGTAGCGGCGGGATAAATGGAAATGATGGTGCTGGGCCAGCCACAATCGTTGGGCCCAACGCGTCCATGACCGCTAACCCGGGGAGAGGCGGAAAATTCCTGATAGGGGCTGGAACCGCGCCCGGCGGCTTGGGAGGGACGTTCTCCGGGGGAGATATAAACATAACGGGTGCAGCGGCGGGTTCAGCTACGACATCGTCTGTAGCCAATGGATATTCGATTGCTGCAACCGGTGGTGCCTGTATCGGATTCTCCGGCGTCTCATATTCCAGTGGAGCAGCAGCCGCCTCTGTCACTGTAGCCAACGGTCGAGCATTTGCTGCCACCGGCGGGGCTGGTGTCGGTGGCAAAAGTGGTGATGCAACATCGACAGCCACATCGCTTGGCGATCGAGCTGTATTTTCAGGCGGGGCCGGTGCGTACGGCGCTTCCGCAAACAATGCTGCGCCGGGGAGTAGCGCCCCAGCGGGAGTGGGATCGGCTCAGGCTTTTCCGGTGTTTCAGGGAGGACTGCCGCTTTACAGCGCAGGTACTGAAGGGCGAAATGGCTCGGCAAGTTCTGGCCTGTCAGCCGCATCGGGTGCCGGTGGTGGCAGCGGCGCCTCCTATGATTTCGGCAGCGGCGGTGCTTTTAGCGGATCGGTATTTTTCTTGGGCGGATCTGGTGCGGCCATCATTTCAACCTCTTCCGGTAACTTTAGTGCAATAAGCGGGACGGTGAACTTTGGCGGCGCCTCGGGGGCCGCAATTTTGGTCGGCATTGGTGGTGCGAATGGCGGTAGCGCCACCGCTCAGTCTGGTGGCGCGGCTTACGCGATTGTCGAGTTTAATTAAGGGGAAATGTATGGGTATGACAGAAGGTGATCCGTGGTCATGTACGGGTTCGGAACCAGCGGGCGTTGTCATCGCACTTGACGGTAATGGCTACCCAGTGTCCAACAACGGAATCGTAGCGTCGTCCTGCTTTGCAGACTGGTACTACGGTGCAGAAAAGTGGGTGTGGCGCCCCGACACCGATCCAGATAATCCGCCCGCTGATCCGGAGCCGCCCGGCCCGGCCGTCGAAAATCACTAACCACTACAACCCGCTTCGGCGGGTTTTTTAATGCCATGAAAGAAACTATGCCCGCACTCGAAACAACCACTGCCGCTGGTGGCGCGCTGATTAAAATCTTTGGCGTGCCCGTACTGGCCGGCGCCGCCGCGACCGCGCTGGTGTTCCTGTTCATGTGGCCCAAGACGCTGCGTGAGGCATTCTTGCGCCTGACCAGCACCATCGCCACCAGCGGCATCTTCGGTCCGTTCGCGGTGATGGCCGTGCACAGCTGGTGGCCCTCGCTGTTCGACTCGGCGAAGGCCGTCACGATCCTCTACGGCGGCGACCCGGCGATGGGCGTGCTGTTCGTGGCCGCTCCGGTCATGGTAGCCGCTGGTTTGCCGGCATGGTGGTTGATCGGCGGCGTGATCCGCTGGCTTGATCGCCGCCGCGACAAGGATATCGGGGAAATCGTGCACGATGCCGTTGAAGTGGTCAAGGATGCGCGAGGTGCGCTGTGATAACGGCCGCTCAGCTCGCACAGATCATGCCGCTGGCCGGGCAGCGCCGGATCGCTCAGTTTCTGGCGCCACTGACGGTTGCCATGGCCGAATTCGAAATCAATACGCCCGCGCGCCAGGCTTCGTTCCTTGCGCAAGTCGGGCACGAGTCTGGGCAGCTTCAGTTCGTGTGCGAGCTGGCCAGCGGCGCCGCCTACGACACCGGACCGCTCGCCGCACGGCTGGGTAACACGCCACAGGCGGACGGCGACGGACAGCGCTACAAAGGGCGCGGCCTGATCCAAATTACCGGCCGGACGAACTACGCCGCGTGCGCCACCGCCTTGGGCCTTGATCTGTTGAGCCAGCCCGAATTACTCGAGCAGCCGGTCAGTGCCTGCCGCTCGGCAGGTTGGTTTTGGAAAACACATGGTCTCAATAAGCTAGCGGATGCCGGCGACCAGATTGCAGTTACCCGCCGGATCAACGGCGGCACCAATGGACTGGCTGAGCGCCTAGCGCTGTTTGCTGTGGCGAAGCGGGTGCTGTCGTGATCGCGGCGCTCCCGTGGTGGTGGAAGGTAATCGGCGGCGGCGCAGTACTGGTGGTGATTTTGCTGGCCGAGCAGAGCTATGAGTCGCATCTGATCGCGAAAGGTGACGGCGCAGGTGCGGCGCGAGTGCACGCAGAGTGGAAAGCCTCCGAAGCCGCGATCGAAGCAAATGCACGGCGCGAGGCGGCAGCCGATGCCGCTCGCGCACGCGCCGAAACCGCAGCACTTCAATCGAAATTTGCCCAGTTGGCGGAACGCCAGCAGAAAGATCGCGTAGACCATGAAAACGAAAAGCGTATCGCTGTTGCTGCTGCTCTCGCTGGCGATGTCCGCCTGTCAGTCACTACCGCAGGAGGAGCGGGTAATCCGCTACATGAAGTCGGAGCGGACGAAGGTTCCGGATCTCGAGCCGGCCCTCCGGCAGAAGCGCGAGCCAACCTCTTGCCGGCAACTGCTTCAGCTATTCTCGGCATCGCCGGAGACTACGGACAGCTTGTGCGGGATTACAACTCCCTCCTTGGACGGTTCGACACCGCACGAGCCACTTGCAATTCCGAATAAGCCAAGTCTCTAATTCCCCAAACCGGAGCTTCGATGAATATTTTTTGCCACTACCTAAGTTACTCGCGCTTCTGACGTAGTTCGAGTACACGGGGGTAGTCGTTTGTCTGTACGCTTTCGGTGGCCGCCATATGGTTGGCATGATCGTCGCACATTTTTAGCATTTTATTAATTGGAAATTCTGCTTTGCCGCGCTCAGCACTTGCATATGCGAGTTTAAAATTGGGTGGAAGAAAAAGCCCAAGAAACAATGGTATTGCGCGTTGGTTTATACCGTCAATTTTTCCGAGGTCGCTATCGGTGAAGATAAGAAAATTTTTGGTTTTGGAGGTGGCAGAATTGCTTAAGGATTGTATTAAAAAAAATATTGAAACTAGTTCAGAATTTATTTCTTCTTCTTGTATTAGATTTGCCTTCATATTGCAGTGATCAGGAAGTATCTTGAATTCGTGATCATCAGGGGAATTCAGAATATATTCAGCCACAGCAGTGTAATACACTGCTTTCTTTTCAATGGTATATTCGCGTTTGTTGGTATCAATTCCATAAATAAAGTCGTATTTCTGGAATGCCGTATGATACGAAAAGGTTGGTCTTTCATTGTAAAAAAAGAGTCTGCTCATGGAGCGCTTGCCATACATTGTTCTTAATATTGACTTTATCGGTATGATTTCTTGTGTCTGCGCACCTGGGACAGTGATTTTTGGTTTTCCGAAAATTTGTATTTCTTGTGTGAATCGATCAATCCGGAAGTATTCGATCAGGTATTTCCGATCAAACTCCAGAACTAACTCCATACGTCTTGGAATCCGGTCCTGCTTAATCTTTTTGAAAGCCAGAGGTGGGCTCTGTCCATGCTCCCAAAACTTCGACTGCACTTTAACGTCTGGGCGATGTATCGTAATTATGCGTTGAACTTTTCCTTGTGGCGGAGGGAAGATTGTGTAGCGCTCGTTTGTATTATCTGGAATCGTTATTCCTATCACTTATCTCTCCGTTAAATTCTGGCCGTGGTTTGTTGTATTGCGACCAGTTATCCAAGTCTAAATACCCCGATTTCCTAAGCACCCATCTGCCATCCATGAACACAGAATGCCTTTTTCTACCTTTTTCATAAAATTTTCCTCGCCTAAAGTGGATGATTCGACTACTAATATCGGTACGCCGAGAACGCTTATCGTGTGCACGAGGCCGCCTCGCACGCGCGAACTTCTCCGAGTTCGGCAATCATAGCAATCCCATCTGCGTATCTGATGCCGGCGTGACCGCCTCCTGTTTCTTGGCGCGCGGCGGCACCGGGAACTCCCAGGCGCGCATCTGTTCGGCCGGGTAGGGGCGCAAGAAACTGCGCGTGTATTCGGGAGCGGTGCAGTCCAGCCAATCGTCCCACTCTGCCTGCGGCACGATTACCAGTGCGCGCTTTTCATCGCCCGGTTTGTGAAAACGCCGCATCAATGGGTGCTCGTCCGCGTTTATCGTCAGTTGCGTGAACGAGTGCTCCGGCCCGGCCTCACCATCCCATTCCCGCCACAGCCCGGCCACGGCGAACATCGACTGGTCTGCCATGCCGATCCCCCAGCGCACCGGCTTTCCGATTTCATAATTGGGCTCGTAGAACGCGGTCATCGGCACCAAGCACAGCTGTGACTTCTTCCAGGCGCCGGAAAACGAGCGCAGTTGGCCAACAGTTTCGGCACGCGCATTCATCGTGTCGAACGGCCGCACGCCGGGTGGTATTCGCTTGCGCGGCACCATTCCATAGCTGGCCAGCAGGCCCTCGCGCTGACCGTCGACGCCGCGGCGAACAATCGGCGCGCCGTAATCCTTCCAAGTCTCCGTGCGCCAGAACCCAGTGTCGTGCAGATCAATGATCACGCCCATGACGGTATCCAGCAGCTCCGGATCTGGAGGACGAAAGTTCACGCACATATGGATTCCAGTCGTGATGATGAAAATCAAATAATAGCGCGATTTTGCTTCGGAGATTATACTGTATGTAAATACAGTATTCTTGACGGGAAACAAAAAATGAAAGCATGGGTGGCGCGACGGCGGGAGGGAGGTGCCGTCTTGGCAGCGCCGGTGCCCGCGATTGAAGGGGCTGGCCTACTTGAGCTGGTGGTGGTCGAGATAACGGAAGAGGGGAATCGCCGCCCCATCCGTGTTGCTAGGCTACACCCATTGGGTGAGCAGCGCATCCTTGCGCAGCTGAAGCTACCCGCCCTCGTCCAGCTGAAGGGCTGGAAGCTGGTGCTGAGCGGGATAGAAGAAACGCGCAATGACGACGGCCAAGTTCGGGGTGTCGCGCAGACTTGGCTGTGCGAACTACGGCCGCCGGAAAACGCACTCGGATTCCGTGTTAAGGACACCTACATCAGCGGCGTGCGGCGGCCCCGTGCGGCGCTGCATCAGGCTTCCGGCACGTGCGGGAAATTAATGGTTGCCGGGGATTTTTCCAATGCGCTGCAGCGCCACACGACCTGCGCCGAAATGCATGGCTACCAGATATCGACCTTCGCAGCCAAGAGGATTATCGATTGCTATATCGAGTTCATGGGCGATTCCAGTTTTGGACTGGGAGGCCTGCGCGTTCGCGAAGCACACCAAGACCGGCCGCAGCGCTTGGAGCGTGATGGCTGGCTGTGCGAGTTCGATGTCAAAGAGCGGGAACTGACTAAGGCGGAGTACCGGGCGCTGAGGTAGGGCGCCGGCGCCGGCCGTTCTCGTCCAGCACGCGCACGATGGTGCTGAACTTGACGCCCCCGCTCTCCAGGAACAGTGCGGCAGCGGTGCGGCCGTCAACGCTGGCCATGATGATGCCGGCGTTGACGATGGTTTCTTTTGCCCGGTCCGGTCGGGTACGGCGCTCGACTAAATTCATGTTTATATCTCCTTCTGCCAATATTGTCATGGCAACGGTGGTGGCAACTTGATCTTGGTCGTTTGTGACGCCACGCCCTCAAAATCCGTTCCGCAAAACCACCTGCAAATTTTTCCAAGCCCGGGAAAATGGAATTTATTTTTTGCTGAGTGCGGAACGAAAATAAGTGTTAAGTTGCTGATTCAAAAGAAATACTCGTCAGACTTAAAATCTGCCGCCGCAAGGCGTGCCGGTTCGATTCCGGCTCGGAGCACCAGCCCCCAATTTAGTACTACTGCACAGAACGCCATAAGTCCTTGTAAAACAGGGATTTATGGCGTTTTTGTTTGTGGGGAATCAAGTGCGGAACGCCGTTTCGGACCTATTATTCCCGCTACGATTTACACAAAATTTACACACGTTTTACACAACTCGACAGTTATGGCGAGCTTCACCAGAACAGCGAAGGGCTGGCGCGCTGCGGTTGCGGTACGTGGCACGCGGGACACCAAGACTTTTACGACCAAGGCGGAGGCGGTCGCCTGGGCGGCCGCGCGCGAAACCCAGATCCGCCAAGGCGAGAGCGCGCCGACGGATACGCTCAAAACGCTGGACGAGGCCTTTCACCGCTATCTGAAGGAAGTATCGGTCCACAAGCGTGGGCATCGCATGGAAGGGCACCGGCTTGCGGCCATCGCCGACCATGTGGTCGGCGGCCGGCGGCTTGGCAGCCTGCCTTTGAGCGAAGTGAGTTCCGACGTGCTTGGCCAGTGGCGCGATCTGAGGTTGCGCGGCACATTCGCCGCCAATTTCGCCGACAAGGTCAAAGGCGCTTCCGTGATCCGCGAGCTCAATCTGCTGTCGCACGTATTCACGACCGCACGGAGGGAGTGGAAGTGGATCGTCAAGAGTCCGACCACCGATGTGCGGCGGCCCAAAGGCTCGGCGCCGCGCGACCGCCGTATCAGCGAGGATGAAATCGACCGCCTTTGTGTGGCATTGGGGTTTGACGAAAGCCCTGTCACGACAAGGAGTGGAGTGGTCGCGGTGGCGTTCTTGTTCGCGATCGAGACAGGGATGCGCGCCGGCGAGATTTGCGGCTTGCGTCGCGACGACATCAAAGGCCGCGTGGCCCATCTACCACGCACCAAGAATGGCACCAAGCGCGATGTGCCTTTGTCCACGCGGGCGCTGGAGTTGATCGCGTTGATGCCGGCTGGAGACGCGGTGTTCGACATCACCGCTGCGAGCCTGGATGCCTTGTTTCGCAAGGCGAAGGCGCGCTGCCAGATCGACGACTTGAAATTCCACGACACGCGCCACGAGGCGATTACGCGCTTGGCGAAGAGGCTCAATGTGCTGGAGCTGGCGAGAGTGGTGGGGCATCGTAATTTGAATGAGCTACAGACCTATTACAACGAGACGGCTGAGGAGCTTTCCAAAAAGCTGCAATGAGGGTAAGGGGGAGGATCTATGCCGGAGCGAGATGATTTGTCAAAATCTTCATGGACGAGGACATCCTGTGCTTTTTGGCCGCCGGTTTGGTTTGAACGATTCTCGTAACGCCTAATAGGGTCTGTCTTCCGATGGCTCGCGCGCTGATTCAAGCGAAGTTCGCGCACGAGCGTGGAGGGGGCGGCGGCGTGATTTACTGCTGGGGATTGGATAGATCAAGGATACGACCGACCCATCTTGGGCTGCTGCGTTCTGGCAGTAATTCGACCGGAAAAGGGTCGAAACCACGATCAAGCGCGTCAGCAATTGCAACCCGAATTGCATCATGCGCCTTTTCCAAATCACCTTTCGTGACCCAGTCGTCGCCGAATTGCATTTGGTACTGGCTTTCGACGGAGTCTAGGGGATCGCCCATCCACAGGGACACTTTCGCTATGTGCCCGATGAAGAGTACATCCGCATGCCGATATTCTCCCGCCCCGAGCTCTAGATTGAATCGCATGTTTGCCTCCTAACGCGTCGGTTATTTAAAGCTGTCGGAATCCAGAACGACGTAGCCGTTACCCACTTTATGGGCGTTGAACGCGACTCCTTTTATGCGATCGATATTCTGCTTAAACGACTGCAACGGGGCCAGATCACGGCCATTGCTTAGCACGTCCAGCGCACTTCGGCTAATGCGGAAGGCGCGCCAGACGTCCGCGTCGAATAGCTCAAACGCGATGAAATCTCCAGTAGTGAGATCGGAAACATTCCGCAAGTCGGGGTCGCTCAACATTTTTTCTTCCGTTGTAGAAACGATAAATATATCATGATTTATGACGCATCCCACTTGGAGCGCGAGCACCGCGCTATATCCAACGAAACGCCGGACCCGGTGCGTCAATCAAAGCGCTGTGCCTAGGACAACGCAGCACCGGCAAAGTGCTGATGCGCCCCAAGCAGTGCCACGGCTGTTTGGTGGCCGGCCATGTCGCTACGTTCAAAGCAAGCCGTTTTGTTTTTTTTCAAGAGCCACGTTGTAGCCAGGTTGCGCTAGAAGGTGGCAATAATTATTTGATATTCGCTGTTATCTTGATGATAATTTTACCTCTGGCGATTTCGCCAGGGCAAGAAATTGGCGTTGGCTGACCATCGCTTAGAATAGACTGGCTCAGTCATCTCAAGTGGAGATAGCGCTCATAGCGTTTTTGGGGAAGGCTAAAACATCTGGCGATCTTGCTCAATGCCATTTGGTCGCGAATGTGCTCGCGTCGAATTCTTCCTAGCGTAGGCACTGTGTAAGTTTTTAGAGGGGAATCTATGGGTAGGGTTATGGCGTTCGTGGACGGTGAGAATCTCCTGAACCGATTTGAAGCGATGGTGGGGGAAGGGCTAAAACATAGGGACCATACCCCGCAGGGGGGTATGGCGGAGCCTATTAAATATGACCCCAAGAAATTCGTGTGGTCACCATATACTATAGCTAATTTATATGGTGGCGATATTCTCGAACGCGTCACGTACTACACGACGATGACCGGAGATGTCGACGCGTTGGAAGACCTCAACACTGCTATCGGTTCCTGTCAAACACGCGAAATTCCTTACGCCAGCATCGGGCAACATCAGCTTCGTGTCCTTCCGAAAGTTTTTAAAAAAGAGGCGCGAAGGACTAAAACGAAGTCTGTCGATATCAGCATTTGCGTCGATGTGATGGAGTACGTGAAAAATGATGCTTTAGATGCAGTGTATTTGGTTTCTGGTGACGTGGATTACCGCCCCCTAATTGAAGCTGTCATGCGCGCCGGGAAGCGAGCATATGTGGCTTCGCTATCAAGTGGTAGAGGTTTAGGCTACAGCAATGTTCCAGACAGGTACGTCAATCTAGACTCTCTTTATTTTTTCGGAATGCCGAACGCCTTGATCCGATAGGTTCATTCGGTACACCCCAGCGGTGTGTATTTGCATCAACAAGATTTTACTTCGCCTAAAATACTTGCCCTTGATACAGAATACTCACGCGCCACGGCGTTGACGCTTTCAAGCAAGCTGGTTCCAATCGATGGTCGTCGCTATCGACGAAGCAAACAAGGCAAACAGATTTCCTGGTTTACATTTATGTGATGGTTTTTGCATCTATCCGCCGACGGGTTGATCTGGATCGCGTAGCGGACCGATTGACGACCTCATGATGTACTTCATGACCGCACATTTTTGTGTGAGGTAGAAGGTGAGGACGTCATGAACGATATAGAATTTGTCGAACGTTTGGCACATGCGCTGGCGGTATATGTCCGACCGGCGATTCCCTTGGCGATTGATCTGTGGGATATCGCGATCATTGCGCAGTATCTGAAGCGTGATCCCCAGGTGGTGCGGGAGCGGATGGCTTGTTTACCGGGATTTCCCAAGGCGATCCGGCTGCCCACAAAGACGGGCAGGGCGCAGCCGCTGTACAACGCTAAGGAGGTGATCGATTGGGCGCAGAGTTTTAAGGAGCGGAACTGATTGTCGGGACACTGCTTTCGAGATAGGCAATCAATCGCGAAAGATCCTGCTCGCAACGCTGTAGCGACCGGTCAACATAGCCACGCCGATGGTCAGGAAAATATCGCGCGGACCGATACCTGTGTTCAATTGTCACGCCAAAAACCGCTTCCTCTTTCCCAGGTGCGCACCCACTTCAAGTGACCAAGCCGGTACGCCGTGATATCGGCCCGTCCTGTTTTGGGCGACGGTTCCCAAGGCCAGTGATTACTGCTGTCTTCGCATGCCTCATCTAAAATGGTGCTCGCGTTGAACATAGAGGGTGCAGCTTCGCTGTCACTTGGATTCGTACGGTTGGTCGCGATCCTACCGTAACACTTTAAGTCATCAAAGACGTCATGTATTTCACGAAAATCAGCCTGAAGAATTTTGGTCCATTCGCCGATGCGGAATTCCATTTTAAGCCGCACGCGATAAATTGGATCGTTGGCAACAATGGCTCAGGTAAAACGCAAATGGCGGGAGCGATGCTGGCTGCCATTGTTGGGAGCCCTGCATTGTCGTTGACTGCTGGGGGGATCGGGCCTTCCTCGGTTGCTCTCGTCATGGAGGACGGGGCTATCTCCGAAACGGTGTGCCTTCATATCGCGGCATCATTACATGGTAAATCTGAAGTGTCGAAAACGGCCGAGCCGTTAGCTCTTCAGGCGCTTGCGGCAATGTCCGGAACCGAGAACCAGCGTCTGATGATTGGGCATATGAGGCAGACTGATTTTGGATCACTCGATTTTCGCGAGGTGGAAAACCTACTTCCTGACGCAATCAAGGATCATCCACTGTGGGCAGATGTCCGGCTAAAAAGTAACCATGCGAGTTACGCTGGATCTAGCATTGCGCATTCAGCAGCAGAGTTGATCGGCCAGTTCGCTGCGCGTCGAAGGGCCCGATTCAAGCTCCCGCTTATTGTCGACGAAGTGTTGTGGCGTTGGTCGAGCGACGAACGGGAGTTTTTCATTCCAGTTCTCGATGAGATTGCTCGTGACTCCCAAGTGTTTCTACTTTGCCCTGGCGGTGATGATGTTCGCGCCGGGGCAGGATCTGTGACGCAGCTATCCGTAGCACGGAGGGAGGCGACGTCGCTCGCAGCCTTTAATTCGTGGTACGACACGCGAAAGCCCAACCTGCGGTCGGTGCGTCAGGCAAAATGGGTTCACGGGACACAGTACCCGGCTCAGGAAAATCGCTCCTGCGAATTCAAAGAGGTAAAGGGGAACAATCCACTTGGCGCAATCAAAGGGGTTGTAGATCAGTACGCAGTCGCGTTTATGAATGCTGGCACAGCGCAAGAGGGTGCCATTTTTTGGGGAATCCGTGACTCGGACAGATCTATCGTTGGAGTCCAACTTCGGCCGCAGGACTGCGATGAACTGCGGCGCATTGTCACGGAACGTCTGCACCAGATTGTTCCTCCTATCGCTCCGTCTACCTATCGGATCGACCTTCATCCGGTGAGTAATGGTTCTACGCCGATCAATGATTTGTTTGTCGTGGAAATTCGAGTGCCATCGGTCCGGCGCACATTGCTTTTTGCGACCGGTGGGCAGGAGGTGTATATCAAGACGGATGCGGGAAAGCGAAAACTCTCTCCAATTGAGCTGCAGCAGGAGCTGATTCAACGACTAGGCATTGATCCGGTACTTTGAGTTGCGCTTGCGGTCATCGGAAATTGGTCCGCGCCGGTAAAACCGACCTTCTTGGGTGCCTTGGCGTGGGCGTAATATGGGCAGACACTTAAGCACTAGGAGCTTCCGGCGTGAGCCGCGTCCCACAGGCGCGTCATGTAGGACATCCGCCGGACAGCTTTACACACCTTGATCCGGGCGAGGCCCTTCGGGCACGTCCTCCTTCCGGGTCGCTGCGCTCCGTCCCTGCGGGACCGGGCCTGCGGCCCGCCTGCAGTCCTCCTCTCGCACCCCCCACGGCCAAGGGCCACGGCTGAAGTGCGGGAGAGGCTACGCCACTCCCGGAGGGGGCACACCAGGGCGGAGAGCCGCGCTGCGCGCGACACACCGCGGCCCCAACCTCCCAACGACCTGAAGTGAGGGCAGGGCGCTTTCAAAGGCCATGCCAGCGATACGGCCGCTGGCATGGCCTTTGAGCCGCCGCTGGCGCTATGAAGCCGGCCGCGTCCCGCCCTGGGGCGCCGCCGGCGCCGAGGCCCCCCCTGGTTCACCTGCCACAGGCCGCGCTGTGCGCCAATCCCGCCACGCGTCCCCCGGGTCGGGCGAGGGGAACGCGTGGCGGGATCAGCCGCGCACAGCGCAAAAATCTGTCTGCAGGATGAAGTGCGGGTTCCTTTCACTCTCAACTTTCATTCAAGGAGAACGACATGGATCACGACGAACAAGTCCTGGCCGCATTGGCGGCCGACGGCGGCACGATCAGCGCGCAGCAGGTACCCTGCGAGCAACGCCTGCGCTTCCTGCCGCAGCGCTTCGGGCCGCATTTCCTGCTGGCCGAAAACACGGTGTACGACACCATGGGCCGGCTGTGCGTCAGCTACACCGGCGGCTACTGGGACTTTTACCTGCTGTCGAACGGCGGCGCGTTCATGGCGCCGACCGGCGCGCCGGCCTACCACCTCGTTGGCGACGGCAACGGCTACGACGGCTGGCTGCCGGGCAAGGTCACCGGCATGGGCGTCACGGCCATGGCGCTGAACCGCATGTCCTTTATGCGCGGCGGCGCGCGCTATGCGGAGCTGTTCTACTGCCTGCGCGCCTACATCGGCCAGCAGCCGGAAGCCGGGCAGCTGTTCGCCCTGCTGGACTGAGCCAGCATGCGGCTGGCGCGGGCGCGCCGGCCGCACCTTAAACGAAACAAGGAGAACATCATGTCTGATCTGGAACAAACGGCCGCCACCGGCGGCGATGCAACACAACACACGGCGCAGGCGCTGAGGACGGCATCGCAGGCCATCCTGAGCCATGCCACCATGGGTACGGCCACCCATGCGCAGCTGGTGCGCAGCCCGGCCAACACGCGCAAGCAGCCGCGCGACCTGCGCGAACTGAAGGCGCTGGTGCGGGCCCACGGTATTTTGCAGAATCTGGTGTGCTACGCCGAGCGGCGCGACGGCGTGCCGACCGGCCTGCTGGCGGTGGCGGCGGGCGACGGCCGCTGGCAGGTCGTGGGCCAGCTGATCGCCGAGGGCGACCTGCCCGAGGATTACCAGCTGCCGTACCTGCTGGTCGGCGAGGACGAGGCGGTGCTGGTCAGCCTGGCGGAAAACCTCGGGCGCGCGCCGATGCACGCGGCCGACATCTTCGACGCCATGCGCGCGCTGGCGGCGCAGGGGCGCGGCGTAGCCGACATCGCGCTGGCCTTCGGCGTCGGCGAGCTGACGGTGCGCCAGCGCCTCAAGCTGGCCAACGTCGCGCCGCGCCTGTTCGAGCTGTACCGGCGCGACCGCGCCAGCTACGAGCAGATGGCGGCGCTGGCGGTCAGCGACGACCACGCGGCGCAGCTGGCCGCATGGGACAGCCTGAGCGACTGGGAACGCCAGCCGCAGCGGCTGCGCCGCCTGCTGACCCAGCACTGCGTGGCGGTGGGGCAGGACCGGGTGGCGCGCTATGTCGGCGTGAAGGCCTACCAGCAGGCCGGCGGGCTGGTCACGCGCGACCTGTTCAGCACGCAGGAGCAGGGTTATATCGACGATGTCGCCCTGCTGGACCGGCTGGCGCACGCCCGGCTGGAACGGCTGGGGGCTCGGCTGCACAAGGAGGGCTGGCGTTGGATCGAGGTGCGCTGCCGGGTAGACGCCGCCGCACTGGCGGCCTATGGCCGGGTGCGCACCGAAGCGCTGACGCCGAACGCCGAACAGGCGGCGCGGCTGGCGCAGTTGCAGGAGCGGGCCGTCCAGCTGCGCGAGCAGCTGGACGCCAGCGCGGAGGAGGGAGAGGAGGACGGCGCTGCGCTGCGCGAACTGGCGGCCGTCGAAGTCGAACAACGGCAGTTGCGGGCCGCGCTGCAACGGCCCGACCGCGCCGACCTGGCCCTGGCCGGGGCGCTTGTCACGGTGGACGACAAGGGCAAGGCCTGCGTGCTGCGCGGCCTGATCCCGCCGCAGGACCGGCCGCAGGGGGCGGCGGGGGCGGCGGCCGAGGGCAAGGCCAAGGCGCGCGTACGCGGACCGCACAGCGCGCGCCTGACCGCCGCCCTGACTGGGCAGCGCACGCTGGCCCTGCGGGCCGAGCTGGTGCGCCAGCCCGAGGTGGCGTTGCGGGTGTTGGCGCACCACCTGCTGCGGCAGGTGTTTTATGCCGCACGCGGCGGGCGGGTGGTGCAGCTGGACGTCAAGCCGCCGCAGCTGCCGCCGGAGGCCGAGGACGGCGCGGCCTGGACCTGCTGGCAGACGCAGCGGGCGGCGCTGGCGGCATTGCTGCCGGAAGACGGCGGCAGTGCCGGCCTGATGGCATGGCTGGCAGCCCAGCCGCGCACCATCGTCGACGACTGCATCGCCTTCTGCACCGCTTGCACCATCGACGGCGTGCAGCAGGACGAGCGCACGCCGCCGGCGGTGACCGAGCTGGCGCGCACGGTGGGACTGGACATGCGCAAGTGGTGGCAGCCGACCGCGCAGGCCTATTTCGCGCACGTGCCGAAAGCGCACCTGCTGGCGGTGGTGGCGCAGGCCACCTCGCCGGCGCACGCGGTGCCGCTGGAGCGCATGGGCAAGCAGGCGGCGGCCGAGGCGGCGGCGCGGGCGCTGGCCGACAGCGGCTGGCTGCCGCCGGTGCTGGCGGAGCCGGAGACGGAGTCTGTCGGCACGGCGGCGACGGAGGAGGGAGACGTTGACGAATGACAACGCCGTAAGGCCGCGTCCGGCGATGATGGCCGGGCGCGGCTTTTTTTTGCCGTGATGAAGGATGGCATGCGCGACACGCTAACAGTGGTGGAACTGGAAGCGGTGATCAACCGGCTGCGGCGGGATGGGGCGGCGGACGACGGCGCGCTGTCGGCGACGCTACAGGCGCTGGTGGCGGTGTACGCGGGGATGGTGCAGCGGGTTGCGCTGGAAGCGGACTGGACGTGGCTTGCAGCTGGACGGGCTTACTGCCGAGGCTGGCTTTTCACCCGTCTCGGGCTTGAAAATTTCAAGGAAAACTTGCTTGTAGAAGCGATTGCAGGATAGGCTGACGCCGATCAAAGTGCTCCGCTGTGGGCGGCGTACATTGAAGTTGTGCGGGCGTGCCGCGAGCGAGGCCACCATGACAATCAGACCGAACCGTATCAACATCGACCTGGGCGCGTACAAGCAGCGCTGGCTCGACTATTGCGCCGCGCAACAGATCACACCCAGCGCGGCGTTCCGGCAGGTGGTCGCCAAGCTGATGGAAGAGCCACCTCTGCTTGGGACAAGTGCGACGCCTACGGCCACCGGAACGAAGGTGCGACGTGAAATCGGGCTGACGTCCGAGGAGGCGGGTTTCGTCCGTGCGCGCGCGCACAGCAGCGGCATGTCGGAACAGCGCTGGATTATCTCGTTATTGCGCGGCGCGATGCGGGACGAGCCACAACTGAGCGGGGCGGAAATGGCGGTGCTGGGAAAATCCAATCTGGCGCTGCTGACGATCGCACGCCATCTCCAACAGATCGCGCGTGCGCTGCAGGCAGCCCAGCCTCCGGCCGATCCGGCATTGCACAAAGTGCTGGAAACGCTGCATGGGCAACTGACGCGTCATATCGACAGCGTGGCGCAGCTGCTGGCGAGCAATGCCGCGCGGTGGGGCAGATCATGAACCGTGAGCAGATCGACGCCTATTTGCTGCGATGGGATGCGGACGGATTCAACCAGCGGCAAACACGGCGTATGCATACGCGTCCGGCGCGTGCGCTCAAGCAGAACGGTCGCCCAAATGACGCCGGCGGTGTGCGCCAGCGTCTGAACGGAATAGTGCGCAAAACGCCGCAGGCGATGGTACGCATCTCCGGTGGCGGTCGCGGTATGAGGCGTATCCGCGCGCATCTCGACTATATATCGCGCCACGGCCAACTGCCGCTCGAAGACCAGGACGGCGAGCGCTACGTGGGCAAGGACGACCTGGCATGGCTGGGCTATGCCTGGCAGAACGGCGGTACGCCGATCCCGGATGAGTCGGGACGGCGCGAGGCCTTGAACATCGTCCTGTCGATGCCGGCGGGCACCGATGCGCAGTCGCTGCAGCGCGCGGCGCGCGATTTCGCGCGGGAAGAGTTCTCCGGACACCAGTACGCCATGGCATTGCATACCTATCTGGACGATCCGGCCAAGGAGCCGTCGCCGCATCCCCATGTGCACCTGTGCGTCAAGATTGCCGACGAAGAAGGCAGGCGTCTTAATCCGCGCAAGGAAGACCTGCGGCGCTGGCGCGAACGGTTTGCCGGACGGCTGCACGAGCGTGGTATCGACGCCGCCGCGTCCAGCCGGCTCGAACGCTTCCAGCCGAAACGCGGCACCAGTCAGGGCCTCCATCATCTGCAGGCGCGCGGCGCCGCGCTATTCAGCGGGACAACGAAGGCAGATCGAGCGGCGCTCCACGAGCACAGTCGCCGGCATGAAGCGGCGATGCTACACCGGTACGCCAGCATCGCGCGGATACTGGCCAGCGCCGACGACGCATCGGACCGGCTGCTGGCCGTGGGCCTGGTGAACCTGTGCCAGCGGGCGATGGGCTTGCCGGTTGAGCGCGAGCGCGCCGCGTCGCACGAACGGCAACTCAGGGAGCGATGATCATGCGCCAGGTATGGATAGGTTTTGCCAACGCTTTGTGCGAGGTGCGGGAGTATATCTCGGTGCTGTCGTCGATCGTGGCATGGATGTTGCGCGTGTTGGTGTGGCCGTTCTCGGCGGCGGCACGGTTTGGCGCCTGGATCATCCACGCTTGCATGTGGTTGACGCTGGCGGCGATCGGTTTAGTGATAGGGGCTTCCTGCTGTTCGGTCTTGGATACGTCATTTTCTATCCCTGGATCGCTGGTTGACACGACGCCGGCGATGGCGCAACGCCGAAAGGAGGCTTTGCTATTCGCCACGTGGGGGTTAAGTCGAAGGTGTCGGCCGGTCGCTGCTCGGCCGGGCTGGCGCGTGCATGATGGCGACGGCGAGAGACGCCGCTTGCTTGGCCACTGCTTAAGCGGCGCTGCATGCATATGCGAACGCAGGGCAGGGCAGGGCGGCGCGGTTTGCAGGTAAGTTCATTGCGGGTTATGGGCTGGACCAAGGTATGCGGGGCGTGTGCCCGGAACTGGGTCCAAGCCGTTGATTGACGGCCGGCGGTGTCCGGCCGTTAACACGGGCGGAATGTTGAAACAAGGGACGATCCGATTGCAGCGCTGTTGGGACTGTTGGGCAATTCGGGGCAACTTGACCGCACAAGCAGGCCTGCGACTGCTTTGGTCTATAATGAAGGCATCGAAGTAGGAGAATTGCCATGAAACTCAAAATGCGCGGCGAAGCTAATCGATTCAAGCATCCCACCACGTTGCGGGGCGATGCGCCGTTTCTCGGTGCCACAGTGAGGCAATGGGATAAAGCCATCGTCGGCAATATGGAGCAAACCCTGGCCGAGATTAAGCGGCATGCCGAGATTTCCCCCAAGCGCGACGTCAACACCGCCACCACGTTTGATTTGGCGAGCTACGCCGGCCGACGCCTGGCGAACCGAAAATAACCAATCCTCTTTTTGAAACGCGGCTCAGGCCGCGTTTTTTGCGATGGCCGATAAAAAAGAAGCGTCGGAGACAAGTCCCTTGGTGGTTGTCTTTGCCGGGCCGAACGGCTCCGGCAAGACTTCACTGATAGAGGAGCTCAAACAGACGGGATTGGCCACCATGGGCGGCGTCGTTGCGCTGCCCACTTACTTCATCAACCCTGACCAGGTCGCCAAAGACCTGGAAGGTGATTTTGTCGACCAGAATGCGCGGGATGAAGCTGCCCAGCGCGCCGCCATGCAAGCACGCGCCACCGCGATTGCAGGTCGGCTGCCGTTTGCGTTCGAGACGGTGATGTCGCACCCGTCGAGAATCAGCGAAATGCTTCTGCTGAAGGAGCAAGGCTATCACCTGTTTTTGACGTTCATTACCACCGACGATCCCGAAAAAAACGTCGAGCGGGTCACATACCGTTACGAAACCGGCAGTACGACCGGTCACTATGTGCAACCCGAAAAAGTGCGCGAACGCTACCACAGGACGTTGGCGCTGCTGCCGCGCGCGGCTGAAATCGCCGATGCGGTCTATGTCTACGACAACAGCGTCAACGACAAAGGCGCAACGCTGCAAGTGGTGATCGAACGTGGTGGTCAGTTCTCCGTCGCTGACGATGCGAAGGCGTGGGCAGTCGAGCAATTGATCAATCCGCTCCAGGCGCGTGAAGAGGAGTTGAACTATCTGCTGCTATCGCTCGATGGCGAAGGCTATCCCTATGGCGATACCGACGAACTCCGCGGAAGCTATACGGGGCCGGTTTTGGCATCAACTTCCAACTTCCTCGTCCAGTATGACAGCGCCGCGAAGCTGGCGCGCATCCATGACCGCCTGCTGCTGGAAACTGCCGTCCTTGTTCCGCGCCAAGTTCGCAGAGGTTACAGGGTTGGTGATGGGTTGACGATACGCTATACCGTGGATGGTGCACCAGCGATCAAATAGCCAATCATCGCGGTGCCCGGCTATAGCCGCCAAGTTACGGTTTGACGGACATCGCTCAGAAGCCTCAGGTTATCTGTCCGGGGGGCGCACTTTCATGTGCGATCCATTACGCGGCCTGCAGCTGATCTCCTCTGGTTACAACCGACTAGCGGTAAAGCGGACCAGACGCGCCGTGGCGGGGCAGTGGCGCCTCCCGCCTTCGATGACGACCGGGATCTTCGTGGATTCCTACGACCGCAAAGTACAAGCCCCCTAAATGATTTCACCGGAAACAATGGCATCCTATCTACTTGACCGAAGCCTGGCACGGTTGGCCGTCCCACTTACCGGGCTAACTAGATAGTCTTTCATTTGCGACAATTTCTGTACTTTCGTGCAAGTAAAATGTTATCCTAATGAGCATGTATTCGAAAACCTCACCTTGATTACCCACACATTCTAAGGCCAGTTAAATGAAGATTGATAATATATCAATAAAGAATTTTCGCGGTATAACGAATATAGATGTTAAGGATTTAGGCGATACGATCATTGTTGCTGGGCAAAATGGGTCAGGTAAGTCCTGTATCTTCGATGCAATAAGATTGTTAAAGAGTGTTTACGGTGGGTATCAGCAGAACGAATTTCAGCATTTCTTTGGTGAATTCGCAATTCAACTTCATGGTGGATCGGCAAATTTAAAAGGTCTGTTTAATGATTCATCGCAACCAGTAGTGATCGAATGCGCATTTAGAATTCGAGATGCGGAAAGATCTTATATAAACCAGAATGGCGCGGAACTACTAGAGACGACTCTATGGCAAATTTTATTGCCTGAGGCGTACCAGTATGGTGGATATAGAAAAGCTTTATTTTCCGCGCAATTCAGGGAAAGGCAGCCAGAGGTAACCGCAAGAGTTAACGCGGAACTCCCGCTTTTGATGGCTGAGCTGGCCTTACCTCAGATAGTTGGACGTATGGTGATCAGCCCTGAGGGCGCTGTTACAATCCAGTCTTCGCATTTGCTAACAGTAATTTTTTCTAATTATCGACCAAGACAAATTGGCGTTATCGATTTTCATGGAGCTCAAAGGCACTATAGTCGTGAAAATGTGCAAGGGATTAACTTAAATCTCGATCAAGCTACTCAACAGCAAAGCCAGCATGCAATTTACAATTATAATAACAAATATAATAATGTGAAAAGCGAGATGGCCGGAAGCTACATAAAAGAACTTTTGGCAGAGAGGTCCGCCCCCGGAAGAAAACAGGAGGGTGTGTCAATCACTAATACTCTAAAAGAATTATTCGAATCATTTTTCCCAGACAAGAAATTTCTTGGGCCGCAGCCGACTGCAGAGGGCAGTCTTGCATTCCCAGTGCAGACAGCTTCAGGGGCGGTCCATGATCTAGACGAGTTGAGCTCGGGCGAGAAGGAAATTCTTTATGGTTATCTCAGGATACGTAGCTCTGCACCACGAGATTCTATAATTTTATTAGATGAGCCGGAGTTGCATTTAAATCCTCGGCTGATTCGCGGACTTCCTGATTTCTATCGTAAGCATTTGGGCGAGGCACTTGAAAATCAACTTTGGCTTGTTACACACTCTGACGCATTAATAAGAGAGGCCGTTGGAAAACCCGGTTTTAATGTATTCCACATGCTGCCATGCGGGACGGAGCCTGTGGGCTCATCTCAATTACGACCGCTAGTTGTAACTGCAGATCTTGAAATGGCTACGGCGGACTTAGTTGGTGATCTTGCGACATATCGTCCGGGTGGAAAAGGATTGATCTTTGAAGGTGGAGGAGATTCCGATTTCGACAAAACTTTTTCTTATTCATTGTTTCAGTCGGAACTGAAAGGAATAAATTTAATATCTGGAACTAATAAAATTAGAGTTAAATTGTTACACGAAATTTTAGATCGAGCTTATAAAAAAGGCGATTTGCCAACAAAATTTTATGCTATAACAGATAGCGATTCAGAAGAATCTATTCAGGAGGCTGAGGGCGTTAATCGCTTTGTGTGGGATGTTTATCATATAGAAAATTATCTTTTGGAACCAGCTATCATAGCTGATGTTTTGAATTCATTGGGGCTGAACGCAAAATATGATGAAAATGCTGTTGCGTTGAAAATGTCGGAGGCCGCCCGGAAGGTGGTTCCTACTATGCTTGTAAATAAAATGCGATCACATGCCAACTCAGCAATAGTTAGATCTATAAAGCTTGGCTTCGACCCTAGTACGTTGACGATAGGAGCAGCACTGCATTCCGCAGCATCAAAATCTTCGGAGAATATTGTTAAATTAATCACTGATGGTCTTTCAGAGGAGAAACTGGTTGCGAAAGAGTTGGAATTTCGATCGGAGTTTGAACAAAGTTTTTCTGATGGGTCCTGGAAGAAAAAACTTCCTGGGCGTGAGATTCTGAAGCAATTTATTGATGGCGAAAGTGGAATCGTCGGGTACGAAATATTCCGGAATTTAATTGCAGCTCGAATGGCGCAAACGGGTCATAAGCCGTTAGGAATGAAGGCTGTTTTCGATAAAATTATTGCTGACTAAAGTGATGGACGGCTTCGATCCCAGTTCGGCGTTCGGCAGTGCCAAGCCCTTGGCCCGAATCAACTTTTCGCCAGCGATGTCAATGCAGCAGCCATAATGTCTCGGTATCAGGGGGGCTTGAGCGCCACGGCGGCACAGGCTGAAAACTCGTTGCGTTTCTTCTACTTACTGCCCATAGGCTTACAGAGCCCCGTTCTGTTAATCCGCAGGTCCCTGGTTCGAGTACAGGTCGGGGAGCCAGAATTTTAGTTGTAAAGAATCAAGGGGTTACATGCTTCGGTGTGTAGCCCCTTTTCCGTTTTGGGACCAAACCGAGACTGGGAGGCGGCGTCCGCTGGTCCTATGCGGTCGGCTGGGAGGGCGGTGTCGGTGGCGGCTACCGGGCGGGCTTCCTGCTGCGCCAAGGGCAGTTTATTTGGACATAGTGGGCGCTGGTGACGCCCTTTGGAACGGGGATGCCTGCCCCCTAGCGACTGCGACCCGGTGTCGCAGGGTGGGGAATTGGCAGCGGCATAGGTGAGACAGGGCGAGGCGGTGCATGTATTGGCCGCCTCGTTGCTGTTTCGCACAAACTAGAGTTGCGCTTGCGCTATTGTGACTACCGGTAAAGTTTTCTCTGAGGTAAGATGTGATCCTGTTGAAATAAAAGCTAGTTCGGAAGATCGGCTAAGGCCAGTGCAGATGCACTTCGTTAAATCTTGACATGCAAAATAGAGTGGATGATGATCGAATTCGAGGATTTTAGTAAAAACATTGGCTTAAACAATTATCCATTCTCGGTATTCACGGCTGAAGAGGAAAAGGAATTTTTAAATAAGGCTTTTATCAGGCCAATTGCGTACTCTACTTCGTCAAGTGCGGCTAAAGAAGGGAAAAATGTTTTTATCTATGGGGAACGGGGGACAGGGAAAACTGCACTTTTATATCGGCTTACTACCGAGTGTGCCGCGTCAATAGTTCCAATCTCCGATTATTCGGCGCTTCCGTTAATTCCAAATAAATCTGATATACATGGGTTCTATCTCGATAATCTCTCAGGTCTTATATTGAGAACAATTGCGGCAAGTATATCACTGAGGACGAAAATTAATAAACAAGACAAGTTGTTATTGTCTTATTTGTTAAAGAAACACACGACGTCAATATCGAGAAATTCAATATTGAATGAAATGCAGGTAATTCAACATTCCTGGATGAAACGGGCTGGAGTATCTATATGGAATTCCTTGCTCGGCTTATTAAATAACGTTGCTGGTGCAGCTGTAGACGCGGCATCAGACGCGATAAGTAAGTCCATGGGATTGCCATCAATCGGTGCTGCAGGTGATAAAAAAGAATATTTCAAACAAATTCACTTATCGGTCGATGATACTTTTGATGAGTCAACGGCAAATTCCATAATTTTAGGAAAAGCCTTGGATCTATGTGGGAAGATTGGTATTTCTAGAACGACGTTCATTCTTGATCGAATCGATGAAGATTCTAGGTGGAAAAATGACTCAGATTTGATAGCTGATTTTTTGCGCCCATTTCTAACCGAAAATGAATTGTTTTATAATCAAAAACTTCAGTTCATTTTTTCTATATGGAGTATCCCTTACCAAAAAGTAAAATCTGATTTCCGCTCGAATAAATTTTGTGTAGAGCCCATAGAATGGACTGCAGACGCGCTCATGTTGGTTTTGAATAAACGGTTGGCCGAGCATTCTAATTCTGGCATTAATAATTATGCGGAAATATTTGAAGATCCAGATTATTTCAAAAAAGATGTCGTTCCTCTTGCTAATGCAAATCCGCGTGATCTCTGGCAGCTCATGCATAAAATTTTCCGTGAGCAATATCGCATTAATGCCCAAGCTACTAAAATTTCTGTAGAGGCGATGGATTTCGGAATTAAAGAATTTGTAAAAGGCTTTAGCTATTATGAGTATTATCCCAAAAAAAATAATGCTAAATCCAACACTATGGATGTTTACTCGTACATTGCGCACTTGTTGAAATTATCAAAGTGCCAATTTACGACTACAACTTTGGACGAAGCTGCGCGGACTGGTGGGTCGACGTCCAACTACATAGTTGGCATGGAGGCGATGGGTCTCGTTCGGCGTTGTGAAGAAAAGGGACCCAAGGGTTCCAATTTATATGAAATCCGTGACCCCAAGGTTAAATATGCTGTCTTAAACAATATTGATATACGCCGCGATGCATAGTTTTTAGGAGCGCGGGCGGGTGGCTGCGGCATAAGTGGAGTGCGGAGCGGCGCATGGATTGGTTGGGTCTACGTTATTGATGGTACTTATGGGCCAATGATTTTGTTCCGCCCGAGGCGATTGCTGGAGCTTGGAAAGTTGACGCCGCAGGAACCGTCGTTCGAGACAGTTTTTTAGCTAACCCGAAGTACAAGGCCAAGCAAAGCAAGTGATGCGCTCAAAATGATGGCAGTCGTTGAGCCTGAAACCGGCCAATACATGCCCTTTGTGAACGATTGATAACCATATTTCTAGAACATTGAAATGACTTGCGATCTTATTTTCTCTTTTCAAGAATTCTTCAAAATTGTGCCTGGCTTAGCCATCTTTCCAATTAGCTTTTACCTCGCAGTTAAGAAAATAGGTACTGGCGTTTCATTCTCCTACGTGTGGAGTATCAGCAGTATAGGAGAACGAATTAGTTCGGTTGTTCTTGTAAACAGGAAAGACCGACCTGTGATAATTAAAAGTGTTATCGCAGCATGTGAAGGTGTTGAGATCGACCTTCATACTTTTCAAGAACCTTTGATACTGAAAGCTCATGAAGCCATCCGAGTTGTTCCTGAGCCTTACTCGTTCCTGACTCTCAAGGGTGAGAAATGGGTCATACCTCATAAAGCTAGTGAGCAGAACATTGATTTATTTCTCGTGCTTCCAGATAGGAGGCACAAATGTAAACCATTATTTAAGGCTCCTTGGTATTTCGTAAGAAAATATCGCCCAGCTCTTGCCGCATCCAAACATAAAGTGACACATAATGGCATTGTTTACAATCCTGAAGCCATCAAGTTCATTGTCCTCTACCTTTACGAAGGTAAGCAGATGACCACTTTTATCGAGAACAGCGGTTTCATTTCAGAGTCAACTGGGCTCGGAGTCAACATGCTGCGGCGGGAAGAGATGATTTCTCCGGAAGTGGCGACAGCTACTTTACAGCGGGCTACTCCCGGTTTGGTGGTAAACGTTTCGTGGCCAAGAGGCTAGTCTGAGGAAAATTTTCTAGGGATATCTGCTGTATATCTTTTCAGAGCGGGCCGATAGATTCTTTGTGGTCAGGAACAGATATTCGTGAGAAGATTTTTTTCTTTGAGAATGTCATAATGGATAAAATCTTAGTCGGCACTATGTCTATGTGACTGCTGGAAATAAAAGCGCAACGTTACTACGTCGTTCTTTACTAACATATAATTAGTTTTTCTTTTTTGGGTTATTTTTATGCGCGAGCCCCTTTCTGATAATATCAATGGCCATTCTACGAGCTACGCCTTGAACATGCTAAAGCACTGCAGTGTTCATGGCGAAGCCAACATTTACCTGCTTGGTTCTTATGAGGGAAGGGTGATGATACATTCGCAGCAGACACGGGCGTTAAATTTGATTTATGCTCTAAAAATTCTTGGGAAGTTACATTAAGGAAAAAGCCGGTGCACTACAAGTGGCGGTGATTGGTGGTGGTTCGCTCTCCCGTCTCTTAAAGTAGCGAGCACTTAACCATAGTAATAGAGGAAGCTATCGTATGGCAGTTCCCCTTGGTATCTGCACCTAAGGTTGAGTCAGTTGAGTTCCGTCCGACCTACGTCTGGAGCGCGAGGCTTGCCAAACACATGCTGTCCATGTGGTCGAACAGTCCATCCAGTAACGGTGAAATACGCAACCAGTTACGTAAAAATTACACATTGCTGGCATAAGTGGTTGATTTGTTTTGATATGTGATTCCGGCTCGGAGCACCACCAATACTGATGCGGATTTCAGCACATTATGGGCGCTCGCGCTATGGATGGGCGCGTCCCCGTTTGTCCTGATGAGAGTTCCCATCAAGACGTCATTAGCTCAACATCGCCTTTTGTTGTACACTGCGGGACCACCTCTGCATTTTGCCACCGTCTTTTTTCCTTCCTGTTTAGGCCTCGCCCATTCCTGTCCGATTCTCGACCTTTGGCTCTACTTGAGAGTTGGGATCATTCGTCCACAGCTAGGAGCAGCGTATTAGTACACATACAGGCATTATTCATTGGTTTAGCAGGTTAAAAGGTATTGGCCAGATCAGGCCGAATGGCGGTCGCTATGATGTCATCGCCAACATCAGTAAGGCCGTCGATGCGCAGCCAGCAGGCCCGCTCGGCCACAAGCTTGCCGCGTACAGGCTCGCCAATTCGGGTTTCGGCGCACAAGCTCGACAGATCTTCCTAGTGCAGGAGGGCTGAGTCATGGCAAAAGAAGAACTCATCGAGATGCAAGGCGTGGTCCAGGACATCCTGCCCGACAGCCGTTTCCGCGTCGAATTAGAAAACGGCCACAATCTTATTGCCTACACCGCTGGCCGAATGAAGAAAAACTTCATTCGCATTCTTGCCGGTGATCGGGTCACCCTGGAGCTGTCCGCATACGACCTGAGCAAGGGCCGCATCACGTTCCGTCATATCGACTCGCCGCGAGCGACAAGCTCCCGCCCGGCTTTCCGAAATAAGCGCTGAAGTCTCCGCCCGAAGTCGTGGCCCGATAGGCAGTGAGATGCCTTTCCGACAAGGGGGCACGGCTGCGTGAAGTGCCAGCACGCCGGCGCCGGTGCCCTGTTTGCCCCAATCCAGTCAAACCGGTCTGCCAGTTTGACCAGCTGCCGGCCCCTGCCAGCGACGGTGCGCGAGTGAGCGCGCTGGCTGGCGAGCGGCTGGCGGCCGGCAAGAAGGACAGGCGGCTGGAGGCGGCACCTGCAGGGTGCCGTCAGATCAGTGTGCGCGAAATAACGGATGGATGGGCCGGTTTGTGGGATGCTGGCCTAAGCCCATAATCGAAAAGGAGCAAGAGATGAGTGATGACCTGAATAAACGCGGCGCGCAAGACCGAGCCCGCATCAATGTTAACGAGCCTCACGAGGTCGCATACTGGACAAAGGAACTGGGCGTCACAAAAGATCGTCTGCAGCAACTCGTGAAGGATGCGGGCGCCAGCGCGAAGGCCGTTCGCGAAAAGCTTGCAGAGGGCTAATCTACCTGCCTGACGCCGCCGGCGGCACGTTTGACCATCGCTCAGCGCGCTCAGGATGAAACACCGCGAACTGCGGTTCGCCGGCAGTTTTGCTGTTCGCCAGCGCGAACGGCCTGTGCGCGATACTGCTGCTTATCACGCGCCCCGTTTTATCGCACCATGCGTTTTTTCACCAGAGAGGAAATACCATGGAATACGAAAACGGCCGCGTGGCGCTGGTCACCGGCGCCACAAAGGCATTGGTCTCGCGATTGCCCAACAACTGGCGCAGCAAGGAATCACGGTGTTGCTGGCGGCGGCCGGGGTGGCGCATGCTTAGGGATGCCGGGGCAAGCGGCTTGCGCGCTGCCGGCTGCTGACGGCTGGCCCGCGGCGGCAGCGCCGCGCGGGGCGACAGCTGCCGGGCGGAGGCGGC